>CAVZIZ010000007.1:0-218223 GCA_963775435.1 uncultured Chloroflexia bacterium
TTCTTCATCGTGAGGGCGTCTTCTTCCATAATGGGACTCTCGCACAAGATCCGCCCCGCGCAGCCATGGTCGTGCAGCGCCTGAAACAGGGCCTTGAGATTGAGGTCTGCTTCCTTCAGCTCGAGATGGTGCTTCTCACCTTTTGGACCGTACTCGATGCCCGAGAGATGGATGTGCAGGCGGCCCAGGGCTGCCTTGCCCAGCGCCTTCTCATAGCGATCCAACAGAGCCGACCACTCCGCGCGCGTATTCATGGTCCCGTCACCGGGACGTGCATGCAGATGGGCAAAATCCAGGCAGGGTTGGACGCCGTCGATGGCCTGCGACATGGCGAGGGCGTCTTCGAGGGATCCCAACATGGCGGATTTCCCCATGGTCTCCGGTCGGAGCGTTACCGGATTGCCGGCCTTGCGCAGATCTTCCACGCAGTCCCGCAGCCGTGGGATAGCCACGCGGAGGACTTCGGCAGGGTCCGCCTTGAAGTACGAGCCAGGATGGAAAATAATGTCGGTGGCGCCAGCCAAATTGCCGTAGTGCGCCGCATCCATCAGGCGCTTGCGTGACTTGGGCCATTCTTCCGAGGCAGCATTGAGATTAATGAAGTACGGTGCGTGCACGCTGACAGCCACATCCTGATCCGCGGCCATGGCTTTGATTGCGGCGCAAGTCTCTTCACTTACGCGAACGGACTGAACCCAGCCCAGCTCAAGGGCCGTCAGCCCGATCGACTTGCTGAACTGGATGGCCCCCACCGAACCGCCGGGTTTCTTGGGCGTGCCGGTGGGCGATCCCACTGTACCGAAGCGAAATGATGAGGGCATCTGTTTCCTCTGCGGTCTGGTGTCGCGTCTCAGGTGATTACCGGCGTCCGAGCCATGGTTGCAGGCGTGCCCAGAGCGGCGGGCCAAGAATCAGGGCGCCGATCACCACCGCCGCCAGAGCGGCAATCAGTACTGCTCCTGCTCCCACGTCCTTGCCAACCTTTGCCAGGGGATGCTTGCCAGGGCTCGCCAAGTCCACCACCGCTTCGATGGCCGTATTCAAGAACTCTGCTGCGAACACAATGGCGGTCGTCAGCACAATGACGGCCCATTCGAGGGGTTTGAGCCCGAGCCAGATCGATATTCCAAAGACGACCAAGGCGATGACCACATGCACCGAGGCGTTGCGTTGCGTGCGCAACACGTACCACCAGCCTCGGAATGCATAGCCGAAAGAGCGCAACCGTGAGGCAAAGAAGTCCCACATATCATGCTTCAGGGATGGCGCTGTTCGGCAGACCCAGTGCCCGCAAGATCTCAGCCTGACTGGCCCACATGCGGGACTTGGCGTTCGACTCGTCGTGGTCGTATCCGAGAAGATGGAGCACTCCGTGCACCACCAGCATCTGCAGCTCGGATTCCGTCGGATGCCCCGCGGCCAGCGCCTGCGCCTCCGCCCGCTCCAGAGAAACGGCTATGTCGCCCAGATAGGCAGCGCCCGTCTCCGGGTCGGGCTCCGAGCCGGCAAACGCCAGCACGTCGGTGGGCGCATCCAGCCCCAGGTACTGGAGATTGAGCGACTGGAGCATGGCATCGTCCGCCAACATGATGGACAGGTCACCCGCGGCGAACTCATGAGCCAGCGCAGCCTCGGCCGCGCGTACAGCCAATTCGGGCGCGACGAGCGGCGGCTCCGCCAGGGACCGGACGTGAATCATCTGGCGTGACGGCCTGACACAGGCGTCGTAGGGGCAGGCGCAGAGGGGGGCACCTCCCCAGTCGGATACTGAATTCCGTGGATGATAGGTGCCGCGCAGTGTCTTCACAAACGACTCGGTGATGAGACTTAGATCATGCAGCGTCAGTTGGGTATTATCCAGCTGCCCCTCTTTCTCCGCACGATCGATCACCGAACGAATGATTTCCCGCAGCTTATCATCACTCTGGGGATTCTCGGCGCGTGTGCGGGCCTCGGCCGCATCGGCCAGCATGAGCAGCGCCGTCTCGCGGGACCGCGGCCGCGGCCCGGGATAGCGAAACTTGTCCGTGTCCACCTTGCTGACATCGCCTCCGGCCGCTTCCAGCGCCTGGTTGTACTGGTAGCGGGCGACCATGGTGCCATGATGTTCGAGGATGAAATCATCGATGCGACGCGGCAATCGATACTTGTGAGCAAGCGCCACACCATCGCGCACGTGCTTGATGATGGATGCCGCCGCCTTCTCGGGAGTCAAGTTGGCGTGTGTATTGAGACTTCCGGGCGCCTGATTCTCAATGAAAAAGGATGGGTCGGTGGCCGTCTTGCCAATGTCGTGGAAAGTCGCTCCGACACGCGTGAGCAACGGGTCGGCGCCGATATATTCGGCGGCCTGCTCGGCAAGGTTGGCAACGTGCAAGCTGTGCTGATATGTACCAGGCGCCTTGCGAAGGAATTCCTGCAACAATGCGAAATCGGGACGCGAGATCTCAAGCAGTTGCAAGGCAGTCGGCAGGCTCAAGAATTGCGCCAACAAATATTGGAGCAGCAGCGCCAAGCCGGCGGACGCCAGACCGTTGAAGGCGGCGGCGCCGACGAGCGTGGCCAGGCCGAGCCAGTCGATCGGGCCGGTGGAAAGACGATATGCGAGAATCATCGCCGCGCCGACGCCGGCAATCGTCACTCCTGCCCGGAAGAATGACCAGAAGCGACGTGCCTGTCCAAGCATGGCGGTCCCGCACAACGTGGCAAGCAGATAGTAAGGCATGAGAATGACGGTGTTCGACTGACCGTAGCTCGCCAAAACACAAGCCGCCAGCGACAAGATGATGCCAGTCTCCATGCCGAACAGGGTTGCCAGCAGCAAACCCAGGGCTGGCAAGGGGAATGCATAGGGCACGATCGTGCGATTCGGAACAACCAGCCGGGCCGTGAGGACGAATATCAGAAAGACAAAAGCCAGAACGAGCAGGCTGCGGGTGTCCGTGAGGAAGGGCAGGCGCGGATGCCGATAGTAGTAAAGCCCGATCAGGATGGCACACGAAAGGGTCAGCGCGGCGGCGCTCAGATAGGTCTCAACCGGTTGCTCGCTCTGGGTCAGGCCGAACTCCTGCAGGGCCTCCATGTCACCGGGGGAGATAATGGCGCCACCTGCAACGATCGTTTCGCCCACTTTGTAAGATTCGACCACCGGCTTGACAGCGTCGCGGGCCGCCTGCTGCGCGGCGGTCGTCAGGTCCTGGCTGTACTGGCTGTTCGGAACAACAAAGGCTTTCACAAATCGGGCAACCAGACCTACATCCTGTTCGTTCAGGGCCAGTGTGATCCGGTTGGAGATGTCGTTGGCCACAAGCTCGGCATTGTCCGCCCTGACGGAGGTGCGCATGACTTGCTCAAGCACGCGCACTGATTCTTGCTGCAGAGCAGCCCAGCGCGTGTCAGACATCGTAAGTATTGCCTGAGCATCGTCCGACGTTAGCGGAGCCCGAGCGACCGCGATCACTTGCGAGCGTTTCACCTCTGCTGTCGAGGTTAGATCTGACCGGATCACGGAGATGGTCACGAATACGGACCTAAGCTGGTTAATCTGCTGGCGGGCAATGGCGGGATCGGGCGCCGTGTACACGGGCTGCACGGCCTTCTCCGCGGCCTGGCGCGCTGCCTCGGTGCGCACCTCGCTGACGAATTCGAAACTGCGGGGTGCCTGCATATCCCTCGGCGCCACATCCCCCACTTGCAGCGGCGGGACGGCCGGGCGCAGGCTTAGCGGCAGGATCAGCCCGGCATAGGTGATGAAGGCCGTGGCAACCAGAATGAAAGCCCGCAAGGTCCGCAGGCTGAACGAGGCCAGCACGGGTTTGCGCGCATCAGCCTGCATCGGAAGCGATCTCCGCTGAGTCAAACGCGCCACAACTGAGCCGGATTCCCCGCAGGCCGCCGACCTGGGGTCGGAGCGTGCCGCGGCGGAACTGTTGCAGGCGTCCATCATTCCAAAGTGGTTTGGGTTCCAGCCGTGGGGTGAGTCACGCGGTCAGAAGCTCTTTCACGGCGCTGCTCACCTGATCGCCCGCCGCGCGGCCAGCCACCCTGGGCATGAGAACCTTCATGACTTTGCCCATGTCGGTCGGTCCGGTCGCTCCCGTCTCCGCGATGGCGGCCTTTGCCAGGTCGCGCAGTTCTTCGGGCGTCAGAGCTTTGGGCAGAAATGCCCCCAGCACCTTGATCTCCGCTTCGTTCTCGGCCACCAAGTCGGGGCGGCTGGCTTTGTTCGCCTCGTCAATCGCCTCACGACGATTCTTGATTTCCTTCTGCAGCAAGGCCATCACGGCCGAGTCGTCCAGCGTGATCCGTTTGTCCACCTCGGCCTGCTTGATGGCGGCAAGCACCATGCGGGTTGTCCGGCGGGATACATCGTCATTGGCTCTCATCGCCGCGCGCATGGCGTCCGTCAGTTGCAGCTTCAGATCCATGTCGGGGATTATACCTGTTCGGCAATGCGGGCCTCGGCTCGCCTGGCATAGTCGGCATTGGTCTCGTATCCGACGTAGTGTCGGCCGGACTTGATGGCCGCCAGGGCCGTTTGGCCGCTGCCGATGAAGGGATCCAGGACAACCTCGCCCTCATATGTGTATAGCTGGATCAGCCGGTAAGGAAGCTCCACGGGGAAGGGCGCGGGGTGCCCCACCTTACTGGCCGACTGCGCCGGGAATGCCCACACCGATTTGGTGTATTCAAGAAACTCATCCTTGGAGACTGTATCCTTCCGCCCATCGGGGCGCGGGCGCCGGTAGCCGCCCTTCGAGAATACCAGGATGTACTCGTGCGTGTCGCGCAGGATTGGATTGGAGGCCGACTGCCAGGATCCCCAAGCCGTCGAGGCGCTCGCGGAGGCTCCCTTGTCCCAGATGATCTCACCCCTCATTAGGAACGGCAACTCAAGCAACTGGCTGATCAGGAAGGCGTGCAGAGGAATATACGGT
Organism: uncultured Chloroflexia bacterium; assembly: GCA_963775435.1. Lineage (GTDB taxonomy): Bacteria > Chloroflexota > Anaerolineae > Anaerolineales > Villigracilaceae > Fen-1038. Next base: position 4,938 of record CAVZIZ010000007.1, read on the forward strand.
TTGCGCCCGAGGTTGGCGACATTGATGCAGGCCCGGCCTCCGGGAACCAGCACCCGATAGACTTCAGCCCAGACGCCCCGGAGAAATGCCAAGTACTCGTCGAGCGAAAGGTCCTCATCGTAATCCTTCCCCACGTTGTAGGGAGGCGACGTCACCATCAGGTGCACGGAGTTGTCGGGCAGGTCGCGTCATATGCTCGGACGAAGAATTGAAGATCTTATCGATCGTCTGCAAAGGGATCGGATTCTCGACGTATTCGACCGGCTCTTGCTGAGGTTGGTCTGCATACAGACGGGCGGCGTAGAAGGCCGTCGAATCGTGCCCGCGGCGACCGGGGGAGCCAAATGAAGAGGTCTTCGTTCTCTTGGGCATGGGTCAGGTGGCTGGGAGCACGGGCCGGCTATCCCTCAAGCCCTCGAAATCGCAGCACGAGGCCCTCAGAGAGATCCCCGGTGGCCAATCCAAACTCGTGCCGGGTCCGCTTGACGGCGGCTTGGAAGGCATACTCGAACATCGGGCCGCGTGCCGCCGAGTCCAGGTTCATATGCGCGTGCGAATCAACCGGCAGCAGCCGACAAATCACACGAGAGAGGCCCGGAACGAAGCTAAGAGCACCGAACGGCAAGTAAGGCTTTCCCGAGTGGAGTGAGGGGTCTTCGAGCACTTTTGGGTCAAGTGGATGGATCTCGGTCTGGCGGCGGGACGGCTCCGTCAGTGCGGGTCGCCAGCCACAAGCGAACGTAGTTGGTGTGAGAGTAGAAATCCTGCGCCGTATGAGTCAGCCGACCGAAGGCCTGCCAAGCCCGTGAAACCACGCCGGTTTCCAGCGAGGGCCGGATGAGCGCCCGTTGCGTGGCAATGTACGTATTTGACGGCTCCAAGGCATTGTTGTCGAAATGCAGTTCGTCGTGACCCACCTGGTTCCAAAGCGCGTCCACTTCAATATTCGCGGTGATGATCGAATTCAGTGCTGTGGGCGTAAACAGATCTTCCAGGGCCCCCTGCAGGATCGCTGCATGAATGGACTGCAACATCCGTATCAGCCGCGGCGGCCGAGATGTCGTGAGATGAGTTTTGCGGTGCGGCGAACGCCCTTGTGCAGGCGAGAAATCGCGCTGCGCGACCCGCAGTGATTTTCCAGGACGGTCAGTCGATCGAGGAAAGGCCCGGTTTGCATAAGTCTTGCTCGAAATTATAATGCAGCCAAGTGGTTCTCCCCAATTCGAAGATTTCATTACGGGGGGCGCCGACAACAGGAGAACTCATGACAGGAACGTTTATTAACGTTGCCGCGGTGTTGTGCGGAGGGACCCTGGGATTGATTTTCGGTGCGCGGGTCCCAGAAAGGTTGAAAGCCACGATCGTAGCCGGCCTCGGCTTGTTCGTCGCGGCCATTGGCATCCAAATGTTCCTCAAGACTGGAAATGCGATCGTTGTCCTCGGATCCCTGTTGATTGGAGCGCTTCTCGGCGAATGGTGGCGCATCGAGGACAGGCTGCAATCCCTGGGTCAGATCCTGGAGAGACGATTCGGCGGAGAAGGCGCGGGGGCAGCGTCCAGCCGCTTTGTGAGAGGCTTCCTGACCACCTCCCTGCTCTTCTGCGTCGGACCGTTGACGATCCTGGGGTCAATTCAAGATGGATTGACAGGCGATTACAGTCTGCTGGCCGTCAAGTCCGTGCTGGATGGCTTCGCGGCGCTCGCCTTTGCGTCCAGCTTGGGGGTGGGGGTGCTGTTCTCGACACTCGTGATCCTGGTCTACCAGGGGGGCATCAGCCTTGTGGCGGCGCAACTCAACGCAGTCGTCACGACCGCCATGATGAATGAGATGACTGCTGCCGGAGGCGTAATTCTCATGGGTCTGGCCGTCAGCAGCTTGCTCGAGATCAAGAAGATCCGGTCGGGCAACTTTCTGCCTGCTCTGATCATTGCGCCGCTGCTGGTCTGGATCCTGGCCCTATTCGGAAAATAGTGCGGTCCACCCATTGGCCGGCGAGGTACGCAAAACAAAAGGGCGCGGACAATGTCCGCGCCCTTTGAGCCTTGCAGGAATTCAGGCTACTGCGCGCCAGCCGCGGCCAATGCAGCATCCAACTTCTGCTGAAATACCGAGAATGCCTGGGCACCGTCGACGGTATCAGTTTTGGTCTGCCCGCCCGCCGTGTAGGATATTACAAAGAAGGGCGTGCCCGTAATGCCGGCCGCCTTCGCGTCGGCGAAGTCCTGATTCACCTGGTTCAGGTACTTGTTGCTTGAGTAGCAGCTATTGTAGGCGCCCATGTCAAGTCCCACACTCTCGGCAATGGCCTGGAGACGGCGCGCAGTGAATGAGCCGGCATCTTCGCCAAGCACGTTTTCGAACAGGGCGTCGTACATATCCCAGTATTTCCCCTGGTCCGCCGCGCAGTAGGCCGCCAGGGCGGCGTCCTGCGATTCCGTGCTTCCCCCGCCGATGTTGCCACTGACCCAATTTCCGGCCGACCGTGAGGTGAATAGCACCTTGCCGGTGGTGACATAGGCGTCAATAATCTGCCCCTCGGTTTGTTCCCAAAAGTTGCGGCAGTACGGACATTGATAGTCCGAGTATTCAACCAGGGTGACGGGCGCGTTCGGATCACCGGTTGAATTGCGATCCACCCTCTGGAGCGTGCGCGTCGGCGCCGGCTGGATCGCCGCCACCGGTTTCAGTTGCGGATAGATCAGAAAGAAGGCGACCAGCAGCGCGCCCACGACCACCAGGCCAATGGAAATCAGCCGGCCGCGCCGCTCCGATTGTCGACGCTTCTCCCGGAACATCTCACGCTTGCTCATGCCCCCACCATCTTTTTTACCCATCAGTTCACCTCACAGCTCAAATCTAAGAATGCGCGGCGAATTCTCTCATGCCAGGGGCCTTTTGTCCAGCAGGCGGCTTCTCGCTGCCCGTGCCACCAAGCGTGCCATCCATCCATTGGATCACGGCGCCCACCACCTGCTCCCGGCCGGCTTCGTTGTGCAGCTCGTGGTACATGCCGTCCCAACCGCGCCAGGTGCATCTTGGCCCTGCGCGCGCAGCGAACTCGCGGCTGGCGTCGGCCGACGTGACCTGATCCTCCAGTCCGTGCATCAGCAGCAGCGGGACTGGAAAATCCTGCGCCCGTTCGAGAGCCCAGCTTCCTGCGTCACACACCGTGACGAAGAGCCTGGCCGAGATGCGACCATGCACGAGCGGATCTGCATCGTAGTCTTCGGCGATTTGTGCGTCGTGCGAGAGCGCCGCTTCATCGAGCCCCCATTCCTGCGTGAAGCCCGGCGCGATGACATGCAGAATTTTCGCCAGGGCCATCTTCGCGGCGGACGGTTCGAGGGCCACTCGCAACCAAGGCGCGCTGGCAATCACGCCCTCGAGGTGGCACTTGCGCCTCAAGGCAAAATTGAGGGCCAGATTACCGCCCAGGCTATGTCCGTAGAGGAATATGGGCTCCTGAGGATACGATTCCCGGATGTGGTCGAGAAATTCGGAAACATCATTCAGCAGGGCTTCATAGCTGGGGGTATGACCCCGTGGGCCGGCCGAGAGCCCGTGACCGCGCAGATCAAACCCAAGAAGTGCATAGCCAGCATCGGCTAAGAGGGATCCGGTCGGCGCATAGCGGCCGGCATGTTCGCCGAGCCCGTGGATCAGCACAACGACAGCCCGGGTCTTCAGGTCGGGGGTCCAGCTGCGCGCCTGAAACCGCATACCCTCAGAGTTGTTCCAGATCCATTCACGCTTCTTCGTGACACACCCCCGGTGGTAGGGTCGCAAAGTTGCCGACCAGCATGCTCAATCCACACCATTGACATCGGCGGGCGCGGGCAGATTCTTGCCCGGCACGGCGGAGGTGTAAACCGGATAGCGCTCCCCCGTGAGGCGGAAGCCGATCTTCTCATACAGCGCCAGCGAGACCACATTCGCTGCCTGGGTGTTGACGGTGACTCGCGATTCCCCACCCAAGTTCATATGGAGCATCAGGTCGGAAATCAAGGCTGTGCCCAAGCCACGTCTTTGGGCTGCGGGCCGAACAGCCAGCCTGGCGAGATGCATCCCAATTGGCCCCCCCGTCGAAAGCTGGTACGCCAACACACCCGATCCATCTTCGGCGACCGACGCGTAGGACGCCTGCGCGTAAGCGCGCGTGAGCGCATCCAGGGAATTCGACCAAAGCCAATCAAAGGCTTCACGATCTGTTTCAGCAACAGATGGGAGGTCAGCGGGCGTCATGACTCGGATCCTGACGCCTTGGGGAGCGGAGGCAAACAGAGGCGGCCCCTGATCCCAGACGAGAACCACGATGGTCTCCACTAACTCGAAGTCATCGTCGCTGAGGATGGGCGCAATCCAGCCCTGGGCGGCGATTGCGGCTGCCGTGGCTCCACCTTGCTCCGCGAGCTGAGCACGTGCGGGTTCCCACAGCCGTCGCCAGGCCAACCGGCCCGAGACCTCCGAAGAGAAGGCAAAGAGGCGAATCCACGCAACTGCGTCAGGATCCTTGGGGCAGGCAAGCGCCGCAACCGCCCGGTCGCTGTCTTCGAGGATCCAGTATGGAGTGCGTCCAAGCCAATCGAGCGGCGCGCGCCAGTCAAGGTGCCGATGCAGGTGTGCCGCGGAGAATATGAGGTTGGAGATCTCTTGCCGGTCAGCGGGAACTGCGGGGCGTGCTGCTGCACGGCGCGCGGTGGTTGCGGACGGCTGGAACTCCATCATCTTTGAACAAGGCGCAGCAGGTACTTGAGCACCCGCTCAAAGATGGAAGGGTGTTCCCGTGCCTCGAGCACGCCGATCATGCGGATACCCGACTCGCCGATCTTGCCTCGGCGGAGCTGCAGGGCGGCGGCGGCTTTAAGGACAACCGCGCGCAGTTCTTTTTCGCCTGCTTCGCCGAGCAGCTCGGCGGATCTTTCATAGGCAGAGAGGGCATCGTCCGGTCGGCGAAGACTTCTCAAGGGCCGCGGCTTGATTGTTCAGCGCCATGCCCTGCCGCCTGGTATCGTGGGCCGCTTCGAACACCTTGTCGGTTCCCATCACGGTGTCGAGCGCTTCCTGCGCCCGGCCCATTTTCAACAACGTGACGCTCAAATTGTTGTTCTGTTCTGCGGCATTGAGCGCGTCCTCTCGTGCCGCGTAGTCCTGCATCGCCGAACGGAAGAGTCCAGCCGCCACTTCGTAGCGGCCGGATTCAAACGCGCTTTTCCCTTCTTCGACGGACTGCTGGAGTTCGGATTCGCTTCGAGTCATGGTGCTGCAAGTCTTCCCGGGAGGGCCCCACTCCGATGATGCCCGCCCGTTATGGGGCGAGAGAGAAGTGCCTCGCCTTGCGCCGAGGTCAAAAGATGCGGGTGGTGGGGCCGTCCTTACCCCTCGTCGCCAATGACGCGACCCAGCCCGACGCGGCCTGGCACCACCATTCACGTATTGTCGTAGACTTCAGAGGGTGATATCGAGGAGTCCTTCGGCGACTGAGCGCAGGTTTTCGCTCGACATTCCGCTCAATTTGACTGCCAGTTCCATGTACGGGCGATTGATCGGCTGAGAGACAAATGCCTGCATCTCTTTGGGGAGTTCAAGGAACTGTTGGACGGACCTTTGCTCAACCATCCATTCACCGATTGGGCCGCCATGATCAAAGAAGACATCCATGCGGCCGGAGAGGCCGGCAAGCAGCGCTTCCAGTTCCGGGACGGGGATGGGCCGACGCCCCAGTTCGTAGGCCTTGATCCGGGCGCCGGAGATCCCGGTAGTCTTGGCCAGGCTCTTCACGGACATGTCCGCGGCGGTCCTCTCCTGTCGCAAGAGGGCGCCGATCATGCGCTGCCGCAACTGGATCAGTTGCGGCAAGTCGAGCGGCTCGGCTGAGCTTTTCTCATCCGACAGCGAGGCTTTCGCCCAGAAATGCTCAATCGGTGTCTTCAGGAAATACGCCAGAATCTCAATCTCAGGGAGAGACGGCGCCCGCTCCCCTTCTTCGTACCTGCGCAGGGTTCGTTTGGTCACGCCCAGCGCCTTGGCGCACTCTTCCGGGCTCCTGCGAGCAGCCAAGCGTGCAGCCCGGATCAAAACACCGAGCTTTTTCGTGCGCAGAGTGGTTTGGGAAGGCGTTTCCATTTTTTTCCCCTATTAATTATAGCAGACCGGATGCAGGCCTCTCGCACCCTGGTTTGGCGCCAATGGATGCGTCTGAGGGGAGCGCACACTTGGACCGCGCCGTCCGCTCCCTGGTCCGGCACGCGAATCAGCCTGAGCGGCGCCGGCCTGCCAGATCCACCATCTGGCGTGCGGTTTCGCCAAAGATAATCGATGCCGTGTCGGCGGGAAACTTCATGCAATATGGACGATGCTGATAGTTCGCCAATGAAAGATTCTCAGACAGATAAGGCACGGCTGCGCGGATCGGCAGACCAATAACCTTCTCGGCTTGTTCCTTCGTCAGACCTGCCAGCCCAACGGGTCGATTCATTATTGGGTACATGGCGGAGCTCTGTACACCTTTGCTCTGCAGGTAGTCCCAGACACTCTTGGAGAGATCAGCGGTCGTGAGGTCGGCGCCGACAACCATTACGACCAGATCCGCCTGCTCAATCAACGGCAGGCTGATGCGCGATAGGGAGCGGCCAAGGTCCAGTATCACGACATCAAAGCCGGACTTCATGGCCGAGACCAACTGGCCGACCCGACCAAAGTCCAGCTCGCTTCCACTCTCGGGATCGGGCGAACCGGCCAGAACCTGGAAACGCCAGACATTCAACTGCACAAGGTTGTTCAGCAGGAATTCAGGCGTCGTATCGCGGGCAGGCATGCCGGCAATGGTCACCACGTTCGGAATGCCGGTGTATCCAACAATGTCCGCGATGGATCCGATCGGCAGCACCAAGTCTGCCACGACGACACGTGAATCGTGGTCAGCATCGGCAATGTTCATTGCCAGATTGGCACACAGAGAGGACGTGCCCGTGCCACCTTTCGCGCTGAGGAAGGCCAGCAAGAGGCCCCCTGGCGGTCCGTCGACTGGGCGCCGCTGACAATTCCAGTAAGAGTCTCGCGCAAGGAGGCAAGCAACTGCGGAGACTTGACGAGAAAGTCCGTGTAGCCAGCGTCGATGCAAGTCTGGCGACGCCCCGGTCGGTTGTCGCTGCTTAGCGCCACGAGTGGAACATGGACGGTCCGAGGCTCAGCCCGCAGGCGCGCCGCAAGTTCTTCGCCCGAGATATCAGGCAATACCGGATCGACCAGGATCACATCGGGAAGGTCGCGCCAGGCAGCCACAAGCCCTTCTTTTCCGGAAGGGGCCAGCAGTGCCTCGTATCCTTCCCGGCGCAGCGCCTCGCCAAGGTACTTCAGAGTGGCGGGGTCCGCGTCCACGAGGAGGATCTTGCGACCGGTCACACGTCCTCCCTAAGGCTCAATCGGCGGCATGAAATATCCCAATCCCGACCGCGTCACCACGTGCCGAGGATTATGCGCATCCTCTTCAAGTTTCTGCCGCAAGCGAGCGATGCTTACCCACAGGATCTCGCGATCCGATTTGTACTCAGGTCCCCAGACCTCCGTCAACAGCTCCTCCGAGGTCATGATTTTGCCGATGTTGTGCGCAAACTGAAGCAGCAAGCGATACTCCGTCGCGGATAGCGACACCGGTTGCTCTCCGCGCCAGACCTCGGCCCGTGCAAGATCTATCTTGAGATTCTCGTGTGTGAAGAAGCGCGCCTGGGCCTGGCCGGCAGGCATCTGCGAGCGGCGCAGTATGGCCCGCACCCGGGCGAGGAGCTCCGTTGCAGAGAAGGGCTTGACAAGGTAATCGTCGGCGCCCAAGTCCAGACCCTTGACCCGATCTTGCTCCTCGCCCTTTGCGGTAAGAATCATGATCGGCACATCCGAGAATGCCCGAATGCGCTGACAGACCGCGAAGCCGTCCAACCGCGGCATGAGAATGTCCAGGAGGACCAGATCGAACGGATGCGTGGGAAAGACGTCGAGCGCCTCGTGGCCGTCAGCGGCCATGAAGACTTCGTAGCCCTCGGTCTTCAGGTTGGCTTCCAAGAGGCGCCGATAACGGGGCTCATCGTCCACCACAAGGATATTCTTCGCCATGTGTTTGTCCCGGTTTTCAGACCCCAATCATCCAGACGCCTGCAGCGGCAGTTCTATGATGAAAGTAGTGCCCTTGCCCAGCACTGACTCCGCCCAAATCTTACCATGATGGGCTTTTACGATTTGGTGGCAGATGTAGAGGCCGAGGCCGGTACCCGTCGAACTGGAGTCCGCCGGCACGCGGTAGAACCGCTCAAAGACGAATGGCAGGTATTCCTGCGGAATGCCGGGACCCCGGTCGGCGAAGGTGATGCGGAGCTTCTTCCGGTCGCGGGTCATGCCGATCGCGAGCGGCGAACCGGGCGCGTACTTCAGGGCGTTCCCAAAGAGGTTTTCGAATACCTGGGAAAGGCGGTCGCCGTCGCCCAGCACCCGCGGCATGGGCTCGAAATCCAAATGGACTTCCAACTCGGGCCGGTGGGCCTTAACACGCGTTGCCACCTGACGAACCAGCGTGTCGATCTGCAAGGGCCGAAGCTTGAAACTGGCCGTCTTGCTCTTAAGCCGCGCCGAACTCGAGCATATTGTCGATCAGGCGCGTTAAGCGGTCGGCCTCATCCTCGATGATCGACAGGAATTCGGTCTCCGTCCGCTTATCCCATGCCGTGTCCTCTCGCAGCAGGCTGCTCGCGTAGCCCTTGATGAAACCCAGAGGCGTCCGCAGTTCGTGCGAGATGTTGGACACAAAATCTTCCTGCAGGCGCATTTGACGGCGAGCGCTTTCGAGCTGACCACGGGCATCCCTCAGCGCCCCGGACTCAATGAGGGAACCGGCCGTGTCAGCGATCCACTCCGCCAGCAGGCGGTGCATTTCAGAATACGGGGGCCCGCCAAAGCGGACGAACACCAGCGCGCCTTCCAAACGTCCAGCGACGGAGACAGGAAGTCCGATAAGATGAGGCGACTGCAACCTGTCCTTCGCGGGCGGAGAACCCGGTTCGCTGACAATGATCTGCTTGTCGGAAATCACCTTGCCAGCGATGCCTTCGCCCCAGCTTGCGTCGGCCTCTGCCCCCTTGCCGCGTCCAACGGCGCGTGCGTGCCTGACTTCCAGTGCCCGCGTGCTGCGATCCAGCATATACAGTGCCACGTTGTCGTATACGAACTGCTCACGGATCCACGCCAGAAGGCCGTCAAAAGCTGCCCGCCACTCCAGAGCAGCGCGCGCATTCGAACGAAGCGCGTGCAGCAATTGCAGGGTCTCCAAATCGAGCGAGGGCTTGCCGGCTGCGTCCATCCGCAAACTCACTCGCCTCGGCGCCAGGACCAAGCGGGGCACCAGATGGCGTCTTCACCAATCATGTTCTTTGGCTTGCGGCCTTCTTTCCGCCGGGCTCCGCCGCGACCAGGAGAGGAAATCTGAACGTTGTTCCCTTGCCCTCGACGGACGTCACCCCCAGGACGGAACCATGCGCTTCGACGATTTGACGCACCAGGGTGAGGCCCAAGCCGGTACCACCCTGCCGGCGGGCGGTCAATTCGTCGAGTTGATGAAAGGGCTCGAATATCTCGTTAAGGCGTGGTGCGGGTATGCCAACACCCGTGTCCCCGACAGACACCATCACGAGGTTGGAGCTTTCGGCCTTCAAACTCATCACCACGTGTCCGCCCGCCTCCGTAAACTTAATGGCATTATCCAACAACTGCTCCAGCGCCCACAGAATCTTGTCGCCATCCGCCTGAACAGGGGGGATGCGGCCCGTCGCAACCAGCCGCACTTCGACATTCTGCTCCCTGGCCTTTGCCATCACATTGGTGAGCGCCCGATCCGCCAGCCGTTGCAGGTCAACCGCCTCCGGCATGAAACTCATTTCGCCGTGCTCCCCGCTTGAAAACATAAGCATGTCCTCGATCAGCTTCTCAAGCCGTTGCGTGGCCTTCTGGCTGACCTGCAACGCATGTCGCTGTTCGTCGGTCAGCGGTCCCAGCGAGTCGGTGACCAGCAATTCGAGGTAGCCTTTAATGTGCGTGAGGGGCGTTCGCAATTCGTGTGAGATGTTGGCGACAAAGCTGGCCTTCAGGTCACCCAGTTCAGACAATCGCTCGAGCGCGTCTTGCAGTTCCAGCGTTCGGTCTCGTACGCGGCGCTCCAATGTTTGATTGGCGGCCTGCAGCGCGGCGCGCAGGCGGATGATTTGCTCGGTGATGGCCGCATCCAGGTGTGCACTATCAAGCAGGTGCAATTCGAGGAGTGCCTGCCCCAGCAGCAGTGAGTGATTTTGGGCGGCCTGCTCTTGCTGATAGGCAAGGGCCTTTTGCAGATCCTGCTCAGTAATCCGACCGGCGCTGACCAAGGCTTCCCCCAGCCTCGGCACCAGCATCTCGGGCGTGAGTTGTTGCGGTTCCTTCGTCATGAGCAGTGGTATCCCCCGAAGGCGTAATGACTACGCGACCCGCGTAATTCTTGCGCAGGCATCGTACGTGGATGGGGCTCTCGCGTTTCCGGTGCCGTGGTAGCAAACACCGCAGCACTTATGCTCGAAAGACCCAGTCGCCGCCAATCATTGTAGCAGAAGACTCCATACTCCTGATGCTCTCAGGGTCGCTGGTAAACGGGTCCTGTTCCAAGACGATCAAATCGGCGAGTTTTCCAGGGGTCAGACTGCCTTGTCGGCCCTCGGCGTAGGCCGCATAGGCCGGCCCCGAGGTGAAGGCTTCCAGCGCTTCCTGCAGGGAAAGCCGCTGTTCGGGATGCCAGCCCTGTCTACCCGGGCCACCATCTGCCCGGCGGCGGGTGACGGCGGCGTGGATTCCCAAGAACGGGTTCGGCAACTCGACTGGCGCATCGGACCCAAAGGCAAGCTTCGCACCGGCATCCAACTGGCTTTTCCATGCATACGCCAGAGATGCCCGCCCGCCCCAATACTTGTCCGCCATGAGCATATCGGAAGTCGCATGCAAGGGCTGCATGGAAGCGATCACGTTCAGGCGGGCCAACCGCCCCACATCGTCGGGATGGAGAACTTGCACGTGTTCGATCCGATGCCTCAGGTGCGGCAGTCGGTTGTCCTGTTCGTAGGCGCGCAAATGCTCAAATGCGTCCAAAGCCTCATGGTTGGCCCTGTCGCCGATCGCGTGAACGGTCATGCCCAGGCCCACCTCCGCCGCCTGGCGACCCCACTCGGACAGTTGCTCGCTGTCGACATTCAGAACGCCCTTGTTCTCCGGTTCACCAGCGTAGGCTTCGAACATGGCCGCCGTCCGCGGGCCCAGGGCCCCGTCCATGAAAACCTTAACTGAACCGATCCTAAGCCAATCGTCCCCAAAGCCCGTCCGCAAGCCCAGCTCCCGTGCCTGAGGCAGCAGCTCAACGGGGATGCTCTTCGTGACGCGCAGCTTCAACCGGCCGTCGAGATGAAGTTGCTGCAGGGCCATGAAGCAATCACGACGATCAAAGTCGTGAACCGCGGTCAATCCGAACTTCCACAGCACCGCCTGGGCCCGATCGATTGCCGCGGCGAGCTCGCCAAGGTCCGGCTCGGGGACATGTCGACTCACCAACGAGGCCGCACCCTCAAGCAGGATGCCGGTCGGCTCGCCCGTGGCGCTTCTCTGGATCCGTCCGTCGGGGGGATCAGCCGTTCCGGCATGGATGCCTGCAAGCTTCATGGCTGACGTGTTTGCCCAAGCCGCATGCAGGGATTTGGCCGTCAGAAAGACCGGATGGCGGGGAGCCAAGCGATCGAGTTCGGCTGCCGTGGGCCATGCCCCCCAGACATTCTGATTCCAACCGTGCCCAAGAATCCACTTGCCGGCTGGGATCTGAGAGGCCTTATCCTCCAGCCGCCGCAGACAGGTCTCCAACGTATCGGTTTCGCAATCGACCTGGCTCAGAGAAAGCGCATAGTACTTCAGGTGCAAGTGCGCGTCGGTCAGGCCCGGCAGCACAACGCGACCGCCAAGGTCCTCGTGCTGAGCGCCCTGAAACTCGCGAAGCAAGTCGTCCCCGCCAAGTGCCGCGATCTCCCCTCGGTCAACGACAATGGAGCTCGCCTGTGGTCTGGCCGGGTCCAGAGTGTAGATCCGCGCGTTGTGCAGAATCCTCAAGGCTGCTCCTCGCACCCCCAACAAAGACGTTCGACTGGCGCGCCCGAACGCCATCGGCGGTGCTGCTATAAGCTACAACAACCGCTCAAGCAGGGACTCGAACTCCTCATCGGAGTAGTAGTGAATTGTCAGCGTGCCGCCCTTCTTACGGGGTTTGAGCGACACCTTGGTTCCGAGACTGGCACGCAGGCGCTTTTCGATGTCCGACACGTCCGCGTTGCGTCGGGCCTTCTTCCGGGCGGGTGGCTTATGCCCGGAAAGTTTCCTCGCCAGCAATTCAGTTTGGCGCACGCTGAGATCCAGATTGACCACACGCTGCAGGGCAATTTCCTGGGCTTTCGCCGAGGACAGGGCAAGCAAGGCGCGCGCATGGCCTTCGCTGATCCTGCCATCCACGAGAGCCTGTTTGACGGCCGCCGACGCCTCCAAAAGGCGCAGAGTGTTGGTAACAGCCACGCGGCTCTTGGCCACGCGGCCAGCGATCGCATCGTGCGATAGCCCGAATTCCTTGACCAGATGGTGATAGGCCTGCGCCTCTTCAATCGGATTGAGATCTGCGCGTTGGACATTTTCGATCAACGCCAATTCCAACAATTGCTGATCGCTGGCGCTGCGAATGACCACGGGAACCTGCGTGAGCCCCGCGCGGCGGGCAGCTTGCAGCCGCCGCTCACCGGCGATCAAGGTGTACATCCCGCCCATGGCCGGCGCCACAACCAGCGGTTGGATGACACCGTGCTCGCGGATGGAGTTCGCCAGCTCGTTTAGTTCGCCATCCTTGAACGTTTGACGCGGCTGGCGCGGGTTATGCGCGATGACCTCCAGGGGAAGCTGTGCGGCACCGGATCCACTCACGGCCGCCGAGCCGCCCGGAATCAGGGCATCGAGTCCTTTCCCGAGACCTGAGCGTGGGGGCATGAGCTACTCCTTACTCACGGCAACGGGCTTCATCCCGTCTCCGCGCATCAGTTCTCTGGCGAGCCCTTCGTAAGCCTGCGCCCCGCTGGACGCCGGGGCATAGGCAAGAATGGGCAGCCCATAGGATGGCGCCTCGGCCAGGCGGACGCTACGCGGCACGACGGATTTGAATACCTGCCCGGGAAAATGACGATTGACCTCTGCCACCACGTCGGACGAGAGGTTGGTGCGCGCATCAAACATCGTGAGCACAACACCGCGAACCTTCAGGCCCGGGAACAGACTCTGGCGCACGCGTTGTATTGTCTGCGTCAGCAGGCCAAGCCCTTCGAGAGCCAGATACTCGCACTGTACCGGGACAACAGCCCCATCCTTTGCGGCCACAAGACCATTGACGGTAAGCAGGCCCAGCGACGGCGGACAATCCACGAGGATATAGTCGTAGCGGCTTGCCAGGGGCTCAAGCGCCTTCTTGAGACGGCCTTCGCGGGATTCTTGGTCGACCAATTCAACCTCTGCGCCGGCCAATGCGGGCGACGAAGGCAGCAGCGCCAGTTTCAGGCGCTCATTCAGCAGAACAAAAGAGGCGGCAGGGCTTCCAAGCAGGGCGGCGTACGTGCCGCCGGTAACGCCATTCTTGTCAACCCCCAAACAAGAGGTGGCATTGGACTGCGGATCCAAGTCCACCACAAGCACACGCTGGCCGAAGGATGCCAGATAAGCGCCCAAGTTGATGGTGGTCGTTGTCTTGCCCACGCCGCCCTTCTGATTGACCAAAGCATAGATGCGTGCCATGTTTCTTCTGATCCCCGATAACCGGCCTGGGACAAATGGTGGGCAATTTTACTGGAGGACTTCCACCCCGGACGCCTCGATTTCTTCAGCCGTCGGAATCCCATCCAACCCGGGACGCGTAACGGAGCGTGATGCCAGCAGGGTGGCGAAACGGGCCGCCTCCCAGGGGTCACGGGTCGTGTGGAGCCTGATGAAGAACGCCGCAGCGAAGATATCGCCTGCACCAACCTCGTCGACCTCCGCCACGGTCGGGGCTCGAAAGCGGCGCCGATCACCGTTCCAATAAAGAACACATCCCGCTGAGGCTTCGGTGACGACGAGGATGCGAGTCTGATGGGACATGGCCTCGATTGCCAGCTCGTCCCCGCCCACGTCCTCACGGCTGAAGATGACGGCCCCGGCCTCCGGCAGAAGCATATCGGCGGATTCCCACTTGCATGGGACGACATTTCCGGCCTGATCCCACGTTCGCATCCAGCCCTGCGGAGTGATCCCAAGCAGCGAAGCGGAGACGTGCTGCGCGCTGTCGGCAGCCAGTTCCTGTGCCACCGGCGCCAGGTGCACGATCGCGGCGCGCTTCCACGCGTCGGGCAAGGCACCGACGGAGATGGACTCTGCATGGCTTCGCAAGACCTGTTGGCGCCCTCCGACCGCACGAGTGTTTTCAAATACGGTGCTTTGGCGCGAAGGTACATTGAGTACGGCGATATCGCCGAGCGCTTCAAGGGATGTCCTTTCGCCGACGGACGTAAGAATCCCGACGCGCAGTCCGAAGCGACGCGCCGTCAGCGCAGTGTATGCAGCGGTCCCGCCGAGGCGCCTGCCGGTGGGTGTGATGTCCTCGGTTACGTGGCCAATCACCAGGTAATCAACCGGTTCGAGCGGCACGAGAGAGAGCATGGACGGATTATACCGTGGCGATCCAGACGCCCTGGCGAAGCGGGGGACGGAAGCTGTGCCAGAGGGGCGCGCACCAACCGCAAACCGTATCCAGGGTCGCTCAGGTGCACTTTTTGCCGACGCGGTTTGCCCCGGGATACTGTCGGCTCCAGGTGCTTCCAGGCAGGCCAGGCCTTTGCAGAGCCGGCCGGGACCCCTGTAAAGCCCAAACGGCTTGCACACCGCCGCGATGCGCCAGACGAAGGGCAATCAATTTGCCATGAAAGCAGGGGGACACCCAAGCGTACAATGCTTTAGACGACTGCCCGTAGTTCGTCGCCTGACATCCCCGTCGAATTCGAGCGGCAGGGCAACGGCATCGGAAGACAAGGTGGCGGTCGCCTGGCTGCTCGCACCGGACGAACCCATAAAGGGAGGTGCGAAATCGCACCAAGCTTCTCGATTACTGCGCCAAAAATGCTGTTTCCTGGGGGAACGGATAACTCGCGGTCCGAGTCGGGAAAACTGGAACCGGGGCGCCAAGGGCCTGCGCGGCAAGACACCCGGATCGAAGCCTCTCTGTTTCGAATTCCCCTCAAGCGTTGGTGCCTGTTTTGGAGCCTGTCGTCAAGTAAGAATAGCCATCATGGCTAGGAATTTTTGGGCAGTTCTGCCTGCGCGGCCGCACCGCTCGTCGGCCGGGAGTTGGCATCGAGCTGACGGATGAACGCCAACCCTGTTCGAGTCCTGCTGATCGAAGACGACCCCGAGGACATCCGCCGGGTGAAGCTGGCGCTTGCCAAGACCCCAGGGCTCAAGCTCATGGCCAAGCCGGCCGGTCGCCTGTCTGATGGGTTGCAGCGCCTGGCGGCACAAGACGTCGGCGTAGTCCTGCTGGATATGAACCTGCCCGATAGCCGCGGTCTCGAAACGCTCGAATCGATCCGCGCTGCGTTTCCCAAAATACCGGTGTTAGTGCTGGGAAGTCCATCGGACGCCATTGATCCTCTCGATGCCATCGCCTTGGGAGCCGAGGACTACCTGGCCAAGGATGAATATGATGGCCCGATCCTCGCCCGGGCGGTCCGCTACGCCATCGAGCGCCGGCAAACTGCAAGCACGCTGCATGGCAATGCCGAACTCTTCAGAAATGTCTACCAGGAAGCGCCCCTGGGAATCGTGCTGACAACGCGCAACGGGAAGTTCATCAGTGCCAATCCCGCCTTCTGTCAGATGCTTGGATACTCCCCCGAGGAACTCGACGGCATGTCATTTCTGGACGTTACGCACCCGGATGCCCGCGAGAGCGATCGCCGGAACGTCGAGAAGATGTGGCAAGGCAAGACCGCCAGCTATCGGACCGAAAAACGCTACGTTGCAAAGAGCGGCGACGTCCATTGGGGCGCTCTCTCCACCTCCCTGATACGGGACGCCGATGGGCAACCCCTGTACGCCATGGCCATGGTGGAGGACATCACAGACCGCAAACGCGCCGAAGAGGCCCTAAGACAGGGAGAGGCACGCTACAAGCAGTTGTTTGATTCGGCGCCCCTTGCCATCAACATCACGCGGGGCACGGAAATCACCTATGCCAACCCGAGCTACCTGAAGATGTTCGGGTTTTCAAGCCTGGACGAGCTGAAGGCTCTCGCCCCCGTTGAGCTCTTCGCTCCCGAGCATCGACCGGCGATTCTGGAACATATCAAGCGCCGCGCCGGGGGCCTGCCTGTGCCCGACAGCTACGAGGCGGAATGTTTACGGCAGGATGGCACGCGATTCCCGGTGCTCATGCATCTGACGAGAACGACCTTCGCAGACGGCCCGTCCACCGTGGCGTTCGTGATGGACATCAGCGAGGCCAAGCAGGCCCAGGTCGCCCTCAAGCAAAGTGAGGAGAAGTTCAGGCTGCTCAGCGACAAGAGCCGGGTCGGAATCTACATTATCCAAGATGGCAAGATGCCTTACGTCAATCCGGCTTTTGCACAGATGTTTGGACGGACGGCGGACGAGATCATGAACATGCCGAGTCCTCAAAGTCTGCTCGTGCCGGCGCATGTCGAGGGAGTGCGGGCGAGACTACAGCAAGAACTTCGAGGAGAGAACGACGGCCAGGCGGCCAGCTTCAGCGGTGCAAGGAAGGACGGTTCCATCGTCGATATCGAAGCCTGGGGCGGCATGATCGATTATCAGGGGCAGCCGGCTGTACTGGGTACGGCGATGGATGTAACCGAACGTAAGCGCGCGGAAAGACTGCGTGACGCCGTCTATCGAATCGGCAGGGCAACGCTGACCACCGGTTCCCTGGACGAACTGTACGCGGAGATCCACCGCGCGATTTCAGATGTCATGAAGGCAGAGAATTTCTATATTGCCATCTACGACCAGGAACGGGACCTTTTGACGTTCCCCTACTTCCAGGATCAGGTGGATTTAACTTCCGTCAGCGAAATTCATCCTGAAAAGGGGCTGACCGCGTACGTCCTGCGGACCGGAAAATCCCTGTTTGCACGCAGGCGGTCCATGACGAGCTGGAACGGCAGGGCGAGGTGAAATTGCTCGGCGAGCCGTCGAGCATCTGGCTGGGAGTCCCGCTTCGCATTCTGGGCCAGACCATCGGTGCAATCGTCGTGCAGGATTACTCCGACGCCACGGTCTACGGGGAGTACGAACAGGACATGCTCGAGTTCGTGTCGTCTCAAGTCGCCGTGGCGATTGAGCGCAAGCGCGCGGAAGAGGCCGTACGGCATAGAGCAGACGAGCTCGCTGCGCTTAACACCACTCTGCTCGAAATCACGAAGCCGCATGACTTGAACTCCCTGCTCGAGACGATCGTCGAGCGTGCTGCCCAGCTCTTGGACACGCCGAGCGGGGGAATGTACCTGTGCAACCCGGTCAAGCCGCGAGGTTCGGTGCGTCGTGAGCTACAACACGGCTCAAGATTTCACCGGCACGGTGCTCAAGTACGGGGAGGGCGCCGCGGGGGTCGTGGCAGAGACGGGGCAGCCCCTGATCATCGACGATTATCGGCTTTGGGGCCATCGGGCGGCCTGGTACGAAGATAAGCAGCCTTTCGGCGCCGTGCTCAGTGCGCCCATGATCTGGAACGCCCAGGTCATCGGCGTGCTGCATGTCCTGGACGACATGGAGGGCAGGCGCTTCACGCAGACCGAGCTGATCTTGCTGACCCAGTTCGCCAGTCACGCGGCGATCGCCGTGGAGAATGCCCGCCTGTACGCGGACGCGCAACGCGAGCTCGGCGAGCGAGCCACGGTGGCTACCCATCTGCGGGAGAGTCAATCGGCGCTGCAGGGAATTCTGCAATCCGTGGCGGATGGGATTTTAGCCATCAGCAGTGAGAACAAAGTCCTGCATGCCAACGATCGCTTTATTGAGATGTGGCGTATCCCGCCCGAGGTCATGGCGTCTCAAGAGGACGGGGTGCTGCTGCAATACGTCCTCGAGCAACTGAACGATCCACAGGCCTTTCTCAAGAAGGTGCAGGAACTCTACAAGTCGCATGAAGAAAGCTTCGACACGCTTTACTTTAAGGACGGCAGGGTATTCGAGCGCCGTTCGCGCCCGCTGCTTCAGGACGCAGAAGTCAGGGGCCGGGTTTGGTCATTTCTGGATATCAGCGAACGCAAACAGGCGGAAACCCTCCAGCAGGCCGTCTACAGCATAGCCGCGGCCGCCGAGACAACGGGGTCGCTCGATGACCTTTATCACGAGATCCACCGGATCATCGCCGGTGTGATGCCGGCAGAGAATTTCTACATAACGATCTACGACGAAGCCGAGGACTTGCTGCGCTTTCCATACTTCGCCAATACGCAGGATGAGCCCTTCATAGCCGGAGTTCAGCCGGGGAGAGGCTTGACCGCTTACGTCCTCAGGACCGCGAAATCCCTGCTGTGCACGCAGGCGGTTCACGACGAACTGGAGCGCCGGGGGGAAGTCAAGCTCCTGGGGGCGCCGTCCGCAATCTGGTTGGGCGTGCCGTTGATGGTTGAAGGCACAACCATCGGCGCCATGGTGGTGCAGCACTACACCGATCCGCATGCGTACGGCGAACGCGAGCAGCACGTGCTTGAGTTTGTCTCGACACAGGTGGCCCTGGCAATTCACCGCAAGCAGGCAGAAGCGGCCATGCAAGAGAGCGAAGCTCGCTTCAGGGCCCTGTTCGAGGACTCGCCCATCTCGCTCTGGGAGCAGGATTTCTCGCTGGTGAAGCAGCGCCTTGATTCCTTGCGCCAGGATGGCGTCACCGATTTTGAGGCCTATTTTGAGGCGCACCCGGAAGTCGTGAGCGAATGCGCGGCCCTGATCAGGGTTTTGGACGCCAATAAGGCCACGCTGGCCGTCTACGGCGCCCAAGCAAAAGGGGATCTTACCGGGGGCCTTCGACAAGTGATCGAAGGAACCGCCTTGCAGGACTTTCGAAATGAGCTCGTCAAGGTAGCGGCAGGCGAAACTCGGTTCCACTGGGAGGGGGTCAATAGAACATTGAACGGCAGGCTCATCAATGTCGACTTGGATTGGTCAGCCGTCCCCGGGTACGAGAAGTCACTCTCGCGGGTGATCGTGGCAGCCGTCGACATTACCGAGCGCAAGCAGGCTGAGGTGCTTCAGGACGCGATCTACCGGATTGCACAGGCCGCCGACCAGACCGAGAGCCTGGAGGCTCTCTACCCGGCGATCCATGCGATCGTCCGGGAGGCGATGGTCGCCGACAATTTCTACATTGCCCTGTATGATGAAGCGCAGGATGTACTCACCTTCCCATACTTCGTCGATGCATTGGAATCCTGCGTCTCCGCCCACCAAGCCCGGTAGGGGCCTGACGGCCTACGTCCTGCGCACCGGCAGTTCTTTGTTGTGCGACCAAGCGCTTTTTGAGCGACTGGTTGAACTCGGCGAAGTCGAACTTGTAGGCCCGCCTTCGCCCATCTGGCTGGGTGTTCCATTGATCGTGGATGGCAGGACCATCGGCGTCATCGGAGTCCAGGACTATGAGAATGCCCGCGCATACGGCGAACGCGAACAACACGTCCTGGAGTTCGTCTCCTCGCAGGCCGCAAAAGCCATCCAGCGCAAGCGCGCGCAAGAGGCGCTCCGGGTGGCTGAAGAGAAGTACCATGGTATTTTTGAAAACTCGACAGAGTCCATTACTCAGACAACCCCTGATGGCAAGTACCTTGCAGCGAACCCGGCGGCGGCCCACATGCTCGGCTATGAATTGCCGGAGGATTTGATCCGGGATGAGACTCAACTTTCCCGCGATTTCTATGTGAAGCCGGGCCGCCGCGAGGAATTCATAAGAGAGGTGGAGAAACATGGGAGCATCTCGGGCTTCGAGTCCGAGGTGTACGGGCGGGACCGAAACAAACTGTGGATCACAGAGAACTCCCACGTGGTACGTGACGACGCGGGGAGAATAATTTACTACGAAGGCACGGCCCAGGACATCAGCGCCCGCCGACGGGCAGAACAGGCACTCCAGCAAAGAGCCCGCGAGCTCCAGACGCTCTACGAGACTTCGTTGGAAGTCAGCGCCCAAACGTCCCTTGACAAGCTGCTTGTCGGCCATTGTGGAGAGGGCAGCCTCCCTGGTGGGGACGGACGGCGGCGGTCTGTATTTGATGGAGCCGGACGGGCAGTCACTCAAGCTCGTGGTTGCGCACAATCTCCCCGAGTCCTACATTGGCACACAGCTCAAATTGGGAGAGGGCCTTTCCGGCATGGTGGCGCAAGGCGGCAAACCCGATGCAGGTGGAGGACTATCAGGCTCTGGCAGGGCCGGGCCCCGGCATACGCCAATGCCCCCTTCCACCGCGTTCTGGCAATTCCGCTGAGCGTGAGAAATAGAATTATCGGCGTCATCAACGTAACCGATTCAAGTCACACGGGAAGGTTTGTCGAAGATCAGGTCCGATTGGGCAGCCTGTTTGCCGATCAGGCGGCGCTGGCGATCGAAAGTGCCCGCCTATACGAGAAGGAACGCACTCGCAGTCAGGAGCTGGCCACGCTCTACGCCTCGGCGATGGCAATGAGCTCCAGCCTATCCATGGACAGTGTGCTGACCACCGTGGTCCAGCAGGTAACGGGTGCTCTAGAGACAGACGAATGCGCCGTTTCATTCCTGGATGAGGTGCACGATTCAGTGGTTACGATGGTCGATTACGCGCCGAATGCTCCGGCAGCGCTCAATGCGCCCGGGACCGCCGTATTTCTTAAAGGATTATCCGGCCACGCGCCGTGTGCTTGAATCCCGTGAGCCGCTGCGGATAGAGCGTGGCGATCCAACCGCAGATGCGGCCGAGTTATCGTTGTTGGAAAGGACCGGCATGGGGGCGCTCTTACTCGTTCCCCTCGTCGCTCGCGGCCAGGTCACCGGGCTCGTTGAGCTGTATTGGAGGGATCCGCAGAGGACCACCACCGCCGATGAGTTGAATCTGGCACAAAGCCTTGCCGCCCAAATCGCCACATACCTTGAAACTGCCCGATTGTTTGAGCGGTCCGAGCACCGACTCGCACGAACCCTGGCGCTGCACAGAATTGATCAGGCCGTAACCGGCAGCACGGACGTTGGCCTGATTCTGCAGGTGATCCTGGAGCAGGCTTTGCCCCACTTGGGCGCCGCCGCCGCCGCTATCCTTCTGTATGACCCCGTCACACAGGGCCTCGACTATGCCCGCGGATCCGGCTTCTTGACGAAGTCGCTAACGCACACACGCCTGGCGATGGGACAGGGCTATGCCGGACGGGCCGCGTTAGCACGCCAAATGGTGCACATTCCAGATCTGCGCAGCCGGCACACGGATTTCTTACGTTCCCCCACGTTTTCGCAGGAGGGCTTCATCTCATACACTGCCGTCCCCATGATCGCCAAAGGCGAAGTCAAGGGCGTGCTGGAAATTTTCCATCGCACACCTTTTCAGCCCGACACCGAATGGCAGAGCTTTCTGGAAACACTTGCCGGCCAGGCGGCCACGGCGGTGGACAGCGCAACCCTGTTCGAGGACCTGCAGCGCGCCAACGATCAATTGACCCTGGCTTACGATGCAACCATCGAAGGCTGGTCCCGGGCGATGGATTTGCGGGACCGCGAAACCGAGGGCCATAGTCAGCGGGTGGCTGCCATGACACTCAGGCTGGCGCGCGGCGTAGGACTGCCGGACCCAACCCTGGTGCACGTGCGGCGCGGAGCCCTGCTCCACGACATCGGCAAGATGGGCGTGCCGGACGAAATCTTGCAGAAGGTCGGGCCTCTAACGGCCGAGGAGTGGGCCGTGATGAAGCGCCACCCGGTATTGGCGTATGAAATGCTGGCCCATATTCGCTACCTGGAGCCGGCGCTGGAAATCCCATACTGTCATCACGAGAAATGGGACGGGACCGGATATCCGCGCGGACTGCAGGCCGATCGGATCCCGCTCGCCGCTCGGGTCTTCGCTGTTGTAGACGTCTACGACGCGCTTACCTCGGATCGGCCTTATCGGCCCGCGTGGACGCCCGAGCAAGCACGGGAATACATCAGCGCACAATCCGGCAAGCACTTTGACCCTGTGGTGGTCAAGACTTTCCTAGGCATGATGGGCTTGGAGAGCGAGGCCCAACAAGTGGGAGAAGGGGAATCGCCCCGGATAGCAAGGCCCGACTGAAGGCCGCAGCACATACCTGACCTGGAGACCGCCGCGAGAGCTACTCGCAAGCAAGAAAAAGAGCGACCGCATGCGGTCGCTCTTGATGTTGACTACTCTTTCGGGATAATGGTGACCTTGCGGTGGGGCTCCTCGCCGACGCTCTCCGTGGTCACGGCAGGATGATCACGCAACTCAAGATGGATAATCCGGCGCTCTGCGGCCCGCATTGGCTCCAGCGTCAGCTTATGGCCGGTCTTGAGAACTTGTTCCGCCATGCGTTGCGCCAGTTGGCGGAGTTGTCGCTCACGGCGATCCCGGTGACCTTCCACGTCGACCACGACATGCACGAACTGCCCGGTCTCCTTGCCGATCATCAGGGCCGCCACATACTGAAATGAGTCCAGCGTTTCCCCATGGCGCCCAATCAGAATGCCGAGGTCGCTGCCGCGCACGTCGACCATGATTGGCCGCCGATTCTCGCGGGGTTCCCCGTAGTGCGCCGAAACTTGCGCCTGGAGGCCCATGTGGTAGAGCAATTTCGAAATAATGCCCTCCGCCTTGTCCAGAACAGGATCATGCCCGTCTGGGAGCATTTCCATCGCCGCCCCGGTGGGAGGTGGAGCCTCGCGAGATGAGTTCGGCCTTCGCGGGTGCGGGCGGCTTGGTTCCGTTGGAGGAGACCCGCGGTGGGCGCGCCCGAGCCGGGTTCTTGGCGGGCGCTGACCGGCGATCTTCCGAAGGGGCGCGCCCGGCAGGCGATGCTGAGGACGCCGGCCCTGAGGCTGCCGCCCCGCCTGCAGAATTCACAGTGAGCCGCACACGGACCTGACGAGCGCCAAGTCCAAATAGGCCCGTGGTGCCCGAATCCAATACCTCGACCGAGACGGCGGTCGCCGGCAGGCCGAGTTGAGCCAGCCCTTGCGCCAGCGCTTGCTCGACGGTCGGAGCAATTACCTCCAATGTTGTTCGCTCTGTCATCTTCCCCTACCCTTCTAAGATTTCTTGCCCGGCGCAGCTGTCTGCTGGCCACCGCCGGGGAGAAGATTCCGCCAGTTGACACGGCCCATCGAGGCGTACTGCACAATGCCCAGCACGTTGCTGGCCACAAAGTACACGGCCAACCCGGATGCGAAGTTCAGGGCAAAATAGCCCAGCAGCAGCGGCATGTAGACGCTCATCATGCTGTTCATGGCAGCGCCTTGGCCACCCGGACTGGAGCCGGTTGGCGGCATCGTCGCCTTCGTCTGGAGATAGGTTGTAACGGCCACAATGATCGCCAGAGTGGGAAAACCATACGGCAGGAATGGGATCGAGAAACCAGGTGGGAAGGCAATACCCTCCGGTCGACCGAGATCCATCCACAGGAACTTGCTGTTCAGGGGGATGAGCTGTGCGGCATTCATGAAGGGATAGATGCTGCGAGCCAACTGGAGCAATCCCAGCGGCGTGGCCGCCAGCGCGTGGATGATGCTTTGATACAGCCCAATGATGATCGGAAACTGGATCAGGGTGGGTAGACACGACGCAAACGGGTTGATGCCGCGATCTTTGTAGATCCGCATCTGCTCCTGCGCCAGCTTCTCCCGATCCTTGGCATACTTCTTTTGAATTCCCTGCCATTCCTTGTCCTGCTGCAGGTCCTGCATCACCTTGGTCGACTTGAGCTGTTGCGCGTTGAGCGGCCAAGTGACTGCCCGGATCAGGATCGTGAACAAGATAATGGCGATGCCAAAGTTGTGCCCGATTGCCTGGTAGATCCACAGCAGCACATTTGTAAACGGAAAGATGATGAATTCATTCCACATGACTACGTCCTTGTCGGTCGGCGCAGGGGCGGCCTGTTTCAGTCCGGTACGAGGTCACCGGCGCTGCATCTATTTGCCGGTGAATTTCCACACGAGCTTGCCATTCTTGTCCAGCAGAGCCAGCAGAAAATCGGTGCCGGTAGGTGCCACGGCGATCCCATCGCCGGCCACCACAGGCGCCGTGTAGATCTTTCCGCCCACGACGCTCTCCCAGACTTTGCTGCCGGTGCCATCGTAAGCGAAGACGGATCCTGAATTCAGTCGCCACCAGCATGCCATCCGCCAGCGCCAGCGGACTGCCCGTGATCGGTCCATCCGGCACGAGGTCAGGCCAGGCATTCTTGCCGTTCGGTGCACCCAGGGAGTAGATGTTCCCGCCAATATCGGCGGTATAGACACTGTCACTCGCGAGAACGGGCGCACCCCAAACCCAATCTTTGACGTCTGCCGTCCAACGAACCTGCCCGCTGGCCGCATCGACCCCGAACACTTTCTTACCGAAGGAGCCTACATAGACGGCGCTTCCATCGCTGCTTACGGAAACTGTGCCCGGTGCTGAGCCGCCCAGGTCAAGCTTCCAAGCCACGACTCGGTTGGACGGATCCACCGCGTAGAGGAAGTGGTCGAGCGAGGTTACAAAGACGAGCTTGCCATTTGTCACTGGCGCCCCCCACAACGAGCTGCCAAGCGGCAAGGACCAGGCCAAGTGACCGGTCGCCAGCTCGAGCGCGTAGAGCGTACCGTTGTTGTTCGGGGCAAAGATCATGCTGCCATCAACCAGCGGCGGGGCGACCCAATGATTTGGGGCCACAAAAGGTTCAGCCCACTTTGTTTGTCCGGTCGCGGGATCCAGGCTGATTAGGCCGTCATCCGTGCCGGAACTACCAACCAGCAACTGGCCATCCGGGCTCAGGACGGGCGCCGAGTAGAACAACTCGGAGCCAGCTTTGTCAGGATACTTCCAGAGCTGCGAGCCGTCACCAGTGCGCACTGCATAGAGATACTGACCGCTGGCCAGATAAACGTTCTGCGAATCGGCGGCCAATCCAGGCCAGCTTGCCGTACTGCCGGCGGTGCCGCAGGCGCTGACCATGAAGGCTGCGACAAGGACGAGTGAGATCAACGTGAGACGCTTCATATGAAGGGTATGACTCCTATGGAACCGGATCGTAGCCCCCGGAATTGAACGGATTGCACCGCAGCACCCGCCAGGTTGCCAACCACAAGCCCTTGAGGGCGCCATGCTTGTAGATTGCCTGATATCCGTAATGAGAGCATGACGGGTAGAAGCGGCAGGTGCCCTCGGGCAGACCACGGGATAACGTCGCTTGATACAGACGGATTAGGCCCAGCAATGGCACACGCAGCCAGTAATCGGGCGTGCGGGGCAGGTCGCGAAGGCGCGGCTCATTGGGGTATTCGTGCGGCAGGTAGAATTCGGACTGCATCAGGCAGATTCGATCACTCGCGCGCGGCGCAAGAGTCCTATCAGAGCTTGCCGAACCTCGAAATAGTCCGAGGCCGGCAGCGGCGCCCGGGCGATCAGCACCAAGTCGCAGCCAGGCGTGACCATGCCGATCAGACTCTGCATGGCTGCCCGCAGCAGGCGCTTGGCACGATTGCGCTTGACAGCGGTGCCGACGCCACGCCCCACCGCAAGGCCCACACGGATCCCCGTTGTATCACTGGCATGAACTGCCAACACAAGCAGTGGGTGAGCGTACGATTTTCCAGCACCCCGAACCCGCTGGAAATCCTGTGAGCGACTCAGCCGGAATTGCCGCTGCAACGCCGTCTCTTTGGCTGACCCCAACCCACGTACTTCGAAATGTGCGGACCGCGTCCCGGAACACGCCGTTCGGGTCTTACCAACGAATCCGTTTCACGTGCTCATTGGACTTGGGGGCCAATCGGTGCCGGCCACGCAGGCGGCGGCGCTTTAGAACCGCTCTGCCATCAGCCGTAGCCATGCGCGCCCGAAATCCGTGGACCCGGACGCGGCGTCTGATCTTGGGTTGATACGTTCGCTTGGGCATGCTGTGCGTTCCTCGCTTGCTGGGCGGGTCTGAGACGCGCCCCTACCCCAGAATAATTACACGCCTCAACGGATCGCGCCAGCGAATCCTCGGCGGGTGACACCACTCAGAAAAAGCCGGTCCGCCTTTGCGGCGGGGACGGTATTATACCGTGAAGGTCGGGTTTCGGTCAATTTGCGCAGGGGTTATGGGTACGGGGGGCCCCACCGGCCCCTGCCCGGCGGATTCCAGTCGGAAACACCGCTGCGCCGCTGCCTGGCGGGTCACGGACCGACTTGCTGCTTGGAGTCGCGCACCGGGTAGACCGGATGTGCAAGCAGGTTTGCCAGCAGCCGTGCCCCTTCAGGGCTGGCAACCGCCACGATCTCGTCGCCTGCCTGGAAGACGCTCTCACCCTTCGGGAGCGTCATTTTGCCTTCGCGTATGATGGCGGCGACCACACACTGTTCCTCGAGGCCCATATCCTTGAGCGCCACCCCAATGCCTTTGGCGCCGGGCGGCACTTTTTCCTCCACGACCGAATAGCGGCCGCGGCGGATCTGGAATAGCGTCATCATGTCGCCCAGCGACATCTCCTCCTCAATAAGGTGCGCAAGCACGTCGGCTTGATTCAGGGCGACATCC
Organism: uncultured Chloroflexia bacterium; assembly: GCA_963775435.1. Classification (GTDB taxonomy): domain Bacteria; phylum Chloroflexota; class Anaerolineae; order Anaerolineales; family Villigracilaceae; genus Fen-1038. The sequence continues at coordinate 31,792 of CAVZIZ010000007.1, forward strand.
ACGTGGAAGCGGCTGCCGAAAAGCCAGGCATTGTTCGGGTTATTGACACGGGCGATGCGACGCGGCACGTCGAACATGGTCTTTGCCAGAAAACACAGACAGAGATTGGTGGAGTCGTCGCTGGTCACGGCGGCCACGACGTTTGCCTCCCGGATGCCAGCTTGCTCCAGGATATCCGGCTCGATTGGATTGCCCTCCACAATGACCTCGGTTGCCAGCTCCTGGTGCAGCCGTGCCAACAACGGCCCGCGGTTTTCGATCATCCGCACTTTGTAGCCTTGACCGAGCAGGAGGCTGGCAAGTTGAGCTCCGGTTCGGCCTCCGCCTGCGATGAGGACATGCATGTCAGGCCTCCCCTTTCAGCTCGAGTCGGGCGTTCAGCAGACCAATGCCATCAAAGGTCGAGCTGATGTGAAACACATCGCCCCTTTGGAGCTCAATGTCTGCTGACGGCAACAGCGACTTGCCGGCGCGCGTCAGAGCCACGGGATAGCATTCAGTCAGCCCAGAGAGCATCTCCCCGAGTTTGCGCCCATTCCAGAGATCGGGAACAACCAACTCGTACACTTCGACCTCGCCGTTCCCGGCGGAGAAAACCATTTTCTGACTCGGGTTCGTCAGAAGTTCCTCCACGCGCTGCGCCCCCCAGTAGGTGGAACTCACCATTTGCAGTCCGAATGCCTGGATCACCGGTCGCAAGGCCGGATCGTAGTTGCGCACCACCACGATGCGCACACCATAGATCGACCGCGCCGTATGCGCGACGACGGCGTTCAGCGTATCCGAGTTGGTCACCGCCGCCAGACCGTCGGCCTCCTTGATCCCGGCCCGTTCCAGCACATTCTCGGCGAGGCCCTCACCTTCCAGGGTGCGCCCTCTGAACTCGGGGTGCAGGCGATTGAACGCCATCCGGTTGCTGTCGACAACGACGACCTGGTTGCCGCTTTTGTAAAGGCGGTAGGAAAGTTCCGCACCGACCCGCCCACATCCCACCACGATGAAATTCATGCAGCTTGCTCCGTTGATTGGCCCGGACTGCCGGGCAGCTCTTCATCCAGCCTGTATGGCACGTCGGTCACGACTACGCCGGACCTTGTCAGCAGTTCGCTTCGCAGCACTTCGGCCGTCCGCATATGCAGTGCATTGTGCCACATTTTGGTCGGAATGAATTGCGGAACGACAATTGTGATCGTTTCGTTGGGCTGACGATTGTCGATGATTCCCTGAAGGTAGCGAAGAAGAGGCTCCACAAAAAGCCGGTACGGCGAATCAAGCACGACCAGGCGCGTTCCCTCGCCCCATAACTGCCACTTCTTTTGAAGTTTCTCGGTCTCCGCGGGCTCCAATGCGACGTGTACCGCAGTCACATCATCGGACAGCAGCCGCGCATAACGCAGCCCCTCCAGAGTACCTTGATGCATTCCGCTAATGGGCATTAACACACGGTGACGCGTCTGCCGGTCAGGAATTCCTTTGAAACCCTCCAGGCTCAGGCGATGCGCCACGTTGCGGTAATGGCGATGGATGGAGAAGAACAACAACACCAGCAGCGGCGTCAGGATGAGAACGATCCAGGCGCCATCCCTGAACTTGGTGGTGGCAAAAACTACCGTCACAACGGCGGTCGAGAGCGAACCGAAGCCGTTTATGAGCATGCGGGATTTCCAGTCCCGGACGTAGCGAAGCACGGAACCCGGCTCTCGATGCTCCTGACCTGGCTCCAGATGACCGATCTTCCACCAGCGATGGGCCATGCCGGCTTGCGAAAGAGTGAAGGAAAGGAAAACGCCAATGGCGTACAGAGGGATCAAGCGGGTGACGCTGGCTTGAAATGCAATGATGAGCATCGAGGCGATAACCGCCAGCGCAAGGATACCGTTTGAGTACACCAGCCGGCTGCCGCGAAAGGCAAGCTGGCGCGGCAGAAAACCATCGGCCCCGATGAGCGCGCCAAGCCTCGGAAAATCCGCAAAGGCCGTATTGGCTGCCATGATCAGGATGATGGTCGTCGCCCAGATCAGGGACAGGTACAGAAGGCCGCGGCCATTGAACACTGTGCGCGCCAACTCCGAAATGATGGTTTCTTCTTCAGAAAACACGCCGCTGATCTGCCCCGTCAGGAACGAGATTCCGAGGAACAGCGTGCCCAGTATCGCTGCCATCCAAATCAGGGTAAGGCCGGCGTTTCGGCTGCGAGGCTCCTTGAACGCCATGATCCCGTTCGAAATGGCTTCGACGCCGGTCAATGCAGTTGTGCCATTCGCAAACGCGTGCAACAGCAGGAAGGGGGTGATGGCAGTCAGGGCGTTCACCACGCTGGCTTGAGGAGGGTCCACAACCGCGCCCAGAGTTCCCGTCAGGTGTCGAAAAATGCCTGTCCCCACGGTGACGAACATCATGGTGATGAAGAAATAGGCCGGAACTGCAAAGAAAGCGCCGGACTCCTTCACGCCCCGCAAATTGACCAGCATGATGAACAGCACCGCTCCGACCGCCAACCAAACGCGGTAGTTGAACAGCGCAGGATACGCCGACACGACCTGCGCGATGCCCGCCGAGACCGACACCGACACTGTCAAGACGTAGTCGGTCATTAGAGCCGCGCCGGCGATCTGCGCGGGCATTTCGCCGAGGTTGTCACGGGCGACAATGTAGGCCCCGCCCCCTCCCGGGTAGGCATGAATCGTCTGCTCGTAGGAGATCGTCACGATGGTCAGGAGCACCACGATCGCCAGCGAGATCGGGAAGACGTAGCCAAACGCAATGGATCCCGCGGCGGCCAGGACCCCGAGGATTTCCTGCGAGGCATACGCCGTGGAAGAAAGGGCGTCCGAGGCAAAGACTGCCAGGCCGATCGCCTTGCCGATCGTCTGATGCGGGGCGTCCGCGGTCTGCAGGGGCCGTCCGATGAGCCAATGGCTGAACGTCCGAGGCGGCGTGTAGTCGCTCGCCCGGCGCATGATTTCAGACGGACCGGAATCTTTGAACTCAGACATTACAGCTTTCTACGTCGACCTGCATGCCGATCGCAGGCAAAAATATACCCTCGGGGACCGAGGATAAGTGAGATCCGCGTCCTAGCATGGCAGCCCCCAATACTCCTGCGCCCCCCTGCAGCGGCGCCCCTGGGCGCACCGGACCGACCGCGGCAGCGCGACCGCCAATTATACTGCCTTTGGCGCCTCCAAATCCAATCCTGGATTGGCACGCGGGCGCCTGCGAGTTGGCCCAGCCGGATCCGGGGCATTCTGGCGGCGCCAGGCTGGGACGCGTCTGGAAACGGTTCCTGAGAGCCCTAGTCGCTCTTTTCGAGTCGCTTCGTTATGGTCAGGAGAAGGACAGAAACCGCAATTAGCACAACGGCCAAGGCAAGCGCCACACCTAGTTGGCGCTCCAGACCCAGGTAGATCGCCAGCGGCATGGTCTGGGTCACGCCCTCCAGGTTCCCGGCAAACATGATCGTGGCGCCAAACTCCCCCAGAGCCCGGGTCCATGTCAGGATAGCGCCACTGGCGAGAGCCCGGCCGGCCAGGGGAATCATTATGTAATGGAACATTTGCCACTGACTCGCGCCTTCGACATGGGCGGACTCGCCCAGCTGCGTGTCCACCTGCGCAAAGCCAAGGCGGGCCGACCGCACATATAGCGGCGCCGCCACGAACGTCTGTGCCATTACGACCGCCGCACTCGTGAAAGGCAGGCTGACGCCCAGCACACTCAGCGCCGGCCCGAAAAGGCCCCTGCGACCAAAAGCCATCAGCAACGCCAATCCAGCCACTGACGGTGGCAGTACAATCGGCAGATCCAGGATCAATTCGAGCCACGCCCGGTGTTTCAGCTTCGAGCGCGCGAGGACGTAGGCAAGGGGCGTGCCGAAGACCAACGCGATCGCCGTGGTAATCGAGCTGGTGACAAGGCTCAAGCGCAGGGCCAGGAATGACTGCGCAGAAAACGCATTCGCGAAGAAATCGGAGTTGATGGATCGCAGCACCAACGCCGCCAAAGGAACCGCGAAGACCCCGAATAAAACGGCGCTGGGGATGAGCAGCATCCAGATCGAATGTCCGTCATCAAGGAGCGAGTGCAGCAGTCTGCGCATGGCCGAATTGTTTCTTAATCTGGTCTCAGGAATGAGAACGCCTGCCGTCCAGCGTCGTCAGTCCGCGGGCTGGAAGCCCCATTTCTGCAGAGTGGCCTGGGACTCGGGGGAGCGTATATAGTCGGCAAATGTGATGGCCAGACTGGGGTTGGCAGAGTGCTTCAAAGTGGCGATGGGGTACTCAGCGACGACGTTGAACACACTGGGGATCTCGATGGTCTTGAGATCCGGCGCGGCGATGGCATCGGATGTATACACGATGCCGGCATCTGCCTCCCCAAGCTGGATCTTTGCCACGACCTGCTTGACGTTATCTTCATTCGAAACAATGCTTGCCACAACCTTATCCTTGAAATCGGCTCCGAATGAACCGTTCATCTTCTCAAGGGCCTGCCGGGCATACAGCCCGACGGGGACATCCGCGGCCGCCAGAACAAGTTTGATGCCGGGCCTGGCGAGGTCTTGCAATTGCCCAATCGCAGCCGCGTTGTCGGGAGGCAGGACGACCACGAGTCGATTCGTGAGGAAGATGCGTGGCGCATCCGGGGCAATCATCCCATCGGTTACAAGTAGATCCATCTGATCCGTGTTGGCGGCGGCAAACACGTCGGCCGCCGCGCCTTCTTCGATCTGGGTCCGCAGAGTTTGGGATCCGGCAAAATTGAACCTGACATTGACGCCCGGGTTTTGAGCCTCAAAGGCGGTCCCAATCTCCTTGAAGGCCTCGGTCAGGGAGGCGGCCGCGAAGACGACGAGAGCGCGGTCCTTGGAGTCAGGTGCTGCGGCGGCGGTCCCGGTTTGGGCGGGGTTGGGCGCGGCGCAGCCGCCAAGCACGACGCTGCCCAGGGCGACGAGCGTCAGCCAGCGGCTCACCAGGACTGCTCCGACGCGATGTGGAACTCCCGGCCAATCTCAGTCATCCATTGTCGGATCAGCTCCATCTGACGCAGGCGCAGGTCCAGACTGAGCCGGTTATAGACTTGCTGGGGGGGCAACTCGGCAAGAGCCTGCTCCAGGCGCCGGATGTTCTTCTCGATCTCCGCGAGTTGCATGGAGAATATCCGGGCTGCCTTCTCGGGTATCCGCAGGTTGGCGAAGTACAGGCGAGTCAGGAACTCAAGCCGAATGGAACGGGCGTTTGTGCCGGCTCCCGCCTCCAACCAGCCCGTGAACCGCCTCCGGCCCGCGGCGGTGACGTGCAGCACCTGGCGCGCCGGCAGCTTGTCTCGTTGCACCGCACGCGCTGAGATATCTCCCCGCCGTTCCAGTCTCTTGATGATGGAGTATGCCTGGCTCTGGCTGAGATGCCAGACCTTTCCGAGTTCAGACACGAATCGCTGGTGCAGGTCGTATCCATGGCTTGGCCGTTCCACGAGAAGGCCGAGAAGCGCAAACTCGGGCGAGAGCGTGCCGCTGTGATGGCTCGGTCGCTTGGTACTCACCCGGTGAGTATAAAGGCAGGCACCGGCTATTGACAAGCCCACTTTCTCCCGCATCCAACTCCTCACCCGGCCCCGCGATTGGCGCGCTCCAAGCCGCGGGGAGCGCCGAGGCACTGGCTCGGGGCGCTGTGCTATACTGCCGTCAAACGAGGCCCAGCCGGGCCCGCAACCGGCCGTGCCGCACGAACAGCACCGATGCAACCTGCTAGATCCTTGGGAATTCCTCCACAGCCGGCGGGCCCTGAGCAGGTTTGCGGCGACACGCGTCCTACACGGCGCACATCCCCAAGCCCGGAAGAACAAGGAGACCAGAGATGGCAAAGAGATATGAGCTCAAGAAATCCAGCGACGGGCAGTATTTTTTCACTCTGCACGCCGAGAACAACGAGACAATTCTGACCAGCGAAATGTACAAGGCCAAGGTCGGCGCCGAAAACGGTGTGGCTTCCGTGAAGACCAACGCCGAAAATGATTTCGCGCTACGATCGCAGGACATCCAAGGGGGGCAAGCCCTACTTCGTGCTTAAGGCCGCAAATGGTGAGGTAATCGGGACGAGCGAGGAATACAGCAGTGTGGAGTCCAGAGAGAACGGAATTGCTGCCGTCAAGGCAGCGGCCCCGACAGCCGCGCTTGATGATCGCACATGAGTTTGTCCTCATGCGACCAGGAACTCCCCGCCTTGCACGGGGAGTTTTGTTTTGATGGCCCACGCGGGCGGGCCGTTGGGGTCCCCAACGATCCGCGACGGACGGGCTGCCTGCGCATCCTACTTACTTAGCTTGCGCGCTGAGTTGGATCGCAAATACGCCACCAGCCATCAAACGCTGCTTTTGGACGCTTAGGCCATTATCCGCGGCCAAACCCGCGAGCCCGCCCTTACGCATAAAATCCAGGTGGCTGGCGAAGTGTTCGCGGCCTGCAAAGAACTCCACTACGACAACAACGACCCTAGAGAGCCAACCTTGCAGCGGCCGGTAGGGTCCTGGATGAAAGTCGATCAAAAGCAGACGGCCGCTATCTTTCAGTACGCGCTTCATCTCGCACACGGCGGCCGCGCGGGTTTCGGAGGGCATGCCGTGCAAGGTCAGCATTGAAAGTACCATATCGAACTTGCCGTCTGCATACGGCATGGCCGCGCCATCGCCGAGCGTCAGCGCGACCGACCCGCCCAGGCGTTGGTGGGCAACCTCCAACATGGCTGGCGACGAGTCGATTCCAAACAAATGCGAGTGGGAGCGCTGATAGAGGGCAAGATGGACCCCGGTACCGCAGCCCACGTCCAGGACACTCATGTTTCTGTCCGGCCTAAACATGCCAAGGCCGGCCAGCCTCAGCTCTTTGGTGGCGGACCCAAACAGGTTGTCGTAGAGTTGAGCTACCTTCCGGTAGGTGTCTGCTGCTATCCTGCTCTTGCCTGTCGACCGCATGCCGTTCCCCGCCTGCTTATGCTAGCCGGCCACTCACGGTGTCGCCGAAAAAGGGATCAGATAGCTCGGCCCGGACCACAAGCCGATCTTGTTAGCCTGGGCCTTGCGCTGAGCCTCCTGGAACGACGAAAAGCACGCCGTGTCTGGAGGCGAAGAAATCGCCTGGGCGAAGCCGCCGGCGATGAGCTCATGGTTCACAAACTTGTCTGCCACCATCACGTAGCGCAGCAAGGTCCCCTGCGCGTCCATGTCCGTCAGGTCGCGCACCAACGTAGCCTGTTTGTAGAGCACGAGCTCCGCATTCCTTCCTGTAGAGATGGCCCCATAGTATTGCTCGCGTAGCGGCGCCTGAACGCCGATATAGTGCACGGAGTAAATGGACTCTCCAGAGTCTAGCCGTACTCGGATCGTATCTCCATTCTGTACCTCAACCACAAATCCCTTTTGCGGCAAATCGGTCCGGATGCAGGCGGCCGCGGGAATGCGGGCAGACCATGGATTCGACGGTGCCAGCGTGGCCGATGGCGCGACAGCAGTCGGGGCCGTGGGGGTCACTGAGCGGGAGGCGGTTGTTGGCGAGATCGTAGGAGAGGGCGACGGTGGCGCGGTCGGGGTCCCTGCCCGCAAGGTTTCAAGCCGTGCGGCTATTGCTGTGTCGGCTCCCGGCGCTCCTGTTGACGGCAGGAGAAGTCGCGGTGGCCTGTCGCTGCGGAGAACCGAGCAAACCCCCGGAGACGGCCACGACGGTGCCCAGCATCACGAGGACACCACAGCCTATCAGAAAACCGAGCGGATACTTCGTCGCACGGACCGGGGCGCCTGGGCGTCGGCCGTCTCCGTTAGGAGGCGGGACGGCGGCACGCTGCGTGCGCTTAATCTTCACCCTCGGTCTTTTCTTGAACGAACGCCGAAAGCTGAGAGGCATCGATGCACTTGATAAATCTACACCCGTTGATCAAAGTATACGCTTGATGTCGGCAACTCGTCGACTATTTGACCGCGGTGATCGAGTATGCGCCGCGACGTTCACGAGGCAGCAGACGCGCCAGCAACTCCATGATCCGCCCTGTCGCGCCTCGCAGCGCCGCCGCACTGTCGTCCCCGGAAACGTGCAGCGGCTCCCCCACAGTTAGCGAGACCCGCGGGCGTTGCAGCCGGCGAAGGCTGCCGTAAACGTTCGCGTTGTCAGTGCCTGTAAGGGCCACGGGTATGATGTCGATGCCCGCATGGATTGCCACATAGGCGGCGCCGTAGCCTCCTTTTTCAAGGCCACCCGCCAGAGTGTATCGGCCCTCCGGAGCGATCACCACCACCCGGCCCCGAGCCACAGCCTCGATGGCAAACCCCAGCGCACGTCGGTCCACACGCCCGCGATGTACCCAGATGGTCCCGTACCAATCCATCAGCTTCCACAGTACCGGATACTCTGCAAGCAACTCGATCTTGCCGAGTGCTTCCGGAGCGACAGGCAACGCCGCCAGCAGGATGGCCGTGTCGGCATCCCCCAGATGATTCATGGCGATCAGAGCCGGGCCTGCCTGAGGAAGATGTTCGATCCCCTTCACAGTCCAGCGCGTCAGGGCATCCATCAGCGCGCGTGCCAGCGCACGCACGAAGCACCGAAAGAGACGTCGCCGCGAATGAAGGGGCGGCAGACGGGTTAGCTCCGGGCGCCAGAGGCGGGCGATGGGTTTAGGCGGGGTTGACGGCGGAGTCTGCATAGACACCGCGATATTCCGGCGGCAGCAGGCCGGCGATATGCCGCATTACGAGGTCGGCATTGCGCTGGCGCGATTCGCGCCGCTCGGCGCCGCGGCCCTCTACGGGCGGCAGATGGAATGGCCTGCCGATGCGCATTTCGACGTGCGGCCGCTTGAGACGCAGTCCGCGCTTCAAGAAATCATCGGTCGTTCCCATGATGCCGACTGGAACGACGGGCACGGCAGCCTCATCCACAACATAGGCGATGCCCGGCTTTGCACGCCGCATGCCAGGGGCATGCGACCGCCCCCCTTCGGGCGCGATCATCAAACCTTGGCCGCGCCGTAATGTGTCCAGCATGGTGTCGATCAGTGACCGATCGTACTCGCCGCGGTGCACCGGCGTCGCACCGTAGATCGACAGAATCTCCCCCTGCACTGGCTTGTCGAAAACGTCCACGGCACCGATGGCGGCCAAGGTCTCCGGCCAGAAACTCAGCAGCACCGGGGGGTCGTAAATTGAAACGTGGTTCACGGCGGCCACGTAGGCCGTGCCGAGGGGGATGTTCTCAAGGCCACTGATGCGTATCCGCCCAACCATATCAAGCAAAACACGCACAGCTCGCCGCAGGAGCACTCGACGGAGACGCATGCCGAGCGGAACGCCCGCCTCAGCCGGTTTCACAAAGCCTCCGAACCTCGGCAAAGACTTCATCGGCGCTCAGCGTCTCTGAATCGATCAAGACTGCATCCGGCGCAACACGCAGCGGGGCAATATCGCGGGTCGTGTCGATGCGATCGCGTTCGAGCACCGCGGAGAGCACCTCATGCATTTCGGCCTGTGCCCCGTGCACGCGCATCTCCTCAAAGCGCCGACGGGCTCGTTCGGTGGCAGAAGCATCCAGATAGACCTTGAGATCGGCCTCGGGGAGCACCACCGTCCCGATATCACGACCGACCATGACCACGCGTCCCCGCAGGCCAATACGCCGTTGCTGCTCGCTCATCGCGCGTCGCACGCCGTGATAGGCGGACACCGCGGACACGTTGGCGTCCACGGCCGCGGAGCGTGCTTCCCAGGTGATGTCATGGCCGTCCACGACGACGTCGCAGGCGCGACCGTCGGGGACCGAGGGCGGACGGACATCGATCGTGATCTTCTCAGCCACTCCCGTCACCGCGCCCTCATCCGCGACATCAATGCCTGCTTGCAGGACCTGCCAGGTGACGGCGCGGTACATCACCCCGGTATCCAGTAACAGATAGCCGAGGGCGTCGGCCAAACGCCGGCCCAACGTCGACTTGCCTGAAGCCGCGGGACCATCAATCGCGATAATGAATGGAGGTTCCTTCGTCATGAATGCACTGCGCAATTCCCCGCCATCCGCGGCCCACAGAAAACGACCTAGGGCTGCGGCTTGGCATCAAGAAACAAGTCGTTGCGGACCCACAGTATGACCATCTCGGACTGTTGCGGGATCTGATGAAATGAAACCCAGTCCAGCCAGTTCGAAAATCCCGTCTGCTCCCAAAGCGGCACGCGCCGCCAGACAAAGCTCTGGCCGCGATAGCGCGCCGCCAGCGCGGGATCATCCCGGTTTACGGCGAGTACCATCGGGGCGTCTTCCGTCGGGCTGGGCGCATCTTGCTCGCTCACGGCCCTTGCACGCAGAAGCCATTGCAGCGCTGGGGAGTCAATGCCCGCGATCGTGACGGGCTGGGAGTTGACGTTGCGGTCGCTCCAGTCGGACATGTTTTGCACCGTCGCCAGCATCAGGTCGGACTCGGGGAGTGTGCCTCCCGGTCGCCACATCTCGACGGCATCCGGCATCTGCCTTAAGCTGGCTGCGCCCATCAACGCCGCCAGCGAATACACGCCCAGGGCCGCGGCTAATCCCCAAACCGCCCCAAAGCGAGCGACGCGCGTCGACCAGCCAACCGCGACCAGGAGCAGGCTCATCACGAGCAGGAAGAACGACCCGAACATCACCCAAGTCCGTGCCATTTCCTGATCGGGCAAACCACCGAATTGAGTCAGACCCAGAAAGTTGAGCCAGATAAAGACCAGGATAAGCACGCTCAATGCGACCGTACCCAGGACTTCGCGCCGCTCTTCGGGCCGGATGTTCAGATTGCGCGCCAACTCGAGCGAAGCCAATCCCCACAGGGGTATCAGTGCCCAGCCGAGATCCGTGATCTGGCGATCCGGGTAAAAGAGCGCAAGCAGCAGGGCCACGACCATCCAGATGCTGAGAATCCGGATGCGGCGCAGGCCATGCATCCACCCACGCACGGTTGCCACCAAAGCCAACACAAGGCCCAAAGGCTGATAAGCCACTAGTGAGAAGAGCATCAGACCTGCGGAAATGTTCGATGCGCGAGTCCAGCCTCCAACATACTCAGGCAGGCCGGACAGCCACGCACTAACCCCGCCCGGGACCAGCGCAAACAGTGTCCCCACAAAGCCTATCGTGCCCAGAGCGAACCACGCTGACCTAACCCACTCGCTGCGCGGCCTGCGAGGCGGTCGCTCATCGTCGGGCGACTGACGGGCGCGCTCGAACGGCTGCCAGATCGCCCAAGTCAGGGCCAGGCCCAGCAAGCCCACCCACAAAGCGGGGCCTGAGAGCAGTGCAAGACCGGCGAAGACTCCTGCACTCGCTGTTTTGCGTTTCTCCCACAAGCCAAATGCAGCGAACGTGAAGACCAGCGTCAAGATGGAGGTCCCAGCCTGCCTGGAGAGCGCCACAAGGCCCGGCTCCAGCGCGATGGCGAAAGCCAGAATTACGGCGGTCCGTGGCTTCAGCCGCTGCCGAAAGAGGGCAGGAATCAGCACCAACCCGCTCCCTGCCAGGGCGGGTATCACGCGCGCAAGGGCATTGGTCGCGCCGCCGTAGGCGAAGAACACAATTGAGGTCAGAAGGACATAGGCCGACTGCGAACCCAGGGCAGGATGTATGCCGTTGGCAACGCCGAGAGCCTGGAGCGCCCACTTTGCCTCGAGGTCTGTCAGCGGCGCGGCGCCAAGCCCAATGAAGCGAACCACCACGCCCACGGACAAGGCGATGACATAAAGCATTGTTTCGCGGCGAAATGTTCGCATCAGGTTATTCTACCCTGCCAATATTCCCGTAAATGGCCAGCCCGCTATGGAACGGAATAGATCGTCACAGTACCCTGCTGAAAAACGCGAGTGAGATTGCGCGCAAATTTCTCATCATGCAAGGAATATGTGGAGCGCTCGAGCCCGCCGATATACACGTAGCGAATACCGTATGTGTTAAGGATATTGAGCGCCGTGTCCCAGTCTGGCGTGGTATAGAGCAGAGCGATGTCGTCTTGCCGCGTGCCCTGCGGTGCACTCGTGCCCCGCCACTGGGACTCGTGGCCCGGCCAGCCAAGGACGGTTGCCAGGCCCGTGTACTCGGAGATGCGTCCAAAGCTGGTGTAACTGCCACCCACGGCCTCCGCCACCACACCATATGGAGCGGACTTCAGCCATAGAATGGCCGCGGCTTCATCGGGATTGCTCTGCTCAATTCGCTTGAAGTCATCCAGGGTCCAGCCCAACGGAGGATTGAAGCCATTGGTCTTGTTGGAAAGCGCCAGCGCGGGGTAAGTAAGCGACATGATCAGGACGACACCGAGCACAAGCCGGAAGGACCAATCGACCCAGCCGTGCAGGCTTCGCAGCAGGACAGCAACTCCGAACGCCGCCGCCAAACTCCAGAGCAACCAAGCCTGGTAGTAGAACTTGAAGATCGTGTTCAGGCGGGATGCAAATTGGTCCCGCAAGAACACAAACTCCGGCGCAATAACCAGCAGACACCCGATGACGGTCAGGAAGAGGATAAAAGCCGTCGAGCCGCTCGCCGGACGCGACCGGGCTTGGGCGCTGCCCGATGTCGCGCCGACGGTTGTCGGCCTCCCAGCTGCGCTCTCGGGCGGTACTTTGACAGGCTCGTCAGAGATATCCCAGGTCAACTTGCCCGCCCCACCTATCAGGAATGCCAGCGCGGCCCACAGCAATACAAGCATCGAGAGCAGGCCGCCGACATACGAAAGACGGCGCAGCGAGGCCGCTTCGAATAGCTGCCCCGGACCTGCCATTCCTTGTGAGGACAGGTACTGCTGGGCGAAAGCCGGGTCCTTGGTGAGCGCAACCCAAGCCAAACCCCAGGAAGCTGCCCACAGGAAGATCGCGAGTCCGAGAACCAGGACGAGAGACAGAAGCCAGCTCCCCGCGCGGTGTTCGCCGCGCCAGAGATGCAAGACGTAGGCAAGCAATGGCACGAAGAGTGGCGCGAACATCACCCACAATTGCGCTCCTCGGGTCGGGTTGGTAAGGTTGGGCAGGATGCCGCCCGCCTGGGAGGAGAATCCAAAAAAGAACGGCAGATAGAGCAGCACGGACACGACGCTCAGCGGAATCCCAAGTCCGAAGAGATCTCCAAGGCGTGCCCATGCCCATCCCTCTGTGCGCACACGCGCCAGCACGTACGCCAGGACGATGAGCGCAGCGCCCACCAGGATGTCCCACGTATTCAGGAAGGCAAGGCCGCCCAGTGTGAGAGCCGCCGCCAGGAATCCTGCCGGGCTGATCTTGAGTCGCAGTCCGAGGGGCGCACTTTCGCCGCGCCATCCCCCCAAGAAACAGATTCATGGCAATGGCAACTGCCAGCAGATTGAATGGAATGGCGAGCACATGCGGATGCAGGTCGGCGTGCAGAAACGAGAAGAACGGAAATTCGTCGATAACCTCGCGGAAGTTGCCGGCCAGGTCGTAGTCCGAGATCACTCGCGAGGCGCGCCACCACCACCAAAAACGATCCGGTATCCAGCCAAGCGGCAGTGCCGGCGCTTGATTCAGATCCTTTATGTCAAGCCACGTCCAGAAGTTGCTCGCTCCGGTCCAGAAGACGCCCAGGCGGTGCAGGACTTCAAGAAAACCCTCCAGATTGCTTACCAACAGGAGAAACAGCGGGGCCAGCAGAGAGACAGCTACTGGCCTCCGGGCTTCAGCGGCGCTGGACGGCAGGGCGTCCGTGTGCGGTCGCCGCGCCGCCAGCAAATCGTAGAGGATGCCGTATGAGCCGATCGCCGCCAGCCCGAAAACGAGCGCGGTCATCAAGTTGTGGGCGACACTGCCGCTGAGGCCCGCGAGTTGGGCCAGCATGGCCGTCATCACATAACCGAAGTAGTAGTACGAAATGGCATACCCTGAAAGCCATCCGTCGTGCGGAGGGAAGCTCGGAGAACGCAAAATGGAATTGATGAACATCAACTCCATTGGCTTCTCTGCATTGTCGAGGCTCGGGTTGCCCGCACGGATGATCGCCAGAAAAGCGAAGGCCAGCACGAAGAGAATCTCGACCGCCGCGACCGTCCGGATGTGCTCTCGGATCCAGTCGACCAGCTCCGATGCGTTCTCGGCAGCGGTCCGCGCAACCTTGGGCCCCGTTGAATCTGAAGGCGTTCCCGAGGGCACGTAGAACGAGGCAATACTCAGGCCAGCCAGAGGCAACAAACTGAACAGGATTCCGCCGACGTTGTTCTGCGTCAAGCCCAGCGAAGTGAGCAACCAGAATACGTATGCCCAGATCAACAATCCTGCCGCCCGGGCCAGGCTGTAGCCGCGGTCGGCCAGTCGCGGGAACAGGCGATAGACCGTTGGAAAAGTCAACCAGCCGAGCAGCACAATGATCAGGTACCAGGAAATGAACGCCGTCATGATTTAGTCGATAGGGCCGCCGCTGGGCTCATTCGTGGTCAGGGTCGGACGGGGCACCGAGCACATCGGGACGGCGAAACTGGCCGCTCGCATCCGGTTCAAACGCCAACACATCCACCACGGCGTCAAGATTAATCGGCCCATGGACATGTGGGAAACGCGCGTTGGCAGCTACTCCGGCTGGAGGCAGGCCATCAGCTGGCGGTTCCCATTTGAGGGCAGAAACCAGGCGGTCCGGATCGATCACCAGCAGGACAAGCCCCGACTGACCCGCATAGAATTGACGCGCGACCTCCACGACTTGGGAACTGGTCGAACAGTGGATGAAGCCCTCCGTGCTGAGGCTGGGGGCCACGTAGGTACCGTCCCGTCTTGCGGCGATCCAGTCCTGTCGCCGCGTGATGTGGTACAGATTCAAGGCCGCACCTGGTAGATGGCGGTTTCGCCTTCGCGGTATACGGCATCCCACAGTTCGCCATCATATTGTGCGAACTTGCCGAGGCCCGCCCCCGGGTACTCCGCCTGCTCTAATTGCCCCACGATGATGTAGCGAACGTCATAGCGCTTCAAAAAGTCCTCGGTTTGCTGAACATCCGTGGTTGTGTAGAAACTCCCAACTTCGCTGACCCGATCCTCCACCAGTTGCGGCGTCAGGGTTCTTTGTTGCCGTTGGTGCCAGTTCCAGCCCACAACGCCGGGGAGTCCCGTATAGATCGTGAAGCGTGTGCACCAGTGATACTCCGGACAGTTGGCCTCCACAATGACGGGCGAGCCCTGCACGTGATCTTGCATCCAGCGAATGGCCTTGTAGTCCTGCTGGAGGTCCAAGGTCACGCCGAAGTCGCTGTACTGTGCGTATTGCATGTATGTAATGCTGTCCAATGTCAGGGGCACATTGGGCGCCATGCGATCGCGTACCTTGTCCGTTGTGGCGGATATGGTGTAGAGGGCGGCGCCGACCAGCAGCACGGCCGTGCCTCCCTGGAACAGATTGCGCCAGCCGGGTAGCCATTGGTTCAGCTCTGGGAGCAGCCAGACGAATGCCGCCGCCGCGGAGACGCTGAGCAGCGCCCATCCCTGCAGGTAGAACTTGAAGATTGTGTTCATGCGGCCAATGTCGCCCCGCACCACGAAAATCTCGACCACGATCGTGATGACCAGCGCGGTCCCGGTCAGGAACAGGACGAAGCGCTTTGCGTCGGGCATTCCCGGGCGCAGCAACAAGATGCCTGCCCACGCCGCCAGGGGCCAGGCCACCCAGCCGATTTGCACGCCGCGATACGCGAGGTAGAGCGGCACGGCCACGAAGATCGCAATGCCCACCTCGATCAGCAACGCATACGGCCGCAGCTTGTTCAGAGAGGATGCCGGTGTGGATGCCAGCCATTGGCGCGTCTCCCAGGCCAGCCAGCACGTGATAATGAAGAGAAACACCCCCCAGTGCGTGAGATAAGACCAGATCGGTGTATGCGAGGCAGTCCAGGCCTCAACGGAGCGATATCCCTGGCTGTACGCGGCGCGATAGGGTTCATAAAGCCAGTAAGCCAGGGCCGTGAACAATGCTACGCTGCCGATCGTCAGGCCCAGTCGCCTGGCCCAGTCCGGCACTCCGCCTGGACCCTGCCGGTGAGGGCCCGGGCGCCAAATGTGGTAGCCCAGCACGGCGAACCCAATCGGCAGATAGGTGTAGATATCAGACAGGTTCGTCGGGTAAAGCGCGCCGATGGTGATTGCCCCCACAAAAACGGAAACCAGCGTGATCCCTGGACCTTTGATAACCGAGAACGCCCAGAGCAGGGCCAGTAACGCCAGTGGCATTGCCAGCATGTGTGCATGCAAGTCGCTATAGAGGAATGTGAAGAACGGGAATTCCGTGATTTCATTGCCCGGCCCGGGCGGGATGACGCGGCTGGGATCCCAATACCATTCGCCGCGTCCGAATGGTAGCGCCGCGCCGCCCACTACCCGGACAACCCCGTCGATGGCCCAGATCAGTCGCTGCACGAGGTCAGCATTGTCGATCAATCCACCCGGCGCGGCCAGCCGCTGCAGGCCTTGATAGATCATCCGCACCGTACCCAAGTTCCCCAGCACAACCATCAGCGCAGCTGCCAGAAGCCCCGCCAGCAACCTCGGATCATGGATCGTGACTCGCGAGTCGGCGCCTTCCCTGTCCACGAGATTCCAGGCAACAGAAAATGCTCCCAGAGCAACCATCGCGAACAGCGTCGGCAATATGAAGTTGTAGGCCAGCGACGGGACAATGCCGAGCAGCTTCACCGGCATCGCCACCAGGACGAAGCCATAGTAGTAATAGTTAATGTAACCCCCGGCAAACCACGGATCATACGGTGGGAAGATTGTGCTCTTGAGGACGGCGTTGAAATAGGAAAAGTCCATTGGCCGCTCGCCGCCCTTGGCCGGATGCCACAGATCCGGATTCCCAAGCCGGATCAGCAGGTCAAAGAGGAAGAAGGCGGCAAACAGGCCTTCCATCAACAGGAAGTACTGCCGTCGTGTCCGCCATTCTTGTGCAAGTTCAACTCGTTGTTTCCAGCCCAGGCCGAGGCCGACCGCCGCCAGAACCAGGAAAACGATCATGATCGTAAGCCGCGTCACGGGGATGCCGATGGAGCCGCCCAGCCACGAGAAGTAGCCCAGCAGGACCAGGCCCAGCACACGCGCAGCAGGATAGCCTTTGTCACCGAGTCCCGGCAAGGCATAACGCATGATCGGATACATTAGCAGGCCGAGGAGCATCACGAAGGCGTACCACAAGATGAGCCCCATGACCGGGTACCGATCTTGCAGCCACTGGTAATTGAAGAGCTGAGACCACGTCCCGCCGGCCTGTTGCTCGGCCAATGCCGCGGGCGATAGCATCAGGCTCTTGTAGCTGCCGGCCTGCCCCGGCGTCAGGTGCACAACATTGCTCAGGTCCACCGCGCCGAGCAGCGTCTGCACGCGGGTGGCACTGAAATCAGGCTCTTTCTGGAAAATCAGCACCTTCGGATGATCGTAGACCGTGAAGGCCTCTTCAGCAAACTGGTCGTTCGCCTGCCATTGGATGAGGCCAGGGATGTCAAGCGTGGGAAAGGACTCAAATACCGCCACGAGCTTGTATCCCAGCTGGCCTTCGAACATCCCGGGCCGCGCCACGTTGTAGCACCAGATGACATCCTTGTCCGCCGGACATCCGATCAAATCTCGATAGTAAACGGTTGTCAGGGGATAGCGCTCCGGGACGCGGGTCACCGTGGCCCACTGACGGTTCGATGACATGAATATGTAGTCGCCCTGAGACAGCGTCTGCACAAAGCGCTGCAGCTTCTCGACGTTGTCATCCCAGTAGATCTGAAGATTGAGGTCGCCCTGATACAGCCCGCCGTAGGCGTCATAGCCCTCGGCACGCAGAGGCAGGCCGTCATCCCAATCCGATTCGTTGATCGGCGCCGCGCCGACGAGCGCGAGCGCACCGTCCGTTTCGAGATGGATGTAGTACGTCTTGCCTTCTTGCACCATGACCGGTTGAACGAAAGGCAGGCTGTAGCCCCCGCCGCGGGGATCGCTGGCCGCGGCGAAAGCCGATGTCAGCGAGGTCGTCAGCAACGTCTGTTCTGCAGACGATGCGTCGGCCTGAAGACCGATTGAGAGGCGCAGCGTCTGATTGCTGCCCGGCCCGGCGCCGAGCACGTGCGGCAGGAACACCTCCTTCAGCTCGCCACTCGCGTTCGCGCTGAAGACCTGCACGTACGGCGTCTCACTCCGGATCACAGACCCCGTGGGGAAAGGCAGCGGCTGTTGATAGACGGATCCATCGGCCCGCTGGATGCGCACATTGATCGGCCCGGGGACGTTCTGATAGATCCAGCTGGTCGCGGCAACCCTGGTCACGGGCCGCGTATAGATGCGCGTGAACGCGTAGGCCCACGCCGCGCTCAACACCAGCACTGCAAATCCGATGCTCACCGAAGCGACCGGCAACAGGAGCGCTAGGAACTTACCGCGCATCGCTGTGCGCTGGTCCCACAGGAAGATGATGAGCCAAGCCGCCATCATGCACAGCAGCGGATACACCGGCAGCTGATAACGCATGGTGGGATTGAAGACTAACGACTGCCACCCGAAGTAGAGCGCCGTCCACGCCCACAGAATGACATGGCGCAATTCGCCTTTGAAGATACGCCACGCCATGACGCCAAATCCGGCCCACGCAAGCATCCCCAGAGGCAACCCCAGGCCCCACTCGGTAAGATTCTTGAACGAGAACAGATGCGAACGCCGCGCCCACTGCAGCGCGAAGGGAACGTCGGCGTCTCCGTTCGATTGCGCCTCCAGGCTTCTTATATTGTCCAGCCAAGCCGGGTTAAGCCCCAGCCCTTGGAACGCATACGGCTGAGCCAGGCGGAAGGTAAAGAGTGCCGCCAGCCCGCCGACCACCAGGTACAGGGCAACGCGCGACCAGTAAGTCGCGATCTCTTCTGCGTGAGAGCCTTGCAGACTCGCCCGATCAGAATGGAAATAGCGGGCGGCGTACGCCCCCGGAAGCAGGATCGCCAGTGGAGCAGCATTCAGCTTGGAAGCCACCGCCAGCCCCAGGGCGATCCCAAAACCGACGCTTAGCAGCACGAACGGATCGCGCACCAGATCGCGGACGAATGCCTCGAGAGAAGTTGCAGCAGGCCCATCCGCCTCTCGCGGTGGTCCGAGCGCTCTTCGATCATCTCGCAGCAGTATTTCGATTCCAAAATACACGGCCGCGAAAATGAAGAGATTGGCAACCGTGTCCACCGTGAAGAAGTGTGAAAGTTGAATTTGCAGTACGGCCAGGGCAGAGAACGCAGCGGTCAACAATGCCACGCGCCGGTCGTACAAACGGGCAGCGATCAAGTAGATCAGCAATATGGTCAGCAGATCGCTCAGCGCCGATACTTGCCGCCCGACCAAGTTCACCTGGTCGTACCCGGTCTGGCCGACCCACTCCGCGATGTAACGCACCACGATGATCGGGAAGTCGCCGTAAACAAAGAAGCCAAATCCGCGATTTTGAGGATTCAGCGGAGAAGTACTCGTGTTCAGGTAGTCGCCAAATCCAATGGGGCGGATCTTGTCCGGCGGGCAGGCTTCCAAGGGCACGGTGGGTTCGCCACATTCTCTGACCTGAAGCGCGGTTTCCACCATGGTCAGGAACCGCTCGTCCGGATGCAGATGCTGATTGGCATCCCAGTTCTCGCCGACGACGCGTAGATAGGTCGCAGCGATCAACACGACGACGAGCAGCAAGTCGTAGATCCAGACGTGTTTAATGTGTGCGGTCACAGTTTTCAAGTCAGGATTTCGTGGTTCCCCGAGGCTATGGCAGAGAAGGCCCCGAAACCAAGTAGATCCAGAAGTCGTGGCCGGCCACCGGTGACCGGTGCAGGCTCAGCGAGCCCTGCGGATAAAGCTGCTTCAAAATGTCAAGCGCATTCTGATCGTTGGCAGTTGGATCGGTGAGACTGGCCTTAGCAATGAACAGTTTTGGTCCCTTAACCTGTGCGGTCTTGGGCAGATCCTCGGGCCACACTGCGAAATCGCGGTTCGGGATTCCCGCCCAGATGCCGACAAGGCGCGTATCCACCCAGTAAGGAAACGGCACGACCCAGGCTGTGTCTGTCTCGCCGTACACCAGGCCAAACCCCTTAATGACGGCGCCCATCTCCGAGGAGTTCCACGCGTTCTGGCGGAAGTTCTGGTCGAATTGACGAAATACGAGATCGAAGCTTTGCGCGGCGGACGACCACAGCAGCAGACCGGTCAATGCATAGGCCGCGATGACCCCTGCCCTGCCTTTACCGAATGTCTTGATCAGCCCATCCAAAGCCAGGGCGGCAATCAAGAAGACCGGCACAAGGGCGCCTCCAGTGCGGTTTAGAGAAGGATTCTCATCGGGAAATGCCAGCGACAGGATGGATGGTAGCAGGAGAATTGGGATCGACAGCAGCAGGAACAGATCCAACCAGTGACGCTTCTGCGCGTATCGCACAAGTAGCAGCACGACGCCTATCAGGAAGAGGGCGCCGGTTACCACGTCCAGCGCAGGGCGATCCGGCACCGAATGGACCCAGATGCCGCCGTTGTTCCAGTTGAACATGCGCAGGGCGTTCCACGTGTTCGAGAGCAACACCACGAACCAGGGACCGGGCAACGGCTGCTCAATTCCCTCAAGGCGGGTCAGGGCCCGGTAGGAAAAGGAGTCCGGGTTCTCCGTTGCGTAACGCAGTAGCGGCAGGAAGACCAGCAGCGACGTCACGGCAGCGATGGCCAGCCAGACTACGGCGTCGCGGCGTGCGCCCGCCGACTGCGCATGCAGCACGTACAAAGCAAACGCAACAATCACCAGCAGCGGCACGATCCGGAAGGGGCTGTAGCCGTGCAATCCGAGGCCCAGGAAGATTCCAGAAAGGATGAAGTCGTTGCGATTGCGGGTGCGCAGCCCTCGGATCAAGTAGTACAACAACGGCGCAACGAACATCGGGTAGAGAGGAAAACGCAGCCCAATGCGCGCGATCACGTTTGGCCAATACCCGACGCCGGTCAGTACAAGCGCAAGGATGCCGACACGCTTGGTGGCAACCTCCTTGCCCAGTAGATACACGTATGGCAGCGTGAACAGCCCGATAAGCACGGTCCCGATCTTAAGGCTGAGGAAAGACAAGCCCGTGCCGAATATCCACGACATGAGCAGGGTCCAATACATCTGGATGGCCTCACGGCCGGTGTTGCGGGGGAAGAAGATGCGCGTTTGGCCCTGGCTGACGTCGTACACATCCAAGAGCTTCTCCGCCTGGTCGCTGAATGGCTCGGCCGGAGTGTGCTGGATGTGATACACACGAAAAAACACAATTACAGCCGCAGCGGCCAGAAGCAATAGCGCCCACCGATCGATGCGGATCTGCCAGCTTTGTCGCCGCAGGAAGAAACGGAACCGCTGCCAGATGGAGGGAGCGTGGGGATCCCGCAGCCAGAGCGCCCACACGAAGAGACCGATCGTACCGATCCACAAAGCCACGTTGAAACCCGTGAAAAGGTTTCCCCCGAAGAAGAGAAAGGCCAGCATAGCCAGCGGAATGGAGGCCAGCAAAGCGACCCCTCGATAGGTTAGCGGGTCGGTGCCCGCGACCGCGTCGGGCGGAGTCGCGAGCGTCCATTCGCCTCGCAGCGCGGACCACACCAACAGGGCCGCCGAGACAATGTAGACGATGCTGCCTGCCATGCCCCGCGGGCTGGGTGGTTCATAGAAACTCTGCGCCAGGAGCGCACAGCCGAGGGCCAGAAGTGCGCGCCAAGGCAGACGGATCACGGATGCTCCGCTCGCTGCAGTTGGAGCAGTGAGCGCTACCGGATCAGGCGGGATATTCTCCGTTTTCTCCTGACGTGGTGAAAGGGCGGGAATCTCCACGGCCATGTGTCGGCCGGGTAACAGTCTGGCCTTCAGGTAGTCAAGGACGCTCGGTTCGAGCGGATGTTCGGTGTGGGAGACGGGTTGCTCGTCGGTCATTCACCAAGCGGCTGCGGCAATTTGGGAGAACCGGCGCGGCGCGTAATGTAGAAAGTATAGGCACCCAGTTCGTCGGGGACGGGCTGATTATAGTACGGGCGCACAAGAGCCATCGTGAGCCACAAGTTGAACCGCCACGGGGCCAGGATCCACCGCCCGAAGAGCTTCCGACTGATAGCCGAGGGCACGCCGAAATAGTGCCCCCACTCAAGCGTCGCCAGTGCCGACGAAGAGAAGTAGTTCCAGTGTGCTTCGATCTCAAACCCTGCCGCGGCCAGGCGTTCCTCCCACGTCGTCGGATCATCGCAGTGGATATGGCGCGAGATCCGATTGAAGGCTTTTCGATAGGCAGCTGCGAGCCGGCGCAGCCCGAGCCCGTCCAGCGATCTCGCGATGGACAGGTTGCGCGTGAAGTTGTGATTGGGCACGCAGAACAGAAAAAGTGCGCCCGGCCTCAGGACTCGCGCAGTCTCGTTCAGGACGGACTGAACGTCCGGAATGTGTTCCATGACGGAATTGCTGAAAGCGCTGGCAAAGTAGCCATCGACGAAAGGAGCTTGGGCTGCATCGGCTTCAACCAGCACCTTATAGGCGCGTCGGGTTTTCGCTTCGTGGATCGGCCCGTGCCACGGATCCAGCCCCACGTCGATTTGCTGCTCAAAGGTCAGGGAGGCGAAATGGCCATCGCCGCAGCCGACATCATAGACGGGAGCGCACAACGCGTGGTCCTGGTAGAAGCGGCTTTCCACGGCGCGCAGTAGGGCTCGGAAATAGGGCAGTTCTCTTATGTGCAGGAACAGGTAATCCTTGGCGGGGGCCGGCGTTGTCGATTTCTCTTGCGACGTCATGGCTGGATCACGTTGTCAAGCCGCGGAGCCTGTTTCCGGTGCAGAAGTTTCTCGAAAAGCCTTTCGTATTGCTCTGCAATCACCGTGGGGGCGTAGGATTGCCGGATGGCTTGCGGGTCGCCGCGGAATTTCTCGGGCTCCGCCAGAACATCAAGCATGCACTCGGCCAGGCTGTTGCTGTCGCCGATGGCGGCCACGCGCCCCATTCCATGCATTTGGACGGGCATGCGCACACCGGGCAGAGCAGAGGCTACACACGGCACGCCGTTCAGCATCGCTTCTATTTGCACCAGGCCAAATGCTTCGGTCGAGTTGAGCGAGGGCACCACCAGCATGTCGAGGTTTGGGTAGAAAGCCGCCATCTGCACCGGGCTCAGGTTGCCAAGGAAAGTCCAGTGCCCGAGGCTCTGGAGCTCACGGATACGGGGCTCGAGTCGCTTGGCGTAGGCTTGCTCGCCCATTACGTTTTCGTACTGCCCGGCAAACAGTACCTGCGCTTTCGGGTATTTCTGGAGGACGCGCGGCAGCGCATCCAGCAGGACCTGCACCCCTTTTTCGGCTGCGAAACGTGCCGCCATGCCGATCACCGGTCGCCTGACCGCGGTCGCGTGCGCGTTCGCGAACACCTGCACCGCGCCGTCGACCGGTGCAGGCAGATCTACCGGGGGCAGGATGGCCCGCAGTTTGGCTTTGTAGCGCCGGAGATAGGACGAATGGTCAGCGTAGTCGCGCGTGTAGGTCACAACTTCATCTGAAAGGATGGCCGCCATGTTGTTCTGCCACTGGATCACGAGGTTGACGATGCGATTGAAAATGCCTGGCGGCAGGCGCAGGTCGCAATGATAGGTGAGCACGGCAGGCTTGCCGAAAAGACGTCCGCGCATGGCAACGCCCGGGGCGTCGAACTGGGGCAGGTGCATGTGCACCACGTCGTGTTCCCAGACCAGCCTTGTGGCGGCCAGGCCGAATGTCGGTGCAATGACTCCCTTGCCGAGCCGCACGACCACAGGCACACGTCGTACTTTCACCCCATCCATCTCTTCCTCGATCGGCAACGACGGATCGTAACGGGTGGTCATGACGGTTACCTGGTGTCCGCGGTCGGCAAGCGCCCGCGCCAATCTCTCCGCATAGATCGTCAGGCCCGACGTGTGCGGACGATAGTACGTAAGAACGGTCAGAATTCTCATGGGGCGGGCAGATTATAATGCGTGTCCCCTGGGCTCCGAATGTTGGGCAAAGCTCCCTAAGTCAGCGGTTACCTGCCGGGTTCGCGGCGTGCGTATTCTCAGATAATCGTCGCCGCCGGGCCAACTCCGGGCACAAGACAGAGCAACCCCGCTCGCGCCGGGGTGTTTTTATGTATGGAGAACAATCCGACATCTCAAGAGGAGACAAAAGACAATGCCAACCAAGAGATCCGCCTCAAAATCAGAATCCGACATGGGCACTATATGGAAGTGGGTGTTCGTGATCGGCGCCCTGGTCGCGGCCGTGGCTGGAGCCATCGGCTTCCAGAATGAGATCCTCACCTGGATCCTCATTTTGGTTGGCGTCGTAGTCGGCCTGTTATGGCGCAGCACGGATGATCTGATGGGCTTCGGCATCCGGTACCTCCTGTTGGCCGCCGTTGCCACCGCCCTTACCGCGGTACCGGCCGTTGGCGGCTACATTACCGGATTCTTTCAGGGATTCGTGACATTCCTTGGCCCGGTAGCCCTCGCCACACTCTGCATGTACTTTTGGAAGAAGTATTTCTCAGCCATGGTCATGTAGCACGTCCCCCACGAACGAAACAGCCGCCTCATCGGCGGCTGTTTCGTTCGTGGCGTAGCCAGTCACGGAGCACATCTGTGCTCAGCGCGAGGGGGTGCGCTCCCCGCCCAGCCACGGGACTTGCGTCAAGAGAAGGACTAGCATCCAAAACGCCAGATAGAACTGCACGCCGACAGAAAGCGCATGGCGGTCGGGCGCCATGGCGTCACCGTGCCACGTCAGAAACAAATGCGGAAAGATCAATAGATTGAGGCACACGAACGCCGCCCACAGCCTGTTGCTAGACCAGCTTCTTCTCCAAATCGCCGCCAGCGCCGCCAGCGAGCAGCACCCCCACATCCATAAAGTGAATCGCTCCGGGTACAGAACGTCGCCCAGGGCGCCCGGTAGCAGCGGTGTGTATCGATTGGAAAAGAATTGATCGACAGCTGGAAAGGCCACCAGCCCCCCGGACTTAAACAGAACGGTCCCAATGCTGGCTGTCGGATTGGCAATCAGCCAGCGCAAATAACAACCCTTACCCTCGTCGTGGAGCCAGTGGCGGAACGCGTCCAGATCAGGACCGGAGAACATGGCCTGATCGTTTGAATTCGCAAACTTTCCCGAGAGCTCGAGCAGCGGCGGAGATACGGGCATGCCGCAGGTCTGGAAATACTTGAGCGCCGAAGCGTCAGGCAGAACCCGCCGCGTGATCAAATTTCCCAGGGGGAACAACCATCGCTCACCCATGTTGGCGCTCACATCGCTGAGACCGAATACAGCTGCCAGCACGAACACCAGGATCCAGGCTTTGCGGTCCAGCCAGTGGATCAGCAGCGCCACCAGTATCAAGGCGGCGAGGCCGAGCAGCATCCAGGCGTTTGTATCCCTCGTGAAGGCAAGCAGGAGTGCTGTGAGGGCGAAGACCAGAACCCTTTCAACCCGCCAGCCTTTCAGCAGCCACAAGCCCGCCGTGATGAAGAGCGCCAGACATGAGACGGATAGGGACTCGGTCATCATCACGAAATCCCATGCGGCGATATGGCGGTCCAGACTGAATAACAGGATCAGCCCAAACCCCACCGGCTGCAGCCACGCGTACCGCAGGAAACTGCTGATCGCAACCGCCAACAGCCCCCAGGCCACAATCGAGATGCCGAGTTGAAAGGCGGCGGCCCGGCCGTAATCCTGGTGCACGAGCTTCAAAAGGAGCGGAAAAAGTGGCGGACGTGAGGCGGCCCAGAAGTCGATGTGGGCAACGGGCTCTAGCGAGATCCGGGTGTACGCGGTCGTGTCATCAAGAATGCGGGGCTTTTCCAGCACCGGCGGAGCGGCGACCAGGCGCGCGGCCGCATACGCAAGGAATATGAACGCCATCGCGATCAGGCTGATGCGATTGCGGGAGGATATGTGGTCCATGAGTACGATGCGATAGCCTGATTTGCTGACGCGGCTTCGAGGGGAAACGGCGGCATTGGCCTACCGCTTGCCGATTGGGTGCGCGCTGCAGGCAGCCCGCGCGGTGCAACCCTATTCTACTGCCCTGCTGTGGCCTGGCCTTTACTCGTACGGTTGATTCACTTCTGCAAGTTTCTGTTTGAGGGCAGCCAGGAGTGTCGCGGTGGTATCCTGCGCCTCGCCGCTGAGGTCATGCAGCTCCTCAGGATCGGCTTGGATGTCGTACAACTCTACCCGCTCTTCCGTGGGCCCAAGTGCCTCGTACCCAAAGTAGTACGTCAGCTTGTATTTGCCTTGGACCAGCATGGCAGTGGCGTGCGTCAAGGGCTTGTCGGGATCGTTTTCCTTGGGGTGCAGTGAGTACACCACGCGGTTCGGATCCGGTTCGCTTGCGCCAAATGGGGGAAGTACGGTGCCCTCTGCCCACTCCACTGGGTTCTCCCCGCTCAAGTGCAGCAGGGTCGGCAGGAGGTCCACGGCGCTGCTCGCCGCGGTGATGTCCATCCCAGAAGTGCGACCGGGTTCAAAGACCATAAGCGGCACCCGAACCACAGGCTGGTACAGCAGAGGCGAAATGTGGCCGCGCACTCCTCGTTCGAACAACTCCCCATGATCGGAAGTCAGGACCAGCCACGTGTTTTCAAGTATGCCGTTGCTTTCAAGAAAATCAAACAGCCGCCCGAACTCATGATCCGCATAGAGAATGAACTCATCGTAGGCCGCACGCTGCCGCATCAGATCTGGGCGCGTCAACTTGGCGCCGAGGACGTCCAGGGGCTTCCACGGCGGGCTGTAATCGTCGTGGGCGAACGCGCCGTAGAAATCGATGCGCGTGGTCGTGGGAGCATGCGGCGGCATGAAATGAAAGTAACCAAAATATGGTTGCGGTAGCTTTCCGACCGCACTCTGAACCCAATCAATGGCGTCTTCAAGCAAAAAATAGTTGTCGCCGCGAATACTGGGGATGCCTCGGGGGAAATTCTCGCCGACTTTCGCAATCTTGTTCTGGATGTACAACTTGTAGATGTTGGACAGGAACAGCGAATAGGAGTAGTGGTCTTCCCCTTGCTTCATGTCCCGGGTCCAGCCCACGTCCGCGATATCTTCGTCGTTTCCAAACCAGTTGTGTATGAACGAATCCGCGGTCAGAAAGAGGCGGTCCTGGGGTACGTATTCGTCGAGGTCCGCAGTGAACTGCTTGAACAGCGTGTTTACGAGCGGATTGTGCGAGTAGACGACGCGATGGTAGCGGGCAAATGCCTCGAAGATGGTCTTGTGGGCATAGGCTTCATTGACACGGGCATTGAGTTGAAACGCCCGGTGAGTCCATGGAAGCGTTCCTGTCAGGAGAGAGGCCGTGCCGGGCGTCGTGAAGTTCCCTGCCGCAAAGTGATTGTGGTAGACGATCGCCCTCTTGGCCAATCGACCTAGGTTGGGCGTTGTCTCCCGGGCGTACCCAAACACAGGAATGTTGTATGCGGAGAAGGCGTCGAAAACCACCACAATGACATTCTTGCGTCCGTCTGCCGGCGGCGCGGAAGGCTTGTACATCCGCAGGAATGGCGGAAGTCCCAAACCAAGCGGCACGATGCCCGCCATCTTGAGAAAATCGCGGCGGCTGATCGAAGACTTCATGATTTGCGCTACCTCAAAGGTTTCGAATTACGACGATTACAAGTGCCGCCACATCAAACACCAGGTAGAAAGTGGAGAGCAGGCCCAGGCGTTCGATCAGCGCGGACATCCCCTGTGTGCCGCGTTTCGAGCGCACGATCAGGAAAACCGGCACAAGAAACGACGCCAGGACCACGGCCGGGAGGATGACGTAGATCACCCGGAGCGGATGCTGTGAACGGACCAGAAATGCAATGATCGCACCAGGGATCTGGAAATTGGTCAGGAAGAAGAGCTGCCCCACGATTGCCCACAGCGAGAGCACCAAGACAAGCGCGCTCAACACACCGATGCGGCGCTTTGGATCCCAGCGCCCAGGCGTTAGCAGACCCACCAGCGACGCCAGGACAAATACCAAAACACTCTCGACAAACGCAAACACCAGTCCGTAGCAAAGTACACCCACGGCGTCCCATGCATTCGTGCGATCTGTCAGCCAGGAGAGATCCCGGAATGCAAGGACAAGCGTCCAGGCATGCAGCGGCAGTGCACACATCAAGAATAGGGACCAAAGCCCCCGTCGCGTGTAGCGTCCCAAGATTAGTTTGTCCACGGCCCTGTTCCTTTATCTGCCGGCACACCGCGCCAGCGTCGAGCGATTATAAGGGCAAACAAAACGGCGGCTAAAAAGATGAGTCAATTCTCAGCCCCGACGAATTGCGGGTTCTGCCGTGTCTTGCGATCCGTCTCGCATGGCTGCGCACCATCAAAGATACGGCTGGTTTACTTGCTTCAGCTTGGCTTTCAGTTGGCGCAGCAACTCGGCGGTAAGATCGCTCTCCCGGACGGACAGGTCGACCAGTTCCTCCGGGTCAGCCGCCACGTCGTAGAGCCTCACAAGTTCGTCCACGCCCTTCTGCTGGTAGCCAAAGAAATACAGCAGTTTGTAGTTGTCTTTCAGCAGCATCGTGGAGGCACGCGTCACCGGAGCAGACGGATCATTCTTGGCCGCCCGCACCACGTAGATGCTCCGACTCGGATCGGGTGGCGCCCCGTCATATGGCGGCAGGACCGTGCCTTCCGTCCAGTCCGGCGCCGCATGACCGGTAACGTATGCAAGCGTTGGAAGGACGTCTACCGCGCTGGTGGGTGACTGAATATCCATGCCGGTCTGACGCCCCGGCTCAAAAATCATCAACGGGATGCGTATCACAGGCTGGTAGAGCGCATCCGTGCTGTGCGCGCTGATGCCGCGTTCGAACATCTCGCCATGGTCCGACGTCAGCACGACCCACGTGTTGTCCAACAGACCTGCCGACTCCAGCGCATCATAGAAGCGGCCAAATTCCTTGTCCACGTACAGGATGAATTCATCGTAATCTGTTCGTCTTCGCAGAAGTGTCTCGTACGAAACCCCCTCGGAAAACACATCATCCGGCTTGGGTATCGGCATGAGGCCGTCGTCCTTGAAACGGTTGTAGAACTCCCGGGTTGTGTTGTACGGCCCATGCGGTGGAAGCAGGTGGAAATACCCGATAAATGGCCTGGGGACGCGAGTAACACGATTGCCAATCCAGTCCACGGCAGTCTCCAGGAGAAATTGACTGCTGATGTCGCCGGTTGAGGGGATGCCGCGCGGGAACAGGCGCTGCAGCGCCGGATCTCTTCTTTCCTGAAGCGCCTCATTAAGATGAGAGAAGAACAGAGAGTAGGCGTAACCCTCCTCCTTGATGTCGACGTTGCGGGTCCAACTCACCGAAGCGATGTCATCGTCGTTCGCGAAGACACTGTGGATGAAGCTGTCGTACGAACCCAGAAACAGCGTCTTCCACGGCACGAGCTCATTCATCACGACGCTGGCTTGCTCCAGCAGGATGTTCGCCCAACCGTTGTGGGTGTAGCCCATGCGGTAATAGTCTTGAAACGCGCCGAAGATGTTGCGTTTTGCGAAAGGTGCCGCTACGCGATCCTTCGCTCGGAAGGCCCGATGTGTCCATGGCAGCGTGCCCGTCAGCAGCGAAGCCGTGCCTGGTGTCGTGAAGTTGCTGCCTGCAAAGTGATTGTGATAAACGATCGCCCGCTTTGCCAGCCGCGCCAGGTTCGGCGTCGTGTCGCGACTGTAGCCGTACAGCGGGATGTTGTAGGCTGACCAGGCATCGAAGACCACGACGATCACATTCTGCCCGGCAGCCCCTGCCGAGCCGAGCGCCGCCAGCATGTTCATCAGGCGCGGCGACGCCAGGCTCAGGGGCGCCAGTCCGCTCAATTTCAGAAAATCCCGGCGATTTAGGTTGGGTGTCACTTTGTGGCTCTTCTGGCGTCTGCGTGCCGTACACACGACCGGGCCGCAGGCAGGATCGGGCGCCCCCTGCGCCGGCTACCTTGCATACGGTCGATCCGCCTCTGCCATGCTTTTTTTGAGTTCTTCCAGCAATCCCGCGGTGATGGCGGGCTCCGCGAGAGAAAGATCGACGAGCTCTTCTGGATCGGCCCCAATATCATACATCTTGACGACGGGTTGCATGCCTAACTCGGCATAGCCCAGGAAATAGATCACCTTGTAGTGCCCCTTGACCAACGCGGCCGTCGCACGCCTCAAGGGCATATATTGCTGGTTCTTCCGCGCCTGCACAGCGTACACACCCCGGTTCGCGTCTGGATCCTCACCGGAATACGGCGGCAGGACCCTGCCTTCGGTCCAATCCGGAATCGGATGGCCTGTCACCTGCGCCAGGGTCGGCAACACATCTACTGCGCTCGTCAGGGTGTACACGTCCATCCCGACTTCGCGTCCCGGCTCGAAGATCAGCAACGGGATGCGAACAACAGGCTGGTAGAGCGTGGGGTTCCAGTGACCGATCAACCCGCGCTCGAACATCTCGCCGTGGTCCGACGTCAGAACGACCCAAGTGTTTTCAAGCAAGCCAGCCGTCTCCAACGCATCATAGAACCGGCCGAATTCTTCGTCCACGTAGAGGATGAACTCGTCATAGTCTGTGCGTACACTGAGCAATGCATCATAGGAAAAGCCTTCTGTGAACACGCTCTCCGGCTTTCTTACGGGCTGAAAGCCGTCGTCCTTGAAGTGGTTGTAGAACTCCTGCCTCGTGTTGTACGGTCCGTGCGGCGGAAGGAGATGGAAATAGCCCACAAATGGACGCCCGATGCGGGACAAGCGCTCGCCGATCCATTCCAAAGCGGTTTCGAGCAGGAAACGGCCGCTGAATTCCATGCCAGCCGGAAGCCCCCGCGGAAACATGCGCTCAAACCCGGAATACCCTTCCTTCTGTAGTGCATGATGCAGCCCCGAATAGAAAAGGGAGTAGACAGGCTGGCTCTCCAGCGGCTCAACGTATCGCGACCAACTTACTGAAGCGACATCGTCGTCCTTGGCGAAAAGACCGTGGATGAAGCTGTCGTACGAACCAAGCATGAGTGATTCCGGGGGAACGAGCTCATTCATCACATCGCTGGCTTGCTCAAGCAGGACGTTTGCCCATCGGTTATGAGTGTAGCCTATACGATAGTAGTCTCGGAATGCACCGAAGATGTTGCGAACTGCGAGAGGCGCCGCAACGGCGTCCCCGCCACGAATCGTCCGGTGAGTGCAGGGAAGGGTGCCGGTAAGGAGGGAAGCCGTTCCCGGCGTCGTGAAGTTGCCGCCTGCGTAGTGGTTGTGATATACAACCGCCCGCTTCGCGAGCCGCGCCAGATTCGGGGCCGTGTCCCGGCCGTAGCCATACAACGGGATGTTGCAGGCCGACCAGGCATCGAAGACCAGGACGATCACATTCTGTCCGGCGGCTCCGGCCGAGCCCATGGGGGCGAGCCTGTTCATCAGACGCGTAGAGGCTACGCTGATCGGTGCCAGACCCGCTAACTTCAGGAAGTCCCGGCGATTTGGGCTGCGCGTCACTTGCCGGCTCTTCGCGGGCCTCGGCAGCACTTACAGAGACGAGTTCGCGGATCGGGACTCGCGGGCGAATCGCCGATTAGCTCTCATACGGCCGATCTGCCTTAGCCATGCTTTGTTTGAGTTCCTCCAGCAATCCTGCGGCGATGCTCGGGGTCCGAGAGAGCGAGATCCACCAGTTCCTCGGGATCGGCCCCAATGTCATACATTTTGACCACGTCTTGCATGCCAAGCTGCGCGTATCCGAAGTAGTAGATTATCTTGTACCGCCCCTTCACCAGCGTCACCGTGGCCCGCGACAGGGGCAAGTACTGGTGAACTTCTGCGCGCCTCAAGTGCATAGATTGGCCTGTTCGGATCCGGATTCCCGCCAGAATATGGCGGCAAGACCATCCCTTCGGTCCAGTCCGGAATCGGATGCCCCGTCACCTGGGCGAGCGTCGGCAACACATCCACGGCGCTCGTCGGCGCATGGATGTCCGTGCCAGTCTCCCGACCGGGCTCGAGGATCAGCAAAGGGATGCGGATCACCGGCTGGTACAGCGTTGAGTTCCCATGGCCGATCAACCCGCGTTCGAACATCTCTCCGTGATCGGAAGTAACCACGAGCCACGTGTTTTCCAATAAACCGGACCGCTGCAGAGCATCGTACATGCTGCCGAAGGCCTTGTCCGCGTACAGGATGAACTCGTCGTATTCGGTTCGGGCCTCCAGTGCGGCTTGAGCCGCCTCTTTGGTTCCGAACTCGTCGAGTGGTTTGTGAACCGGGTTCAAACCGTCCGACGCAAACCGACCATAGAACTCGAGGGATGTCCGATAGGGGGCATGCGGGGGGAGAAAATGGTAATAGCCGAGAAACGGTTGCGGCAGAGTCTTCAGATGATCCTCGAGCCAGCTGACGGTCTGTTCCATCAGGAATGCATCTGACGAGGCATTCATCGGCAGCCCCCGCGGGAAACTTGCCTCCAGGCTGGCAGTCGATGCATCTCGGAATGACTTGTACAGCCGCGACAGAAACAGCGAATAGGCGTAGCCACCCTGCAGCTTAATGTCCCGGGTCCAGCTGACGTCGGCAATGTCGTCGTCGCGGTAAAAAAGCGAATGGATCAGTCCGTCATATGTTTGAAGGTACACCTTGTCCCTGGGCACCAGATCATCGATCGCCCGCCCAAACTGGTCCAGAAGCGCCATGGCCCACGAATTGTGCGTGAATGCCGTCCGATAGTAGTCTGGGAATGACCTGAACAGATTGTGCTCCACGAGGGCATCGGCTACCGTGCCGTCGTCTTCGATGGCTCGGTGCGTCCACGGCAAAGTCCCCGTAAGGAGGGAAGCCGTCCCCGAGGTCGTGAAATTGCTGCCTGCAAAGTGGTTGTGGTACACGATTGCGCGCTTTGCCAGTCGCGCCAGATTCGGCGCCGTTTCCCGGGCATAGCCTTCATATGAAAGGTTGAGTCCGCACAGCGCGTCAAAGACGAGCACCAGCACATTCTTGGCATTGCCTGCCGGCGCCCGGAGTCCGCGGAGAGCCCTGGCGAGACGCGGAGACGTGACGCCCAATTGCGCCAGACCGGTCAGTTTCAAGAAGTCGCGGCGGCTAATACTCGGACTCACTCCGACCATCCCTCAGAAATTGCGTTTCCAAGAATTGCGGGCGAAAGCAGGACGTTCTGATCTGATGACCGCGTGCTGCCGGGCGCCAATCTTGACCGCTCCAAACGTCGGCGATTATACAGGCAAAGCCAGGGAGGTCCGTGAACGCTGGATGCGCGGCCGCGTTCCGCAAACGGCTGTACGCAAGTTGACGGCATCTTGACAGACCAAAATAGCTTCCCGTAAAGCCCTCCGAATCCGCTGCACGCGCTGCTGTCTGTGCTCAGTGTGCAGCCGCTTGGGATGCGGTCAAATCAACGTCCCATGGCCATCAGACTTAGTGAAGGCTTTCATTAAGGTCGGGGCAGGCCAGCAGACCTCTACAGAAGCAGCATCTTGCGGGGCTTGCCTTTCAGAACCATCCCTATTATCATCCGCTTTGTCGACTTACCAACCAGAGAGCAGAAGGAGAGGCTATGTTTAGCAAATTCGTGAAGAAGAACATGGATAAGAGCCCTGAGGAGGCCCTCAACGACGGTCGCAAGGCCATCAACAAGGGCATCACAGGCGGATTGACCAAGGCTTTCATGGGCCAGGAGTTCGTGGATAAGATGAACAGCGCCATGGACCAGGGTCAGGCTGCCATCGACATGCAGAAGTCGGGAAATATGCTGGCGATGACCGGCATGGACGCGACGGCTCAGGTCGTGGCCATTGAGGACACCGGCACAATGATCAATATGGACCCCGTGGTCAAGCTCACGTTGAAGGTCACCCCGGCCATGGGCATGCCGGCTTTCGATACCACCGGCGAAGTGACGGTCTCGAAAGTCGCCATACCTCGAAAGGGCGACACGATTAAGATCAAGTACAACGTGGTCAATCCCTCACAGTTCACAATCATGTCCTAGGAGGCCTCGGCCGGCTGGAAAGTACGGCGCATCGCTGACAAACGGAAAAATATCAGAAGAGCAGCCATCAGGCTGCTCTTCTCCTGCTAGATGAACCGATCTGCCATCGATCAGAAACAGACACAACTCAAATGGCAGAAGCCACCCTCGGCGGGCTGCTGCTCAGAGCCGGTCGAATAGGCCCTTGTTCGCCTGTACCCAGTGCGCGAGCCTCTCAATCCCCTGCTCGAGGTCAATCTTCGGTTCCCAGCCCAGTTCCTCCTTGGCCTTCCGGAAGTCTGCGTAGAAGACGCGCTGATCACCAGGTCTCCAGTCGGCCCTGGAAACCGGTAGCGGCTTGCCAAGCAACTTCTCCAGTTTTGGGCCAAACTCCGCCCACACCGCCAGGACATTCGCCGTGCCGCCGCCTAGATTGTAGACTTGCCCCTTGGCGCTCTCAATCGCCTCGATCGCAGCGTCATATGCGTTAAGCAGGTCGTCCACATGCAGGACGTCGCGGACTTGCTTGCCATCCCCATAGATCGTGATTTGCTTCCCAGTCACCGCGGCGATGATCATCCACGCCAGCCAGCCTTGATCCTCGATACCAAATTGCCGCGGCCCATAGATGCAGGATTGCCGCAGAACCACGGTGCGCAGCCCATAGATCCTGGCATAGTCCCGCACGTATTGATCCCCGGCGCCCTTGCTGCAGCCATAGGGGCTGTGAAAATCCAAGGGCTGGGATTCCGAACAGCCGTACTCGAGATCGGCGTATTTCCAGCGGGTGGCTTCCTCCACCACCTTGACCTCTTGCATTTCGCCGTAGACCTTGTTGGTCGAGGCATACAGGAAGATCGGATCGCGACCTGAAAGGCGCGCCGCCTCGAGGGCATTGAAGGTGCCCAACGCGTTGGCCTCGAAATCGTCCCTCGGATGCGTGACCGAGGTCGTGACCGCCACTTGTCCTGCCAAATGCACCAGCACATCACACTCCCCCACAGCGCTGGCGAGGCGTCCGGCGTCCCGTACATCCCCCTTCACCAGTTGCACGGCCTGCTTGCCAAACTCCGCCACCAGCCAGTCGAGATTTGCCTGAGCGCCGCCCCGGCTCAAGTTGTCATAGATAATGGCATGATCGCCGCGCTTCAACAGCCGGTGCACGTAGTTGGAGCCGATGAAACCGGCCCCGCCCGTCACAAGATAGGTGTGCTTCATACTCACTTCCTCGCATCCCCTTCATTGAACAGACGCCGGTGGATACCACACTGGTTGGCGCTTACGACGCAGGGCCCGCGTTTGGGCACTGTTGCCCGTTCCGCAGAGCCGGCGTGACGCTCTAGTAGTACGCACGGCGTCTGCGCAAAAATGAACACCGCCAGCATGCCAAAGGTAAATCCGCCCACATGCGCCCACCAGGCGACGCCGCTCCCGCCGGCCCCACCGAGCGTCAGCCAGCCGGAAAACAATTGTGAAACGAACCAGAACAGCAGGAATATTGGGGCGGGAATATCGATGATTGTGAAGATAAAGAATATCGGCACCAGGCTGGCGATGCGCGCGCGAGGATACAGAAGTAAATAGGCGCCAAGCACCCCCGCGATCGCGCCGCTTGCGCCGATCATCGGCTCTCGGCTGTCAGGCAGCAGAAAGGTTTGCATTAATGCCGCCGCTGTGCCGCTCAGGAGGTAGAAGACGAAATATCGCCCGCCCCCCATGCGCTCTTCGACATTGTCGCCAAAGATGAACAGCACCCACATGTTGCTCAAGATATGGAACCAACCCCCATGGAGGAACATCGAGGTCAGGATTGTGATCCACACAACCGCAGGATGCGACAGAAGCGAAGCAGGCACCAGGCCCCAGGTACGGGTGAGCTGTGCCAGACCTGATTGGCTCAGGCTGATTTCGTACAGGAACACCAGGACGTTCAGCAGGATGAGCAGCCAGTTGACGATCGGCACGCGGCGGGAACGCACCGTGTCATACAGGGGAATCATAGGCATCCCCCTTGGATCTAAACTTGATGAGTTGCTGATAGACACCGGAAAGCGTCTGGCCTTCACGCGACAGGCCGTAGCCGCCCAGCACAATGCTGGTCAGATAGTTGAAGAAATGTGACGTCAGCGCCGCGGCCAGCGAGGTCGATTGATCACCGGACAAAAGCGTCAGGGCACCTCCAAGTGCCCCCTCGAACGTGCCCACCGCGCCGGGCAGGGATGGCACGGCCCCTGCGAAGGCGGCTGCGCCCAACCCAAACATCCCCCACGTCAACTGTGCCTGTGGAAAGAATGCCCGGATGATCAGGTAATAATTGAGGATCGCCATGCCCCAATTCAGCGTCATCCAGAAAAGGAACTGTGCGAACACACGCACGTCAGTCAGCACGCCCAGGCCCGCGAGAAAGGGCTCGAGAAGGTTGCCGCCAAGGCGCTGCAGCAGCGGCCAGCGAGCGCTCCAGCGATGAAAGAGCCTCAGGGCGCTCTCTCGGTTCCGGGCCAGCGCATAAAGGAAGATCAAGCCCAAGCAAGATGATGATGCCAAGGATCACGGCGATTCGTCCGGTGGCTCCGGCGCCGATCACAAACGGGAGCGCTCCCAGGAAAATCACGGCACTGAAGAAGACGTCGACTGACCGCTCGATAACTACCGTCGGCAGGATTTCGGCAAATCTGAGATCCGACTTGCGGCTGAGGAGAAACGCCCGGCCCAGTTCGCCCAGGCGCAACGGCAGGAAATTGTTGAGTAGATACCCCTCGCTCAGCGCGAGCAGTGTATCTCGATACGGCGGGCGATTGCGAAGGAGCGTCCGCCACACAATGGCGCGAACCAGCATCCACGCAAAGGCCAGGACCGTCGCCAGGGCCAGCAGTCCGTAGTTGGCCGAGCGCATGGCCGCAATGACCTTGGGCAGATCCACGAAGCGCAGGATCGCTGCGATCAGCACGACGCTGATCAATGCACCCGGTCCCCATCGCCTGGCGCCTTTCAGGAATCCCGGCATGCCTCGGCTCTTCTCCGCATTCTCCATGGTCATCTCGTCGGGCTAGTCGTCTTCGAGCTTGAGCACGGCCATGAATGCCTCCTGGGGGATCTCGACGTTCCCCACCAGCTTAAGCCGCTTTTTGCCGCGTTTCTGCTTCTCCAGCAGCTTCTTCTTGCGTGAGATGTCTCCACCGTAGCACTTGGAGAGGACGTCTTTGCGCGTGGCTTTCACATTTGCCCGCGAGATCACCCGCCCGCCTGCGCTGGCCTGCACCGCGACGTCAAACAACTGGCGTGGGATGATCCCCTTCAACTTTGTGATCAGCCGCTGCCCCTTGTGAAAGGCCTCGGTCTTGTGCACGATGGCTGCCAGGGCGTCCACTGACTCTCCGTTGACGAGGATTTCAAGCTTCTCCAGCTCGTCGGGTCGATACTCCAGGAACTGGTAATCCAGTGAGGCATACCCCCGGGTGCGGGATTTGAGTTCGTCAAAGAAGTCGACGATGATCTCGGAAAGCGGTATCTCGAAATTCAACTGCACGCGATGCGGCGCCGGATATTCCTGCGTCTTGTATATGCCGCGCCTGCCGGTTGCGAGCTCCATGATCGGGCCATAGAAGTCGGTGGGCGAGATGATCTGGATCGTCATCCATGGTTCGCGTATCTCGACGATCTTGCTTTCGTCCGGCAAGTCCGCCGGCGAGTTGACTGTAATGGTCGATCCATCGATCAATCCCACTTCGTACTCCACGGAAGGGGCTGTGAACACCACGTCAAGCAGATACTCGCGTTCGATGCGCTCCTGGATGATCTCCATGTGGAACAGGCCCAGGAAGCCCGCCCGAAATCCGAAGCCCAGCGCCTGCGACGTTTCCGGTCCGAACGTCAGTGCGGCGTCGTTGAGCTGGAGCTTGTCGAGCCCCTCGCGCAACTCGGGGTAATCATCTGCCTCCACGGGATAGATCCCGGCGAAGACCATCGGCTTGGGAGTTCGGTAGCCCGGCAAAGGCTGCGACGCCGGGGAGGCAGTCAGCGTCACCGTGTCCCCGACGCGGCACTCGTGCACGGTTTTCAACCCGGTGGCGATGTAGCCGACCTCGCCTGCCGACAGCCGCTGGACCGGTTTCATGTCGGGCGCAAAGATTCCAATTTCGACGGGCTTCATGTCGGCGCGTGTGGCAAACATGTGCAGTGTGTCAGTTGGCTTGACGGAGCCTTCGAAGACGCGCGCGGTACGCGATTACACCCTTATAGGAGTTGTAGTGGGAGTCAAAGATGAGGGCTCGTAGCGGTTTCTCCGCCTCGTCTTTGGGTGGCGGCACGCGCTGGACGATCGCCTCCAGCACCTGATCCACGTGAAGGCCGTCTTTGGCCGAGATGCGGAGTACGCCGTGCGCCTCAATTCCAAGAAGCGCCGCCAGGTCTTCAGCCACTTCATCAGGGCGCGCCGAGGGCAGGTCGATCTTGTTGATCACCGGAATCACGACCAGGTCGGCATCCACCGCCTGATAGAGATTCGCCAGCGTCTGGGCCTCGATTCCTTGCGTGGCATCCACCACCAAGACCGCGCCCTCGCAGGCTTTTAGCGCCCGGCTGACCTCGTACGCAAAATCTACGTGGCCCGGTGTATCGATGAGATTCAGCTCATAGGCGTTTCCGTCGCCGGCAGTGTAGTTCATGCGGACGGCTGACGCCTTGATCGTTACCCCCTTCTCGCGCTCAAGGTCCATCGTATCGAGGATTTGCTCTGTTGTATCGCGGTCTGGGACGGTGCCGGTGAGATGTAGTAATCGATCAGCGAGCGTGGATTTGCCGTGGTCCACATGCGCGATGATGCAGAAATTGCGGATGTGAGCGGTCATAGCGCCGCGAAAGTATAACCGAATTCATTCTTATGACTTCGTGGCCTGCGTTGTGACCTGCGAGATGAGTGCCTCGGCCCCCGTCGGTTGTGCGGCTGGGTCAAGCCAGACCAGGAACTCCACGTTCCCCTTGGGCCCCACCAACGGACTCTTCAGCAGCCCGCGCACACCCAGACCCTCAGATTGTGCGAAGCCCAGCACGTCCCCAAGAACTTGTGTGTGAATTTCAACGGCGCGGATGACACCGCTGCCACGGGCCACGTCCCGCCGTCCTGCTTCGAATTGCGGTTTGATGAGCGCCACGACGCCTGTGTTCCGGACGTCCTTTCCGCTTCCGGCCGGCGGCCGCAGCCACCCTTTCACCACCGGTAGCAGAATCCGCAAGGAGATAAAGGACGCATCGATTGTGGCAAGCGAGACTGGCTCCGGGAGCTCCCTCACGAAGCGGGCATTCGTCTCCTCCATCACCACCACCCGTGCGTCGCGACGAATCTTCCAATGCAGGATGCCCTTGCCCACGTCGATTGCATAGACTTTTGCTGCCCCCCGTTGCAGCAGGCAGTCCGTAAAACCACCGGTCGACGCGCCCACATCCGCGCACACGCCGCCGCGCACATCCAGACCGAACATCTGCAGGGCCGCCTCCAGTTTCTCGCCCCCGCGCGACACGAACCGCGGCCCCTGCGCTATTTGGACCTCGGCAGCCGGGTCCACCGAGGTGCCCGCCTTCAATACGACCTGGCCATTGACGCGTACTTGCCCAGCCATGATCAGCGCCTGCGCCTTGGCGCGCGACTCGGCCATCCCCCTCTCGGCAAGCATCTGATCCAACCGCATTCTTGGCACATCTGCATTGTAATGCGCCCGTCGCGGTTGGGCCGCGGTGCAACGGCCATCCCCGCGCAGTCCGGTAGGCGCTCGTTTTACGTTATCATTGCCGCATGTTCCCAGGGCTGATCAAGAGCATGCGTCCGCGCCAATGGACGAAGAATGTCTTTGTTTTTGCTGCCCTGGTTTTCGACAAGCAACTGCTCATCCCGGAATCTTTCCTGCGGACGCTTGCGGGCTTCGTCCTGTTCTGCCTTGTATCCTCCTCGGTCTACATCTTCAACGACATTGCAGACATCGACGCCGACCGCGAACATCCCGAAAAAAGACATCGCCCCATCGCCTCCGGCAAACTGTCGCTCGGTGTTGCCTGGACGGCGGCGATCTGCCTGCTTCTCGTGTCGCTGGTTGGCGCTTACTT
The DNA here is from genome assembly GCA_963775435.1 of uncultured Chloroflexia bacterium. GTDB lineage: Bacteria > Chloroflexota > Anaerolineae > Anaerolineales > Villigracilaceae > Fen-1038. The sequence goes on from CAVZIZ010000007.1 coordinate 71,899, forward strand.
CCTTTCCGTGCCCTTTACGATCGTCGTGGCAGCCTACTTCCTGCTGAACGTCGCCTACTCCAAATGGCTGAAGCATGTCCTGATCGTGGATGTGCTTGTCCTGGCCGCGGGGTTTGTGCTACGGGTTGACGCCGGCGTAAGGCTCATCCACGTGGAGCGCTTTTCACCCTGGCTGTATGTGGTGATGACCTTGCTGGCCCTCTATTTGGGCTTCGGCAAACGCCGGGCCGAGCTCGCGCTGCTGTCCGACGACGCAGCCAGCCACCGCAAGGTCCTCAAGGGTTACACGATCCGCCTGCTCGATCAGTACATACTGATCGTCACCGGGATGACCATCGTAGGCTATGCCTTCTATACCTTCTCGGCGCCCAACGTGCCCGCCAATCACAGCATGATGTTGACCATCCCGTTCGTGGTCTATGCCATCTTTCGTTACCTTTACCTGATCGAGGTCGAGCACAGTGGCGGCGCGCCTGAAGAGATCTTGCTCAGCGACCGGCCGTTTCAGATTTCGATGGTGCTGTGGGCACTGGCCGTCTTGATCGTGTTCTATCTTTCCAGGTGAAAGCCTCGGCGCCCGGCAAGATCATTCTCTTTGGCGAGCACGCCGTTGTCTACGGTCGCCCGGCATTGGCAGTTCCGGTCGCTCAAGTCGCTGCCGAAGTGGAGGTCAGCCGTTCGGATCATCCGGGCATTTGGATTGACGCTCCGGACGTCGACCTTCACGCAGAGCTCAATACGCTGCCCGCGGACCATCCAATTGCCGCCCTGATTCACAATCTCCTCACTCTCCTCCGCCTCGATCCCCACCCGGACCTCCAGGTCACAATTATTTCCTCCGTCCCCGTGGCATCAGGATTGGGCTCCGGCGCGGCCGTATCGGTGGCACTTACTCGAGCTATGGCCGCTGCTTTGCATCACCCCCTATCGGACGAGCAGGTCAACACCTGCGCCTACGAGATCGAGAAGTTGCATCATGGCACGCCTTCGGGAATCGACAACACGGTCATCACCTACGGCAAGCCGGTTTTTTTTGCCAAAGGCCGACCGTTTGAGCTGGTGCGAGTTGGGGCGCCTTTCACCGTCGTGATCGGCAACACCGGCTTGCCCGCGCCTACCCGCGAGTCCGTTGGCGACGTTCGCCGCCAGTGGGAGATTAATAAGCCGGGTTTGGAATCGGTTTTCGACGAAATCGGCGAACTGGCCCGCGACGCCCGAAAGACGATAGAAGAGGGAACGTGGCAGCACTTGGGCGCCCTCATGAATCAAAACCAGACCCTGCTTCAGAAATTAGATGTCTCGTCGCCGGCTTTGGAGCGGCTCATCTCGGCCGCATGCAGTGCTGGCGCCTTGGGCGCCAAGCTCAGCGGCGGGGGCCGCGGCGGCAATATGATCGCCCTGGTCCCGGAGGGGGCTGCCGGAGATGTCGCAGCGGCGTTGACCTCCGCCGGCTCGCCGCGCGTGATCACCACTGTCGTCGAGCCGGCATCAGACTATGAAATGAGTGGAGTCTAGCGTGCCCGACACATCGGACGTCATCATCATCGGTGCCGGGGTACACGGCACGAGCTTGGCATTCCATCTGGCGCAGCGAGGTGTGAAATCCCTGGTGCTGGAAAAGCAGTTCGTCGCGGCCGGTGCCACCGGGCGATCGAGCGGACTGGTGCGCATGCACTACGATGTCCGCCAGGATTGCGAACTCGCCTGGGCGTCATTCCAGTACTTCCGCGACTGGAAAGAACGGGTGGGCGGCGACTGTGGTTTCACGCGCACCGGATTTCTGCAATTGGTTGCGCCCGCCGACACCGAAACTCTGAAGTCCAACGTGGCCATGCACCAGGATATCGGGGTTCCGGTGTTCTTGATCGGACCGGATGACGTTCATCGCCTGGCGCCAACATTCGCGACGGATGACATTGAGCTGGCCGCCTACGAGCCGGAATCTGGCTATGCCATGCCGAGCGACACAGCCGCCGCCCTTATGACCGCGGCACGTGATAGGGGCGCGCGCCTGATCCAGGACTGCGCCGTGACCGGCATCACACTCGCAGGCGGCAAAGTCACGGGCGTTCATAGCTCCCAGGGTGACTTCAGCGCCCCGATCGTCGTCAACGCGGCCGGCGCCTGGGCAGGAACGCTGAACAAGCTGGCCGGTCTCGATCTGCCCTACGACACGTGGCGGCACGATACGATGTTCGTCGCCAGGCCGCCACAGGTCGGGCCAAGTCATCCCGCGGTGATCGATTTTTCCAACGAGATGTATTTTCGGCCGGAGGGAACCCTTACCCTGGTGGGTTTGGAGGATGGCAATCCCCTCGGGGAGTCCCCTGACAATGACACCGACCATGCACAAAAGGGGTTCGTGGAGCGCGGTATCGATCGCATCTGCCGCCGCATTCCCATCATGGAGAATGGCGGGCTCCACTCTGCGCACGGCGGCTACGACGGCATCACGCCGGATCAGCATCCCCTGCTCGGAGCAGCAGGCCCGGATGGGTTCTACCTGGACTGCGGATTCAGCGGGACGGGCTTCAAGATCTCACCGGCCGTCGGACTGTGCATGTCCGAACTCATCCTGGATGGAAGGTCCAAGGCCGTCGACCTCTCAATCTACGCCCCAGCGCGTTTCGCTGAGGGGAAGCGCGTGGCAGGTGACCACCCGTATAGTAGCATTTGGCACTAGCCGCCGAAGGCGACTGCCGACCTGCTGTTGACCGCCGGCCCCGTCTGGGGTAGCCTCGGCACACTTCGGTTCCGATTCGACTTTAGTGGTGTAGCAATGGCAGCCCCCCTCCCCTCAGGAACGGTTACTTTTCTCTTCACAGATATCGAAGGAAGCACAAAGCTCTGGGAACAATACCCGGAGCCAATGAAACGCGCCCTGGCGCGGCATGACGAGCTCTTGCGGTCCGCGATCGAAGATCAGGGCGGCCACATCATCAAGTCGACCGGCGACGGATTCCACGCCGCCTTTCAAACAGGCGTTGATGGCTGCGCTGCCGCCTTGGCGGCGCAGCAGTCGTTGCTTGCAGCCAAGTGGGATGGAATCGATTCGCACAGTCTCCGCGTGCGTATGGGCCTGCACACGGGTGAGGCGGAGGCGCGCGCCGGTGACTACTATGGTCCGGCGCTCAACCGCGCCGCCCGGCTGATGGCAGTTGCCCACGGCGGACAGACGCTGCTCTCCACGACGACTGCCGACCTGGTTCGCGATCACTTGCCGGCGGAGACTTCGCTGCGCGACTTGGGAGAGCATCGCCTGAAGGATCTGGTTCGACCCGAGCACGTCTTTCAACTGAACCACTCGGGCTTGCCGGCTGAGTTCCCACCGCTCAGGTCGGTCGATGCATTTCCGAACAACATTCCCATCCAGCTCACCAGCTTCATTGGTCGTGACCGGGAGCTGGCAGAGGCCACGGCACGACTTGCATCCAGCCGCCTGCTAACCCTTATTGGACCCGGCGGCACCGGTAAGACGCGCCTGGGACTGCAGCTCGCTGCCGATCTCCTGCCCTCCTATAGCGACGGAGTTCTGGGTCGCTGAACTTGCACCCGTCGCCGATCCCGCATTGGTCCTGCAGACCGTGGCGTCTGTCTTTGGCGTACGCGAGCAGCTCGGCATGCCTGTCCAGGAGTTGCTGATTGACTACCTGCGCGAAAAACACTTGCTCTTGATCGTGGACAACTGCGAGCACCTCGTCGACGCCTGCGCGCAGCTCATCGAGCAACTTCTTCAATCCTGTCCGGACCTGAAGATCATTGCCAGCAGCCGCGAGGCCCTCGGCATTTCCGGCGAGACGGTCTATCGCGTCCCGTCCCTTTCGCTGCCGGGGACGGACGAACCCACCCGCGCGGCCATCGCCGAATGCGAGTCGGTCCAGCTTTTCGTGGAGCGCGCTTCGGCGGCCAATCCAAAATTCGGACTTACGGACCAGAACGCCAACGCGATCGCGCAGATCTGCCGCCGCCTGGACGGCATTCCGCTGGCTCTCGAGTTGGCCGCGGCACGCCTGACTGTCTTTTCTCCCGAGCAAGTTGCCTCGCGCCTCGACGATCGCTTCAGGTTGTTGACCGGAGGCAGCCGCACGGCATTACCCCGCCAGCAGACGCTTCGGGCACTGATTGACTGGAGCTATGACCTGCTTCCGGATCCTGAGCGAAAGCTGTTTCGCAAGTTTTCGGTTTTCGCAGGCGGATGCACTTTTGAGGCGGCGGAGAGCATCTGCTCCGAGATGGATGTACTCAATCTTCTCACGCAGTTGGTTAACAAGTCGCTGGTTGCGGTCGAGGACGAGAAGGGTGGATCGCGTTACCGTTTGCTGGAAACCGTGCGGCAGTATGCGCGCGACAAGTTGCTCGAGTCCGGCGAATCCGAGGAAGCGCGCAATGTCCACTTCCAGTACTTCTACGATCTCGCAAACCGGCCGGGCCCGGCTTGAACGGACCGCAGGCGCTCGAATGGGTCGGCCGCCTGGCCGCGGAGTACGATAATATCCGCGCGGCACTGGAGTGGGGTCTGCAGCAGAATATCGCCGGCGTCCTGAGCATGGTACCGTCCCTCGTCCGTTTTTGGATGCGCCAGGGCCACGAGGAAGAGGGCCGCAATGTGATCCGCGAGGCGCTGTCTCGTGCCGAGAAGCTTCCCCAGGCGGATGGAGAAGCCGGACGCGCATGGAAACAAACCTTGGCTGAATGCTGGAATGCGCGGGCTATGCTGGCGTACAGCCAGGGCGATAACACCCGGGCTGCCGTCTCCGCCGGACACGCCGCGGACCTCGCTCGTGAGCTGGGCGACAAGCGCCTGCTCGCCATTGTGCTCGGCTTCGAGGCCTCTTCACTCATGTTCACCGGGGAGACAGAGATCGTCCAGCGGCTCCTGGAGGAAGCGCTCGCAGCCGGACGCGAGAGCGGTGACGTCCTGTCCCGCGGTCTCCCCATGGGCCTGGGCGGTCAGGCGATGACGTTGCTCGGCGGTGATCCCGCCGTCGCTCATGCCCAGGCGGAGGAGGGAGCCGCCCTTCTCCAGCAAAGCGGAGATCGGTGGTCGGCCAACATGGCCCTTCTGGGCATGGCCATGACCGCCACCTTCATCGGAAACTATGCAGATGCCCGTGCCAGGTTCTCTGCGCTGGGTCCGCGTTTCGCAGAGCTGGGTGATCGACACCGCGTAAACATGGTGAAGAGCGAGCTTGCGCACATCGATCGCCGCGAGGGTAATCTGGAAAAGGCCGAGTCTGCCTACCGGGAGACTATCTTGGAGTGGAAGCGGCTGGGCCATCGCGCCGCCGTTGCGCATCAGCTGGAGTGTTTTGCCTCCATCGCCCAGACCCGTGGGGACGGTGCGCGAGCGGCGCGCCTCTTACGGCGCAGCAGACGCCCTGCGAGAGAAGATCGCCATTGCCATGACTCCCGTGGAGACGACCGAATACGATCGCCTGCTGGCTGAGCTTCGCTCATCGATGGATGAAAAGGCCTTTGGCTCGGCCTGGGCGGACGGCCGCTTCATGACCGCGGATCAAGCCATTCAGTTTGCGCTGGAGACCAGGACAGTATCGCCTGCCGGCCCTGCAGCAAAATAGCGCGGCGCTGCTAAATGATTGTCTTTTTCTACCGAGTGTGCCATAATGGACTTAGGCACCGCCAGGCCGAACGGATGAGGAGAATCAGCTATGAGACTTACTCCGCCAACACAGGTCGTGTTCTGGATTAGCGTAGTACTGGGTGTGCTTGGTTTCCTGGGTGGCGTTGGCGTTGTTGCCGCCCTCGCTGGTTACGCATTTTGGTTGGTGTTCGTTGGCTTGTTGTTATTGGTCTTGGGGTTGCTGTTCAAGGGAATGTAATCCACTCTTTATGCTTGGCGGCGCCAAAGTCTCCTTGCGATCTCCGCAAGGGGACTTTTGTTTTCCTGGCCACCCTCGCCTTCGCGTCCGATTTCACGGTAGCGCCATGAAGTGGTCTTTCGTCTGCCTGATGGCAATGCGCGGTCAACACAAAGGCGGAAGGTCGACACTGACCTTCCGCCTTTGTCCTGTCTTCGTGAGGCCTCTTCTCTATCTGACCGTGATCTGTGTGTAAACCGGGTACTGATTACCGTCCAGGTCCTCCGCAATAAATCCAACCACATAGTCGCCCTGCGCCGCGTACAGTTGCACCCACTTGAAAGGCTCGGAGCCAAAGGTCAGAGTGGTCCCTTGCTTGCTTGACGACACTGCTCACCTTGCCATTGGAGTCCACGTCCATCCATTGGTCGTAAATCGTGAAGGTGTCCCCTGGCGCCGGCGTGATCTCATGCGGTGCGCCCGTGTCGCCGTCTCCCGTGAAACCGATCACCTTCGTCAGCTTCTCATTCTGGAAATGCAGCTGTGCATATTGCTGCTCCCCGGACTGCGCGAACGTGTACAGCCCCTCGACGGAGTATTCCGCCTCTTCGGCTGTGGCGCCATACTGCACTGGTTCCAGCAGCGCGACCGCATTCTGGGTGCCGTCGCTGATCCCAAAGACGGTCACGTCCCACGTGAAGTTCATCGTAAATCCGCCCTGCGGCCAGCTTGGATAGTAGACCCCGCTCATCTGCTTTGTCTCGGGGCTTTCCAGATAGTCGCTATCGGTCACGTTCAGCGAATTGGAGGCCGGGTCAAAGTAGCCCACGAACAGTTTGATGTATCCGATGTTGCTGCCGGTCACGTCCACGCTCAACTGGACCGGCTGGTTGGGTGCCGCCTCGTTGCTCGAGACGCGCAGGTTCGAGAGTTCGATTTGTCCCGCGCCAGGCGCCCTCGTGGCGTAGTTACCCGAGGGGACGTACGGCTGCGCTGCGCTTGTGTCAAAGCTGCGGTCGAGGTAGTGGAATGCGAGGAAGTCGTCCCACAGCGACTCTTCGGCAAACCGTCGGGCCACCCCCGTGTAGGATTGCGGGCCGGCTACCGGTGAGCTGTAGAGAGTCGAGTTGGGGAAGTAGATTGCCAGTCCGGTCGAGCCCTTGCGGCTGGGACCGTGCTTCTCCGCCAGGACAACTTTCCGCAGCGAGCTGATCACGCCGTCGACCGCGTTCTTGGTGTTGTCCTCCGACGAATTCGCCTGCATCAGCAGTGCGAAGTGTCCCAGATCAATGTAGGATGGCGGCACCTCACGGCCGAAGAGGCTCGTATAGGACTGGGTGTAGTCGCGTGCCTGTGCCACCAGTCTGCTGGTTCTCGTTTTGCAGCTGGTACGAGAACGTGTTCCAGCTCTGCATCAACTCTGGCAGCGCCGTCAGGTCGATCGCACTTAACGTCGCGTCCTGGCTGATCTGTGCGGAGAGTTGGTCGGCAGAAATCGACGGCGTATCGAAGAAACCGCCCATCGGTGAGCCGCCGCGCATGAAGTCTGCCCGTGCCGCCGGGTCAAGAATGCGTTGGTCGTCCACGACATAGCTCTGCACCATCAAGCGGCTCAGGTCGGCCGCACTCATATCCGGGTTGGTGACCAGCGCGCCCAGGAATGCCGCGTAGGCCCAGCCGATGGCGGGCTCGACCTCTTCCGACGCAACCGCGTAGTTCGCGTGCGGCTGCAAAGCCGCCATCACTTCGATTTGCGACATCAGGCAGGCATCCAGCCCCACAACGTCGAATTTGTCGATACCGGATTGCGCCCGCGCCTCCTGCAGTGCTTGATCCAGTTCCATCAGGTACAGGTTCTTGCCCAGTCGACTCGTGATCGGTAGACCGCTGTTGTCCGAGCCTCCTGGATCAGGATCACTTATCCCGCCGGGCCAGCCCATGCCGTGGTCCGAAAGGATCAGCACGTAGTGGTTCGCCGGGTAGTTCTGCGCAGCCCATTGGACAAAGTCCACCAGCGTCGACCCATCAGACATCTCCACTTCGCCCAGGTCCTGCACCATCTGCGAATGGATGTGGTTGAGATCGTTGTCCTGGGTCACGTAGTACCGCCGCGCCGACGTCCAGTCGCCGTCGCCCTGGAACGCGCCGCGATACCGGTCGATCTGCGCCACAATGTTTACGTTTTTGCTTGAGCCAACTCGCTCCGCCTCGTTCAGGTCTAGGAACACATCCTGTTCGAGCACCTTGTCGTCGGCATCCTGATACAGCATAACGGTCCATGTCTGGTTGCCGCTTGCAGCCGGGACAGGAGGCGTGAAGTTGGAGGGCGGCAGTCCCTGCTGGTCCTGCTGGGCCGGCTGCAGCTGGGACGTGTCCTGCCCCGTGGATTGATCGGTGGTTCCTCCAAGATCGATCCCCTGACCGCCGGAAAGAAGATAGTAGCCGACGATCAGCACGATCACGAGAATTGTGCCGCAGCCGCCGATTTGACCGCCCCGGCTGGGCAGTCCACCGAACGACGGCCGGTTGCCGCCTGATGGCGGGAATCCGCCGCCCTGGCCTCCACCGCTGTCCCTGCGCGGCGCCTCGGCCCGACCGACAGGACCTTCACCTTTCCGTCGTCGCTGTACATCTATCGAGTCGTTGCCCATGCTGCCTCCTAGCGTCGATCTCCGCAGCGATTATACGATGGCGTTGGAGAATCCAAGCGGCGGCTCGCCATCGGCGCCCCGCGCATCCGGTGTCCCTAGGGCCGCGAAAAGAAACGACTGGCATCTGCCAGCCGTTCGAGTTCAAGCCCCCGCTACCTCGTCGCTCGCCCGGCCGTTCTTCCGGCGCGTGCGTCTGGATGGCTTGCCTACCGACTCTCGGCGATTACGGTGTTGCGCAGCACCCCCAACCCCTCGATCTCGACCACCACCTCATCGCCTGCCTGCAGTGGGCCAACGCCCGGTGGCGTGCCCGTGAAGAGCAGGTCGCCTGGTTCCAAGGTCATCACGGAAGAAACATAGGCGATCAGCATGGGCACGCTGAACACCGCGTCCCGGGTCGATCCCATCTGCCTGGGTTCCTCGTTTACGCGGCTGGAAATCACCGCATCCGAAATGTCGAAATCCGTATCGATCCACGGACCAAAGGGGCAGAAGGTATCGAATCCCTTGGCTCTCGTCCACTGTTCGTCGGTTCGCTGTAGGTCGCGTGCCGTGATGTCGTTGCCGACGGTGTAGCCAAAGACATGGGCCTTCGCCTGCTCAGCGGTGATGTGACGCCCGCGCTTTCCAATCACGGCTACCAGCTCCGCCTCGTGCTCCACTTGCTTCGACTGCGGCGGCAGAACGATGACCCCGCCGGGATCGAGAATCGACGACGGCGGCTTCATGAAGAGGAGCGGGATTTGGGCACCTCGTTGCCCAGCTCCTTGGCATGCTCGACGTAGTTGCGGCCCACGCAGATAATCTTGCTGGGCAGCACCGGCGCCAACAGCTTCACGTCCGAAACGGGCGTCCTCGCCTCTCGGCGCATGAAGTTTCCAAAGAGCTCACCTTCAATGTCGCCGACCTGGTCATCCTGGATCCAACCGTAGCGGGGCGCAGCCTTGCCAGTTTGATAACGAACAATTCGCATGCTGACTCCTTGCAACGAGTACGCCGTACAAGCGCTCTCAGTTCAATTCGGCGGCGAGTTTAGCATACTCTTCTTCCTCGGCAAATGGAGCAGGTATAATCTGCCCCGCGGGCGCATAGCTCAGTTGGTTAGAGCGTCTCTCTTACACAGAGAAGGTCAGGGGTTCGAGTCCCTTTGCGCCCACACGTCCGAATGAATCTGGCCGATTAGTTTTCTCTGCAAGGACTTCACGAGTCCGTTTGCGCGGACCACACCCGTAAATGCCTCCCGGCTGCTGGCCGGGACTTTCTTTTCCTGCTCTTGTCAGCTTAACTCCCGCGTAATCATCGTGTCTAATGAGATGAAAGGAGATAAACAATGTCAACAAAAGACCGCCTGAATACGACGGTTTCCAAGTGGTCTCTACTTGGGCACCCTTTCTACCAAGCCTGGAGCGCGGGCACGCTGCAGCAAGAGGCTCTTGGCCTTTATGCCCACGACTATGGCACGTTCATCCAATGTTTGCCGCGCGGCTGGGAGGCCCTGGGCGACCTCGAGACCGCTCAAGAGGAGCGCGAGCACGCTGACCTGTGGAGTGATTTTGCCGCGGCCCTCGGTACCCGCGTCGAAGACCAGGCAACATCGGCAGGAGCGCGGGCGCTTTCTGCCACGGCCGCCCGCCTTTTCAGTGATCCGGTTACGGCCGCCGGCGCGCTTTACGCCTTCGAAGTTCAGCAGCCGGCGACGGCCCAGTCCAAGCTCGACGGACTGCAAACTCACTACCATCTGCCAAAAGACGTGGAGCCATACTTCGAAGTCCACAGCCACAATGAGCATGAGTCCGCAAAGCTCCTGTCGCGCATGGACGGTTTCTCGACTGCGGATCAAGCTGTCGCTGTCGATGCCTGCGCTGAGATGGCGCAAGGTCTCTGGAATGCCCTGAGCAGCATCTATGGCGAAGACTGCATGCACTGAGTCGCCCTCGCTCGGACTTGGGTAGCCAGGCAGGCCCTCTTTTGAGGGCCTGTCCCATTTTGCCGGTCGCGTGCGGGCAGCCACTTGACCCGCCTTCGCGATCGTCCTACAATTCACAAGCGGGCAATCGCATCCAACGCGGCTCAACCGCGCACCCCGAGAGCCCAGATCCCATCCAACATTGCCCATCCTGGAGATTGACATGCCCGACTTCCTCTTCCGCGGCTCGCTCTCGAAACTTGATCCCGCTGTCTACGAGCTAACCCAAATCGAGGCCGAACGCCAGGCCCGCAAGATCATCCTCATTCCATCCGAGAGCACCGCCCCACTGGCAGTCCGGGAGGCCATGGGTACCGCTTTTCAGAACATCTACGCCGAGGGCTACCCGGACGAAGACACGCGCTGGATGCCGGAAGAGGAGATTCTCGACTATCCGAAGCGCCTGGCCTACTTCCGTCGGCACGGCGATCCACGCTATTACAAAGGCACGGAATATGCCGACGCCGTCGAGGCCCTCGCCCGCCGCCGCGCCGCCGAGGCCTTCGCCGCCAATGGCGTCACGGCCGACGAGATTTTTGTCAACGTGCAGGCGCTCTCCGGCGCTCCCGCCAACAATGCCGTCTACCACGCATTGGTGGAACCCGGCAGCGTCGTCATGGGGTTGAACCTGCTGCATGGCGGCCACCTGTCTCACGGTTCGTCTGTCAATCGCAGCGGCAAGTACTACAAGATCGTGCACTACAGCGTCGATACCGACGAACGGCTCAACTACGACGCCATCCGCGCGCTGGCCCTCGAACAGAAGCCGAAGATGATCATCGCCGGCTATTCGTCCTATTCGTGGGTCCCCGACTGGAAGAAATTTCGTATGATCGCCGATGAGGTCGGGGCCTATCTGCTGGCTGACATTTCCCATATCGGCGGCCTGGTCGCGGCTGGAGTGGTGCCCTCGCCGATTGGCGTCGCGCATGTGACCATGTCCACCACGCACAAGTCGCTGGATGGACCCCGTGGCGCCGTGCTGCTCACGACCTACGCAGACATCGCCAGGAAGATCGATAAGGCCGTCTTCCCCGGTGAACAGGGCGGACCGCACGTCCATATCTTCGCCGCCCTGGCACTCACCTTCAAGCTGGCGCAAACCAGACCGTTCAAGAAGCTGCAGGCGCAGACTATCAAGAACGCGCAGGCGATGGTCGAACAATTCAAGAAACGCGGGCTGCGTGTGCCTTTTGGCGGCACCGACTGCCACATGCTCAACGTGGACGTCACGAGCGTCAAGGGCCCGGACGGCTCGAGCCTGAGCGGCGATCAGGCCGCCCGCATTTTGGATGTGGCCGGCATCATCGTCAATCGCAATACCATCCCCGGCGACAAGAACTCGCTCGATCCCAGCGGCATCCGCATGGGCACGCCGTGGATCACCCAGCGCGGCTTCGACGTGGCTCGCAGCCGCCAGCTTGCGAATATCATCGCCGACTTGCTGCTGGCCTGCGCGCCCCACTATGTGGATACACCGCACAAAGGACGCCAACGCCGCGCCAAGGTCGACTTCGGCGTCCTCAACGCTGCGAAGTTGGCCGTCCGCAAACTTGCCGCGGAGGCGGGAATCGATTTCAAGGCCGCCAGGCACGGGTATCCCCACTTCTACTATGTTGACGACAAAGTGAAATCGGGTGTCCTCGAAATCAGCGGGGACCGTGCCCGTCAGATGCTGGACTATGCCGTCTCGGCCGACCTATCCCAACTCAAGGCCGGCAAATCTGTATCTGCCGATCTCGCCACACCAAAAGGCGTGTTCCACGGCGTGCTAACCTGTGTGAGCAGGAATGCCTATCGCCTTTCCCTGCCCACGGCCAAAGCCGGCCTTGCGGCCGCCTGGCTGCGGGATCTTTCGGATGGCTATCTGTCCTTCCATCTTGATGCAAGCAAGGACTACAGCGCCAGGAGCATGCCGGGCCCCGTTGTTGTCATGGCCTCCAGCGCAAAGCCGGCGGTCGCGCGCCGCGTTGCTGCCCCGAAACCCAAGCCATGGTATGTCGGCCTCGAAGCAGGTCCTGATGGCAAGGCTCTGCCCCCATTCAAATGGGTTGAACCCGAAGAAGGCGAACCCCGGTTCACACGCTTGCACGACACGCACAAGTCCATGGGCGCCAAGATGGTGCCTTTCGCCGGCTGGGACATGCCCGTTTGGTACACGTCGGTGGTCGAGGAGCATCTCGCCACCCGGCAGGCCGCCGGCCTGTTCGATGTCAGTCACATGGGTGTGTACGATGTGCGCGGCTGGGACGCCGCCTCCTTCCTCGATTCCGTCTGCGGCAACGACTGCGGCGGATTGATGCCCGGCGAGTCTCTCTACACCCACTTCCTCACGCCCAACGCAGATGTGGTCGACGACACGCTCGTCTATCGCCGCGGCGCCGACAAGTATTTGGTGGTGGTCAACGCCTCCAACGACGACAAGGATCGCACGTGGTTGGAGAGCGTACGCGACGGTAAAGTCCGCATCGACAACGCCCGCCCATGGGCGCGGACCTATGGCTATGAAGCGCGTATTCGCAATTTGCGCGACCCCAAGTCGGGGAACGACATGCGCGTGGACATCGCCTTGCAGGGACCGCGCAGCCGCGACATCCTCCTGGCGCTCGGTGTCGACGAAAAGACCCGGGCGCGCATCCTTAAGCTCAAGCGGACGGAGCTCTGCGACGCGGTCGTCGGCGGTTTTGATTTGATCGTCTCGCGCACCGGCTACACCGGCGAGAAGATGGCCTTTGAGTTGTTCGTCCATCCGGACCGTGTCGTGGATTTCTGGACCTCGGTGTTGCATGCCGGGGAACCATTTGGCATCAAGCCCATCGGCCTCGGCGCCCGCAACTCGCTCCGCACGGAGGCGGGTTTACCTCTATACGGCCACGAAATGGGAGATGGTTCCGGCAAGGGCGGCGCCCGCGACTTGGGCGTCGCCGAAGGTGGCTTCGGTTCGTATGTCAAAGTCTACAAACCGTGGTTCATCGGCCGCGAGGCCTATGTCGCCCGCGAGCAGGAGCGCAAGGGCGTCGTCGTCCGTTTCCGCTTCGACGATCAGCGCGTCCGCATGGCGCACAACGGCGACCCCGTCGTGGACCAGAACGGGCAATCCCTTGGTTGGGTTACCTCCTGTGCCGTGGACGCGGAACGCTTCCTCACCGGGCAAGCCTATCTTGACTTTGCACACACCGCCGTGGACACGCCCATCTTCATTCACCAGGGCGGCGTGATGGATCGACCCGCCACGCCTGCCAAGGTCGTCAGCCGCTTCCCGAAGTTGTAGGCAGGGACTTCTGCATTTCCGGCAAGCATGGGTAGCCGACGATGAAACTACAGGACCGCTTCATCAAGCCCTCGACGCAAGCCTTCCTCGCTGAGGCGCGCAAGACCCCCGGCTACTCGTTCTTCGACTTGCTGCACGGCTACGTCTATGCCCGCTGGCCCTATCTCTACATCGGGATCGGCACCGGTGAACACCCCCTGGCTAAGTGGTTCTGCCCTCGTGGCAGGCTGGTTCGATCGGCTCGCGACCCATCGCAAGAAGCATGAGACCGCCAAGTCCGTCATGTCTTTTGCAGATACCTACCACGGCAAGGTCGTGCCGCTTGAGACCGCCGAGCAGCTCGTCCACCTGCACGACGGCTTCACAGTCCCCGACCTGGAGCAGGTCATCCCGTACAAACGAGCGCGGTCCATCATCATGAAGAATCCCGACCGCATTGCGGTTTTGGATTGCCCCTGCCGCGTTTCGCGGGAACATCCCTGCCTCCCCTTGGACGTCTGTCTGATCGTGGGCGATCCGTTTGCCAGCTTCATCCGCGAGCATCAACCCGATCGCTCGCGTTGGATCACAGCCGATGAGGCCGCTGCCATCCTCAAGGCGGAGGACGATCGCGGCCACGTGCATCACGCCTTCTTCAAGGACGCCATGCTCGGCCGCTTCTACGCCATCTGCAACTGCTGCGAATGCTGCTGCGGTGCCATGCAGGCCCAGCGCAACGGGACGCCCATGCTCGCCTCCTCGGGCTACGTCTCGCAGTTGGATGAAGATCTGTGCATCGGTTGCGGCGACTGCAATTCCTATTGCCAGTTCGGCGCCTTGGAACTGGTGGATGGCCTGAACCATGTCATCTACGACAACTGCATGGGCTGCGGCGTCTGCACCAGCAAGTGCGACCAGGGCGCCCTTTCCCTTGTCCGCGACGAAGCCAAGGGAATTCCCCTCGAGATTTGCAGTGTGGCTGCCGACGCTCTGCCGGCGCCTATGCTGGAATCACTCCGGGCGTAGGCCCTCGTCGCCCCCTCCGGACGCGCCCGTCCCTGGAGCCCCCTACCGCTAGGGGGATTGACGCCCGTACGGAATCGCCGCATAATCGCCCGATCCCACAGGAAGGAGCAATTGAATGAAAAACCCTGGCCTTTTCAAGGCCTTTCTTGGAATTTCGCTTGTGTTGGCCCTGCAAGCCTGCAATCTCCCTTCCAATACGCCCACGCCGACGGCCGAATCGTCCGCTCCGGCGTCGGGGCAGCCAGCCGCGGCCCCCGGGGCCGATGCCTGCAGCAATTCGCTGTACCCCGTGGTGTCCGGCGCCTCCTGGACCTACTCCGTCACCGGGCTCGCAAATGACAGCTTCACACACTCGATCACCGATGTTAGACCCGACGGTTTCACGGACCAGGACGTTTTCGCCAGCGGCGCGACCCGCAGCGGCGAATGGAAATGTGACAATGGTGCGCTGATCGCTCTCTCGCCGCTAACCGGCCCCAGTGCGGCAGTCACGGCCAACAACATGACGGCCACGTTCCAAACCACCGGAATGAGCGGCGTGACGCTGCCCGCAACTGTCCACTCGGGCGACACTTGGATGCAGGATTTTGACGTGCAGGGCACCCAATCGGTCGGCGGACAGGATGTCGCCGCCCAGGGCAAGGTGGCGTTCGAGTGCACGGCTGGCGCCACAGAATCCACGACCGTCGCTGCCGGGTCATTCGATGCGCAGCGCGTCGACTGCAAGATCAACCTCAACATTTCGGTCAGTATCGGAGGTCCTCCAGGTCCCCACCAGCTTCTCCGGCGATACGACCATGTGGTATGGCCCCGGTGTTGGCTTGGTCAAGATGGACGGCTCGATTCCGAATATCGGCAGCGCCTCCGTCGAGCTGACCGCCTATACCATCCCGTGAGCGCTGACGACGCGGGGCTTGCACGATGCAGGCCCCGTGTCGTTCGTGGCAAACAGGCGGCCTCCCGCGCAGATCGCTGTCGTGCGGGAGGCCGCTCCGCGGGTGCCTGCAGCCGGCCGCCGCCGCACGCGTTCCCCGCGTTTGCATTTCGGCGTCTGATTCTTTATACTAAGCTTGAATACTATTCATCCCAGCTGGCTGCGAGGAGGTTCCATGACGAATCGGGTTGGCCTGTGGATTGACCGCAAGGAGGCGGTGATTGTATCCGTCGACGAGAAGCGCACGTCCATAAAGAAGCTGCAGTCGGGCGTGCAGCGTCTCGAGTATCGGGGAGCGCCCCGCTCCAGAACCGCCTACAGCGCCCAATATGGTCAGGGGGATAACCAGTTGCACAGGCAGTATCTGCACCATCTCGACAAGTATTACAAGCAGGTGATCTCTCACCTTCAGGGTGCCGACAGCATCCTGATCTTGGGCCCGGGCGAGGCCAAGTCGGACCTCAAGAAACGTCTGGCACGCGAGAAGGCCTCCAGCAGGGTCGTCGTGCTTGAGACCGCGGACAAAATGACCGAGCCTCAAATCCGGGCCAGGGTCCGCAAGCACTTTGAAGACCAGCCCGCGGCCCGCCCACGGCGCGGCGCCTGACGCCTCACGGGAAGGATGGAGGGTAATGTGACTAAGGATACAGTTCGCCAGTTCGCAAACTTGCTTGGAGTCCTCGCGGCTCTTACAGTCAACATTCTGGCCACCACGCTCCCGCTCAACGGGCGTGACACGGGTGCCATCTCCGACCAATTCAAGGTCTACTTTGTCCCGGCCGGCTACGTGTTCGCCATCTGGGGCATCATCTACATCGGCTGGATTGCTTTCCTCGTTTTCCAGTTCCTCCCCGGACAGAAGGAGAGTCCCCGGTTTAGAAAGCTCGGGTATCTCTTTGCTCTAAGCTGCCTGTTCAACGGCGGCTGGCTGTTCTGCTGGCACTGGGGGCAGTTCGGCCTGAGCGTAATTGTCATGCTTGCGCTGCTTGGAACACTCCTTGCCAGCTACCTGCGCCTCGGCGTTGGCCGCTTGCGCGTCAGAGCCTCGGAAAGATGGTGCGTCGACATTCCGTTTGGCGCCTATCTTGGCTGGATCACCGTCGCCACAGTCGCCAATATTTCAGACTACCTGTTCATCGTCGGCTGGAACGGCTTCGGCTTGGCCCCGCAGGTCTGGGCAGTCGTCATGCTGGCGGTCGCCTGCCTGCTCGGGCTGGGCATGGCTATCACCCGAGGCGACACGGCCTACCTTCTCGTTTTGGTCTGGGCCTTTGTCGGCATCGCCGTAAAGCAGTCCGCCTCTGTGCTGGTCATGACGGCAGCCTGGGTGGCAGCGGCCCTCGCACTACTATTGGCGATGCTGACCTTGGTCCGGAGTGCGCGCCTTGGCGCCACGCCGCTGAGTCCGGCCTAATTCGCGAAGTCAGATTCGCGCACCCTCCCCGCAAGGACTCGCAGTGGTCGCTGAGTGCTTGCCGGATGCATTCGCCTCCGGATGGCGCGGGGCAGTCGTTATCGCGATCCGGCCAAAGTAACAATCATCACCCTCTTTCGAGACCTTTGTCTCTCGCGGTCCCGCGGCCGGGGAGTCTAGAATCCATCGCACGGATTCTTGGAGGAGGCTCTCATGCTCAAGTCGTTCCTGAAGTTTGCATGCATCACGATCGTGACCATGGTAGTGACCTATTTCATCGCCGGCCTGGTCGCCCGTTTTGTCCTGGGCGGCGACGCCTACTACCCGCCTTCGCCGACCGCCATCAGCTACTTGCGCGATCCGGCTGCGCCCGGCATGGCCCTCGTCATTTGGCCGGCCCAAGCTTTGCGTGGTCTGCTCTTCGCGCTCGCACTATTCCCTCTGCGCAAGGCCTTCGTCGAAATGGGCACTTGGCCTGGTGGCCTGGCCTTTGGCGCCGTGATCTTCGTCGTCGGCTATGTGGCGGCCTCCGGCGGCATGATCGAGCACTTCGTGTGGTTCACGGAATACCCCGTGAAATTCGCGATGATCACATTCGTCGAAATCCTCATCCAGGTCCTGATCATGGGACCTTGGACCGTAAGTTGGGCGAAGCGCGCAGGCGTCTAGCTGACGTTGCCAATGAGCGTCGCCCTCCTTCTCGATCCGGGCATCGCCGGATTCCTCGGGCGATGCCTGGCCGTCGGACTTGGCCTACTGCCTTGCGAGTGTGGCAGCCGCGGCACTGCTCGGCCCTCTGAGCCGCCTGCAACCCACGTGGGACAACGGACTGGTCTGGCTCCTTACAGGCACCATCCTCTGCGCTGCCCTGACGCCATTCGTCCTGCGGTCAACTTGGTCCAAGGTGGACACGATACTGGCTGTCTGGGCGGTCATGGTCTTCGTGCGTTCACTCGGCCTGGGTATCGAAGGTTCGCTCTTCAAGCCAACACAGACCAGTGCCGCCATCATCGGCGCATTCTTTGGGATCCTGATCGGCTTGCTGGTTGCCTGGCTTTCTGTCACGTTATTCCTGCCCGCCTCAACGACACAATCGGCCGACAAACCGCGGACTTGGTGGGCATGGACGTGGCGCGTTCTGCTGGTCGGCCTCGCCTACTTCGTCTTCTACTTCGTCTTCGGCGCCACCAACGCCGTCCTGTACACGCGTTCATTCTACGAGAACAATCCCAGGTATGGCCTGTCGCTTCCGCCGACCGCCACCATCTTCCTGGCGCAGCTCATCCGTGGTCCGCTGTTCGGCCTCGGGTCGTTGTTCATCGTGCGCTCAGCAAACCGTCACGCCGTCAGACAGCCGTCTGGCTGGGACTCCTGCTGTTTGTCGTGGGTGGCTTGGCTCCCTATGCTGAAAACACTTTCCGCACTATGCCGCTTGGCTTCAATCTTGCCACCCTGACCGAGGTGTTCCTTCAGAACTACCTGACGGGCATGGTAGCGGCGTTTCTCTACGTGCGGCGCTCGCTCGACGAGCTGAACTGGATTGACCGGGCCGTCGCGAGTTTGCAAGGACGATGCCCCTGAACCTCCAATGGTAGAATGCGTCGACGGCAGTCTGGTTGATACGGATCGCCGTCGAGCTGTTTCTTAGTCCCAAGCCCGCCGCAGGATTTATTGGTAGGAGGAGGCACAGCATGGCAAAGACCACTGTCAAAGGCGAAGGCACCAAAGAGAAACCTTGGCACCTGAAAACCCCGAGTGGATCTTCAGAGTACCAGATGTATCGCGAACCCACGGAGAATCCGCCGGCTCTCGTGTGCGTCGTCGGGAAGACCGTGCTGCGCTACCAGCTCAGGTGCATCGAGGACCTGCATGCCATGCTGAAGAAGCACGGCGATTGGATGCCACTCGGCAGCGCGGATGAGCAGAAGCCGGCGGCGGAAGGTACGGTGGAGGCCTGGGGTCGCTCACCGAAGAATCCGGTCGGCGGCTGGTACGGGCTGAAGAAGGGCTTGCGCGGCCGCTTCGGCATGTACCTGCCCCCGCTCATGGAGGCCCTGGGCCTGGCCGAAGTCGAGCATAACCCCAGGAACAATCGCATGCGGGCGCTCTAGGCGCACGTTGTCTGCCTGCTCCGAATAGCCACTCACGAATACGCGCTACCAACTCTGCGCGACCTCGGGCCAGATGAGTTCGTGCGGCTTGCCCGCGTCCAGACGGTAGAATACGGGGAATTCGGTTCCATCGGCCCCCATGAAGAACTTCGATCCCATCTACAATAGCCTTCCAAAAGCAGAGATCCATTGCCATTTGGAAGGTGCCATCCGCACGCAGACCCTCATCGACGTGGCCAGGCAATACAACTTGCCCCTGCCTTCCTACCAGGTCGACGAGCTCAACGAACATGTCAAGGTCCTGGAGCAATGGCGGGATCTGGAGACGGTTCTGAAGGCGTTTTCCATCGCACAGCACAGTCTGGTGCGCCGCAGGTTGTCGAGCGCATTGCCTGGGAGCTGTTCGAAGATTCCGCGCACCAGAACATACGCCTCTTCGAGGTCCGCTTTTCACCGGACTGGGCTTTTACGCCGAATGGTTTGGACTGGGATGCGGCCCTCGCGGGCATCTTGCGCGCCAAAGCGCGTGCCGAACGCGACCTCGACATGGTGATCGGCTTGATCGCGATCACCTCGCGCAGCCGGGGGCCGGCTTCTTGCGTCAAGACCGTGGACTGGGCCATTCGCCATCGCGCCGAGATTGTGGGCATCGACCTCGCCGACAGCGAGCGCGATTTTCCACTCCGCGAGTTTATCCCTTCCGTACTGCGGGCCAAAGAGGCCGGACTGAAGGTCACGATCCATACCGGCGAAGATACGCCGGCGTCCTTCGTCGTCGACACGATCAGGCTCGCCAATCCGGACCGCATCGGCCACGGCATCCACATCATCGATGATCCCGCCGCCATCGAATTGGTCAAGGAGCGGGGCATTACGCTCGAAGTGAATCCCTGGAGCAACTACCTCACCAGTTCTGTCGGCCGAATCGAGGATCACCCTCTCAAGCGTCTGTTCGATCTCGGTGTGCGCGTGACCGTCAACTCCGACGACCCCGAGGTGCTGGATACCAATCTCAACAACGAATACCGCATCGCTCACGAGATCCTGGGTATGAGCCTGGATGACCTGGCAACCTGCAACCGTTACGCCTTCGAGGCCTCTTTCATCCCGGAGCCCTCCAGAGCGGGCATCTGGGAACGCCATTTCGCCTGAACCTTTCTCAATTCCTGCCTCGTCTGCCCACAATCCAATAACACGCCTCGGCGCAGCCGCTTGCCGGATTGTATAATCTCATCATGCGCGCCAGGTTCCCTGTCACCGTCCATCTCCTTCTTTTTCGTCAGGATCGGATCCTGCTCTCACGCCGCTTGAACACCGGTTATCGTGACGGCGAATACAGCGTGCCCGCCGGGCATTTGGATGGAAATGAGACGGTGATCGCCGCCGCCATGCGGGAGGCCGAGGAAGAGATCGGGCTCCATCTCGCCCAGGACGACATTCGCTTCTGTAGCGTGATGCACCGCCTGGAAGATGATGAGCGCGTCGACTTCTTTGTGCGGGTCCTGCACTGGAGCGGCGAACCATTCAACAATGAACCGGACAAGTGCGACGACCTCCGCTGGGTGCATCTCGCCGCGCTGCCCGAGAACACCGTGCCCTACGTGCGCAAGGCTTTGGCCAACCTCCAGCGTGGGCAGGTTTTTGACGAGTTTGGCTGGTCCGACGGCGGATGAAACGCCCGCTGGCGCTCCTCACGCTTTTCTCCGTCGAGGGGTTGGCGGCCTTCTTGTGGACCTTCTTAACCCCGTCCGAGGCCGGGCACGCCGTCTTCTTGTGGCTGTCAACTCAACGCTTGCTGCTGTCCGTAGTGGCGCTCATCGCTTTCTTGGCGCTCCTAGCGTTGGCGCTTTTTGTGTGGCGTTCCCGTGCCGCCTCCGACCGCATCCTCCAAACGCTTGATCTTTGGTGCATCGATGAAAGGCGCTTGGGGGCGCTGCTCATCCCATTGATCGTTGCCCCGCTTCTGATCGCAGCAGCCATCGCCGAAGTGCTGGGCACTCCTTTGGAATATGCCGCCTACCAGGCATGGGCACCCAGCACTTTTCCACTCCTGCACGCCGTTGTCGGCGCAATCCTTCCGCTGCTGTGTCTGTCCTTGCTCGTGTGCATCGAGGCCGCCGCGTATCTGGGCCTGCGCTATCGCCGCATCCTGACGTCGCGCGAAACCTGGTCTTGGGGGCACATGTCTACCTCTCTGATCCTTCTACTGGTCGCCGCGGCCGCTGTTTTCCACTGGATTGTCCTCGGCTTTCAGCTTCGCACTTTCGTCAACATCCCCGCCTGGTATTGGAAGATCGAACCGCTACCCTTCTCCTGGCGGGATGGTTGGTTTGTCGTCGGGTTTTTGGCCGCGTTCGGGCTCGCCTGGGTGGCTATTGTGCTCACTCGGCGGATTGTTGCCGGTCTCCTGCTGGTGGTCTTCCTCGGTTGGTTCCTGCAACTCGGCGTTGGCGTTATGGGGCACGGCTTCGCCACCATCGGCGAGCGCTACTTCTCCACCTATCACAAGGCCTATGTAGTCCAGGCCAGCCAAAGCCATGTCACGATTCTGGATGGCGTCAGGCGCTATGAGGAACTCTTCGCCGTACACGCCTTCACCAGCACCAAGCCGCCCGGCCTGATGGCCTTCTACATGGGCCTGGACCATCTGGTCAACGGTTTTCCGTCGGAATACTCGGACGAGGTCCGCTATGAGCGTCTATCGCGGGCCGTTACATACGCTTTCCCTCTGCTCGCGTTATTCCTCATTCCGCTTCTGTACGCCTTCGGGCGAAAGTTCGTGGAAAACTCAACCACTTTCGTTCCCTCGGTTGCCCCCTTGCTTTTTGTGCTCGCTCCAAGTGCGGTGCTGTTCTCGCTCTTTCCCGATCAGGCCATCTATCCGGCGCTGTTCCTGATTGGCGTCTGGCTGACGATCGTGGTGATCCGCCGCGGTTCGCTGCCTCTCGCCTTCGGTCTTGGCGCCCTACTTTACCTGTTTGTGTTCTTTGCATTCACGATGTTGCCGCTCTACCCGTTTGCCGGCCTCTACCTGATCCTCCACACCTGGCGCTCTCGATCCGGAGCACGTTTGGGACACGCCATGCTCCTCACCGCGGCCATCGGCGCCGGCACACTTGTCCTTTACGCATTGTTTGTTGTATTTCTCCACTATAACTTCCTCCCGCGTTTTGAGCGCACCATGGCCGTCAACCACAATTTCGATTTCTACCTGCGCGTGGGACAGCCGCCTCCCGTCGGACCGGAAACCGTCGGCACGCGCATCGGGCAAATCGTCAACGCCGCCTGGATCAATAATCTTGACTTCGCGGCCGGAATGGGTTTCCCGATCTACATCTTGTTCGTCGCGCAGGCCATACGCCGCATATGGCGTTTCCTTAAAGAGAAGGTGACGCCGGCCGATATCGTCCTGATGGGCCTGTTGCTAAGTTTTGTTGTGCTCAATCTGCTCGGGACCGCCCAGGGCGAGGTTCCCCGGCTTTGGTTGTTCTGGCTGCCCATGATGGTGCTCTTTGCGGCATTTGAGCTTCGAATCCACGCGCCCAAACGTCCCTCGGTTGTATTTTGGCTCGGGCTCGCCCAGTTCATTACGATTGTCCTGACGTATCACTTCCAGGACCTCCGGATGTAGCCCGCATGATTCCTGCTCGGTGCCGCCGCCCGTGACCAAGCGCATCCTGTACGCTGTTTCCGTCATGCTCGTGGTTCTGATCTCTGGCGGGATTCGTCTCTACGCAGCGCAACGTCTAAACGTGGACTATGACGAGCCCGTCTACCTCGGGGCCGCCGTTGAGTACGCAAACGCCATGCGCCTCGGTGACTTCAAGATGCTCGCCTGGAGCGAGAACACGTATGAACACCCGGCCCTCTACAAGATTCTCTACGGTGTGGTTCTTGCTGGCTCGGCAGCCGTTGGAAAGGCTGCCCGACAAGGATCTGCCGCGCCTCGCACCCATCGCGACCGCCGCCGCCGGTCCCTGGAACGTGGCCGCGCGCTATCTCTCTGTATTCTGGGGGACGTTGGCTGTTCTCGCCCTTGCGCTGGTCAATCCGTTGGCGGGTCTGTTCCTGGGTATCGATACTCTCAGCGTGAAATACACCAGCGAGGTCTATCTGGAGGCCTTGCCGCTCCTCACCAGCCTGCTCTGCGCTCTGGCCTACAGCCGCTGGTACGCACTGGCCACCAAACCGCCTGCCTCGGCGACCTCGCGGCTGCGCTGGCTCATATTATCGGCGGTGCTCCTCGGGATGACCGCCGCCAGCAAGTATGTCTACTGCATCGTCGGGCTCGCCATTGTGATTCACTTCTTCGTCGGTGTCTTTCAGGGACGGTTGCCGCGGCGCTGGATTCCCCAGATCGGTGCTTGGGCACTCTTGGCTGTCGTCATGTTTGTGGCCTTCGATCCCTATCTCTGGCCGCACCCGGTAAGCCGACTCAGTCAGTCAATTCTGTTCCACGAGCAGTTCCAGGATTCGCGTCTGGTGCTGCAATATCACTATCCATGGTGGCAACCGATCCGCTGGCTTTCGGCCTTCTCGAACTACTATGAGTTGGGCCCTGCCAGGGCTTTTCTGTTGAATGTGGACACGTTGATATTTCTGCTCGCCATCGTTGGGGTGCCGCGGCTGTACCAACGGCAGCCCGTCCTCTTCTACTGGCTCATCGTCGGCCTGGCATTCCTGTTGGTGTGGACGACAAAGTGGCCTCAATACACGTTGATCGTTCTGGCGCCTTTCAGCATGGCCGCCGCGCAGGGCGTGTTGACACTTTGGGAGCTTGGCGGCAGATTCCTGCCTCGGAATCCGCACGCGCAAGCGCAAACGGGCTAGTAGGCTGCCGGCATGGATGCGAAGCACTCCGCCCGGGAAGTGAAGCTGGATTCGATTGCGTTCTGTCTTCTTAGGTGTGAAGCATGATGGATGAAACGAAGTTCTCACCCGATCAAATTCGTGATTTCGTCATCGCCGCCCACGGCAACCTGCCACGCGTCCGTGAGATGCTTGCCGAGCACCCCGGCTTGCTGAACCTCCGTCATCAATGGTCGCAAGACAACTCCGAGACGGCCATCCAGGCTGCCGCACAAGTCGGAAGCGTGCCTGTCGTGCAGTACTTGTTGGATCATGGCGCCCCCTTGGATATCTGCACCGCCGCCATGCTTGGTCGCAAGGACGTGGTCGAACAGATGCTCGATGAGAATCCCGCCCTGATCAACGCACGCGGCGCCCACGGGATTGGCCTCATGGCACATGCGGCCATGAGCAGCAATCTTGCGTTGGCACAGATGCTCTACGAGCGCGGCGCGAAATCCGGTATGTCGCTGGCCCTCGGAAACGCTGTCCAGCACGGCGATGCGCGCATGGCCCGTTGGATCCTCGAAATCGGCCAACCCGATCTTGAATTGGAAGAACTACGAAGGCAAGAGCCTCATGACCATCGCCGCGGCAACCGGCAGTCCGGACCTGGTCGAACTCATGCGCGAGTTTGGCGCCACTTAGTATTCGCGACGATTTCGCCCGTCAGCCCCGTATTTTTTTTCGGCACGTGAACCACTGCCCTCGGGGAGGCGGCCCGCCCGTCCGGCGCGGCGGTTTGCTCAAACGCTCCCCCGGGGTTTGATCTCTCCAGAACTCCGCGTGCGATGCGGCCCCGGTTGGTAGCCTAGCCGGCCGCGTGTGAGTATCAGAATGATCACAGCGGGCACCACCATGGCGACGCACATGAACAGGTCGGTGCGGACAACGCTCGGCGCGCTGAATAGTGGCTGCACGATTCCGAAGGTGTTGATGCTGGCGTGCAAGAGAATTGCCATGAAGACGCTGCCGCCCGTGTGGTTGTAAACCCATGTGAAGATGACTGCCATGGCCATCACCATCACAAAGAAGATCGGAAAGTTGATGGTGAGCAAGGCGGTGTAGTTGGCGCCCGGCCCTCCCCGCTGGGCGACGGTCAGGAAATCTGGGAGATGCCAGAAGACCCACATTACTCCCAGCAGCAGCGTGCCCCGCAATGGGCCATACCGGGGTTGCAGGCGCGGCAGCGCAAAGCCGCGCCAGCCGGGTTCCTCACCAAGCGGCCCACCCCCAAAGAAGATCAGCACGAAGCTTACAAGGTAGACCACTGAAAAGTGCGCCGGGAAACCCTGGAAACTCTCCAGCGCCCCCGGCAGCACGGCGATTCCGAGCAAAGCCAGCGCTGGGATGACCAGCAGTATGAATAGATACCAGCGCAGGCTGTTGCGCCATTGACTGATACTTTTCCGCCAGCGGAGCACACCTTCCTTCCCCTCGGTGACACGCAGCATGATGTAGGCAGCCAGGAACGGCCCGAACGATTTGACGGTGAAAGCAATGGTGAAATCACCGCGCAGAATGCCCCACTGCGAAAGTACAAACGGGGTCACCACGATCCAGGAGAATGCATACGCCATGAGAAAGAAGAACAGAAGCGGATGCCGCTGCATGGCTCGCGAAAGACTTCTGGCTTCTGAGGGTGTTTGCCCGGCTGGTCTTGAGATCCCCACGCGATTGGCCTCTTCTTTACGCTGACTACAGTTTGAAATAGTAAACGGGTGCGAGTGCTACCAGCGCCGCCGCTGCTTGCACTGCCAGTACCTGCAGAGCCGGCTTCGGGTTTGGAGGCAGCCACCTGATGGCGAAATACGCCTCAATCGGGATTTGTCCGGCCATGAGGATCTGGAAGATGTGCGCCGCCGTCCCCTCGTCCGCTTGGTGGACGATGCCGAACCTCGCAAAGAAGTACCATTCCGTGGCAATGACGATAAGCGACATAGCCACAGGCAGGCAGGCGCTCGGCTTCTTTAATAGCGTTGAGAAATTCATGCTTGAGCCCCCCTTGGCGCACATCGCCTGTCGCAGGAGCCTCGCATGCATTCTACGGCAAATCCATCCGGCTTGCGGGGGGCTTCGAGAACATCCGCGTGCAACGGCCCTCGCTCGCAAGCCGTCTCCCTGATTTTGCCGCCGCAAGGCTGCCAGCCGTCACGGCAGTGGCCCACGCGCATCAAACAGCATTGCCGAATCCACCTGGAAGACCTAAGGGCCTTCTGGGAATCATCCCCTACGCCAGACCGGCGAAGTAGTCTGTCCTGATCTCCAATCCGGCGGTCCCCAGACGCTGGATCGCGTCCTTGAAAGAATCCACCATACTGCGCGGGCCCGAGATGTAGAAGATTGATTCGCGATACTCAGGTACGGTCTTGCGTATCAGGTCCGGGGTAACTCGCCCGACTTGCCCGGACCAGTTGGCTGGCAGGTTGGTGTTGTGCGTTACAGTGTAGATTGTCCGGATGCCCAGTTCCTTCTGGGCCCGGTCGAACACATCCTGGTACACAAAGTCATCGACCGTCTTGGCCGCATAGAACAGCGTGATCGGCCGTCTCTGACGGTGGTCCAGCAGGTACTTGATCATGCTGCGAAAGGGCGTTACGCCGATGCCGCCCGCAATGAAGATGCATGGCTGCCGCGGGTCCTCCGGCAGGACGAAATCGCCTGCCAGCTGGGAAGCCATCAGGATCGTCTCCCGGTTCAGCGCCAGCAGCGCCTTCTTGTAGGAGCTTGAGGCCGGAGGGATCTTGACGGCCAGCCGGATGTTGTGTTCAGTTGGCGCCGAGGCTAGCGTGAAATACCGGCGGTTGCCGCGCACGTCGGGGCGCGGGTGCGCCAGCGTCCACTCCATGTACTGTCCCGGGCTGAACCGAAAGCGCGGCGGCGCTGTAAAGACGAACTCGTACGTGTCTGGCGCGATTCGGTTTCGTTCCTTGAGCCGCAGGACGTGGCGCCGCTTCGGGCTGACGGCGAATGCGTAGACGTTTCCGAGCAGTATTGCCAGTTCGGGCGTCATGAAGACCGAACCGATGTGGAGTTGCGGGGCAAACAGCAGGCCCACGATGGCCCCGTAATAAACACGCTGCCTTCGGGTCGGCGGGGTTGTCAAAGGCTCGGTCAGAATGATGAAGGAAAAGAACAGCAGCGGTGATGACCACAAGACTTGTTGCATCGTGGCCATGAACTGGGTCCCGCTGAAGACCGCCGCAAACCAGGTCAACGCCAGCGCGGTCACCAGGAAACTGAACACCAGGTCGAACCGCCCCAGCTTGCGGACGACCAGCAGCCCGGCGATCAGCACAAAAGGCAGCATGGGCCCGCTCCCCACCCACCAGCTCGCCGATTGATTAAGCGTGAGATAGGTCAGAGCGACCGCGAAGGCCGCCGGATTGAAAATATGCTTGCCGTCCAGCGCCACCAGGTACTTCGACGCCATGGCCAGCACCGCTGCCCAGCCGAGGAACCATAGATCACCGGGCGTGCGGACCGGCGTGATGATCAGCGCCAGGATCAGCGCCGTAATGTACAGCGACTCAACGTTGGCCGGCACACCAAATGTCCGCGAGAAGATGCGATTCGTAATCCAGCAGACCGCCAGCAGGAATCCTGTAGAGAACACGAGCGCCCACGGATCGTAGGGCAGCCGCCCGCCGGCGCTGAGCAGGACGGCCGCTCCCAGCAGGAAGATCAGTGCATATAGCACCAGTCGGTACGTGGTGATTTTGTTGAGCTGGTTATCGAGTGTTCTAATCATTCAACAGGTACCTGCTAAATCCGGTCGTAAGGGTCGCAATCCCGTCACGGTCGATCATGTAGCCTTCGAAGCCGTCCAAAGCCTCAATGAAATAGATACCTTGTCGTCCCATCGCGAAGGCGGCTGTTGCATACCGATCGGCCTCGCAAATATCCGGACCGACGACCGTCAGGCTCACAACCTCGCTGAGGGGGTCGCCCGTATCAAATGGGTTGTAGATGTGTTGGCCGCGGACGTACGTGCCGGAGGTCGCCACACCGCAGTCTGTCAGCGACAGCGCCTTGACGATCTCGTCCGGGTTGAACGGGTTACGGATGCCGACGCGCCAGTTCTCGTCTTGGCCATTCTTGCCCGCCACCTGGATGTCACCCCCCGCATCGATATAGAAGTTCGCCGCTCCGCGTTGTCGCAGCATTTCGGCCGCCTGCAGGATTGCCCAGCCTTTAACCACTCCCGAGGGGTCGTACCTCTCGCCGTGGCGGATGTCGAAATATCCATTCGTCTCAAGCCGGGTCTGCTCCGCCAGCCCGAAGATGACTTGCATGTCCTCGCTGGCGGCATCCAATGTGAGTTCGTTTCGGTTCATTCTGGAAATTTCGCTGTCGTCCTTGTACGTGCTGAATTTGGCATCAACGTAGTCGAAGTAGTCGAATACCGCGGTCAGCAGGGCCTCGGTCGCGAAAGCATCGACAACTTCCACGATGACGGGCATGCCCATCTGAACGCGCAGCTGCTTCACACTTAGTTGCGGGCGGCCTGCAGCGCCGAGCGCAGCGACATCGCGAACCCCTCGCTCGTCAGCGTCGCACCGGAAATGATGTTGACGTTTGCGCTCTGTGCCTGGACGGCTTCCTGCTGGAGATAGGGCATCGCGATTGAATTGATCTGCACGGAAGTGCGGCGATCGTTGGGGTATTGCAGGAACTGCACAGACTGGAGCGATCCACCTTGAATATTCACTTGCACCTGCACAAGGCCATAGTACGCATCGATGGCCTGCCCTTGGAACGTTCCGTTCTTGTAGCCGGAGGCCACCGCGGTGGCGCCGACCGACTGTCCGGGGGCGAGGGCGGTCGTCGCGGCCCCCGAGGAAGAGCTGGTCACGGCTGCGGAATCTGGCCGGCTCCAGCGTTCGTAGAAGACGTACGCGCCGAACGTAAGAACGACGAAGGCGGACAGGAATAACTTTCGGAGGCTCCGGCCCGGGTCGGAAGGTAGACGAAATTGGTTCCTGGACATGGCTTGTTCCTCTGGATGACGAGACTGTGCGCTGCGGTGAAAATCGTAGCATGCCTGGATGACAGCCAGATGAAACTGCCTCCTTTGCCGGCGCCGCCGCCGGTCAGAGTGACCCTCGAGCTCCTGGTCCACCCGTCGGCCTCGTCGGCATGTCCAGCACCAGGCAGGTTTTGATAAACTCTTGGCGTGGACATCATTACCCTTCCGCCCAAAGAGTGGCAGGCGTACAAGGCGTTGCGGTTAAGGGCGCTTCTGGAGGAACCGCAGGCATTCAGTTCGTTATACGCAGACGCTCTCACCATCCCTGAAGAAACGTGGATGACAAGGCTTCAGGAGGCTTCAGAGGCCAAGCGGAACTGGCTGTTGTTTGCACGAGAGAATGGCAGGCTCGTGGGCATGGTTGGCGCCTACATGGAGCCAGGCGCCGGCGATGTCGCGACTGTTGTGTCGGTCTATGTGCCGCAAGAGGAAAGAGGTCGCGGCATTGGCGCAAGGCTCACGGAGAGCATCCTGGATGCCCTGTCCGCCAAGCCGTTTCTGAGGCGGGCAAAGTTGATGGTCAACCCGCATCAGACCCCTGCCCTTGGCCTCTACCGGAAATTCGGCTTTCGTCAGACTGGAACGCACGCCGTCCGCATGGGAGACGGAAATCTGGTCGACGAGCTGACCATGGAAAGATCACTCCCGTCCCCTTCGGAAGGCCCCTCATGACACGCCGTTTGCTGAGCCTCATTGCCATCCTGGGCCTGACATGGCTCGCGGGTTGCCAATCGGGAGCCCCATCAGCCACGGTCACGCCGACATCCTCGGCGCCCGATACCGCCTCGCCATCGCCCATTCAGGTGCCCAGCTTCACGCCGATCACCTCAACCCCGGTCGCTGCTGCTATTTCGTCTCCGCTTGCGATCGCTGCTATGCGGGCCAAGGCCTATCCGGGAAGTGAAATGGTGATAGGGCAGACGCTGTCTTCGGGGTCGGGATATAGCCGTTATGTGGTCTCTTACCAGTCGGACGGCTTGAAACTTTTTGCCCTACTCACGATTCCCGCAGGCAACAGGCCGCCGGGAGGTTGGCCCGTTATTCTCCTCAATCATGGCTATATTCCGCCCAGCGAATATTCAACGGACGCGAGCTATGCCAGGATAGTAGACCCGCTCGCTTCGGCCGGTTACATCGTCTTCAAACCCGATTATCGCGGCCACGACCGCTCCCCCGGTGACCCCGAGCAGCCCTACGTCTCTCCCGACTACATCACGGAC
The DNA here is from genome assembly GCA_963775435.1 of uncultured Chloroflexia bacterium. Lineage (GTDB taxonomy): Bacteria > Chloroflexota > Anaerolineae > Anaerolineales > Villigracilaceae > Fen-1038. Next base: position 102,167 of record CAVZIZ010000007.1, read on the forward strand.
AGCCTCAATGCTCTCGCCTCGATCAGGATGTACAAGGATGCCAACCCGCATAAGATCGGCGTATGGGGCCACTCCATGGGCGGCAATGTCACGCTCCATGAGCTGGTGATTACACATGATCTGAAAGCGGCGGTGATCATGTCCGGAGTGGTTGGCTCCTACAGCGCCATCATCGATTGGTGGGCTGCGCGTGTCGCAACGGGTGTCTTGACCACGCAAAATGACCTGCAGACCGATCAGGTGTTGCTCCAAATGATCAGCCTGCATGGGACTCCGCAATCGAACCCCGTCTACTGGGATGCCATCGATCCCACGTTCTTTCTCTCAGGCGTGGACATGCCTGTGCACATTCAAGTCGGCACCGCCGACGGCGTGGTTCCTCCAAGCTTCGCACAGGATTTGACTTCTCAACTCCAGGGCGCAGGCAAGACCGTGACCTATCGTTCATATCCGGGCGCAGACCACAATCTTTCGCCGGACACCCCGGCCGCCATGGCAGAAGCAGTCGCTTTCTTTGATCACTACCTGAAGTGACCGGCGGTCCGAATCAAGCTCGCTTGCGGGGGCCGCGCGGCTCGGTTGCCATGCTATACTGCCGGGGCTGTATCGACCGTCAACCTTTTTCCGCACTGACTCGCAGTGCTTGGCAGCGCCTTACCCGTTTTACCAAAGGAGTTGAACGATGATTACTGTTGAGAAAAGCATTCATATCAACAAGCCGATTGCCGACGTCTTTGGGTTCATCAGCGATTTCTCCAACGACGCCAGGTGGCAGGCCGATTTGGTCCGGTCGGAGAAGACCTCGGATGGTCCGACCGCCGTCGGCAGCACCGGCGTCGTGGTCCAGAAATTCATGGGCCGGGAGATGAAGAACGACATTGTGGTGACCGCCTACGACCCACCCAAGCACTTCGCCGGCAAGACCACTTCCGGCCCCGTGAAATTCGAGTTTGATTCCAAGCTTGAGGACATGGGCGGCGGCACACACGTGACCATGAAGATGACCGGCGAGGCTGGTGGATTCTTCAAGGTTGCCGAGGGGATGCTGCAAAAAGAATTGGAAAAGACCTTCGAGCGCGATTTCGCCAAGCTCAAGCAGGTCTTGGAAGCCTGATCAACACAGAGTGTGCCGGTGCGCCAGCGGCGCGCACCGGCCATCTTCGTCGACTGTCGCATGTCTTCCGGCCGTGCACTCAAGCCCGCACGGCCGGGCGCATCCTGACAACCTCGGCAGACGCATCGGCCTTCATCTGTTCTGCCTCGTGGCACAGCGTTTGATCGAGCTCCGCGTATCGGAATCGGTAACCGGCCGCAAGCAGCTTGGCTGGCTGGACGCGCCGGCTGGCCAACAGCAATTCCTCTCCCATCTCGCCGAGTAACATCCGCACGACGAAAGCCGGGATCGAGCAACCAGGCTTTCGGTGCAATGCCCAGGCTCCCCGCATGGCAAATGCAGAACCTCGCATGGGATTGGGGCTCACAGCATTGACCGCGCCGCGCAGGCTTGAGTTCCTCAATGTGAACTCAACGATCTCAGCCAATTCATCCCGGCCGATCCAGCTCACCCATTGCCGTCCATCACCTGCCTGAAAACCGACGAACTGCAGCGCGGGGCCTCCCAGGACGGTTGGGATGCGCAGGTGGACAACTCGGACCCCCGCTTCGCTGGCCGCGGCAGTGGCCGCCTCGCCGTCTTGGTCCAGTGCGCTCAGGAAACCCTTCCCGCTGGGGCCGTTCTCCGTGAGCACTTCGTCGCCAGATGAAGGGTAGTAGCCGGCACCCGCGGCGCATATCAGGACTTCGGGCCTGCATTTGCAGCCAGCCAGCGCCTTGGCCAGCGTACGGTTCGTCGCCTCGCGGTTGGCGCGCAGCGATTCCTTGACCTTCTTGGTCCAGCGCATCGGCCAGCGGGCAGTCGCCAGGTTGACAACACCGTCGAAGCCGTCCAGGCCCGCCTCATCGATTTGACCGGCATCGGGATCCCACCAGAGCTCACCGGCGGCAGGCGTCTGCCTCACCAGGCGAAACACTTGATGGCCGCGTTCGATCAAGTGCCGCCTCGCGGCCGATCCAATCATTCCATGCGAACCTGCGATCAGGATCTTCATTTTTCCTCCTTGCCGCGCAAGGGCGGCTGTGGATTGATCTGGTTGCACCCGCTCCGGCTATCCTTGATACAAGAATACAGCCGCTCCGGGCAGGCTGTCCCCACACGATGCGGTAGTCCGCTGCCCGAAATCGGGTAGTCTCTGTAGTCTCCGAGGCGTCTCGCTCGCTGTCGCCGGCGCAGTAAAATGGGTACCAAACCGGGGCTTTGAGAACCAAGCGATGACTTCGCGTTCCAATTCAACCCGTGCCTTGCCGCTGACGCCCCTGATAGGGCGTCAGGCAGAATTACAGCAACTGTTGCAGCTGCTTCAGGATCCCAGCGTTCGGCTGGTGACCATCCTGGGTCCGGGCGGCATTGGCAAGACCCGCCTCGCCTTGGAGGCGATTCGAAGTCTGCAGGATCATTTCCACGACGGCGCGGTCTTCATCCCACTCGCCCAGTTGAACTCCATTGAAGAACTCCTGCCTGCGGTGGCGGGGGCGCTTCAAGTCCAGTTGCCCCCCGAGGGCGATCTGCAGCAGGCCGTCTTGGATCACCTCTCCGAGCGACGGATGCTGCTCGTCCTCGACAACTTGGAGCATCTTCTGGACGAAGCCCTCCTCATCAACGACATCCTCGTCGCCGCCCCGGGCGTGAAGGTCCTTGTAACCTCGCGTGAAAAGCTCAGCCTCGACGCCGAGATACTCTTGCACGTGAACCGCCTGCCGGTTCCGCCCGCGTACGCCGTTGAGGATGTTGGCACCTACGCCGCCGCACAACTGTTCCTGCAGAGGGCCGGTCAATCCCAACCTGGCTTTGCGATCGCCGAGGCGAACACCGGCCCCGTGGTCCGCATCTGCCGTTCGGTGGACGGCAACCCCCTCGGCATCCTGCTCGCCGCATCGCGGGTGGAGCATTTCTCGCCTGCGGAGATTGCCGACCAGATCGACGCCAGCCTGGATTTCCTAAGCCGCGACAGCCGTGATGGTGAGCCTCGTCATTTCGGAATGCGGGCGGTTTTCAAGTCGTCCTTCAGCCGCCTGAATGGGCAGCTGCAGGATGTCTTTCGCCGACTATCCGTATTCTGCGGCGGCTTCGACTTGGCCGCGGCCCAGGCAGTCACCGGTGCCAACCTCGCGACTTTGATCGCCCTGGTAGATAAGTCCCTGCTCACACGGGACCTTGATTCCGGCCGCTATGACCTCCACGTGCTGCTCCGGCAGTACGCCGCAGAAGAGCTTGCCCGCGCCGGCGATCGCGATCAGACCCTGTTGGCTCACCTGCAGTACTTCACGGCTTTCGTGCGTGACCGCACCCCGAAATTGGCAAGTCACGAGCAAAGGGTTGCATTGGACGAGCTGCAAACCGATTTCGACAACATCAGGCGGGCTTGGACGCATGTTATCGACCAACGCGACTTTCAGGCCGCACGGGCCATGCTTCCGTGTCTGTACGCCTACTGCGATCATCGCAGCCGCTTCTATGAAGGAGAAGCCCTGGCGCGCCTCGCCGTCGATGGTCTCGCGCCCGAGCGTGGCGAGCCGCCGAATGCAGCCTGGGCGTTGGCCCTGCTCTCCTGGTATGACATGCGCCTCTACTTCGAACGGTTCGAATCCTGCGAGGAGATTACCGCCCAAGCCCGAGCTTGTCTGGAATACGCAGCCTCGGTACACGACGCCCAGGGGGAGGCTGCCAGCCGTGTGTTGCTCGCCGCAATTTTGGAGGACCAGAGCAATTACGAGGCAGCCGTTCGGGACTACGCCGAGGGGCTGCGCCGATTCCCGGCGCTTGACAATGCCTACTGGGTGAACATGCGCATCGGCCTGTGCTATCAGAGCATGGGTAAGTACGCTGAAGCCGACAAGGTCTTTCACAAGATTCTTCAGGGCGCCCAGGAGGCGGGGACAGAGTCAAGACCGCCTGGTCGTCGTTGAACATCGGGGACACCCTGCTTTTACTAAGCCAGCCTGGCGAGGCTGGGCCCTATCTCCACGACGCGCTTCAGACGTTCGCCGACATCGGTACGCCGTTCGGAGTGCTTTGGGCACACTACAGCCTTGGCCGTGTGGCCTTGGAGCTCACTGATCGCCCGCGTGCCCGCGAGCACGCCCGGATCGCCAGCCAGCTCGCCGGAGAGGTTCATGCCGCTTTCTGGACCAGGAAAACGGCCGACCTGCTTGAGCGCATCGACCCTGGTGTTCAGCGCCCGGACGTGCCGGTCCGAACGGTGGACAACGAGACTTTCAGCCCCAGGGAGTTGGAGGTCCTGCGATTGCTGAAGTCTGACCTCAAAGGCCCTGCCATCGCTGCGCGCTTGGTCGTGTCGCTGAATACGGTCCGTTACCACACCAAGAATATCTTCAGAAAACTCGGCGCCAGCTCACGCTTGGAAGCCATCCGGCGCGCCGAGGAACTCGGCCTCTAATCCATTCAGCTCGCCGGACCGCCGCCTTCATTGCGGCGACTACCTCTTTCTCGCCGCGCAAACTACAACATCGTGTGGGGACAAAGTCCCGCTGGGGGCATATCCTTGGGCACAGATCGACGAACGGATGCAAGCTGGCGCCATGAATACGCAGCTCTCTCGCGCAGCCACACAATCAGACTCTGCGTCCACACAGCAGGCCGTCCGACGGGCAGGCGGCCCCGGTGTGGACCTCAAGGGGATCATCGTCCTCTCGGTTTGCATGGCGCTGCAGATGACGAGCTTCGTGATGATTGTGCCTCTCTTCGCGCGGCGCTTCACCCAGTTCGGTGCGAATGTCGCTTCGCTTGCCACGAGCGAAATGGCCTATGCCTTGGCAGCCACGCTGGCAGCCCCCTTCATGGGCGCCCTGGCAGATCGGCTCGGCCGCCGACTTCCTCGTCTTGGGCTCGCTGGCCTCCTATGTCCTCGCCTTTGCTGGCTACCTGTTCGCACCCTCCGCCTCGGTTCTCATACTTATCCGCGGTGCCGCGGGTGCGTTCACCGCCGGCTTGATACCGGCTGCGACCGGAATGGTTGCCGACCTGGCGCCGTCCGATCGGCGCGCCCAATGGATTGGATTCCTCAACGGTGGCTCCTCGGTGGGATGGATTCTCGGCCCGGTCATCGGCGGCGTCCTATATGACCACTGGGGCTACGAAGCAGCGGTCGGGGTATCGACCATTATCGCCGTGGCGACATTTGTGTTGGCGCTCCTCGCGTTACCGGAGACACGCACAGCGCGTGACCAGTCGGCGAGCTTGGCTCTCGCAGGTTCGAGTGCTGCCCGCCGCCAGCAAGGACTTTCTCCCGCCTCTTTTCGCGGCACGCTGCCCGGGCAGCTCTCGACCTTTCTGATCATGCTTTCTGTTGTCTTTGCAGCGATGTTGGCCTGGGCGTTCATCGAACCTCGCTTCATGTTCTATGCCTACGATGAGCTGCACTGGAGTTCGTCAATGTTGGGCGCCGTGATGGGCGCCTACGGCATGGCCATGATGCTCGGCGAGTTCGGGCTCGGCCGCCTGAGTGATCGTCTCGGCCGCAAGCCGGTCATCGTCGTCGGATTGATTCTGTTCGTAGCGCAGTTCCTTGGGTTGGCTTTCCTGCACGACTACATCTGGATCGCGGCCACGTTCGTCATCGCGGGTTTGGGCAACGCCCTTTACGACCCCGCTTTGAGCGCCTCGATTCTGGACGTTGCTCCGGCCGAACACCGGGCCGCCGTAATGGGCTTCAAGAGCACCGCGTCTTCAATGGGGAGCATCCTGGGGCCAGCGCTCATGGTGCTGTTCGCGTCCGTGTTGTCTGCCGAAAGTATCTTCTTCGGTGCGGCCATCATCGTTGGCCTGACCATCCTGCTCGTGCTGACCGTCCGAGGCCGCCGGGCGCAGGCGGACAGGGTCGGCACTCTCGTCGTCGAGGATGGGCTTCACTAGGAGGCCTCGTGTCCGCCCCCCTGAGCAAACGAACGTCCAGGCAGGCATTCAGGAAGGGAACGTCAAAGGTCTTGTCAGTGGTGTCCGCTGGCGGCGCCGTCATGAGGTGTAACCATGATGCAGATTCTGCTCGCCGTTTCAGCCTGGCTTCACAGCCTGGCAACCGTTGTGTTCATTGGCTACTTTGTCTTGCTCTCGCTCATCTACCTGCCGGCCTTGACCCGCAGCGGCCTTGACGCCGGCCCCGCACTGAGCGAGATCTCCAGCCGAAGTCGTCCATGGATGTATGCTTCTCTGATCGTATTCGCCATCACCGGCGTGCATCTGACGGCCTCCGATTCAAACTATTTGGGTATCGGGAATTTCAGCAACGCTTGGGGCCTCTTGATGCTTTTCAAGCACCTTGTGATTCTGGCCATGGTCGCAATGGGTTTCTGGTTCAATGCCATCATGCGCCTAGGACCGGCCCTGAGCAGTCGCACTTCGCCTGAGGCGGCCCTGGCCCGGTACCGCGGATACTCCAACGCCATGGCTGTGGCAGGCGTCCTTGTGCTGCTCATCACGGCTGCGGCACAGCTTCAGTGAGACTTGAATTCAAATCCCCGGCGGGGTCATCGGGACGACCCGCGCGCCTGCGTTGAAGCATTACGTGGCTGCCTGGCTTCGGCAGCCCCGCTCATCACGGCTTCGCCGCGCGCCCTCTTCAGAGCCGCCAGTCGGGCCGCCTCGTTCTTGGCAAACCACTCGTCTTTACCGAGTTCGACGAAGGCTTTCTCGAAATAAGGTCTCGCCTCATCCATCCGGCCGAGCGCGGCAAGGTTTTCTGCAATCTCCTCGAACACATACCCGTCCGTTGAACCGGCTTGCTTGTGCTCGGCCTCGAGCGCCCACTGGATTGCGAGGGCCTCGTCGCAGCGCCCGAGGGAGCGCAAGCAACGAGCTACCGACCACTTGGCGATCTGGGTCTGCTCGGGCTTGCCGCGTGCGCTCCACTCGGACTGCGCTTCCTTGAACCACTCCAGGGCCTCGGCGAAGCGCCCCATCGCATGCAGGTCCCAGGCGCCGTTGTTGAGCATTGCCGGGATCAAGCCGCGTGCCTTGGCATCCTTTGACGTGCGCGCCAGATCTAGCCCCCGTTGATTCCAGGTGATCGCTTCGGCGGTGCCGCTCAAAGTGATCGCAACCATGTGCCCGGCATCGACGGCCAGCCCATCCAGGTGCGCTGCCTGGGCCCGCTCCCAGGCGTCGATGAAAAGCCCCCGCGCCTTTTCCTTCTCGTCATTTGAATTGTAGGTTCGCCCCCGTTCGAGTAAGTAGCGGACATGCGGGCTCGCGCCGGCATTCGCCAGGCCCTTTTCCACATCGCCCAGCACCTGCGTGAGCTTCCTCAAAGCGCCCTCGCAGGGAGTAAGTTCGGGCAATTTGCGTCAGCAACTCGAGTCGTACATCGCCCTCCGCGGAGCGTAAGGCCTCACGAAATCGCTCTTCGCTGGCAGCCGGATCACCGTACTCCCATAGTGACTCAATATCGATCGCATTCGCGGATTCTGGCATGGCTTGGTCTCCTCTAAGTCATTTCCCTCGCTCGCAGACAGCCCGATTGCTGGAAACGCGACTCGTAACCCGGTCTACTTGTCCGCTTTTCCCTCCCGGTAGAAACGGACCTCCACTTTCTCAACCGTAGCCAGGATCCCGCGCTGGATAACGCCCTCTGCAAACGTCAGGAAGTCCTCGATCTTATCTTTCGCATCGACGATCTCGATAATGATCGGCAGATCTTCGGACAGGCGCTCGATCTTGAAGGTGTGGATGATCTTGGTATGCGCGCCAAAGCCCATCATGCCGCGCAACACCGTGGCGCCGGCCATGCCACGCCTCTTGGCTTCTCTGACCAGCCACTCATACAGCGGCTTGCCGTCGATCCGGTCACTTTCGCCGATGAAGATCCGCAGCAGGTAACTCTCGGATGTTGGCATCAGGCTATCTCCACAGCAGCGCCGCCACAGCACGGCCGGCCCATACGGCCCCCAATCCCAGGACTATGTGGGCGCTCAGGTTTGCGAAGGCAAGCGGCGATTCAGAATCGCGCAACAGGTTTATGGTTTCATTCCCGAAAGTGGAAAATGTTGTGAAGGCGCCCAGGAAGCCCGGCAGCATCATCGCGCGCACATCCGCCTCCAGGATGCCATGCGTCTCGACCAATTGGGACAGCAGGCCGATCACGAAACAGCCCAGGACGTTCACGGTAAGGGTGCCAAATGGAAAGGAAGCAGTCTGGGTCAGTTGTTGAACGTACCCGCTCACGGTGTACCGGAAAACCGCGCCGGCGAATCCGCCAAGGCCGACAAACAGAAAGAGCCTGCTCATGCTGAATGATCCTCCACTTGAGTTTGGTAGGAGTCATCAGCGCGAGGGCTCTTCAGGGCGGACTCCATCGCCGCGCGTGGGCGCCATTATACCGTGGCTGTCGCTGTCGCTTACTTCCCGTCGGCGAGCTGATTAGTCCTCCGGCGCCCTACGAGTGCGCCAGCAGCGTGAATACGTCCTCTAGCGTCGATTCGACCGTCTCGATGGACTTTACGCCGATTTTGTTCTTCTTCAAGTGAGCCGTCAACCGGGCTGGCGTCCACTCCTTTGGCTTGACGATCACGTGCGCCCGGTCACCGTGCAGGCTCGCCTGCGCGATGCCTTCGGTCACGCTCAGCAACTCCACCGCTTCGAGTAGCGGCGTGGTCGCCAGGTCCCAAGCCGCCCCCTTCAGGTACTCCGCTTTCAGTTTCGCGGGCGTGTCCAGCGCCAGCAGTTTTCCCCTGTACATGAACGCCGTCCGGTTGCAGTGTTCGGCCTCGTCCATATAGTGCGTGGTAATAAAGATCGTCGTGCCCTCGGCAGCAAATTGGTACACGAGATCCCAGAACTCCCGGCGGGCCACTGGGTCCACGCCGCTGGTCGGCTCGTCCAGGAACAGCAGCGGAGGATGATGGATCAGCGCGCAGCCCAGCGCAAGCCGCTGACGCCAACCGCCGGATAGCTCGCGCGTGAAGGCCTTGCGGCGGTCCTTGAGTCGGGCCATGTCCAGCACCTCATCGATGCGCCGCGCCTCATCCTGGGCCGGGATCTCGTACACTCCGGCGTAGAACTGCAGGTTCTCCTGCACCGTCAGATCGTTATAGAGCGCGAATTTCTGCGACATGTAGCCGATATGCGGCTTCACCGCCTCGGGATTCTTGGTGACGTCGAATCCCAAGAATTTGCGCGGTCCCCTCCGTCGGCAGCAGGAGCCCACACAGCATGCGGATGGTCGTCGTCTTGCCGCTGCCGTTCGGTCCCAGGTAGCCCAGCACTTCTCCTGGTTTGACCGAGAACGTTACGTGGTCCACGGCCGTAAAGTCGCCGAACTTCTTGGTCAGGCCCTGCACCTCAAGCGGAAGGACGGACTTCGCCATTCGTGGCCTCCTCCGACTCGAGTAGTTGAATGAAGACGTCCTCCAGCGTGGGTGCTACGGGCACCAGGTGCTCCACGGTCACACCAGCTTTCTTCAGCCGTCCGGGCAGGCGCTTCTTTGGCCCTTCCGGCGAGCGCACGCGCAGGTGCAGGTAGCCGCCGAAGGAGTGCACGTCTTCTACGTCCACATCCTGGTTGGCAATTTCCCTCGCCTTCATCTGCGGCTCGGCAGCCAGCTCCAGGATCTTGCCGTTCAGGGTTGCGATCAGGTCACGCGGCGCACCGGAGATCAGCGCCCGGCCGTGGTTCATGAAGATCACCCGGTTGAAGCGCATGGCCTCATCCATGTAGGGCGTGCTGACCAGCACGGCAGAGCCTTCACGCAGCAACCCGATCAACAGGTGCCAGAATTCTTGCCGCGCCACCGGATCGACCCCGCCCGTGGGCTCATCCAGCAGCAGGACTTTTGGCCGGTGCACCAGGGCCGAGGCCAGCCCAAGCTTCTTCTGCATCCCTCCCGAAAGCGCAGCCGCGCGCCGGTTCGCGAATTCCTCCAACCCCGCGAACCGCAGCAGATCTGTCGAGCGCTTCTTCCGCTCGGCCGCATCCATGTCGAAGACTTCCCCGAAGAACTCAAGGTTCTCCTGGACGGTCAGATCACCATACAGGCTGAACTTCTGCGCCAGATAGCCGATTTCTTCCCGCGCCTTTTCCACCTGGTCGGGCAGGTCATAACCGGCCACTCGGATCGATCCGCTCGTAGGCTGCAGCGCTCCGCACAGCAGCCGAATGGCCGTCGTCTTTCCGGCGCCGTCAGGCCCGACCAGGCCGATCATCTCGCCGGCTTTTACCTCCAGGTCAAGACAATCGACCGCGCGCAGCGGGCCAAAGGTCCGCACGAGGTCATGAGTCTCCAGTAACGTCTCTTGCTTCATGCTCACTTGGCGGCGAAGGTCACATCGGCGGGCATGCCGGGTTTGAGTTTGCCCTGCGTGTCCGTCACCGTCAGCTTGATGGCGTACACCGTCGAGCTGCGTCCCTCCACCGTCTGCACGTTGCGCGGCGTGAATTCCGCCTGGTCGGAGATGTACGTCACATCCGCCGTGAAGGTCTGCTCCGGGAACGAATCCACCTTCACGCTCGCCTGCTGCCCCAGGTGGATCTCCCCGTAGCGATCCTCCGGCACGTACACCGTGATCGTCAGCTGGCTGATGTCTCCCATCGTCAACGCCGCCGCCCCCGGTTGCACGTACTCCCCAGGCTCCACGCTGCGCGTCAGGATCACTCCATCCCTCGGCGCATATACCGTCAGCTTCCCCAGCTGGGCGTCCAGCAGGTCCAGGTTGGCTTGCGCCTCCGCCACCGCTTTCTGGCTTTGATCGTAGGCCGCCTGCCCCTGGTCTACCGCCCCTTGCGCCGCAACCACGCCCGCCGATTGATCGTCGATCTGCAATTCCTGTAACCGCTGCAGCGCCGCATAGTACGCCTCTTGCGCCACCTGCACCTCCGCCCGCGCCTGCAGGATCGCATCCGCTTCCTTCGTGCTCAGCAGCGCATCGTACGCATTCTGCGCATCCGTCAGTTCCGCCTTGGCCGCATCGAATTGCCCCTGGCTCACGTTCGTCAGGTACGCATCCCCACTGCAGTCGTAGTACACGTTCACCAGCTTCTGGTTCTGAAGCACGTAGTTGTCGTTCGTCCCGCAGTGCGTGCTGTTGTAGCGCCCCTGCGGCGCTTTCGCATCGTTCGAGTTCTGCGCCCGCGCATCCACGTCCTTCGTCACCTGGTACGCCACCCGCGCCGTAAGCAACCGCTGTTCCGCCGCCAGAAAGTCCGCCTCCCCCACCGACGCCGACACCGTCGCCAGGTTGCCCTTCGCATCGTCCCACGCACTCTGCGCCGCATCCACCTGCGCCTGCATCGCCTGGATCTGCTCCGAGCGCGCAAAGTACCAGTTCGGCTGGTCAAACTGCTGCTGCTGCTTCGAGAACCAGTCCTGCAGCCGCGTCGCCTTCCCCGCCGCCAGCGCCGTCTCCAAAGCCTGCTGGTACTGCGCTTTCGCAATCGCCAGCGAGTTCGCCGACGTCACGCTCGCCGCCTGCGCCGACGCCAAGTCCCGCCGAGGCCACATTCCGTTGCTCCTGCAGCAGCGCCCCGTCCAATACCAGCAACTTGTCCCCCGCCTTCACGCTCTGCCCTTCGTCCACCAGCACCTGCAGCACTCGCCCGCTCAGTTCCGGCGAGATGTTCACGCTCACCGTTTCGATCGTCCCCGAGGCTTTCAGCGCCGTGCTCGCCGTCCCTCCCAGCGCCCGCGCTCCGTAGTACCCCGCAATCGCCAGCACGACCACCAGCACTACAATCACTGCCCTTGTCGGTATTCGTCTCTTCATTTCCTTCTCCTTCTTCATATCCACTGCCCCTAGTCCAGCCGCTTCCGAAAACGCCACGCGGCCAGGGCCAGCATGACCAAACCAAACACACCCAGAATGATGGTCTGCGGGAGGATGAATCCCAGGCCCACGCCTTTGATCACCACGGCCCGCATCACGTAGATGAAATAGGTCGTCGGCAGGAGGTATCCCGCCCACTGCAGCACCACCGGCAGCGATGCAATCGGGAAGATGAAGCCGGAAAGCATGAACGCCGGCATGATGATCGGCATGATCATCAATTGCGCCTGCTGCTGCGTCTGCGCCATCGTTGAGACCACCAAACCGTAACCCAGGGTTGGCAACAGGTAGATCCCGGTCAGGGCGAGCAGGAGCAGCAGGCTTCCCCGGATCGGGACCCCAAATAACAGCACCCCAACGAGCAGGATCAGGATCGTATCGGCGAACGACACCAGGATGTACGGGATCATCTTCGCCACGATCAGTTCCCAGCTGCGGATCGGCGTCACGATCAATTGCTCGATAGTGCCCAGTTCGCGCTCGCGCACGATCGCCAGCGCGGTCAGGCTCGTCGCCGTCTGGAATAGGATGATCGCGATCAGACCCGGCACGATGTTGTAGCTGCTGAGCAGGTCGGGGTTGTACAGCACCCGCGTCCGCACGTCGATAGGGGCGCTCCCACTGGACGCCGGACCATCCCGCGCCACGTTCTGCGCTCGCACCGTGGTCCCGTGGGCCTGCCCCGCCAGTTGCACCGCCGACAGGGCCGCGCTTGCCACCGTGGGATCTGATCCATCCAACAGCACCAGCACGGAGGCCGACGTGCCCGAACCGAGATCCTGGCTGTACCCGGTTGGGATCACAATTCCAACTTTCGCCTGCCCTCCGGCGATCAGACTGTTGACTTCCGTCTGGCTGTACACGGCATAGTCGTATGAGAAGTATCCCGTAGCGTGAAATGCGTCCAACAAGGACCGGCTGGCAGGGCCGCCGTCCTGGTTGAATACCACCGTCGGAATATTCGTGAATTCCGTGTTGTTCACATAGCCCAGCAGCACCAATTGCAGGATGGGCATCATGAACACAAACACCAGGGTGCGCGGATCGCGCAGCATGTGGGTGATTTCCTTCTTTATCAACGCTCTAAATCGTCGCATTTCACCTCGACAAAAGCCTCTGGCGGACTACTGTGGCCAAATACCTACTGATCATCGTCCTGCAGCGAATCCACAAGTTTGCCCAATAGTCGGATCAGCTGCGCCTGCTCATCCCCCGAGAAGTGCCGCAGCAACTGCAGGACTCGCTCCTTCATGTAGCTCTTGGCCGTCTCAACGAATTGATTGCCGCGCTCCGTCATGCACAGCCGGACGACCCGCCGGTCATTGCGATCCTGCAGCCGTTCGACAAACTTGGCGCGCACCAATCCGTCTGCCATCCGGGTGGCGGAACTGAGCGGAATACCCAGCTCGGCGCTCAGCTCACCCATGGTCGGAGGGTTCTCTTTCGTTCGCAGGGCAAACAGAATGCGGAACAGGAAAGACCGCTCTTCCGGATTGCCCCGGCTCGACTCCCTGATGTGCCTGAGCTGCTGCTGCATGCTGGCCAGCCGTTCGTCCGGGAACACCAGCTTCGGGTGCAGACGCAGCAAGCGCTGCAGCAACTCAACAAATCGGTCGGCAGAACGGTCAAGACTTGGCGTGCTTTTTATTTCCATATTGGAATATTTCCAAGGCGGAACATTCTACCTTCTTTGCCCTCTTTGTCAAGAGGTGTTCCCGCCCCGGCCACTGTTGCGAGGAGCCGCCAAGCGGCGACGAAGCAACCTCCTCCCTGACACCGGAGTGCCACGCATATTGACTTCCCATAATCATATATAACTGACTGACCAGTCAGTTATTATTGTACGCGTTCTCTTTGGATTGTCAAGGGCCGGCCACCCCCTTCCCGGCTCCATCGGCCTTGCAGACAGGGCGCGTGGCTTGATCAGGCGATCCCAGACCGCCAAATATCATTGCGAGGCGCCGCCCAGCGGCGACGAAGCAATCCCCTCCTGTAGTCGCCAGGATCCGCCGCCCTCGCAATCACAGGCCCGACCGTCGTTGTCGCAGATCCTGGTGCTCTCCCAGGGCGAGGAGCCGCCACGCGGCGACGAAGCAATCCCCTCCTGCGTTGCCAGGATGCGGCTGCGCGGCACTCCCCCCGCGCTGCCGCCACACCACTCAGCTACGGGATTTGCAGAACGATGCGCCCCCGCCCGTGTTTCGTCTCGCTAAGTTCCTGAGCGGCGCTCGCCTGAGCCAGCGGAAACACCCGTCGGATGGTCGGCACGATCGTCTTGGACTGCAGCAGCTCGGAGATTTGCTTGTGGTCCCCAAAAGCAGGCCGCACCACACTGGCGGCGCGGATGCCCTGCGCCTTTCCGGCCTCCGGCTGAAGCCGTCCGGCCACCGTGACAAGAATCCCGCCTGGCCGGATGATCCCCCACGACCGATCCAGCACCTCGCCGCCCACCGTATCGATCACGACGTCCACGTCTTGGACCACAGCCTCAAACGGTGAGTCGCCGTAGTCCACTGCCAGGTCGGCGCCAAGAGATCGCACGGCCTCTAGATTCTCCGCCGAGGTCGTGCCGATCACGTAGGCTTTCTTCCAATGCGCCAACTGAGTCGCGTACGAGCCGATCCCGCCGGCTGCGCCATGCACCAGGACCGACTGCCCTTCCTCGACTTTGGCTGTCTCGATCACCGCGGCCCAACCCATGGTGGCGCCCATGGGCGCGGAGGCTGCTTCTTCCATGTTCAGGTGGGATGGCTTCAGTTGAAGATCGTTCTCCTTGGCCAGTGCGTATTCGGCATAGGCACCCGTGAGAAACCCGTATACCTCTTGGCCTGGCTGGAAAGTGGATACGCCATGCCCTACGGCTTCTACCACGCCCGCCCCTTCAAGGCCGGGCGTCCATGGAAACTGCAGCGCCATGAACTGCTTGAAGGCGCCCCGGCGGAAGGCTGAGTCGGCGGGGTTCACACCGGCGGCCCTGACGCGCACTAATACTTGCCCGGGCGGCGGTTCTGGCCGCGGCGCCTCACCCAGGGTGAGCACCTCCGGCCCTCCATAATCCTGGATGCGCACGGCCTGCATCGTATGTTCTGTCATGTCCTTCGTCATTGTCTGCTAGCTGCTATGCGGCAGCCGACAACAACACGCCGTTCTTCGACGGATCGCTCACCAGCACACCTTCGTCCGAGTGCTCAATGGAAATTCCACTCGCTTCTACATGCCTCACCACGCGCTCCAGTTCGGTCTTGTTCGGAAGAAGCACTTGAAAATGCCGCAGTCCAAGCGCGTCAGCCGGCGGATTGGGCGCGCCTTCGCCCTGCCATGTGTTCAAACCGATGTGATGGTGATAGCCACCCGCCGAGACAAAGCCCATCCGGAAAGGCTTGGCAACGCCCATCAGGTCGAAGCCGATCAGACCGTGATAGAAGGCCACAGCCTCATCGAGGTCGCGCACGTGCAGATGCACATGCCCCACACGCGTCTCCGCGGGCGCCGGAGCATCCAATCGATCGCCTTTCATCAGGTTGGAGAGCAGGGCCTCGACGTCCAACGGTTCGCGGCCGTCGCTCAGCGAGCCGTCCGCGCGCCGGGTGATGTATTGGCCGTTCGCCAGGCTCCAGGTCCCATCTTCGGGGCTTTCCGCGTACAACTCAATCCCGTTGCCCTCCGGATCGTCGAGGTAAGTGGTTTTGGTCATAATGTGATCCGTCGGGTAGTTGCGCACCTGCATTTTGAACAGGCGCCCCACCACCCGCGCCAGCTCGCGGCGATTGGGGAACAAGACCGCGACGTGGTAAAGCCCGGTGACACCCCGATAGCGCTTGAAGCCTGGCCGCTCGGTAAGCCGTACGAGGTCGGCGCCGCCCGCTCCCAGACCCGCCTGTCCGTCCCTGCGCCAGTGCGGCGTCAGGCCCAACACTTGCTCGTAAAAGGCGACTTCGTCATCAAGGTTCGCGACGTTCAGCGACACGTGCCCTATGCGCGTTTGCGGATGGATCGAGAATTCTGTGCGGGTTTCAGTTTGTGTCTGGTTCATTTGTGCTTTTTCTCCACTTCTAAGACTGCCTTCGGCGCAGTCTGCGGGCCGACGGGTCGGCGCCACGCTGCGGGATTAAGAACGCGGTTTCCGGGCTCTGCCGCTCCAAACGATTAGGCCAACGCCGGCTGCCGCGGTGAGGGCGCCGTAAAGCGCCCACTTTGGTTGTCCCGTCATGAAACTACCTGGAATGATATTGATGCCCTGCAGGAACCACACACCTCCCGCAAATAGGAGCAAGCCGCCGACGATCCGCGATACGATCTTCATTTCTCTCCTGGTCGGGACCTCCGAGGTCTTTGTGCCCGGACCTCGGAGGTCTGTGACTAGAATCCGAGTTCCTCTTTCACGATGATCATCGTGATGCGATTTGGCCGGAACTCGCGGCGCACGATCAGGATCTTGCCGACGTCCGTGCCCCTCTTGTAGAGCGCTTGCATGTGCTCATCCTCCAGCGGGACGACGTAGTCATCGATGCGCCGCAGACCTTCATCCAAATTCTTGACGATCTTCTGCGCACCGACCACCCAGATCAACATGCCCGCCCCCGAGGCATAGGGCCCCAATTGACTGCCCGTCTTCGAGGCGAACAGCACCTGCCCGTCCTCCGTCACCGCGTTGGCGCTGCCGGCCGCATAGTCCGGCGCGGCGCCCAATCTGCGGATTTCGCGCACCTGGGTCTCGCGGTTCATGGCAAACATCTTCGGCCGCAGCGAGTTCGAATCGCCCCGACTTATCGATTTCCTCTTTGATACCCAGGCTCTCGAGGGTCACCGAAGCGCCGAGGAACACCTCGGCGCCCTCGGGAAGCAGCTCGAAAAACATGCGCCTGGCTTCTTTGCCGTTTGCGGCGATCAGCACGTGAATCCCGTTGGCCTCCAGCGCCTCGGCCGTCCGGGCGATCTGCTCGTCGGAGGCCAGCGTGCTGAATTTCTGGTCTGGAACGAGGGTTGTCGAATCTAGCATCACGTTTGCCTCACCTGGTCTTGACCGGAGTTCTCCGGTGTGCTATATTTACGACAGATGTCGCATACACAACAGACGTTGGTTAGTTTACCAGTCTTACGGGCTGCACGTCAACCGACAAAACAGAGAGTCTGTTGCCCTGGAGGCGCAAGCCCGCAATGAACCCCATGGAAGACCAACTCGATCCCCGTGTCAAGCGCACACGTCAAGCGCTGGAGCGGGCTTTCACGCAGGTCCTGCATGAAAAAGGCTTTCAGGCTGCGACAGTGCAGGCTATCGCCCGGCGGGCGAGCGTCAATCGCGCCACCTTTTACGCGCACTTTACTGATAAGTATGCCCTGCTGGACCATATTATCCTGCAGGGCTTCCGCCAGGAGATCGACAAACGCATGCTCAACGCATGCCACTACTCACCGGAAAACTTGCACCATTTGATCGTCGCCGTCTGCGAATTCATCCGCACTTCCAACGCCCGCTGCAAACCGCGATCGCCCCAGTTCGAAACCCTGGTCGAGTCCCAGGTCAAAGGGGCTTTGTACGACCTGTTGCTGAAGTGGCTCGAAAAAGCAGATACCGATGTCCCCCCACAGACCGCCGCGACCGCCGGCAGCTGGGCTGTTTACGGACTGGCGGCGCAATGGAGCCACAGCCCGCCCTCGAAATCCGCGGAGGAGTTCGCCTCAGAGGTCCTTCCGCTGGTTGCCGCAAATTTCGGCCTCACCCAGCCGGCCTGAGGTCGTGGCACGCAGCAACGTGGGCGCGACCTTTCGCACGAGGCGGATTCGAGCCGCCATCGTGCATCTTGGCGCCAGGCGGCCGCCAGGGAATGGTCGCCCATGCCGTCAAAGATCCTGCATGCAGTCCGCAGGGCACTCCCCCGAGGACCCCGTCGTCGCGAGGAGCGGCGCAGCGGCGCCGCAACAGCCCCCGCCACTATCCGGCGGCTTCCGCCCACTCCCTCTAAACACCGACCTCTCAAACGGCTGATCCGACCGCTTCCTCCAGGATTGCCCTCGCCTTCTCAAGCGGCTGGACGGTGATGAACACGATCGTGTCCCCCGACTCCCAGATTTGATTGGCGTGCACAATTTCGGCGCTGTTGCGGCGAACGCGCAGAACCGGTAAGACCGCCGGTGGAATCCGCCGATCCTTGGCCTGGGAGGCCTCTTCCGACGGAGGCAGCAGCCAGGTGATGCGCTGGATGTCCTCGACCCGGTCCCACTCTGCAAAATCAATGAATTGTCCGAAGGCCAGCGTTCCCCCAATCTGCCTCACAAGGGCCGGGTTGGCACCTTTGGCAGGATTGGTGAGTGCGGGGAAGGCCCGCTCGTTTCCGAAGGCGTCTTGCATCAATTGGCAGGCCAGCAGATTCACTTCGGAGTTGGACGTAACCGCCAGCAGCGTCGCATATTCTCCTGCATGGTTCTCTTCGAGCACTTCCTCCTCCAGGGCGTTCCCGTGCACCGCATTCAGCCCCCTCGCGCGTGCGCGCGCTACGGAGTTGAAGTTGGTATCGACGAGCAGGCTTGGGCGGCCGTACGTTTGGAGCACATGGGCGACCGCACAACCCAGGCCGTTTGCGCCCACCACAATGGCCTTCTCCCCCTCTAGGTCTTGCAGCCCCAATAGGTGTGCCACCCAGCGCGCCGTCAAACCTTGGATCGTGACGGTCAGGATGATGGTGAGAAAAGTCAGCCCCAGAAGATGCTGTCCCCCCGCTGTGCCGGAATCCTCCAAGGCAATGGCGAAGAGGGAAGCCACCGACGCCGCGATGATGCCGCGCGGCCCGACCCAGGCGATGAAGACTTTTTGCCGCCAGTTGAGCTTCGTCCGCCACGTGGACGCGAAGACCGCCGTCGGACGCGCCACCAGCATGATCAGGACCACCGCGAGAATGCCGGATGCGCCCTCTGCCACAAGGACGCCGGTATCCAGGTCCGCCGCCAGCAACACGAAGAGCATGCTGATTCCCAGGGTTGTGAGCGTCTCTTTGAAGCGGCGCAGGCGCACAATCCCCGGCACTCCCTGGCCTTGCGTCACCAGTCCCATCACGACGGCCGCCATGATTCCGGCTTCGTTCTGGAATCTCTCGGCAACCCCAAACGTCACCCAGACGCAGGCGAGCGCAACGAGATTGCTCAACTCTCCAGGCACAAGGTGGCTGGCTTTCATCAGCCGCGCTAAGCCCAGCGCCCCGAGGGTTCCCACCACCCCGCCGATCAACAGCAGGCCGAAATAGGTCTGCAGGAAGCCGGTGACGCCCGATATGCCCTGCGATGACGTGGCCAGCACGGCGTCCAGCACGGCAATCGCCAGGATCGCGCCGATCGGATCGATCAGAATTGCCTCGCCCTCCAGGATGGTCTTGAGCCGCCGAGGAATGCCGATGCGCTGCATCAACGGTTGGACCACCGTGGGCCCGGTCACCGTCATGAGCGCGCCGAAAAGCGCCGCGATCGGCCAGGCAAAATCCGCCACGAAGTGCGCGATCAGTGTCGTGATGCCCCATGAGAGCAGCACCCCGATCGTGACCAGGTTCCGGACCTCCGCCACGGATTTCCGCAGGGACCTGAGATTCAGGTTGAGGGCGCCCTCGAACAGGATGATGGCCACGGCCAGCTTGACGAGGATTCCCAGCCCGCCGTCCAGTTCGCGCGGCTGCACCCAGCCGAGCCCACTTTCGCCAAGCAGCAGCCCAAAGCCCAGCAGCAACACGATGGCCGGGATATGCCAGCGGTGAGCCAGGATTTGCGCCAGGATGCCGAAGCCCACGGCGGCAACGATCGTGATCAGGATGCTCGTCTGCTGTTCCATATTCGATAACCGGGCTGAGAAAGGCCGCTTGCCTCCCTCTGACCATGCTCGCCATTCTACCCGCTCTGCCCGCGTCTGCTCCTTGCAGGCAAGGGATGCCAATGGAGAGAGCCTCCAAAATATGACATTTCTTAGCGCATTTTCATAAATGAGGGATTGATTGCTGGCGCGAAACAATGTATGATTCACCAGCAATGACCAAGGTTCTGGCCCTATCCTTAGCGGGCTTGCCAGTACCACGTGTCAGAAAGCAAGGTCTGACGGGACGCATCATACCGGTCAGGCCTTTTTGTTTTTCGCGCAGCCTAGGGGCAGGACAAAGTGGTGGGACCCTCTTCCTGCTACGTCGTGCCCAATAGTCAAGGAGCGTGAATGCAGACACCCTGGGAGTATCGCTACGCCCACCGTATGAGCAAGATGGGAAGCTCGGTAATCCGCGAGCTCCTGAAGTATGCCGAGCAACCCGACATCATCTCCTTCGCCGGCGGCATGCCCGCCCCCGAAGTATTTCCCCAAAAACAACTGCAAGCGGCCTGTAACACCGTCCTTGCCCAACACGGCGAGATGGCCTTGCAGTACAGCCCGACCGAGGGCTACCGGCCGCTCCGCGACATGATCGCCAAGCGCACGGCGCGCTACATGGTCGAGGTCACGCCGGATAACATCCTGATCACCTCCGGCTCGCAGCAGGCGCTGGACTTCATGGGTCGGCTCTTCATTAACCGTGGCGACTACATCGTCGTCGAATCGCCGTCCTACCTGGGCGCGCTGCAGGCCTGGAACGCGTACGGCGCCCAGTACATCTCGGTCCCCATGGACGAGGAAGGCATGCTCGTCGACCAACTGGAGGAGGCGCTTCGCAAGGGTCCGAAGTTCATCTATGTCCTGCCTAACTTCCAAAACCCAAGCGGCTCGACACTGAGCCTGGAGCGTCGCAAGAGAATCATCGAGCTGGCGGACAAGTACGGCGTACCGATCGTGGAAGACGATCCCTACGGTCAGCTTCGCTACGAGGGCGAACACATTCCCTCTCTCGTGCATCTTGACAGCCAATATCGTGGCTTTGACGGCGACTGCTACAGCGGCAACGTCATCTACATGAGCACCTTCTCCAAGCTGCTGGCCCCGGGCCTGCGCCTCGCCTGGGTCATCGCCCCCGAGCAGGTCATTCGCAAGCTGGTCATAACCAAGCAGGCCGCCGACTTGCACACCGCCACGTTCAACCAGTACCTCGCCTACGAGGTCGGCAAGGACGGCTTCATCGACGAGCATGTGAACTACATCCGTGCGGTCTACAAGGAACGCCGCGACGTGATGCTCGAAATGATGGATGAGATGTTCCCCTCCGAGGCGCGCTGGACCAAGCCCCAGGGCGGCATGTTCCTGTGGGGCATTCTGCCCGAGCGCATTGACGCGGCCGACGTCCTCAAGATTGCACTCGAACGCAAGGTCGCCTTCGTGCCCGGCGAGGCTTTCCACGCCACCGGCGGAGGCAAGAACACCATGCGCATCAACTTCTCCTATGCCAATCCTGACACAATCCGCGCAGGCATAACGCGCCTGGGCACTACACTCAAGGAGCTGGTGCATAGCGGCGACAAGGTGCCAACGCCGTAGCGCCCCGCTCAGGGCGTGGCAAAGCAACATCTCCCGCCCAACTCCACGGGGGGTGTTTGGCTGTGCAGGGGCTTTGGGCATGTTGCCGCGCGGGGATGGAAACGCGAGCGGCGATGCTGTGCCTTGCAGGTCACGGGCATCGTCGAAGGCAGTAGATTTGGGCGGGTCACCGTAAACGCTGGGGAAAAAGTTGGCTGAGCCGAAAAACAGTATAGCGCTCCGGAAATTTGCCTATATGGGAATCTGCCTCGGGCAATCGCCATGCCGGCGGGAACTCTGGAGACACCAGCCGACACGAATCCGCGTAGAGGCTGGACTCTGATGAACATTCTTGACCTGCGAACCGTGCTGACCAGCTACGTGATCAGCAACGCGATCTGCATGACTGCCATGCTGTCTCTCTGGCGCCGGCGTCGCAGCCGGGCTCCCGAATTGGATTTCTGGCTGGCCGACTTCGTCATGCAGTTCGTGGCGGTCTTGCTGCTTGTCCTGCGCGGCAGGGTGCCGGATCTTCTTTCCATCGTGATCGCTAGTGCGCTCGTGATGGCAGGAACGCTTCTCCTGTATATCGGACTCGAACAGTATGTCTGGGAAACCGAGTCCGCAACGATACAACTATGCATTTATTGCGATATTCGTCGCCGTCCAGCTATTTTTCACGTACGCGCGGCCCAGTATCCTGGCGCGCAATCTCAACTACTCGATCGGCCTGCTGGTCATCTGCACCCAGTGTGCCTGGCTTATGCTGCGCCGTGTGGACCCCAAAGTACGATCGAGCACCCTGCCGGTTGCGTGGGTCATTCGTCGCCTATAGCGTGGTCAGCGCCGCGCGCATCCCGGTGGATCTGGTTATCCCACCGGCGACCGACCTGATGAAGTCGGGACTGTACGACACGCTTGTGGTTCTGACGTACGAGATGCTATTCATCGCCTTGACCTTTGCACTGCTCTTGATGCGTAACCGCCGCCTGGTCGAAACGCTGGAACGCGACATCGTGGAACGGAAGCAGGCGGAACTTCATCTCAGAGCCTTGAGCATCCATGATGCACTGACCGGCCTGTACAATCGTCTCTTCTTTGAGGAAGAGATCGTAACGGCTGGGACGCGCCCGCCAATTCCCGGTCAGCATCCTGATCGCCGATTTGGACGACTTGAAGGGGATCAACGACCGGAATGGTCATGCCGCGGGTGATGCCGCCCTGAAGCGTGTTGGCGAGATGTCCTGACGGCGGCGTTCCGCGGTGGCGATGTCATTGCGCGCATCGGAGGCGATGAGTTTGCCGTACTGCTCCCGAAGACGGATGCGGCGGCCTCCGAAGAGGCGTTGGGCCGCGTACGCCGAAGTCTTGAAGATCCACAATAGTGAACACGCGGGTTCGCCGCTGGGTGTCTCGTTTGGAATGGGTACGGCCGTCGATGGCGAACCCCTCGAGGTTGGACTGCAACGGGCCGACGCCAGCATGTATAGCAAGAAGCGGCGTACACCTCGCTCCGTGCGCCCGCAAGCCTAGCCGGGACGGCAGCCGTCCGCGGCCGCCTGCAATCCGTCGCGTCGCCGTGACTACCAGAAATACCCGCCAATCAACTGCATAACGAGGGCCTGAATTCCGGCCAAGGCCAGCAGGTCCCCGGTCTTGACATCGTCATTCCGCGCGAGAAACAGGATCAGATACGGATATATGAACATGGCAGTCCGGGCCGTTTCTCCCACGCGGTTGAGCCCCGTCAAATACATCATTCCAAGAATGGTGACCGCCACCAGCCCGACGGTCACGGCATCGTCCGCGCCCGCCACCGCAATCAGCGGCTTGGGACCTTTACGGAACAACCAGGCCAGGCAGCCTATGGAAAAGAAGAGCGCGATTTCCCCGACGCATTCCGCCCGGGTCAGCAGATAATTGATAGGATCATTCAGGCCGCCAAAGCCCTCTGGATTTTCCAGGCGTGATGCGGTCATTAACGCCTCGACGTGGCTGTAATGGGAAAACCGGTTGAAAGCATACAGGAGCACCGCCAGCAGGATGATTGCAGCCGTGGTGCTGATCGCGAGCCGCCCATCGTGCCGCGTCAGAAGCTGCAGCGCACTCACCGCAACTGCCACGGCAAGCACAAACACGCCCGCAAAGGTGAGCACATTGGTCAGCACGACGCCGCCCACAAACAAGGCCCAGCCCGCCACGGGGAACCGCCTCCTCCGAACGAGCATGACTAGGCCCAAGAGGAATGCCGTACAGGTCGTCAATATCGAGCGCGTCGAGGCTCACGGCTGCATAGATATTCACGGCGGGGATCAGCGCGAGCAGTATCGCCAGCCGCCCCGCCATTCGTTGCTCGATCTTGAGTTCCCGCAGGATCGCCCCCATCATCGGGACCGACAGGCTGCCCAGCAACACAATGACCGCCGCCACGCGAGCGGGCCGATTTCCAAGCAATTGGATCCCCCAGTACTCGAACAGCACGACAAACGGCGGATGCGTCCGACTGTGAACAAACAGGCCCGCCTGGTCCATGTTGAAATTGGCCAGCCAATCCGTCCACGACCTGATCTTCAATGCGTCCTGCCAGTACTGGAAGTGTGAGCCGATCAACGGCTTCTGGAACGCCGCATACACGCTCCCCTGGCTCAGGTTGCCCAGCAGGATGAACGCCAGACCGATGCACCAGGCTTGCAGTAAGCCGAACCGTAGGCGCGGCAGGCTGACCGACCAGAGCAGCAGGATTAAGAACGCCAGCGCATAGGGTAGACCTTCTACATGGAATTCGAAGCCGGTGAACTGCGGGAGCGCGAACCAGGGTGGAGTGTCAAGAACGCGGTCGGGAAATGAGCGGTGCAGTGCATAGTTGGCTGCGGCCAGCAGCACGAATATCCCGACAATCACCCCCATGCCGCGCCATGGCTGGCGCCCGATGAAATCCCCGACTGCACCTCTGGCTGCTGCGAAGGACGACATGTCTTGGCGTGTGCAGGAGTTTACACCAGCCGCTCTTCTGCGCTTTCAAGGATTCGCGCAAAAGCCCGCAGGTAGCTGGGGTCCTTGTTCTGCGCCCGCAGCACCCAATACTCCGCCCCCCAAAAGAGGTACGCATAAAGCCGGGCTTGATTCCCGTGCCAGCTCATGCAACGGTTGTAGTTCTCAATGATCGTCTGCGGCAGACAGCTGTACATTCCGCCTCGAGGCGGGCTGGGCGGCATCGTCGCCGTCTCCCATGGTTCCGCTTGCCCTTCAGAGACCATGAGTTTCCGGTCGGCGGCCTGAGCCCAGGCAAGCAGTTGCCCGCGTCTGTCCTCCTGCGTAAGGCTGTGACCTCCATCGAGGTAGAGCGTTTTGCCTCCCACAGAAACCAGCGCATTCCGCGGATAGTAGTCGATACCGACAATGTCCGCCAGACGCTGCGCCACATCCAGCGAGTCGCCCTGGTCGCGGGTGCTCCACCACTGCGAGAGGCGCACCGGCAGGGTGGTCGGCAGAAATCCATTCATCATGACAGGGCGTGCAGAGTCGGCCAGCCGCAGCGCTGCGAGCTCCCGCTTGACGAAGTCCGCATCCAGGCGCCACGAATGCTCGACACCCAGCGGGTCCACTGCCTCATGCTCAAGTTGCCAGGCGACGATACTCTCGTGCCCCCTATAGCGCTCAACAAGGCGGCTGATGTGCACCTCGGCAGCCTCCAGCAGCGCGGGGTAGTCGGACGGTCGGATGCGCGTGTGTTCTTGGAAGGGCTGCTTCAAGTGGTGTGCCGGGACAAAGGCCTCCGGGTAGCCGAAGGTTTTCACCGCGCCAACGCACAGGATGATCTGCTTCCCGGCCCGCTCCGCTGCCTCGATCTGCCAATCCAGTTCGTCCGGACGGAAGGCACCCGGCTCAGGCTCGATCTGGTTCCAGTAGGCGCCCAAACGAATCATCTGAAAGGGATATGCCAGCAGCGTTTGCAACGTGGGGCGCAGATCAAGTCCAAACGCGGCAGCCTGCAGCGGCCGAAAACTGATCCCCAGCAGCGTGTCGCCGCGCGGGGCCACCGGCACACGCTGCCAGGCGTCGGTCAGCGGGCGTTCGGCCTGAGTGAATCGAAATTCAAGTCCGCTCATCGGCGCCTAGATCACCCACGGGATGAAACGCTTTGTGCGCCGCATGTAATCCGCGTACGGCTGCCCCAGCGCGCCGCGGAGCGCCTGCTCCTCGACGCGGACCCTGTAGATAATGGCCCGCGAATACGCAGGCGAGCAAGCAGATCAGGCTGGCCCAGTTGGTCATCGCCAGCCCCACGCCCAGCATCGTCAGGAACGTCCCGCTGTAGGCCGGATGGCGGATGAGGCGATACGGCCCGCGCTCGACAACCTGCTGGCCCGCAGAGACCGCCACATCGCGCGTGAAGTACTCCCCCAATATCCGGATCGAATACCAGCGCAAGGCAACGCCCAAGAGGACAAAGATGATTCCCAGCACGAAGATCGCGGTGGGATGCCAGCGGATCGCGGCCGCGGGCCACAGCCATGCAAGGGCGAAATTCAAGACCACGCCGATCCATTGCAGCGAGATGAGCAGGGCCATCGAGCCGCGGTCGTCTCCTGTGGCCCCCTTCCTGGAGACCCCGGACATCTGACGTCGGTTGCCAAGCATTTCCGGGATTACCCAGATCAGGTAGGCCAGCATGAAAACGAAAGCCGCGCTTGCATTGGTGTAGATCAGTGGCAGCAAGGAATATCCCCTAACTCGGTGATGACTGAAATAGTCGGCGATACAAGTCCGATTGCAGGAGTGTATCCGGATCAAAGCGCTTCTTCAGGGCCAGGAAGTCATCGACGACGTCCGGGCCCATACTCCGCCGATACTGGTCGCGGGTCAGAAAGCGGTCCTTGGCCAGGTAGAACTTGCCGCCGGCGTCGATCACCATGGCAGTCATGTCCCGCAGCCCGCGCTCCAGGCGCGATGTCGTGAGGCGCGTGCGCTGATAGTCCAGCTCGAGGGAGTACCCGTCGACTTGGTAGCTCAACAGGAAGGGATCGCGTCGATGGCGCTTGACGACGCACCACAGTGGGAAGCACTCCTGCTGCTGCGAGTAGCGCAGCACCTGCCTGAAAACCTCGCTCGCATTCTCTGCGGGCAGGAATGACTGAAACGTCTCCACGCCTTCAGGAAACGCCGCATGATACGCGCTCATGGCGACCGAAGGCCAGAAGCTGTATTCGAACAAGCCCACGCGATGGTCTCGCCTGCCCCACCGGTAGTTGAGTCGATTCGCCGTCTGCACGCCGGCCGTCAGCCTGGATCGGCCCACGGATGTCGTCAGGTCGATGACGGGCTGCGCCATCCGGTCGAGCATGCCGGGCCGACGAACGCGTGCGCGACGCCTCGCGGCGGAGCCGTCATACGTCGCAGCTGTCAAGATCCCGCGCCCAAGCTGATCGCCGCTGGCGAAGCCATCCAGCCACGCCTCCATGAAATCGCTCGCTGGTTCTTCATCGGCGAATGCAGAAAGGACTTGATCCAGGCAGGCCGCGGGACGTCGCCGCACGGTCACGGTCCCTGACGAGAGGCGCTGGAGCTGCAGGGTGATCGAGGTGATGATGCCCAGCAGGCCCAGGCTCCCGACGAACGCACGGAAGAGTGGTGCGTCCCCGCCCGGCGTGAGAGTGCGCGCTTCGCCGGTGGCCAGTAGGACGTCCAACGAGAGGATGGAATTCGCCGAAGAGGCCGACCTTCCACGAGTTCTTGCCGTTGACGTTCATGGCCGCGCAGCCGCCCACCGTAACGTTCTCCGTGGAGGGCACGACGGGCGGCCACCAACCGTCCGGAGCAGCAAGCTCGACGACGTCCCGCAAGGTCGCGCCTGGCTCGACGCGCAGGATGCCCCGTTGGGGTTCCCAGGCGAGTATCCGCCGCATGGGAGTGACGTCGAGGACGATGGCATTCGTGTTCAGTGCAGCATCCGCGTAGCTGTGGCCGGCGCCGTGAGGAATCAGGGAAAGCCCTTGCGCGCGTGCTACCTCGAAGGCATCGAGGATGCCGGCGACGTCGTCCGCACGGTATACGAGGCACGCCGAGCGCACGGACTTGCTCCAAGCGGTAAGCTCGGTCGTGGCCGCCGAGGCGAGAGGCATGGGGACATTATATGGGACGCGCACAAGGCCCAAATCACGCGCCGAAGATGAAACAATGAGGAACAATGAGCCAGCTTGTCAGCTGGCTCATTGTTCCTCATCTTGAAATCTGGGGAGGCGCTCGCCTAGGCGCTGTGCAGGCTGAACGGAGGATAGCGGTCGGTGACCAGCAGGAAGGCGTAGGCGGCCACCCGCAGATTCCAGCGTCCAACGCCCACGATGTAGTCGAACAGGCTCTTCGGGTATTTCCCGGTGAACAGAATAGCGAACCAGGCGAAGATCACGGCGAAGAAGGCGCCCACAGCCAGGAAGGCCAGCACGATGTAGTGCGGGATGGCGAACAGCCACTTGAAGATCGGGTAGTACCGGTTGAGGTCGGTTGCCACGTTCTCAGGGTAGTCGATCTCCAGGTGCACGGACTGCTCCTCGACGGTCGACGGGTACGTGTCGGTCATCAGGGCTGCGTAGGCGCCGACGCGGGCCCCGAAGCGGGTCAGCTCGCGGCCGAAGTCGAACCACCAGCGCGGGTAGCGCTGTCGGAAGATGATCATCAAGGCGGTGGCTGCAGCGAGGCCGGCCGCCATGCCGCCAGCCGACTCCTGGGTCTTCTTCACGACCTCGCCGGCTTGATTGAGGAAGACGGTATTGGTAATCGTCTGCCCGGACCCGGTGATCAGGCCCAGGAGGATGGCGATGGGGATAATCCAAATGAGACGAAAGAAAGTCGTCAGCCTGTCCAACTTCTCCGGATAGTCGATCTCCAGGCGCGCAGCGTATTGAGCGGTTGTCTTCTCAGCATTCATTGCATTCTCCCATTCTTGAGGCTAGTAGTTGGCGTCGCATCAGGCGCGGGGCATTTGCCGGTCGAGGCGGCCCGTCACATGTTTATACGATAACACCGCTCGGAGGTTGCAGAGGCTGGCGAGGGCCTCACCCGGCCGTTCGTGCTCCCTCATGGGGGCAGGATGGGCGATCCTCGCTCGAAGCTCGGTCGCCCGAGGCCGCCCTCTCCACTTTGTTCCAAAATGTAGAGCGGGCATGAGGCGGCTCGACGGACGGCGGCTCGACTGCTCAAGTTGCAGCGCCGTGCTCGCAGGAGTTGTTGGTAGGTGTGGCTGGTGTACTGACTTCCTGGTAGGAGTGATGCAACAGTCCTTGAGCAGGTTGACGCTGCCGCAGTGCCATCTCCAAAGCGGCCTGCACGAGAGCAGTCTGCGTATGGTCGGCCATCGCCCAGCCCACAATCCGGCGTGAGTACAAGTCCATCACTACGGCTAGATACAGCCAGCTCTGCTGTATCGATGCAGGTGATGTCGCTGACCCATTTCCGATCGGCTGCAGGAGCGGAGAAGTCCTGGCGTAGCAGGTTGGGAGCTGGGATCGCCTGGGGGTCTCGCCGGGTGGTCCGCGGCCTGCGCCTGTGTGCCGGGCGGGCCCTCAGGCCGTACAGGCGCATCAAGCGCCCGACCCGGTGGCGGCCGCAGCGGGTGCCTTTCTGCTGGAGCGCGACGTGGATGCGCGGACTGCCATAGGTGTACCGGCTGGCTTGAAACTCCTCCCGGATCTGTGCCACCAACTGCTCATTGGCTTGCGCCCGCGGGCCGACGGGGCGACCACGCCAGGCGTAGTAACCGCTCCGGCTCACACTCAACGCTCGACACATCCGTTTCACCGCATAGCGATCTTCGTGCGTCGCCATGAAGGTGTACCTCATGCGGTTTTCCGGGAGAAAATGTTGACCGCTTTTTTTAGGATGTCTCGCTCCTCCTCGGCTTCTGCCAAGGCCCGCTGCAACCGGCGGATCTCGGCTTTGGCCGCATCCAAATCACTGGGCCCCAGGCGCACCTCATGCCCGCTCTGCTGCACCGCCTGATACCGCGCCCGCCACTTGAGCAGCATGCCGGGCGTAATTCCCAGATCGCGCTCGATCTGACCGGCACTTTTGTCGTGCTTCTCCAGCAACGCCAGAGCCTCGAGTTTGAAGTCTTCCGGGTACGTTCGATACTTGCGTTCGTTCATTGGGCTTCTCCTGTTTCAGTGTACTTCGAGGACATTTTCCGTGTCCACGGATTGGGCGGCGCTCGACCCCGGGCAAAGCTTACGGGGGCAGGGCAGCAGCAAAAGGAGGCTATCGCATGGACTTCCTCAATGGCAATCTGCAGGCGTTTCTTGGTCCGCCCGGAGCCGCCGGCGCTCCCGATGACCTCGAGAAGGTGATCGTCGACTTCATCGACCAAAGCGAGTACACGCTGGACATCGCCGTCCAGGAGCTGGATAACCCGCGCATCGCGGCGGCGATCGATCGAGCCGCGCGTCGAAAGCGTCCGGGCACGAACACGTTCATGCGGGTGCGATTCGTGACCGAGGGTGATTACCTCAAGGAGCAGCACCCGGTTGACCCGCCGGACAAGGAGGTCAGCCTCGACGCCAACCGCAAGCACTTCGTGGAGCTGCTGCGCGGGGCGGTCGACGCGAAGATCGATTTCAACCCCAAGATCTTCCATCACAAGTTCGTCATCCGTGACCGGGGCGAGGCTCGCGAGGCCGTTCTGACCGGGTCGACCAACTTCACGACGACGGGCACGCACCGAAACCTCAACCACGCGGTGATCTTTCACGACATCGGTGTGGCGGCCGCCTACCAGAGCGAGTTCGATCAGCTCAAGGATGGGATCTTCGGTGAGCGATCGCCGAAGCTCACCTCGACCGATCCCCTGTCACTGAGCGTCGGCGGGGCCGAGGTGCAAATCATGTTCTCACCCGACAACAACCCCGAGCTGCGGATCGTCAACGAGATCCTCAAGGCGCACAGCTCGGCATACTTCATGATGTTCACGTTCGCCAAGTCGACGACCATCGACGACGCCATGATCACCAAGCTGCAGGGCGGCAACTTCGACCTCGTCGGTGTGCTCGACGGAGGTCAGTCCGCGCAGAAGTGGTCGCCGCACAAGGCGCTGATCAGCGCAGGCGCCAGGCTCCGCCGCGAGACGCTTCCCAACAACGGCAAGCTGCACCACAAGCTGATCGTACTGGACGATGAGACCGTGATCGGCGGCAGCTTCAACTACACGGGGCCGGCGAACCGGTACAACGATGAGAACCTGTTCCTGGTGCGCGATCCGCAGGTGGCGGCGTTCTTCAAGGCGGAGGTTAAGCGGGTGTTCGAGAGTAATACACTGTCGGCGGACTTCCATTAGCGCCTCACCCCCAGCCCCTACTCCTCTACGAGGACGTGCCGCCGGCCTCCCCCGTTTGCACTCCGTGAAAACAAGGGAGGAGTCAAGCTGTCGAGCGGCCCCTGCCCTAGAGTGCGCCGGAGCGCAGCGGAACGCCTCACCCCCAGCCCCTCTCCATTTTGTTCCAAAATGGAGAGGGTGGCCAGAGGCCGGGTGAGGCCTCGGCTAGAATCCACCGGTGGGACGCGCACTGAGGTCAAAACCCGAGATCATGGGCCGAGCAGGCCAGCTCCGCCAAGAGCCCACCGCGGCGGAGTCTGCTCTCTGGGCGCTGCTGAGAGGGCGACGATTCGAAGGTGTCAAGTTCCGCAGGCAGCACGCCATCGGACGTTACGTCGTCGACTTCTGCGCGCCCGCGGCCAAGCTCGTGATCGAAGTGGATGGGAGCGAGCATCTCGAGCAGTCGGACGAAGACGCCAAGCGCACGGAGTTTCTCGAGTCCGAAGGCTATCGGGTCTTGCAATTCTGGAACAACGAAGTCCTGAATGACATCGACGGGGTGGTGAGGGCAATCGAGCAGGCGCTAGATAAGAGCTAGGGCCGGGGTGAGGCCGCTCGCTTTTCTTCTCTGCAAGCCCCGGGACAGTTGCGCGGAGGACAGATTGGTTGTATTCTATAGACTGCCCGCCAACGCTGTAGGGGGCCAGAGAGCAAAGCACAACGCCCTCGTGCATTGAATTAGCCATGCCAGTCATCCAGACACGCCCTTCCTGACGCCACATAGATGGACCCCACCCTCATCGTAGCCTTCGCCATTCTCGGCGTGCTGCTCATCCTGCTGATCGCCGTGATCATCTGGCTGTCGACCACGGTCTCCGGCCGCAACGGTCTGTACGAGCAGGCCATCTCCAACATGGCCGGCAAGCTCGACGCCATCCAGAAGCAGGTCAACGGCAGCCTGCAGTCGGTGACGACGCAGGTCGCGGCTTTCGGTGAGGTCAAGGAAACACTCGGTCAGGTGACCGCCGCGACCAATCGCATTGCGGAGCTCGGCAAGGACATCACGACGCTCCAGGGCATCTTGCAAGCCGGCCTCAAGCGCGGCGCCTTCGGCGAGATCCTGCTGGAGAACCTGCTGGCGCAGATCCTGCCGCCAAAGTTCTACAAGATGCAGTATTACTTCAACGACCGGGAGCACGTGGACGCGGCGATCCTCCTGGGCGATCGAGTCCTGCCCATCGACTCGAAATTCCCCCTCGAAGGCTTCGAAGCCGACGGCGCCTCCAGTGCCGCGTTTGCCCGCAGCGTCCGCGGCCGCATCGACGAGACCGCCAAGTACATCCGTCCGGCCGAGCATACGCTGGCCTTCGCCATGCTGTACGTCCCCGCCGAGAACATCTACTACGACGTCATCAACAATCCCGACCTGTTCCAATATGCCATGCAGCGGCACGTCATACCGGTCTCGCCCAATTCGATGTTCGCCTACCTGCAGGTGGTGGTCTACGGCCTGCGCGGCCTGGAGATCGAGGAGCACGCCCGCGTGATCCTGGAACAGCTCAGCTCGGTGCAGATGGCGCTGGGACAGGTGCAGGAGCAGTACGACAAGCTCGGCACGCACATCGCCCACACGCAGAGCGCCCACGCCGACCTCGGCAAGAAGGTCGACAAGGTCGCCGGGCAGTTGGCCGGCCTGGCTTCGGTCACGCTGCCGCAGGAGGGGGAAGCGAAGGCACTGGCGGAGCCGGGAGAAGAAGCGGCGAACCAAGACCCCTAAACGAGAACGGGAAGAGCTCCAAGAGACGCTCAACAAACGGGCACGCAGGAGGGCAACGGCTCAGCATGGACGGCAGGCAGGAATTCCTCGTGCAGCAGACCGCTCTAGATTGACCGGAGGGCTTACGGCGAGAGCCAAACGCCGGGCGCAAAGACGCCTCACCCCCAGCCCCCTCTCCATTTTGTGCCAAAATGGAGAGGGTGGCCGCCGAAGCCCTCGTAGAGGGGATAGGGCCGCCGCTGGAGCCGGTAGTGATCTTCATCACTATTCGCCTGATTTTCTGCCAATTTATGTCTTGTATGTACTTGACAACTACGTTGTACATACAATAGAATGCGGTTATGAATAATGATGATGTACCTACGCAACCATACGACAAGGCCGCGTTGGCGAGATGGGCCCAGGCCGTCGAGCAGGAAATCGCTGCCCTCTCCGCATCGCTCGCGCCCGCTGCAGCAACAACTCGAAGCCGCGCACGAGAAGCTGGACCTCATAAATCGGCTCATGCACCTGAGCGGTAGCACCCCGCCCCCCAGGCAAAAAACCCTCGATCAGCGCAAATCTGTGCCGAGGCGTCCTGGAGCCCCCGAGATCGAAGACTGGATTGAAGAGGTCCTCGCTGCCGCCACGCAACCACTACACATCAGCGCCATAAGATCCGCTCTTGTTGAGAAGGGCGTTCCCCTTCCAGGGAGAGGCGATCAAGCCAATCTCATTCTTCGCCCTCCGCAGAGACACGTCTCGCTTTGTCCGGACCGGGCGCGGATACTATGGCCTCACCGTCTGGATCTGCCGCAATACGCACCGCCGCGCAAGAAGAGAAGATCCCGCCGGCGAAAGGCGAGCGCCGCATGAGCCCCGGCGCCGACGTCATCTGCACAGCTACATTGGCCACCCGCCCCGAGGCACCATCAAGGTCGCATGTAAAATCTAATATGCCGTTCCATACGCCGCGGCGTTGGCGCGCAGCCGTAGGAACTCAGCCTGTGACTGGTGACCTTCAGATCAGGCGCGTTCCGCATTACGTCAACATCTCCCAGGTGAGGCCCACGGATGAAACCACCTAGTACCGATACCCTGAGCAATATCGACATCGCTCTCTACGCCTTGCACCTCCTGGGGGGCCAGGATCATCGTGTTCACACTGAGGATGTTGCCCTGAAGTGCTTCGAACTTGCACCCACGCAATTCTCTTGGGTCAAGTACCCGAACTACCCTGAATACAACACGGCCTATCTCGCCCTGGGCGACGCCCAGAAGGCGAAGTACGGCGGTCTTGTCGTGGGTGGCAGCGAAAGGCGGCGCGAAACTCGAAACGGCTAGGTGGCTGGAAACTCAGCTCAAAGGGACTTGCATGGATTGAAGCCAACAAAGAGAGAATCGAGGCCCTCCCTAGGAAGGCATCGGCCCATAGGAGACCGCCTCGACGCGGACCGGCGACTGAAAGAGCTGATGGCAAGCGCCGCGTTTCGAGCTTTCGCAGCAATAGGTACCAAGGCTGCAATCTCCCACGCGGAGTTCGCAGAGTCCTTGTTGTGCACCGTGAATGCCTCTCCCGCCACGCTCAACGAGCGATTGGAGCAGTTGAGCTCTATAGGCGCAGAATTCAAGGAGGAACGAGTGAAGAGCTATGTCGCATTCTGCCGCGTGAAGTTCGCTCGCACCCTACGATAGGCCGGCCGGAGAGGAGGTAAGTTATGGTGCACGGGGCAATTCCGTCGGAATGGGACCTAGAGGCAACTCTTCGCTACAAGCGGCAGAATATCGAGAGGGCCATGAAGGGGGAGATCACGCAAGGGCCTCGTCGAGCTTATTACCAACTCTGACGATAGCTATCGGGACATGGAAGAAGCACAAGAGAAGTCGTCTGGGAAGATAAGGGTGGAGATCGAGCGAAGGAGGAAAGGACAGCCCACCACGGTAATCGTCAGGGACCGAGCCGCCGGCATGTCGAGAAGAGATCTCTTCGAAAAGATGGGCGGCCTAGGCCGTCGCACCTCGGGCTTCGAGAAAGGCAAGACCCGACGCGGTTTGCTCGGCCGAGGCGCCAAAGACATCGCAGCTTTTGGGACCGTGCATTTCGAGAGCATAAGAGATGACGAATACAATCACCTCACAATTCCCCGTTCGCTCAAGTGCAGATTTGACGGCGCGAAACCCCGAAAGGCCGACAAAACAATTCGTAGTAGGCTCGGGGTTCCCCGGGGCATCAATGGAACCGTGGTCACTTTCGAGGTTGAGAGGCAGTTCAATGTTCCTCAGCATAGTACTCTGCTAGCTGATTTCTCTCGATACTACAGCCTCCGTGATATCTTCTCCAGTCCGGGTCGCTCGGTCGTCCTGGTGGATCGCTCCCAGGGGCGCGAGGATCCACTCATCTACAAATATCCAGAGGGGCAAGTGGTATTTGACAAAGACATCACTGTGCCCGGATATGCCGGAGCGACGGCGCACCTCACGATTCGCGAGCACGAGACTTCCATTCGAGCAAGCCCGTTTGCCGTACCGCGAAGGCATCTTGATCAAGAGCGGCGCTACTATACACGACTGCACGTATTTCAACCTAGAGTCAGAGCCGCTCGCATGGCGATTCACCGGGTCACTCGAGTGCGCCTATATTGACCGCCTTATATTTGAATATGAGGAGCAGGAAGAGGCCGATCCCGATGCTCCCTCGCATCCACCCCTCAACCCCATGCGTCTGCTCGATCCCTCCCGTGACGGTCTAATAGGAGAGCATCCGTTTGCACAGATTCTATACAAGAGGGCGCGGAGGTACTTCGTGGCCTCGTGGATGAGCTAAAGGCAACGGAGGCCCTCCAGCAAACGCGACGTCGTGGATGAGAACCTGAACAAGAAGCTGAACGACCTCTCCAAGGAAGTCTCCAAGTTGTTTCAAAGCAAATTGCGCGAACTGGACGAGGACGAGCCGAGCGGATTGGTGGACGAATCCGAGGTGGCGACGTTGGGCCCTGGTCTCCACATTGTGCCTCCCGGGGACGTGAACCTACCCCTTGGGCAATCGAAAACGTTCTCTGTAATAATCAAGCACTACGAGCCCATTGACCCGCTGCTATCCGTAGAGATCACAAGCAGTGATGCAACTCGCGCGCAACCTCGCGTACCTCAGGTGCAACTAAAGAGGCTCTCCACCAATGGGACAACTGCTAGGACCACCTTTGCACTTGAAGGGCGGAAACTCGGCAGGGAGATCGTCGTTGAAGCCCGTTGCGGTATCTACCAAGACATGATTACCGTGAACGTAGTGCCCCTTCCCCCGCCCATTTCTGTCCCCGACGGCCTAAGCTTTGAACGCACCACCTATACCCTCCAGGTGAACAAAGAGAAGGCTCTCCGTGTGCGCTTGAAGGGCGGCGCCAATCTGGGTGACCGGGCCATCGTCCACCTAACGTCTGATCATCCCGACATTATCGTCAAGGACGGCGGCAGAGTTGAGCTTAGGCGGAGATCGGCGGGGGACACGTGGGTGGGGGAATGTAGGGTCACCGGCAGAAGGGCGAAAGCCAGGGGAAAGTTAATCGCCCAGGGGCCGCACGTTGAACCTGCGGAGGCTCATATCATCGTCAATGACCGCGAGCTCCAAAGTGGAATCGACATTACGACCTTGCCCGTTGAGGAGGACTTCGGCTCCGTCAGGTACAAATGGGATCTTCCCAAGAATCCCTACCAACTCCTTATCGGCGCCAAGCATCTTTCCATCCGACGATATCTTGGGACGCCAGAGAATGGCGGAGGGTATTCCGGGGTGAATGATGTGAAGTACCATATTGTCTTGGCGGAAGTGATCGCTGAGGCGCTTGCGTTCAGGATTTCTGGAAAAGGAATTTCGGCGAAGAGGCCAAGGCGAGTTGCTGAGCTACTCAGACACCGATTTTCACTTTCACAGACACTATTCTGATTTCCTGGCAATCGCGCACAGGCATCTGGGGCAGGAGAGCAAGGGGAACCCACCATAGCGGACCCCACGATGGCGGCAGAGCATGTAAGCCTGTGCAAGGCAGCCGCGCAAACCGGCGGATCCATGGCTTCAAGCGGGCGCTTCTGCCTCATGCGGGCAACAAACGGTCGCGTGCGCAAGGTCGCTGCAACTCGGTAGGCGAGGCGTGAAGAGCACAAATGGTCACCAGCAAAAAGCGGCTTGGTCAGCCTAGCAATATTCGATGGTTGGAGGAGAATAATGCCTGAGATCTCGCTTACGGATTTCGTGGACTTTGTGATTAGTGCGGGCACGCCAAAGCTCTCAAAGGTACGCCAGATTAAGAAGCGAGGCGCATACCAACCAGCTTTTGACTTCTGGAGGCAGCTCCGCGAAGGAATAGTGGATTTTCACTCGCGCCAGACGCCGAACCGCACACACCTCAATAAAATCATCAACAATCTAAGCGACCAGAAGAAAGTGCTGCCGTACCAGGCATGCGTACGTGGTTACAAACGGTTTTTGGGAAGGAAGACGATCTCCCGGTTCGCTCCTCCAAGTGCTCGCTGGGGGCCCTCCGGGCCTCGATATCAGGGTGAACCCGGAACTGGGATTAGTCGTGAACGGCCACCGGCATATCGTCAAACTGTACTTCAAGCGGCAAGCCCTATCCAAGCAGCGCGCCGACACAATTCTTGTGCTTCTCCACGAGGCACTCCGTGCTTCTGCTCCCGCGGGCACCATTTACGCCCTGCTCGATGTCCCCCGGGAGGCTCTTTGCCAATCATTCCCCTAATCCGGCCCTGTTGCCTTTGCTCCGTGGCGAAGCCCAAAGCTTCCTAAGCATTTGGAATGCGATCTGATGATACGCGCCGGACAACACGACAACAAGGGTAGGGCATTCAATTCCGCAGCTACTTCTGCGTCCCACCCCCCTGCTCGTTTTCAAACTGGAGGATCACAAACACGCTACTGGCAGTGTCACGCAGTATGTAGATTGCGTAGGCCAGAATAGCGACCAATAACACATCTGTCACAAAGCGTACTGAGGGCAGCCAGGCGACAAGCACTTTGCTGGCTCCAAGCACCTGCACCATGATGGCTACCACGATCAGAACCAACTGCTCGGTGATCGATAGTTTCATCTCTGCCGCCGTTCGCTCGAAGTGCCCCCCTAGTTGGTCTGCAATCTCTCGCACCTTTGTCAGTACGACGCTTGTCGTGGTCGTGTTGATGGCAACCAATGCGATAAGCACAGTTATCAGGTTACACGATAGAAACTCGGAAAGGAAGTCGCTTTTCAGCCAAGTAACTACAAGATTCACCACAATGCCGACCACGAGGAAGAGAGACTCGCGTTCCTGGCATGTTCCATCACTTCAACACCTTCTCCAGCTCATTCAGCCACTGCTCGGGCACGTTTTCGCCTACAAAGCTCAACTCGTCAATCTCAACTGACCGCACACTGTCGTCAGTCTTGACCACCTTGCGCACCTTCTTATCTTCAGGTGTACGGTGCCGCCTCCACGCGACGTGTAGTCCACCAAGCTGCTAGTAAATGGATCGTTCTCCGAAAGTGTCAACGCCTCACCGTGCGGACTTCTCATGGACAGATTGGTGCTGGTCGAGTTGGTCGTCTTCTTGAGTTCCCCCAAGTCCAATTGCAGTCCCTTAGAAATGTTGGCCAAATTGGGCGCAACCATGAAGAACTCCGCAAATGTTATCTTGTTCCTGTTGGCGTTGACGATTCCCCAGAATTCCCTCTTCTCATAGGTCGGTACGATCTGCACCTGCAACTTCAGTTGTTCTAACCGAGAATTGAGGTTCTTTTCCAAAATATTGACGACTGTGGACGATCTGTAGAAAGCCTGCAGTTCTAATTCAACCGCCATTAACTGGACGGAAGACTTGTTGTTGATCACTATGTAGACAGAGGGCCAGTTTTCCAGCTGCTCTTCCTCAAAATCGCGTGTAATCCTCGTCAGGCCCCTGTTGGCCCCCAGCTTCATGACAAAGAACTCGCCGATCTCGTAGAGTTGGTGGGTCAGATCGGCTCGTGGATGAACAAACTCCTTCTTGCTCCTAAGGGCATCCGCAAAGAACTCGTTCTTCCTGCTCACAAGCTCTTCTATGCTTTCTATTCCTGTCACAAAATCAGACTGGAAATCCTCTACAGTGGGAACAATTTGATAGCGATACAAGTGAAATGTTCGGCTGGTGCGTGTCACCGTCTGTCCCTCCAATATAGCCGCAAGACACAGCAAACAATTTCATTATAGCATCCTGCCATAAGGTCAGACCGGCTTCTCCAGCCACGACTTGCACCAGCCATGGTAACTGGTGATGCAGGTCGCATGCCTCGCGGTCACGCGCCATGAGGCAAGTCGGCTCCCTTCGGAGATTGCGGGGCCTCCTACCCCCTATGCCTCCAATACACGATGATCCCGCTCCACCGCGCGAACTGGATCGTGGTCGTGATGATCGTGGAGAACTGCTCAAAATCGAACAGTACGCTATCCGCCTCATCAGGGCCAGCAGCAGCCCTGCACGCTAGACCGATGCACCGCTGCTAAGCCCGGACTTTCTTCGCCTCTCTCCAGCTGCGTAGGAACTGCTCGCCGTCCACCAGGGAAATTGGCTTTCCCTTCGCCCACTGGCGGGCTGCATTGCTGAAGGTCCCTGTGGTGACCAGCACTCCCTTGTGCGCCTTCTCGTGTTGCAGCGTGCCG
This sequence comes from uncultured Chloroflexia bacterium, assembly GCA_963775435.1. GTDB lineage: Bacteria > Chloroflexota > Anaerolineae > Anaerolineales > Villigracilaceae > Fen-1038. The sequence continues at coordinate 141,207 of CAVZIZ010000007.1, forward strand.
TAAAGCTCGCGTACTTTCTCTTCACCCACCCATCCCCGATAGCGCTTGCACTGAACGACCCATTTTTCGCCCTTCGGGGTCTGGACGACAACATCAACACCATGGTCGCCGGTCGCGCCGGTGCGCCAAGCTTTGGCACCGCGCAAGCGATAGACCTCCGCGACCATCTCCTCGAACCGCGCGGGAGAGACGGTCATGAGATCTTCATGTGGATTAGCCCTGTTGGCCCCCCTTCAAGTACCACCGCGCCGCAAGAGGGTGGCGGCCAGATTTGCAACGATCAGCACCGGCCCCGTGAGAAAGAAGATGTAGGTGTTGGTGGGTTCCGGAATCAGGAAACTGGCTGGTGTCGCGGTCGAGGCCCTCGCCACAAGCCACCCGACGAGCATCGCGAACCAAAGAGCCATCATGGCTGGAAGCACCTTCCCTCGCCGCCAGCCAAGCGGAGCCAGCACAATAGCCGGCCATAGGGCGAACCCAAATTCCAGCATCCAGCCGATCATCGTGAAAGTGGAACGTAGGAACTCCATGGCTTGTCCTCCCGCCTTCGCGCCTGCCGGACGTTGCCGCCTTTCCAGATTTTACTCTTGTCGCAGGCCTGCCGTTGGTTCGAGCCCTCACAGCGTTGAAAGGCACGCGCGGCCGCGCGGGCGGCTGCAGAGCCGACCTTTCCGCGTTTCCAATGCAAGCGCCGATACGAGTGGAACTCGTTTAGAGTCCACAAAGTTTACAAACATTGTCTAGGCAAGTCTTGACGTTATAGAATTTGCGTTCTATAATATGCGTTGGTGCGGTTTGGCTGCCGGGAAAGGCCTCAAGTTATTGCAGGCCAGCAGGCCCACAATCCACGAAGAAGCCCAATCGCGTGCGATCATGATACATAGCTCACGGACAGTCCCTCACAGACGGTCCTTGTATAGGAAACCACTAATCGCTCTCTACGGCAATGCGGCACTCCAAAAGGGATTCTGCCCACAGTGCCATACGACGGCTTTCATAAAGGCTGGCCGTTTTGTGTGCTGTGATGCGCCCATTGATGCCGAGCCTAGCAAGCTCCATCGTGAAACCGAGGCGCCCCAACAGCGCAGAACCCCGCCCAAAGCAGAAAAGGATCGCATACTGGCACAGCAGGAACATCGCTGCTTCTATTGCGGCGTCCTTCTTGCTGCGACTCGCTTTCGAAATGGCCGTCCCGTCAGAATAATGGTGCAATGGGATCACCAGCTCCCATTACGCGGATTCCCAGAACAACACCGCCTCCAACTTCGTAGCTGCGTGCCATGTCTGCAATGGAATCAAGTCCGGCCGCGTCTTTAAGACCGTGGAAGAGGCACAGTTGTACATCGCGGCCAGGCGCCAGCATAAGGGTTACGATTTTTAGGAAGTGAGCACGGCCTCCGCAATGGACAACAGGAAAGCGGAATATCCCTCGTGGTCGGCGATACCATCCGCGCCGGCGGTCTTATAATCTCCGCGCGGCCCGATGAAGACCCTGCTTGACTATTTCCTGCGTCACAAATTCAGGCTGGCAATCTACGCCCTGCTTGCAGCAGCCACGATCTTCTGCCTGCTCCTGGTGCTGGTGCGTTTTCTCCAGCAGCGGGACACCTATTCCACCTATGCTTTTCTGATCCAGAACCTGCTGCTGGCCTGGGTCCCGTTCGTGATCGCCGCGGTTGCCAGCAGCCTGGCGCTGCCCCGCAAGCTGGCCTACGTCATCGTTCCCATCGCTGTTGTGATCTGGCTGCTCTTCTTCCCCAACGCCCCCTATCTCCTGACCGATTTTCAGCATCTGCGCCTGTACAATGACGACCCGCAGTTATGGTTCGACGTAATTATGGTAATTTGGTTCGTCTTCACCGGCTTCCTGGTTGGCCTCGTGTCGCTTTACCTGATGCACGGGCTGGTCCGGCGCACGTTTGGAAGGATAACCGGCTGGGTCTTTGTGGTCATTGCGGCGCCGCTTGCAGCCGTCGGCATGTACACGGGCCGATACCTGCGACTGCGGAGCTGGGAGGTATTCCTCTACCCGACCACATTCAGCCACAGGCTGCTGCTGCACCGCAACACGATCGCGGATCCCGCCTCCTATATTGCGCTCTATGCGCTATTCATCGTCTTCATATACGTGATGCTCTACCTCTTTGGAAATCTCCTGAACGAAGACGCCGAGGCGCGATAAGATCATTGGGCGCAACACGTTGCGCCCCTACGGGGAACGGAATGGGGGATCGTGAGGCTCGAGTTCGATGCGAGGAGGAGATTGCTTCCTGCCAGGATGCTTCGCGATCGTCGCTGCGCTCCTCGCAACGACGGTTGGACAGGGGCCATGTGGGCGACCATGTCGGGCTACGACCTCCCCGCAACGACGAAGGAGGTTGAGATGCCTCCGCACCGGGTTGCACTCGCCGCGGGGCTTCGATCTTTGGGCGCAACATGGTGCGATGGAATCAAAGCGTACAATTCCATTCGTCTTGAGCGTTCCAATCGAGTCCAAGGGAAGCCTGTTTGCGGGCAGAGGGCTGGTACTTGGTCATTCTGAATATCATGGTCGTTCAATTGGACTTAAAAGTACTTATACAACACAGTCGCATAGTTAGCCTTAGTGATACGCCATGGAGGCCGCACAATGGTCAAACTGATCTACTTCATGCCTGGGTCGCTGGATGGCTTTATCGCGGGTGAAACCGACAGCCTGGATTGGGCGGCGCCGGACGAGGAGGTATCCGCTTTCATCAACGATCGGCACCGCCCCATCGGCACATATCTGTATGGACGCAAGAATTATGAGACGATGACGGTTTGGGAAACGCCAGATGCCATTCCCGGCCTTACGCCGGCCATGATGGACTTCGGGCGGATCTGGCAAGCGGCCGATAAGATCGTCTATTCCAAATCGCTGGAGACCGTCTCTACACCGAAGACGCGTCTCGAGCGGGAATTCGAACCGCAGGCGGTTCGCGACCTGAAGGCTCAATTGCCTCACGATATTTCGGTGGCTGGTCCGAACCTGGCCGCACAGGCGATCCGGGCCGGGCTCGTCGACGAGTATCAACTGCTCGTCGTACCGATCATGCTTGGCGGCGGCAAGCGGGTTTTGCCCGGCAACGTAAGCGTAAAGCTGGATCTCCTGGAAGAGCGCCGTTTTGGTAATGGATGGGTCTATCTTCGCTATCGCACGCGGGCCTGATGGAGCCACCGGTCAAAGAGGTGTACGTCCCGGCGCACCTGGCGGTCCATTTTTCGTGTTACCCAATTTCCCAATTCTCACATCCACGCTTCCTTCGCCAAGTAGGGACGAAATGGCCCCACCCGAGGCCAAAACGAAGAGGAGATTGCTTCCTGCCAGGATGCTTCGCGATCGTCGGGCTACGCCCTCCTCGCAACGACGAAAGAAGTTGAGATGCCTCCGCGCCGGCCGCGCAGAAAACCGGCCTCCCCCATGGAGGAGACCGGGTGAGTTCTGTCGCCATTTTCGCGGCAGGGGGCCTATTGCGCGGGTTTTTTCGGCGCGTTCTGCTGCGCCAGCGCCACCATCCCGCTCATGCCGCCGAGGTTCATCGTATCCACGGCGCTGGACGGCACGATCACCAGCGCGCCTTTTTCCTTTAGCCCTTCGAAGAGCATGTTCATGCCGCGCAGGTGCAGCGCGGTCGGGTTATCGGCGTAGGCCTTGGAGGCTTCCGCAAAGCTGTTGGCCACTTCCATCTCGGCCTCGCCCAGGATCACGCGCGACTGCCGTTCGCGCTCGGCCTGGGCCTGCTGCGACATGGCGTCTTCCAGTCCCTGAGGGATGATCACGTCACGGATCTCGACGGACTGCACCGAGATGCCCCAGGGCGTGGTGCGCTCGTCGATGATCTTCTGCAGATCGGCGTCCATGGCGGCCCGCCCCACCAGGATATCGGCCAGGGTCATCTGCCCGATGATCTCACGCAGCGCCGTTTGCGCCGCCCACGAGATCGCGCCGCGGTAATCCTGCACCTCCAGCGCGGCCTTCTCCGCATCCCAGATCACCCAGAACAGCACGGCATCGACGTCCACCGGGACCGTGTCCTTGGTGAGCGTCTTCTCCGCATTGAACGGGGTGACCATCACGCGGTGGTCGATCCAGGTGGTGGTCGATTCCAGGATCGGCACCATCCAGAACATGCCGGGTCCGCGCAGCTCGTGGAACTTGCCAAGACGCAGGACGACGGCTTTCTCCCACTGCTGTGCCACCTTGAGGGCAAAGAGAATATAGATCCCAAACAGCACGAACACGATCACCCACGCTGCGATGATGACATCGCCGGCATGAGCGTGAAGCAGGATGTTCGTGCCAATGATCGCGACCGTGAGCACCAGTACGAAGACGAAGCGCGCGATCGCGCTGATGTGGACGTTGTCCACGAGCCTTTTCCCGCCGGCTGCCCGGCTGCTGCTGATCCTGGTCTTCCTTCTTTTCCCGTTTCGCTCGCATTATGCCCATCATGTTTCCTCGCTATTCCTTGTCTTCCGATCGATCCTGCCGGCCGGCTGACAATCCGGCGGGTCCTACGCGTCTTCAGTTCTTCGCTTGCCTCTTCGAGGCTGTAACCCAGCTTGGTGATCTCATCGAGATAGGTCCGGGTCAGCTCTTCGAGACTCTTCTTCCTGAGCTGCTGCCTGGTCTCTTCGGTCGGCTGCTCCCAGATGTAGGTGCCGCGCCCGCGCTGGGTGGAGATCAGGCGGGACTCGTCCAGCACGCGGTAGGCGCGCCCCACGGTGTTGAAGTTGATGCGCAGCTCGGCGGCCAGTTCGCGGACGGTCGGGAGCTGATCGCCCAGGCTGAGGGCGCCCGTGGCCACGAGGCCTTCGATCTGGCGGGCGATCTGGAGGTAGATCGGCTCGTTGGAACGGAAATCGAGCTTGATCTTGCCTGTGAGCGGGTTCACGCCGTGCGGCCCCGGTGTATCAATGAAGTATTGTATCTTTGTATCATTGACCAGATTGTATGCATGTTGACCGTGTTTGTCAAGGGTGGTGCATGGCCGCGCGCAGGATTGGGCCGGGTGATCGAGGCGGAAATATCACTCCGTTCTTGTAACGCCTGCACATGTTTTTTCTTGACCATAGAATGGGTGTTCTGTAAAATGGCGCAGTGGCCCCACCCTCCCTGAGTAGAGCCCTCAGGGACAGGCCAGCCTCTCCCCATCTGGCTGCGCAAAACATGGAGGGAGCCGAATGGATTGAGAAGATGCCAGGCGCACCGAAGGGAAACAAGAACGCTTTGAAGCACGGTCTGTATGCGAGCGCGCAACGCCCCACTGTGATTGAGGGTGCGGTGGTGGAGGAGGTTGAGGCGGGGGCGGGCGGGATGCGGCAAATGAAGCTACGCGGGCCCGAGGCCGCGATCCGGTATCTGGAGGATGTGATGGACCAGATCTACGCGCGGATGAAGGGTGCGAAGGGCGAGGAGTTCACGAGGTTAGCGAACGCGCTGTCGCTGGCGGCGACGTCGTTGTTCGCCGGGCACCGGACGGTGGCGTTTCTGACCGGAGGGGTCACGCCAGTGGAGGAGGCGTTGCGCGAGTTGGAGGCGTTGGATTTTGAGGAGGATTAAGGCCCCACCCGGCCCTCCCCAAATATCCCTGGGGAGCGGGAGATTTAGGGAGGGAGAAATCATGACGGGGATGGGCGACGTGGGCGGGAAGATCATTGGGCGCAACACGTTGCGCCCCTACGAGGAATGGAACGGGCGCAACACGTTGCGCCGCTACGAGGAACGGAATGGGCACGACACCGTGCGCCGCTACGAGGACGGAATGGGCGCAACACCGTGCGCCGCTACGAGGATGGAATGGGCGATCATGCCCTGGCGCCGCTGCGGGCAACGGAACGGGCGCAACACGTTGCGCCCCTACGAGGATGGAATGGGCGCGACACCGTGCGCCGCTACGAGGATGGAATGGGCGATCATGCCTTGGCGCCGCTGCGGGGAACGGAACGGGCGCAACACGTTGCGCCCCTACGAGGAACGGGATGGGCACGACATGTGGTGCCCCCACGGGAAAGGAGGGCCTCGCAATGACAAATGAAGGCGATTTCTCGATGCTTGCAAAGCGGATACGTCAGACGATCCGCAAAGACCCGGTGAGCTGGGCGAAGGCGGCGGGAGTCACTCTGCGGCCGTACCAAGCCGAGATCGCACTGGCGATCAAGGATTCGGTGGTGCATAACCGAGGACTTACGTTCGTGGTCATGCTGCCGAGACAGTCCGGCAAGAACGAGGTGCAGCGCCACGTGATCGGCTGGCTGCTGTACCGGGCGGCGAGCAGGGGCGGAACGATCGTCAGCGTGGCACCAACATTCAAGCCGCAGACGCTCAACGCGATGGAACGGACACGGACGACGCTGGACGACAACATCGTGACGCGAGGGAAATGGCGGGCGTCGTCCGGATTCGGCTACCGGTTCCAGCGGGCCAACGTGAAATTCTTCTCGGGCAAACAAGCTGCGAAGGTGGTGGGCGCGACGGCGGACCTGCTGCTGAGCGTCGACGAGGCGCAGGATATCGACCCAGGCAAGTTCGACAAGGAGTTCGACCCGATGACGGCGAGCACGAACGCGACACGGGTGTTCTGGGGAACTGCGTGGACGTCACAGACGCTGCTGGCGCGCCAAGCGAGGCTGGCCCGGGGAGAGGAGGAACGTGACGGCGTGCGGCGCGTGTTCTACCTAACCGGAGAAGAGGTGGCGAGGATGGTGCCGGAGTACGGTGCGCATCTGGAACGGGTGGTGAAGGAGAAAGGCAGGCAGCATCCTTTGGTGAAGACGCAGTATTACAACGAGGAGATCGACGCGCAGGCGGGGATGTTCAACGCAGGGAGGCTGGCGCTGATGTTTGCCCACCCCACCCCCAGCCCCTCCCCCAATGAGGAAAGCGCATTCGGAGAGGAAAGCTCAGCGGGTGTTCATGCGTTCCTGATCGACGTGGCGGGGATGGACGAGACGGCGCTGGGCGGGGCGAGCCTGGGAGAGGACGGAATGGGGAACGAGGGCCGCGACTCAACGACGCTGAGCATCGTGGAGATCGACCTGTCGACGCTGGAGACACTGCAGGCACCAACCTACCGAGTGGTGCGGAGGGAGATGTGGACGGGGATCAGCCACCTGGCGATCTTCGGGCAGCTAAAGGCGATGGCCGAGAAGTGGCGGCCGCAGCACATCGTGGTGGATGCGACCGGCGTCGGTGAAGGCCTGTGGGCGATGCTCGACAAGGCCTTTCGGACACGTGTGATCCCGGTCAAATTCACGCAGCAGGAGAAGAGCGAGATCGGCTGGCGATTCCTGAGCATTATCGAGACAGGACGGTTCCGAGACAGTGCGCCGAGCGATAACGTGCTGATCCAGTACAAGATGTGCCGATCCGAGATCCTGCCGGGGCCGTCGAAGACACTGCGTTGGGGTGTGGCGGATGGCACGCGCGGGCCGGACGGGGCGCTGGTGCACGACGATCACGTGATGGCGGATGCGCTGGTGGCAAAACTGGACGAACTGGAGTGGCAGGTGCACAGCGAGACGGTCATCATCCGGGCCAAGGACCCGCTGGAGGAGATGTCGCGATTTCACTGACGGACGCGGAGCGGCTGTGGACCAGCCTAGTCCAGCACGCACTTATCGCCGCCGACCAGGGTGCCTTCGGGCAGTTGGCCGGCCTTGAAATAGGGCAGCCACTGACGCAGCATCTCGATGTACTGCCTTCCGTAGTTCAAACTCTCAGCCACATCCGTGGCTTCGTGCAGCTCGTTCCACGTTTCGATAGCCAGCCAGGGCGCCGGACAGGCGATGGCCTGCCGCAGGCCCGCCCGCAGGCGGCCCCCATCCTCGCGATCGACCAGCAACGGCTGGCTGCCATCGGGCGGCGGCAGGGGGCCGAAGCCCGGGCCGATCGAGGTGACCATGCCGGACGTGCGGAACCGCACCGCGCCGCCCCACCAATAGCTCGCGTCGTATCGCAGGCGACCGTCCCCGCTGTAGGTGACCTTCCGACCTCCGCCTTCCGCGGTGTGCACCGGGAACGTCCAGGATCCATCAAAGACCAGGTAGGGCCGCACGCCGAAGTCGGACTCAAAATGCCGGTATACGTAATCGATCGTGCTCTGGTTGTAGCCGGACGGCGCCTCGCTCGTATAAGCCCAGATCACGGGGCGGCTTCCTTCGGCCAGTGCCCAGTACGGTCGCGGAATGGTGCTGAAGAAGAAATGGATGTTCGCGTACAGAACCGCCTGCTCGCCATCCAGACGCAGGTCCTTGCCCTTGGCCGAGGTCGTGTCGAGGAACATCCCAACCGACGGCGGCGTGGTGCCGCCCTCTCGCACTTGTTCCAACGCCTGGGCCAGCACCTCGATCCCCGGCTTGGACCACGAGAGCTCCTCCGGGCTGTACCAGTAAACCGGCAGAACCGTGTCGATGCCGGCGTAGGCCATGTCCTCGAGCTGCCGCCTCTGCCAGGTGACATCGCGATACGAGATGGTGCGGAAATCAGTTGGGACGTCAGTGAAGGGCGACATGTGCCGCCCGGTTCGCGCGTCGTACCAGTAGAAGAAGTAGGTGAAGGCGGCGCGGTCGCCCAACGGAGCGGGATACGCGGCCGGCGAGGCAGCCGGCGGGCTGACGACCGCTTCGGGCAGGACCGGTCCGCCTCGCGTGATCGTCACGCGGCGCACGCTCAACGCTCCGTGATAGGCAGCCAGCCTGAAGTCCGCCCCCTGCTCTTCCCGGTTCGCGAAGCGGGCATCGGTCAGCGCAAAGGAGACGGTCCGCCATTGGGCGGTGTTCTGGCGGTAAACGAGCGTGCGCGGCATGTAGGCGGGGTCGAACTGCGGGGCATGCCGCTGCGTGGACTCGGTCGAGTTGTACTGCAAGATGATCGGGCCGGCGCCTTCGTCGAAATACTGGACTTCGACGGTGACGGGGCCCGACGTGGAGGCCTTGAAACCCTCGTCGATCGCAAAATACAGCCAGTCGGACAGGGACTGTGCAAGATCCGAAAAACCGACGGTTCTCACGCCGGCCCGGTCGGCTGCTATCGTCTGCTCGTGGCGGCCATCTTCGACGCCGGAAAGCAGCCGGATGCCGCCGGGACCTCCGTCGGCAGCGTACGACACCGAGACCGAGCGCGGGCGTCGCGCTTGGGGCGGGAGAGACGCTGACGGGCGGGCCGGGCGGCGCCTCGCAGCCAGCCAGCATGAATGTTGCCACAAGGAGAATTGATAGCGTGCGCTTCACGAACTCATTGGCCTTTGGGGCTGCAGAAGTCGAATCCGAGAGCAGACAGCGCTCCGGACCGTTGCGCCAGTATACGCTACGGTCGCGGGAGGCGGTGGCGCACGGCAGCAAGCAGCCGCGGGACCGGGGTGGTGGGCTTCCCTTGCCGCAGCCGCCTCGCCTCCCCGATCTCAAATCCTCAATCTGCAGTCCATCCCATCTCATGGTACTGTTGTAAGATTGAGGCCAGCCTGCGACTTCGGTAGACTGTCGTCAGGAGAGGAGAACGCCATGAAACGCATACTCCCGATCGCGATCCCCATTGCCCTGATCCTGCTGCAGGCCTGCAACCTGCCCTCGGCCATCTCCGCCACGGAGACGGCGGGCATGCTGACGCAGGAGGCGGATGGCATGACCGCCACCGCGCAGGCAGGCACCGCTCAGGCGCTCGCCACGGCCACATCCACCTCGACGCCCGCGACCACCGCCACGGCCTCAGTCACCGCGAGCCCGGCGGCAAGCGCGACCGGCGCGGCCACCTCCGGCCCGTGCAACGCGGCCACCTTCGTCACCGACGTGACCATCCCCGACGACACGATCATGGACCTCGGTCAATCGTTCACCAAGACCTGGAGACTGCAGAACGCCGGGACCTGCAACTGGACCTCGAGCTATCAGCTCGTATTCGACTCGGGCGACCAGATGGGCGGCGACTCCCCCAAGCCCTTCACCACCGATCCGGTCCTGCCCGGCCAGACCATCGACGTCTCGGTGGACCTGACGGCGCCCAACACCGCCGGCACGTACAAGGGTAACTGGAAGCTGCGCGACGGCAACGGCGGGACCTTCGGCCTGTCCTCCGGAGGACCCTTCTGGGTGCAGATCAAAGCGCAGAAGGTCGTCGTGGCGCTGCCCGATTGGCCGCTCAAGAAAAGCGGCGACCACGACGCGGAGGTCAGCGCGCTGCAGCGCCTGTTGGTGGCGCACGGCGAGTCGCTCACCGTCGACGGCATTTTCGGCCCGGACACCATGTCCAGCGTGCAACATTTCCAGAACACGAACGGCCTCAACCCCGATGGCATCGTCGGGCAGGCTACCTGGCCAAAGCTGGTCGTTCAGGTGCAGCAGGGCAGCACCGGTCAGGCTGTGCGCGCGGTGCAGGGGCTGCTCAACGACAAGTATGGCAACAGCCTCGCGGTGGACGGCATCTTCGGGCCCGACACCGCCACGGCGGTCAAGGCCTTCCAGACCAGCCACGGCCTGACCGTGGACGGCATCGTCGGCCCGCTGACCTGGCAGAGCCTGCTCGGGTCGTAAGCGCGCCGGGAGCAGGGCAGCGGCCCCTGTGGCAAGCAACACAACGTTCGGCCACTACTACCTCGGCACGCTGCTCCGTCCGCGCCGGACATTTGACCTGCTGCTGCAGGATCCCCGCCGCCTGAAGTTCGGCGCCCTGGCGCTGGCGATCAATGCGTTGCTGTACACCCTCGTCTACGTCTTCCTGACGATGGGCGGGGGCGCGCCGTCGTCGCTGACGCCGTGGCTCAACATCCCGGCCGACGTTTACTATGCGTACAACCGCTTCATCCTGGCACCGAGCATGTTCGGCTGCTGGATCCTGGCCGCGGGCGTCGCGCAATTGCTCAGCAGGCTGTTCTCAGGAGAAGGCACGTTCGAAGATACGCTCAGCACGACTGGGCTTCGCCATCGGCATCGCCTCGCTGTTCGCGCTGCTCCACGACCTGCCGGAACTCGTTCCTCGGCGCGGTCGGCCTGCTCGACCAACGCTGGTACGAGGCCGCGCTGAACTCCCCCACCATCTGGCGCACGATCCTGTGGATTCTGTACGGTGCGTTCTTCATCGCCTTCCTGGTGCTTTTCCCCAAAGCCATCGGCGCGGCGCAACGCTTCAAGCGCGGGCCCGCGACGCTCGTCGGCGTCCTGGCGTTTGTTGTCTACCAGGGAGTATTCTTAATCTTCAACCGTTGAGGCGGAATCAGCCCTGAGCGATCACCGCGCGCCGTACCACATGCGACCGATCAGCCCGTCCTTGCGGATGAACTGATGATACAACGCTGCGAGGATGTGCAGTACCACGAGGAACAGCAGGGCGTACGCGGCCCACAGGTGCACCGTCATCAGGCCGAAGAAACCACCCGGCGGTCTGCCCCCAGGGAAGCCCTGACCCGGCGCGCCGCCAGGGAATCCCTGGCCCGGAGCACCGCCTTGGAAACCTGGTCCCGGTGTCCCACGTTCGAAACCCTGCCCGGGAGTCCCGCCTGGAAATTGCCCTGGCCCTCCCGGCTGGAAGCCCCCGCCCTGACGACCGAAGCCCCCCCGCTGGCCGAGGAAGGTCCTTTGGAAGCGGTTGCTCTGAATCGCAAATGTCAAGCCGATCACCGTGGTGGCGATCAGCATCACGTACAGCCCGTAGTGCACGACCTTCGCAAGCACATCCAGCAGCTGGCTCCCGGACCTGGCTTCGGCGGGCCGCCTGGCGCCGACGCGCACGAAGAAGCGCACAATGACCAAAGCCAGGATGCTGAGGCCGGTCACCATGTGCAGAGGCACGTACGAATTGATGGCCTGAAAGCCAAGGCCCCGATCGAGGAACACGTACAGCCCGATGTAGAGGTTGATCGACACGAGGATGACGACGAGCCAGTGCAGCGTGACCAGCAGCGGATGATAGCGTTTGGGTGTTTCCATCTGATCTCCTGAGCCCGGAACCATTCCGAAGTCGCGTAAGTCTAGCCGCGCTGCGCGACTGATGCAATGGAAAGTTATTTGGATTTTGTGAAGAATGTGCGCGCTGTCACGAGGGCGCGAGGCCTGCGCCGGCGTCCCCCGCCTTCATGCCTAGCCTTTGGATGGCGCGGCATTGGCGCGCTGCGCGCCAAATGCGGCTGCGCTCTCTACGTCCAGCACCCGAGGTAGCTCATCGAACGAGGTGATGCTGGCGCAGCCGGGCTCCGGGAAGATGCCTCGCGGATCGTACAGCACCGGCGTCAAGCCTGCGGCCCGCGCGCCCACCACATCCGCATAGAAGTTGTCCCCCACGTAGGCAGCCTCCCCAGGCCTCACGCCAAGGCGCGCACAGGCGTGCAGGAAGATGCCGGGAGACGGCTTGAACATCTGGATCTCACCGCCTGCCAGTGCAAAGGCGAAGAACTTGGCCAGTCCGAGAGCGTCCAACTCCGCCTGGTAGGGCTTGTCGCGATTGGAGATCACAGCCAGCTTGCAGCCGTTCTTTGCGAGCTCGGGCAGGACGCGCAGCGCGTCCTCCGGCACCACGCTCTCCGGCTTGTACGCGTCCGCCATGTGCTGGTTGACTCTGGGCGCCAGCTGCGAGGCCTGTTCGGAGGAGGCGCCCATGGCCACGAGCCGGCGCCGAGCATAGCGATCCCAGAAGCCCACCATATTGCCGTCAAAACTCTGCCGGTCTTGCATCAGCTCCCGAGAGTTTGCCCAGTAGAAGTGCTCCCAGCGCATGGCCCGCAAACGGTCCTCGTCGCGCACATGCAGGCCTAACTGGCGGCAATACTCTGCAAAAACCTCCCCACCAGAGGGGAGGTTGTGCCGGATCGTGCCATCGAGGTCAAAGAATACGGCAGTGATCATTTAAGCGGAGTGTTACTGCGGGGGAGGTTTCCACGTCGGGCTTCACCCTCCTCGCAATGACTCGCCCAGCCAAGAGCCGGACTATCCGGTCGTCGCAGCGACGGTCTGCCGCGCCTACCCGCCGATCTGATTCATCACCCGGTTCAACGGAATCACACCCTCCGCGAGTCCGTGGCCCCACGGCTTCAGCCAGATGCCATCCAGGATCAGCCGACGCAAGTCCTCCAACGAGGCGCCGGCGCGCAAGGGCGTCAACAAGTCGACCTCATTCTCGCGCAGGAGGCACAGGCGCAGGCGTCCGTCCGCGGTGAGCCGGGCACGGTTGCACGACTCGCAGAAGGGCGCGGTAACCGAGGAGATGAAGCCGACGTTGCCCTGCGCGCCCGGGATATGAAAGATGCGCGCTTCGCCGTCGAGATGGCCGTCGTTGGACGGCTCGAGCGCCCCAACTCCGTCTTCGATGCGGGCCTGGATTTGCGCGGCGGTGATGATCTGCCCGGTTTGCACATCCGTCACGCCAGCGAACGGCATCATCTCGATGAAACGTATTTGCCAGGGGTGATCGATCGTGAGCCGGGCGAGGTCGACGACGTCGGCCTCGTTGTAGCCCTTGACGACGACGGCATTGAGCTTGACAGGACGCAGGCCGGCTTGCTCGGCCGCCAAAATGCCCTGCCACACGTCGTCGAGCTTGCCCCAGCGCGTCAGACGCTGGAACTTGTCGGCATCCAACGTATCGATGCTGACGTTGACCGCGTGTCAGCCCGGCCTCGGCCAGCGGCCGCGCCAGCTTGTTGAGCAGGATGCCGTTGGTCGTCATCGATACGCTCTGGATACCCGGGGTAGTGGCAATCGTGCGGACGATTTCAACGATGCGCGCACGGACGGTCGGCTCGCCGCCGGTGAGCCGGATCTTGTCGAAGCCCAGGCTGGCGAACAGCCGCGTCAGCAGGGCGATCTCGGCATCCTGCATCAGTTCCGGGTTCGGACGGAAGGTCTGATCCTCCGGCATGCAGTAAATGCAGCGCAGATTGCAGTGATCGGTAAGGCTGATGCGCAGATAGTGAATTCTGCGCCCAAACTGGTCTATCGCCATAGGTGCAAGATTATACATTCAATCTCCGGCCGACCCCACCCGCCCGTTTGCCCGGCGGCTGCACCGGGCCGGATGCCGCTCCTCCAAACTAAGTGCTTCATTAATTCACCCGGGGGGCGGTCCGGGGTGCTGGTCAGAACCACGACGGGAAGCCTGGTTTCGAATTGACGGAGCCCTGCAGGCATGCTATTATTCGTGCATTATCCCGCACGTTACAAACTGAGGAGCACTTATGAGCGCGGAATTTTTCCTTCGCATTATCTTCATGATTCTTCTTGGGATCGCAGGGGGCATCTGGGGTCACGAACTGGCAATATACAATCCATCCGAGGTCTACCGCTACACGATCGGGATCGCACTGGTCGGTGCGCTGACGGGTCTGGTGCTGACGCCGTACTTCACGACACGTCCGGCGCGCGCCCTGCGCCGCATCCTGGGCCGCATAGCGGCAGAGACTCTCTTCGCGAGCATGGTCGGCCTGCTGGCCGGCCTGCTAACCGCGGCCCTGCTGGCCTTTCCTCTTTCGCTGCTGCCGCCGCCGTTCGGAAGCATCCTACCGTTCGTCGGGGTGATCGTCTTCGGTTACGTGGGGATATCGCTGTTCGTCATGCGCCAGGGCGACATCATGAGCCTGTTCGGATCGCTGAGCGGGCGCGCCGAGGGGGGCTCGGGCACCTCGTGGACGAATCTGAACCGCACGATCCTGCTGGACACCAGCGTGATCATCGACGGCCGCGTGGCAGACATTGCACGGACGGGATTCCTGCCCGGCACACTGCTGATCCCGCGTTTCGTGCTCAACGAACTGCAGTACATTGCAGACTCGGCGGACGGCTTGCGCCGCCAGCGCGGGCGCCGGGGAATGGAAGTGCTGACCGATCTCCAGAAACTGCCCAACGTGCTGGTGCGCATCAGCGATATCGACGTGGAGGGCGTGCGGGAGGTGGACGACAAACTGGTGATCCTGGGCAAGCAACTGAAGAGCCCGGTGCTGACCAATGATTACAACCTCAACCGCGTGGCGGAACTGCAGGGCGTGACCGTGCTGAACATCAACGAGCTGGCGAACGCAGTGAAGTCCGTGGTCCTGCCGGGCGAGGTCCTCAACATCAACGTATTCCAGGAAGGCAAGGAAGTGGGCCAGGGCGTTGGATACATGGACGATGGCACGATGGTGGTCGTCGAGAACGGCAAGGATTACATCGGCGAGTACATGGACGTGCACGTGACCAAGGTCCTGCAGACCGCCGCCGGACGGATGATATTCGGCCGTGTGGAAGCTTCCAATGGCAAGTCCAAGCGGAAATCCAACGGGGCCCGGCAGCCGGGCTAGCACACCCCCTGCGCTCGCAAGTAATCCATCCCCCGCCGCCACATGGCAACACTCCTTACTGGCGGAGAGCATGGGGGTGCAGAGGGAGGAGAATGCATGCTGAAGATCTACAACACTCTCAGCCGCAAGAAGGAAGAGTTCACCACGCTGGAGCCGAACGTCGTCCGGCTATACGTCTGCGGCGTCACGGTGTACGACCGGGCCCACGTGGGGCACGCCATGTCGGCGCTGGTGTTCGACATCATCCGCCGCTATCTTGAATATCGGGGATACAAAGTCCGCCACGTCATGAACTACACCGACGTCGACGACAAAATCATCGCACGTGCGAACGAACTCAAGGAAGACCCGCTGAAACTGGCCCAGCGCTATATCAATGACTACATCCGGAATCTGGGCGACCTGAACATCCTGCCAGCAACCAGCACCCCGCGGGCCACCCAAACCATGCAAGAGATCCAGGCCATGATCAAGGGGCTGATCGACAAAGGCTACGCGTACGCGACTTCCAACGGGGATGTCTACTTCCGGGTTACGCGGGACAAGGAGTACGGGAAACTGTCGGGCCGAAAGCTGGACGACATGCAGGCGGGCGCCCGCATCGAGGTGGACGAGACCAAAGAGCATCCGATGGATTTTGCCCTGTGGAAAGCCGCCAAGGCGGGTGAGCCATCGTGGGAATCACCCTGGGGCAAGGGCCGACCGGGCTGGCACATCGAATGCTCCGCCATGAATCTCGCCGAACTCGGAGAGCAGATCGACATTCACGGCGGCGGCAACGACCTGATCTTTCCCCACCACGAGAACGAAATCGCCCAGAGCGAGTGCTTTACCGGCAAGCCGTTCGCACGGTTCTGGATCCACAACGGCATGCTGCAGCTCAGCGGCGAGAAGATGTCCAAGTCGCTGGGAAACATGATCAGCATCGACGACTTCCTCGCACAGCACGCGGGCGACGTGATGCGCATGCTCGTGCTGAGCGGATCGTACCGGGCACCGCTGATATTCAACGATGAAACGATCGAAACGGCCGAGAAGAATTTGGCGCGCCTGCGATCGGCCCTGGCGGCGGCTCCGGCTTCTGCACGGGGAATCGCGGCGGACGCCGCGACAGCCTTCGTCGCGCAGGCCGAGGCGACCCGCACGGCTTTCAACGATGCCATGGACGACGATTTCAACACCGCGCTGGCTCTGTCCGTGCTATTTGAGCTCGTGCGGTCGATCAACACGGCCCGCGATCAGGGCGCGAGGGGCGACCAGCTTGAACCGGCCCAAGGGGTGCTGCGAGATCTGACCGGTGTGCTGGGACTGCAACTGCGCGAAAAGCAGGGTTCCACGCAGGCCGACGAATTGATCGCGGTGTTGGTCGAGGTGCGCGGCGAAATCAGAAAACAGAAGCTGTGGCCGCTCTCCGATCTCATTCGAGACCGACTGGCCGCGATGGGCGTGACAATCGAGGATTCCAAAGACGGGACGACATGGAGATGGTTATAGGTGCTGTCATGAATGATGCCTCTGGAACGGTTTCCGAAAGTGGTAACGAATCTGAAGAATTCCGGACCTCCAGCCTCAGCCTCTTCGATTTCACACCTGAAGATCTGCGGCTGAATCGCGGCGGTTACCTCAGTCAGCGACAGCGAAGCCGGCTGCAAAGCACCGCAGGCGGTATCGTGAAGGTCTCGCGGTCCGGCGCCGTGATCGCGCTCGTTTTCGTCCTGTTTGGACTGTGCATGATACTGGCGATGTACCTGCAAAACGCGAGCACGCGCGCAGCGCTGTTTTCCAGTCCACTCAACCTGCTGATGCTGGCGGGCGCCGTGCTGCTTGTGCTTGTGATCGTCGTCGTCGCCCTGTATTGGACGCGGCGCCAGACATCGAACCTCGCCCAGGCGCGCCTGGAAGCCGCCGAGGGCCCTGTCCGGCTGGAACAGTCCTTTTCCGTGGAGAGCGGGCTCACCAGCCATTACGTGTTCGTGGGCAACCAGCGCTTTGCTTTCGCCGAGGACATGAGCGGGATTTTCCACGAGGGCAAGAACTACCGCGTGTACTACGTGAAGTCGGGGCCTTATCAAATGATCATGTCGCTGGAGGAAACGCGTGGATAGGGGGTGAGCGGTCCATGGCTCCTGCCGTTGCCTTCCCGTCCAGCGACTTCGACCAGTGGGCCGAGACCTACGACCAGGACGTCGTATCCCAAGACAAATTCCCATTCGCCGGTTACGATTCGGCGCTCCGCACCGTCGTAGAGCTCGCTGCTCCGCAACGCGGCATGACCGTCCTGGATATCGGCACGGGGACGGGAAACCTGGCCGTCCGCTTTGCCAAGGCGGGCTGCCAACTGTGGTGCAGCGACTTCTCGCGGTCGATGCTGGAGCACGCACGTCGCAAACTGCCGACGGCCAAGATGGTGCTGCACGATCTGGCCAACGAGTGGCCGGCAGAACTTGACCGCGATTTCGACCGGATCGTCTCGGCATACGTGTTCCATCACTTTCCGTTGCGCGAGCAAGGTGAGACTCGTGCGAGAAATCGCGCTAGGACACCTGGAGCCAGGCGGCAGGCTGATCATCGCCGACCTATCCTTCCCGGATGAAAGCGCGCTGCGCACCTTCCGCCTGTCGGTCGGCGACCTGTGGGAGGAAGAGGCGTACTGGCTGGCTGACGAAAGCATCAGCGCTCTCACGGAAGCCGGCCTGCGGGTTGGGTACATGCAGGTTTCGGCGAGTGCAGGCGTGTACAGCATCGAGGGTCCGAAATCAGCAGGCGTGCCAGGCTGACAATAGCCGGCTCCAGTAGGCAAGAGGCAGCCGGATCAGGAGTTGCGACGTGCCACGGAAAACACGAATCATACTGAACCCAATGGCAGACATGGGCAACGCCTGGAAGGTTGCCAATGACCTGCGGCCCTTGATCACACAGTACGGCAATGCCGATTGGAGCGGTACGGTGTATCCGACGCACGCCACGGAGCTGGCCAGACAGGCAGGCGAGCAGGGCTACGAGATGATCGTGGCGATCGGAGGCGACGGAACGGTGCACGAGATCGTCAACGGCATCATGCAGCTGCCGGCCAACCGGCGGCCCGCCCTCGGGGTCGTGCCAGTCGGTTCCGGCAACGACTTTGCGCACGCGATCGGCGTGCCCCTGCGCTCCGACCATGCCCTGGCGCTGGCCCTGAGCGGGGAGCCATCGGCCATCGATGTGGGGGTGATGACGGACGAGAACGGGCGGCGCGAGTACTTCGACAATACCCTGGGTATCGGCTTCGATGCAGTCGTGACCATCCGCTCGCACCAACTGCCCTGGCTGCGAGGATTTCTCATGTACCTTACGGCCGTGATCCAGACGATCGTGCTCAATCACGACCCGGCCACAATGCAGATTGAAATGGATGGCCGCAAGCTCGAACAAAGCAACCTGCTTCTGACGATGTGCAACGGCCCGCGCGAGGGCGGCGGTTTCCTGGTGGCTCCGGATGCGAAACCAGATGACGGGGTGCTGCACTATGCCATGATCCGGAAGGTAAGCCGGCTGATGATGTTCCGCCTGGTTCCCGAGGTCATGCGCGGCACGCACGGCCGTTTCGAGCCGGTGACGCTCGGCGCGTGCAAGACCATGTCGCTGAACGCCGACCGCCCGCTGTACGTCCATGCAGACGGCGAGGTCTACACCAGCTTCGGCAGCAACCTTCGGAAGCTGGCGGTAGAGATCCTGCCGGGCGCTCTGAAAGTCGTCCGCGATATGAAGTAGACCCGTTCATCAGTCCGAGGCCGCGGGGTGGCTTGCGCCGGACACCGCTCGCAGGAAGACACCGCTCGCAGGAAAGCCCTTCTCGCAGAATATGCCAGACCTTCTGCACTCCCTTCAAGGTCATGACCTGGGACATGTACGAATCATTGCCGAACTTTGGGGAATCGAACTCCACGCGAACGAGCAGAATGCCGCCTGCCTCGAAATGGTTAATGCGATGCACGACGACCAGTCGTTGGGCGAGCTTATCGAAACGCTGCCACCCGCGGGGCGGGCCGCGCTCTCCGCTCTGGAGCAGGCCTCCGGGCGCCTCCCGTGGGCCCTCTTCACCCGGCAATTTGGCGACGTGCGTGAAATGGGAGCGGCCAAGCGAGATCGCGAGAAGCCTTATCTAAAGACGGCTTCGGCGGCCGAGGACCTTTTCTATCGCGGCCTCCTGGGCCGAGGGTTCTTCCAGACGGGGGAAGAGGCACAGGAGTTTGCTTACATCCCGGACGATTATCTACCGCTAATCCGACAACATCTGCACGGCCCCACGCAGGCGCCTGCCCGTCCGCTTGGGCGCCCCGCTGAGCCAACCGAAAGCGCAAGCGTAATTCCAGCGACGGATCGTGTTCTGGACGACGTGACGACGTTGCTGGCAGCAAGGCGTGCCGGCCAGGCCGTGCCGCCGAATCCCGTGCTGCAGGCTCTGGTGCAGGCGGCCGGACTACTTCAGGGCGACACCCTTCAGGCTCAGCAGGCGAAAGCCTTCCTGGAGGCGTCGCGTGCGGACGCGCTACGCATGCTCGTGGCGGCCTGGCGGACAAGCGACAAGTTCAACGAACTACGTCTGATGCCAGACTTGATCTGCGAGGGCGAGTGGCGCAATCGGCCGCTGGCTGCACGCGAATTCCTGCTCAAGCGGCTAGGCGAGGTGCCCAGACAGACCTGGTGGAACCTGCCGAGTTTCATTGAAGACGTCAAACAGCATGACCCGGATTTCCAGCGTCCGGCGGGGGACTATGATTTCGTGGTTCGTTAAGGACGCCGGCAGCGGACGTTACCTGCGCGGCTTTGCTGACTGGGACCAGGTGGATGGCGCTCTGATCCACTTTCTCGTCGTGAAGGTGATGCACAAGCTGGGCATGCTTGACCTCGCCGGGCCGGCGGGCAAGCCACCCTGTGCGTTTCGGATTGGCAGCGCTGAGGGAGGCGAGAGGCGATTTCCCACGAAGGAAGGCGGCCGACTGCGTCTGACGTCACAGGGAAAGATCACGGCGGCGCGGCTCGTGCCGCGGGCCGCGCGCTACCAGCTGGCACGCTTCTGCGATTGGGACGAGCCAGAGCCCGATCAGTATCACTACCGCATCAGTCCCGAATCCCTCGAACGGGCGCGGAAACAGGGCTTGAAGGTGGAGCAACTTTTGACACTGCTGAGGCGGCACACCGACGCCGGCATCCCCGCGGCGCTGACCAAGGCGGTCACCGGGTGGGAAAGGCGCGGTCTCGAGGCGCGGGTGGAGACGCACAGCGTGTTGCGTGTCAGCCGCCCCGAGATCATCAAACAATTGCGCGATTCGAAGGCCGGGCGATTCCTCGGCGAAGCGCTCGGGCCGACGGCCGTGATCATGAAACGAGGCGCCGAGGCGAAAGTGGTGGCGGCGCTTGCCGAGCTCGGCATCCTAGCCGATGACAAAACAACGAAGGACGGCGCCCCCGTCGAGATGGTCGCCCAGGAGGGCGGGACACCCCAATCGAGGGCGAAACCCGGGGCGCAGCCCAAGACCAGGAAATGACTCACGGGTCGGTGAACGCCGCTATAATGAAATGGGGATAATTGAAAGTCCATGGAGGCTATGACGATGTCGAGACTCGACTGGCTGACAGAGGAAATTGAGGGACTCAAATCGCAGGGACTGTACAACCGGATCCGCACCATCGGTTCGGCGCAGGGAGCGCGTCTGGTCGTCGATGGAAAAGACGTGCTCAATTTCTGTTCAAACAACTACCTGGGGCTGGCGAACCATCCAAAGCTGGTGGAGGCGGCCCGCGAGGCGGCTGCAAAGTATGGCGTCGGTCCGGGAGCGGTGCGAACGATCGCGGGCACCATGGAATTGCACATCGAGCTGGAGAGCCGGCTGGCAAAGTTCAAGGGGGCTGAAGCGGTCATTACCTTCCAATCGGGTTTCACGGCCAACCTTGGAGCCATCCCGGCGCTGGTCGGGAAAGAAGACGTGATCTTCTCGGACCGACTGAACCACGCGTCGATCATCGATGGCTGCCGGCTCTCGGGTGCGCGCATCGCGGCCTATGAGCACAACGACCCCGCGGCGCTGGAAGCCGTGGTCAAGGAAAACGCGGGTACTTACCGGCGGGCCCTGCTCGTTACCGACGGTGTCTTCAGCATGGACGGCGACGTGGCACCGCTGCCGGAGCTGTGCGAAGTGGCCGACAAATACGGGCTGATGTTCATGGTGGACGATGCTCATGGCGAAGGAGTGCTGGGCAAGGGAGGCCGCGGCATTGTGGATCACTTCGGCGTCCACGGGAAAGTGGATATCGAAGTGGGCACACTCTCGAAGGCCTTCGGCGTCATGGGCGGGCTGGTGGCGGGCGACAAGGCCATCGTCGAGTGGCTGCACCAGCGCGGTCGACCATTCCTGTTCTCGTCGGCGATGACCGTTCCGGATACGGCCGCCTGCCTGGCTGCGGTCGAGTTGTTGGAATCATCCACGGAGTTGGTGGACCGGCTATGGGACAACGCAAAGTACTTCAAAGCCGAGATGAAGACGCTTGGTTTCGACACAGGCTCGAGCCAGACGCCCATCACGCCCATCATGCTCGGGGAGGCGCCGCTGGCCCAGCAATTCAGCCGCCAGCTGTTCGAAAGCGGCGTGTTTGCCACGGCGATTGGATTCCCGACGGTGGCCAAGGGCAAAGCCCGCATCCGCGTGATGCTCTCCGCGGCGCACGATCGCGACGACCTCGGCCAGGGCCTGGAAGCGTTCGCGAAGGTGGGCAAGCAGTTGGGTGTGATCCACTAGCGGTTCAAAGGCGCCCCACGACAGGCGGCCTGCATCCAGTCCACTGAGGGCGGCGGCAGGGCGCACATGCCCATGAGCAGAGCCAAGTCTTCCAAGCAGGGTCGCATGATGGACCGCTCCAGGCTGACGCAGTATGCGTGGCTTTCGATCGGAGCCGCCGTGCTGACGATCGGCCTGAAGACGCTGGCGTTCTTCCTGACCCGGTCCGTCGGCCTGCTATCGGACGCGATGGAATCCGGCGTGAACTTGATCGCGGCGATCATGGCGCTGGCCATGCTCACTGTGGCGGCACGTCCACCGGACGAAGAGCATGCGTTCGGCCACAGCAAAGCTGAGTATTTCTCAAGTGGAGTCGAAGGCGCGCTCATCCTGGTTGCGGCCGCCAGCATCATCTGGACCGCGATCGAGCGGCTGCTGGCGCCCCAACCACTGGAGGGCCTGGGGCTGGGACTGGCCATGTCCACCGTCGCTTCGCTGATCAACCTTGGCGTGGCGCGCGTCCTTTTGCAGGCCGGCAAACGCTACCAGTCCATAACGTTGGAGGCGGACGCCCGTCACTTGCTGACGGACGTGTGGACCTCCGCCGGAGTGCTGGTTGCGCTCGGTGCGGTTGCGCTGTTCCACTGGCAGATTCTGGACCCGGTTATCGCCATCGGCGTAGCAATCAACATCATCTGGGCCGGCGTGGGACTTGTGCGGCGCTCTGTCCTTGGACTGATGGATACGGCCATTTCGAGCGCAGACCAATCGAAGATCACGGAGATCCTCGACGCGCAGGCCACGCACGGCCTGCGCTATCACGACCTGCGGACCCGGCAATCGGGAGCGCAGCAATTCATATCATTTCACGTCCTGGTGCCTGGAAAATGGTCGGTGCAGCGGGGTCACAACCTGCTCGAGACCATAGAGACGGAGATCCGTGCGGCGCTGCCCTTGGCGACGGTCAGCACACACTTGGAGCCGCTGGAGGATCCTGCGGCGTGGGAGGACACGACGCCTGAGCCACAGACTGGCGGCGGCAAAAACGCCAAGAAAGAAAGAGACCGAGGCTGAGCCTCGGTCTCTATTTGGGTGGCGGTGATCGTTATTCCGAAAATGATTTGAGGGCGCCGGGAAGGTCGGGATAGATCGGGATGTTGTTTAGAAACCCGGCGATGTTGAGGACGTAGTAGACACTGGCGGGCGCGGCTGCCAGCTTGAAGTACGCCGACTTGTACGGCTCGCCGTGCTTTTCCTTCTCCCAAGCATCGATCTCGGCGGGGGGCGTGAACAGCTTGTAGAGCTTCTGAAGAGCGCCCAGACCCGCGCTGGTAATCATTTCAAGGTCATGCAGATCGAGCAGCAGGAAGCGCCTGCCGGCGGCGTGCTCTGCCTGGGCGGCATCCAAGAGAGCCTGGTTTGTCTGTCCATCCAGTTTGCCGCCGAGGTGAAAGACCACCACGGGGCCTTCGCTTTTCCTGATCGTGAGTTTGTCAGTCATTGGAGACACCAAGTGCGATGGTCATGGCAGGAATTATATCGCGGGGTTCATCGAGGAGCACAATCTGCGCAGGCCATCGACTAGCGGAGACGGGCGAAGGCCCTGACGGGAAAGGTACCCACCCCCTGGAACATCGGGGGGACGGCGCTGAACGAGAATCCGTGATCAGGGACGTTGCGCAGATTGCAGAGATGCTCCACGATGAGGATCTCCGCCTTAAGCAGCGCGGAGTGGACTGGCCTTGAGCCGCCGCGGGTGTCGTCGATATTCATGGAATCGATGCCGACCAAGCTAGCGCCCGCGTCGCGCAAGTAGATGGCGGCATCCTCTGTGAGAAACGGGTGCTCGCCGAAGTAGCGCTCGGTCTCCCAATGCCGGTCCCAACCCGTGTTAACCAAGACGGCCTTCTCCTTCAAGTCGAGATTCGCAAATCGATCTGCAGTTACAGCCAATCC
This sequence comes from uncultured Chloroflexia bacterium, assembly GCA_963775435.1. Lineage (GTDB taxonomy): Bacteria > Chloroflexota > Anaerolineae > Anaerolineales > Villigracilaceae > Fen-1038. The sequence goes on from CAVZIZ010000007.1 coordinate 165,199, forward strand.
CTGGCGATAGTCCGCGCGCACCACGATAGCCGCCAAATCAACAAAACGCTCCAGCCCTACCTGCGACAGGTCCTTACCGTCGGCGTAGCGATGAAAGGGACAGTCCACGTAGGTGCCCGTGTTGGCGACCATCTCGATCTTGCCGATCTGAAACTCGGTGCCGGGTGCATAGTGCGAGCGGGACTCCGCGCGGCTGAGGTAGTCACAGATTATGGGGGCCGGCAGGCCTTTGTAAGTGATGAGCCCATCGTGGATGGTGTGACTCAGATCGACATAGCGGGCAGCGCCGATCGGCATGTTCATCGGTGACTCCTTACCTCGGCCTCATCGATCAGGTTGCACCTGCTCCGTGGGCCGGGGGCTCGCTTCGTCACCCGGCATGACGCTGAGGCGCTCCCACTCTGCAAGCTGGGAATCCATCTCACTTTGCAGGCGTGCATACTCCTGACCCAGACGCGTGACTTCCTGAGGATCAGCGGGCGGATTCTCGAGGCTGGTCGCAAGGCGTGCGAGCTGACTCTCAAGCCCGGCGACGGTATTCTCCACTTCCTGGAGCCGGGCGATCCTTCTGCGCTCTTGCCGGGCGGCCGCGTCTTTCGGATGAGACAATTTGCGCGCGACCGGTGGTGCGACAGCCGCAGCCGCATCTGCCAGGCGATCAGCCTGCTTCTGCATGTCCTCTTTCATCTGCGAATACGTGCCCCTGAATACGGTCAAGTGCGATTGGTCGGGGTCGACTTCCCAGACCTGCGTGGCCAAGGCGTCCACCAAGTAGCGGTCGTGCGTCACCAGCAAGATGGTGCCCTGATAGGCATCCAGGACGGCCTGCAGGATTTCCTGTGACGGAATGTCGAGGTGATTGGTCGGCTCGTCGAGCAACAGCAAATTCGTATCTTCCAGGGCAAGTTTTGCGAGCGCCAGACGCCCGCGTTCGCCGCCGGAAAGCATGGACACCTTCTTGAAGGCGTCGTCGCCGGAGAAAAGATAGCGGCCCAGATAGTCGCGTCCCTGGGAGGGCAACATACCAGGCGAGGCCGCCAGGACCTCCTCCAGCACCGTCTTTGCGGGGTCCAGTCCCTCGTGGGCCTGCGCAAAATACCCGATGTGCAGACTGGCGCCAAGAATTACTTCGCCACTCAACGGTTCAAGCTGGCCGAGAATGGTCTTCAGGAACGTGGACTTGCCGGCACCGTTGGGGCCGATCAGTGCAGCGCAATCCGTGCGCCGCAGCTCGATATCGGGGGCGCGAAAGAGCAAGCGGTCGGGAAAGCCCACCTCGAGTCCACGCGTGCGAATCACAAGGTCGCCTGAGCGGCGAGTCGAGCGCAGGTGCAAGGCCAGGTCGGGCGTGAGGCGCCGGGGCGGCCTCAAGGCGCGCACGCGGCGCTCGGCCTCATCCACGCTGAAGGGACTGGTGGTCGTGTCCACGTCGAGCTGCGACCACTTGGTGCTGACCACAGCCTGCATGCCGGCCTGCTCGATGGCTTGCACCACGCGGGTCAGCCGTCGCAACTTGCCCTTGGCCTGCTGGACGTTCTGCCCGGAGATATTGCGGCGGATGTACTCGACATCCTTAAGGAGCTTGTCGCGCTCGGACTCAAACACCTCCACGCGGTGCGCCCAACGGTTCTCGCGTTCCTGCAAATAGGTGGTGTAGTTGCCGCGATAAAGCTCCGTGCCGCTCAGCGCCATCTCGAGCAAGGCGTTGCACGAGTGGTCGAGGAAGTAGCGGTCGTGGGACACAATCACGGCGGCACCCTCCCACTGGCTGAGGTAACCCTCCAACCATTCGACCGCATCCATGTCGAGATGATTGGTGGGCTCGTCCAAGAGGAGGAGATCGGGATCCGAGAGCAGCAGGCGCGCAAGATAGGCGCGCGTGCGCTGCCCACCGGAAAGGTGATCGAGCGGGAGGTGGAAATCCGAAGAAACAAAGCCCAGACCGGAAAGCACCTGCTTGATGCGGACTTGATAGACATAGCCGCCACGCCTTTCGAAGCCCTCCTGGAGCGGTCCATAGCGCGCCAAGGCGGCTTCGCGCGCCTCAGGATCGGACATGGCGGCCTCAAGTTTCTGCAACTCGACCTGCTGCCGGGCGAGATCCGCGAAGACCGCCGGCGCAGGCATCCCAGATGGTACCTTCCAATTGGAAGTCCGCCTCCTGAGGCAGGTAGCCGAGACGCAAGGCCTTGGCGCGCGTTACTTTCCCCGTGGAGGGCGTCTCCAGGCCCATGAGGATCCGCAGAAGAGTGGTCTTGCCAATACCGTTCGGTCCCACGAGCGCAAAGCGTGCGCCCCGGGCAACCGAAAACGTGACATCACGGAAGATATCTTCTGCACCAAAGGACTTGGCGAGGGAAGTTGCGGTGAGGAGGGACATCTATCAAGTCGCTGTGCTCGGTGCCTTCGGCTTACAGGGGCAGCGGGGAGTCCGAAGCACCTGCCGTCCTTTACGGCTTTGCGCCGCAGAACAAGGTGCTCCCCAGAGATTGCGCGTCCGGTGACAACGGATAGCCTTGATCAGCCATTGCCCCAAGGTTCTGGCAGGCTTCCTGCTTGTATAGTTTCTCCGTATTGATGCGGCTGGCAATCCCTCTGACAGCCTGCAGGTCCCCGAGATAGGCCTGTGCCTGGAGAAACGGCATCCACTCGATCTGATCGTTTGGGTGCAAGCCAAGTTTGTCAGCCTGGGCCCCAAGGGCCGCGACTTCCTGCCAGTTGCCGTGCTGTGCGGCGAGCGAGGCCTTTTCGAAGTAATAGCACCAGGCGTGCTCCGGCTCGGGGCCAAAGAGGGAAGCAGGCACCACGGCAGGAGCCGTTGAGGAGGCGATGCCCTCCACGCGTGAGACAGGCGCCAAGAGGCGCAAGGCCGGATCATCCGTCAAGGAGAACGTCGGCCAGCGCGGGTCGATCACGCGGACGCAGGAATCTTCGGCGGACTGGATGATGATGAGCGTGTCCGCATAGTCGATGGTCGAAGTGTGGGCGCGATACGTGCTGATCTGCGAGTCGTGGCCGAGCAGGAGGTTATTCATGGCAGACGTATCGGTCGTTAGCGCAGAGATCGAAACCTTGACAGGAAGCTGCCGCTGCGGCCCCCGGTAGTAGACATAATTGGCGGGGCCCCAGACAATGTCCGTGTCATCCGCATAGTTCACACCCGGGTAGTAGACCAGCAGCGTCGACCCGGATGCGATGGCGGGCGCACGCCACGCCATTTGATGCCAGAAAGCTGATATGGTGCGCTCTTCATGCAACGCGCTCGTTCCGAGGCCTTGATGCGTGAGGGCACTCAGAAACACCAATCCGGTCAGGAGCAACGTGCGGACCTTCGGCGGCTGCGCGGTGAAGATGAGTCCCGTGATTGCGAAGGCCAGACCCAGGGAGGCCGGCAAGGCATAGTGCGAAAAGTTCGGAAAAGTGATCTCCCGGTTGGCGACGATGATGGGAGCAATTCCAAGCACCAAGGCCACCAACCCGAGGCCAGACAGCCTGCACAGGCCAGTCCGCCTGGTCTGCGTCTGCAGAAGCAGCGCGGGGCCCCGCAACTTCGCTGATGAAGAACCAACCCAGGAGGGCGGCCGCCAGCGCTATGAGGAATCCCACCATCACTTCCCGCAGACTCCCCGAGAAGAAGTTATTCACCAATGGAACGACCCAGGCCGAGAACGTCACGTTGACGAAGCTGAGCAGCAGATTCACAATCCAATGCAACCCCGTGGAGAGTGGATCACTCTGGAAGGTTCCAAGCTGCGCGCCGAGATCCGTGGCCCTGCGCTGACTTGTGAACAACAGGAAGCGCCAGACTGCGAAACCCACCGGTATGACCAAATAGATGAGCCAATGCCGCAAGGCGAGGCCGGCTCTCTGCCGAAAAGAGGCGCCCCCGGCGCCACTGACGATGATGAAGATAAGGCATAGCCGAAGCACTTCCATCCCTGCGGCGTACTCGACCAGGGCAAGGTAGATCCATCCAGTCAGGATCGCGCCGAGCAAGCAGGCAACTTGAGGCCACTTGCGCGGCGACCGCAGCGCCTGGACCGTGAGTGCAAGCGAGAGCACCATCAAGGCAGCGCTGGCGACCATCGGCTGATACTCGATGCCGGCAACCCACCAGGTGAAGCCGGGATACAAGGCAAAGAGCAGGCCGGCCGCCCATGGGGCGTGCCGGGGCCGCGGCCAAACCAGATGAAACAACCAGACGGTCGCAAGGCCGCCGCCCAGCCGCCAGGCGAACATTGCCAGGTGATATGGCAAGGGAGCCATGCCGAAAAGCGCCTGGTAGAGCTCAAAAAACGGGCCGCGAGCCGGGCGATCGCTGGCGAACATCAAGCGGAAGACACCCGACGGCCCGACCAGTGCATCGTAGGCGTAGTACCAATCATCCCGATAGTAGGTCAACCGCACGGCGCTGGGCAAGTATGCCAGGGCGGCAATCAGCGCGAACCAGAGGATTTTCTTCCAGCGGCGATCCATCAGGGCTGACAGAATATTCATAAGGCCATGGAGGAGTGCGGTGCCAGCGGTGATTCGGCGCAGTTCCTATGGATGACGAAATCGAAATGAAGGAATGAATTAGGCGGCGAGGTCGTCTGCCTCAGAATTGGGGATGTGGGCGGGCTTTTCCTTCCCCAACTCCACGGAACGTTGATAGCCGGCCCAGACGGCGCGCGAAATGGCAGAACGAAAACCCGCCTTCTCGAGATAGTAGAGCGCCTCGGCGGAGGTGCCGCCCGGCGAAGTGACCTGGTTGCGCAGCGAGGCGGGGTGTTGGGCTGCACGCTCATAGAACGAGGCCGAGCCCTTGAGCGTCTGCAACACCATGGACTCCGCTATGCGACGCGGAAGGCCCATGTGCACGCCGGCATCGATGAGCGCCTCAGTAAAAAGAAATACATAGGCGGGGCCGTTGCCGGAAAGCGCGGTCGCCATGTCGAGGTAGCTTTCATCTTCAACGAAGATCTCCTGCCCCATGGCGCCCAGGATCTGCCCGGCAAGGTCACGCTGCTTCGCCGAGGTATCGTGCGAGGCGGTCCAAACGGTAATGCCTTCGCCAATCTGGCCGGGGGTGTTTGGCATCGAGCGGACGATGGCCTTGTGTTTCAAGCCGGCGGCGAGCTTGCGAATGGATGCACCGGCCACGATCGAAAGAACGAGCGCCTGCGGCGGAATCCCGCGCAAACCTTTCATTACCTCGCTGAGGCGCTGGGGCTTGACGGAGAGCACGACCACGTCCGCGTGGCGTACGGCGGCAGAATTATCCGTGGTGGTTTGGATACTGTATTTCTTCTTAAGTTCGGCGGCGCGTTCAGGGCGCGGCCCGGCGGCCCACAGGTCCTCGGCACGCACGAGCTTCTTCCGCAGGGTTCCGGAAATCATCGCCTCCGCCATGGCGCCCGGCCCGATGAACGCAATCCGTTTCTTCAACATACGACCTCCGAGGTAGAGTGATGCGGGCTCAACCCGTGAAATTCTGCAGTGCCAGACGCAGACGCTCTTCCACACTGTCCGGCGCGTCGGCAGGCAGGGATTGAATGGCGGTTTGGGCCTCGATCACCGAGTAACCAAGCGCCGTGAGGGCAGCCAAGACCTCTGCGTCCTTATCAGACAATGCCGCCAGTTTCTCAAGGCCGGCCACCGGCTTGAGCTTGTCATGCAGATGCAGCACGATTTTCTGGGCGGTCTTCTTACCGATGCCGGGCACGCGCGCGAGGATCTCGCTTTCTTCAGCCAGGACGGCGCGCTGCACAGCCTCCAGCGTCAAGGTGGAGAGCACGGCGAGCGACGCCCGCGGCCCGACGCCGTTGACGCCGAGCAAGAGCGAGAAGAGGTCGCGCTCGGCCTGGGTTTCGAATCCGTAGAGGTTCAGGGCGTCCTCGCGGACGACGAGAAACGTATATAGCACGATGCCTTCCCCGACCTTCTTGCGTCCCCGCAGAGGTGCCGGGACGAAGACCCGCAGGCCCACGCCGCCAACCTCGACGATGAAGGCATTGTCCTCGAGCTGGACGATCTCGCCGCGCAGTGTCGCGATCATAGCGTCCCTTTTTTACCACAATGACCGCAGTCTGCCATCCAGCGAGGCAAGCCGGAACGCCGGTACGCGGGGTGACTGTGGCTAGTATCTCCTGGTGTGCAGATGCGTGATGGCGACGGCCAGGGCATCGGCGGCGTCGTCAGGCTTGGGAATCTCCGGCAGGCCCAAGAGCGTCCGCACCATTTCCTGGACCTGCCGCTTGCCGGCGGAACCGTATCCGACCACGGCCTGCTTGATCTCGTTCGGAGTGTATTCGGCCACGTCGCCGCCCGCCTCCGCCACGGCCAGCAGCACGACGCCGCGGGCCTGGCCGACGGCCATGGCGGTAGAGACGTTGCGCTGGAAGAACAGCTTTTCAACAGCGCAGCAATCCGGACGATGGATGGATATGAGTTCCTTCAAGTCGCCGTAGAGCATGAGCAGGCGTTCATGGGCCGGCGTGTTCGGCGGCGTCACGATCACCCCAAATGCGACCGCCTCAAGCTTGTCCTGGGTCGTCAGGCGCACCAAGCCGTAGCCGGTGGTGGCGGTGCCCGGGTCGATCCCAAGCGCAAGAGTCATCATAGCCCCTTATGCAACGCCAAACCGGCACGAGGCTCGCCGCGTCGCTGAACGGATCTTTGTATGGCCAGAGGTGTGGGTGGACCGGTCAGGCGGCTTCGAGGGCGGCCAAGGCCTGCTCGGACATCTTCAAATTGGAGAAGACGTTCTGCACGTCGTCGATTTCTTCGATGGTTTCCAGCGACTTCATCACGTGCAGGGTTTGCTCCAGCTCGAGTTCGAGCTCCTGTTTCGGGATCATGCGCAAGCCGGCGTCCTCAGCCTGCACCTCGGCCGCGTGCAGGCGATCGGCGATGTCCTTGAAGGTCTCGACCGGGCCAATGATCTCAATGGTGTCGTTCTCGTCGACGACGTCATTGGCACCCGCTTCGATCCCAAGCTCGAAGGCCTTGTCGTAGCTCATGGCGCTGGAAGGAAATGAAAAGTAGGCCACGCGCTCGAACTGCCAGGCGACCGAGCCAAGCTCGCCCATACTACCTCCCGCCTGCGTGAGGGCATGGCGCAACTCGGCCACGGTGCGGTTGCGATTGTCGGTGACGCACTCAATCATCAGGGCGACGCCGTGGCCGGCGTAGCCTTCATACGTGACTTCCTCGAAGGTGGCGGCGTCCTTGTCCTCGCCCGTGCCGCGTCGAATGGCGCGTTCGATATTGTCCTTGGGCATGTTCTCGGAGCGGGCTTTATCCACCGCCAGACGCAGCCGGAAATTGCCATTGGGGTCGCCGCCGCCGTCCCGGGCAGCCATCACGATCTCGCGAGTGAGACGCGTGAAGACCGCGCCTCTTTTTGCGTCGGCCGCGCCTTTCTTGCGCTTGATGGTTGACCACTTGGAATGACCTGACATGGGGACTCCTGACCTGGAACACGGCCCTCGTGTGAAAGCCGGTGATTTTTGAAATTATACCATCCGCGATTAAGGCGCCTGCGCGTCGACCCCAGCAAAGAACCCGACACCGATGGTCCCGGGCCCGCCGTGAACCACAATGGCCGGCGGCAGTTCGTAGATCGGCACGACCGGGAGGCCCATGCGCATCTTGAGGTGCTCCGCGAGCTCCTGCGCCTCCCGCTCGGCGGCCACCTGGATGACGGCCAGATGCGACTCGGCGGACCTGGGGCACTGGCTTTCAACGATCTCCGCGAGGCGACTTAGGCGATCGCTTGCGCGTGCGGGGCTGTTCGTAGGCCTGCGCCTGCCCATCCCGAATCGTCAGCACGGGTTTGATCTGAATCAACTCACCCAGAAGCGCCCTGGCACCCCCGATCCGGCCGCCTTTGGCCAGATACTCCAGCGTGTCGACGACAAAATAGAGTCGGCCGCGCGGGATCAGGTTCTCGACGTGCGCAACGATCTCGTCCGCGGTTCGGCCGGCATCGGCCATGGCCTTGGCTTCCAACACCAGCGCGCCGAGATTACAAGAGACCGTCTGTGTGTCGACAACGCGAACATCCACATCAGTGAAGTCCTGGGCGGCGGTCTGGGCAGAGCGCACTGTGCCGCTCAGCTTGGCGGACACGGCCAAGACAATGACGCTTTCCTTGCGGGCCCTGGCTGCCTCAAAGATGGGATAGTACAAGGTTGGTTCCGGCGCGGCTGTTTTTGGAAGCGTGGACGAAGCCTTGAGTTTGCGGAGGAACTCGGTGGTGTCCACCTCCCCGTCGTCGTGATAGGACTGCTCGCCAAATATGACCACCTGCGGAACAAACGGAATGCCGCGCCTGGTGAGCAGATCGCGGGGCAGGCTGCACGTAGTATCGGCAACTATGACAGTCATGTGGCCCTCCCAGTTACATCATAAGGGCGGGAATGGCTTCCGCCAAGTTACTTTGCTCCGCTTTAACTTCAGCTTTCGTAACCGCCCGACGAGGGCGCCCTGAGAGGCGCTGCGCCTAAGCAAACGGGCTAGCGCGGCTGGGCCGTGGCCCGGGCGCCCATCTGGGAACGCAGTCGCCGCACGTCGCCATCGACAGTAAACAGGGCACCCAGGTAGAAGCCAAAGCAAAGCAGCCAGGCCACGATGCAAGTCCAGAGGATGGCGCTCCCCTTGCCGTAACGCACTGAAAGGAAGCCTGCCAGCAGCGGCGCGAAGGCAGCACCAATATTCTCGACGAAGTACTCCACCGCCTGCGCTGTGGAACGCACCTCGGGAACCACCACATCGTAGACTGTGCGCGACGACATTGGGCGAGGACAGGGGCATGAAGATGGCGGTGAGGAGCATCCACAAGAAGAAGATCGACCGCCGGTCAGCGGGAGTGCGCATGGCCAGGAAGAGGAACAGCGCCCCAAGCAACACCCCCAGCATGGACACAATGATGCGCCCTTTGTGGGTCCGCTTGAACAACCAGTCACCGGCTACTCCGCCGAGGAAGTAGCCACCGGCGAGAACGACGATGACGGGGGCCATGGTGAGGAGAACCGCATCGTTGTCGTAGCCGCGGTCGGCCATCAAGTAACCGAAAAAGAAGAATGTAATCACGTTCCAGGGAAAGACGCCTGCAAACCCCTGCAGGAACACGAACCACATCGTCTTCTTCCGGAAGATCTCCACTGCCTCCCGCCACGAGAAGCGGAACTGGCCAATCTCTTCCAAGCCATCGAATTCAGGCTCCGCCTGGCCGCGGGGCAGCTCCTTGACTCCAAAATAGATGAGCATGGCCACCACCAAGCCAAGCGATCCGGTCACATAGAACGCCTGCCGCCAGCCGCCGATCAGAGGTGCAACGATCAGGGCCATGAGCATGCCAACCAAATAGCCGAGCGGCTGGGCAAGCTGCAGCAGGCCGTAGATACGGCCGCGGAGGAACGGTCCGAAGTAGTCGGCAACCAGAGAATACAAACCCGGATAAGCGGAATCGTCGATGCCGGTCGAGGCGCGCGTCACGAGAAACGTGCGGTAATTGGGGGCGATGGCACTGATCCAGGTGGTGGCGCCCCAAATCAGCGAGGCCAATGCCAGAAGCTTGGCGCGGGCGTATCGGTCGTAGAGATAACCCCAAATCGGATACAGGACCGTGCCGACCAGCAGGGCACCCGAATTAATCAAGCCCCATTGCTGGTCATCGATGGAGAACTGCCGCTCGATGGTGTCTTGCAGCGGACCGATCATGAGGCGGTCCGTCTGATGCAGAAGCATGAAGACAAACAGGACCGCGACCACGAACCAGCGATAGCGCGAGCCTCGAGCGCGAGGTTTTCACGGCAGATGCATCCAGCCTAGATACAGGCCCAGCCGATGGAAATGGACAGCCGCAGAGAGTCCGCTGGAATGCGGTCCCAGTGCGAGAGCCATGATTGCCGCAGAACGATATTCGGTTAGCGATTGATGATGAACAGGATGCCGGCAATGAGGGCGCAGATGCCGGCGATGGTATCCATGACGCCACCGCCAACGTTCACGCCCAGCAGCACGAGGCCGGCGAGGATCAGATAGATACCGAGCAGGATCCATTTCAATTGGCGCATGATCTCTCTCCTTGAGCACTTAACCCGATTTCAAGCACCGCGTTACGAGGCATCCTCATGGGCGTCGTCGTCCAGAATTATATGACGGGCGAGCTCCTGGAGCGGCCCGATTTCCGACGGTTCCACGTTGGCTGCCCGCCAATACTTCTCAAGCAATTCAAGCGGAGAAAGGCTGCCGACCGTCTGGTCTGCAGGCAGACGCACACGGGCTTCGGCCTGCGGGCGCCGGACGAGATGGAATTCAAAGGCACCCTGCGAGTACTTGCGCAGGGCAGGCTCGTCAATCAGGGCATCGTATTCCCGCGGGTAATCCACGGTCAGCTTGACGATGGCGCCGTCCAGCTCGCTCTGGGGGCCAAGAGCGGTCTTGAGCGTCTCGGTAACGTTTTCCGCTGAGGCCTCCGCCGCCGCAAGCGCCGGTTCAAGGGTCGCCCGCCGTTCGATGAAGCGACGCGCCTCGGTGAGTCGTTTCCACTCATAGTGGGTGTCCCCGCGGGATACCTCTGCGATAACGAAACAGCGATCTTCAGCGGCTTCGCCGAAATCGACGCGCTCAATAGAGCCGGGATAGATGACCGGGGGATGCGCGCCCGGGTTAAGGTCCTGCGGCTTGTGGATATGACCGAGGGCCACGTAGTCCAGCCGGCGGTCGCGCAGCAGCGAGGCCGGCAGGACCAAGTCCGATCCCAACATCACCATCCTCTCAGAGCCATAGGATGCGCCTTCGACCGAGGCATGCGCCGTCAGCATCATGGGCAGAAGTGGATCGGCCTCAGACAGCCACTCATTGGTCTGCTCAATGATGATGTCCGTCATTTGCGAGTTGATGTCGATCTTGTCGGTGCCACTCATGCCACGTGCAGCCATGATGGCGGACCGGGAGATCCACGGCCAGGCGATGACCTGCACGGGCAGATCCCAGAGATCAGCCGGTCTCAAGAACGAGGGAGCGGAGATCACGCGCACCAGGGGCACTTGCAGGGTGTCAAATTCATGGATGGCGTGAGCCCGGCCAGCGGCAGGCGACACATCGTGATTGCCAACCAGGAGGAGCGTCGGGATGCGCGCCTGTGAAAGGCGCATGATGCGCCGGCCCCACTCCCGCTGAAACGTCGGCGCGGGCGAGCGATCCTTGTAGGCATCGCCCGCAAAGACGACCAGGTCGACCTTCTCCGCGATGGCAGCTTCCACAATCGTGTCGAGTGACTTCAAGAAGTCCAGAACGCGCAAGGGCAGGCCGGTCTCGGGGTCATGCCGCCCGAAGTTGGCCATGTCGATGTGCGCGTCGGCGAAGTGGAGCAGTTTCAAGGCACTCCCCACTCTTGAAGCTTGGCGATACCCGCCTTGAAATTCATGTTGTAGTAGACGCTCTTCTGCACGTCCGCGATGCCCGGCGAGGTCTGGCCCTGGGCGTACTCGGCGAGTCCGCGCCAGTAGAGGCTTTCCTCGAGGGTGGGTGCCCCGACGGTCTCAAACGTCGTGTTGGCGAGATTGACGACGTCCTGGTATCGACCACTATAGAAATAGGCCCAGTACGGACCGGTCTGGTACCACATCATGCGATAGGGACGCTCGTTATCGTTGGCTCCGAGCGTTGCGTATATGGAGAACGCCTGGTCGTAGGCCGTGGCCGCGTCCACATATTGCTGAAGGGCGACATGGCTGGTCCCCTTGGCAAACCAGGCGAAGAAGAGGTCGATCCCGCTGAGGGTCTTGACATCCTGATTGGCGCGGTCGACTGCGTGCTGGGCAGCCCAGGTAGCGTCGGTGTAGGGGCCAAGCAGGCTCATGAGCTGGTCCTGGCGGGCGGCAGGATACACAACGAAGAAGACAAAGTCGAAGGAGCGCCAGCCCTCGTAGAACTTGTCGTAGGCAATGTGGAAATTGGGGCCGTCGTTCCAGGTGTCCTGCACAATGAGTTCTTGCGCGCTGTCATCATAGCCCGTCACGAACTGGTAATGGCCCAACCAGGCCACCTTGCCTTTGTAGTCCGCTTCGTAGTAACCCTTCTCGGCGACGAGCGGGAATCCAGCGGCCAGCAAGGTCTTGATCAGTTGGAGGTCTCCGCCATAGCGATAAAGGGCCCTGAAGTCGGTGTGCTCGTTGACAAAATCCACAAGCTCATATGGCATTACGTTCTTGTCGGTGAAGCCCCGATCGATGAAGGATTTGGACGGGTCGTTCTCCCCGGGCTTGACCACCTTGGCCACGTCGTCGCGATTGCCCTTCCAGCCCCAGAAATTCAAAGCCATGGTGAGGTTGGCCGGCGCGCAGTAATTCCAGCGGTTGCGCTGATCCACGTAGACGACGCCGGGCAAGTTAACCGTCGTGGGCAGAGCCGTCGGGGTCAGCGTTGGTTTGGAAGTAGGCCCGGGAGATGGAGTGCGGACCGCGGGAGTGGCCGAGGCGGCCGCCTGCGCGGAATGGGCCTGCATGGTGGCACTGACGATGGCGTCGATGGCGGCCTGCTGGGTTGGCAGAAAGATGGCCTGATCCGGCGGATTGAAGGCGTACTTGATTTGCGTGCGGATGTCGTCCACGCGGCGCGCAAGGCGCTGATGCACCGGCGGCAGGAAGGAGATTCCCACCATCAATGCCAGTACAACAATCGCAATGCGAATGTCCTTGATGTTCTTCGGCACTCGGACGCCTATACTTCCGCGTAATTTTGGGAAGACCGCAAGGAAGCGCCTAATACAGGGCGGTGCGGTCCCGGGATCGTGCTCACATCACTCTTTCTTCTCGAGCGACAGATCGGCCTCCGTGCAATAGCCGTTGCAACCGCTTCCGGTGCAGGTGACTGCGACGTAGTACGCTGCTGAACCGGGAAGTGCATAGTCCTTCAGCGAACTGAGATGCGCACTCTCGACCGTCGCCGGTACTTCACTGCCGGGTGTTCTTAGTGTGAAGGTCGTGCTGGACACCCAATCCTTGCAACGCGCATCCTGGGGACGTGCATTCGAGGAGGCTAGAACGATGGTAACGACGTCACCCTGGGCACCCTGAAAGCCGTATGTGATTCCCCCGGACTTGCGCGGGTAGCTTCCGGCTTTCTCCCCGTAGGCAAGCTCGATTGCGCCGTACTCGAATTGCACCTTAGGGGCAACGGTTGCAGTTGCAGCCTCAACGGCCTCCGTTTCTGAAGGCGCCGCCTGGGCCGCGGGCTCAGAAGTGGACTGGAGCTGCGATGCGGCATTCAGGGCCGCCTGTGTCAGTTGCAGCGACAACGCGGTCGCGTTTATCTGCAGGGCGACCGTGGTCGCGTCGGCAGCGGGTGTGGGCGAACCTGAAACGACCAACCCGCAGGCCAAAATGAGAGTGGCTGCGATCACCAAGAAGATTTTGAGCCGCCGGCGCCGGGGTGTTGATTGCATGGGAGCTCCTTTCCGTGCGCGTCGTTGCCTGTGGAGCAGCACCCGGTTTTTGGACTGACTATTATAAGGTACTAGAGGGGCACGAGCGGTCCCGAGGTGGCCTGCACTTACAAAAAAACGGGCGACCACCTCTCGATGGTCGCCCGTGAGCGTGTACTGCGATTGGCTGCGGACGGCTGCGTGCCGACCGCACCAAGGCACTTTGCGGCCTACTCTTTCACTTCACCTTCAACCACGTCCCCATCGTCTGAGGGGGGCGCAGAGGGCCCGCCGGAGGCCGGGCCCGGTCCCGCGCCCTCGGGCTGCGGCTGACCTTGCGCGTAAAGCTGCTGAACTCAGCGCGTGGAAGGCGTTCTGCGCCTCATCGGTAGCCTTCTTAATGCGATTGAGGTCATCGCCCTGGGCAGCCTGCTTGAGGTCGTTGATCTTGGCCTCGATGTTCGAGCGCTCGTCCGCGGGGACCTTTTCGCCCAACTCGCGCAGAGTCTTCTCCAGCTGGTAGCCGAGATTATCTGCGGTGTTCCTGGCGTCGATGAGATCGCGTCGCTGCTTGTCATCGGCCTCGTGCTGCTTGGATTCCTGCACCATGCGCTCGATGTCGCCCTTATCGAGGTTGGTCGAGGCCGTGATCGTGACCTTCTGTTCCTTGCCCGAGGCCTTGTCCTTGGCAGTCACGTGCAGAATGCCATTGGCGTCGATATCAAAGGTCACCTCTACCTGCGGAATGCCGCGGGGCGCCGGGGGAATGCCATCGAGGCGGAAACGTCCAAGCGACATATTGTCGGCTGCCATAGGTCGTTCACCCTGCAGCACATGAATATCCACGGCGGTCTGATTGTCCGCGGCGGTGGAATAGGTTTCGGTCTTGCGCACCGGTATGGTCGTGTTGCGCTCGATCATCTTCGTCATCACGGCGCCCAGAGTCTCCACGCCCAGCGACAGCGGGGTGACGTCCAGAAGGAGCATGTCCTTGACCTCGCCGCCGAGCACGCCGCCCTGGATGGCGGCACCGATCGAAACCACCTCATCGGGATTAACGCCCTTGTTCGGCTCCTTCCCGTTTGTCAGCCGGCGCACCAAATCCTGCACCATCGGCATGCGGGTGGCGCCGCCGACGAGGACGACCTCATTGAGGTTGGCGGGGGTCATCTTGGCATCCTTGAGCGCCGCCTCGAACGGGATCTGGCAACGGTTCAGGAGGTCTTCGGTCATCTGATCGAACTTGGCGCGGCTCAGCTTCAGCTGCAGATGCTTTGGACCACTGGCATCGGCCGTGACATAGGGCAGGTTGATCTCTGTTTCCGTAACGGACGACAGTTCGATCTTCGCTTTCTCGGCTGCCTCGCGCAGACGCTGCAATGCCTGGCGATCGGATCGCAGATCAATCCCTTGATCCTTCTTGAACTCATCCGCGGCCCAGGTGACAATCCTCTGATCCCAATCATCACCGCCGAGGTGCGTGTCGCCATTCGTGGACTTGACCTCGATGACGCCCTCCCCGACGGAGAGGATCGAGACGTCGAATGTGCCGCCGCCGAGGTCGAAGACGAGAATGGTCTCGTCCTTCTTTTTGTCGAGGCCGTAAGCGAGGGCGGAAGCCGTCGGCTCATTGATGATTCTCATGACCTCCAGGCCCGCGATCTTGCCCGCGTCCTTGGTGGCCTGGCGTTGGCTGTCATTGAAGTAAGCCGGAACCGTGATCACGGCCTGAGTCACCGGTCCTCCGAGATACGCCTCCGCATCAGTCTTTAGCTTGGCCAGGATCATGGCGCTGATTTCCTGCGGGCTGTACTCGCGGCCCGTGATCGGGATCTTGACGCGCACATCGTCCGAGGGTCCTCAACGACCTCGTAAGAAACCATCTTGCGTTCAACCTCGGTCTCCTCAAAATGGCGACCTATAAACCGCTTGATGGAATAGACTGTGTTCTCAGAGTTCACCACCGCCTGCCGTTTGGCGGTCTGGCCGACCAGGCGTTCCCCATTCTTATTGAAAGCCACAACCGAGGGGCACAGTCGACCGCCCTCCGCCGTGGAAATCACGGTGGCGGAGCCGCCTTCCATTACCGACACAACGCTGTTGGTGGTGCCAAGATCAATTCCTATGATTTTTCCCATATTTCAAACTCCTCGTTTGCCGACTTCGGCCAAGGCCCGCGGGCTTCCAGCACGCGCCCGCGGTGGCCTGCCGAAACAGGCCATGGAATTCAGCAAAGCATACACGACGTATGAAAGAAAAGTATTAACACTTCATAGAAGGGCTGTGAGACTTGGCGGGGGCCCAACCCCTGCCCAGGCTAGGCAGGGGAGACTAGGGCGAGCTTACCCGCACCCAGTCGTAGGCGATGATTTCGGGTGCGTCCTGAAAGCTAGAGGCGGCCACACCGATCTTGCCGGTCGTGAGGCCGAAGGTCCGCTCCTCTCGCCGCCGCAGCTGGGTACCGTTGACGAAAGGAGTAAGGACATCCCCCTCGCAGAGCAAGCCTATCTCGTTCTGCCCGGGCTGGATCTTCTCAGATTCGGCCTGGACCAAGGGCGTATAGCGGGCAACGCCGTCGGCCAGCCACTGCCCGAACAGAAGGACATAGGTCTGATCGTCGTGGATATCGAACTCGTACCAGCCCTGCTGCTCGTCATAGCGGCAGACTAGGCCGGGCGTACCGTGCGAACCGAGGCGCACCTGGACGGCGGCATCCACACGAACGTCCGCGTAATGAAAAGGCTGATACACGCCGTAAAGCCATTGATTGGGGGCAGGGAGCTGAAACACCAAGAATCCACCGTCGATCTGGGGCGGCTCAGCCGGCTGGCCGGTATCAACCTGCGGGAAACTCCAGTAGGGCGAGGCACGGTCGAAGTCCTCCGTGAAGAAGCGTTCGGCGGGCGGCGAGGTGACAGTGGGAGTCGGCGGAACGGGGGATGGTTCGGGCGTCGAGGTCGCCGTGGCAGCGGCGGTCGGTGAGACGGTTGTTGTGGCGGGGGCAGGCACGGCCGTAGCCACGGGCTGGCAAGCCGCGGATGTCAACGTTACCAAGAGAAGAACGCACCACAGGCGATTCATACTGGCTTTAATGGAGTTTGACCAGCAGCTTCACTGCTGGTCAAACCAGAAGGTGGAGATGGCGGGAATCGAACCCGCGTCCGAAAGATTCGACCACGGAACTCTACGAGCGTAGCCTGCCGAGTTGTGTCACCGCAGGGATCTCAGCGGGCAAGTTACCCTGCGGCCATCTGCTTGTCTTTCGCACATTTAGCAGAGTCATGTGCGGCACTCCACCTTTGTCACGCCCGGTCCGTCACCGGGAGGAGTTCGGGGACGGCGGACGCGGCCTCAACTAGGAGGCCGTGCTGTCATTTCATCGCTTATGCAGCGAGGGGCATGGCAGCATAGGAAGTGCTGTTGGCACTTGATTTTTTGCGCTGAGTTTACGAGATCGGCGCCGCTCGGCTCGCATTCCGGGACCAGCCTCTCCCGTCGAAGCCTGTCATCCCCGGGGGACAGTCCCCAACCGAAGCAGGACGTCCTGAATACAGGCGTCATTATAGCATCGCTGTGTTAGAGATTCGTTACAGGGACGGTTGGCGTGGGGCGGGCAGCGTCCCCGCCGGCGGCTTTTGTGCTAGACTTTGACCAGGCGGGACGAGATGCGAGAGCGCGTACTGATCATCGACGACGACGTGGATACCCTGAGGTTGGTGGGCCTTGGCGCTCGAACAGCAGGGCTATCAAATCAGCGCGGCTGCCAGCGGCGCGCAGGGCATCGCAAAGGCCGCCGCCGAAAATCCGGATGTGATCGTCCTAGATATCATGATGCCAGCCATGGATGGCTACGAAGTGGCGCGGCGGCTAAGAGAGAATCCCCAAACCAAGGACATTCCGATCCTGATGTTTACGGCCAAGTCCCAACTTGACGACAAGGTGACCGGCTTTGAGGCCGGCGCGGACGACTTCATCACAAAACCCGCCGATCCGGTGCAGTTGGTCGAGCGCGTCCGCAGCCTGTTGGAGCGATTCCCCCACAAGACAGACGAGCCGCAGCAGACCCCACGGGCAAAGAAAACCGGCCACCTGATCGCGCTGCTGGCAGCCCGCGGTGGACTGGGCGTCTCGACTTTGGCGAGCAATCTTGCCGCGGCCCTGCAGCTGCGCACCCGAGGCGAGGTGATCCTCGCCGAACTGACTCCGGGGCACGGCACGCTTGGCATGGACCTCGGCACCCCCAGCCCCCGAGGATTGAAGGAACTGCTGTCCGGCTCTGCCGAGGAGATCACACCCGAGAAGGTAAGGTCGCTGCTCGTTACGCACTCCACGGGACTCAAGATGCTGCTGGCCTCCGAGAATCCACGGGACGTGACGCTGACCGAACAAACCGAGCAGCTGGAGGTCCTCTTCAGGTGTCTGGGCGAACTGGCTCCCTTCATTGTGCTGGATCTTGGCGTGGGGCTGCCTCCCTTCGCCGAGAAGATCCTGCCGCTGTGCGATGCCCGGATCCTGGTGACGGAAGCCTCGTTAAATACCGTGGCCCACAGCCGAATCCTGCTGGAGGAAATCTCCGCCCTAGGTATCGACGCCCATGGCCTGACCGTCGTCCTGAACAACCGCGCACGTTTCGACACACAACTTCCATGGGCGCAAGTGGAGAGAGCCCTGGGTCATCCGATATCCGCTACGCTGACCCCTGCGCCGGAATTGTTTGTTGCGGCGGCGCGGCGGCACATCCCCGGGGTCGTAGCCATACCAGAAAACGTGACGGCGCAGCAGATCCTGAAATTGGCCGATGAGCTACTGGCCAACGCCGCGTCGCATTAGTTGTTTGGGTGCGAGCCTGACCGCGGCGCGCGGCTCGCCGGCAAGCCGCGCAGTGCGACCCAGAAGTTCATGACCCTTGCGCCGGTGTCCACTTGAATTGGCCGGAAGACCGCACGAGCGCTTTCCGATCCGACAGGCAGGGCCAGGGCTGTAAGCTAACTCATGGACCCGGGACAGAAACTTCATGGCTGAAATCAAGACTGAACGCCTAGACGGCTACCGACGACTTATCGAGATCTCGCGCGATCTGGCTTCCACGCTGGATCTAGACGTCTTGCTGGAGCGAATCGTCGAAGCGGCCGCGGAGGTCACACGATCCGAGGCGGCCTCGATCCTGCTGTATGACAACTTGACGCGGCAACTCTATTTCCAGGTTGCCACGGACCTGGACGAGCCGACGCTGCGGGGCCTGGTAGTGCCTCTGGACAAGAGCATCGCCGGCTGGATCGTTCTGAACCGCAAGTCGGTGCGAGTCTCGGACATCGAGGGGGACCGCCGCTTCAGGGGGCGCATAGACCAGGTTTCCGGCCGTCCGATCCGATCCCTGCTGGGCACACCACTGATCACCAAGAACAAGGTGGTGGGGGTCCTTGAGGCGCTCAACAAGCAGAGGGGCAAATTCACCGAAGGGGACGAATCGGTGCTATCGGTTTTGGGAGCGCAGGCGGCGGTGGCCATTGAGAATGCCCGCTTGTTCCAGCAATCCGACCTGATCTCCGAATTCGTGCACGAGCTGCGCACTCCGCTGGCTTCCTTGAGCACGGCCACCTATCTGCTGCTGCAGCCCGAAATGGCGCACGAACAACGGCAGCAGATCATCAGCAATGTTCATTCCGAGACGCTGCGGCTCAACTCGATGGCAGCCTCATTCCTCGACCTCGCCCGGCTCGAATCAGGCCGCGTACAATTTCGCAAAGCAAGCTTCAACGTCGCGGACTTGCTGGTCGAGTGCAAGGACATCATGAGCGCCAAGGCCAAAGAGGAGCAGGTGGACGTGCGCGTTGAGGCCGCGGAGGGTCTGGCGCCCGTCGAGGCCGACCGCGACAAGCTCAAACAGGTCGTGCTGAACCTGCTCAGCAACGCCATCAAATACAACCGGCCGGGAGGCGCGGTGGTCATGAGCGCCAGCGCCAGAGAATCCGGGTACTGCATCAGCATCCAGGACACCGGGACCGGGATTCCTGACGATGCCATTCCGCACCTGTTCGAGAAGTTCTACCGGGTCCGCGAAACCGAAGGCAAGACGTCTGGCACCGGCCTGGGACTGTCCATCTGCAAAGAAATCGTCCAGGGCCATGGTGGGCGAATGGAAGTCAAGAGCGAGCTCGGGGCCGGCACGACCTTTTCTGTAATCCTGCCGCGGTCCGGAAAGACCCAACCGCAGGCCTAACCGCGCCCGAGCCTAGCGCATGGGTCATCCATGGCTGCGAACTCCGGCTGGAGCCAAGCGCCGCACCGCCTGCCCAAGATAATAAACGGAGGTCCACGGCAAATGCCGTGGACCTCCGCCCCTTGATTAGAGCCTTGGAAGTGCGCCCGGAACCCGGGTAGCCGAAGACTATTCGCCGCGCTTACCGAGGCGATGATCCAGCATAAGCACGGCCGTGCCGCGCACGTCGATCAGTTCCAGTTGCTGGACGATCTCACCGGCATTCTTCTCTTCTTCGACCTGTTCGTTAATGAACCACTGCAGCATCACCTGGGCCGCGTAGTCCTTTTCCTTGAGGGCCACCTCGTAGAGGGCGTGGATGGAAGCCGTAACTGCGGCTTCATGCGAGGCGACCTGCTTGAAGAGTTCGAGCGAGGTCTTCCACTCGGTCTCCGGGCCGGCGATCGGCTTGAGAAGGACGCGACCGCCGCGGTCGACCAGGAATGAGTAGAGCTTCATGGCGTGCTCGCGCTCTTCGCCTTCCTGGACGTGCATCCACTTGGCGAAGCCGGCCAGGTTCTGGTTCTCGAAATGGGCGGCCATCGAGAGGTAAAGATACGAGGAATAGAGCTCCTTGTTGATCTGTTCATTGATGGCATCTTGCATGGCTTTGCTGATCATGGTTCCTCCTGAACGATGCGGCAGAAGCCGCTCTAGCAGCTTGGCTGATCCACTATTGTAATCTTATCCGGCTTGTTCGGGATCACGCACAGAAACTCGAAGGGTCCTTCGCCGAGGTTCCGATACGAGTGCACCTGCCCCTCGGGAATGAAGACGACGTCCCCCGGAGCCACCTCAAACGTCTCCGACCCAATTTCGATCCGTGCACGCCCTCGAAGTACGTACTGCTCATGCTCCAGGGTATTCGTGTGCCGAGGCATGCCGCCGCCCGGCTGGATGGTGAATCGCCGCAGGGCGAAGTTAGGTCCCTCCTGCGCAGAGATGAGCACCCGTATGGTAGTGTCCTTGCCCGTGACGACCTCGGAGGCCGGCACATCATCCGCGTGTTTGACTGTCATACCGTTGTCCTTTCTGTGCAGCGGCCCTTGCCTCTTCAATCGGCGCTGGGCGCCTTTTCCGCGTGCTTCCGTATGCTGCCCTCCTCCACCTTCCAGATCTCGGCCTTATCCAGGAACGGCTGGGCGAACATGTGGATGTCGGTGGCGGAGAGCATAACCTGCTCGCTCTCCTGCACATAGTCCAGCAAATCTGCGCGCCTTTGTAGATCAAGCTCGGCCATTACCTCATCCAGGAGGACGACCGGCCATTCGCCGGTGCGCTCTTTCATCCAGCTCACCTCCGCCAGCTTGAGGGCGAGGAGGGTGGTGCGCACCTGGCCTCGCGAACCATAGTCCCCCAGATCAATGCCATTGCCAAGGAAGCGCAGATCGTCCCTGTGCGGACCGATGACGGTCATGCCCCGAGAGATCTCCTCGGAGCGGACCTGCCGCAAGCGAGCCACGAATCCCGATTGGATCTCGTCGACGGTGAGGGCGGAACGATCGACCTCGGTTGTGAGCTTCAATCCGATCTGGCCATCGGGATTCGGCAGCGGATCATAGGCGGGTAGGTAATTCAGGCGGAGGATCTCGCGGCCACGCGTCAGCTCGTGATGAATGCGCGCCGCCAGACGCTCGATTTCCCTGACTGCCAGGATACGCCATTGAATGATCCGGGCGCCGAGATGGGCGAGCGTCTCATCCCATACTTCAAGCTGCCGGGCATCGCCGCCCGTATCAGCGAGGGTCTTGAGAAGCGCATTACGCTGGCTGAGCGCCTGCCCATAGTCGTTCAAGACGGCCGCATAGGCCGGGGCGGCCTGGGACAAAGCCAGATTTAGATAGCGGCGGCGCTCGTCCGGGCCGCCCTCGATGATCTGCGACATCTGGGGAATGAAGATGACGGCATTGAAGTGCCCCAGGACGTCGTTCGGCTGCTTCTTGACGCCATCGAGCAGAACCTCCTTGCGCAGGCGCTGGCCATTGATTCCGGTTGGCTCCAGGATCAGGCGGACCTCGAGGCGATGCTTGGCGCGATGTCGCTCGTATTCGGCCACCAGGCGTGCGACCGCCAGGGCATTTCGAGCTTCCCCGAAGTTGACCAATTGCCGGTCGGTGTGCGTCTGAAAGGAACTGAAAGACGCAATAAAATAGATGGCTTCGAGGATGCTGGTCTTTCCCTGCGCATTGCCGCCGACGAGCACAATGACCCCGCTGGGGATCTTGAGATCCAGACGGGCGAAGTTGCGGAAGTTGGTCAGCGAAAGGTGCTTGAGGTGCATGCAGAATGCGGTTGATGCCAGCGATGGCGATTGGGGCGCCGCAGGCGCGGCATATCGTCCCCGGGAATGCGGCGGACTCTCATGTCATCAGGCCAGGTCTTCCTGCTCTTCAGGAGCAGGCTGCCAGACCTTTATGGCGCGGTCAGGGAAGACCACACCGTTGATGTGATCGACCTCGTGCTGGAAGATGCGTGCCAGCCATCCCTCGGCCTTGACCTTCATCGGCTGGCCGCGGCGGTTTTGCCCCTTAACGTGGACCGTCGCAAAGCGTTCGACCTCGCCGACAAGTTCCGGTATCGACAGGCAGCCCTCCACGCCGGACACCAATTCCTTGGATGTCTTGACGATCTCGGGATTTGCCATGACGTAGAGCTTTGGCTTGACCGGCTTCCGCTCGGGGGCCGGCGTTCCGCCGTTCTCAACCGAAGATCCATCCGGCTCAAGATCTTCTTCGGGCGGCTCGGCATACTCGATGACAATGAGGCGATCGGAGACGCCCACCTGGGGCGCGGCCAATCCGACGCCTGGAGCGGCGCGCATGGTCTCCAGCATGTCATCGACCAGGGTCTGCAGGCTCCGATCGAACACTGTTACGGGCTTCGCCTTGCGACGCAGCACCGGGTCTGGCAGGGTGACAATTGTTCGCAATCCCATCTATGTACCTTCTAAAGAGTCCACCGATTTTACCCGCCTTGAGGCTCGGCCTCGTCGGCACCGTTCGCGTGGCGCCACTCGGCTTCGTTCTCGTGATACGCAACCAGCCAGTCCGACATGCGTTCACGCTCCGAGGCGGTCTCAAGTTCCCTCTTCTGAGCCAGGCGAGCCTCCCGCCGGCGATCAATGTCGGCCTGCACGGCGGTGGGATCGAGCACGTCCACGAAATCCAGGTTGGCGCCACCGACGGTAATGTAGACGGTCCCATAGTTAAGCAGATAGCCCGCCAATCCGATGCGCTCGGATTCCGTGCTCAGGATATTTTCCAGCGGCGCGGCCTGGCGGGTCTCGCTGCCAAAGGGCTTCTTGTCGATGTCCAGAATCTCATCCGGCGTCACCTGATAGATGTCGTTGCGCCAATCAATGTACTGATAGATCCACCAGATGGCCACCGGGATCAGGAGGACCGGCAGGGTCAGCATGATCGTGTCGACTGGGGGCGTCTTCGAAGCATCAAAGAGACGCGGCCCGGCACTGCCCGCCAAAGTGACCAGCCGGGCAATCATGCCGAAGCCGATCAGCAGAACGAGGATCGTGGGCTGCGATACCTGACGCCAGAGCACGAACCAGTGCTTGCGATACGTAATCGTGCCGCTATCCTCCACCCGCAGGTTGAACCAACTGGATCCGATCACCTTCAGAATGGAGCGGCGGTAGAACGAGGGGGCAACCATCTGCTCCGGCTCGCCGGCCGTATCGGCGGCCTCCAAGGAGATCTGGACGGGAAGTCCCATCTTACGGCGCAATACATTGCGCATGGCTTCCCTTTCCGTGTGCGAGGCGGTGCGCCGGCTGCGGGTCCAAAGCTCCTCCAGGAGATGCTGGGCCTCGAACGGATGAGCCACATGGCTGAAGACGATTTTTCCCACGAAGGTTCGAACGATGACGTCTCCGTAGTCCAGCAATCTGCCACTGATGTCCGTTTCGACGCCCACCGACAGCAGAGTGCTCAGCGGGGCCTCCTGCCGGCTATCGTAAAGGCCAATGACTTTTTCGAGCCAGACCACGCGCTGATTGGTGACGATGTAGTAATCGTTGCCCCAATCAATCCAATTCCACGCGATCCAGAGGGCGATCAACAGAAACAGAAGGCCGGCCCCAAAGATGGCGAAGAAAGCGCGGGTCAGGAAGAACTGGATCACGAGGAAGATGGGGACCGCCAGGGCCACGACCGGCAGGCTCAGCACCTGACCCAAGACGACCTCGTGCTTGCGGGCCAGAAAGTAGATCACTTCCGTGGGGCCGAGCCAGCCAAAGTGCAATTTGCGCGCCAACTGCCGACTCTCCGCGGCAACATTCAGCGCCTTCTTGAGCTTTGGGAACTGCTTCAGCAGGGCAATGAAGGAATCGCGGTCAATGGAGAAGAGCGTGGTTGGCTCGCCGGCGACGGCAGTGGCGATCCGTGGGCGACCGGCGGGCAATTCCTCCGCGCCGAAATAGTCCCCGTCGACGAGCGTTGCCAGCGTATGATCCTGGCCGCGCCTATTCTGATTGAGACGGATTGTGCCGCGATGGATAATGAAGAAACGTTCGCCGTAGTCGCCCTGGAGGAAGACCTCGTCGCCCTCTTTCCGGGTTTCCTCTTCCAGAGACGTGGCAATCGCCGCCAGATCCTCATCTCGCAGGTCATGGAAGAGGTGAATCCTGCGCAGGAAGGCAATGCGCGCCTCTGGTGCAATCACGCGATTATTCTAATGCCTCGCGAACGATGGCGCAACCATATGCCGGAGTTCTGAGGCGTCGACGGCTGCTGATCTGCGAGGACGGCGACGACGGCTTCCCGCACATAGGATCGGGATGGGCTGCGCTGCCTGAAATTCACATCATCGACGGCGCCGCGATAGCGCAGCATCCCGGCCCGGTCAATGACGAAGACCTGGGGCGTCGTCTGCGCGCCGTAAAGATCGGCGACCGCGTGTTCCGGGTCCAGCAGCACAAGCGGGAGCCCTCGCGCTTTGGACACGTCGGCAATGGTCTCTCGCAACTCCACGCGGTTTGAGGCCAGCGAGATCAGTACGACCTCATCGCCCCATTTGGCACAGAGGTCCAAGATGGACCGGTCGGTTCGCTCCGAGTGCGGACACTCACATGACCAGAAGTTCAGGATCACGACCCGACCGCGCTCGACGCTCAGCCGATGAGGATTGCCGGCGATATCCAGTAATTCAAAATCCGGGGCGGGGGCATTCAGTTGCATGCCAAGGATTATATCGTGCGCATGCATCGTATCGTCACCCGCACTCGTCGTGAAGGCACCGCAGAGGCCCCGAAAGACCTGCGTGATAGAATGGATTCGCATGAAAAAATGGCATCTTTGGCTGGGTATTTTGATCAGCGCGCTCTTCATTTGGCTGGCGCTGCGGGGCCTGCGCCTGGATCGTTTCTGGCAGGCCGTGAAAACGGCCAATTACTGGTGGCTCATCCCCGGGGTAGCGGTGTACTTCGTGGCGGTTTGGGCCCGCGCCTGGCGCTGGCACTACCTTTTGCATCCGGTGAAAGACGTTCCGACCGTCGTGATGTTTCCCATCACGACCATCGGGTACATGGGCAACAACATCTATCCGGCTCGCGCCGGCGAGGTCCTGCGAGCCGTGGTGCTGAAGCGGCGGCAGGGCGTCTCGGTCTCGGCATCGCTGGCCACGATCATCGTTGAGCGCATCTTTGACGGCGTAGTCATGCTTGGTTTTGTTTTTGTGAATCTGCCGGAATTGGCCAAACTCACAAGCAGCTCCGGCTTCGTAGGGAATATCCAGCAGGTGGCGGTCATCGGAACCGGGGTCTTTCTAGGAGCCCTACTGGTGTTCCTGCTGGCGGCCATGTTCCCGTCGCCGAGCAGCAGGCTGGGCTCATGGCTGATCCAACGCCTGCTACCGACCCGTTTTCGCGAGAGAGTGGCGGACCTGATGCACAAGTTCCTGGGCGGCCTGGCCTCGCTGCGGTCGCCTGTGAGCATCTTCATGGTGTTCGTGACCTCGGTGATCATTTGGCTGCTGGAGACAGGCAAGTACTGGTTCGTGATGCACGCCTTCAACTTCAGCGTCTCGTTCTTCGCTCTGATGCTGATGAACGGGATCGTCAACCTGGCGACGAGCATCCCCTCGGCACCCGGCTACATCGGTACATTCGACGCGCCCGGCATCGCGGTGCTGGTGGCATACGGGGTAAATCAGGCCACGGCGGCCGGGTATACGTTGGTGCTGCATGTGGCCCTGTGGCTGCCGATCACACTCCTGGGCGCGTACTTCCTGACACGAGAGGGCATCCATTGGAGCGACTCCCTGCGGTCTGAAGCAGCCTAGGCGCAACAGGGCGGAGACACGGATGCCATGTGAGAGCGGGCGGTCACGCCAACACGTTCACGCAAACAGCAATAGGCGCTGCGTGACACATATGTCCGGTCCCACGCTGCGCGGAAGCTCATGAGAATCGCCATCATCGGCGCGGGCTTTGGCGGCATGGCGGCCGCCTTCGATCTACGCAGTCACGGCCACGAAGTCACCATCTTTGAGTCGTCGAGCTACGCTGGCGGCCTTGCCAGCGGCTTCAAGGAACCACACTGGGACTGGTCAGTGGAGAAGTTCTATCATCACTGGTTTCAGTCCGATAAGTACATGCTGGGATTAATCCGGGAGTTGGGATGGCAAGAGAAAGTCCTTTTCCGGCGGCCCTACACCGTGCTGCTCGCCAACGGCAGGTGGTATCCGTTTGATTCCATCGCCAGGGCGTTACTGTTCCCCGGCCTGGGCTTTGGACTGGACAAGATCCGCTTTGGCTTCGTGGGACTCTTCCTGCGCCTGAGCAATAACTGGAAAGCCCTCGAGCGCTACACAGCGGACGCATGGATGACACGCTGGGCGGGCCGCCGAGTATACGAAAAGATGTGGAAACCCCTGCTGATCGGCAAGTTCGGGCCGTATTACCGGGACGTGAACATGGCCTGGATGTGGGCGCGGCTGAAGGCCCGCAGCACGCGGCTCGGCACCTTCGAAGGCGGTTTTCAAAACTTCGCGGACATGTTCGCCGGACGGCTGCGCGAGATGGGCGTCGACCTGCGGCTTGAAGCGAGCGTGAAGTCGATCCGCAGAGACAACTCGGGACATCTGCTCGTGGACTCGGGAAAGGCCGAACAATTCGACCGCGTGTTGGTGACCACGTCCCCTGCGCTGCTCACCAAGCTTTGCCCGGATCTTCCCGAGGAGTATCTAAGGGGCCTGCTGCAATTGAAATCCATGGGCGCGGTCGTGATGGTGCTGGCCCTGCGGCACCAACTTTCCGAACAGGGCTATTACTGGTTCAACCTGCCCAAAGATGCCGGCTATCCGTTTCTGGCGCTGGTCGAGCACACCAACTTCGTTTCGCCGACACATTTTGGAGGCGACCACGTCGTCTACGCGGGAGATTACCTGGAACCGGATCACGAATACTTCTCCTTTAGCGACGAGCAATTGCTCGCGCACTTCCTGCCCGCCTTTGGGAAATTCAACCCGGCTTTCGAGGCGGATTGGATAAAGAAAATCTGGGTATTCCGAACCCATTACGCTCAGCCCGTTCCGCTCGTGAATCACTCCAAGAACATTCCGGCGATCGAGACGCCGCTGAAGGGCCTGTACTTTGCCTCGATGAGCCAGGTGTATCCGTGGGACCGCGGCACGAATTTTGCAGTGGAGATCGGACGGCGCGCAGCCAGACTGATGCTGCAGTCCTCCTCTGAGCCATGAAGCCTCTTGGACGGGCGAAAACGCGAGGAGGCGGCCCGCCCTGGCATAGCAAGCGACGATTTTGACTGTCCGGAGCCCGCAGCCGCCCTCGCGGCGGCACCGAGGCCTCTTGACGAACGCTAATCCGAATCTACATAAATCTTGGTTGACCGCTTTGGTCGGTTGTCAGACAATCGGCGACGCCGCGCCAGACGCGTACGACGCCCGTGAACAGTCCTAGCCGCCCACCCAAGACCGACAGATCGCACGTGCCGGAGAATTCGCTCCTCTTTGAGAAGGTCGTCCCGGCCCTCCTGATCGTCATGGGCATCATCACCGTGACACTGATCCTGTTCGCAGCCGGCGTGCTGCTGGGAATCATCCGCTTCTAAAGTCGACAGGAGGCCCATGTCCGTCAACCAAATCCTTCCTTTCATCTCCACAGCCATCATGCTGGGATTTACGATTTATGTACTGGAGCGGTTCTTCGTGCGGCGGGCGCCGCACTTTCTATTTTGGGGCGTCGGTTTAGCCTTCTTTGGTGCAGGCAGTTTCGCGGAAGCGTACCTGTCGCTGGGCTGGAACCGCTGGGTCTTCTTCGTGTGGTATCTCTTCGGCGCGGCCCTCAACGCGGCCTGGATCGGGCACGGCACGCTCACTTTGCTGGTGCGCAAGACCTGGGTCAACGTTGTGACGGTCGTTTTAGTGGTGGGCAGTCTTTTTGCAGCCTACTTGATGCTGCAAGCCATGCCCAAACTCGATGAGACGGTCTTCACGACCTCCAAGCCGATCAGCGAGCAATACGGCACCAAGGTTCTGCAGCCGGGCCAGACAGCCCCGGCTGGCGCGCAGACTACCACAACCACTTATCGAGGTCAGGACGTGACGGTGATTCGCGGGTTGCTGCCGCTGGGCTCGCCCGTCCGCCTTACCACGCCCTTCTTTAATATCTACGGGTTGCTGACTCTGGTTGGCGGCGCGATCTGGTCCGCCTATCTCTTCTGGCGGAAGCGGGTCCTTCCCAACCGCGTAATCGGCAACGTTTTGATCGCCGCCGGGGCCCTCTTGATCGGCTCTGCGAGCACGCTGACCCGGCTGGGCTACGGGCAATTCCTCTATTTAGGGGAACTGCTGTCTGCGATCATCATGTTCGCCGGCTTCCGCGTGGCGGCGCGGCCTCAGCCGCAGGAAGCGCCGCAGGCTCTTGCGGCGGTCGCCGACTAGACACGGTTGGAGCAATCGCAGCGGGCTGCCCGTTTGGCAGCCCGCTTTCCTTTTAAGATGACTTTGACTCGTCAGAGGCGCCGGGCCAGGACGAATACGTGTAAAATGGAATAGCATTTCTCATCATCGTGGCGCCTAGACGTCATCGCCTGCACCCAAAAAGGAGACCGCATGTTTCACACCCTGATCGTTGTCGGCAACGTTGGCCGGGACCCCGAAATGCGCTACACGCCTTCGGGCCAGGCCGTGACATCCTTCTCGGTCGCCTCCAATCGCAAATATACATCCTCGAATGGAGAACAGATCAGCGAAACCATCTGGTTCCGGATTTCGGCCTGGGGCAAGCAAGCCGAGATCTGCAATCAGTACCTGAAGAAAGGCTCGCGGGTACTGGTCGAAGGCCGCCTGACACCAGACAAGGCCAGCGGTGGACCCCGCATCTGGCAAAAACAAGACGGATCTTCGGCTGCGTCTTTCGAAGTCACCGCCCAAACAGTGCGCTTCCTGAGCACGCGCAGCGAAAGTGAAGCCGGCGGCCAGGGCCAAGATGCCGGGGAGATGGCGACGGCGCCCGCGGAAGACGACATACCGTTCTAGCCGCCCCGGGCGAAGCCGGCAACCGCCGGATGCCCGTGTCGACAGAACCTGGACCCATTGACATGGCTGAAACACCCAAACCCCCCGTATCCCCGACGCTCGAGATTCCACCCGGATTGGACACGGTGTACTGCAATCTGGCACGCATCTCCCACTCACCGGCCGATATTGTGATTGACTTCGCTCATCTGCTGCCGGCGGAGACCAGCGCGGCGGTGAAAGCGCGCGTGCTGAATGTCGCCCCTGTCCGCGAAGCTGCTGCTACGAGCCCTCACCGAAAACCTGGCGCGCTATGAAGCCGCGTTCGGCGACATCCACGTACCGGTGAACACCTCACTGGCCGAACATCTCTTTCGGCCGCACCAGGCACCCGAAGACCCAAAGAACTAGCGCCGTGCGGCGCGCGCCATGCACAAACTCGACAGCATAAGCGAACGAATCCGCCAGGACTTCGATGCCCACACCACGCGCCGCGATCAAGCGCTGTCGCAGGCGCGGCAGTTGACACGTGCCTGCTCGCTGGCCATCCGGGCCGTGCATCGGGACGATGAACAGGCAATGCAGGAGCACCTGGCAGAGGCGCGCAGACTTGCCGATATGCTCACCGGCGGCCTAGCCGGGCATCCCGGTCTGTACTACGCAGGTTACACGCAGGATGCGCTGAAGGAGTTTGTAGAAGCAAGCGTCACCTGCGCACTGATTCAGAACCGGCCATTACAGACGCCGGACGAGCTCGGCGTGACAGGCGCCACCTACTTGAACGGCCTGGCCGAGGTGGTCGGCGAGCTGCGACGCCGGACACTCGACATCCTGCGGCACGGCTATTCCAAGGAAGCAGAGCGCCTGCTCGCCATCATGGATGACATCTATTCCGTGTTGGTCACCATGGACTATCCGGACGCTATCACAAACGGCCTGCGGCGACAGACCGACCTGGCACGCGGCATCATCGAGAAGACACGCGGCGACGTGACTTTCAGCCTGCGCGGCGAGCACCTGGAACAGGCCATTGGACGCCTGAGCGCAGAGCTGAACGGTGGGCGCGTCCCGACCGACCCTTCGGCCGACCCACGGGACGTGGAACACGGTCGTTGGACCTCAGCGCCGGATGCAGATGAGTCGACGCCATGAATCGCAAGGGCAGGCGCTACCCCCTTGTCCTGTAC
This sequence comes from uncultured Chloroflexia bacterium, assembly GCA_963775435.1. Classification (GTDB taxonomy): domain Bacteria; phylum Chloroflexota; class Anaerolineae; order Anaerolineales; family Villigracilaceae; genus Fen-1038. Next base: position 195,551 of record CAVZIZ010000007.1, read on the forward strand.
ACACGCATGCTGGATCGTTGGTGGCCGGCCCTGTTTGCGCTTGGCCTGGCACTGCTGGCTATCGCGTGGTTATCCTACGGCGATCTCTACGGCCGGCTCACGCAGCCGTGGCGGTGGACGACGCTGGGCGGCCTCGGGGCAGTGGTGTTCCTGGTGGCGCTGCTGATGGTGGCTCTCCGTAAGAGTGCCTACGTTCAGCCGTCTGGCAGCCACCTGCGGCTGGTGACACCCTTGCTACGGCTGAACATATCTTATCGGCGCGTGAAAGGAACGACCAGCACGGGCATGGCCATGCTGTTTCCGCTTCAGAGACTGTCGGGGATGCGGCGGGAGGCAATCCGCCCACTACTGAATCGCACAGCAGTTGTGGTCGAGATGAGCTCCCTGCCTCTCCCCATGTCAGCGCTGCGATTGTTTTTGTCGCCCTTCTTCTTCAAGGATAAAACGCCTCACCTCGTGATCCTGGTCGACGATTGGATGGGCTTCAGCACAGAACTCGAGAGCCAGCGCCGGGGCGTGGCCGCTCCGGCCGGACAACCCAGGAAGGCACCTTCGTCGATCCTGGGTCAGCTGCCAAGGCAATGAACCTCTACTTTGCCTGTTCGATTACGGGTGGCCGCGAGTTTGAACCGGTCTACCAGAAGCTCATCGCGGCGCTGTTGGCAGACGGTCACGAAATTCCGACCGCGCATCTTGCCGACTCCGCCGTCATGGATCTGGAGGGGGTCGTCTCTCCGTCTGAGGTCTACGAACGTGACGTGCAGTGGATCCGGGCCGCCGAAGCGCTGCTGGCCGAAGTCAGCGTGCCTTCGCACGGCGTGGGCTATGAGGTTGGATTGGCGCTCACTGCCGACAAGCCAGTGCTGTGCCTGTATCAGCAGGGACGAAAACTATCCAAAATGATCAGCGGCAATCCCGACCCCAGGCTGCATGTCCGGGGATATCACGATGCGGCGGAGGCCATTCGGATTGCACGGGAATTCGTCCGCGAGCTCGTTGAAAGACCGGCCAACATGGATGCCCGCCGCGAGCGACCGCTCTGATCAGGGCACAATGAGCATCATCACAGACAAACAGTGACATTTGATAATACCCTGAGGTGCCGGAGCAGAGTATCATGATTTTGGAGACGGATCACTGAAGCTTCATAGCCGCTCCTCACGTCTCCTCCTTTGGCGAAAGCCACCGCCGGTGCTCTCCGGCGGTGGCGCTTTAACGAAGGCACGTGACCTGCAGCGTCGATCAGTTCGGTTTTGCAGAAATGACCGTCGTACCCGCCTCTGCCGAGCGCGCCAGTCGGTCAACGGACTGGCGAACTTCCTCAACGGCCTGCTGCTGCTCGCGCGTCAAGCCCCGCGATTGAGCGGCGAGGATGTCATCCAAAAGACGCACCGAAACCCGATACTCATCACGAATGGAGGCGCGCAGGGACTGGAGGGCGACGTTGTGATGCTGCTGCTCGCGTTTGGCACTCGCGGCGGCGTCTTCCACGGCCTGGTACAGCCGGCCGTGGAGAAGGGAGATGGCGGCAAAGTCCGCCAGCGCCTCGAGCATGAGTTCCGTACCGGTGGCAAACGCGCGATCAGCAAGGCGGACAACGACCAGTACGCCGACGATCTCATCAAGGACCTTCACGGGCAGCGCCGCCGCTGACTTTCCCAACGCGCCAATCTTGAGCTGCCCCAGGGGAGCGCCGTGCATGGTCAGGGATCGGCCCGAGTGCGACACCAGTGAGCTGAGGCCGTCATCCAACGGCTGGTGGAGCTTCCTGGCCCATCCTACCGGCAAATTGCGGTAGGCATTCAGCGCGTAGTTCCGGCTGTTATCATCGCGGACCATCAGCCAGGCCATGTCTGCTTCGGCCATCTTGAGAGCACCGTCGAGCAATCGACCGAAGAACTGGCGCTGGTCAGTCATCGAGACAAGCGCCTTGCTAAAGCCAAGTACCGTCGTGAGGTCACGCACCTTGCTCTCCAGCTCGCGATGAGCAGCTTCGAGCTGGCGGTCGACCTGCTGCCTGGCGCGCTTTGCCCGAGTCTGATCCAGGGCGCGTTCCACAACGCGAACCACCTCGGCATCGTGCGCCGGCCAGAAGAGAGCATCGACCGCGCCGAGGCGGAAGGCCTGAATCACGCCCAACTCCTGGCCCTTCTCCGAGACGACGACCAGCGGGATGTGGCTGCCTGAGGAGGTCAACGCGGCCAGCAAATCCTTGCCGCTGAGGTCAGGCAAATTGAGGTTGGTGACGATCAGATCCGGGGGATCTTCCTGCGCCTGCCGGATGGCGGCGGCTGCATCGCTCACGACGTGCGCTTGATAGCCAAGCGGCGCCAGCGCCTGCCTGGAAATCAGGTCAGCGATGTCCGGATCGCTTTCGACGACGAGTATTTTTTCCCCGGGCGTCATGCCACCTTTGCTGCTTCGGATATCCGGATCACTGCATCCTGCACGGAAGCATGCGGATTCTAACGCGGAACGGAATGGACTGCAAAAGGCTTCGGTTACAATTACAGGTCAATGCCCATAAAAACCGCACGCAAACCGAATAAGATCGTGGCGGTGGTGCCCGCGTACAGGGTGGAAGGACAGATACAGGCCGTCCTTCGGGAGCTCCCCTCGTTTTTGACTCACATCATCATCGTCGACGACAGCTCGCCGGACCGCACGGCGGAGCTGGTACGGGCTGCCGCCAAGAGGGACGGACGATTGACCCTGGTGCAGCATGAGCGGAACCAAGGGGTGGGCGGCGCGATGATCACGGGCTTTCGCAAGGCCCTCGAACTCGGGGCCGAGATCGTCGTCAAGATCGACGGGGACGGCCAGATGGACATCAGCCATTTGGCCGACCTGCTGACGCCACTGATCGAGGGGCGGGCAGACTATACGAAGGGCAATCGCTTCCGCGACTTCGCGGCATTGCGCCGCATGCCCCTGATACGCCGCATCGGCAACATCGGGCTGGCCTTCCTGGCAAAGGCGGCGACCGGCTATTGGAACCTGTTCGATCCCACCAACGGCTTCGTCGCCATTCGCGCGGCGACGCTGGCGCAAATACCCCTGGACCAGATCGATCACGGCTACTACTTTGAAATCTCGATGCTGGCCAACCTGTACTTGCTGGGAGGCGTCGTCCAAGACATACCGATGCCGGCCCAATACAAGGACGAAGTCTCCAATTTGATGATCGAACGCGTCTTATTCGAGTTTCCGGGCAAGCTGCTGGGAACGCTTGTGCGGCGAGCGGTCCTGAAGAACTTCCTGTACGACTTTTCCATGGTCAGCATCTACCTCATCACCGGCATTCCACTGCTGCTGTTCGGCATGATCTTTGGCGCCTACAAGTGGCTCGAGTATTGGCGGGCGGGCGTGCCGGCCCCCACGGGTACGGTCATCCTGCCCACGCTCTCGGTGCTGCTTGGCATCCAGTTGCTGCTTTCCGCCGTTGAGAGTGACCTGCGCTCGGTGCCCAGGCAGCCCCTTTCGAGCCCCCTGTAGTCGCAAGCGCGGAACCAGCCGGGCCGATGAAATCGAGCGAGTTCAACATCTACAAGGCACGCTATCGCGCCGCCATCCGGCAGGTGCTGTCGGAGGTGGAACCGGGACGCCTGAACGAGATCGGATTTCCCGCCTACTCGCATACCAATCCGCTGATCAACTGGCTCTTCTGGAAGAGGCTTCACACCGTAATAGATTACGTCGAGCGCCGCGCCCCTTACGGGCGCGCGCTCGACTTTGGATGCGGAAGCGGCGTCATGCTGCCGTTCCTCGCCAAGGCCAGCCGTGAGGTGATCGCCGCGGACGTGGACCTCGTTCCACTCAGGCACATGATGAAGCGCATTCCGGTGGCAACCAACGTGAAGCTCGCAGACGCGTCCGCCGACGCGATGTCGCGCGAGCCCGCGGCGTCCTTCGATCTGATCATTGCACTGGACGTCCTGGAACACGTGCAGGATCTGCCGGGCAGCGTTGCCCAGTTGCTGCGGTTGTTGAAGCCGGGCGGGGAATTGGTCGTGTCCGGTCCCACGGAGAACCTGCTGTATCGATTTGGCCGCCGGCTGGCCGGCCCCGAATACTCAGGGGAGTACCACGAACGCGGCGTGGCCGAGATCCGGGGGCTGCTCGCCCGGAAAGTCCGTGTGCGACAAATCGCCACCTTATACTGGCCGGCGCCGCTGTTCGAGATATTCTCGGCGATCGCCTAGAGGGTCGGCATTCCCGAGGGGCCGCTTTCGTTCGCGGCCGCCGGGCGGATCCCTGCAGGGGGTTGACTTGCGAGCCCCGTCAACCCCTCCGAATGCCATGAATTAGCAAGATGTGCGCCAGAGGGGGAACCGTATACTTTATGCGTGGAAAGCCTTGCATACATACCGGGATTTCGTCCCGGGGAAGCGGGTCCGCTGTCCAGGTTTCTTCCGCCGCTCGAACAGGGCATGGTTGCGGCGTGGCTTTCGCAGCGCGTGCCCGCAGCCGCCTGGCTGCTGGATCCATTTGGTTTCTCCACCCGGCTACCCGTCGAGGCAGCCCGGGCGGGATATCGCGTTCTGGTCACAGTCAACAATCCCATCACGCACTACCTGCTTCGGCTGGAAGCCAACCCTCCGTCTGAGTCTGATTTCAAGGCAGCGCTTGCAGAGTTGGCGGCGTCCAAAAAGGGCGATGAGCATCTGGAAGCGCATATCCGTGCGCTCTACGTGACCCGCTGTGAGCGCTGCGGTCATGAGATCCAGGCACAGGCTTTCCTGTGGAGGAAAGAGGCCGACGCACCCTTCGCGCGGATCTACGACTGCAGCGAGTGCGGCGACCGCGGAGAAAGGACGGCGACCCAGGAAGACATCGATCGGGCCCGGCGGATCGCCGCGACAGACGCCCTGCACCGTTCACGGGCGATCGAACGCGTGGCGGCGAAGAATGACCAGGACCGCAGCCACGTTCAGGAGGCGATCCGGCAGTATCTTCCGCGGCCGTTGTACGTATTGACCACCATCATCAACCGACTGGACAGCCTTGATCTGACGCCTGAGCGTCGCAGGGCGCTAACCGCCCTCGTATTGGCCGGGTGCGATGCCGGAAATTCCCTGTGGGGCCGCGCGGGGGAGCGACCGCGTCCCAAGCAGTTGATCAGCTCCGACGAGTTCCGCGAGCAAAATGTGTGGATGATGATGGAGCAGGCGCCCGATTATTGGCCGGCGACAGGCGCACCGGTGCCGTGCGAGGCCTGGCCAAGCGGCATTCCCGAAACCGGCGGCATCTGTGCCTACGAGGGGCGATTGAAGAACCTGGCAGAAGAGGTGAAGAAGGAGATACCGATCGCAGCCGTCATCGGCTCCATCCCGCGACCGAACCAGGCCTTCTGGACCCTCTCGGCCCTGTGGGCCGGCTGGTTATGGGGCCGTGCCGCGGTGGATCCATACAGGGTCGCACTGCGACGAAGACGTTACGACTGGGCTTGGAATGCGACGGCGCTGCACGCCGCGGCCACCCATCTCTTCGAATTGGTGGCATTGGGCACCCCATTCTTCGCGCTGCTGCCCGAAGTGGAGCCGCCTTTTCTCAACTCGGCGTTCACGGCCTTGAATGCGGCCGGCTTCAATCTCAAAGGGATGGCGCTGCGGACGGAGCACGATCCAGTCCAATTCATTTGGGAACGCGGGGAGCGCTTGAGCCGCGAGGCAGGCCGGCCGGATGTGGTGAGCCTGCGGGAGACGATCGAAGAGAGCCTGACGGAGCGCGGCGAGCCGGTGGGATACCTTCACCTGCAGGCGGCCGCGCTGGAGGCGCTGGCGGATGGCCACGCCCTGCGGAAAGAAGGCCAGGAATTCGACGAGGCGCTGCGCGGTACGCAGTCACTGATTCAGACGGCCGTTAAACAAGGCGACCACTTTGTGCATCATTCCACTGGCGAGGGCGTCGAGGCAGGATGGTGGGGACTCACAGACACCGGCAGCGATCCGTCGCTCACCGACAAGGCAGAAGTCATCACAGTGAACTACCTGCAGCAGCATCCAGAGAGCATTTTCCTGGACGTCGAGAACGAGTTGTATCGCCAGCTGCGAGGCCTGCAGACGCCTTCACGCGGCATCGCCTATGCGATTCTTTCCTCGTACGCCAACAAGGACGGAGCGATGTGGCGGCTGCGTCCGGAAGACATGGGGGCGAGACGCCAGCAGGACCTGCGCACAGTCAGCCAAACCATCGAGGCAACGGGAAAACGATTGGGGTACGACGTGCGCTCGAGTGAGAAGGGATTGCTCTGGGAGCAGCGCGGGGAACTGGTGCTTGCCTTTACGCTGTTGGCCTCGGCGCTGGTGGGCGGAGCAATGTTTACGAACCCCCATGCGCCACAGCAGAGCATCCTGGTAATCCCGGGTGGTCGGGCGGGGTTGATCGCCTACAAGGCACAACGCGATCCGGCATTAGCAGAGAGGCTGGCCGACTACCGTCTGGCCAAGTACCGTCTGTGGCGGGCACTGGCCGAAATGCCGGTCTTGACTCCCGAGACGTTCGTGGAGCAACTGGCAAGCGACCCGGTCGAGCAGGCAAGAGGCCAGATGATGATGTTTTGAGCCGAGGGCGCACCCCCCTGCAGTGCCGCGGAAGGAGCCCCGTCAAGCAAGGTTCCACGAGCGGTTTTGCACGGGCGCCAGTCTGGGCACCCGTGCTTTTGCTTTAGAATGGAAAGCATGAGGCGGTTGCTCCTGGCGGTCGGGTTGATGGCGGCACTGCTGGCTGCTTGTGAGGTGTCGATCGCGGCACCGACGGCGTCCAATCCGACGCCGGCGTTCGTGACAGCTACGCTACCGGCCACCAAGACGCCCTATGCGAGTCCGACTTCGCCGGCCACGGCGTCGCCCACATCGTCTCTCTCCGTCACCGCACCGGCGAACTGCCGAGACAGCGCGGTGCTCATGCAGGACGTCACGATTCCGGATGGGACAAACGAGGCGTACGGAGCGCAGTTTACGAAGACCTGGCAATTTCAGAATACGGGCACCTGCCCGTGGATCAATTACAGCGTGGCGTTCGTTTCGGGCGACCGGATGGAAGCCCCCGATACGGCCCGCGTCAACGACACGGCTCCAAAGTCAAACGTGAACGTCTCCGTGGATCTGGTTGCGCCTGGAAGCGACGGCGTGTATACGGGCGTTTTCGAATTGCGGAACAGTGCGGGGAAGGCGCTGCCGATCGGGATTGAGAAGACGTTCTGGGTCAAGATCACCGTCGGGAACGCGACCTTGCCGACTCTGGCAGCCGCTCCGCCGCCGATAGTTCCCGTACCCACGATCAGTGGCACGCAGAGTTCACAGAAGCCACCCGGGAAGCTGCACTTTTGTGACGAGCGGATCATATCCGAGCGATATCGTGCAGCTGATCAACCAGGCACGGACCGGGGCAGGACTGGCCGCCCTGACGGTGAATCCCCAACTGAGCGCCGCGGCCCAGGCACACAGCACCGACATGGCCTGCTACAGCCTGTTGAGTCACACCGGGTCAGACGGGTCAAGCATCCAGCAGCGCATTGCTGCCGCAGGCTACGGGGCGAGCTACTCGCTGGAGATGATCTACGGCGGGTACGGCGCCTATCCGCAGACAGCATTCGACTGGTGGATGAACGACCCAACGCATCACGCGGTGATCTTCGATGGGCGCATAAGAGAAATCGGCGCGGGGTATGCCTACGTTGCTGACAGCGCGGACGGAAACTACTATACGGTCGACCTGGGAAGCCCATAGGTGCGGATCGCTCTGTGCAAATTCGTGAAACAAAAGCGGGCGACTGTCGAGGTCGCCCGCTTTGATTACTGCACTGACTTCCGCCGAGTCACACGACGACACTGACAAGCCGCTTCTGCGCAACGATGACCTTGCGAGGTTCCCGGCCATCCATGTACTTGCGGACAATCTCGCTCGCGAGCGCCGCCGCCTGGATGGTCTGCTCACTCGCATCGGCGGGGACCGTGACGCGATCACGCACCTTGCCATTCACCTGAACGGGGATCTCGATTACGTCCTCGCGGGCGGCAGCTTCGTCCAGCGCCGGCCAGCTCTGCTGGTGCACCGAATACGGCTTGCCGAGCTGGGCGCTCCAGAGCTCCTCGGCGATGTGCGGACAAACAGGAGCCAGCATCTTGAGGTAGTACTCAACCGCCTCGTTCCATTCAGGCGTGCCGACGGCCCCGGCTTCACGCGCCTTGTACATCTCGTTCAGCAGCTCCATTAGCGAAGAGATGATGGTGTTGAACTCAAAGGCTTCGAAGTCACGCGTGATAGTCTGCAGAGTTTGGTGCACCTTTCGGCGCAGGGACCGCAAGACGTCGACGCGGACGACAGCGCCGGTATTCGGCTGGCCAGAGGGGAGATTGCTTTGTGGCGGCTCGGCTGCGCTCGGGGCCGCTCGCCGTGACGTAGCGGGAGGGTTCGCGGAGGTCATTGTGAACAGAGTCCATGTGCGGCGCAGCCAACGAACGATGCCTTCTATGCCGGTGCTGTTCCACTGGCCGCCCTCCTGCCAGCGATAGGCGAACATCAGGTAGGAACGCAGTGCATCCGCGCCATAACGCGCGACCAAGCCATCCGGCGAGACCACATTGCCGCGGCTCTTGGACATCTTCTCGCCGTCTTCGCCCAGGATGATGCCTTGATTGCGTAATTGCAGCATCGGCTCGTGGCCCTCCACAACACCGGCGTCCCGCATGGCCTTGTGGAAGAAACGGGTATACAGCAGGTGCATGGTGGCATGCTCGATGCCGCCGGTGTAAGTGTCCACGGGCATCCAATAGTCGTATTCGGCCTGGTCGAAGGGGCCCTTGTCATCGTGGGGGCTGAGGTAGCGCAGGTGGTACCAGGACGAGCACATGAAGGTGTCCATGGTGTCTGTCTCGCGCACGGCCGGCTCGCCGCCTATCGGACAGACCGTGTTCTTCCAAGTGGGGTGCAACTTCAACGGCGACTCGCCAGTGGGCTTCCACTCCACATCATCCGGCAACCGTACAGGGAGCTGGTCCTGCGGAACGGGGTTCCAGCCATGTTGTTCGCAATACACCATGGGGATGGGCGCGCCCCAATAGCGCTGGCGTGAGATCAGCCAATCGCGATAGCGATAGTTGACGGCACGTTTTCCGACGCCCTTCGCTTCGAGCCATTCCGTGACGGACTTGATGGCCGGATTGCGCATGCCCTTTTCGTCCGTCGCATGGGTGCCATTGAAAATCCCGCTGTTGATCATGATGCCGTCGCCCACATGGGCCGCGTCCATGGTGGCGCCGTCCAGCTCGGAGCCTTCCGGCTGGATGACGGGGATGATCGTGAGACCGTACTTGCGGGCGAAGGCAAAGTCCCGCTCGTCATGCGCCGGCACCGCCATGATGGCACCGGTGCCATAGGACACGAGGACATAATCTGCAATCCAAATCGGAATGCGCTCTTGATTGACGGGGTTGATGGCATAGCCGCCGGTGAAGACGCCGGTCTTTTCCTTGTCGAGAGCCTCGCGCTCGATGTCCGATTGACGCGAGGCTTGGAGCTTGTAGGCCTCGACCGCGGCCTTTTGGTCGGGTGTCGTGACCCCGTCGACGAGCGGGTGCTCGGGCGAGAAGACCATGAAGGTGGCGCCCCAAAGAGTGTCGGGACGGGTCGTGAAGACCTCGATGTCGGCGCCGGCCTCCGTCTTGAAGACGACGGAAGCACCCTCGCTCCGACCGATCCAGTTGGTTTGCAGGGTCTTGACGCGCTCGGGCCAATCGATGGAATCGAAGTTCAGGAGCTCATCGGCGTAATTGGTCGACTTGAAGAACCACTGCTCGAGGTTTTTCTTGATAACCGGGGTTCCGCAGCGCTCGCAGACGCGGTTGTCCCCGACAACCTGCTCGCGCGCCAGCGTGGTGTTGTCTTTGGGGCACCAATCCACGGCAGAAAGCTTACGGTAGGCGAGCCCCTGCTTGTAGAGCTGGATGAAGAACCACTGCGTCCACTTGTAGTATTCGGGGTCCGCGGAAATGGCTTCGCGTTCCCAGTCGAACATGGTGCCCATGCGTCGCAACTGACGGCGCATATTATCGATGTTGCGATAGGTCCATTCCTTTGGATGGATGCCACGCTGGATGGCTGCGTTTTCGGCCGGCAGACCAAAGGCATCGAAGCCGATCGGGAACAGGACGTTGAAGCCGCTCATGCGCTTGAAGCGTGCCCTGGCATCCGACGGCGCCATGGGGTACCAGTGCCCAAAGTGCAGGTCGCCCGACGTATAGGGGAGCATGGTGAGGGCGTAATGTTTGGGTCGCTGGTGGTCGATCACGGCGCGGTAGAGTTTGTCCTCTTCCCAGCGGGCCTGCCATCTTGGCTCCAGTTCTTGCGGCTGGTAGATGGGCACCGCGGATGGGCTGGTCGCCCGCGTGCCAGCCCGAGGGGCGGTCTTGCGAGCCGTACGCATCGGCGCTTTGGCGGCAACCTTGCGGACTGCCTTGCGAGCCGGCCGAGTGGGTGCTTTTGCCGCCGCCTTGCGGACGGCCTTTCTCGGGGAGGCTTTACTGCCGAGGTGCTTGGCGGCCGGTTTGCGGGTCTTGGGCGCCGATTTCTTCTTTGCATTGATCTTCTTCTTCACAGCCATTCAAACCTCATTCTGATGACTTGAATCACGGCATGCACTAATCGATAACAGGTCAACAACAAAAAAATCCTTCATCCACTCAGGGACGAAGGATTCCTGCGAAGAACCTCCGCGGTACCACCCGGATTACGCCCGGAGACCGAGCGTCACTCTGGCTGCTGTAACGGGCATGCCCGTGGATGGTTACTCTGGTTCACCATCCAAGTCCCCCCGGACTACGCGGCGCCCTGGACGCCGTTCGCCGAGGTCGGCAGGCGAGTTCGGTCTTACGGCGCTCCCGCGGGCACCACGAGGGGATCCCACCACGTGCTCCCCTCTCGCTGTCGGGATGACCTACTGCTCCTGTCCTGACTTTTCTTCTATGTAGTTGTGTGGACCCAGGGGGATTCGAACCCCCGACCTTCTCAATGCCATTGAGACGCGCTCCCAACTGCGCTATGGGCCCGGAATATCGCGACCTGCGACGTGCCCTCAAGTCACCCCCAGGGCGATTTGAGGCGGACGCCCGTCGTAGATCTGTGGACCTGAGGGGATTCGAACCCCTGACCTCCTCAGTGCGATTGAGGCGCGCTCCCAACTGCGCTACAGGCCCGAATTAATGTACAGCGCCCGGAGAACAGGGCGCAAATCATTCTACCGGAGTGACAAGGGGGTGTCAAGCAAGGTTTTGGCCTTAGAATTGAGCATCCAGTGCATCGAGGAAGAAAAATGGCCGATACTGAGCCCCGTGTGTCCTACCGCATCAGCGACCTGGAAGCATCCGAACGGCCGCGCGAGCGGCTGCAGAAACTTGGCGCCGACAAGCTCGGCAACGCAGAACTGCTGGCTATCCTGCTGCGGGTCGGCCTCCCCGGCGAGAGCGCGGTGCAGGTCGGGCAACGGCTCTTGCACGAGTTCAAGGGGTTGGCGGGAATCCACCGCGCGCCATTCGAGGAGTTGGTGGCGCAACGGGGCGTCGGCGCGGCCAAGGCGGCCCAGATCAAGGCAGCCATCGAACTGGGGCGCCGCCTGAATGACGCGCCTCCCGAGGACAAACCTACGATCAACAGCCCGCAGGAGGCCGTTCAATTAGTGAAGTACGACATGCAAGCCCTTGACCAGGAAGAGCTGCGGGTCCTGCTGCTGGACACGCGAAATCATCTCCTTGGAAACGAGCAGGTCTATCTGGGTTCGGTCAGCACGGCGCAGGTACACCTGGGGGACATCTTCAAGCACGCCGTGCGCAAGAATGCGACCGCGCTCATCGTGATCCACAACCACCCCAGCGGAGATCCGACGCCAAGCCCCGACGATGTGGCGATCACGCGCGAGCTGGTGCAGGCCGGGGAGCTGATGGGGGTGAAAGTCCTGGATCACATAGTCATCGGACAGGGACGGCACGTCTCGATGAAGGAACGGGGCCTGGGATTCTCATAAGCGGGGAAGAAGAGCGTTTCCGGCAAGCCAGCAAGGATCAGACGCTGCGGCGAACAACAAAGTAAGCAAACTCGCCGGTCGCATCCAGCCATTCGACTTCAGATTCGTCGACGTGCGAGCCGCGTGGGCCGGAGATGACCAGCTCGGCCAGGCGCTCCAACTTGTCACGCGGTCCCTCGGCGACGGCCTCGACCTTGTCATAGCCGACGTTGCGGACCCAGCCGGCTAGACCGAGTTCCCGGGCGCCGTATTCGACGTGCGCGCGAAAGCCTACGTTTTGAACGCGGCCCTTCACACTTATGTGCAAACGGGAGGGTGCTTGCGGTTCAGGCACAGCGGGTCCCGCCTCAGATGGGGTCGACATGTTCACCGACTAAGATAGAGCAGAAACGGCGTCAGGGTCAAGGGACTGAGGATTGTGCCGATGAAGATCATGGCGGTGACGAGACCTGAATCCAAGCCGTACTCGGTGGCCAAAACGGCATTCGTGACCGCGGCAGGAACAGCGGTCTCGGTGAGGTTACCATGACGGGCCGCTCCCTGAAATCCGAACGGGATGGCGAGCAACAGGCCGATGAGAGGGGAAGCCAGCAGCCGCAGCGCCACGCTCCAGCCAACAGGGCGCACACTGTGCGTCCAGGTGACGCGTGAGAGTTCGAGGCCAAGCAGAATAATCATCAGAGGGATCGCGCCGCCGGCAGCCAAGTCGACCGTCCTGGCGAGAGGCAGGGGCAGCACGACGTCAAGACGGTTGAGTACAGCCGCCAAGATGACGGCGTACACTGCCGGGACCTTAAACATCCCAAGGGCCGCAGCCTTCAGGCCCATGTGGCCAAGGGAGGCGATCATCACGCCAGCCGTGTTGAACAGCAACGAGTTGGTGACGAAATAGAGGCTGGCAAACGCGAGCGCCTCCTTGCCAAAGGCGAAGGACACAAGCGGCAAGCCGTAGTTGCCGGTGTTGCCGAAGGCCACAGTCAGGATCATGGCCATCAAAACCGGGCGCTCCAACTTCAGAAGCAAGCCGAGTACCAGGGCCAGGCCCCCCGCGAGAGCGCAGATCGAGGCCGCGTAGGCAACGGTGCCCAAAATATCGCCCGCGCTCAGGTCAACATGAATCAGGAGGTTGAAAACAAGGATGGGGCTGAAGACATAGAAGACCACGCGCCCGACTGTGCGGCTGTCGATTGCCAGCGTCTTGCCAAGCAAGAAGCCCGCTCCACTGAGGAGCATGATCGGGAGCAGATTGTCAGCGAAGGTGGCAAGGAGCGAGTTGAAATCCATGATGTCTCGCCGCAGGTCATCAGAGACGCCTGCCAGGCTTTACAGACCCCCGGGGGCCGTGCGTGTTATTCCTGGTCGGAATCGATCGACATTAGATCGAAGCGATTGAGTTCGTCGGTGAACTCAAGGTTTTCCAAGACTTCTTCGAGGAACTGCACATGCTCTTCCTCTTCGGCCAGATCCAGCAGGTTCTGGATGTAGACGCGGGCATCCTCGCCGCCGATCTGCGATAACGACCAGATGGCCGCACTGGTAATCTCGCCCTCGTCCTCTTCCTCCAGGACCTCGAAGAGCAACTGCCGGGCAGAGGCGAGGCGCAGCTCGCCGGCCGCTTCGACCGCCGCCAGCCGCACGGCAGGGTCGGCGTCCATCAAACGGGCAAGGACGTACTCCTCCCAGCGTTCGTCCGACGACCGCCCCATGGCGGCGAGGGCACTTGCCTGCCATTCGGGATTCTCGCGGCGGAACGCGGAACTCGATCAGAGTCACGACCTCCAGTCGAGCTGAGTAGCCGAGCAACTCGAGAGCGTTGCGGCGGATAATGATTCCATCCTCGCCGTTGGCAATCCCAAGCAGGGTGTCTTCCACCTCACGCTGCATTGATCCCGGAATCTCCTCGAGCTCGCCAAGTTCCACGTACCTGCCAAGCGCGGCTGCCGCTTCGGCACGTGTCTCCGGATCCGCGTCCGCAGTCAGGATCTTGATGAAGGCGGGCACCAACCTGGGATCCTGGCTTTCGTCCAGAAGGCGAATTGCACACGTGCGGATTACGCCATCGGGATCATCGAGCAGCAAGCGGGCAAAGTCGTCGAAAGAAACCAGGGTATTTTCGTCCGAGAGATCCCGCAGGGCGTCGAGGAGTTTCCGCTTGGGTTCAGATTGAATACCGGGCCAGGCGGCGGAGATGACCTGGAGACCGACGGTGTCAAGATCGGAAAATTCCTGAAGGAGACGGCGCGAGAAGGTCTGCCTGCCTTCGGCGAGCTGTGCGAGTGCCTTCTGCAGAGAGGCGCGCGGCTCCGTCATTTGGGCAACACCACGATGGCCGGGTTGACGAAGTCCATGACATTCACATAGACCATGAGGGCGAGCAACAAGGCCATGCCCACGGCGTTTATTCTGTTTTCCCACTCGGGCGGAATGCGGCGTCGCAGGATCAATTCAGGCAAGACGAACAAGATGCGCCCGCCATCCAGGGCCGGAAAGGGGAACAGATTGAGCACGCCCAGGCTGATGGTCAGGATTCCGATCAATTGCAACGTGAAGTAGGTCGGGGTCTGGGTTGCTGAAGAACTGGAGGCGGCAGGCGGCGCTTCGCGACTCTGGATATCGCGGCTGACCGCCTGGCCGAACAAATCATAGATGCCTTTCAGACCGACGAGACGACCTTCCTGGGGACTGAGCTGGCCGCGAAGAATTTGCGCGGGAAGCAGTATCAGCAGGCGAGCCTGCGAATAGACCGCGATAGCCCCATACTGCACGGACTGGATCGTCGAGCCCGGCATCACCAGCGCCGGCCCCATGGAAATCCCCAAGGCGCCCTCATTCGCCGGGCGAGAGCTGGAGGGCACGGCGGTGACGGTTACCGTCTGACCGCCCCGCCGGAGTGTCAACTCAATCGGCCGGTCGAGGCTGGAATAGATGAGGTCATGCAACTGCGAGGCATCGCTGACTGCGACGCCGCCGGCGGTGACCACGATATCGTCGACCCTGATGCCCGCCTGGGCCGCGGGCGAGCCCGCCAGCACATCGCCGATCTGCACCTGGTTGTAGTCCGGGACGCCGATGTTGAAGAACAGCAGGCTGAACACGACCACGGCCAGCAGCAGGTTCATCGTGGGGCCGGCGAAGAGCACCGCCAGCCGAGTCCACGGACTGGCCGCGGCCAGCCCGCCCTCCACAGTCGGATCGTTTTCACCCTTTGGGCGCACGAACCCTCCGATCGGCAGCCAGTTCAGCGTGAAGTCAGTGCCTTTCCATCGAAAGAGCTTCATGATGCGCGGCGGCAGGCCGAAACCGAACTCCTCGACTTCCACACGGAGCAGTCGAGAGACCACAAAATGCCCAAACTCGTGGATAAAGACCACGAGGGCAAAGACAGCAATGAAGATCACCAGGGAAAGCATCGAAATGTTCATATTTATCAGGTCGGGGATTATATCCCGTTAAGACTAAGCAGAAAACGCGCCTCACTGGCGCGACCGCAGCCATTCTGACGAAGCCTGCGTCGTCCACCTTACCGGCCTATCAGGTCAGCTCCCTTCCACCAAGACCGCGGGGCCGCCGGCGGCAGCGGTAAGGATGTCCTTCACACCCGCCAAACTCTGAAGGCGTGCAGCGACTTCGAGACTGTGCGTTTCGGGACAAATGACATGGACATTGGCGCCGGCATCCACGGTGGAGCACACCGGCAAACCATCCTGACGCCATGACCTGACCGAGCTCATCACCTCAAGGCTGGCCGCCGTCCAATAGTGAAGGGCGGGCGTTGAGGTCATCATGACGGCATGCATCATGTCCGAGTCCAGCTCGACGACGGCGGCGAGGGCATCAAAGTCACGCGCCAAAATAGCCTGACGGCAGAGACCGAGTCGTCGGGGCGTATCCGCGAGCCGCGCGGCCTGCAGCGGGCTGGTGGAAGCCAAGGCATGACCCTGTGTGGAACCCGTACGCTTGCGGGCTTCGCTAACCACTGCAATACAATCCGCCAAGCGGCCAATGATCAGCAGGAGCGATCGAGAAAGCAAAGGAATCTCCATCGCCGGTACCCATCTGCCACTCCACAAAGCCGCCCGGAATCGAGCGACAGGCCGAGCCGGACCCGCGCCGCGCCAAGCGCGATAACTCGCGTTCACCAAGTTTGAGGTCGGCGGCCGCGCTGGCGGCCATTGCCAGGGCAGCGAATGCCGATGCCGACGAGGCAATACCTGCACCGGACGGGAAGTTGTTCTCGCTGACGACCTCCGCTTGGACGTCAAAGCCGGCCATTGCGCGGACGAGGCCCAGGATCCCAGCCACGCGATCCAGCGCCGGCCCGGTCACTTCGCGAGCATTGATGACCAACTCGTCGAAGGGAAGCGAGGGCTGGAAACTGACCGTTGTGCGCGTGTACAGGCCGGTCAGGTTCATCGAGATTGAACCGTTGGCCGGCAAACGCAGGGCATCATCGCGATTGCCCCAGTATTTTATGAGTGCGATGTTGGGATGGGCAAGTGCCGTGGCTGAACGAGGGGACTTATCAGGCATGTGAGATAGCGTACCTTGTCGCCGCTCTCAAAGTCTATCTTGCCGTGGACGGCAAGGCATTCAAATATCCACCGCGCCGGATTGCGGTCGACGGCTGAGCCGCCCTTCCTGGATTCTAGCGCAAAGCGCTTGGAACAAGGCCGGCCCGATATCCACACACACACAACGAAGAATGGACACATGGAGCCGCTTGGGTGCGGCCGTCAAGATGTAATGGCACCTGCGGGGTACGACGATCGATACCTTTCAGCGTGCATCGGGTGCCGGTGTATAATGCCTGACTTTTACCGCATGGACTCGCCGATTACTCTAAACAAGCAATTCGATCGTCTGCGCCAATCCGCCACCGTTGCCATGTCCGACCGAATCAATGCCATGAAGGCGGCCGGAAAAAGCATTATCAGCCTGCAGGTAGGGGATCCGGACTTTGGAACGCCGCAAGCAGTCGTCGACGCGGCCGTCAAGGCTATGCAGGGTGGGTTGACGCATTACGCTCCCTCGCGGGGCCTACTGGACCTCAGACAGGCGATTGCTTCCAAGCTCCTGCGCGACGAAGGCGTATCCTACGATCCCGAGACAGAAATCCTGGTGACGCACGGCAGCATTCATGCGTATTACGTGGCAATGCAGTCCGTCTTAAATCCGGGCGATGACGTGTTGATTGCGGACCCCTCCTGGGCATCGCATTCGAACATGGCCGTCATGTTGCGCGCAAATGTCATCCGCGTGCCGGCGCGGGCGGAAAATGGCTTCATCCCGCTATTTGAAGACTGGGAGGAAAGGCTGACTTCAAGGACACGCGTCGATAGTCTTGAGCTATCCCTCCAACCCAACGGGCGCTTATCCTACGCGCGGAGTACCTGCAGAGACTGCAGGCTTTGGCGCGCGACCACGGGCTGTGGATCATTAGTGACGAAGTGTATGGCAGCCTGTACTATGGCGAACGGCCGACATCTGCGATCCGCCTTCGATGGCGCCAAGGAACGCACATTGATCGTCAACAGCCTTTCCAAGACCTATGCAATGACGGGTTGGCGGGTGGGATTTCTTGCGGCCCCCGGGCCGCGTCATCGACAACGCGTTGAAGGCCGGACAACTTTCGATCACCTGCGTTGCACCGTTCATCCAGAAGGCGGCCGCGTTCGCCTTGACCGATCCCGGCGTACAGCAGGCGGCTGCCAACATGCGCTCCGCCTACGCCCGTCGGCGCCAACTTGTGATGCGGTTGGCACGCGAGCTTGAGAGCGACAACGTGCGGGTCACGCCGCCACAAGGGGCGTTCTACTTCTTCCTGGACTTGCGCCCTCTCGACATGCCCTCCGTGGACATATGTGACCGCATCCTGGATGAGGCCGGCGTGGCCCTGATGCCCGGCTCCGCTTTTGGCGAGCAAGGTGAGGGTTTTGTGCGAATGACGATCGCGGCTTCGGATGCGGATGTTGAGGATGGCTTCCGGCGAATTGTCAAGTGGGCGGACAGCGCATGATCGACAATCCGCAGTCCGAAATGGCCTCCGGGCCCGCGCATCGCAGGTTGCGGACCCCTACCGCGGCAAGGAGACAGCCATGAAGGTTGCCTTCCAAGGGGAACCGGGGGCCTACAGTGAAGAAGGCTTGTTCCGCTATTTTGGCGACGTGGAAACCCAACCGTGCGAAACCTTTGATGCAGCCTTTGAGGCCGTGGCCTCACATGCCTGTGAGGCTGCACTCATTCCCATTGAGAATTCGCTAGCCGGAAGCATTCTGCAGAATTATGACTTGCTTGTCCGCCATGACCTGCACATCGTCGGCGAGTATCTGCTGCGCGTGCGGCATTGCCTGATTGCATTTCCGGGTGCGCGCATAGAGGGCATCCAAAGGGTGATGAGTTACCCCCAGGCTTTGGATCAATGCGCGCACTATTTGCGCGACTTGGGCGTCAAACTGGAACCCGCCTACGACACAGCCGGGAGCGTCAAGATGCTCAAGGCTCGGAAGGACCTGTCTGCTGCGGCGATCGCATCCCGTCGCGCGGCCGAGATCTACGAGATGGAGATCCTGCAGGAGGGCATTGAGGACAATCCGGAAAACCACACCCGCTTCCTGGCCATTCAATGCGAGCCTGCCGCGCCCAGTAGCGATGCAAAGACCTCGATCGTTTTCACACTGAATAACCAACCGGGCGCGTTGTTCAAAGCCCTGAGCGTGTTCGCCCTGCGCGACCTTGACCTGACCAAGATCGAGTCGCGTCCATTGCAGGGCAAGCCATGGGAATATCTCTTCTACATTGATTTCCTGGGTTCACCCAATGAACCCGGTGCGCAAAAGGCCCTCAAGCATCTGGAGGAGTACGCGTTGATGTTGCGCGTGCTCGGCTCCTATCCCAGGTATCGGCCTCCGGGGACACTCTGAACGCACTCGGGCTGCGGGTTGGCATCCGCCAGGGTTGGTTCCTGCAACGATTTTGATCGGCCGGTTGCCCTTGACAGATCCCGACTTCTGCCTACAATTGGCTGAATTCCTTGGAGCCAGAATGAGTGCTTTGATCTACGTCCTCTCGCTTATTGTAGTCGTCCTTGCGGTCCTTATTATTAGGGATCCATTATGGGTTGGGATGGCAAAGGTGAGAGCGAAGTAGAAGCGCACCTGAACGAGGACACAAAGAGCCGCCCCGACCACGAGGCGGCTCTTTTCTTATACCTATTCGAGGAAAACAGGCATGCGTTCAGACACTGTGAAGCTGGGATACGACAAGGCGCCGCATCGCGCTCTGTTGCGCGCAACCGGGCTGCAGGACGGCGATTTCGAGAAGCCGTTTATTGCCATCGTAAATTCTTACGTCGATATCGTGCCGGGGCACGTGCACCTGCAGGACTTTGGAAAATTGGTGAAGGAGGCCGTCCGCGCCGCCGGCGGGGTGCCTTTTGAATTCAACACGATCGGGGTGGACGACGGCATTGCCATGGGTCATGCGGGCATGAAGTACTCCCTGCCATCCCGTGAACTGATCGCCGATTGCGTCGAGACGATGATCGAAGCCCACCGCTTCGACGCGATGGTCTGCATTCCGAACTGTGACAAGATCGTCCCGGGGATGCTGCTTGCCGCCATGCGTGTGAATATCCCGACGATCTTCGTCTCTGGCGGAGCGATGGCGGCGGGAAGGACCCCCGACGGTCAGGCGATCGACCTGATCTCCGTCTTCGAAGGCGTGGGCGCCTACTCCGCGGGCAAGATCGACGAAAAGCGTTTGACCCTGCTCGAAAGATTCGCCTGCCCGTCCTGCGGCTCGTGCTCCGGCATGTTCACGGCCAATTCCATGAACTGCCTGATGGAGGCCATTGGACTGGCCCTGCCGTTCAATGGCTCCGCCCTGGCGAAGACACCGGAACGCGAAGAGTTGGCCAGGAGGGCCGCCGGCCAAGTCATGAGGCTCCTGGAGCTTGGCCTCAAGCCGCGCGATATCGTGACCGCCGAGGCGATCGATGACGCCTTCGCCCTGGACATGGCGATGGGCGGATCAACGAACACAGTGCTGCACACCATGGCCCTGGCGAACGAAGCCAACGTGGACTATCCGCTGAGCCGGATCAATGCCGTAGCGGACAAGGTACCCCACATCTGCAAAGTCTCGCCTGCGGGCAAGTGGCACATGGAAGATGTTCATCGTGCCGGAGGCGTCCCCGCCATATTGAACGAAATTCGAGCGCGGCACGGGCATGCTGCACCTGGAACGGATGACGGTCAGCGGTACGACGCTGGCGGAATCCATACGGGGCCGCGGCATCCAGGATCAGGAAGTCATCCATTCCTGCGAAAACGCACATTCGCAGCGCGGGGGGCTGGCCATCCTGTTTGGCAATCTTGCACCGAGCGGCGCGGTGATAAAGGTCGGTGGCGTCAGCAACACCATGATGAAGTTCAGCGGCCCGGCGCGGATCTATGAATCGCAGGACGAAGCCTTGGCCGGTATCCTGGCACAGAAAGTCCAGCCTGGGGATGTTGTGGTTGTGCGCTACGAAGGACCCAAGGGGGGACCGGGGATGCAGGAAATGCTCTCGCCAACCTCCGCGGTCATGGGACAGGGCCTTGGCGACAAAGTGGCCTTGATCACCGATGGCCGCTTCAGCGGCGGGACACGCGGTGCATGCGTTGGCCATGTCTCGCCGGAGGCCGCCGCGGGCGGACCGATCGCCGCGCTCCAGGCGGGCGACGTGATCGATATCGATTTGTCGGCGCGCCGGCTGGACGTCCGGCTGAGCGAAGCGGAGATCAATCGTCGTCTGGCGGCACTGCCTCCGTTCCAATCCAAGACCACCAGCAAATGGCTGAAGCGCTATTCCCATTTTGTGACGAGCGCGGATACAGGTGCGGTTCTGCAATCTTAAGGAGAGAGAATGAAGAAGACGCGGTGCGGAGATCTTGTGGGAATGCCTGGTGCGCGAAGGGGTGGAGGTGGTGTTTGGGTACCCGGGCGGCGCCAATATGCCGATCTACGACGCGATGTTGAATTACCCGGTACATCACGTTCTGGTGCGGCATGAGCAAGGCGCCGCGCACATGGCAGACGGGTACGCCCGGGCTTCAGGCAAAGTCGGGGTGGCCATGGCGACCTCCGGCCCCGGCGCGACCAATCTGGTCACGGGCATTGCCACGGCGATGATGGATTCCATCCCGATCGTGTGCGTTACCGGACAAGTGGCTTCGCACCTGATCGGCGGCGATGCCTTTCAGGAAATAGACGTTACCGGCATCACCTTGCCCATCACAAAACACAACTATCTCTTGACAGAAGCCGCCGAGATTGCAGAAGTGGTGCGCGAGGCGTTTTACATTGCGCGCAGCGGCCGGCCGGGCCCGGTCTTGATCGATATCTGCAAGAACGCGCAGCTTGAACAAACCGAGTTCGTCTATCCCGAGGAGGTGCGGTTGCCCGGATATCAACCCGCCTCGCACGCGCCGGCGGATTCCCTTGATCGCGCGGTGAGGCTGCTCGAGAAGGCACAACGCCCGGTGATCTTGTGCGGGCACGGCGTGCTGATGTCCGGTGCCGGCGAGGCCCTGATGCACTTTGCCGTCAAGACGCACACTCCGGTCGCCAGCACACTGCTAGGACTCGGCGCCTTCCCCGCCTCGCATCCGCTGAGCCTTGGGATGATGGGCATGCACGGCGACGTCCACACCAACCTGGCGATCCAGGGCTCCGACCTGATCCTGGCCTTCGGCATGCGTTTCGATGACCGCGTGACGGGCAACCTGAAGACATACGCCCCGGGTGCGAAGAAGATCCACGTCGAGATCGATCCTTCGGAACTGCACAAGAACATCGCAGTGGATGTGGCGCTCGTCGGTGACTTGAAGACGGTCTTGATTGACCTGGTACCGAAAGTCGATGAATACGATCATACCGAATGGCTGGCTGAAATCAACGCCTGGAAGACAGAGGCTGACACGCGCGGCATCCTGAATTGGCCGAGCGACGACAAGTTGTACGTGCCCCACATCATCGACGACATTTGGCGGGCAACAGGGGGCGATGCCATCATTACGACGGACGTGGGCCAACATCAAATGTGGGCAGCACAGTACTACGCACTCGAAAAACCAAATCGCTGGATCACCTCGGGCGGCGCGGGCACGATGGGCTTTGGGCTGCCGGCCGCGATTGGCGCCTGGTTCGCCGACAAAGAAGAGGAAGTCTGGACGATTGCCGGGGACGGCGGTTTCCAGATGACCCAAGCCGAACTCACCACGGCCGTGCAGGAGGGCGCCAACGTGAAGATCGCCATCATGAACAACAACTTCCTCGGGATGGTACGGCAATGGCAGGAGTTCTTCTTCCAAAAGCGTTATTGCGCCGTGGACATGCTGACGCCCGATTTCGTCAAGGTCGCCGAGGCGCACGGAGTCCCGGCCCGCCGCGTGACCACGCGTGAAGAAGTAGGCGGAGCCATTGCCTGGGCGCAACAGACGCCGGGGCCCGTGGTGCTCGAGTTCCGCGTGGAACGCGAGGATGCGGTCTACCCCATGGTGCCCAGCGGCGCCGGCTTGCATCAGATGATCCAAAGACCCGCGCGGGCGTAGTGCAGGGTGCGTACCTGCCACCCCACGCATCCGCACGCAGGTTCGCAAGAGCAGAGCATAGA
>CAVZIZ010000008.1:0-31885 GCA_963775435.1 uncultured Chloroflexia bacterium
GATCAGGATGTGGCTGTCAGCGTGCACGCACCGTACTTCATCAATCTCAACGCCGCCTCCGAAGAATGGCCCAAGTCACGCAAGCGCCTGATGGATGCAGCGCACTACGGCAATTTGGCTGGCGCCACCGACATCATTTTTCACCCTGGCTCGTACTTCAAGACCGACCCCGCGGAAGTCCTCCACGTCGCTATCCCACGACTGCCAGGGCTGCGTGAATGATCTCCGCAAGGCGGGAAATCCGGTAATGCTCCGACCGGAGACGATGGGCAAATCCGCCATGTTGGGATCCCTCGAAGACGCCCTCGCCATGGCGCAGGCCATGGACGGAGTCCAACCCTGCCTTGATTTCGCCCATCTGCATGCACGTCCCGGTGACGGGACGATGAATACGCGCTCTGAGTGGTCGGCTCTGTTGGATCGCTATGAGAAGGCACTGGGCAAGGCCTCCCTGGGCCACCTGCACATCCATCTCTCAGGCATCGAGTACGGTCCAAAGGGGGAGAAGCACCATCTGGAGCTGAAGGAAGCCGACCTCAATCTCAAAGCCCTGTTTCAGGCGCTGCACGACCACGGCTGTGCCGGGCGCATCTTGTGCGAGAGTCCCATTATGGAAGAAGATGCCCTGACGATGAAGAAGGCTTGGAGGCGGGTGAGCGGGGAGAAGTAGAGCCGCCTGCGGCGCGTACCACCATACCACTTGAGACGGGCCATCCAAGCTGGTGTGTTGGCCGATCAGAATCCGGGAAACTGGGGGTTGATTTTTCGCGGAAAAGCCGTACAATGTAGCAGAGCAAGTGCGAAAAGGCACAATTTAGCATTGTTCCTGCGCATTCTTGATCGGTTCACCGATTTAGAGGTCTGCTCGGTCCCAGGCTAGTACCACGAACCACTTTGTTCTGACGGTCTCCGATACCCGCAAGAGCTGGAAAGTGGTCATGAGCGAAGGCCTAAACAAACCTCTGTACAGCCGAATCCAGGAGTACATTGCCGAATTGATTCTCTCGGGCAAGCTCGCACCGGAAGCCAAAATCCAGTCGGAGCGCGATTTCAGCGAAGACTTGGGCGTGAGTTGCATGACGGTGCGCCGCGCGATCACCGAACTGGTCAACGAAGGCTTGCTCGAAAGGAAACACGGGTCGGGTACCTACGTCGCCAAACCAAAGGTGACATACGAGGCGGGGGAATTGGCGAACTATGTCGACGCCATGCAAAGCCGCAACATCGCGACCGCCAGCCAGCTTCTTGAATTTGATCAGGTGGCCGCGAGCCGGCGTTTGGCCGAAGCCCTCGAGATCGAGATTGGGAATCCAATCTACCGCGTGGCGATGCTCCGGCTGGCCAATCGCGTTCCAGTCATTCTGGAACGCGTTTTTGTTGCCTGCGCCCGCATGCCGCACCTCGAGGAATGGGACTTGGAGAAGACCTCCATCCACGATCTGCTGACGGACGCATATCACATCACGCCGGGGCGCATTTCCCAAACCGTGGAGGCGGCCGTGGCGACTGATACCGTGGCGCAGCAATTGCGCGTGTCCGACGGTTTCCCGCTGCTCATGCTGTCACGAGTTATCTTTGGAAGCGAGCAGGATCCCGTGATCTACTCGCAGGATTTCCTCCGTGGCGACTATGCACGTATCCATGCCGACGTGCAACTCAACCCAAAACCCGCGGCGACCCAAGCAGTCCGGTCGGGAAAGGAGGACTCAGTCCCAAGCACCTCGTGATGTTTCGTTTCTGCACTTTCTTGAGCTGTTTCTGTTTGCGACTTACCAAAAGGAGATTTGCAATGGCTGAAATGGTTGCACCTGCGGCCGCAAAGGGTAAGAAACTTTACGCCCGCAAGAGCTCAGGCCTGGTCAGGACGATCGGTGTCTTTGGCGCCATGGTGTTTGGCGTCCACTGCATCAGCCTGTCTTCGTCAGGTCTGATCCCGTTTTCCTGGGTGGCAGGCGTCTGGCCCGGAAGCAGCATTATCGGCGTGCTGACGGTGGCGATGATCTTCTGCCTCTTCCACGCCTACACCTACTCCGTCATCGGCGCCACGATGCCGCGCTCGGCCGCCGACTACACCCTCGCCAGCCGCACGTTGAGCGCGCCGTTGGCCTTCGCCGCCTCCTGGACGCTGGTGATCTTCAGCGCCATGGTGGCTGGCTCGCTGATCGCCTGGATACCCAAGACGGCCCTGCCGGTGCTCTTCCAGACGATGGGTATCGTGACAGGGAATCAGGGCTTCATCGGCTTCGCCAGTTGGTGCGTTACCACGGGCGGCATCATTACGGTCGGTAGCGTCTGTGCGGTCATCGTCTTCCTGCTGATGATCCTGCCCACACGCACCATCCTGCGCATCCTGGAAGTCGGCTTCTTCCTGGGACTGCTGGCCTGGGTCATCCTGTACTTCCAGCTCGGCACGGCCGCCAAGGATGCTTTCCCGGCTGCCTGGGACCGTTTCATGGGCGCGGGGAGCTACGCGGCCCGCATTGATCTGGCCAAAGCCAACGGCATGGTGGTCAATCCCAACGTGGGCATGATGACTCTTGCCGGCCTGATCATGGGCTTCTGGATCTTCTATGGCTACTACATCCCGACGTTCTTTGCCGGCGAAGTCAAACAGGCCGAGACCACGCTGCTGGCGGGCTCCTGGAGCTCCCTGCTGGTGACCTGGGCGATCTTCGTTGTGGCGGCTCTGCTGCTTCAGCGTCTCGTGCCTTTGGAGTGGATCGCGGCGGAGTTTTACCTGAGCAATGCGGGTGTGACCGACGCAAATCCCATGCCATGGATCACGTTCTATGCGGCTATCCTCAATCCCAATATCGTCCTCCTGTGGATTGTGGCAATCGGCTGGGTGTACACATTGATCAATCTGGCCCAGACGTACTTCTTCTACTGCAGCCGCATCATCTTTGCCTGGTCCTTCGATCGCCTGATCCCCGAGGGCGTCAGCTACGTTCACCCGACCCTGCACAGCCCGATCGTGGCCATTTCGATCATCGCCGTGATCGCCGAGGTGGGTGTGATCGACGCTGCCACGGGTGGTGTGATGGGCGCACAGCTCAACTTCGTGTTCTTTGCCGTCTGCACCCAGCTCATCCCCGTTCTGGCGATGACCCTCTTCCCGTTCACGAAGCCCGATCTGTTTGAGAATGCTTCGGCATTCGTGAAGCGCAAGGTCGGAGGAGTGCCACTGATCACAATTATCGGCGCCATCACCATGTGCTACCTGCTGTGGATGATCATTGCATCCTTCCTGTACCCGGCGGTCGGCGGACGCATTGGCGCAGGAACGCTCGGCACGCTGCTCGGTTTCATTGTGAGTGGGTTGATCGTGTTCTACGTGGCACGCTCCTACCGCATGAGCCGCGAGGGCATCGACATCAACTGGACCTTCCAGTCGGTGCCGCCCATCTAATCAAGATACGCTTGTTTGCTGGTTTCGAGTACGCGCGGGTGGTCCGGCAGGGGCTGACCCTGCCGGACCACCCGCGAAACTTTGGCAGAATTGGAGCCCCACATGAAGATGGTTCGCATCCTGTATGGTTCGGATTTCCACGGGTCGGAGGCGGTTTTCCGCAAGTTCCTCGCCGCGGGAATCCAGTACAAGGCGAATGCCCTGATGGTTGGCGGTGACGTTACAGGAAAAGCGATGGTCCCGGTCATTCATCAGGGGCAGGGCCGCTACGAGGCGACTCTCTTTGGCGACGATAAGACGGCCTCCACCCCGGAGGAACTGCAGGCGGTTCAGAAAGCCATCAGTCAGGTCGGGTTCTATCCCATCGTGCTTGAGAAGGACGAGGCCGAGGAGTTGGAATCAGATCCGGCGAAGATGGGCGCCCGCTTCGAACAGGAGATGTGCAACCGGGTGCGTGAGTGGATGAAACTCGCCGATGAAAATCTCACGCCTCGCAAGATGACCCTGTACTTCATGGCAGGCAATGACGATCTGTATTCGATCGACGAGGTGATCAAGGAGTTTCCGGCCGTACACAACCCCGACATGCAGCACTTGGAGATCGAAGGTGGTTATGAGCTGGTCGGGCTCTCGAATGCCAACCTGACGCCCTGGCTGTGCGCCCGTGATGTGGAGGAGGCTGAAATCACCCGGAAGCTGGACGAGTTGGCTGCCCTGATCCAGAAACCTGAGCGCACCGTCGCTATGATCCACGTTCCGCCCTTTGACTCCACTTTGGATACGTGTCCGGATCTCGACCCGAACCTCAAGATCATCACCCAGGGCGGGCAGGTGGTCATGAAATCCGCCGGCTCGCCGGCCGTGAAGGCCTTCATAACGAAGGTTCAGCCCATGCTGACCCTGCACGGGCACATCCATGAGTCCCCCGGTCACGTGCGCAGCGGGCGCACGCTGATGATCAATGCCGGCAGCGAATACGCCGAAGGGATCATGAAGGCTGCCATCATCAATCTGGAAGACGACCGGGTCAAGGGTCACATGCTGATCTCGGCCTGATGGAGGCGCCCATGGGTAAGTACGGCAGCATTCTCGAAGGTTTCTACGAGGAGCGTACGCGCATCCTGGGCGCGCTGGCTCAGGACGAGAACAAGCATGTCCTCATGCGACTCATCGGCGCCCTCGCCTTTCGGACGCAATGTCCGAAGTATGGATACATCCAGGACGACCTGGGTCGTGTCTTCACCGATTTCGATTTTGCCTCCTACCCGCGCTTTGTGCGGGACATCAGTCGCATCCTTCCCGAGCTCGGCTACGAAGAGGATCGGCAGGTTACGCAATTATTCGGCGAGCGGCGCATGCTCTTTCACGATCCGGCATTCGGCCGGCACATCGACGTCTTCTTCAACGCCCTGGATTTCTGCCACGTCCTCAAGTTTGTCGGCCGTTTGGAGGCCGATCCGTTGACCCTGCCGCTGGCAGAACTCCTGCTGGAGAAGATGCAGATCGTGCAGATCAACGAGAAGGACCTGATAGACACGGTCATGCTTCTGCGGGAACATCCCATGGGCACCTCCGACAAAGCCACAATCAACGGAGACGTGATCGCCCGCACGTTGGGCAATGACTGGGGGTTCTGGCGCACCGTAACTGGAAATCTTGCATCTGCTGGACGAGCGTCTGGACGCCTACGAGCGTCTCTCTCCCGAGGATCGGGATGTGGTGCGCGAGCGCATCCACGAGTTGCTGCAGCGCATCGACGCTGAACCCAAGAGTCTGCGCTGGAAAGCCCGCGCCCGCATCGGGGAGCGGGTCAAATGGTACAAGGACGTCGAGGAGTTGGCGCGATGAGCCGCGCCCCGGCAGCCCAAGGGCATTTCGTTTCATACACGAGAGTAGATACATATGAAATCAACTGATGATTTTGTTGTTCCGTGGGTGAAGACTGCTGAACCGTACAGCGACAAGCATATGGATATTGCCTGGGAGAATCCACAGATCCTCCGGATGATGTCCAATGAAAATCTGCTTGGCCCCTCGGAGCAAGTGTTGGACGCGGTCATGGCCGCTGCCCGCCAGGGCAATCTCTATCCGGGCTCGGGCCCCGAGCTTCGCCGAAAACTGGGCGAGGCGGCCGGCTTGAGCGCCGACCACGTGGTCCTTGGCGACGGCTCCACGGATGTGATCAATTTCGTCGTGCACACGTTTGTCGCCCCCGGCGAAGATGCGCTTATCCACGTCCCAACCTTCCCTATGTATGCGGCGCGGATCCGGGTTGCCGGCGGGAATGTTATTGCCGTGCCCATGCGCCCCGACTTCTACTGGGACGTGGATGCTATGCTGGCCGCGGTCACACCGGCGACCAAGCTGATTTTCGTGTGCTCACCCAACAACCCGACCGGCAACCAAATTGACGAGGCGGATCTTCTGCGCATCCTGGATTTGGGTGTGCCGACTTTCTTCGACGAGGCCTACTATGAATTGGAGGCCGAGGTCGTCAGTCGGGTGCCGCTTATCGGGAAGTACCCGCATCTGATGGTTAACCGCACCATGTCCAAGGCATTTGGGCTGGCCGGATTCCGCCTGGGCTACGTGTTATGCGATCCGCACCTCGCAAGTTACTTCAATCGTGTGCGTATTCCCTGGAACGTGGGGCTGATCACGCTGGCCGCCGCCCTTGCCGGTCTGGACGATGCGGCGGATCAGAAACGGAAGCGCGACAATGTCCTCGACGGCCGCCGCTTTATCCAGGACGAAATCAACAAGTTGCCGGGACTGCGGGCCTATCCGTCAGAGGGTAACTTCGTGCTGATTGATGCCAGCGTTTTGGACAAGGAGTCGGCCGAAATTCGGGACTGGATGGCCGATCAGGGGATCTTCATACGACCGATGACCGGGCACAACATGCCAAAGGGGTTTATCCGCGTCACTGTGGGGACACCCCAACAGAATGCCCTGTTCATAAAGACTTTTGGCTCTTACGTCGGGGAGATGTTGGGAACGTAACCGGCGCCCTACGGGAGTGGCAGCGTGGCGAAAAAGAAATATATCCTGGCGCATGACACCGGTACTGGCGGAAATAAGGCCGTGCTCTGTGACCTCAAAGGCAGGGTGATTCACTCCGCCTACCGTTCCTACGGGCTTTCGTATCCGCGTCCCGAATGGGTGGAGCAGGACCCCGATGAGCTGTGGAGGGTTGTCGCAGCCACCTCGAGACAGGTGATCCGTGAATCAGGCATAGATCCCGCGGATATCATCGGCGTCGGTGTTTCTGCGCAAATGTGGAACACTCTGCCGGTCGATGAGCACGGCCGCCCCCTGACCCAGATGCTGTCCTGGCTCGACTTGCGCAGCATCAAACAGGCCGATCGCGTGACTTCGGGCGATATGGCGGCCTTCATATACAAGCACACGGGGAATATCCCCACGGCCAAGGACAGTATCCCCAAGATTCTCTGGCTCAAGGAGGAACGGCCCGACGTGTGGGATCAGACGGCCTATCTCCTTGACTGCAAGGAATACATTCTCTTCAAATTGACCGGGCGAATTGCCATTGATTGGGTCGGAGCTTCGGTCTACTTTCTCTTTGATCCGTCGACGCGCCGGTGGTCACAGGAGGTCTGCGACGAATTGGGCATACCCGTGGATCGATTGCCTCCGGCCTTTCCGTGCACTGAAGTCATCGGCGAGATCACCCCACAGGCAGCCCGGCAGACCGGCCTCAAGGCGGGAACACCTGTCGTAATTTGCGCCGGGGATGTGGCCGCGGCGCAGTCTGGCGCTGGAGCCAACGGGGAAGGCAAAGTCCATCTCTGCATCGGGACGGCGACGTGGATCGGAGTGTCAAGCAGCACTTTTCGAAACGATCCCGTGAAGCCCTTCTGGGGCCTTAACCACATGGATCCCCGGAAGTACATCATCGCCGGCGAAATGGAAACCGGCGGCGGCGCACTGATGTGGTTTCGGGACACGCTGTGCGCCGAGGAGAAGCGCCTGGCCTCAAGGACCGGCAAATCCAGTTACGAACTCATTAGTGCGGCAGCCACACTTGCCCCACCTGGGTCGGACAGGCTGATCTTCCTGCCGTGGCTGTCCGGCGAGCGCGCCCCTGTGCTCGATCATTACGCTCGCGGCGGTTTCATCGGCTTGACCATGAGCCACAGTAAGGGCCACATGGCACGCGCTGTCATGGAGGGCGTTGCCTACCATTTGCGCTGGATTTGCGAGGCGATGGAGAGGATCGGATTCCGGCTGGACGGCTTCAACGCCATTGGCGGTGGCTGCAATAGCCCCGTGTGGGTGCAGATCATCAGTGACGTCACCGGACGGCCGGTGCACGTTGTGAAGAACCATCTGGAAGCTGGGGCGGCAGGTGTGGCCTTGGCCGTCGCCGTTGGCTTGGGGATCTATCCCGATATGGACTCCGTGGATGAATTCATCAAGATCGGCAGGGAAGTGCGGCCGGATACCTCTCATTCAAATCGTTATGACAGCCTCTACCGCGAATATCGCGGCCTCTACGACCTGCTCGTGCCTGTCCATCGCCGCCTCTACGAGATCCCATGAAGACATATATTGATCGTGAAAAGGTCAACTCGCGCGCAACGTTGGCGACTCTCTTGAGTGTTGGCGGGCTACTGCTGCTCCTCGCCAGCGTGGCGCTGCCGCTTTTCATTTCGGCCGTATTGGATCTCTGGCTGGTATTGCTGGCTGCGGGCGGCATCATTGCGATGGTGGGGATCTACTACTCCAATCGATGGGTTCGAAAGCCCCGCCCCGAGGACAGTCTCGACAAGGCTCTGCGGGCCTTTGATGATTCCTATCGTCTGTATCACTATCCGAAACTTCCGTGCGATCATGTCCTTCTAACGCCCTCCGGGATTGTTGCCATGGAGGTCGTTAACCTCGACGGCAGCTACACCAATCGCCAGGGGCGCTGGAAGGAATCCATGACGATCGGGCGCGCCCTGCGCTATTTGGTGGAGCCCCGGGTCGTGGACCCGCTCATTCTCGCGCAAGTACTGAAAGATGAACTCGGCCGCTGGGTCTCCGTGCAGCTCGGCGCTGGACGATCTGTGCCGGTCAAAGCCTTGACGGTCTTCACACATCCGGCAGTGGTTCTCGAGACCGAGGGTGCCTCGTACCCCGCTTGCGTCATAAGCAAACTGCGCAAGCAGGCCTCCGTGACCGGGGCCAGACTGGAGCCTGATATCTACGAGAAGTTGGCATCCCGTCTCGAAAGCCTCACGCTGGGCTGACCCCCGTTTGGATTTAGGAGACGATCTTGAACCGGTGATAACTCACCGGGCTGGTTGTGTCGCCTTGTTTCTAGCCCCAGAGGGCAGGTTTGACGACCATCAGAAATACGATCGCCACAACATCCAGTGTGACCAGGATCCCCAACAGGGAGCCTCTGTGGGCCGCCGCTTGGTAGCCAGGATTATCGAAGCCAGCAGTCTCCAGGTGCCTTCTTTGCTCCCTCATGACCGGGGCATAGGCGAACACTCCGAGGAAGGCAGCCAGGACATATAGGACGATTGCGAGCAGCAGCCAGGGGGTACTCAATGGGATGGGCACCAGGTATGCCATCAGCAAGCCCGTCGCCAGCAGCAATGCGTAGCACGGATTCGCAAGCCGGCGATCGATCACCTTGATAGTTGCCAGCACAAAGGGTAATTGCTCTGGCTCGCGCCTTGCCCGGCCGATCCAAATGCCGTAGGTGAGGTTTGCCCCCACGGCGGCGATGGCCGCCAGCACATGGATCCACCTCACAATGACTAGCGGCAAATCAACGTCCTGTCTGCGGCGTCACGTGCCCACCTGGGAAGTGCCGGCTGTCCCTAGATGCAAAGACCGCAGTGCCAGGGCCCCGATCGCTAGCGGGAGCCAGAAGGTCACACCGCGATACTCCAGCGTGATGATCACCGCCTGGCTGAAGTCCACCCCCAATGTGCTCAACACCACGGCCATGAGCCCTTCGACGACGCCGACTCCCGAAGGGGTGGGTGATACGATCACAAAGAGATACGCGACGGCAAACCCGCTCACAATGGTTCCTGCCGAGAAGGGGATTTTGAACGAAAGAAAGCTGCACAGCAAGACCCCCATCAGCAGAATCTTGGTGCCCAGCCCGAGCAGGAACGGAGTGACGAGGCTGCCGGGCTTCGAGGGCAAAGAGCCAAGCCCCTCGGAAACATCCATGGCATAGCTGTGAGCCCGCGCCTCACTTAGATACTCGCGATGTAGGAAGGGACGCAACACCGTGTTGATCAGGCGCGCAAGTAGCGCCAGCACTTTTTCGAGCTTAGCCGGTGAGCGGTACGCCAGGTAGAGCAGAAATGCGATAAATGAGGCAATCGCCAGCAGGATGAGCGATGCACCGATCTCCGCGGCATCCAGGTCGTTTCGGCGGATGAGGATCGCGATTCCAAGCGCCAGCACGCAAAGAAATGCGGCCTGATCCAGGAGCGCGTAGAGCGCCCCGGCCACCGTCACTTTGCCGGACGGGTGGCCGCGATCACGACCGTCGGCCATGAAAATCGCGAGTCCGCCGAATCCTGCACTCGGCGCGACGATGCCCACGAAGCAGCCCGCTGCCGCCAGCTGCGTCAGGCGCTCTTTGCTCTCGTGCATCCCAAGCACGTTATAGATGGACTGGAACATCCAACCCAGGACGAGGAACCATGCCACTTGGATCAGTATTGCCAGGGCGACGAACCACCCGTTGGCGCGCTGCAGCGTCTGGACCACGTCCTGCACTTCAGAAAACCTGAGGATCACAAGAGTGACTCCCAGGAATATCAGCACAACGATCAGGAGCTTGCGCACGAGAAGATGATTATAACAACACAACCTGATGGCAAGCGCAGCGCTGCGCGCACTTGCGCGTGGCGTCCCACGCCGATTTCGATAAGAAACCCTCTCATGCTTCGGCATCAGAGGGTTTCCTGCTTCCTGCTAAGGCAAGCGTAGTGCTTCTTACCCGCGGCGCCGTCCGCCCATGCCGCCCACGAGGCTCACGAAGTAGAGCAGTTGCAGCAGCGCGGCAGCCAGTCCGGCTACATAGGTGAGTGCCGCTGCATTCAACACGTTGTTGACACCGGCCTGCTCGTCCTCGCCTGCAACGATGCCGGTCTCCGCCAGCAGACGTTTGGCCCGGGCGGAGGCGTTGAGCTCGACGGGCAGGGTAGCCAGAGCGAACACGGCGCCACCTGAAAACACCGCCACACCGAGCCAGGCCAGGTTGGTGAGGCCCAGCAACAGGCCGGCAAAGATCATGATCCAACCGAGCCACGAGCCGACATTTACTGCCGGGACCAGAGCGGCGCGAAACCGCAGCGGAGCATATCCTTCGTCGTCCTGCATGGCGTGTCCCAGCTCGTGCGCTGCCACGGCCACGGCCGCCACCGATGGCGTGTCAGCCACTGTCTGGGAAAGGTGCAAGATCTTGGTACGCGGATCGTAGTTGTCTGAGAGCTTGCCGCCGATTCGATCGATGCTCACACCGCTCAAGCCGCCGCTGCTAATCAGGCGCTGGGCCGCCTGCGCGCCGGTCAGTCCGCTGCGCACTGCCACACGACCCCACTTGCCGTACGCCCTGTTCACATACCACGAGGACAGCATCACCAGCAAGAATCCGGGCACCACGAAACACAGGTACGTTGGATCTGCGAAAAACATTCTGGGCTCCTCTCGAGGGGCTTACTCTCTACGGCAACGCCGTCGGCGTCGGCATCAGTGTCGGGACAGATGTCGGGATGGCTGTTCCATCGATTACATCTCTCAATACTTCTACGCCCAGATCGAGTTGCGGGTCGCGGCCTGCCTGCCTGTCCTCGGCTGTCCTCTGCACATAGACGTCGGGCGTCAGGCCTTTCTTGTCGATCTGGCGGCCGTTCGGGGTAAGCCAGCGTGCGATCGTGATGCGCACAGCGCCCTCGTTGTTGTCGATCGGCACCCAATTCTGAACCGAACCCTTGCCGTACGAGACGACGCCCACTAGCTTGGCCCGGCCGTAGTCCTGCAGCGCCCCGGCGGTAATCTCCGAGGCCGATGCCGTGCCTTCATTGATCAGGACGACCATCGGGATCTTGGTAGCCATCCCACCGGGGTTGACCAGGTACGGCTTCTTGGTACCATCGCCGTACTGCTCATACAGCACGGTCCCGCTGCCCTGGAACTGTGAGACGACCTCGACCGCTGTTTGCAGGTACCCGCCCCCGTTGTCGCGCAGGTCCAGGATTAGGCCCTTTGGGTTTTGCGCCATTACGGTCTTGAGCGCACTGGTCAATTCCTTGGTTGTGTTCTCGCCAAAAGTTGTGATCTGGATGTAGCCGATGCCATCCGGCAGCATCTTGCCGCTGGCGCTGCTCACCGTGATTTTGGCCCGTGTAATGTCAAATTCGAGCGCCGTGGCCTCGCCCTTGCGCTCGATCGTCAGGTGGAGGGTCGAGCCGGCGGGCCCCAGTACCTTCTGGCGGACCACCTCCGGATCGATCCCCGTCATGCTGACGTGGTCTATGGCTATCAATTGATCACCGGATTGCACGCCGGCTTTCTCGGCTGGCGAATCCGGAAATGTGCTGATGACCGTAAGGTACGCGCCACTCGTGTCGACGACCGCGCCGATACCTTCATAAGAGCCGGCGAGTTCTGAGTTGGCATCTTTGTAGGTCTGTGGATCCATGTAAGTGCTGTGAGCGTCGCCAAGCGAGTCGACCATGCCCCGGATGGCGCCCTCCATCAGCTTGGTATCGTTCACCGGTTGGTCAACATACTGCGTGTGGATGATCTGCCAGGCCTCCCAGAAGGGCTTGAAAAGCGACTGCAGGTCCTGCGGGGTTGCCGTTTGCGCGGCTGCAGGAACCGTCGGGGCAACTGCGGGCAGCAGCCCCGTCGCGCTTAGGCTGCCGAAGGGAAGAACATGGCCCGCGATAAAACCGCCGGCGAAGCCGCCGAACAGAAGGACGATTCCCAGCAGAATTAGCAGAATGACCTGTAAAGTTTTACCCACGAAGACCTCCTGGATTGGGTTGCTTTTCCTGTTTATCCCGGCGGGAGAATACCATTATGGTATTAGAGCCTGATGAATTGCGTGTATGAATGTCGTATGCGCCAGACCGGGCATCACTTTGATTTCCGGGTCAGTTCCTGCACGCGCGCATGCAGTTCATCCACTGCCTGGTCCTCGCCCTTGCGCGCCGTACTCTGATTGCTTTTCCTGCCCCTCAGGAACGCCACAGCGATCAGCGTGTTTCCGGCCAGGATAACAAGTGCCAGTACGAGCAGGCTGGCCAGAACGACGGGATTGTTCATTTATTGGTGCCGTTAAACAGCTTCGGCAGAGCCGTCCATTCGCTGAAGACTGCATCGGCGTCCGGGCTGCTCTTGGTGGCGCCCGCCAAAACCGTGTACAGGCCGAAAGATCGCGCCGCCCGGGTCGTGTGGGGCAGGTCATCGATCATCACGCACCGGGATGGGTGGGTCTCTCCCGCCGCGCGCATGGCAAGCGCAAAGGCCTCTGTGCTGGGTTTGCAGTGGGGCTCCATGCGATTGATATCCACCACGTCCACAAAATACTCTTCGATGCCTAGAGTGCGCAGCACGCGGCGGGCGTGTCTGGCGTCGGCGTTTGTGAACACCAGGTTGCGCGTACGGAGGACGGCCAGGGCCGCTTGTTGCTCGGGATTTGGATGGATATAGTCGTCCAGTTGCACGTCGTGCACGTACGCCAGATAGTCATCAACATCCAGCTTGTGATTTGCTTGAAGGCCTCGCAAAGTGGTTCCGTATTTGCGGAAGTAAGCCTCACGCAGGCGGGGTACATCTGCCGCCGGAATCCCGACTCGCTCCACCATGTATCGGGTCATGCGTTCCTTGAGCGCAGGCCACAAACCACTCTCCGCCGGATACAGCGTATCGTCGAGGTCGAAGAAAATCGTCGAAAACTCCACGCGGTGATTATACCGTCCGGTCTGCGCGAGGGGCCGCCCCGCCGGCCCGTCAGCTCGGCTGGCTGCGCGGCAAGGCGGCAGTGAGGACCGCCTCATCGGCTCGCAGACTGACCCGGCTCGATCCCTAAGCCTGACGTAAGGGTTCGCGTTCGGCGCAGCCGATGCTTGGCCTCGGCGGGGTCCTCGGACACGAATCTTGTCCGCGAAGCTTCAAAAATTGGCTCGATTATAATGATTCGGTGTCTATCCATCTGCTCCCCACGGAGGTGGCGTCACAGATCGCTGCGGGCGAAGTGATTGAACGCCCTGCTTCCGTGGTGAAGGAATTGCTCGAGAATGCCCTGGACGCCGGCGCAGCCAGAATTTCCATTTCCGTGGCGCAGGCGGGAAGGCGGCTCATCGAGGTTGCCGACGACGGAGCCGGTATCGTTCCGTCGGAGTTAACGCTGGCGGTGTCGCGGCATGCCACCTCCAAGTTGGCGAACGCGGCAGATTTGTTCAATATCAAGACGCTTGGCTTTCGCGGCGAGGCGCTGGCGTCCATTGGCGCGGTTTCGCGGCTCACGCTCACAACCAACGTTGCAGCCTCGAGTGAAGGTGCCCGTCTCCGCGTGGACGGCGGCCACCTCGGGCAGGTGGAGCGCGTCGGAGCCTCGATCGGAACCGTGGTGCGGGTCGAAGATCTGTTCTACAACGTTCCCGCCCGCCTCAAGTTCCTTAAAACGGACATCACAGAGCATCGCGCCATCGATGCCCTGGTCACGCGCTACGCGCTGGCCTATCCGCACGTGCGTTTCCAGCTCTCCCGCGATGGAACGGTGACTCTGCAGACCACGGGGGACGGGGATCGGCGCCTGGTCCTGGCGGCGCTCTACGGCGTCGAAACTGCCAGACAACTGCTTGAGATAACGGCGGACGAAGAAGGCCTTCGGCTGAACGGGCACGTAAGTCCG
Organism: uncultured Chloroflexia bacterium; assembly: GCA_963775435.1. Classification (GTDB taxonomy): domain Bacteria; phylum Chloroflexota; class Anaerolineae; order Anaerolineales; family Villigracilaceae; genus Fen-1038. The sequence continues at coordinate 14,313 of CAVZIZ010000008.1, forward strand.
ATAGCCCTGACGCGCTCCAACCGCAAGGACATCACGGTCTTCGTTAACGGTCGCTGGGTGCAGGACGCGCGCTTGACGACCGCATGGGTGCAGGCCTATCACACCATGTTGATGGTCGGTCGATTTCCGCTTGGCGCCCTCTTCCTGGAGATCCAGCCCGAGGCGGTGGACGTAAACGTACATCCAGCGAAGGCCGAGGTGCGTTTCCGGGATCCGGATCACGTTTTTGGGTTTGTTCAACGGGCGGTGCGGCGCGGACTGCTTGCCTACGCTCCGGTGCCCGCGCTGGCACCGCATCCTTGGAGCACTGAGAGTCGTCAGCCAGATCCCGCCTGGGAACTGGCGCACGCCGACGTAACGGGCGCCACGCGCCCAGGCACACCTCAAGAAGCCCCGTCCGGCGCCCCGGGCAAGCTGCCGTTGCTCCGGCTCGTCGGCCAGATCGGCGCGACGTATGTCGTGGCCGAAGGGCCCGACGGGCTGTACCTGATAGATCAACACGCCGCGCACGAGCGCATCCTGTTCGAGAAATTGATGAAACACCACCGTGGCCAAGGTGCGCCGGCTCAGTCCCTGCTCTCGCCCGCCACGGTGACCCTGAATCCTCAAGCCGCCGCCCTACTCACAGAACAGCTTCCGGTCCTGACGCATCTCGGGTTTGTGGTCGCGGACTTTGGACCGGATACTTTTCAGGTGCGCGCCATGCCTTCCCTCTTTGCCGGTCAGGATCCTGCTGCCGCGTTGAGAGCGGTAGTCGAGGATTTTGAAGAGGACGAGGCTCCCTTGCAGGATGAGATCGAGGCCAAGATTGCCGCTCGCGTCTGCAAACGCATGGCGGTCAAGGCGGGAAAGACGCTGGCGACCGATGAGCAGCGCGCTTTGGTGGCCGACCTGGAGGCCTGCAACTCCCCGCGTACGTGTCCACACGGGCGCCCGACCATGATCCATCTGTCTGTGGATCTTCTCGAGCGACAGTTCGGCCGCCGCGGATCCAGATAGCCGATTCGAACGCGTGCACATTTGCCTGGCCCGGGCGGATCTTCTCCACGTCATCTATACAACTTGACTTTGTCAAACTGATGTGCTATCTATGGGCGGGACACCTGAAGGGCAAATATGCATCGCGAGCGAATTTCCGAGAACGTCTATTGGTTTCAAAGTGAGATTTATGCACAAGTAACCGCGGGGGTAATCGCGGGGCCTCAGTGGGCCGTGGTGATTGACACGCTGGCGCTTCCCGATGAGACCTTGGGGATGCGCGAGTACATCGAGCATGAACTTGGCGTGCCCGTGCGCTACGTCATTGATACGCACCACCACGCCGATCACGCTTGGGGAAATTGTTTCTTTGCGGGCGCCACCGTTATTGCCCATGCCCGCTGCCGGGAGTTGCTTGAGGAACGCGGCATCCCTTCACTGGAGGCTGCTCGTAAGCAAAACCCCGCTTTCCGGCAGGTCAAGATTGTCCTGCCTCACTTTACGTTTGACAGCGGACAGCTCAGCTTGCGGGTGGGGAAGAAAAACCTCACGCTGATGCCGGCTGGCGGCCACAGCGAAGACGGAATTTCGGTTCTGGTCGAAGAGGACCGGGTTCTGTTTGCCGGGGATGCCTTCATGCCGATTCCGTACATCGTGGACGGCGACATCGACGAAATCACCGCATCCATTAAGAAGATCGGCCGCATGGGGCTGGAGAACATCGTCCAGGGCCATGGCGACATCATCCTGCGGGGCGAGATCGACGCGGCCGTCAAAGAGAATCTCCTATATTTATCCAACATAAAGAAGGCCGCCAGGGCGGCTGCACGGCGCAAGGTCGTGGAGTACCCCGTCGAAGGCGGACGGCTGGAGGATAGCGGCAAGACTCGCGTCTATTTGGGCGGGCTTGCTGAGGAGCTGCACGAGCGAAACATGCGGGAGCTCGTGAGAAGAGCCCGCAACAACTGACACGTCGGGTCTCGGGGGTCATACCAACTCGGTCGGGCGTGAACCCGAGCGGAAGAATCATATTGGCGACCAACTGGTCGCCAAATTTGTTGCCCGTTGTGCCGAAGGGCGGATATTAGCGCCTGGCCCCGTTTGCCTTCTTGGTGCCGAGGCCTCTTCGGCTTGCGGGTTTGGTGGCGGACTTCGAACCCATTGCCGATGACTCGCTCGCCTCGCCGCCGGGAACGACGGCCTCGCCCGACTTGCGCCATGGACGCCATCCGTGGAATTGCTCGCGGCCCTCGATGAGAGCCTTGATGTTCGGACGCAGCGCCCAGGCCAGCAGGCAAAAAGCAATGATGCCGTAGTACACGTCTGGCCACGTGGCCAATCCCATGGAATGTCGGATGACGAAGATGATCGTCACGATGATCGCGATGCTGAGCGTCGTCACCGATGCATAACCGATGCCAAAGAATACCAGCGCCGCCAAGGGCATCACGATGAAAGCGGACGGCCACCACAATCCAATTGCGCCGCCCACCGTCGGACCGCCGCCCGCGCCGCCGCGCAGTCTAATTCGGTTCTTCTCATCGCGTTCGACGATGAACATCGAGTAATTGTGCCCCAAGATGGCCGCAATGGGTGCGAGTACGTGCACCCAATGCGAGGCCGGCAGGACAGCGATGGCCAGCCACACGGCTACGGTCGCTTTGGCGCCATCCGCCACGGCGGTGAGCAGGCCGACACCGGCGCCGCCGGCACGCGCGGCGTTTGTGCCGCCAGTTCTGCCGCTGGCGATGTCGCGCACATCCTTGCCCGCGATCAGCTTGACGAAGACCAAGCCAAAGGGGATGGACCCAAGGATATAGCCCAGCAGTACGACACTTACCTCTATTAGAAGGTGCATGCACTTACCTCCGGCCGCCATCGGGCCCGGGAAACTGCGTACGTCCTCATGCTACTTCATCTCCTCGACTCCGAGGGCAACGTCCGAGACGTGCCCGTCCTCGATCCAGTAGCCGCGAGCTGCCCATGCCCCCGTCGAGCGCGACCACACGACGTGGACGACCGGATAGCTGGCCTCGTCGATATCCGTTGCAGAAGGTGCGGGCGCCTGCAGCGGACTCTCGCCCGGCGCCGCAGGATGGGAGTGGAAAATTCCCACAAGTGACCAGCCCTTATCGCCGATGTCTGCGAAGGCTCGCAGTTGCTCGGCAGGCTCCATGCGGAACCTGGTGGAACTTCGCAGTTGATTCCTGATGGGCAATACGTCGCGCACCGTATCGCCGTCGCCTGCGAGAAGCCCGCAGGCTTCAAAGGGCAAACCGGCGTCCACGTGGGACCGCATGAGCTCCCAGTGCTGACGGCTCAGAATCAGCCTGGCTATCGGTAGAACGGGCAAGCTCGGTACCCAGGGGGACTCCATCTGTGCCTCGCGTCCTCGCCCTAGCGCACCAGGGCAGCAATGGCCCACAGCCCGGCCAGGATGAATCCGGGCTCTGCCAGTGCGTTGCGTACGGGAACATCCTCGGCTAGCGTGGACGCCAAGCCGGTCAGCGCGTATAGGGGAGCAAGCAGAATCAGACCCAATTGCAGGGCAGACAGCGGCCAGTAGTGTACGGCAGCCGCGAGTTGAGCGCAGATCAGGCCAATCCCCAACGCCCAGGGCAGATCCCAGTGACCGCCGAGGCGGAGGTGCAGCGTGCGCAGCGACACAAGGGCTGCTGCCAGAAAGGTGGTGGGAATGACCACGAACAGGCGGGCGCCGCCCAGCTGCAAAGCGATTACGAAGAGCAGGAAGATCGCGTGAGACAGGGCGATTAGGCCGGCGGAGGCCAGAGTGTACATCGGTGCGCCCGGATCCACAGCTATGAACTCCGCCACCAGGACAGCCAGCAAGATCGCCGCACCTGCTGCAAAACCGATCCACCACGCCCCACCGGGCAGGATGTCAAGCAGCACGCCAATGATGAAGGCTGTCAGGCTGGGCAGCAGCCAGTGCTCCGCGCTTGGCCGTCCCTCCAGGGCCGGATGGCCGTGCAGCAGCCACTCCATGCCGCTGGCGGTTAGCCCCGCGGCGATCAAAGTCATGGCGGTGGCCAAGGTGAGTGAATATGCAAAATAGAAGCCCGGCAGCTGCATCGTCATGGTGAGCCCGGGACCGCCTGCGACATGTGTCAACGCGAAGCACAGAAGGATGGTTGCGGCCACCACGCCCAGTTGGTTGGACGGCGGCACGTGCGGCCGAGTTGTACGCATCCGCAGGATTGTAACGCAACTCGCCGACCTGCTTACGCGATGGGTCCTGGACGTCGCCAGCCACCAAATGTGCTGCCACTTTATTAGAACATATTTGCGAAGGATAGGCGCGTATGGTAAAATTGATTGGTTATGAATGCACCGAAGCTGAGCGGCATGGCGCTGCCCCCTCCTCCAGGCATAATCGGCTCACTTAGAGCCGGTTTTGATGTTATAGCGGGACACATCACAGCCATTCTGGTGCCCTTGGGACTTGATCTCATTCTGTGGCTGGGCCCACGACTGAGCCTCGATCAGATTGTCCAGCCCGCGCTGAAGCAGGCCAGCGGCTTCGCGGCAAATAGCGGGCTCCAGCCCGCAGATATCGCCGCGGCTCTTCAGATGTACAAGCAGTTCTTTCAGAGCTTCAATCTGCTTGTCTTGCTGCGGACATTTCCAGTGGGCGTCTTCAGCCTGATGAGCGGAAAGATGCCTGAGCAATCCCCGCTCGGCGTACCGATGACCTTTCAGATCAACTCCTCGGCGCACGTGCTTGCGCTGGTCTTCGTCTTCACGGTCGCCGGCTGGATGCTGGGCGCCCTTTATTTCCAGTCCGTCGCTGCCCTGGTGAGTCCGCAGTCCCTCTCAGAGACTCCGGCCTCCGCCGCCCATGCGGTGATCCAGACCTTGCTGTATTCCCTGATCTGTGCCGCGCTGGCATGGACCCTGGGGGTGCCCATTCTTCTGGTCCTGTATTTGTTTTTTGCGATCAACGCCCTCCTGGGAGAGGCTGCCCTCCTTTTCCTGGGCTTCATCTCGCTGTGGCTGATCGTCCCGCTGTTCTTTTCACCGCATGGCATCTTTCTGCGGAAGCAAAATGCCCTTGCCTCTTTTCTTGGCAGTTTCCAGATGACCCGTTTCACGCTGCCCACGAGCAGCCTGTTCGTCTTGACCGTCTTCCTGATCGGCATCGGCTTGAACTTCCTGTGGTCCGTTCCGACCGACAACTCCTGGCTGGCACTCGTCGGGATCTTGGGCCACGCGTTTATTACGACGGCCTTGCTTGCATCGTCGTTCATCTATTACCAGGATATGTCCAGCTGGCTGCAGACCGTGCTGGCACGTCTGCGCGCCGGCATGCCAGCGCAACAGGCATAAGCTCTGGTGGGAGGCGCCCCTGCCCTGCGGGACGCCTCGCGCACCAGGATTTAGAAAATCAGGTGGAACCCCGGGGTTCCCGGAGGATACAGCGTCCGTGGCTCAGAAGACATCCAACGGTAGTTACGAAGCAAAAGACATCCAGGTCCTCGAGGGTCTCGAGGCCGTTCGCCGCCGTCCGGGCATGTATGTCGGCGGCACGGATATCAAGGCGCTGCATCACCTGGTGTACGAGGTGGTGGACAACGCCATTGACGAAGCCCTGGCTGGCGCCTGCGACCGCATCGAGATAACGATCCATGCCGACAGCAGTGTGACGTGCTTTGACAACGGGCGCGGCATCCCGGTCGGCAAACACCCCACTCAAAAGAAGTCGGCGCTCGAAGTTGTCATGACCACCCTGCACGCGGGCGGAAAATTTGGCGGGGGTGGCTACAAGGTCTCGGGCGGATTGCACGGGGTTGGCGTCAGTGCGGTCAACGCACTTTCCGAATGGTGCGAAGTTGAAGTGCGGCGCGAGGGCCAGATTCATTTTCAGCGTTACGAGCGCGGCTATCCCAAGGCGCCCGTCAAGGCCATGGGTAAGATCAAAGATGGGGTCAGTGGGACGACTGTCACGTTCAAGTTCGACAAGCAGATCTTTAAGGACGATGTCGATTTCCGGTTTGACACACTATCCCAGCGCTTTCGGGAGATGGCATTTGTCACCCGCGGCGTCACCATCTTCTTCCTGGACGAGCGCGCCGGCCGGGAGCTGACCTTTTACTTTGAAGGTGGGCTGACCTCCTTTGTCCGCTACCTGAATCGGAATCGCGACACCCTCCATCCGGTTGTGCACGTCGAGAAAGACGTGGAGGGCATGGGCATCGAAGCAGCGATCCAGTACACGGACGCTTTTACCGAATCGGTGTATTCCTTTGCCAATACCATCAATACGGTGGACGGCGGCACACATCTCACGGGCCTTCGATCGGCCTTGACCAGGGTGGTCAATGACTACGCGCGCAAAGCCGGCTTGCTCAAGGATTCGGACCCCAATTTTTCGGGCGACGATACCCGTGAGGGCTTGACCGCCATCGTCTCGGTCAAGCACCCCGACCCGCAGTTCGAGTCGCAGACCAAAGTCAAGTTGATGAACGCCGAGGTCCAGACGTACGTGCAGCAGATCGTGGGCGAAGCCTTCACAACGTTCCTGGATGAGAACCCCCAGGCCGCCAGGTCGATCGTCGCCAAGTGCCTGACTTCTGCCCGGGCTCGGGACGCGGCTCGCAAGGCACGCGATCTTGTCATCCGCAAGTCCGCCCTCGAGTCGCTCACACTGCCGGGGAAGCTCGCCGACTGCTCTGACCGCGACCCTGAGAAGACCGAATTGTACATTGTCGAAGGTGACTCGGCTGGCGGCTCAGCCAAGCAGGGACGCGACCGCCATTTCCAGGCCATCCTGCCGCTACGCGGCAAGATCATGAATACCGAGCGCGCCCGGCTGGACAAGATCCTGGGTAGCAATGAGATTCGAGCCCTTATCTCTGCATTGGGCACGGGCATTGGTGACAATTTTGACATCGAGGGCTTGCGCTACGGTCGCATCATAATCATGACCGATGCCGATGTGGATGGCAGTCATATCCGCACGCTGCTGCTCACATTCTTCTTTAGATACATGCCGAAACTCATCGAGGGCAACCATCTGTATATCGCCCAGCCTCCGCTTTACCGCCTTGCACACAAGAATCAGGTCAAGTACGCCTACACCGATGTGGAGAAAGATAAGCTGGTCAAAGATCTTGGCGGCGGCGACAAGATCGCCCTGTCGCGATACAAGGGCTTGGGGGAGATGAACCCGGCGCAATTGTGGGAAACGACGATGAACCCGGAACACCGCACTCTGCTGCTTGTGACGGTGGATGACGCCGCCGAGGCCGATCGCACCTTCGACATGCTCATGGGCGACGCCGTCGACCCACGCAGGCGGTTCATCCAAACGCACGCCCGGCTACGTCCGCAATCTGGACGTTTAGCCCGCGTTGCGCGTTCCTGGTCGCGTTTGTCCGTACTTCACCATGACGTGAAGTGCGACCGCAAAGACTTATATAGTCCGGCCGGGTATCGAGAGATGCCTGGCTGTTTTGTTCTAGCGTCCCCCGAAGAGCTGTCTGAGGAACATAAGGATGGAGTCGATGATCGACGGCGCCCCTGGGGCCGGCGTTGCAGTTGGCGTGGGAGTCTCGGTCGCAATCGTGGCCGTGATAGTTGGGAGCGGCGTCGTGGTTGCTGAAGGCACAGGCGTGGCAGTTGGCTTTGGCGTCGGTGAAGGCGTCGTCGTGGAAGTCGGGCTCGCGGACGGCTGTGGTGTGGCGCTGGGTATCGGAGTCTCGGTCGGAGTTGGGCTCTTCTGATCTGTGGGAACCGCACTGGCGGTTGCAGTCGAGGTCATCGTCGGCCGCGCGGTGGCTGTGCTTGTGAAGACCGCGTCCAGGCAGGTCGGCCAGGAATCTGCGTTGCTGAGTGCGTCACGGGTGTGGTCGTATTCGTCGTAGATCTTCACGGCCGACACCCCCGGGAATTGTCCAAGGGTCTCGATCAGCGGCTGGGCGATGCTGTAAGAGGTTCCGTTTGGCTGGCAATTGCCCTCCAGGTACACCCCCAACATACCGTCCAGCAACTCCGCCCGCCGGTAGCCGGTGAATCCGTTGTATACCGCGGTGAGGCCGCGGCCCTTCTCTGAGTCATTGGGACCTTTGAAATATTCGGCCAGCGCGCCATCAATGGGATTGCCGGATCCGGAGACCTGGCGCGTCACCGCTTCGTCCGCGGGCGCTGGACTACCCGGACTTGGCTTCGCACTCGAGAAGAAGACCTCAACGGTTACGGGCGGAGGTGTGGAAGATGCGGTCGCGGACGGGACCGGTGAGCCCGTGGCGGTTGGTGATGGCGGGAGAGTAGCCGTGAGGGTGCTGGTCGCTGCCGGCTTTGGCGTGTCCGTGGATGTGGCCTGTGGTGTGAACGTCGGAGGCTCTCCCGTCAAGGCGAAACTGCCGGAGGCCTTCCAGTCTGTGCCCACGAAGATCTGCACCTCGTAGGCGCCTGCCTCCCACTCAACGGCGTCCCGCGCCCAGTTTGCGACCCCGACCCCCGGAGGGGAACTGGTCCAGGAGGACGCATCCACATACTTGAGGTCTCCGTTTTGGTACCACAGTGCAGTCCAGGGCACGCCTTGATTCGACGGCTGATAGGTGAAGACCGCGTACATCTGCTTGATGGGATTTGGAAAGGACTCACCTGGGGCGATCAGTTGATAGCCGTTGATGGTGGTCGAAAATCGCAGCCGTCCCACCTCGACTTCAAATGCCGGAGTCTCGGTGCCTTGGATCATGGCCTCGACTGCAATGGGCATCGACGGGGTGGAAGTTGGCGCGGCGGTCATCGGGAACGCCGTCGAGGGAACCTCCGTGGGAGCTGTGGGCGGACTTCAGTGTCGCCGTCGGGCGGTGCGTTGGTGAGCTGCGCGGCAAGTGGGTGTCCGCGTCGCAAAGATCCCGCTTAAAAAGGCCCTGGGCAGAGCGGGGAGCGGGAACGCCGTCGGACGGCCTGACTGGACGATGACCAGCAGGGCAACGGCGACCGCGCCCGAAAGCACGGCCAGCACCAGCGCGCCCCGGGCCTCCGTCGAAAAGCGACGCCGAAGCCGGTAGTTGGACCAACTACGGCTTTTTTGCAGTGTTCGGATTGCGGAGAGCAGACTTAAGATTGCCCCCAACCCAAAGATAACCGCTCCAACTGAGAGGGCGACGGACGGCATGGCGGCGAAATTATACTGCGTCCGCTTGTTGGATATCCCAGGCTTCGATTGGCGCCGTGGCCTGCACCCGGCGGTTATCTGCCCACCTTTCCTCCTGCACATGCTGTTTCAAGGCAAGTCCCTGCGACGACGCCCACGCAGCGCGGCCGGTGATTGCCCAGACAGCCAGCGACCCGCCGAAGAGGTGACGGATATTTCCGGGAAATTGTGCCCCAGAAAAAAGCAATCCAATTGCCATGCGCATAGTGGACGACGATGCATAGAATGTTGAACACGGCGCTGGGGTCGGGCATAGGGATGTTCGGCGCATCGCAGGGCTGGATACGGGCGGCTTGTGCATGGCTGGTCAAGAAGAGCCCGAGGCTATGACCCCTTTGTAGGATTTGTCGAGCCTTGTCAGGGGTGTAGGCTCGGAGAGCGTGCGGGCGTGGCGGGCGTGAGAAACTCGATCATCCATGGCCGTGCCCCGGCTCATCATAGCTTGAGCCTGACGATGGACCATTGCTGCAAGCATCGGAGGACGCCATTTCGAACGTGCAAACACTGCCGCTTTCATTGATTTCGCCCGCCGAGCCGCGCCATGCGGACTACCTGGGCGGAGCCACCGGCGTGGATTTTGAATTCAGCTTCGCCTTCCAGCCCATCGTGGATGCCGGGCGTCACGAGATTGTGTCCTTCGAAGCTCTGGTCCGTGGACCCCATGGGGAATCTTCAGCCGAGGTTTTCGCCCGCGTCCCGCCTCGATCTCTGCAGACCTTCGATCAGGCATGCCGCCGCAAGGCCATCCGCCTGGCTTCCAGGCTGAACCTCACCGCAGGGCTCAACCTGAATCTGGTCCCAAATTCAAGTCGGCACACGCGCCGAAATGTGCGGGCCACCCTGGATGCATCGCTCCAGGAGGGCTTCCCCACGAACAAGCTTGGTGTTCGAGGTCAGTGAGGCCGAGCCCGTACGCCACTACGCGCGGGTCGGTGAGATCTTCAAGGCCTACCGGGAGCACGGTTTCAGGACTGCCATCGATGACTTCGGCGCCGGCCTGGCCGGTCTGCACATGCTTGCCGAGTATCAACCTGACTACGTCAAGTTGGATCGCAGCCTGATCGCGAATGTGCATACGGATCACGTCAGGCAGGTCCTTGTGGGTGGACTGATAGATATTTGCCGGCGGCTTTCCATTGAGCCGGTTGCCGAGGGGGTCGAAAAGGCGGAGGAATATCACTGGCTTCGTGAAGCAGGAGTCCGGATGTTCCAGGGATTCTATTTTTGCCGGCCGGTTTTTGAAGCGCTGGCGGACGTGCGCCCCAGCCTTTTTTGAGACCTGTCCACAGACTTCTTCACAGCCTGATGCAATGGGGCCATTTCGGCCCTCATAAGAGAGCGCCCGCGTTATGGCAATCGTACGTTTCGCCGGCGCTAGCGCGCAGCGAGGGACCGGCGTGCAAACAGCCGTGATCTCCGGCAGTTGGCGGCATGGCGAGCATGGCGAAGTGGGACCTAGGGCTGGGATGGGCGACCCGGGGTCGACGCCAGTCCGGAGGGGCTTTTTGATCCGCGAAACAAAAGAGGAACGAATGGGGGAACAGCACGGTGCACATCCTTCAACTGGCGGCGGGCAAAGATAGTTCAGCGGCAGATGTAAACAACGGCATGTGTACTCCGCGCAGGTCCTTTTCGGCGGCAAGCAACGTCGCTGGGCGTCAGGTAGCCGGCCCGGCTGAACAGCCGCCCTCGGAGCACGTCTTCCGTCACACCCAGCGGCTGAGGCGCTGTCTGACATTCTTCGCGTCCAGTCATCGGCAGAACCGCCGATGTATAATGATTTTGAGGTGTTGCCGTGGTCACCAAGGTCTCTCGTGTTCGTGTCAGGATTCCCAAAGGCCAAGTCAAGGAGTTTTGCCAGCGCTATCAAGTGAGGCGGCTGGCGCTATTTGGTTCTGCCCTGAGGCCGGATTTTGGCGCCAAGAGCGACGTGGATGTACTCGTCTTGTTTGCGCCAGAGGCACGGGTGGGTCTCCTTACCTTGTCCCGCATGCAGCGGGAGCTTTCGGGCATATTCGAACGGCCGGTGGACTTGGTGTTGATGGATGGCTTGAAGCCGGTTATCCGGGATGCGGTGCTCTCCGAGGCCAAGGAGGTGTATGCGGCCTGAGAAGCTGTATCTGACGGACATCGTCGAGGCATGCGCGTCAATTGGCAATTTCTGCAGAGCCGTGTCGCTTGAAGAGTTTCAAGCCGACGACATGCGACGCAGCGCGGTGTTGCAGAAACTGATCGTCATCGGCGAGGCTGCAGGTCATCTGCCCGAGGATTTTGTCGATGGGCACCCCGGCGTTCCGTGGGTGGATGTGGTTGGCTTCAGGAATTTTGCGGTCCACGAATACTTTGCTGTGAAGTGGGATGTGGTATGGCTGACTGCGACGGAGGAAGTGCCAGAGTTGCTCGGGCAAACACAGAGGATTTTGCGGAGCGAGTTCCGCGACTGACAAGTGGCCTTGGGTGAAGAAAGGGGGTAAGCATCGAGAGAAGTTCCGGTAGCTCGTGGTGCTGTCTTGTGTGGCGGCGGTGTTGCATGGTTTATTGGACTATCGGTAGGCTGGCGCTGCTCGAGGTAGCAAATAGGGGGAGATGAACGCTTTTCAGGTCTCTTGCGGAGTCGATCAATCCCGGTGAGGCGAGGTAGCCGGCGCGGCTGAACAGCCACCCTCGCAGCACGTCTTCGGTCACACCCAGCGGCTGCAGCACCTCGTGCACCGCGCGTAGAACGAGCTCCCTGTAACGGGGAACGTCCACGATGCGCGGGTCAAGCTCTTCCGCCAGGTCCCAGGCGCGGGCGCCCGGCCCCGCCGCGATGTGCAAGTACCGCACGCGCTGGCCCATCTTCAATACCTTGTGATGACCTTCCTCGAAAGGTACGAAACCACTTCGTGGGCGTTGATGCGCCCAAACGTCGAGTTGGCAAAGCCCAGCCGGCCGTAGGCGACCACCGTCAGCCACTTGAGGGCATCCACCACAGCCTTGTATCTTCTCCGCATCGTGCGGGTATGGGGATCGTGCGGATCCAGCGTCTTCAATAAGCGCTTCAGCGCCAGCCGTTTGTCCCGCAGCGGACGCAGCGCGGTGGGCATCAGTCCCGGCCGCGTTCCGATCTTGATCTCGAGCTCAGGGAGCTCGAGCGCTCCCGGTTCGTCGGCCCCTGCTGTTTCAGGCGACACGTTGAATTCGATCATGATCGAGGCCATCATCGAGCTGAAATCCAGGATGGCCACGTCGGGGAAGATGCCGACCGGAGGCTGCAGGATCAACCCGCCCCGGTCGGATTTCACCATCTGGTTGTAGGTCTTTGGGATCTCTCCCTTCTGGTGTTGGTAGGGGATCAGCACGCCGCGTTTCATGGCGGTGATGGTTTGCAGCGCGGCGATGCCCGCGCCCGGCGAGCGCCTGGCTGCTTCCTGGACCGGCAGGCCGGTCATGCGCGTCTCCTCGATGGCCCCCAGCAGGCCGTAGTCCCCGTAGGTCATGCAATTCCGGCTGTCGATGTGCCAACGGCCGCGCAGGTGGATCTGCGGACCGCGGTAGTGGGCGCGGCCATAGTTGAAGAAGCTCACCTCTTTGCGGCGCAAGACCGGCACGGAAGTATCGCGGTTGGGATTGAGCGGGGTGCCGGTCTGCTTGGACGCCTCTTCCAGATGGGAGAACAGCCAGGTGTCGCCGAAGTGGGTCTGAATCACATCCGGGTCGTACGTTGTCAGGATCTCCCGTATCAGTGAAACGAGGGCGCGCGGTTTATCCAGAGGCGCCCGTATATAGAAGCCGTCATATTTGATCAGCAGATGCCTGGGCGAGGCGCGCGTGGGGTCAACGTCGGGCCTCAGGTTCAGCTTCCTGAAGCGCGGCAGCTTCGGATCCAGTTCCGCCGGCGTATCGGAGGTGGTGATGCTTTCCAGTTGTCCGTCCTCCCGGGCGTTGACCTCGCAATGTCCCATCATGAACACATCATGGGCGGCGGCGAATCGCAGCGGCAAGGGGATGTCGGCGTCATAGAAGACCAGATCGGAAAACCGCTGGCTGACCTCCCGGAACAATCCTGAATAGGTCGCGGGGTGCGGGACGCGCGCTTCCACCACGTCTTGCGGCCCGGAGAACAGATCGTCGCGCTTTGTGTATTGCAGCTTTACCTTCCTCTTGCCCAGGAAACGCCAGAGCTCGCGCAGGCGCGGCACGGCTCCGCCGGCGTAGAAGGGCACCTCGAAACCCCGGTCGAAGAAACAGTGCGGCTTCTCATCATCTCCCAGCAGCCAGAAGACCACCCCCTTCTCGGGGTGGGCATATAGATCGAATAACCAGCCGCGGCACGGATTCATGGGCCGCCGTCTTGCTCATACGTCTCTTGCCCCAGCTGCTTTCGATCCTTCTTCAACTTTGCGATCTCGATCTGGAGCTCGCTGAGCAGGCGGTTGGTTCTTTTGCGTTCCTCCAGCAGGATGATCAGGAGCGTTGCCTCCAGCGGCATCAGGCTGGCCGCATTGGCGATGGCGGCGCGGTTGTTCAGCGCATATTCGTAGAACTTGGTGAGGATCCAGCGGTCGTGCGGCGGCAGCATTTCGGAGAGCGGCTTCAATTCGCCGATGACCTCATGCACCAGTTGTGTTGCGGAAGGGAAATTCCTGCCCATGTCGCTCCTGGTTAGAAAAGTGAAAGCTGCGGATCTTCGGCCTCGGGCATCTCGTCCGTTTGAAGGATTTCGTCGGCCGCGGCGGCGACCAGCGGAAAGAATTGCCCGTATTCCTCCGTGCGCATTTGCTGCACGAAGACGATCAGCGGCCTTGAAAGCGCCAGGCGCTGCAAGTGCCTGCAGCAGTGTTCCAGGACGCGCTGGCGGACGGTGGGTTGAATATCCGGGTTGTAGAAATGGTGCAGGAAGTCCAGGACCAGGATCGGGTCGCTCTCCGGCCGGACTTCTTCCAGCAGGTCCAGGACCTGATAGCAGGTGAACGGCCTCGCCAGGCGGACGCGGCCCAGGATTTGCTGCACGTCGGGCGTTCTGCGGCGGATGGACTGGACCAGGGCGTAGGTGGGGATCCATTCACCGCCGGCGATGGCGTAGAAGGGGCCGCGCACGGCCAGCGCCGCGAACAGTTCGGTGATCCCTTCGCTTTGCCTGCCCGCCGTTTCGATCAGCCGCAGCCGGGTTGGCCGGCTCACCAGTTGCAGGGAGTTGGATGCGAGCTCGGGGAGTGTGTTCATGCCTGTCAGGATACAGCAGACGAAAAATCCCCGGCAGGGGATTTTCGAGTGATTTCGCGGGTGATTCCTGAGTGAGCCAGATATGGCGGGAGAGGGGAGGCTGCCCCTAAACCTGGCGGTCTCCCCACCAGGCCTCGAAGTTCCAGTTCTCTGAGCGCCAGGGGCAGCTCTTTGCGACTCAAGCCGAACTTGGCGTAGACGTGCTTCGAGTGCGTCCGGACGGTCTCGTAAGAGACGCCCAGCGCCTCGGCGATCTCGTAGCTCCGGTATCCCAGGCAGGTCAAGGCGGTGACCTCCTGCTCGCGGGGTGAAAGCGAGGCCCAGATGTCTTGATACTTGTCCTTGTCGCTCAGGGCCTTCATGCCGGACTCAATAATGTCGTCGTAGACTTCCTGCTCGGCGCGCCGCTGGGAGGCGGCCATCTCCCGGACCTTCCGCAGCAGCATCCTCCCTGGAGAAGGCGCGTCGAACCGGTCCCCTGGGTCTTTTCCCGAACAGGTCGCGCACGCGTGGAGGCAGCAGGAACATTCTCAAAGCCGCATAGGTTTGATGTCATCTATTTGCGCTACGTGCCTCCTGGGTGGCAGGGGATACGGGGCCAAACGGATGATCGTTCTCACCCAGCAGATATTTGGATTGGCTGACGTCCGTGCCGAGCAGGTCTATCGGCTGCTCACTCCTCCGGCGGGCGAGCATCCCCAATCGTCGCGCGCGGTTCAAATGAGGTTCAATTCCCTGGATTGAAGATTTGAGATTGGAGATTGGGGATTGCGGACGCCGGGGCGGGGCCAGAACACATCCATTGCTCCCATGACGTCTAACGGCGGTATCGGCGTGGTCGCGGCGCAGCCAGAAACGAGGATATTGGTTTCGCGATTCGAAGAGGAACGAATATCCTCCGTTCCGATCTTCGAGCGGGGGAGATGCCCAATGCAACGTGCAGGAAGAGAGGTTCGGGTCATTTGCAGACGTCCCTGTGCGGTCAAGCCCCTTGCGGGCAGTTATATTATATAGAACAAGTGTTCTGGAGTCAAGTGAAGCTTTGCCGGGTTACCGGGGCGTATAATCGGCACGCCCCGCCGCCCCCGGACCCTGCAATCAACCATGTCATCGCCCGTCATCCACATCCGTGATCTCAGCAAGACCTACGTAGTGACCGAGCGCGAATCCGGCGTGATGGCCTCGCTGCGCAGCCTGGTCCACCGCACCAGCGAAGAGATCCCCGCGGTCGACCGCATCTCCTTCGACCTGGAGGCAGGCGAAGTCGTCGGCTTCCTCGGGCCGAACGGCGCCGGAAAAACGACCACGCTCAAGATGCTCTCCGGTCTGCTCCATCCGACCGCCGGAGAGGTCACCGTGCTGGGATACACCCCCTCGAAGCGCCTCGGCGACTTCCTGCGGCAGATCACGCTTGTCATGGGACAGCGCAATGAACTGGTCTGGGACATCCCCGCCCAGGATTCGTTCGAACTGAACCGCGCCATCTACCGCATCCCTCCTGCCGACTACAAACGCACGCTCGATGAACTGACCGATCTCTTGGAGCTCGGGCCGCTGCTGCGCAAGCCCGTCCGCAATCTCTCACTGGGCGAGCGCATGAAGTGTGAGATCGCCGCGGCCCTGCTGCACCGCCCGCAAGTGGTCTTCCTGGACGAGCCGACCATCGGCCTGGACGTGACCATGCAACGGCGCATCCGCAGTTTCGTCGCCGAATACAACCGTCGCTATGGGGCGACCGTATTGCTGACCAGCCACTACATGGCAGACGTCGAGGCGCTCTGCCGGCGCGTGGTGGTCATTCATCATGGCCGGCTGCTCTTCGACGGCGATCTGTCGCAACTGCTTCAGCAATTCACTTCGCACAAGACCATCGTGGTGCAGGTCGACAAACCGGACGCCGATCTGCATGGCTACGGCGAGGTGGTCTCCTACGAAGACGGCCACTACACGCTGCGCGTGCCGAAGATGGAGACCGCCCGCATCACCGGACGGCTGCTCGCCGATCTGCCTGTCATCGATCTGCTGGTCGAGGACCCTCCCATCGAGGAGGTCATCGAGAGAGTGTTCGCACAGGAGATGCAGTGAAGGCCCGCTCCGGCTCGCTGGTGGATCTTTACGTGCAGCAGTTCAAGACCACTTTTGCATCCATGGTCGCGTACCGCGCCTCGCTTCTGATCTGGATGATCGCTCACGTCCTGGAGCCGCTCATCTACCTGGTGGTGTGGACGACTGTCTCCCAAAGCGGTGGCGGAAGCGCCGGCGGCTACAGCACGGCGCAATTCGCCGGCTACTTCATCGTGCTCATGCTGGTGAACCACGTCACCTATACGTGGATCATGTATGAGTACGAGTATCGCGTGCGCGAGGGCATGCTTTCGCCTGCGTTGTTGAGACCGGTGCATCCCATTCATGCCGATATCGCCGACAACGTTTCCGCAAAGCTCGTGACAATACCATTCATGCTGCTGGTGGCGGCTGGGATGGCTGTGTTGTTTCACCCCGCCGCGGCGCCGCAATGGTGGGCGCTGGCCGCCGCCGTGCCCGCACTGATCCTGGCTTTCCTGCTGCGCTTCATGGTGGAGTGGAGCCTGGCCCTGGCCGCGTTCTGGACGACGCGCATCGGGGCCATCAACCAGACATACTTCGTGATGGTGCTCTTTCTTTCCGGGCAGATTGCACCGCTCACGCTTTTCCCCTATCCGCTGCAGGTCGTGGCGGCGATCCTGCCGTTCCGCTGGATGATCGGCTTTCCGGTGGAACTGCTGCTGGGCCGCCTGACGCCGCTGGAGGCGCTCACCGGCCTTGGGGTTCAGGCCGTGTGGGTGGCGCTGGCTTCTGTGCGATCATGCGCATCACCTGGAGGGCCGGCATCCGCATCTACTCGGCCGTCGGCGCATGAACTACCTGCGTTTGTTCGGGGTGTATTTCCGGGTCGGTGCCATGGGCGAGATGCAGTACCGGCTCAACTTCTTCGTGCAGCTTTTCCAGTCCATGCTGGAGCTGGGGACCGCCATCGCCGGACTGGCCGTGATCTTCACATACACCAATTCGCTGGGCGGCTGGCGGCCGGACGAAGTCCTGGCCCTGGTCGGCGTCTACACGCTCGTGGGCGGCCTGATCGGATTGGTCATCTATCCGGGCATGGAGCAGTTCATCTCATCCGTCCGGGATGGGACACTGGACTTCACTTTGGTCAAGCCGGTCG
>CAVZIZ010000009.1:0-109677 GCA_963775435.1 uncultured Chloroflexia bacterium
ACGGCGTGCGCCGCGTCTCCGGCGTGACGGGCAATTGCTACGAGGCGACGTTCGAAATGGCGCAGATGACACCTTGAGCCGCGAGCCACAGATTGCCCGAATCGGGAATCTGCCCGGTCGAAACCAACTGTGCATGGATAGGGCCCGCCACAACGGCCATCCATGCGCAGGGATGAACCACAGGAGACGTCGTAATGGCAACAATCAATTTCGGTGGCGTGGAAGAGCAAGTTGTTACGCGCGAAGAGTTTCCGCTTGAGAAGGCGCGCCAGGTACTGAAGGACGAGGTGGTGGCGGTGCTGGGATATGGCGTGCAGGGACCTGCGCAAGCCTTGAACATGCGCGATAACGGCGTCACCGTAATTGTCGGTCAGAGGCAGGGAAGCGCCAGCTGGGACAAGGCCGTTGCCGACGGCTGGGTGCCGGGTCAGACCCTGTTTTCCATCGAAGAGGCCGCGGAACGCGGGACCGTGATCCAATACCTGCTTTCAGACGCCGGTCAGCGTGCGCAGTGGCCAAAGATCGTTGAATCCCTGAACGAGGGGGACATGCTCTATTTTTCGCATGGCTTCTCGATCACATACAAGGATCTGACCGGCGTGGTGCCTCCGCCCCATGTCGACGTAGCGCTGGTGGCCCCGAAAGGATCGGGCCGCAGCGTCCGGGCGAATTTCCTGGATGGCTCCGGGATCAACGCCAGTTATGCCATTCAGCAGGACGCGACCGGCCACGCCCATGAACGCACCGTCGCCCTCGGGATCGCCATAGGCGCCGGATACCTGTTCCCAACGACTTTCGAAAATGAAGTCTATTCCGATTTGACGGGCGAGCGGGGGGTCTTGATGGGTGCGCTGGCAGGCGTGATGGAAGCCCAATACAACGAACTCCGCGCCCACGGACATTCCCCCTCTGAGGCTTTCAACGAGACCGTGGAGGAACTCACGCAATCCCTGATTCGGCTTGTCGGACAAAACGGCATGGATTGGATGTATGCCAACTGTTCGACCACCGCCCAACGCGGCGCACTGGATTGGAAGGACAGGTTCCGGGATGCGGTTGCTCCCGTCTTCAAGGAGCTATATCAACGTGTGGTCAGTGGTGACGAAACACGGATCGTACTGGAAAAGAACGGCGACCCAAACTATCGTGCGGGGTTGAACGCCGAACTCCAGTTGATGCACGAGTCAGAAATGTGGATGGCGGGCGCGGCGGTTCGGTCCCTGCGTCCTGAGAACTGGAAGAAGTCGGGAGGCGTTCAATGAATGGCTACGTGCGAATCTTCGATACGACCCTGCGGGACGGCGAGCAATCGCCGGGCGCAACCATGACTTCGGATGAAAAGCTGGAGCTGGCGCGCTCCCTGGCCCGCATGGGCGTGGACGTCATTGAAGCAGGATTCCCGGCCGCCTCGCCCGACGATCTGAAGGCCGTCAGACGGATCGCGTTTGAAGTGGGAAACGCACCGAACGGCGAGACGGATGCGCGGGTGCCCGTCATCGCGGCGCTGGCGCGGGCCAACAAGTCCGACATTGACAAAGCCTGGGAGGCCGTCCAGGACGGCACAAATGCCTCGCATTCACACGTTCCTGGCAACCTCGCCAATCCACATGAAGCACAAGCTCAAGATGGATCCCGAAACCGTGATCCAGAACGTGTCGGAAATGGTTGCGTACGCCCGTTCGCTGTGCAAGGATGTGGAATTCTCGCCCGAAGATGCCGGTCGGTCCGACCCTGAGTTCCTGTACGTCGTCCTGAGCGAGGCGATCAAGTCCGGCGCGACCACCCTGAACATCCCTGACACGGTGGGCTACATGACGCCGGACGAATTCCATGATCTCATCGCCGGCATCATCACGAAGACGCCCGGGATGCACGACGGCATCACCGTGTCCGTGCACTGCCATGATGATCTGGGCCTGGCGACTGCCAACACGCTTGCAGGAATCCGGGCCGGCGCCCGGCAGGCAGAAGTGACCATCAACGGGATCGGCGAGCGAGCGGGCAACACGTCGCTGGAAGAAGTGGTCATGTCGCTCAAGACCGCGCCATCCCGTCTTCAACCTGGAGACCGGACTCGACACGCAACAAATTGCGCGGGTCAGCAAGCTGGTCAGCACCTACACGGGGATCGTGGTGCAGCCGAATAAGGCCATCGTTGGCGCGAACGCATTTGCGCACGAAGCCGGGATCCATCAGGACGGCATGCTCAAGCATCACCTGACTTATGAGATCATGCGTCCCCAGGATGTCGGCGTCAATCGTACCCAGCTCGTGCTCGGCAAGCACTCGGGCCGCCATGCGCTTCGCAACCGCCTTGCGGAAATGGGGCATTCGCTGGACGAAGTGGAACTGGAAAAGGCGTTTACGCGCTTCAAGGAATTGGGCGATCGCAAGAAGGACATCACCGAAGACGATCTCGAGGCCCTGCTGGCCGACGAATTCTACCGACCACGCGATGTCTACAGTCTCGAAGGCCTGCAGGTCTCCTGCGGCACGCTCGGAATGCCGACTGCCACCGTTCGTTTGCGCGGGCCCGATCAGTCCGTTCACGTGTTCGCCTCGATGGGCACCGGACCGGTGGACGCCACCTACAAGGCGATTGACGCCATTGTCAAAGCGCCGTGCAAACTCCTGGAGTTCAACATCCACGCCATCACGGAGGGCATCGATGCACTGGGTGATGTGACCGTCCGCATCCGGGGCCAGAACGGCCAGCACACGATGGATGCCCAGACGGAAGTTGAATTCCAGCGGGTCTTTGGCGGCCACGGCGCGGACACCGACATCATCGTTGCCAGCGCCAGGGCCTACATCAATGCGTTGAACAAACTCATTATTGCGCAGACGGAAGGTGTCCAGCAGCGTCCCAACGACTACGGCGTCATGCTCGTGGCGTGACCCAGAAACTGGATGGAAAATGCCGACAGCTAACAGGAAATTGACTGAGACGGAACTCCCGGAATGGTTTGATCCATTTCCCGAGCCGAACACGATACCCTGCGGCTGGAATCTCCAGGGCATCGTGGCCAACCCGGATCCGCCCGTCGTGGAGCGTCCGGCTGATTCCCCGGAAAGGCCATCGTCTTGAGCCCCGTGGCCCGTCCAAACACCGTGCCCAGCACGCTCTTTGCCAAGATCTGGGAATCTCATGTTGTTACCCAGGAGCCCCAGTCGCCGGCCGTGCTCTACATCGACCTGCACCTTGTCCACGAAGTGACTTCACCGCAGGCTTTCACCGGGCTGCGCCAGCGGGGACTCAAGGTCCGGCGCCCGGAAAGAACCGTGGCGACGCTCGATCATGCCGTCCCCACGAGCGACCCCTCGCTCCCGATTACGGATGCGCTCGCCGCGGCGCAGATCAAGAAGATGGAAACCAACGCGGCAGACTTCGGCATCCACCTATACGGCATGAGCAGTCCCAATCGCGGCATCGTCCACGTGATCGGCCCCGAACTCGGATTGACGCAACCCGGCCTCACCATCGTGTGCGGCGACAGTCACACGGCGACGCACGGTGCCTTCGGCGCCCTGGCATTCGGGATTGGGACCTCCGAAGTGGAATACGTCCTGGCTACGCAATGCCTGCTCCAGCCGAAACCCAAAACCTACGAAGTCCGCGTGGACGGCGCCCTCCCGATGGGCGTGTCCGCCAAGGACATCATCCTGGCCCTGATCGCAGAGATCGGGATTGGCGGCGGCACCGGCCACGTGATCGAGTACACCGGATCGGCGATTCGATCCCTGTCCATGGAACAGCGCATGACGATCTGCAACATGTCCATCGAAGCCGGGGCGCGTGCCGGCATGATCGCTCCGGACGACACCACCTTTGAATATCTTGCCGGCCGCGAGTTTTCTCCCAAGGACGCAGATTGGGACACGGCTGTTGCACAGTGGAAAAAGCTGCCGAGCGAAGAGGGCGCGTCCTATGACAAATCCACGAGGCTCGACGCATCCGCCCTCCAGCCGATGATCACGTATGGCACCAATCCCGGGATGGGCATGAAGATCACGGAACGGGTCCCGTCGCCCGAGTCGCTCCGCGAGGCCTCCCATAGAGCCGCACTCGAAAAAGCGCTGGCCTACATGGGATTGCAGCCCGGTCAGTCCCTGTTGGGGAAGAAAGTGGACGTGGTCTTCATCGGCAGCTGCACCAATTCGCGCATCTCCGACCTGCGGCTGGCTGCCTCCCTCATGAAGGCGCACAAAGTGGCCGCAGGCACGCGCATGATCGTTGTGCCGGGCTCGCAGCAAGTCAAGAAGCAGGCCGAAACAGAGGGCCTTGACGCCGTCTTCAAAGAGGCGGGCGCCGAATGGCGCGAATCCGGCTGTTCGATGTGCATCGCCATGAACGGCGATCAACTCGAGCCCGGCCAATACGCGGTTTCCACGAGTAATCGCAATTTTGAGGGCCGTCAGGGAAAGGGCGGCCGCACGTTTCTTGCAAGTCCGTTGACCGCGGCTGCCACGGCCATACACGGGGCCGTCACGGATGTCAGGACGATGATGTAATGGCTGAATTCACTTCGCTGACCTCACGCGCCGTTGCGCTGTCAATCGACGACATTGACACCGATCAAATCATCCCGGCGCGTTTCCTGAAGGGCACCGACAAAGCCGGTATGGGCGATCACCTGTTCGCAGACTGGCGCTACAACACGGATGGCTCGCCAAAACCGGATTTTGTTCTGAACAAGCCGGGCGCCAGGGGCGCACAGATCCTCCTGGCCGGCAACAACTTCGGTTGCGGGTCGAGCCGCGAACATGCACCGTGGGCGTTGATCGGGTTTGGCTTTCGGGCCGTAATCTCAACTTCCTTTGCCGACATCTTCCACAGTAATGCCCTCAAGAACGGCCTGCTGCCCGTGGTGGCAGATGCAATGACACACCGCAGGCTCTTGGACCTGGTCAACGAGGCGCCCGACGTGGAGATCACGATAGACCTCCCCACGCAATCGGTCGCCTTCCCGGGAGGCTCCTTTACTTTCCCAATCGACGCGTTCAACAAGACGTGCCTGCTCAAAGGCATCGATGAGCTCGGCTACATCCTGCACTTTGAAAAGGAAATCGCGGCCTTTGAGGACCGTCAGCCAGAAGATCCGAGCATAGATGCCTGTGAACATCGAGATATACGACACCACTCTGCGCGACGGCACCCAGTCTGAGGGCTTTACGCTGTCCGCCAGCGACAAGATACGCGTGGCCCAGCGGCTCGATGAGCTTGGAGTCAGCTTCATCGAAGGTGGTTGGCCTGGTTCCAATCCGAAAGACGTTGAGTTCTTCGAGCGCGCCCGTGACCTGCCATGGAAGACGGCGGTCATTGCCGCATTCGGGGCCACCTGCCGGGTTAAAGCCGGCCCCGAGGATGATGCCAACATCAAGGCCCTGCTCGACTCGGGAGCACCGGTCTGCACCATTTTCGGCAAGACGTGGATGCTGCACGTCTCGGATGTCCTGCTAACCACTCCCGACGACAATCTGCGCATCATCGAGCATTCCGTCGCGTATCTCAGAGAAAACGGGAAGCGCGTGATCTACGATGCCGAGCACTTCTTCGATGGCTACCAGGCCAACTCCGCCTATGCTTTGGAAACGCTGCAAGCCGCGATTCGCGGCGGTGCGGAGACCGTAGTCTTGTGCGATACCAACGGCGGAACCCTGCCGCACGACCTCGAGCGCATCATCCGGGCCGTCAAGCCTCTGCTGGGGCACCCGTTTGGAATTCACACGCACAATGACTCTGAATGCGCGGTGAGCAATTCGTTGGTTGCCGTACGCGAAGGCGCGATCCAGGTGCAGGGCACAATCAACGGCGTCGGAGAGCGCTGTGGCAATGCCAATCTGATATCCATCATCGCGGATCTTGAACTCAAGATGGGTTATCGCTGTCTGGCCGACGGGAAGCTGCCACAACTCTACGAGCTTTCGCATTTCGTGGCGGAGGTAGCCAACGCCACCCCCGATGAACACCTGCCATTCGTCGGCAAATCGGCGTTTGCTCACAAAGGCGGCGTGCACGTCGCGGCGATGCGCCGGAATGCGAAGTCCTACCAGCACGTGGAGCCGGCCCTTGTGGGAAACAGCATGCGCGTGGTGGTCTCGGATCTCGCGGGACGCGGGAATCTGCTCAGCAAGGCGGCGGAGCACGGCGTCGAGGTCGAGGGCACGGAAGTAGTCTCAGTCCTTAATGAAGTCAAGGAACTGGAGTCACGTGGCTTCTCGTTTGAGGCGGCCGAAGCCTCGGTGACGATGATGTTGAAGCGACAGGAATATGGCTACAAGCCGCCATTTGAATTGATCGATTTTGCCGCCACGGTGGAACATCGGCAGGGCCGTGGCATCTTTGCCGAGGCTACCGTCAAGGTCCGCGTCAACGGTGACGTCCTGCATACGGCGGCGGAAGGCAATGGACCGGTCAACGCCCTCGATCTTGCGCTGCGCAAAGCGCTGGTAGGTTACTACCCCCAAATCGCCCAGTTCCGGCTGGAGGATTACAAGGTTCGCATCCTGGATTCCGATCACGGCACCGAGGCCATCACCCGCGTATTGATCGACACGTGCAACAGCGCCAGCCGCTGGAGCACCGTCGCGGCGAGCACGAACATCATCGAGGCCTCGTGGCGCGCCCTGGCCGATGCGGTCGAGTACGGCCTGACGGTGGCACATTGAACATGGGCGCGGACTCTGTGGAGCGGCAGTCTCGCGGAAGATGGCGACTCGCATGAAAGCCAGCATTACCCTGTTGCCCGGCGATGGCGTCGGCCCCGAAGTGGTGGGCGAGGCGGCACGCGTCCTCGAGGCGATCGCCGGCAAGCATCGTCACGAGTTCGTGTTTGGCGAGCGCCTTATGGGCGGCTGCTCGATTGACCGGTACGGTTCATCGCTCACGGATGAAACTCTCGCAGACTGCAAAGACTCGGACGCAGTTTTGCTGGGTGCGGTGGGAGGGCCAAAATGGGATGATCCCGCAGCCAAGGATCGCCCAGAGCGCGGATTGCTGGCGTTGCGCAAGGGTCTCGGCGTGTTCGCGAATTTACGTCCGGTGAAGGTGCATCCAGCGCTGATCAACGCATCTCCGCTCAAGCCGGAGAGGCTCGAAGGCGTGGATATCATCGTGGTCCGCGAACTGACCGGCGGTCTGTATTTTGGCTTGCCGAAGGGGCGCGAAGTCAAGGATGGGCACGAACGGGCGGTGGACACGCTCGAATACTCCGACTATGAGATCCGGCGCGTCGTCGAGCTGGCATTCGACTTGGCCAAAGGAAGGAAGAAGAAAGTCACGTCGGTCGACAAAGCAAACGTCCTGGAGTCGTCCAGACTCTGGCGACAAATTGCGACGAGAGTCGGAGAAGAGCATCCGGAGATCGAGCTCGAGCACATGCTGGTGGACACAGCCGCCATGCGGCTGGTGTCCTCCCCGGCCTCTTTTGACGTGATCGTGACCGAGAACATGTTTGGCGACATTCTCACGGATGAGGCTTCCGTCTTGTCGGGCTCCATGGGAATGTTGCCGTCCGCGAGCTTGGGGATCTCCAGCCTGGGCCTGTATGAGCCGATCCATGGCTCCGCACCGGATATTGCCGGCCAAGGAATCGCAAATCCGCTCGGGGCAATCTTATCCACGGCAATGCTGCTGCGTCACTCACTCGAACTGGAGGCCGAAGCCTCTTCCGTCGAGAGGGCCGTGGCGGATGTGATCCAGGCCGGCTGCCGCACGGCCGACCTGGGGGGGCAGCTCGGCACCCGCCAGATGGCCGACGAGATCATCGCACGCCTTTAGTTGGCAAAGGAGAAGAGACGATGGGAATGGAATCCAAATTTGTGTGGATGAACGGTGAAATGGTGCCTTTCGAAAGGGCGACCTTGCACGTCCTGACGCCCGCTTTGCATTACGGCGCGGCCGTGTTCGAAGGCATCCGGGCCTACAACACCTCCCAGGGCCCGGCGGTCTTTCGTCTGAGAGAGCACGTGGAGCGCCTGCTTGAACTCGGCACGCGTTTTCGGCTTTCGGGAGCTTCCGTGGACGGTGCATGACGTCTGCAGTGCGGTCAGGGAAACCGTGCGTGCCAACGATCTCAACGACTGCTACATCCGTCCGCTGCTCTACCTCGACGGCGGGGGTTGGAATCTCAACGTCGACAACGGCAAGCCCTCCCTGGCCATTGCGGTTTGGGAATGGGCGAACTACCTGGGTGAAGAAGCCCTGGCCAACGGCATCCGCGCCAATGTCTCGTCGTTCACGCGTCATCATCCCAATGTCATGATGACCAAGGCCAAGGTCTCAGGCAACTACGCCAACAGCTTCCTGGCCAAGACCAAGTCCCAGCGGCTGGGATTTGACGAAGCCATCATGCTCGATCCGCAGGGGTACATCGCCGAATGCACCGGAGAGAATCTCTTTCTCGTACGGGACGGCAAGATCATCACACCCTCGACGGCGCCCATCCTGGAAGGCATCACGCGGCAGTCCATCGTGGCGATCGCCAGAGACCTGAAGTATGAGGTCTCTGAGCAGCCGGTCTCACGAGACCAACTCTATGTGGCAGACGAGGTCTTTGTGTGCGGCACCGCCGCCGAGTGCGTCGGCCTGCGTGAAATCGACTTCCGGACGATCGGTAACGGCAAGACCGGGTCCGTCACGCGCGCCATCCAGGCGGTCTACCACGATGCCATTCGCGGCAAGGTCGCAAAATATCAACATTGGTGCGATTTTGTGGTCGTGCCGCAGGCCATAGAATTGCCCATTGACGCCGACGCCCCATTAACGTAGAATGCGGCCCAATATGTTCGCTTCTGTCCGCGTGTATTTTGCGTACTACTATTTCGGCCTCCAAAATGCGGTTGCCGTTGGTAGCGCTTAAGCGAACAGTGTAGCAAGGTTACGGGCTTAAAGAGCGAGACCAAACGGTCTCGCTCTTTTTGTTTAGCGTGCCTCACTCTGGCGTGCCGCCTGGCACGCGCAAAATGGACGGCGGCGACGCTGCAAGGAGAAACGAATGACTACTCGCGGCATCCGCGGTGCGACTACCATTGAATCGGACACACCAGAACAGGTCCTGGCGGCAACGCGCGAATTGTTGCAGGCGATGCTGTCATCCAACCCGGAATTGACGACCGACGCCATCGCGTCAGCATTCTTTACGGTTACGGATGACATCGCCTCGGCGTTTCCGGCTCGGGCGGCGCGTGAACTCGGCTGGGATCAGGTCCCCATGATGTGTTGTCGCGAGATTCCCGTAGGCGGAAGTCTGCGCCTCTGTATTCGAGTGCTCATCCATTGGAACACCGACAAGCCGCAAAGCGCTATCAAGCACGCCTACCTGAGGGGGGCGGCCGTACTGCGTCCTGATCTGATCGATCAGTCAAAGGAGCGTTCGAAATGATGATCATTATGAAGGCCCACGCAACTCCGGAGCAGGTGGAGCATGTCGTCGAACACATCAAGGCTGCAGGACTGTCCGTGCACCTGTCGCAGGGCGTCGAGCAGACCATCATCGGCGCCATCGGCGAGACCCACACCATCCCCGTGGAGAGATTCGAAGGTCTGGATGGCGTCGAGGTCGTTCAACGCATCACGCAGCCCTTCAAGCTGGCCTCGCGCCAATTCCACCCGGAGAATTCCGTCTTCCCGTTGGACGGATTTACAGTCGGAGGCGCCGAACTGGCGCTCATCGCGGGGCCGTGCTCGGTGGAGAGTCGCTCTCAGATCATCGAAACGGCCCATGCCGTCAAAGAGGCGGGCGCCAATGCCTTGCGCGGCGGCGCCTTCAAGCCCCGCACCTCCCCGTATTCGTTTCAAGGCCTGGGCGTGGAAGCGCTCGAATACCTGGTCGAGGCGCGCCAGCAAACCGGATTGCCGATCGTGGTCGAGATCATGTCACAGACTCAACTCGACGTAATGGTCCAACTCGTGGACGTGCTTCAAGTCGGCGCGCGCAATATGCAGAACTTCAATCTGCTGCGTGCCCTCGGCGAGACGCAGAAACCCGTGCTCCTGAAGCGCGGGCTCTCGGCCACCATGGAGGAATGGCTCATGTCCGCCGAATACATTCTGGCGGGCGGCAATGGCCAGGTGATGTTGTGCGAACGCGGCATCCGTACTTACGAAACCGCCACGCGCAACACGACCGACATCAACGCCGTACCGGTCTTGAAAAACCTGACCCACTTGCCGGTCATTCTCGACCCATCGCATTCCACCGGCAACGCCGATTACGTCGCCGCGGTAGGTCGGGCGGCCGTCGCGGCCGGCGCGGACGGACTCATTGTTGAGGTCCATCCCGATCCGCCGCACGCCGTTTCGGACGGTAAACAGTCCCTCCGGCCCGAAAAGTTTGACGAGCTGGTGAAGCAGGTTGGACAGATCGCACAAGTCCTGGGACGGAAACTGGCGCCCGCGAGAATCGCCCCTACCCATCTGCCAAAGCCGGCCGCCTTGAGCGGACGGGGCTAGGCAGAGGACCCATGTCCGGCGAAGACAGCTTTGCGCTCGCGCATTCCAAGATCGCGATCCTTGGCCTCGGATTGATGGGCGGCTCGTTGGCGCTGGCGTTGAAGGCGAAGTGTGCCGCGCTCTATGGAGTTGATCCGGATCCCGCGGCGCTCGCCATGGCTCGCCGCCAGAACGTGGTTGACCGGGCCGACGCCGATCCCAGCAAGCTCCTGCCCGAAGCTGACCTCGTCATTTTGGCCGCGCCCGTCCCTGCCATCCTGACCCTGCTCGAGGAATTGCCATCCTTCACGGCCAATCCCTGCGTCGTGCTCGATCTCGGCTCAACCAAACGGTGGATCGTCGCAGCCATGTCGAGATTGCCGGATCGATTCGACCCCATCGGCGGGCACCCCATCTGTGGAAAGGAAACGCTCTCACTTGCCAACGCCGAAGGGACCCTCTACCAGGAGGCGCCCTTCCTGCTCTCGCCGCTGCAACGGACGTCGGCGCGTGCCCTCAGCGCGGCGCACCAAATCATCGAAGCCATCGGTGCAAGGGCCATGATCGTCAACGCGGCCGAGCATGACGGCGTGCTGGCTTCCGTGAGTCACCTGCCGTTCCTGATGGCGGCTGCACTTTCACTTGCCACCCCGATCCAGGCTGCACCGTTTGCCGGGCCTGGCTTCCGTTCGGCAGTGCGACTCGCCGGGACGCCAACCTCCATGATGCAGGGCGTGCTGGAGTCCAATCAAGACAATGTACTGGATGCGCTGCACTCCTTGCAGAACAGTCTGACCGCGCTTAAATCCATCCTGGCCTCCAGGGACTTCTCCAAACTCGAAGCCAACCTGGAACAGGCCCGAGGCAAGTATCGGACGTTCGTGTCATGACCGGCCCGTCGCTCGAGATCAAGCCCATCCCGCATGAGCTAAAAGCCACGGTGCGCGTGCCTGGCTCAAAGTCGTTGACCAACCGCGCCCTGCTCATCGCTTCCCTGGCAGATGGAAGAACGCGTCTCACGAACGCCCTCTTCTCGGACGACACGCGTCTTTTCGCGGGTGCATTGCAGGCCTTGGGGTTTGAGATTGACCTTGACGAATCCAACTCTGAAATCGTTGTGACCGGTCTGGGCGGGCGAATCCCCGCGCAGAAAGCCGAGCTATTCGTCGGCAATGCGGGAACCGCGGCGCGCTTCCTGTCGGCGTTCCTCACTCTGGGCAATGGAGAATTCATCGTCGACGGTGATGCCCGCATGCGTCAGCGTCCCATGGGCGATTTGGTGTCGGCCCTCTCCCAGCTGGGCGCAACTATCAAGCACGACCGGCAATTGCCTGCCCGTCACGATCAAGGCGTCAGGTTTGCCGGGCGGCCGCACGAAAATCGCAGGCGACATTTCAAGCCAGTTCCTTTCCGCATTGTTGATGGTTGCGCCATACGCACACTCCCGAGTAGAAATCGAAGTCGTCACGGACCTCAACTCACGGCCCTACGTGGAGATGACCCTCGGCATCATGCACGACTTTGGCGTTGAGGTTGATGCTGATGAAAACAAGTTCACGATCGACCCTGCGTGCTTCCGTCCTCGCCCAGCCTACCCGATTGAATCCGATGCCTCCGCCGCGTCGTACTTCTTCGCCGCACCCGCCGTGTGCGGCGGCACAGTGAGGGTGGAAGGCGTCTCGCGCAAGTCAAAGCAAGGCGACATGGCCTTCCTCGATGTTTTGCAGGAGATGGGCTGCACGATCCATGAAGGAGACGGCTTCGTCGAGACAAGCCGGACAGGCCCGCTGCGTGGCACGGACGTCGACATGCGCGACATCCCCGACACCGCACAAACGCTGGCGGCCATTGCGCCCTTTGCCTCCTCTCCGACGAGGATTCGAGGCATCGCCTCGGCGCGCCTGAAGGAGACGGATCGCATCCACGCAACCTGCACCGAGCTTGGGCGTCTGGGTGTGGGGGTTGAAGAGCACAGTGACGGCTTGACGATTCTGCCGTGCGAGCAGTTCTCCGCAGCATCCATTGAGACCTATAACGATCACCGCATGGCGATGGCCTTCTCGCTGATCGGTCTGCGCGTCCCCGGCGTGACCATAGAGAACCCAGCCTGTGTTTCCAAGACGTTTCCCGGATTCTTTGCGATGCTGGATGCTCTGCGATGATCCATCTAGGCCTGCTCGGCTTTCCGCTTGAACAAAGCTTGTCGCCGAAGATTCATTCGGCCGCCATGGAGTCCTGCGGCATCCAAGGGGACTATTCCCTGTTCCCGATCGCGCCTGAGAACTTGCGCGGCGATCCAGGATCTGCTGGCGCGGATCCGCCACGGCGAACTGACGGGCCTCAATGTCACGATCCCGCACAAGCAGACCGTCGTTCCATTGCTGGACGAGCTCACTGCAACCGCAGCGGCCATCGGCGCGGTGAACACCATCTACATGCAGGACGAACGACTGGTCGGACACAACACGGACGCCGGAGGGTTTCTGGCGGATCTGAAGCATACGGCACTCGTCCCGGCCGTCGGCCTTCCACGTTCCGCCTTGGTCCTCGGAGCGGGCGGAGCAGCCCGTGCGGTGGTGTACGCTTTGCTCAGCGACGGGTGGCAGGTCACGGTTGCCGCGCGTCGATTTGCTCAGGCCAGCGAATTGGCAAGCCATTTCACGGGCCTCATGCCCATGGAACTCGGTGCTGAGGTGGCCCAACTTTCGAACTTGCAACTCATAGTCAATGCAAGTTCCGCCGGGATGATTCCGAACGCCGATCAGTCGCCCTGGCCCGCGGATGTGCCATTCCCTCGAGGCGCCGCCATCTATGACCTGGTCTACAAGCCCCGAGAGACGAAACTGGTGAGAGATGCGCGGGCGCAAGGCCTGCACGCAACAACAGGCCTGGGCATGTTGGCCGAGCAAGCGGCACTCTCCTTTGAGAGCTGGACCGGACGACGGGTTGGACGAGAAACTCTGCTTTCCGCATTGGAGGCAACATGACCTTGCGATTTATGACGGCCGGCGAGTTCCACGGTCCGTCGTTGACGGCCATCCTGGACGGCATCCCGGCCGGCCTGGCCTTGCCTGCGTCGATCATCGACCAGGAGCTTGCCCGCCGCCAGACGGGGTACGGTGCCGGCGGACGCATGAAGGTTGAAAACGACACCGTGCAAATTACCGGCGGCGTGATGGCAGGCGAGACGACCGGCGCGCCGATTGCCCTCCTGGTGCAGAACGTCGATCATGCGAAGTGGAAGGGCAAGGAGACGGCACCCATGACCACGCCGCGCCCGGGCCACGCCGATCTGACCGGCGCGGTCAAATACGGTTACAGAGATCTGCGCCCGGCGCTGGAGCGCGCCTCGGCCCGCGAGACCGCGATGCGCGTCGCCGTGGGTGCCGTTTGCAAACGCTTCCTGGCACAATTCGACATCAGCGTGGGGGGATACGTCGCTTCCATCGGCGGCATCACGGCGGAGTTTGACGACATGCCCTATCCGGAACGCTTTTCGCAGGCCGAAAAGTCAGACGTTCGTTGCCCCGTGGAGTCTTCGGCGGAGAGAATGCGCCTCAAGATCGAAGAGGCAATACACGGCAAGAATACGCTCGGAGGGGTTCTGGAAATCGTCGCCTTGAACGTGCCCGTGGGGCTGGGAAGCCCTGCCCAGTGGGACAAACGCCTGGAGGCCAGACTGGCGCTGGCGATCATGAGCGTGCAGGCCATCAAGGGTTTTGAGGTCGGCGACGCTTTCGCGAACGCGCGCTTGCTCGGAACGGAGGCCCAGGATGCGATCCGACTGGACCGCGGCAGATTGGTACGCTCCTCAAACCGCGCGGGAGGCATTGAAGGCGGGATCTCCAACGGGCAGCCGATCGTGATCCGGGCGGCAATGAAGCCGATCGCGACGACACTGTCGCCGCAACTGTCTGTTGACTTGGCGACCGGCAAAGAATCCCAGACGAAGTACGAACGTTCCGATTTTTGTCCGGTGCCACGCGCCGTGCCGATCCTCGAAGCCATGGTGGCATTCGTGCTGGCGGACGCACTGATCGACAAGCTCGGCGGCGATTCCATGGCCGAGATGATGCCGCGCTTTGCGGCGCTGCGACAAGCCACGCTTGAGGACTTGCCGATGGATGATCGGCCGCACGTGTTCTGGGAATGATGATGAATCATATCTTCCTGTACGGCCCACCCGGCGCGGGCAAGTCCACACTTGGAAAGGTGCTCGCAGGCGAGCTCGATTTGCCGTTTGTTGACCTGGATTGCGTTGTTGAATCCAACGCGCATTTGCCCATCCCCCAGATCATGGAATCGGAGGGCGAAGCCGCGTTCCGCGATCTGGAGACTGCCGCCTTGAGAGAAGTAACGAACTCGGAAGAGTCCGTGGTGGCGCTGGGCGGTGGTTGTCTCCTGCGCGACGAGAATCGCATGATGGCTGAGAAGAGCGGCACGGTCGTCATGCTCATGGCCGATTTGGATACCCTGCTAAATCGCCTCGGTTCCGATTCCAGTGAACGTCCGCTGCTTGCGGGAGACAAGCGCGAGCGCCTCGCCTCATTACTTGCGAACCGTGCCGGGCACTACAGGTCCTTCCCTCTACAAATGGATGCCGCCCGACCTCTGCAGGAACTTGCGGCAGCAGTCCAGAGTCGCCATCAGGGCGTTTTCACTTGAAGGCCATGGCATCCTATGACGTAGTTGTCCAAAACGGCGCGCTGGACCGACTGGGTGCCATGCTCAAACAGCGCGGGTGCCAAAGCCCGATCATTGCCACGGACGAGAATGTGGCCAAGCTCTACGGGGACAGGCTGACCGCGATCCTGTCCGCCGCAGGTTTTGCTGCGAACGTTGTGAGCATCCCCGCGGGCGAGTCGCACAAGACGCTTGACAGCGTCCATCAACTGTGGCTCGGATTCCTGGAAGCCGGGCTGGATCGAAAGAGCACGGTGGTTGCCCTCGGAGGCGGCGTCCTCGGGGACCTGGCCGGATTCGCGGCGTCGACCTTCATGCGCGGGGTCGATTGGGTCGCCGTGCCAACCACGCTGCTCGCGATGGTGGACGCCTCGCTCGGAGGCAAGACCGGCTTCGATTTGCCCGAGGGCAAGAACCTAATCGGCTCGTTCCATCCACCCCGGCTCGTGCTGGCAGATCCCGAAGTGCTGGCCTCCCTGCCGAAAGAAGAGATCCGTTCGGGCATGGCGGAGGTGGTGAAACACGGCGTTATCGCCGACCCCGAATTATTCGCTCTGTGTGCACGCGGCTTGGAATGGGCGCAGGCCAACCTCGAAGAGATCATCAGACGCGCGGTGGCTGTGAAGATCGCCATCATTGAAGACGACCCATATGAAAAGAACGTGCGCGCCAGCTTGAATTTCGGTCACACGGTGGGACACGCGGTTGAGTTGGTGAGCCGCTTCCGGCTGCGACACGGCGAAGCCGTGGCAATCGGGATGGTGGCGGAGGCCAGGTTGGCTGAACGCCTCATGCTGGCCCGCAAAGGGTTGTCCGACACGATCGCGGCGACGCTCTCACGGCTGGGACTGCCCGTTTCCATCCCTGACGACTTGCCGCGGGAGGAGCTCGTCCGCGCAATGCGCAGGGACAAGAAGAAAGTGCGTGGCGTTGTCCGGTTTGCGTTACCTGCGGAGATCGGACGAGTCGAATTGGTGGAGGTAGGGGACCTGGAAATGGCACTGGAGGCGAGATGAAGATCCTGATTCTGCATGGCCCCAATCTGAACCTGCTTGGCACACGCGAGCCTGAGGTCTACGGCACGCTGACGCTGGATGAGATCAATGCCAAGCTGGTTGAGCTGGGGAGATCGCTGGGCGCAGACGTAACCTGTCTGCAGTCGAATCACGAAGGCGCGTTGATCGATGCATTGCACGACGCCCGCACGTGGGCAAACGGCGTTGTGTTCAATCCCGGCGGATACACACATACTTCCATTGCTTTGCGGGACGCGATCGCCGCGATCGGGATCCCGGTGGTCGAAGTGCATCTGTCGAACGTGTACGCGCGGGAGGACTTCCGACATGCTTCCATGCTCTCCGCGGTCTGCAGGGGCAAGGTGGTCGGCTTCGGATGGCAATCCTATGCACTTGGGCTCAGAGCGCTGCTGGAACTATCCGAGCACCCTTGATTAGCGGGGCGGCACCCGCAGCTCCCATACTACAGCAGCGTCGCCGCCGGGCGGCAGCTTGTGCGACACTGATAACCCTATTGCTCGTCACGGTCTCGCCGCTCGGCAGCATCTTGCTCCAAAACGGCCAATCGTTCTTCAAGGGCGGCCAGCGCATCCGAGCCCATGATCCGGTTAAGCAAGCCGGCCGAAGGACTTACCATGAGCGCAACCAGAACGCGGGTGGCGACTAGGTGTTTTATCGGCACGCCGGCAGGATAGGACTCGAGGATGGCTCCCATCCAATTTGATGGCCCACCAACCACGGCTGCAAGCTCATCGGCCGACTTGTCCGACATCTCCCGCAAGATCTCGGCCCAGGACTGGCCGCTGGGTTTGCGTCCGGCAGGATTGCCACTCACTCCTTTTTTCCAGCTTGTCTTGGTTGGAGCCCGCTTGCCTGCTCTTAGCGTGTTAGCAGGCTCCGGCTCGTCTTTCATGTCCGGCTCGTCCATATGAGCCTCCTTTCGGACTCTGATGATCGACGTGGCTCACAGTGAGCCACGACCTTTCCGTCTCATTCATCTTCCAAACTGGACGAAAAGGGGCGGCCTCGTTGGCCGCCCTTAGTATCCATCCGAAATGACTCCCTGAACCGGATTTTCCGGTTATTCCAGTTTTTCCGGTTTTTCCCTTCCGGAATCTGCACGGTACCAGTTTACCCAGAGCTCTAGATCGTGCCGCTTCCAAGTCTTATCCGTAATGTCTGCATCTTTCATTGCCAGCATCCTTGGGAGAATTGGGACGTCGTCCGCTATCGCCTTGGCCCTCATCTCTCGCAAGAGTTGAAGGCTGGATCGGGTTTTCAATTGCGGGCCGCGAGTCTGTGCCGTGCTCCCAGCTGTTGACTTCGACCCTCCGTCGTTGGTGCCGCGCTGGGCCGCTGAACCTGGCCGCGCTCCTGGGGACACGGCGGGACTTGGCGCGCTCAGCAGAGGGTAATACTTGGAAATGCCCGCTACCAAGGCGCCCAAGAAACCCAGGATGTTGGCATTCTCGGCATTGACGCCCAGGGTAGCCGTGTTTTCACCGATTCGGCCGAATGCGAGAAGCCCAATGTTGTCGCTGCCATAGTCCGCCTGGATTGTCTTGCGCCCCACGACATGTCGTTTACCCACAAGTCCGTCTTTCCCGGCGATTTCATTCCGTATATCGAACACTCCGGGGTCATAGACCGGTACCTTTTTCTTTTTTCGCCGGTGCATGCCGCCAATTTGCAGGTAGATGAATCCAAGCCCATCGCGTTGGCCTAAGTCGGAATAGTAGTAGCCCTTCGGCCACTTTCCGTGGTGATACAGATCCCTGACTATTTCAAACAGTTTCTCCTGCGAACAAGCAAATTCAATTACCTTCTTCATGTTTACAGCTCCAGCATGAATCAAAACGGGGCGCCGGGTCTGCGGGGACGTTTTGGTGTGCAGCTGCGCCTGCCAGGCCTCACGGTGGAATCAGGGTGTCGACTCGGTTTCTGACTGCGACTTCGCAACCACGGCCTCTCCGTGGTCACCTTTTGCTCACTGTGGGCATCAAAGCTATCCAGCCGGTCTCGCTGATCCGGATTTTCGCGCATGTTTACGGTTTCGCCTAGGCCGGATAAATGAGACGCGGGTCGGCGTTACCCGTCGCACTAGGCCGCCTGCGCCTACGGGGCGGGCGGAGGAAGAAGGCCCACTCGCAGCCTTTCTTCGGCAGTCGACGCGACTTGTTCGACGCCTTCGCGTTGGGTTCGCTGGAGGCAACCCACCAAATCGATTAGGCTTGGATGAAGGGATGCAAGAAAATCAATCGAGCAAAAAGGCTCTGCGCGCGCTACTCGCATTCAAGCGCCGTCTCAGGATAGAAAGCGTAACAGGCAGGTCGCGCCAGGGTTCGCTTCGCGGATCGTCAAGAGCCACGGATCCACGGTGGATCGTGGGATGATCAGATCGGGATAGGTGTGTCTCAGGTTCTCACGGTACCAGTCGAAGGGAAGCAAGTCGTTGGCGATGACGGCCAAGTCCGGCCGCTGATGCAAGCGCGTAGTGGAAGTACCAAAGGCTCAGCACAGCCTCATCGCCTCGCGTGAACAAGATGGCGCGGGACGGCGCGCTCCCCATGACCTGTTGGCCGAACTGCTCTGCGCGGAGATCGCTGGAGGCGTTGATCTGCGGCCAGCGCTGCGCGCCCAGCACCGCCAGATAGCCGACGCAGGCCAAACCAAGAACCCAGTCGAGGCGTGGACGCGCACGTGAAACGACGCCCATGGTTTCGGCGACGCCTATGCCAATCCAGACCGAGAATGCCAGAAACGTCGGAAGCAGATAGACGTATGAATCAACTACTTCGTACTGAATGGCAAATGCCGTGAAGAGCAGGGCGATCCAGAGCGTCAGAAAATACAACCGCGTTCGGCGGAAGAAGACGACCAGTCCCAGCAACGCGGCGACCAATCCCGGGACGCCGAATGCCTGAATTGTCAGACCTGCCCAAGCCCGCAGGTGAACCCACGACGTGGTGAGATCCAGTTGGAGCAGTTGGTCCTGATAGAGCTTGCCAGAGACGAGCCACAGGAAACGATCGACTGTGACCGGATCACCCCAGTTGACGGGCGGGTGAGCGGCGGCCCGCAGCGGCAAGATCGCGTAGCTGAGCAGCCCAACCACCAAACCAAAGCAGGTTGTCAGCAACGCCCGGCCATCCAGGCGCCACTTTTTCCAGAAGGACATTCTTGCCGGTGTTTCTTCGCCGCTGTGCACGTGCCTGAGCGCAGCGCACGCGAGCGTTGCAGGGATTAGCAGGCCTGCGAGGATCTGATTACCGACCGCAAGACCCTGAACCAGCCCGACAATCAAGTTGCGGCCGCGTGACCATGGCGCGGGCAAGGCCAGGAGATACAGGATCAACGCCACGAAGAAGAGATTGAGGCCGTAGACCTCCGTGATGACGGCTTGCGACCACACCAGCGGCGATAGTCCAAAGGCCAACCCCGCGACCAGGCCTCCCCAGGCACTGGCCTCGGGAGCCGAAGATCGCAGCGCGCGCTCGACCACGGCGTATACCAGCAGGGCGGCCGCGAGCGTACAGACGGCGGAAAGCAGGTTCGTCCGGAATGCCAGGGAGCCGATGGGCAGCAGCTGGAAAAGCTGCGCCACCAGCAGGTAGACGGGATAGCCCGTCGGGTGGGCCACGCCGCCGGTTGCGGCCGCGGCGATCAAATCCCCACCATCCGAGCCGCCGTTGGCCCAGGTCAAGCCCGGCGCGATGGTTGAAAGATAGACCGCGGCCAGGCTGCCCCCCAGCAGGAACGGCGCCAGTCGCGGAAAGGACGGTCGGATCTTCATGAGGTACTGACAAGACAGGCGACGGAGGATGAAAGGCACACCGCTCCGTCGCCTGTGGTTATACCCGAGGTTTCAATCCTGCGGTTTAAAAACGAACGACGAAAAGCCTGATCAGGCCTTTCGTCGTTCGTGTGGAGATCGGAGTGAGACCGTTACCTAGGGCTTCTCGGTGACCAGGACGTACTTTCCCGTCTGTTGGGCGGGCGCACACTCCAGCCCGTTGTCCGAGGTAGTCGTGAGCCCAGTCCAGGTCTTGTCGTTGTAGACGTAGATCTTGCCGGTGGTATTGGGCACGGCCGCAAAGCAGATCTGGACCTCTCCGTCGCTACCCAGCGCGTCAATGACCCCGGCTCCAACTTTGACGTACATCGCCCGACAAACGCCCGCCAAGTAGCTGGCTATGTTATCCGGCTGTTTACCCAACGTGGCAAATGGAAGCAGATCCGCGTGCAGGGTGATCGAGGTCGCGAGCTGGATAACCCGGAAGGTGCACACGCCGCCCACGGAATAGGTTCCAGGTCCGGAGATCGGGGGAGCCACAACCGGCGGCGGTTTGACCGTGCCAGGGGCATCAGGAGCCGCCGCATTGGCAGCGGCGGGATTCTGGACCACAGCGCCGAAATTCCACGCGGGCAGGGCACCGGCCCACGCCATTTGACCGCGCGCCAAGAGTAGAACTCCAAGCACGAAGATAACCGTGACGACTAGTCGAAGACCCTTGCTCATGTGATACTCTCCTTTCCGGAGCCCGTGTTGCCCATCCAGTTTAGCAGAGTCGGCACGCCGGAAGACTTCGGATTTACTTCGGATTTCAGGGAAGCCGGAAGACCACGTTTACTTGCTGATCGACTTGAAGCTTCTGCGCAAACATCAGTGTATTGCCAGCTGTGGTTCCACCTGGCGAGTGCGACAGCAATGTGGCATTGGTGGGCAGTTGCACGCTCACCGTGATCGGCACGGCCAAGGTGCCTGGCTGCTTCTTCAGCTTCAAGGAGTAGGTGAGCGAACCATCGGGATTCCTCAGAAGGACAGATGACGCGGGCAGAGCAAAGTGCATGCTGGTCGTGACTTCACCACCTCCGGGGACAACCAGCATGGTGCCGAAGCTGGCAAGACCAGGCAGGCCTTCGTCCAAGACATCCACGCGGGGCACCACGTGCCGGTTCAGGATCATCCACGAATCAGGAATGGTTTGTGGTGTGGCATCCAGAAGCTCTGTCGCCTGTGGCGCGTAGACGCGCATATAGTCCCAGTAGCAACGGTCTATGGGGTAGGATGTTTCGGCCGTCGTCT
This sequence comes from uncultured Chloroflexia bacterium, assembly GCA_963775435.1. Lineage (GTDB taxonomy): Bacteria > Chloroflexota > Anaerolineae > Anaerolineales > Villigracilaceae > Fen-1038. The sequence continues at coordinate 21,218 of CAVZIZ010000009.1, forward strand.
GATCTCGATCCCACTGGACACACGGCACGTCCGCTGCAGCGCCATTGGAGTGGGTGATCACAAGCTCGGATTTCGGCGACGCCGGATGCGTCAAATCAACTTCATAAGACAGGGTCGTTTTCACCACAGCGTTGGTCTTGTTGAACCCAACATTCGTATCCAGCACCATCAGGAAGTCGCCAGAGTTGGAGGAGATGGCTCCGTTCCAATCGTGCCGCGCCAGCACAGCCTGCGCGTCGGGCTCGTCAATTTGGAGCAATAGATGATGCTGCTCAAGTGCTTGCAGTGCAACGGTGGCCAGCACCTGCCAGTCCGGCGTCTGGCTGCCTTTCACCTTGCTCAGGATGACCTGGGCCAGCGTGCCCACGAAGGCCTTCGCCGCGCTCGTTGAGCCCGCCGGGTATCCGCCCGGCCCAGGCGTAGGCCGCACCTTGGCTTCCCGCATGTATTGGATCACATTGCCCGAATCCACCGGATGGTCGAGGCCCGCCACCTGAATGGGACCGATTGCCTTTAGTACCATGACCAGCAGTTGTTGATCAAAGGCAATCACGCCGTCCACCGAAGCGTGATCGGCATACGCATAGAGTTGACGTACGTATAGCAGAGCCGTAGGAAAGTCGGGGAACCAGTTGGAGTCGCGCAAGACCAGGACGCGACTGTTCATGTAGTCCTGCAACTGCGACGGTGCCATCGGGTAAGGCATGGACCAGTTGTCTACATCGCTGGAGTTCTCAAATGACATATCGATGACATTGCCGCGGTCCACAACAAGTTTCCCCACCTCCGTGATGAGACCCCCTGATGCGCGCAGTTCGTCCTCGTTCTGAGCGAGCACCAAGTACGTTTTTGGCCCGTTCGGACCAGCGCCCAGAAGCGCCGGAAGGGCCACCCCAAGCGACAGACCGTCATCGATCCAGCCCATGGCCGGATCTACCCTGTTCACGAGTACTTCGCGAATCCGGGGCGATAACCGCTCCGGGTGAATTCGCGCACGCGCCGCTTGCGCCGCTGTAAATTCTCTTCGGGCATCCGTCAGCTGGGGCTGGGCATCGACCAGCACGCTCACCACATGGTCGAACGACAACTGCGACTCTCCAGAGGCCGGGCTATCCAGCAGTGGAGAGACCACACGGTCGCCCACCTCCGCGGAGTTCAATAGATGTCTGGCAAGATCCAGTAGATAACCTGACTGGGAAATATCGCCGCCGTACGTCGGAACCCAGCCGAAAAGAGGGCCAAACCACAGGAGCGGTGCTGCCTCAGCATGCAGCGCATCCACATCGCGCGCCAGAACAGGCAGTTGGGCGCTAAGATCCTTAGCAGCCTGCACGCTCAACGAGGAGGGTAGGACCTGCGCCAAGTGCAGCAGGTCGCCGCGGACCTTCTGTGCCAACGTATAGGCACGGTAGGCCCGGAATACTGTGAGCAGGACCAGCAAAAGAGCCAAGGCCCCCGCCGCGGTCAGCTCTTTTCGCCTGCGCCTGACTGCAGGACTACCTAGCTTCGGCGCGGTCGCCGAGGTAAGGGAATCCTGTTCCAGGCGAGTTTGGCGCTCGTCAACCGCAGCCGCCAAACGCTGCAGGCCCTTGCGATGCCAATCGCTCAAGGTGCTCTCGGGAGCCACCTCCTGCTCGCCGCCTACCAGGCGGTACCTTGCCACCTCGGAAGTGGACAGCGAGGCAGCCTCCCGCCCATACACGAAGAGGAGGATCGCGTGGTCGATACGCCCCCAAGCATCCCGCATCGAGGTCGGAAAAGGCAGCCCGTATTTGAGCGGCGCAAAGTAGCGCGCTGCCAGCACGCCAAACTCGCCCCAGCGCGTGTCCAGACGCAGCCCGCGCCGCGGCGGAACGCTGGGCATCCTCTCCGCGAAGAGGTTGGTGATGGCAAGTAGAAGTCGTCGTCCGGGGCTGGCGCGCTCCAAATCCGGCTGGGCGGCCAGCGCAGCATTCACGATCGGACTCGTCGTCCAAGGATGACGGTCGAGCTCCTCGGGGCGGTCAGCCCTTTCAAGGATTGATCTTAGAGTGTCGACCGACCCGGCACGTGGCTTAGAGTGGTTAGTAGCTGGACGCATCGGATTGTGTTAATTTCAGGGTCCATGCTCTTTGTGCGTCGGCGTCGCCGTGGGGTAGCAGATCACGGCCGATAGCGAGTCCGACGAGTAACAAACCTGGGTAGGCTGTGGCGTAGGCACGTCCCGGGGGGCGAGGACCCATCCATAAAAGGACGCACACTTGGTCGCCAAGCCGTTGTAAAGAAGAAACTCATAGAGATTGGTAACTCCCAGCTGTGTTGTAATCTGTGCGTACTTCGTGGTGCGTTCCGACAATAGGTACGCCTCAAAACGTGGCACCTCATCGAGCGCTGCTTGATTAACCGGTATGACGATAATCTGACCTTCCTGTAGTGGGATCACGGGCCGCGCATTGACACCCCGGATGGTGGCCAAGTCCGTCTGATACCTCGCCGCGTACGCCTCCAGGCTTTCCCCGGGTTGCACCCGATGGACTATGAATTGCCTTCCAAGGCCGAACGGCTCGTCCAGCTGATGCCCGCACGTGACCGGACGCGTCGGGTTGGGCAGGTTCGTAGGCGTGGATCCATCTAGGACAACGATGGTGGAAATGGCAGGCGCCACCGTGATCGGTGCAACGGCAAGAGGGATGACTGGCAGCGAAGTACCGGTCGCCGACGCGGCTATCGGCGGGAATGCCGTGGGAGTGTCGGTGAATGCTGGGGCAGGTGCGGCGGCACCAAAGAATTGGAGCGCTGACCCTTTCAACAGGATCGGAACGCCCGGGAACCAGAGGACGCTGCTCGCCAGCACCAGAAGGGCGAGAACTACGGGAACCCAGACATGTGCTCCAGGTCGATTTGTGCTTGCCATGCGCCTGCCTCGAATGTCCAGTGGCAGCGGCCCGATGTTCTGGGTCTGGAAAACCGAGCATTGAACGTGCAAGCGGCTCTGGCAATACCGTTCCTGGTGGGCGAGTCGTACGGAAGCCGGCGGCCGCGCGCGGTGGCAGTAGTTCCAGGTGCTCGGAAAGGCAAGGCACGTGGACGGGTCGTTCTTGATCCCGAGATGAGGGCACTGGCTCCCGGGCGCAACCGGATTGCCTTCGGTCGGATTTCACTGCTAGGCCTCGGCGTGGGCTCGCGTTTTCCGCGCATCGTCGTCTTCAAGCCGAGATCGGCCTGCCATCAACGCTGTCTCTCCTACTGTATTAGATGTCCTCATCTACTGGCCGAGGCCGGGCTTCCATGCTTGCTGATAGCGTGCCGCCCGCTGGGAAGGCCCGTGGAGAAACCCACTCCGCCGATGCAGTGTGCGGAGCCGCGGCAAAAGCTCATGCTACGGCGCGGGCCTTTCCCGCGGAGCCACCACCCAGCCGATGAAGTCCCGGCAGCTCTCGTCGAAGCCGTTGTATTTTTCGAAGGACAGGAGATCTGCAGAAACCTTGAATGCCATGGTCTGGATTGGCGTATTACGTTCATTCACCTGCATCGGTTCGAACAGTGGCAGACTTTCGAAATCGACGGTGTCGAGCGGGATGACCAGCACCGTCTCCCGCGGCACCGGGATCCGAAACGGGAGGTTCACTCCCTCAATGGCTTTGACGGATGTCCGGTACGTGATCTCGTACATGTTGAGGCTGTCGCCGCCTCCCACTTTGTGGATAACCAACTTGTTCCCGGGCCCGAACGGCTGGTCCAGTTCGTGCCCGCACCAACCCGCGGCGGTGGTGATCGGTGTCGGCGTGTCCGCTGATGGATCAAAATAAGTGGGTTGGAGCGAAGGGTTCGCGAGCGTCGGTTGAAGCGTAGCTGTGGATGGCACCGGCGGGATCGCCGCCAGCGAGGTGGGCTCGGCAGGCGTCGGAGAACCGAGGGCCAGTGCAGTCGGCGGCACGTTAGTTGGGGTGGCGCCGAGCAGCTCGAGCGCCGGAATTTGAAGCATGCCTCTGGCGTTGCCTAACCAGACCATGCCCCCGGCAAGCGCGAGAACAACCAAGAGGATCGGGATTACCACGCTGGCCTTGCTACGGGGCGGCCCGGAAGGGTGGCGCCCCCGAATAGCTGGAGGCAGGGGCGCCGCCTTGAGTCCCTGGAAGACCGGGCATTGTACGTGCGCCGGAGTCTGGCAATACTGCCTCTGGTGGTCCAAACGCACCGTCTCGGGTGGGTTGGCACGATGGCAGTAGTTCCAAGCGGATGGATAGGCGAGGCACGTGCGCGGATCATCCTGCGTGCCAAGATGCTCGCAAACGCCGAGGAGTGAGGATGGCTGAACTGGGGTCGTCTTCATAAGCCCGGTTCCTGAAAGAACCGCTACTTGCCCTTGGGAATCATCCTTTCTTCGAGGAGCCTGTCTGCTTCGGGTGCGACTAATGTCTGGAGACGGCGTCGCGTGGGGGCGCTTCTTTCCACGACCAGATCGCGGCCTCTTGCCGTTGGCCCCCGGGTCATCCTCCAAGTAGCCAGCGTAATATTTGTAGCCACCGTTGTAGTACGGCGAATAGTGGCGATAGCCCCCATAGTAGTAAGGGCGATCGCGCGGGATGTGGTTGAAGATCACGCCCACCACGCGGGCACCGGCGCGCTTGAGCTGCTCGAGCGTGGCGCGGGCATCCTGGGACTGCGTGTGCCCAGGTTGGACCACCAGCGCCACGCCGTCCACCTTGGCTCCCAGGACCTGAACGTCCGCCACCAGCGAAGGTGAGCTGTCCAGGATGATCACTTCTGCCGCCTGGCCAACCTCTTTTAGGATCTGATCCATCCGGGTGGAGCCCAGCAACTCGGTCGGATTGGGCGGAAGACTGCCACTGGTGATGACCAGGACATTCGGCAGGCCTTCGATCCGCTGCGAGACCAGCTGTAAAGGAACGTCGCTCCGGAAAAGGTCGCTCAGCCCGGTGCGGTTCTCGAGGTCGAGGAAATGGTGCACCTGGGGCTTGCGTAGGTCGGCGTCCAGCAAGACGACACGTTTCCCTCCTTGTGCGACCATTGCCGCCAGATTGACAGCAATGGTGGTCTTGCCTTCATTCGGGCTGGCGCTCGTGATCATCAGGCTGCGCAGCGGCTTATCCACGCCGGCGAATTCAAGGTTGGTGCGCAGCGAGCGGAACGCTTCGGCAACCGGCGAGCGCGGTTGGCGAAGGACATAGGTGCCTTCGTCGCTGTTGTCGTGATACTGCATCGTGGCGATGTAGCCGATAACGGTGAGCCCGAGGACACGCTCCACGTCTTCAGGTGTTTTGAGCGTGTCGTCCAGGTATTCCACCAGGAAGACAATGCCGCCAGCCAGCATCAACCCGACCAGACCGGCCAGCAGCGTGTTGTTTACCGGATTTGGCCGAACCGGCTTCGAGGGTACGGTCGCTTTCTCGATCTGCACCACATTGGGCGTATTCTGCAGGCGGGCAAGTCGCACCGATTGCAGGCTGGAAAGCAAGTTGATATAGACCTGCTGATATAAGTCCAACGTGCTCTTCAGCTGCGCCAAGCGGGCGCTGTCCGAGTTGGCCGCATCCGAGGGTTGTCCCAGGACCAGCAGGTTCGAGTAGATCTGCTGATACAGGGTGAGCACCGGCTGGATTTCATCCAAGCGGGCCTGGTCGGCAGCAATCTTGATTCTGTTGGAGACTGCGGTCGTGGGTTGCAGGGCCGCGATCTCCTTTTGGAGGGCTGAGACCTCGGCCTGCAGGGGATCGATCTGGGCCCGGATGGCGCTGATTTGGTCCTGCACGGTCTGCGTGGAGACCTGGTCCACCTGCGACTGCAAGGCCGCGATCTGGGCCTGCGTCTGATCCACCTGCTGCTGCAGGCTTTGCTCCGTTGTCGCATAGCGTCCGGCCTGCAGGTTTTCGTTCTGATCGATCAGGGATTGCACCATCGTGTTGGCGATCGCGGCCGCGTGCTGCGGGTCAGGATCTTCGACCGTCAGTTGAAGCACCTGCGTGGTGCCCACTTGCTGGGCCTGAAGTTGCTTCGTGCTCACTCGATATCCGAGTTGCGCCGAGGCCGCATCCAGAACTGGCTGGGTGTTGAAGAGCTGAATGTAGGTCTGAGCCAGTTGTTGGTCATTCAGATAGGTCAGGTCGCCCGTGGTGTTTTGCGACGAGGCGCGCGTGGCAAGGATCCGCGTGCTGGCCTGGTAGATGGGGGTCTGATATCGGCTGACGACGAAGCCCACTGCCGCTCCCAGCACCAATCCCAGGATGAGCAGCCATGCCCAGCGCCTGAGCATCTCCATGTAGCGTTTGAGTTCCATAAATCAGTCTCCTAGCAGATCTCGATAAGTCCTGTAGAGACGGGGCGACATCATGATTGAACCAGTGCTTGTTTACCGAGTTCACGACCCAATCCACGTCCGCGTCGCGCATCGATGGATACAACGGCAAGGTCACCTCGCGAGCGGCGGCGGCTTCAGTAAAGGGCAAGAGGCTTGTTGCCAGTGCAGTCGCCGCTCGATAGCTCTGAAACTCATGAACGGGCGGGTAGTGGATGCTGGTCTGCACTCCGCGCCCCTTCATGGCCTCCATGAAACCAATGCGGTCCAACCCGAGGGGCAGCAGGACAGGGAGAATGTGATAACAGGAGGTCCCGCGGGCGGCGGCGAATGGCATCAGGACTTGTGGGGCGAGCTCGGCCAGTAGGTCGCGATACAGTACGGTAAGCGCCGCTCGCCGACGATTGTTGGCGCCGAGCTTGCCCAGCTGCACGCGCCCCAGCGCGGAACGCATCTCGTCGATCCGGTAGTTGTAGCCAAGGTCAACGACATCGTAGCTCCAGGCGTGGCCTTGATGGCGGTCCCAGCTGAGCGAGGTCATACCATGCGAGCGCAGGATGCGCAGGCGCTCGGCGAGTGCGTCGTCGTCCGTCACCAGCATGCCACCTTCGCCGGTGGCCATATTCTTGTTAGAGAAGAAACTGAAGCATCCAATCTTGCCCCAGGTTCCCAGCCGGCGTCCCTCCAGCTCTGACCCAATAGCATGGGCAGAATCTTCGATCACTGAAAGGTTGTGCTGCCGTGCAATTTCGAGGATCGCTGGCATGTCGCAGGCATAGCCTGCGTAATGCATCACCAGGATCGCCTTGGTCCGCTCGGTAATGCCGGCGCTCAATGGCAGTCGGGGAGATGGTCAGTTGGTCCAGGCTCTCGATGTCTGCGAAGACGGGAGCGGCTCCGGTGTAGCGTACCGCGTTGGCTGTGGCTACGAAAGTCAAGGAGGGCAGGATCACCTCGTCACCGGGCTTCAATCCCACGGCGACGCAGGCCAGGTGCAGCGCGGCGGTGGCGTTGGTTACGGCAATGGCATGCTTGGCGCCGACGAACTCCGCAAACTCGCCCTCAAACGCACGCGTGACCTCTCCCATGCTGAGCCAGCGGCTGTGCAGGACGGCCTGGACCGCCTGCTCCTCCTCGGGCCCGAAATCGATGTCGGCGAGCGGGACGCGCCATTCCATGAGCTCAGCCCTGCTGCCCGGGAGCGCGGCCGTCCGCGCCGCCGCTTGCCGTGTCCTCGCCCGGAAGGAACTGGGCGTGCATGCTTTGGAAGTCCTGCGCCGCCTGCTCGTAGTCATCCCGCCGGCCGAGATCCTTCCAGTACCCGTCGTACAGGAAGCCATTGACCTGTTCATGCGCGGCGATCAACTTGAGCACGAGGTCGGGGAAGTCAAGGTACTGACTCGGCGCAATGTAATCCAGCACACTAGGTTCGAAGACGTAGATGCCCATGCTGACGGTGTAATCGTACGTTGGCTTCTCGATGTAGCCTGAAACCCGACCGTTCCCGTCCCACTGTACCACGCCGAGATCAATGCGCACCTGGCTTTTGTGCACAGCGATCGTGGCGATACCGCCCCTCTGCCGGTGATAGGCAATTAGGTCTCTTATGTCCATGGTGGTAAGCACATCACCGTTCGTGACCAGGAACGTCTCATCCAGGCCGCCAACAAGGGCAAGTGGGCCAGCAGTCCCAAGTGCCTGATCCTCATAACTGTATGAAATGTGCACGCCCCAGCGCTGGCCGTCTTCAAAGTACGTGCGCAGCAACGCCGCCAGGTGCCCGACGGTTAGCACGACATCTGCTATAGCGGCGCGTTTCATCTGCCGCAACATCACCTCGAGGATCGGCATCTCGCCGATCGGCATAAGCGGCTTGGGCAGGATTTGAGTGTACGGCGCCAGACGTGTGCCCCGCCCACCGGCAAGTACGACAGCTTTCATAAGTTGATCCCCAACCGTGCAGACAGATGCGATCCGTTGGAATTTCTCGATCGTGCGGCTGCACCCGGGCGGTCCGTTGCCATTTCCGTCTTCGGCGATGGGCTAGAACTCATAGCGCCCGGGCTGATACATCTCAAGATGGCGCCAGATCCAGGCAATGGTCTTGTCGAGGCCCTCGTCCAAAGAGATCCTGGGGGCCCAGCCGAGATCTTCGCGCGCGAGCGAGTTGTCGGCGCGCAGGCGCATCACCTCGGATTTCTCCGGACGCAAGCGCTCGTTATCTGTCAACAGGGTCACCGAATGCCCGATCTTGTGCGCAATCTTCTCCGCCAAATCCCCAATGCGAACCTCCTGCCCGGTTCCAAAATTGAAGACCTTTCCCACGACATCATTGGCCTCGGCGGCGCACAAGAACCCCTCCACGGTGTCATCCACGTACGTGAAATCGCGCAGCGTATCGAGATTGCCGAGCCGGATGTGATTGTTCACGAGCGCCTGCGTGATGATTGTCGGGATGACGGCGCGCGCCGACTGCCGAGGCCCATAGGTGTTGAAGGGCCGGACTGTTACGACCGGCAGATCGTAAGCACAAAAGAAACTCTCCACGAGTTTGTCGGCTCCGATCTTGCTGGCCGAGTACGGCGACTGTCCTTGCAGCGGATGCCTCTCATCAATGGGCACGCGCAGGGCCGTGCCATAGACCTCACTCGTGGACGTATGCGCCAGGCGTTCAACGCCCAACTCGCGGCAGGCCATGAGAATGTTGAGCGTGCCCATAAAATTGGTCTCAGCAACCTCGGCGGGATGCCGGTACGAGTAGGGTATGGAGATCAGGGCGCCGAGATGGAACACGATCTCACAGCCTTTGACGGCTTCCCAGATTGCCGTTCGGTCACGAAGCTCACCCGGAATCAGCTCGATCTTGGCTGTCAGCTCTGCTGGCAGCATACGCAACAGACCGGGATCGCCACGGGAGTTGTAGCGCACAAACGCGCGGACCTGCGCCCCCTCATTGACAAGTCGCTCGACGAGGTGGCTGCCGATGAAGCCGCCTGCTCCGGTCACCAGCACCGTGCGGCCTTTCCAGAAGTCAGTCATCGATTTGGCTCTTCATGATGGTAGCGAGAGAGTCGGAGCACGCACACTCACGCGGAACGCGAAAAATCCGCCGACGTCAAGCCGCCCTCTTCCTCGAAGACTTCCGATCGGGTGCCAAGCGATGGCGAAACACCGTCAGAACGTCTGGGATAAGAACAAGGCGCGCCGGCGTCTCGCGGCAAAGGTCGAGAATGCGGGCACGGTCCGCTGCCTTGACCTTCTCAATGGCATACAGAATCACTCCCACATCGTGTTTCGCCACAATCTCTGGGATGCGATGACTCAAGCCAAACACATAGTGCCCATCGATCACCATACCTTGCTTGGTCGGGTCATCGTCGACCATGCCGACGACAGTGAAGAGAGGCGCAAGATTGCTACGGTCCAGCAGCCAAGTCGCCAGCAGACCGCACTCGCCAGCACCGACGATCAACACCCGTTCGCCAACCCCCTCCTGGCCGCGATACGACAGCCAGCGACTCGCCAGGCCGGCCAACAAGCGTTGACGATAGCGAACAGAAACAAAACCCAGGAAAGCCAGCAGGCCGGCCACTAACACCATGCCAGCAGGCAGCAACGGCCCCCCAGGCCAGAGGCCATTGGCGATTGCGAGGAGAAGTGAACACAGCCCCGCCGAGAAAGCAAGATCGATTGCGTTCGCGGCGCGTGCGTAACGCCACCACACACGCCCCAGCCCCAAGGCCGAATTGACCAGACTGAAGGTCACGCCCAAGGCTGCTGCCACCAGAACCGCGTTGCCCACGCCGATATCGAGGGGGCCTCCCAGGCGCCAGAGCATGCCAGCCATGGTTACCGCTACGAAGGCAATGAGCGTGTCGATAACAAACCAGGAGAAGTACCGATTCGCTAGGCGCGAAAGGAGGCCGTTATAGAGAGTCTCCGTCCCAAAGTCAGCCGTGCGCAGCCGCGGCAGCAGTGCGATCAAAGTCGTAAAGATGACATCGATGTCGGAGAGGAAGTTATGGTTGCGGACGTAGAGCTGGTCAAGGCGGAGCTTCTTCGGAAGGACGTCCTTGAGGTAGTCGTCCATGACGTTTTGGGGTTGCAGGAGCTTGTCCTCGTCGCGGTAGATGACAGAGGCAGGGCTGGTAATCCCAGGCCGCACAGAAAGGATCTCGTCGTACAGATGGGGTGGCCAAGTCTTCGCAATGGCGGGATCCTCTGGCCGCGGACCGACCAAGCTCATCTCCCCTTTCAGGACGTTCCACAGCTGCGGAAGTTCATTGAGTTTGCTGCGCCGTAGCCAGCGACCTGTGCGGGTGACGCGTGGATCGTCCTGCGCGGTCAGCGGAGGGCCGCTGTAGCTCTCGGGCCGTTCGTACATAGTGCGATATTTCAACATCAAGAACTCGCGCCCGCCCCGGCCGACGCGGAGGCCACGATAGTAGACGGGACCAGGACTCTCGCGCTTGATGAGAATCGCCAGGACCGCCATAAGAGGCGAAAGCAGCAAGATCCCTAGAGACGCTGCCACGATATCGAAGAGACGCTTAAGCAGCGAATCCCACGTTCCCGCGGAACGGGACTCCACGCCTGCTACTTCAGTGTCTAGGCTTGTGGCTGTGCTTGACATGGATTTGGTTTGATCGGGCGTCAGCGCCTCGCGATTAGCCCCCACCCGAGACTATCTTCGATTGCTGAAACGAGAGGAAGCGAATGAGAAGGCGGCGGACTTACTGGCCGGGTACATCGACCTTGGCAGCCGCCCACGCCGGCACCTTGCCAACGCGATCCCCCCAGCGGTTCCAGAAGCGCACGAGGCCGACGAGAAATCCCAGGCCATAGCTGACGTGCAGAATCGCAAAGGTCAACGGCAGCAGCGGAAGGTATTGTAAGCCCTTCGTCATGGAGATCCGGATGGAAACGGTCATATTGGTCAAGATGTAGCAGCCCAACCAAGAGGGGAAACAGAGAGGACACGATTGCGTCTTTGAAGAATGCGCCCACCGACTGACACCAAGAAAGACACGATGAGAGAGGCGACGAACAATGGGGGCACAAATTGCCGGGGTTGCATCTGGCGGGGGTGCTTCTGGAGAACGCGGACCTTCCAGTAGCCGTATTGGAAATACTGCCGCCACAGGTCCGCGGGCGAGCCACGCACGCTGTACTCAGATTTGATCTTCGGGCTCAGCAGGATTCTTCCCCCGCCTCGCGCAGCCGGTAGTTGAACTCATCGTCCTGGTCCCGCACCAGCTCCTCGTCAAAAAGGCCGATCTTCTCAAACACCCGGCGCGGCCACGCGCCCATGTAGACGGTGTCGACCCATTCTTCCTTGTCGGAATAGTGAAAGCGACCGCCACCAATACCGAAGGGCGAGCTTGTCGCCAGGGCGGCGGCGCGCCCAAAGGCGTTCTGCCCTACGGCGTTCATCCTGCCGCCGACATTATCCGCACCACTTCTTTGCAGCGCCTCTACGCATTGTCGAACGTAGTCTGGCGCTATGATCGTGTGTCCGTCGACGCGAATGATGATGTCCCCCTTGGCGTGGCTCAGCGCAATGTTCAGACCGGTCGGTACGATCTTTCCGGGGTTGTCCAACGTGCGGATGATGATTTCCGGATGCTCCCCGGCAATGCGAGAAACGATCTCCCGCGTGCGGTCGGCCGACATGCCATCGGCGACCAGTATTTCCATTTGCCCGGCGCAGTCTTGCGCAAATATGGCACACAACACGGGCTCAATGTGGGCGGCTTCATTTCGGGCGGCAAGAACTACGGAGACTAAGCCATGGAAAGGACTTCATCGCAAGCGCAGTGGCGCTGCCCGTCTCAATGATGTAGGTTCCAATGTTGGAACCAGAAGGGCAAGCAATCCTATGGTAGGCGCCATGTAGCGCAGAATCGATAACACCAGCGTCGTCATGATCCAGAAGTAACAAACGATGACGGAAACAAATAGTAGCAGCCCAGCGGTCCGCGCCTCGTGGCGGTGCCATAGGGCAGTCGTCGCCGCGGCAACTACGATAGCATACAGCAATTGAACACCGAGCGTGGCGGACTCCATCCTGCCGCTATCGGTCGCATACCAACTGCGCGCAGCCTTTATGAGAAAGAGCTTTGCCGACGCCAATGGTTGTTGCCGGATATGCGCGGCGACCACCGTGATAGTTTCCCCTAGTGAGGTCATCGACGCTCTTTCGGCGAGAAACTGCTGCTGCAAAGCTGCTACGTCCGCCGGCACTACGATGCCCGCTCGATAATTCTTCGCTTCGACCGCAAATGTAAGACCGTCACGAATGCTGGGCGCGCCATTAGTTCCCAGCAGGATCACCTTTCCCGTCTGCTCAAAAACCCACAGCTCCCAAGGTGCAGTCGCCAATAGGTTTCCTAGCAACAAGCCCGTGACTAGGAAAGCCCGGGCGTTTATTGTGAGGTCTCGCCTCAATGCAAGAATCAGTCCACTCAGAACAAGCCCCGCGCCAACCGCGATTCCGCGAACGAGCATGGCAATCCCGACAAGACAGCCGGCGAGGAGCAGCAGCATCCATGAAGGTTTGAGACGGCGCAAGCCAAGCCAGAAAACGTACAAACCGGCATACAAAATGGTCATGAAGGGAACCTCGGGGCTGTGTTGTTTCGTGAGCCAGAGAACAAAGGGATAGGTCACGAAGAAAAGCGCCGAGAACAGCGCCCCCCTGATCCCCCAAATGCTTTCAGCCATCAAGAACACAAAGGTTGACGCAAGTGCTATGCAGCACAGGGCAAAGCCGGAATACACTGCGCTCTCACCCAATCCGGAATCCCGCGCAAATACAAACAAACCCGCCAGCAGGACGGGGTAGCCGGGCGGATTTTTGATGGCAAGAACTCGAGCCTGTCCGCACAATACCATTTCCGTTCAGGATGTGCCGCGCCACCGGCTCATAGTAAGCCACGTAGTCGGTGGCTTCGGTGTACGGAATGTCTGCCGGCAACGCAATCCAAAACACAACAATGATAATTACGCTTAGCAAGAACACCCCGGCCGCCCAGAAGGTCAATGACCGACCTGCAAGAAGTACCTTCAAGGTGGTCGCAGAAGTCATTTCGCGGACCCCACGAATGGCGAGCTTGTCGCCAGCGCGACGGCGCCTCCCAAGGCGTCCTGGCCCACGGCTTTCATCCTGCCGCCGACGATGTCCACACCGCTTCGTTGGAGCGCCTCCATACATTGCCGGAGTGTCGGGGGCAATGTTCGTATACCCTTCCACACGGAGGATGTTGTCCCCTTTGGCGTTGCTCAGCGCAATATTGAGGCCGGTCGGGACGATCTTGCGGCGGTCGCCCACAGTTCGGATATCGAATTCCTGGTGCTCCCCCGCAGTGCGAGAAACGATCTCCCGCGTGCCGTCAGTTGAGATCCGTCGGCGAACATTATTCCCAGCTGCCCCGGATAGGCTTGCACAAGGACGGCATGCAGGGCAAACTCAACATCGCGCGGTTTCATTTCGGATCGGCAGAATTACGGAAACCTTAGGAACTCGAGCTGTCATCGACTGGACAGCGCCCTCTCATAGACCCCGATGACCTTCTGCGCAAGAAATCATCGCGTCCAGGTCCAGAACGGTCTCGCGCCCGTTGAATCCGTTTGCCTCTCGCCAACGCCCTCCCCAAGAGCAAAGGCTATTGTTTCGGGCTCATCGTTGTCACAGACAGAGCATCCATCAATCGAGGCGATACGTTCGCGAACGTCCCCCACATCGGTTGATACGACGGGAAGATTGCACGCCAAAGCTTCCTTCACGATCGTCGGCGACCCCTCATGGCGTGAAGTCAGGAGCAAGACGTCCGCGGCATTGAGGTAGAGCGGCATCTCAGAGTGCGGAACATTGCTCGCGGTCAGCAGCTTCACGTCTTGCCGCGCGAGCAAGGCGACTGCCCGCTGCGCAAGTGCAAATCGCTTAACCGGCATTTCGGGGCGTCCGCCGAAAAGGACGATAGGTAGATCTGCGGGTAATCCGAGCTTAGCCCGGGCCTCTGATTGCTGCATGGGTCGAAAAAGCCCCAAGTCCACTCCAGAGGGGATAATGTGATAACCACGACCATTGGGGAGCTTCGCACCGAGTGCCGGGCGCGACGACGATTACTTCATCCGCTAATCGCGCAGTCCACCTGCTGATTGTCGCGAGCAAAGCGCCGAGGAGGCTGTGGTTTCCTGAGGCATCCACATCTCCCTCGAGGTCGCTGCCGTGGAAAGTGATTACCAGCGGTAAACGTGCCGGCACCGCCACAAGGCCGCCTTGGCCAAACTGGGCATGAACCAGATCGTAGTCCGTGCCTCGCAGTTTCCTTCGCACGCGGACCCAAGCCCGGGCATAGTTCAGGGGGTTTTCGCCCCACGAAACGAGAATACGCGTATGTCAAGGCCCAACTCACGGAGGCACCGGACCTGCTGCAACGAGGAAAGGGACCCACTCAGGATGCTCGGCCGTGGGCCATTCGCTGCTGATCATCAAGACGCGGAGTGGTCTCGCCACCATCTTGGGATTGCCCTTCCTCGAGAATGAAATGGGCCGATGCCAGACCGAACATGAAGTCCCGGCGCGACCAACCTCATGTCCGAATGAAGCATATAAGCCAACGCCCAGACCGTGCACGCTATCACGACAGCTTTGCTTAATGCTGGCTGTTTTGACAACACCCGCTGTGCCGTCAACCAGACCAATATCAAAAGGGCCAGCAACCCAAGAGCTGCCGTGCTCAGCAACCAGTCGGGAATATTCTGTGTGGGCGTTTGAATAACGAAATAAAATCGAGTGATAGGCCATTGACTGCCCCGGCCCGACACCCAACAATGGGTGCTCGACGAATGCCAGCCAATCCGTTCTTATGATCAAGTCGCGGCCCGTCAAGCTGGTATCACTGAATCGCTGCACAATAAGCCCGCCAGTGAAGTCGCTCAAGAATGGCAGCACAAGGAAATACCCGACCGCGGCGATGATTGTGAAGGAGACAAGGAAGGTTGCCCGCTGTCGTCGACTGCGGAGCAGATAGAACCCGCCGGCAATCAAAGCCAAGCCCGCAGTCCATAGTCCGCCGCGAGAGAATGTGAGCGCCGACTGTGCTAGGAACCACAGGCCGACCGCCACCATCACGATCCTAATCGCGCCTCCTCTATCTTCAACAAAGACATAGATGAATGCCAGCAGGGCACCCAATCCCAGCAGCGACGACACCTGGTTTGGACCAAATCCTGCCGAGGCCGCCGCCGAAGATGCGTCAGTAAATGCAACGGAGGACGCGTTCGCCAACTGCCTCGCAGCATCGAAACCCAAGCCCGCAATGGGGGCAATCGCCGACAGCAGAATGCCCTTGAGTTGAGATCTTTGTACTGAAATCCTACTGAAGTATATGGTGGCAACGGCCAAGGACAGTGGGCCTGACAGGTTGAACGCTATCGCCTGACGGTCGAAGGTCTGCAGAAGCAATGTGGAGGGCAGCAAGAATGCGAAGTAGAGCAATAGCCTTTTGTCGATTGGGGGAAGACCTCGGAATCGGAGGATAGCCAAGAATAGGATCAAGACAGTGGCGTACTTGCCAATTTCCCAGAACACGCTGGCATTGCCGGCGCGCCAAAGTATTTCACACCCCATAATATAGGCGGCCACATAGGAAACGGTCTGGGCCCTTTTCGCAAAGAGGGCGCAAAGCACGCCAATTCCAACTGTCGCCAAGGCGTGAAAAGTCGCTATTCGCTGGGAGGAAATCACAATTACGGCCAGGGGAAGGTGAAGCACAATGAAGATCAGTGCCGCGAATTGCGCGCCAAGTGCTTTCGCCCTTTGCACATGCTCCAGGGGTGGGAAAAAGGCTGAAGTGATTGGGGCGGTCGCTTTGTTATGCATGCAGCACGATGCTGTAGAGTGATTCGAGATGCGAGGCAAGTCCGGCCAAGGAGTAGTTGCGCCCAACGAACTCCCTGCCCTGCCGGCCCATGGTATCGTCTGAGGGCGGTGTCGTTCATCAGACGTGTAATTGCGCGCAATATCCCCTTTTCGTCATCGGCGCCCACCAAGAAACCGGAGACACCTTCCTGGACGATCTCAGGAATGCCGCCCACGGGGCTGGCGATCACGGGAAGGCCGCAGGACATAGCCTCTAGGACACTGTTTGGCAAGCCTTCCCAGTCCGAAAGATGCAGACAGACGTCCATTTGCTGGTAAAGGCGCTCAACATCCGAAACCGTGCCGTGAAAATAGATCTGATTCGCCTTCAAACCAAGTTCACCGGCCAGCGTGCGCAAGGATTCCCTGTCAGGTCCGTCACCCACGATATGTCCGACAATCCTGGGGCCGCCCGCGTTACTCAACGAGAATAGTAGGCGCAGAAAGACGTCGAAACGCTTTTGCCTTACGAGCCGCCCTACCATCAATAGACGGATTTCGCCGGCTCCCGTGGAGTGGTTCGCCGGCGAAAACGTCTGTAGGTCGACGACGTTTGGCAAGTATAGCAGTTTGGGGCCACCGAGGCCTCGACCTTTGAGGTAGAACAGCGCACTCTTCGAATTGACGGCTAGAAAACGCGGCATATACAGGCTCAGCCGGCCGCCGATTGGGCCTGCGTCACCCACATCATGCAGACCATCGTTGCGAACCGCGCCAATAGCTTTGGCGCCCACAAACCTTGAGGCAATGGCAACGTACGCGTTTGTGTAGAAATGCACAGCCTCAACGACGTCCGGAGAGAGCAACTGCATCGCTGACCAAATGCCCACACAGCCTGGACACACGTGAGCGTTTCGCGGAGGGCGACTACGGGAATACCAAGCTTCTCGATCGGCGACTGCCAATACTCACCGCTGGAGAAGCACAACAAGGATGGCTGCGCGCCGCACATCTTGAGCGTTTGCAGCCGATAGAATAGCTGCCGCTCGGCCCCACCCTGGCCCAAGGTGCCTGCCACGAAGCAGATCCTAAGTCCACTAAGTATGCTCACGCAATTCCATATTCCATGCGGCAGTCAAATGGCCCGAGATCTGAGCTTGCCAGGCCTCCAGTGTGTAGCCGCCCGCCCTTTGGCGCGCCTTTTCGCCCATGGTCTTCATCCGCCTCGGATCTTGCACCAAATCCGCAACGGCAGCGGCCACGTGCTCCGCATCGGGAACATCAAGGACCAGCCCGCAATCACGAATCAGGGAAGGGATCACGGAGACATTGGAAGCCACCACGGGCAATCCGCAGGCCAACGCCTCTACGACCGCCTTCGGGAAACCCTCCTTGAACTCTTGTCGGAAAGACAAAAAGATGCGCGGCGGCAAGGGATCGCAGGACCTGATCGTGACCGACATTCCCATGGAGCACGACGGAATCCTGCAGTCTCAGCAGGGAGACGAGAGCCTCCAGCTCTGGACGATATTCGCCGTCTCCCAAGACGTCCAGCCGAACATCGTGGATAAGACTGGGCGACCTGCGGCAGAGCCCGCACGATCGCCTGCACGTTCTTCGCCTCGAACAGGCGGCACACAGTAATAAGGCGCAGAGGTTGTCCCGGCGCCCACGGGCGGGCTCTGGGCATCTTCTCAAACTCGTTCGAGGTGAGGGTGGTGGAAAATACCCAGGCGATGTGCGGATTGTGCGTTGAAGGTTGCCCCTCTGCCCAACCTGTGGCAAGTACAACATTCCGGCCTCCGGCAACGCGTTCCATGAGCCACAGCACAAAGCGGTCAACGACGGTTGTTTTCGTGCCCCAAGTGCCACAATGGCGCACAAATAGCCGTTTGCGTTGGACCAGGGCCAAGAGAATACCGATCACGCCGATATCGCCCGGGACCGGAGTGTGAACGGCGTCTGCCCGGCGAACAGCCCGCCAAAGGCTCAGAACGTGCCGAGGAAGCCACGTCAGTAGCGCCACCTTGCGGCGGAGATCCATGCCGTATGGTTCTGGTAGTACCTCGATTGAGAGTTTGTCGCCCACAAGGGGAATCAGGTTGGCCGGCGATCGCGAGGCACGAAGCGGAACCATGAGCAGGGTTCTATCAAATAGCTTTGAGAGCGCTCGCATCTGATAAGGAAAGCCGCCGACCGTCGAGTAACCGCTCCGCGAAGAAGCATCTGACCAGACCTCCTTATGTGAGATCACGACCAAGCGCATTACAGGCTACCTACTTCGTGACCGGAGCTCTCACAGTGGACGCGGACAAGCCGCCGCACAACCTGGGCTGGGTTACCCCGATGGTGACACCCCGTGAAAGGTTGCAGTAGTCGCCGATGACTACCTTGTCATTCAGAATGATGTGGCCAAAGTGACCGATGCATATCCCCTTGCCAATGACGCATTCGCCAGAAACGCGAATTTCTGTAAGGATCTCGACCCACTTTTCAATGAATAGAAAGAGCACGCGGTGGGGGACGACGCGCAGGGCGCTGTCTTAGCTGTACGATCGCATGGGAGAGCCGGTAGACTGCGGATGCCCAAAAGCCCTGCGTCAAGAGAACCACGCCAAGCACGCTGCTTTGGGACTCACCTGCCGTGGCGCGATAACCACGATAGTCAGAGTGAATCAAGGCGAAGGCTACCCGCAGGCTCAAGGGTGTCCGTCCAGCATCTGCGCAAGCTCCGTCGAGAACCTCAGGTAAGTGCTCTCGTAGCTAAATCTCTGTTCGATCTGAATGCGTGCTTGAAGGCTCTGACGATGAAGCTCATCATCGTCGCCCAGCAGTCGCAGCGCAAGGTCGGCCAATTCGGGACTGCTCCCGCCGCATAAGATTCCTCGTCCTTCCTCAAGTCCCATACCTTTGACGGCGTCTTGCGAAGCGATCACCGGAACGCCCAAGGCCATGGCCTCTACCACGCGACTCCGAAACCCGTATGTTCCCGACCACGGGCATATCACTATTGTCATGGCCCTCAGCACCTCCTGTGGGTTTTCAACAAAACCTGTTACATGCACGCGCCCATCGCGATCCAGACCTCGCACAGATGAGGGAGGGTTGCTGCCAACAATCCAATACTGTATGTCCGGAAAACGCTTCCAGATGGCTGGCATTACATCCCTATAGGATGCTAGGGCATCCTTTTGGTTGTGTCTGCTTCCAAGCGAACCATAGAAGGCAATCCGCCGCGGGGACGCAGGCTCCCAACAATACGGCCAGACCTCAAGATCTGTGCCCATCGGGACGTACAACGCGGTAATCCCGTCCCGCGTATGCCGGCGGACGTATTCGCGTTCGTCCTGATTGATCGCGATGAGTACATCAAAGGCATTCCAAGCTGTTTCTTCGCGGGCTCGATAGCGGTCAACCAACCACTGCTTGAAACGCCTGGGGATCCAGGTGTTGTCGTCCAACTGCTTTGCAAACGATTTCCACAGAATGTCGTGCATGTCCAGGATGCCACGGATTCCGCGCTCGCGGAAGAGGGCTGCGGCCCTGTAGGCATGCCAGTACTCAAAGAGAACTGCAGCAAAGGACATCTCTCCCAATGCCGAGGCGACGCGCTCCGGTGAAAACTCAACCTCCCCGATCAAGTAGTTGGAGAATTTCAGGCCGACACACCAGGCATAGGCAGTGCCCGATATCTTGTGATAACCGCGCGCGACGAAGGTACGGGAATATTCGGATGGGAGCACGATCGCGGCATCACATAGCTTGAGCAGCTCCGCCCTGACCCGCACGACCTCATTGGCCGCGGCCACAGTCAAAAAGGTGAGATGAAAGTCGGCCCGCAGGGAGCGCAGTTTGTAGTAGACGCGCTGCTGCTGGCCGGTGGTGCGCGGGAATGGGTACACCGCGGACAAAATCAACAGGCGTGGTTTCGTCTTTATCATCCGGTATATCCCAATTCGGCGCGAATGCCGCTCGTAAGAAACCGCACTGACTCCTCGTCTTGCGGCCTCAACTGGGAGGCCTGGAATTGATTGACATTCGGTTCCAGGATTTGTGGTATCTGCTCGAAAGGGAACCAGTGGTGGCTTCCTGCCTGCAGGCTGGTAGTGTGGGTACCGTCGGCATGCATATGTGGCTTGGCTTTGAGCCGCAGTTGTGAGACCTTCGAGATGTCCAGACCAGCAAGCCTATACACCTGATGAACCGCTGAGATTGGCGCGCGGAAGATATCTTCAAAATGCAGTATGTGGTATCGGTCAAAGCGGGCGGCGTCCGCCTGCATCTGGTGCACTATCGATTTGTAGAAGGCGGCGAACTTTGGGGCAGTGGCGCTGACAGGCGTTCGGTTGCGCTTGTGGCTCTCGAACAGAGGTATGGGATCCCGTATCAGCCCAATGAAGACGGCATCAGGATACATTTCGAGGAAACGCTCGGTGAGAAATATGATGCCGTTATTGTTCTTTAGGACGAGGCGAGCATCTTCCACTTCTGCCCGAGTGTAGACGGAGTCCCTGGATTTGTACCGCATTGCGCCGTCTGTCAGGGTCTCGAGTTTCCATTGGAAGAGGGTCTTGTCGATGAACTGCTGCGCCGCTGACGAGACCTTATCGCGCGGCGATAAGTTCCATTGATCAAAGAAACGCCACTGGCGCGTGAGTAATGCGGCCTGCAGTCCCTTTATGCACGGATGCCGTGAGTTCGAGCCGGAAGATCTCCAGCGTTTCGCGGATCGGCGAGCAGACATTGGGATGCGAAAGGAATATGTTCCAGAGGATGTTGCTTCCGCCGCGGGAAAAGCAGTTGAGGATGATCGGCTGTCCGTTTCTCAGCTGCGGCACGCCATTAACCTTCCTGCGCGCGAAATGCATGGGCCACCAACATTATCCCGCTGTCGCTTTGTCCTTCGCGGTCCTCTGCAAAGAACCTTTCACACACTTCACGACGCCTGGACCAGCCATACTTGTAGCTGCGCTGAATTCCGCCTTTCGAATTCCTGCCGCGCGAACTCCCCGGTGAGAATGGGGAAGATGGACGCCACCTCCAAACCTGCGGACTGCAATTCCTCGCGCAAGGTCTGTTGGTTGAAGTACTGCAGTACGAAATTGTCTCTGTGGTGTTTTCCTATCAGTGCTTCACTCGTGATAGTCGCGAGGGAGTTGACAGACACGTGGACTTGCCCGCCAGGTTTCAGAATCCGTCTGACCTCGAGCAGCACCTCGTGAAGGTTCCGAATGTGTTCGAGTACACAGAAACTGAACACGTGATCGAGGGTGTCACTGGGCATGCCAGCTCTCTCCAACGTGCCAGCGACGAAGCTGAGACTCCGTCTTATCCTGCTGTGACGGACAAACCTATTGGCGATGCTGATCTTGCGCTCATCAGTATCGAGCCCAATCGCGTATTGGCACTGTCTCGCTAGTGCGATTGTCCAATGACCCTTCCCGCATCCGAGGTCTGAGTAGGTGCTCGTGCCGTTCCAAGTGTGAGTCGCCCGTTTAATCCGAGGAATTCGTAGATCTTTATTGGGTTAGGGATCATCCAAACACTTGGCGGCACACCGACCCATTCACACAGCCTATACAAGGTCAAACTCACGGCAATGCTCCTGGGCGGTTCGCAGATTCCTTGCAGCTAGAAAGTTCAATGATACACTCCGCCACGCGTTTGCCGGAGTTGGCATCGAGCACTTCTCCGAACATGTCGTGGATGAAGCGATTGCGGGCTTCGCGATCCGCCTCGGGATGCTTCAAGCCTCGGACGATCATCTGCTCCAGGTCTGCGACGGATCGGGCAACCATCACCCCACCGCTGGCGGCCACCGGCCGATAGTGATCGTAGTCAACGTGGCGGGCAAAAAGGGACCAGTAAGGCAGATTGCTGCCCGGCGGCTCAAAACCCAGATTGATGACCGGCTTGTCGAGCATCATCAGTTCCAGGGACACGGTCGAGGCCGCATTGATTCCAAGTGCCGTATGGCGAAGGAGATTTGTATATATGTAAAGATCCTCGTAAGAGGGCATAAGCCACTGGCGGTCCCAGAGGACGGAAGGAAAGATCACGTCCGGGTCGCCACGCAAGGACTCAGCCACCGTCAGCATGGCAGGGCTTGTACCTTTGGCATATGTCCGAACCACGAGTTGGGGGCGGGACCGCGAATCAATCGTCTTGAGGAAGCGCACCACCTCCGCCACGATCCGGTCCTCATGTGGGAAATCCACATCGCGACCTGTAGAAAATAGGATGAAGGGGCGGGAAGCATCAAAGCCAAGCCGCCGGGCGAGCTCCCCTCTGGAGAGATGGAAACGAGGATCAAAGTGATAGTCGAATTGCGGCGTGCCGGTGACGAGAACGCGGCCCGGGCCGACCTCCGGATAGAGACCGAGAAACTGCTGCTTCAGGCCTTCCGTCCAGACCAAATAGTGATCATAAGGAACAAAGATGCGGCTTCGGGATGTCAGATTGTCCCATGAGAAAATAAATGTAGCCGTGCGGATTCCCATCCCATGTGCCACGCGCAGGGGCAAATCCGCTTGCGGCCCGTGGATTTGAGAGCAGTTAAAGACCAGGTTGGGTCGCAGTTGGGAGAATAGCGTATCGAAATCACGCGTCGGGCGAAGCTGCCAGCTTAGAGATTCTTCGACGGCCGTCCCCGCGCGCAGCCCAATCCGATTCGAAAAGGGGCGTGCGATGACGCGGACGGACTGCAGTTTGATGGTTTCCCGCAGGTTGCCTTTCACCTTTGCATTGCGTCGCCCCCAATACGACTTGACGTTCTCGCTCCGCAGACAACGATAGTGCGCCGTGTGCAGTACGTCCCGGATGAAAGTCACGAGAGACGCCTCGCGGTAGGCCCTTAGCGGGATGATCTGCTCAACGTGGGGCCGGACATGTTCGGTCAGCTCTCCGTTTGCCACAGCAGAGAGGAGTGTGACGCGGGCGCGCTTGCTGAGGGTTGGCAAGGTATCGGAATACAAGAAGTTGCGCACCGCCTCGCCGCGCGCGACGACGAGGACGATATTTGATTGCTTTACAGTCATGGTCCTGGAGCAGCCCCCACCATGCTAACCCGCATCAACTGCCAGTGGAAGGCATAACAGGTTGCCCGCGATTCTTCTGCACTCGTAGCCCGTACTCTCCAATAGGCCCAACACATAGTCTAACCCCCTCCCTTTTTCATAGAATTGGTCGTGAATCTCAAACAGGATGGTTGGGCGGCATGCCTTCAAGTATTCGTGTGCAACCAAATCATCCAGGACTTCAACCTCAAACCCTTCAATATCCATGAGAATGTGATCCGGCACAAAATCGATTTGCGTCAGAAATGATGTCAATCGAACTGAGGGGACAACGACGTCATGTTCAGTCGCGTCTGGCCCGTCCGTTAGTGATCGAATGGCATGGTAGGGGACCTTGTCCTGTTCCCCAAACCAGACCTCCTCGGATCGCGACGTGAGAAAGACATTGTAGGACCTCACGTTCGCCAGGTTATTCAGCCTGATGTTTTCCTTCAATATCCGATAGTTATTTGGGGTTCCCTCAATGGAAACCACTCTGCCGCGGGGACCTACACAATGCGACAGTATTGCCGTGAAGTAACCGTAGCAGCCACCCAATTCCAAGACTTTGTCGCCGGATCGGACTAGGGTCTTTTCGATCGCGACGGTCTCGGGCTCCCTGTTGCCCTCGATCCTCTCGACTATGCTTGACCCGAGATGATAGTCGAGGAAGGTCATCTCAAATCTCACGCCATCAATGTCAATTGAGAATATGTGGCCAGCCTCAAATCGAGAATGCTGCCACACCTTAAGGCTTGTGTGCCATCGCCGGATTGGGCCTGCCCAAAGCCTGTCGGTAAGCTGTTCCAGTAATTTCTTCATGTGCCGTCGGGGGCCAGAGTGGACGAGGCCACGTCGATGCGCCGGAGGAACTGCTCAGTAAAGAGATTGAATTGAGGTTGTTGCGCGTGCTTTGTAAATGAATGCAAGAAGCTCGCCCGCCCGTGTTCTGCAATACTTAGACCTTCGTGGGGATCGCAAACCAGACGAGCAACAGCCCAGGCCATCTCGAGCAGATCACCAACAAGAATGCAGTTTTGCCCATGTACCAGCTCAGGAATACATGCAGCAGCGGCGCGTGTCGAAACGAGCACTTGGGCATGGTTCAAGACCAGCGGGATGCGCGTGCGCGTGCCCGTGTCGTACTCCCACGGAATCACGTGAATGTCCGCGGGGCGCAGAACTGGGCCAAGATCCAGGACAACCCCGGTGCAAACGATGTTGGGCTGCTTGAGAGCATGCATGAGAACCGGCGGGGCGCCCTCAAGATTTCCAATGACCCAAAGCTCAGGCACAGGTCGGCTCTGCTGACTGATTATTGGCCAGGAGATTTCGAGGAATCTCTGCAGACCCAGGCGGTTTGCCGTCGTCTGCATGCCTCCAAGGTGAACAATGCGAGGACGCTCAGCGGCAGGCCACTCATCGGGCAAGGCAACGGGAGCATATGTGACTGGGAAATAGACCAGATTTCTTGCGCCGAAAGCCCGCATTTCATCGAGCTCCGTCTGGGATCCGCTAACGCATGCGGCGGCTCGGCGGACCAGTTGGATTTCAAGTCGTTTGCTGAACCAGAATTTCAGTGCTTGTTTGACTTTCCATGCGCTGGCGCCGGAGCGATGTGCTTTGATCTTCCAGCGCCAATCGTGATGGCTGTAGATCACAGGACACTGGAGACCAATCTGCTGGACCAATGTCGCAGGAATTAGGTGTTCGCACCAAATGAAATCAGGCGAGATTTCTCCCACCAGCTGCTCTAGCCGCACCATCCCGTAGCTCTCGATAAGATCGGCATAAGAATACAGGGCCGGATTGAGAAGAGAGGCAACAACCCTGGACGTCATTGCGGGGACTTCTTGAGTTGGATTGATTTCGACGGTGTGGACCTCGCGGCACCAGGAAGATATTCTATTCCACGTGTCGGGTTGGCTTCGGCAAAAGGCGTCAAACCCCCGCGAAAGCCCGTCACGCTTCAGAATTATCAGCGCGATCTTATCCACCGCGCCGGCAAGGAGCTCCAGATGGCTGTAGATCAGCGCGGGAGTGCCGCCCGCGGCCATGGGCGTGATCGGCCAATCCAGCGTGATGAACATACAGGTCGTCATCCATACCTCTGACGTTCGTGTCCGGCCGCTTCGACGGTTTGCATCAAACGGCGGCCCGCCACATTGCCATACAGTCTTCGCTCATATCGTCGCGCAACAGCTGGCATAGTTGGTAGGATCGACGTGGGCCATTCATTAGTAGCATAATTGCCTAAGCGTACCCATCTACGCGGCTATCTTTGGGGAGGACGACACCCGAGATGCCGTCGGCAATTGTCGTACCTAGTCCGCCACCGTCCTGCGGAATTGTCGAAGTGCCGAGCGTGGCGGCCTCGCCCCGAACCATGCTGGCCGGTTCGAAGCGCCCTGGATCAGAGAGCAAGCGCGCAACTTCATGGAGGACGGCGTGGGTCTTGAGCCGTCCAGTATGGCCGTTGCGGAGTGCACCTGCCAAAAGGCGCACGAGGTCAGTGGCTCGCCATGCGAACACCGCGGAAGGTGAGTGCGGCCGGCGGACGCATTGCACCCAAGAGCCGCATGCCCTCGACGGCAACTTCCAAGCGCTGCTAGGAGTCAAGAGCTGAGCCCCGTTTTCCGAACGAGAGGCAAACAGGCCATCGCAGACCAAGATGAGGCCCTTAGCCATGGCGAGCTAGCATGAGGCGCCAGATCGCCCGCTGGAGGCGCGAGAAATGTAGAAGCGCCGCCGTGCGCATCGACGCTGCTCTGGTGCACCTACGACAGTAGCTTATCAACAGCCAGCTCCAAAGCGGTTGGCGCCGGATACGTGTCAGTTTGGAAATCACTTGGGCTTTCTGCTTGTCGTTGCGGTCAACGTCGGCCTGAGAGCTGAAATGCGTCTTCTGGGCCCGATGCGTCCGCTCATATGAATACACATCATCAACGAGGAGCAGATTTCTTGTATGCAGCCGCATTCGCATCCAGAGATCGTAATCCATCACATAGAATAGCTCTTCATCCAGTTTGCCACTAACATCCCAGACGCCCCGTGTCCAGAACATGCTTGATTGCGGAAATGTTCTTCCGTCATAAAGCATTTCTGCCCAGGACGGCTTCCGCGAGTTCGAGTTCTTCTGCCATGTCTTCCTCTCCGCGCGTTCGGATCGCCGAGCCCGCAAGCAGTGCGTTTTCCTCGCCGGCGAGGAGCATGCCCACTTTTCGCAGCGCGCCGGGAGCATACAGATCGTCACTGTTCAGCCAGGCAAGGACACCCCCTGTAGCGCGGGCAAATCCTTTGTTGATCGCATGACTTTGTCCACGATCAGGCTCGCTGACCCAGTACGTCAACCAGCGCTTGTATTTCTTGATGATGCCGACGCTGCCATCCGTACTGCCACCGTCAATAACGATGTATTCCAAGTCGGCGTAGCCCTGCAGCAGCACCGAGCGGATTGTCTCTTCGATGAACTGTCCCTGATTGAAGGAAGGCGTGACGATGCTGATGCGTGGCCAAGGAGCGCCGTCTGGCATCGTCTGAAGCAGCGAGGGGCCTTCGGCTGTCCAAGGCCAGCCGGCTTTTCCAGGCGGAGCGGCGGGCAACCCAAGCAGACCGGGGTCCTTCTCCGACCGCATGCCCTCTGCGTCCGAGTGCCTAATCATCAGCCCGAACACCGACGTACATACTCCAGGTACAGCCAACCATCTCAATCAGCCGATGAGGAGCGGTGATCAGCATTCTGCCAGACCAAGTCGTGCCGGAACATTGCGGGCCAGTAGGGAGACCGGTCAAGAACGGCAAATACCACTATGGCTTCCAGTTCCTTAGTCTGCTGAGCTTGCTCCGTACGTGCCTTCGCCAGAATGTCCTGGCCTTCTCCTCGATGTACCAGCGCGTAAGCTGAAAAGGGCCCTGATCGCGTTCGTGGATGACGCCGAGCGCCGGCAAGAACACGCGGTTGCCGAGTTTTCGATTGATCTCGTATTCCACCCGGCTCAAATCGGAGTGGACTCCGTGTAGGATCTTCACCTTTGAGTTCACAAAAACTGGATGATTAACGCGGCAGTTATACTCCGGAGGCAACGTGGCAACGCGGGCGCCGCAGGAGTAGAGCGCCTCTCGAAAAGCCGTTTGATCATTGCAGTAGTTCCCACCACCAGTCTTTACTACGCTCTTGTCGCGCTCATAGAGCAGCACGTACTGATCCAGTAGGCGCGCCACAGGGTCATTCCTCCTGAAGACTATGACACCCGAATTCAGCATTGGAAAGGACTCAGGTATCCTCTCGATGGTGCTCTGAAGAAAGGCCGCGTCCGCTGTGTATGTGCGGAATGTGTCATGCGCGACGGCAGCGTCGAAATGGTCCATGAGCTCAAAGAGCTCGTAGAATGGAGCGCACACATAGGTATCGGCATCCAGGAACACAGTCTGTTCATAGGGCGAACGGCATAGATATGAGACCTTGACAAATCCAAACGATACCTGCGTGTCCTCTGGATCGAAGGGAACAACCATATCGAAACACGAGGCGGCTGCAGGCTTCGCAGTAAACAGCGTGATAGGTAAATCCGGCATATTGCGTTTGAGACTAGCGGCAGAAAGCTCAGCGCGCTTGAGATATCGTTCGCCGTGAACTACATACATAACGCCGCGGGTGGCTACTCTTTTTGTCTCCACAGAAGATGTCATAGAAACCACGCCGCTACGCATGAACACTCCCGGCTGGGAACGTTCGGTACACTGCTAGCGCGCAACCGAACGCGCTGAAACTGGCAATCGCGGGGCAGTCAATAGACTGGCGTTCAATTCCATGGGGGATGGCCGCCATTGCCGCCTGGTTGAGGCGAAAGCCGCGTTTTATGTCCCACCTTCCCGGCCCGACGACCCGGGCCCCAAATTGCCCGCCCAGGCGCCTCCAAAAATGACACATCCCCCGCCAGGCTGGGAAATCCCTCTCTGATGGCCAGGCAAGATGTTGCCATCATCAAACATGATGATGGGGTAACCGACGTACGCGTTGAATTCCCGGCGCAGCAAGCGAGTGCGTCCAATTGCCGGCCCATACTTGCATGGTCTCATCGCCCCACACCAGGACGACGATGGCGGCCCTGATGACAAAGCCTCCCGCGGACTGCTAGAACAACGACTTATAGTTGATCCTCGGAAAGACTTCGAGCTTTCCGCCGACCGTAGCATTGATAACCTCTACCTCAAGTGCATCGCAGGCTATCTTGGCTTGCTCATATTGAAAGATCATGCGGTCGGTACGGGGCTCTCCCCATTTCTTGCCCTTTCCAAAGTAGGCCGAGGAGAAATGATTTGGGTCGTCGTCCCGCGTTGACGTCAATAAGTTGGAATCCTGTGCATCGCGGGACACGCTGCGCGGCACTGAGTAATCCGTGTCGCAGCCGATTAGATAGATCGGGTTGAAGCCTAGATAGACAGCAAGCTGAAGCATGGCGATGGTGACCGTGTACACCGCTAGAACCTTATCCGCAGCATCCGCGCTGAACATGCCATAGGGGAGATGCACGCGGCTGAGGCCGGCCTGCTTGTACCAGTACACGTTGTCCGCTGATTGGAGGATGCCGTCCAGCCGAAACTGCACCGGAAAGAAGAAAAGGGTGCTCGGCAATTGCTTACGCAGCTCTCCGATTTCACTAGCATTGTCGGGTACCACGCGCCTATCCACGGCAACATAGAACCGCGGCCGCCATCCGATTCTGTCAAGAAGTAAATAGCATCTGTTCGAGCCCCAAACCATTTCTTTTTGAAGGAGTCCTAAGTCCGTCTTGTTCAAGCTCGGTCCGTTGCCCATGATGAAACAGCGCCTGCCCGCATACACGCCTTGGAGAGCTCTGAGCCGCTCCGACATGTGGGCCACGCTGCCATCAGACAGGGCTAGCCACCTATGTTGCGCGGCATTCAGCCAGCGTTGCCTGAATGCATAGAGCGGCGCGCGAAGGGCTACCGGTAGGACCCGACGATACGCTCGCCCCAGGCTACCGCGCTTCGCCCCGATTATCTCGGCCCCTTGGTGTACATAACATGCAACTGTTCTGAGCGCTCCTGCACATGTGACCTCCTGTATCCACCGGATTGAATAATCCTGTCACATTCATCAACGGAGGAACCAAAGGCAGACAGGAATCCGGGGTGCAGTTCCACAAACAACCGACGAGGCGCGTTATGTGCGGAAAGGGTGGCTCTCATACCGCGCAGAGCAAGTATTTCTGCGCCCTCAACATCGATTTTTATCAATTGCGGCCAAGCGATTTCGCCAGAGGAGATCGCGTTGTCAATTGTATTTGTTCGGACGATTGTTGAGCCTCGATCGCCTTCCTGTCTTAGGCTCGGCGATTTGCCATCAAGGCCATTCGTGTACAGCGGAGCCACTCCTATCGCGTCTGAGACTGCCCAATCTAAGACACTGACCTTCCTACTCAACCCATTGATTTGAATGTTTCTCTTCAGGCGTTTCCGGTAGCTTGGGTCCGGCTCAAATGCCACCACAACGCTTCCCAAAAGCGCGGCATGCAGTGAATACATGCCCACGCAGCTACCGATATCGTAGAAAACATCACCGGGTCTCACTTCTGAGAGCACCCTCTCAATGCTATCCGGTTCATCCCCATACCCGGTCACCCTGAACCGTTCCATCCTGGAGGTAATCTCAAAGGAGCATCCGTTCTCAATGAACCTCGTCACCCTAAGCCGAGGTGGACATAGTTTCTGCCATTGCCTTTTAAGAAGGATCTTGGTCGAATCCGGGATGCGGGCCTTTATGCGTGATATCACGAGGGGCTGGTCCGTCGGTTAGTCGGCCATCGGCAATATTGCCGTTCGCGCAAGCTAGGTCTATGCAGTTGGTTCCCTTTCGTAGTTCCAGGGAATCTCAAACCCAAGAATGCCCGGGCGTCTCTGGTGCTGCCAGGCCCGCCGCGTGCTTCTTTGATCGATTATCTC
The DNA here is from genome assembly GCA_963775435.1 of uncultured Chloroflexia bacterium. Classification (GTDB taxonomy): domain Bacteria; phylum Chloroflexota; class Anaerolineae; order Anaerolineales; family Villigracilaceae; genus Fen-1038. The sequence continues at coordinate 51,399 of CAVZIZ010000009.1, forward strand.
GAAGGTGAGGATGTTCTCATGACGGTCATAAACCTGGACAAAAGGGACTCCCAGTGACACCGTAAGTGTGTACCGTCCCTCCCCTAGCAGTCCTGAGGGAACGGAGAATTTGCCTGCATATTGCCCGGGCAGGCGTACTTCTAGCCGCTGGGGCGAAGTGTCCGCGTCTCCCGTGCCCATGACGTTGACTCCATCATACGTGCTGATAAAGCAAATGACGTGGGAGGCCTTCACAGGCCGATTGATGTCGTACTTTACCCACACGTCGAATGGGACACTCATTTCAAGTTGTCCGCTAGGAGAGCCTTCTGCACCAAGAATTGCTGCCGCTCGCAAACACATGGGCTTCGTCTCGTCGGGCGGCAGATTCGACTCGAAGTCACTCTTGCAACGTTTTTCGTTAAGTAACTCTCCACGACCTCAACTGATCTTCCACTTTGATCTATTCTCCCTCGATCAAGCACAACCGCCAGCCGACATAGTCGTGTAACCGCCCGCATGTTGTGGCTCACAAACAGCACTGTCCGTCCCTGCTTGCGCCACGTCACCCATCTTCCCCAGGCACTTCTTCTGAAACTCGGCATCCCCCACCGCCAGCACCTCGTCCACCAGCAGGATCTCTGGCTCCAGGTGTGCCGCCACGGCAAACGCCAGCCGCACGTACATCCCGCTCGAGTAGCGCTTCACCGGCGTATCGATGAACTTCTCGATCTCGGCGAAGTCCACGATCTCGTCGAACTTGTGGTCGATCTCCTTGCGGTTCATGCCCAGGATGGCGCCGTTCAGGTAGATGTTCTCCCGTCCCGTCAGCTCGGGGTGGAAGCCGGTGCCCACTTCCAGCAGGCTGGCCACGCGGCCCTTCACCTTCACCTTGCCGCTCGTGGGCGCCGTGATGCGTGAAAGCACCTTCAGCAGAGTGCTCTTCCCCGCCCCGTTCCGACCGATGATTCCCAGCACCTCCCCCTGCTCCACCGTGAATGAGACGTCCTTCAGCGCCCAGATGGTCTCGCCGTCTCGGTTACCGTGATCCGATTCGCCGATTCGCAGCAGCGGGTTCGGCTGGCCGCGCTTCTTCGCCCACCAGACCTTCAGGTCATTCGTCAGCGTGCCCGTGCCGATTTGGCCCAGCTGGTACGCCTTCGACAGCTTCTCGACAGAAATGACGGTTGGCATATTATGGCAAGCGCTCCAACACCACGACTACAAAGTCTCGACTAAGAGAACGCACGGGCCCCACCTGACAATTTGACTGTCCAACTATCCAACTACTTGACTTCCCGACTATACCGTATCCATAGAAGTAGCCCCGACCCGGTTGAACATGATCACCGCAACCACGGCGATCACGACCGTCACCGCCAGACTGTACGACAACTGTGCGAGGTCCACCGAGCCGGCCCCAAGAACGCGTACCGGAACACCTCCACGATCGGCGTCAACGGATTCGCCTGGATGACCCCACCGAAGCGCGCGGGGATCGACGAGGCCGCGTAAATCACCGGCGTCGCGTACATCAGCAGCTGCGCCCCGAAGTGGACTAGGAAGCGCAGGTCCCGGTACTTCGTGGTCAGCGACGAGTTCCGCTTGGCGGTGGGCCATGCCCCGCGCCGTCTTCGCGGGTAACCAGCGCAGGTAGGCCAGGATGTGCCAACAACACCAGCGCGTTCACGACTGCAACGGTGTAGGCATCCATGCCGTAGTCTTCCGCGCCCAATTCGCCCGCCAAGAGTACGGCCACAAGAAAGCTAAGCGCCGCGTAGCCGGCCTGGAGGGCGATGCTCCAGCCGGTATATGCAAAGAGCCAAGATCCGAGAAGGTGCTTCTTCAGGTCACTCGAATGATCGGAAACGGCCAAAGGCCATTCCTTCCGGTATGATCCATTGAGCCCAAATGCTGCGCTTGGGGCGTGCCCACCGCCCGACTTGGAGGAGATCGCCTCAACTAAACGACGTACAGACATATCCATCATAATTCCAGCCGTGCCATGCGGCATCGCACGCGAGTGCCAACTCTAGCTCACCCAGGACCCAGAAGCAGAGAAGCTGTATAAGACCTGCCCTCCATTGATGCCCACCCGCAGGGTGCACGTAGATTGAAAAGCACTCCCCGATCATTTCATGGGGCGCCTTTAGGTAATCTGCCTGCCGCACTCGAATATCAGCCATGCAATCCCATGCGTGAGCTATTCTTGCACGTTGGCTGTCGCTCAGGGACATTGTTGGCCAGCAAGGATGTAACTCGGTCCATAGTCATTCGGAGAAAGAAATTCCCTGCAAATGCGGAACTTGTTCCTGATCGATTGATCCGCGGTGACCCACTCACTATCTCGTAGCGCAAGATAAGCAGGATGATAGGTTTCGATAATGACGTCGTAGGCATCTTGCCGCGTACGAACGCCTCTCAGTTCCAGTAGCTCCGGAACACCGCGCGATGCCAGACCGGGCCAGTCGACAAAAGCATTCTGCCCAGCGAAATAGCCTATGTAGCCCAACGACTCAGTGAACACCAGAGTGCCCGGCAAGGTATTTTCCGCCAGCCAGTGCCCTGCTGATGCTCTCACAAGGTTTTCATACACCTGCGCTTCTTGTCGGCCGCGAGCGTAGAATCCGTTTGCCCCAAGTAACGCGATGCCTAGGATTGTCACAAGAGCCCGCAACACGTTAGTGCTCCAGACACGGCCCTTGAACCGTCTTGCACCCCAACTTAGTCCCTCACCCAATCCCACACTTGCAAATAAACACAGTACCACCAATGGCGGCTGCAAATACCAGTCAAACAATGGTGCCCGCAACATGAAAGAAAGGTGGTAAAGCACGTACCAACCTAGCAAGAGCAGACCTCGCCGCCATCGCCGCCAAGCCCAAGCGGCACCCACAACCGCCAAAGCATATACCGGCAGGCCCGTCGGCTGCGCTAGAAACATCCGCTCCAAATACTTCAACGTATTCTGAAGCGGGTCAACAGCATAGCCGCTCAGTTTCGCCACAATACTCTGAGGCAGTACACTGCCAAAGTACAGCGCATGTGCCAGATAAACCAGTAAGACAAGGCTCAAAGGCCACGCGAACCCCCACATGCTAGAGAGATGCCGCCGACATTCCCATGCCAGTACCCCTAAAACAACTAGCATGACAAGAACACCATCTGCGCGCAACGCGACGGCCATACACGCCCAAATCATCGCGGCCAATGACTTTTGCCGAATCAAACGTTCCAAAGCCACAAAGCAGGCCAATGTATACAAGGCTGTCTCCATACCTCCCACGGAATACGCTACTACCGGGGGCAGGAACACATAGAAGGCTGAGACCGCGCCAGCCAATTGAGGCCGAAACAACGAACACAGCAAGTCATATGTCAACACACAAGTCATTGCTGAGGCGAGCAGCCCCAATAATCGTGCGCTTGTCAATGGCTCAAATCCGAGGGAAGTGAAGATAGCAGCCAACAATACAAAGACCGGCGATGTTGAAGACGAGACTCTCGTGCCCAAGTTGAATGTAAGTTGTCCGTATTGCGCCAGATTACGTATCATCCGGGCGCTAATCATTGCGTCTTCAATCACCCAATTGACGTGCAGCCAAAACCACAATCGGATCCCGATTGCCAAAAGTGCCACAACACCCAGAGTGAGCCAGTACGCATGGCTGAGGCGGACAGCACGCTGTCTCAAGGCTTCCTGCAAAACTCTTGCCCGCACCAGCAAAATGTGCAACAATGCGCCCGCAAAACTCACTTATCAAAAGGCGCTGCGCCAGCGCACATATGAAGCAATATGACGGTCTTTGACCTTGCCGCTCGTGGGCGCAGTGATGCGTGAAAGCACCTTCAGCAGCATGCTCTTCCCCGCCCCGTTCCGGCCGATGATTTCCAGCACCTCCCCTGCTCCACCGTGAATGAGACTTCCTTCAACGCCCAAATCGTCTCGCCGTCACGGTTGCCGTGATCCGATTCTGCAGCAGCGGGTTCGGCTGGCCGCGCTTCCTCGCCCACCAGACCTTCAGGTCATCGACCGGCCTGCCGGTTCCGATCTGGCCCAGCTGGTAGGCCTTCGACAGCTTCTCGACAGAAATTACCGTTGACATCGGGCGAGCGAGCCTTCGCGCAGGGTGGCTTCGAGCCGCCCATGCGCATGCCTGCGCCGAGAGGTGCTGGGACCAGCGAGCAAAGTGGTAGGCTCCTTCCCTACCATCGCCCATCCTAACGCCATTGGGCGCCAGGATAGCCCGCCCGCCGCTAGGCACTCCATCCCTAAATTCCAGACACCTGTCATACTGTATCCATGAAAGTAGCTTCCACCCGGTTGAACATGATGACGCCAACCACGACGATCACCACCGTCACCGCCAGGCTGTACGACAACTGTGCGAGGTCCACCGAGCCGGCGCCCAGGAACGCGTACCGGAACGCCTCCACGATCGGCGTCATCGGATTCGCCTGGATGATCCAACGGAAGCGCGCGGGGATCGACGAGGCCGGGTAGATCACCGGCGTCGCGTACATCAGCAGCTGCGCCCCGAACTGGACCAGGAAGCGCAGGTCCCGGTACTTCGTCGTCAGCGACGACACGATGATTCCCAGCCCCAGCCCCAGCCCGGCCATGATCAGGATCAACACCGGCGTCAGCAGCATCCACCAGTTCGGATGGATCACCGAGCCGGTCAGCGCGAAATACCCCATGAAGAACAGGAAGAAACCGAACTGGATGCCGAACGCGATCAGGTTCGATATCAGGATCGACACCGGCACCGCCAGCCGCGGGAAATAGACCTTGCCGAACAGGTTCGCGTTCGTGATGAACGTCTCCGACGTCTTCGTCAGGCAGCTCGCGAAATAGGCCCACACCACCGTCCCCGACATATAGAACAGGAACTGCGGCAGCCCGTCCGTCGGCAGCTTGGCGATGTTGCCGAAGATGAACGTGAAGATGACCGTCGTCAGCAGCGGCTGGATCAGATACCACAGCGGCCCCAGGATCGTCTGCTTGTAGACGGCGACGAAATCCCGGCGGACGAACAACATGACGAGGTCACGCGCCTGCCACAGCTCGCCCAGGCGCAGATCCAGCAGGTTGCGCTTGGGCTCGATGACCATGTCCCAGAACTTGTCGTCGATGATCTCAGCTGCGTTGACTTTGGGATCCATGATTTGATCGTCACGAATTGGTGCATGCGGCTGGGCCGCTTGGCATGCTCCGCCACTCCGACATTCTCCAGCGATTGTCGGGGAACTCCAATTGTGGGCGCCGCCGACCCCAGTCTTGCCGGACCTTGGCCTGGCAGCGGTCTATGAGTAGGACATGCCCGGCCGACAACTCGAGCTTCATCGGCCGGGCATGCGTCAGCTGTAGAAGTAGGCGAGCCCTGTAAGCACCAGGCAAATGGGAGTCAAAAACTGCCTGGTATCGGCACAGGGCCCATCGATGATACCGACCTGGTTCCCTGCCCTGAAGCCGCGTGCGTGTCTTTCGCGGCTGTCAAATTGCTCGCCGCCCGAGCATTGATCTCGTCCAGGCGCCGGCGGATGGCACCCAGCAATTCATCGGAGCCGGAAGATTCGGGCCCAAGAGTGTCTGGTACAGCTGCCTCAATCTGGCTGCACGCAGCCCACTAGACTTCTCACTTCATGAACTGGGGCCCCATCGGGTGCATCACGGCGGACGCGATAGCCGGCCTGCTCACGCGCACGGTATTATAGCATCCGGCCTGACGCCTGTCATGGTTGCAGGAGGCACGCTTGTGAAGGCGCGACCAGGACAAGCATGCTGTGAAGTGGCGAACAACCTGACCCAACGCTTGCGCTAGGCTGAATTCTCGGGTCGGACCGAGCACCAAGCGCCTTCATGCTTCCCCAACGCTTCTTCGTGGCAAATCCAAGAGCCCTGGTCGGGTTGGGATCGCTCCTCTGCCCGCCGAGTATACTTGATTCGCCCTACGGTCTCTTCTACAATCCGAGGTCATGATGAAGTCTTTGTTCTCGTTCCCTGCGCAGATTGGCAAGGCATTCCTGGGCAGTCGGGCAACACGATATCTGGCCCGATACGAATTACTCGCAAGTCTTGCAAAACGTTGGGAGCTGAGACTGTACAACCTGAATGTGACTTGGTACAGAGACGCCGAGTTCATATCCGCGCTGAAGAACCTTCGCGGGGGGCGGGCCTACCGGCAAACGCTACAACGTGTTCTACCTCGCCCGAAGTGTGGCTCATCTCGAGGGTGACACGGCTGAGTGCGGCGTGGCGGAAGGAATCATGAGCTATCTCATTTACACGGCGACCATGCAGCCTAGCCGTCTTCATCACGTATTTGATTCTTTTGAAGGTCTTTCTGCACCCGGAGGGATTGACGTCCCGCAGGACCATGTTCCTGGACTGAAGGAAGGTGACTATGCGGTGGCCGAGGAACAAGTAAGGCGGAATCTCGGCAGCGAGGAAAGTATCCGCCTCTACAAGGGGTGGATACCTGATCGCTTCATGGAAATCGAAGATCGGAAGTTCGTTTTTGTGCATTTGGACGTTGATTTTTATGAGCCGACACTGCAGTCACTACGCTTCTTCTACCCGCGGGTGGTCCCAAGAGGCATTATTCTGTGTGACGATTACGGCTACCTCAATACTCCGGGAGCAGCCCAGGCGATGGATGAGTATCTTTCCGACAAATTCGAACCAATCATTAAGCTGGATGCAGGTCACGCATTCATCGTCAAACGCTGAGGCAATCCCAAACATGTAGTGCTCGCCAAGGAAAGGCTCCTTGCTGTCATCGGTCACGATGACACAATGGCGGGACTCGACCTGCCTGACGTGGTGCGAAAATGACAACCCGGGGGGATGTATTGTGGCATGACGGGGCTCCATTCTTGCCTGCGGCGCGCCGGAGTTTTTCTGAGCGAGTTGCCGGAGAGTGGCATGTTCCGGGAAGGGATGCGCCAGCGCCTTGTCCAGCGGGTTCGGCTGACCCCGTTCCGGATTGAAAGATGGCTCGGTTTGCATCCACGAGCCAGCAGTGTTTTCAGCCGTAGAATGTCCTGCTGGCATTCTGATCTGTTTCCCTGCCCCGCTCTAGGCGCAAGAGTTGGATCGGATCTTGGGTCGGCACATCGCTGCCAGCTCCAATCTGATTGCGCAGCTCAACGCATACGCTCTACACCCAAGCAAGCCACCTGAACATACGAGATGCCGCGGCGTCATGAGTTTGTGAGGCGGCGCGGACTTCGTCCGCGCCGCCTCCTTTACTCGTATGGCTCCCGCTCAAATAGCTCTAGGGTGCCGTGTCGAACGTCCAGCCGGCAGTAACGTCAACGCCGTCGGCGTAGGTGTAGAACCCGCCAAGAACGGCGCGCACCTGCCAGTAGTAATGCTGGCCTGCGGCCAAGCCGCTCGGGTAGGCGTACGTGGCCGCGCCCTCTGTTGATCCAGGTCGTGCACGTCCCCGCATTGTCCCCAATGCAGTATTCGTAGGATGTCGCACCGCTGCTCGCACTCCACAGAATGTACTGATTAGTCGGGCGACCGGTGGCGCCATTCGTCGGAGCCAATTTGTTGAACGCTCCCGGCGCAGCCCCGGCTGTAGCAAACGTCCAGCCAGCAGTAACGTCAGCGCCGTCGGCATAGGTGTAAACCCCCGCGAGCTTAGAACGCACCTGCCAGTAGTACGTGTGACCCGCGATCAGCCCGCTCGGGTAGGCGTACAGAGCCGCGCCCCGGTTGATCCAGGTCGTGCACGTCCCCGCATTGTCCCCAATGCAGTATTCGTAGGATGTCGCACCACTGCTCGCACTCCACAGAATGTACTGGTTCGTCGGGCGATTGGTGGCGCCATTCGTCGGAAACAATTTGTTGAACGCTCCCGGTGCAACCCCAAGTGTTGCGAACGTCCAGCCGTACGTGACGTCAGCGCCGTCTGCATAGGTGTAAACCCCCGCGAGCTTGGAGCGCACCTGCCAGTAGTACGTGTGACCCGCGATCAGCCCGCTCGGGTACGCATAGAGAGCCGAGCCCGTGTTGATCCAGGTCGTGCACGTCCCCGCATTGTCCCCAATGCAGTATTCGTAGGATGTCGCACCGCTGCTCGCACTCCACAGAATGTACTGATTAGTCGGGCGACCGGTGGCGCCATTCGTCGGAGCCAATTTGTTGAACGCTCCCGGCGCAGCCCCGGCTGTAGCAAACGTCCAGCCAGCAGTAACGTCAGCGCCGTCGGCATAGGTGTAAACCCCCGCGAGCTTAGAGCGCACCTGCCAGTAGTACGTGTGACCCACGATCAGCCCGCTCGGGTAGGCGTACAGAGCCGCGCCCCGGTTGATCCAGGTCGTGCACGTCCCCGCATTGTCCCCAATGCAGTATTCGTAGGATGTCGCACCACTGCTCGCACTCCACAGAATGTACTGGTTCGTCGGGCGATTGGTGGCGCCATTCGTCGGAAACAATTTGTTGAACGCTCCCGGCGGCAGGAAGAACGTGCAGTCCTCATCTCCGCACCATGGGCTGTAGTCCACATGGGTGCTGATCTTATCGCCGGTGCCGGGACCAACCGGTCCTGGCCCGCTCGCATCACCCCACCAGTTTTCCGTGGCATCCAGGGTACCGGCACCCAAACCGCCATAGACTACTCCGCCGGAACCTGAGTTGCCGGTGATGCCGTTGAGATTGACATGGATCGCCAACCCGGTGATGTCGTAATTCACATAGACGCCCGCCGCATTTCCCGTGAAGGAGTTGTCGTGGACGTCAATGCCGTCCATCCCTCGCGACAGATAGTCCTGGAACGCCAATCCAACGCCGGCCGTGTAGCCGCTCACCTGATTGCCGGTGATGGCCGTGTTGTAGAACTGGCCGCCAATTCCCGCGGAGCCACTGGGCGTGCCGGTAATGTCGTTGTCTGCAATAGCCGAAGAGTCCAGATATCCGGTGATACCATACAGGGCTCCATCGATGCGGTTATTCTGTATCGTGAGGACCGATTTTAGGGCCACGTCCCGCCCGCCAGAGATACCTCCAATGGCTGCGCCCTTGATCCAGTTCTGCTCTGCGGTACCTGCTTCCGCGTTCCAGAGCAGGATGCCATCAGCGGTCGAAGGTTCGATGATATTGTTCTCCACGACTACGTCCGTCGTCAAACCAGCGACATACAGGACGCCCCCGCTGCCAGGTGTGGGCATTCCAGAGAGGTCGAACCCATCAATAGTTACGGTGCCCGCGGCCGGTCCGATGACGATCGTACCCTCTGCTGCCGTGGATGAGACTATCGTCTCTGAGGCACTGCGCCCCGCGCATCAACGCCAAACTGGGCGCCCTCCAAAGTCAGCGGTTTGTCGATCGTCACCGCCTCGGGATAGGTGCCCGCCCCCACATGGACGGTGTCTCCGGCAGTAGCCGCATCGATGCCGTCCTGGATGCTGCTCCAGATGGTCGGCAGGTATGGACTGCCGCTGACAGCAACCGACTTATCAAAAGTGTTGCCACTGAAGGTGGACTCGATGTCGATCGTGCCATCCGTCGAGGTCACCTGGATGGGGTTATTGGTGAAGGTGTTTCCTGAGGCAGTCACAATGGTGCTGGGAACGGCGGCGGCGTCGCTTATCCATAGCCCATTATTCGCACTGCCACTGACGGTGTCGCCGGACATGGTTACGCCGCTGACCGTCCCGGTTGTGGCAGTCCTCACATACACCCCCGTCAGGTTGCCGGATATCGTGCTATTGGTCAGGGACACATTGGAGAGCGTCGAAGTGCCCCCCGAGGCATACAGATACACCCCGTAGCCGCCCGTTCCCGTGGCGCCATTGAATGTGCCATTGTCGATTGTGACGTCGTCGATGGTCCAGTTGAGGTACGAGATAGCCCATATGTTGGAATTCAGATTGTTCTCCATCGTCAGATTGTTGAGCTCAATGCCGCTGAGGTTTGCTCCGGGGGCAAACGTTATGCCCTCCTTGCTGTTGTTACTGACGGTCGCATCCGTGATGGAGAAGGCGTCGTACGCCTTGTTGATGATCACACCGCGCTGATTGCCATTGGCGGTGAATCCGGTGAGCGTGTTCGGGTCATAGGGCGCCAGATTGCCGAGGCTCGTAGCGTATATACCGACGTCCCCGTTGCTGTCAAAGGAACCCCCACTCACTGTCAGTCCGGTGAGCGGGCCCTCGAGATACAGGCCGTGGGCATTGCTGTCCGCGTGTGTGTCAGTGATAGTAAGGCCGTCGATGCTGACGTACGAGTTTGTGTTCAGCCCTGAGCCCGTATTGTCTGCGAGAAGGCTGTTCAGGACCTCAACGTCTGTAAGGGTCCCACTCACATCGAGGTTGATGCCGTGACCTCCATTGTGGGCAGCGTATACGTCGTCGAAAGTCAGGTAGCTGCCGCCCGCCGTGACCCTGATTCCGCTTGCGGGATTGCCGGAGCCTGTTGCACCGGTAACCTGCAAGTTCTGGATCACGAGCCGATCCGTGCTGTTGTTGCCGCCGGCTGATATCTGGATCACCGGCGTGCTGGCAGCAGCCGAGGTCACAATCGTGTCGACACCAAAATCGTCACCGCTGCCGGACCCGGCGAGAGTGAGCCGTTTGTCTACGATCAAATTCTCCGTATACGTCCCCGGTGCCACATTGACCCACCCACCGACGCTTACCGCATCAATACCTTCCTGAATGGTGGAGAAGGCATCGGAGCCACAGACATGGTCGTCGCAGTCTGCCGGGGTGTAGTCGTCATCCACATATACGGTCGTGAGCCAATCGATCGCAAATTGAGTGGTGTCCCCGTCCGCTTCCGGATCTGGCGGCGGTGCCTGCGTTTCCTCCTCGGTGGCAATGAGCGTGACAATGTTTTCCTCATCCGACGCCTGGACGTTCCAGGAGTCGCAGTCCGCCTCATCAAAATCGGCCGTCCAATGGCCGGACCCATCTACCTGCATGTAGCATTCAACATCGGCAGCGAGGGGGCCGGAGACAATCGCGGCTAGATCCAGCCAAGCACTGGGTGCCCCGACCCCGGAGACCGTATTGGCACCCGGATCAATACCTGTGATCTGCACCCCGCTTACGGTAAGCTGCTTGGTGCCCATGCCATCGGTGACCGACACAACGAAGCCGGCCTTCAGATCGAACGGTGCAAGGTAGAACTTGTAGTCCCCGCCCGCGGCTTCATGTGAATCCGAAAAGTCCACACCGGGGCCGTTGCTGGGATCATCGATCTCGAGCGTGAGCATCGCACCATCAGGCCAGTGCCAGGCCTTGACAAAGTCTTCGGTGACGGACGCATTCAGCCATGGATAAACCATGCCAGAAGCGGTAAAGTCTCCATCGTCGTCTTCTTCTTGCGCAAGCATGAAGTCGCCACCCAGGAAGTGCCCCCAGCCGACGCCGGTGAAGTCCGCAGACCACGCTCCGCCCGTCAGATCCGTTACCACGCCATTAGCGAAGTCATTTTGGGTGGAGATGGAGGCAGTGACCTCTCCCACATCTGTCGCACCGTCCCCCGAGAAGTGAAGCGAGTCGAAGGCTGTGATCTCCAGGTCGCCTATGGTGAGCTGCTTTGTACCCATGCCGCCATCGGGGACATCCGTGACCGACACGTCGAAGCCCGCCTTTATGTCGAACGTTCCGGCAAGGTGGAACACGTAGTCCCCTCCCGTTGCCTTATGTGAGTCCGAGTAGTCCGGATCGGCCCCAGTGTCGGGATCATCGATCTCGAGGTAGAGCGTCGCACCATCGGGCCAGTCAAAGGCCTTGACGACGTCTTGCGTGACCGACGCGGTGATCCAGGGGTAGGGCATGCCGTCGGCGGTGAAGTTCCCAGTCCCGTCAGCCTCTTCGACGTCCATGAAGTCGCCACCCAGGAAGTGCCCCCAGCCGACGCCGGTGAAGTCCGCAGACCACGCGCCGCCTCCCAGATCCGTTACCACGCCATCGGCGTAGTCGTCGTCGGTGTTTATGGAGGCGGTTACCTGCCCCACATCTGTTGCTCCCTCCCCCCAGATATGGAGGCTATCGTAGCCCGTGATCGTCAGAGCAGTGACGGAGTCAAGTGTACGGCTCACGTCTGGGCCTTCGACGGTCACCTTGTCGCCAGGGTGCACATCTACACCATTGAAGACTGCGCGGTAATCGTCCACGGAATCAGTCGTCGCAGTGCCGACCTCCACGTCATTGACGTAGAGGGTGAGTTCCGTGTCAGGGGGCCAATATTGCGCAATGATCCGGTTCTGATTGACGCGCACCTTGATTCTTTCCGCCCCCACGGCGCGCGCGACACCCACTGGCTGCAGAAGCAGCCCGACAAGAAAGGCGGCCAACACGATCAGCCACCAGGCGAGTTTGAGCCCTCTGTGAGACACGTTCTGTCGATCCATGGTTCCCTCCCCGGAAAACAAAAACGTCGGATACGACCGTTCGATTGCAGCCCCCCGTGCCGGCTGTCGCATCAATTCGGAAAGGCGCTTTCCACCCCCGCTCGGCGTGTGAGCGCCGCGGAATACCGGAGAAGTGTGGGGCCTCAGGAACTACGGATCACAGATAAGACGCCACCCTAGGCGCTGCAGACAATACCCCGTACATTCACTTTACAAAAAAGAAAGGCGATTGCAGTACTGTCATTTGTAATGTGCGCGACTGCCAAATGTCATGTTGCAGTCGTCGTACGGCCCGCAGAGAGCCGTGTGATGTCCCCGCGGCGATAGGCCGCGGCCAGACCCGCTTCATGATTCCCAAGTCAAAGGGTCGGGATCTTGCTCGGAGTGTGCCGAACAGAAGTGATCTCTGTCGCGCACGATTCGGCCGTGAGCAGAGTCACCAGGTAGATAGACCTTCGACTACAAAGAGAGTTCATCAACGGCCCGGCCGGATTGTGTACCGTGTGGGAGACCGAGTATCCTGGCACGGCACAGTGACCAGCCCAATTTTGTTGCCGATCGCCAGAACGGCGTAAGCCACGTCGCGCCTCCCAGACGGACAGGGACTATGGCTAATCAAGGCGCCTGAACAGCAGTGGCTGATGCCTCAGGAGGTGGGGTCAGTTGCCCGCGCCTGTGCTTGGCACGCTGCTCTCGGAAGCACAAGACTGCCGGCGCATGGGCGGGTGCCGCGATATCGATAAAGACGCCCCTTCGTGCCTAGTTGTGGGGCTGTCCCAAAAGTAAGATGGGGCAGCCCCTTTTCTTTTTTAGGGAGCCGTGATTCAATGGGGGTATGAAAAAAGGACACAATCGAGTGACGTTCAAGCCGTACACGATGGAGCAGCCCGCGCTCCTGCCGCCGGATCTGGAGGAACTGATACCGGAAGATCACCTGGTGCGCGTGGTGAACCGTGTGATCGATGGGCTGGACCTGGATCGGCTGCTCAGACAATATAAGGGGGGCGGGACGAGCAGCTATCACCCGCGCATGCTACTCAAGGTGTTGGTGTATGCCTATACCCAGAGGGTGAATTCATCGCGGCGGATCGCCAAGGGGTTGCGGGAGAACGTGAACTTCATGTGGATCAGTGGCAACAACCGGCCGGATTTTCGGACGATCAACCGGTTTCGGGGAAGCGTGCTGAAAGAGGGGATCGAGGCAGTATTCAGTGAAGTATTGGAGTATCTAATCGAAGCGGGGTATGTGAAGCTGGAGAACTATTTTCTGGATGGGACCAAAGTGGAAGCGAATGCGAACAAATACAAATGGGTATGGGCCAAGAGCACGGCGAAATACAAGGCTCGTTTGCAGGAGAAGATCCAGGGGCTATTGAAGCAGATTGAGCAGGAAAACGAGGCGGAGCAGACAGCCTATGGAGACCGGGACCTGGAGGAGCTGGGAGGCGGGGGGATCGATAGTGAAGAGTTGCAGAAACGGATCCAGCGACTGAATGAGCGGCTGGCGGGCAAGGCGAAAGACAAGCGGGTAGCCAAAGCCATGCGCACCTTGCAGGAGGAGTATCTGCCGCGACAGGAGAAGTACGAGGAGCAAGAGAGGCTGCTGGCCGGGCGGAGCAGCTATGCCAAGACCGATACGGATGCGACATTCATGCGTATGAAGGAAGATGCGATGCACAACGGGCAGTTGAAGCCCGGCTATAACGTGCAGATTGGGACCGAAAACCAATTCGTCCTGGGCTTCAGTATTCACCAGAAAACCAATGACATCAACTGCCTCATTCCGCACCTGAACCAGGTGAAAGCACATCTTGGCCGTCTCCCTCAGCACGTGATCGCCGACGCAGGCTATGGCAGTGAAGAGAACTATGCCTATCTGGAGCGAACCGGGACAGAAGGGTATGTGAAGTACTCCCTGTTCCACCAGGAGCAGAAACGTAGTTGGCGCAAGCAGCGCTTCCGGTCCGAAAACTGGGACTATGATCCGCAGCGCGATGAATACATCTGCCCCGGGCAGCAAAGGCTAACCTACCTGGGCAGCCGACGCACTACGACCGAAAATGGCTATCGCACCTACCGGCGTGAATACCAGTGCCGTTCCTGTGCCGACTGCCCTTTCAAGTCTCAGTGTACGCGCGCAGCCGGGAATCGCCACATTTGGACCAGCCCAATCCTGAACCGCTATCACGACCAGGTTCGCCAGAGATTGCTCTCCGAGCAAGGCAGAAGACTGCGTGCCCGCCGCGCCGTGGAGGTGGAGACCGTCTTCGGCCGCCTCAAACAAGACTGGGGCTTCCGCCGATTCACCCTCAGAGGCACACAAAAGGTGAAAACAGAATGGGGCCTGCTCTGCATCGCCCATAATATGGCAAAACTGGCGGTCCAATAACCGCCAGTTTTTCTTGTCTCAACGACAGCCCAGGCTCTTGGTATCGTTTTGGCGCCACCCAACGTTGCTTTTTAGACGGCCCCCTTTACTCGTATGGCTCCCGCTCAAATAGCTCTAGGGTGCCGTGTCGAACGTCCAGCCGGCAGTAACGTCAACGCCGTCGGCGTAGGTGTAGAACCCGCCAAGAACGGCGCGCACCTGCCAGTAGTAATGCTGGCCTGCGGCCAAGCCGCTCGGGTAGGCGTACGTGGCCGCGCCTCTGTTGATCCAGGTCGTGCACGTCCCCGCATTGTCCCCAATGCAGTATTCGTAGGATGTCGCACCGCTGCTCGCACTCCACAGAATGTACTGATTAGTCGGGCGACCGGTGGCGCCATTCGTCGGAGCCAATTTGTTGAACGCTCCCGGCGCAGCCCCGGCTGTAGCAAACGTCCAGCCAGCAGTAACGTCAGCGCCGTCGGCATAGGTGTAAACCCCCGCGAGCTTAGAGCGCACCTGCCAGTAGTACGTGTGACCCGCGATCAGCCCGCTCGGGTAGGCGTACAGAGCCGCGCCCCGGTTGATCCAGGTCGTGCACGTCCCCGCATTGTCCCCAATGCAGTATTCGTAGGATGTCGCACCACTGCTCGCACTCCACAGAATGTACTGGTTCGTCGGGCGATTGGTGGCGCCATTCGTCGGAAACAATTTGTTGAACGCTCCCGGTGCAACCCCAAGTGTTGCGAACGTCCAGCCGTACGTGACGTCAGCGCCGTCTGCATAGGTGTAAACCCCCGCGAGCTTGGAGCGCACCTGCCAGTAGTACGTGTGACCCGCGATCAGCCCGCTCGGGTACGCATAGAGAGCCGAGCCCGTGTTGATCCAGGTCGTGCACGTCCCCGCATTGTCCCCAATGCAGTATTCGTAGGATGTCGCACCGCTGCTCGCACTCCACAGAATGTACTGATTAGTCGGGCGACCGGTGGCGCCATTCGTCGGAGCCAATTTGTTGAACGCTCCCGGCGCAGCCCCGGCTGTAGCAAACGTCCAGCCAGCAGTAACGTCAGCGCCGTCGGCATAGGTGTAAACCCCCGCGAGCTTAGAGCGCACCTGCCAGTAGTACGTGTGACCCGCGATCAGCCCGCTCGGGTAGGCGTACAGAGCCGCGCCCCGGTTGATCCAGGTCGTGCACGTCCCCGCATTGTCCCCAATGCAGTATTCGTAGGATGTCGCACCACTGCTCGCACTCCACAGAATGTACTGGTTCGTCGGGCGATCGGTGGCACCATTCGTCGGAGCCAATTTGTTGAAGGCTCCCGGCGGCAGGAAGAACGTGCAGTCCGCATCTCCGCACCACTGGATGTAGTCCACATGGGTGCCGATCTTGTCACCGGTGCCCGGGCCAACCGGTCCAGGTCCACTGGCATCGCCCCACCAGTTATGCGTCGCATCGACGTTGACCGTCGTGCTGGTAGTGTAGATGCCATAGTCGGAGTTGCCGTAAATCTTGTTATTGTGCGCCGTTATCGCGCTCGGTGTCGGAGCCGTCGTAGCCGATATTCATGGCGTACGTGTTTCCAGTGAAAGTGTTGCCCGTGATGGTCGCGGTAGTTCCGGGAGCGAAGTACGTGCTTGCCTCCACGCCGCCCGATGTCGAACTATCTGTGCTGGCAACCCCCGGTTGTTCGTAAAGGTGTTGCCCGTGATCGTAGCATGGGCCCCGCCTTCCACCGTGACGCCGTAGTCAAGATGATCGCCATCTCCCTTGCCCGTGAACGTGTTGCCCGTGATCATCACCGTGCTGGTTCCGGTCCCGTCGTCGGCTTGGACGCCAATTCTGCCATAATTGGTGAAGGTGCTGTTGCTTACTGTAAGCGTCCGGGCGCCAGTATTTTCAAAACCCTGGGCAATGCCGAATCCGCTATAGCCCGGATAGGTCATGTTCTGGATGATCACATCGTCAACCACCCCACTTCCATTGAAGCGGATGCCTTGGCGAATGTTTCTGCCGACGCCATCCAGAGTAACCTTGCTCAGATTGAAAGTGACACCGTCATTCACGAGGAACCAGGAGCCTGCATTGCCAGTACCGGACGTATCCTGGGCAGGCTTGATGATCGTGGTGGCTTTGTCCACACCCACGATTGTCAGGTTCTTGTTGATCACAATCTGTGTAGTGGTCGTGGGCTCCGTGTACGTCCCGGCTTCCACCTTGATCGTGTCCCCGGCCTGCGCAACGCGGTCGATCGCATAGCGCTGGATCGAAGAATAGATGCCTCCTATGTTCAGAATGTCGCCCGAGGAACCACAGCCGGCGCAATCCCACGTGCGGAGTACGTCCCCGGGCGTCCAGACAGTGACGGCCTTGTCAAATGTGTTGTGGTCGAGGATCCCTTGCCAGTCAATCGTGCCGTAGCCGAGTGCGGCCTCGTACTCTCCCCAGGCGACCACCTGCCGACGATCGGCCGCGGTGAAGTCGTTATCGGTGATCGTGGCTGCCCCCACCGGATACTCGTCCCAAGAATCTCCACCTGGACCGACGAAGGCGATGCCGTCAATCACATTGGAGAATGTGTTCCCGGTGATGACCCGGTTGGCGACGTCACCACTCCAGCCTGCGCCGCTCGAGAACCGGATACCGTCCGCGTCGATCCCACCACCATCCAGCAGGTTGGCTTCAACGCGATAGCTTTGCAGGTGCGAGGTGTCGGTGCCGCTATTGTAGTGGTTATCGTCAAAATAGAGGGCCGCTGCGCCGTCCATTCCGTGCAAGGCGCTGTATTTGAGGGTGAAATTATCGCCCACAGCCTCGATTGTTTTGTTATTCTCAGAACCGCTCCAACCAGAGACGTCGAGGCCGGTAATCGTCACGTCATCGGCCTGAACAAATATCGCGTTCTTCACCGAAGGTCGGCAAAGCCCGCTTGGCAGAGACGTAGGCCGCAACGCTGCTGGCATCGGTAATGGGATTGCCGGAAGCGTCCACCCCTTCAAGTAGCATCCCAGGCTTGTCAATGAAGATGTTGAAGTCGTTGCTGCCGGAGCCACCGTTGATGGGATCGCGAGCATTGGCTTCATCTTGATCGTACGTACCTGGATAGACAAAGACCGTCCCGCCCGGAACTACGGCGTCCACACCGAGTTGGATGGTCTGGTAGGGCAGGTTCATGTTTCCGTTGGAGCCCTTGAGTACAGTTGTGCCCGTGGCGGCGTTTACCCACACATGGCTGCGGTTGCCTGTAATTGTGGTCGGATTTTGGCTTGCCGTCATCAGGCTGAGCACATAGGCGTCATTGTTTGCACCCGAAAGCAGGAGCACATCCGAGTGATAGTCCATGTCATAGGGACCGCCACCCGAGTTCCATACGACGTCCCATTCGTTATGCACCGTGTTCCAGGCGTTGTTGCTCATTGTGCGGTTGTCCGCGTCCGCCTGTGTACCGGTGTAGTTCATAATCCCGCCCTTGGTGTTGTAGATGGTGTTGTCGCTGATGGTGACAGTGTTGTTGTATTGAATCACCACACCATTGCGGGTATTGTAGATGGTGTTGTTCGTGATGCTCAGATCGGCGACCGTGGTTGCAGCGACCGTGATGGCACGCGCGTTCCAAGTGGTCATGGCGCCGCTCTGTGCAGGAACGTAGATGGTGTTGCCAGTTATGGCAATTCCAGTCATGCCTGTGCCAGTCGTAACTTTGATCAAGCTGGTGTTCAGTTCGTTGTCCGGTGGCGTGTTGAACGTACCAGCCGAGGCGGCCGTGATCTCCAGGTCCTCGACAGTCACGTCGCTAGATTGGATGTCAAACACCGTCAGCAGACCTGAAGTGGCTTCCAACACAGCCCCGCCGCCCCCGACTGCAGGTCCGGAGATCGTCAAGGGCTTGTCCAGGACGATCGTGCTGCCTATGCTGTAAGTCCCGGCGAGCACATGAATAATGCCCCCGGCCTCGACAGCGCCAACGGCGTCCGGAACGCTGTTGAAGCTGTACCCCGGGTGCCCGCAATCCCCGCTAGTGCACACCCATACTTCCGGATAGCTCGTGCTGAGCGCCCACAGCGCCTCGCCGGTGATTTCGTTGTTCTCGCCGTCGCTGTAAGGCGGATAGGCCTCCCAACCACCTGTGCCAAGCTGGACACTAGCCAAATAATCGCCCGCCTTCTGGATTACGTCCAGGTAACGTGCGCGGTCAAGTCTGATTCAGACCCAGCACCGCATAGGCGGTATATTGCACACCTTCCATGCCCGGATCAAGATATCCCGGATACCAGGTGAAACCGCCCGTCGAGATCTGGTCGCCGGGCTAGGGCGTCCCCCAGATCCTGCAGGTTGCTCGCGCTGAGCGTAGAAGCCCGCAGAAGGGTCGAAATCTTCGTGCACCAAGGCCAAGCCATAAAGGGCCGCACCAAGCCCGGACACGTCATAGTATGTCCCGTCGAGTTCGTTGATCTCCGCCTCAACGCCGCTACTCCAAGGAGCGGTATCGGCACCCACAGAAGCAGCTCCAACCAGCCCCATGCCGAGGTCCCACGTGGCCATGGTGGCAAGGCCCTGGGAAGCGCGTTCATCGCGAATCTTCTGCACGTAGGTGGTCGTGTTGTAGATTAGACCATCAGACGCGCGGAGATAGGTACCGGCAGCCAAGAGGTCATAGTAGTTCGCCTTGACATAATCGGTGTACGTTGTGACACCGAGAATGCTGGTCGAGGGTTGCTGCCAGGTAACCGGCTGACGGTGAGAAGTTGCCCGATTCTGCAAGCAGATACCCGCCCGCATTCTCCAACGCTGTCCGCTGGCCTGTATCATTAGTGTGCAGATACGCCTCTGCCAGGCCTTGGCCGATCGGGCCAACGGTGTTCGTGGCGCTGGCCCCACTTAGCGGCCAGCCCCAACCTCCGTCGCCATTCTGCGTTGCACTTAGTCGATCGCCTCCCATTTGGAAGGCAGTGCCCACAGCCGGAGTTAGCGGCCCAGCAGGTGCCAGAGCGGATGGCCCCGCCGGGGCTTCTGCTTCGGGCGCGCCTTCAAATGGCGCGGCCGGAGGCGGAGGCGTCGGAGCCTGTGCCCGGCCTACGCCGGAAGGCACCAGCGCCAGGATCGCCACCACGGCAATCGCAGTGAACAAAGTATTGCGTAGTCTTGCGTTCATGAAGTCATGCTCCTCTCAAAACAGATCCGACGTGTTCTTGAGTTCAACAAAAGAATTCCACCTGAGTGTTTCCAACAATCCCACCACGAGTTCTTGTCTATTCGGTCCTCCTTCGTGCAATGCATGGAGCCCAGAGGGTTTGAATCGGAGTCCTCAGGGCTCGTGTCGGATGCCGTAGAAAACGGCGTCGTTCGCTCAATTCGTGAATGAAAGATGCCCAGCCGCCAAAGGGCTGAGCATCGCAACATGTCTAGGTATGATTTGACTGAACCTTACAAGTCTGTAAGGAATTCCGGTACCAGTGAGGTTTCACCCACCTCATGTCTTGCACTGAGCCCGGGTTTCTCATCCGCAATTAATCATAGGACGCTCACAATGTCGAGGGAATGGACAAATGTCAGATAACAACCCTGACATTCGTTCCGGCCCGAGCACGCCGCGCCGGCGGCAGGTCTCATCGCTTTCGGCCTCGCCTCGCGCCTCGCGAGCTCGCCTTACGCGCCGGGCGCGATGCCTTTTTCGCGGCTCGGCTCTTACGTGGTGTCTTTGACGCCGCTGCCTTCTTGGGCGTCGGTGAAGCCATCGGCATCGGGGCCGCTGCCTCCGCCATCATGCGCGATTGCGGAAAGCCCGGCCAGTACCACGCGCCCACGCCGGCCACGATCACGCCTACCAGCGCGCCGAGCGCCTGCTTCCACCCGATTCCCGGGTCCATGCCAATTCCCAGCGCGTCCGCCGCCAGCGACGCAATGAGCACGACCAAGCCGAGAAACATCAGGACGATGCCCAGCGTCTTCTTCTGCATAGTTGCCTCCAGATCTTGTAGTGGGACCACCGCGGGTGGGGCTAGCGGTTGATACCGCTCCAGGTTGCCCAGTAGCCGCCGCAAAGAATGAGGATGCCCACGACCGCGCCGATCCAGGCCCGCGGCCGGACCTCCGGGCCGATGCGCACATCCATGGCAGCATCAATCAGAGCGGCGATGACTGTGATGAGACCGAGGGCGATCGCGCCTGGGCCGATGATCATCTCTTGTGTGACGTATGTGATTGCGGTGGCTATGTTTACTCTGCGAGCGCCGACCCGGCTGGGGTGCCCTGCATTCCCACCCCCTGCGCTCTTGATCCGGGCGCCGTCACGGGCTTCCGCTCCGCCACTCCGACATCCCGCTGGATGTCAGACTGGGTCTTGCGCCTCACACGCATGCTGACGGGCCGGCTTGCCGGCCGCCCGTCAGCGGCGATTTATTCGCTGGATCTGCCCCGCAGGCAATTCCAGCGGCAAGCGCGGTTTGCTCAGCAGCTGCAACAGCACCCGCACCCGTTGACTGCCCGGGAGACGGGAATCGAAGAGGGCCTCGTAGCCTGCAAACGGCCCACTTTGGATGCGTACGACTTCGCCCGGTTTCAGTCCGGCAAACAGTTCGCCGCCGGCAGCCTTGATCTCATCCAGGTGCCGGCGGAGCCCATTGATCAGTACCTCCGGGACCGGTGATGGATCCGAGCCGCACAACACCAGGCCGTGCGAATAGGGCATCCAGGCAAACGTCGAGTAGCCCACTACGTCGATGTCGGCCTGCACGAACATGTAACCGGGAAAGTAGGGCTTGACCTTGCGCGCCCTTGGGTTGACCGGGTGCACGCGACTGCGGGGATAGTAGACCTCAAAGCCCCGCGCACGCGCTTCGCGCCACAGGGCGTCTTCCATATTGGGCTTGCTGCGCAACGCGTACCAGGCAACGGTCATCGTGCACTATGCCATAGCGCGTCTTGGGAAATAATCGGGAAAGCAGATGGCGTGACAAGACACGCAACCAGGCAGGGTTCGGATCGCGATTAACCGCCCGTCCTTCGCTTTCCGATGGGCCTGACACGATCTGGGCAATCCCACGCTTCGCATTCTCCTCGTTTGCGTATTCCTCCCCGATGATTCTCAACTGTAAACCCGTTCGAAGCCGCAAGTGAATAGGCGCTTGTCTACAAATGGATAGGCAGTTGTACTAGCCGCCCGCTAGGAGGCACCGTCTGTCTTCGTGCGGAGATTAACCCCGGCGGACCCTGGGCGCAGATGGGATCAGCCCCATGCTCTGTACTTTGGCAATGGCGGCGGCGCGGGTGCGCACTTCCAGGCGCCGGTAGGCTCCGGATAGCAGGTTGCGCATCGTGGAGCCCGAGATTTTCAGGCGCTTGGCCAGTTCGGCGGTTGAGCTGTCCGGGAACGCGGCGCACAGACTGACTACCTGCAATTGCCGGCTGGTAAGGCCAGGCTTCTTGCCAGGTGGCGCGCCTTCGCGGAGTCTCTCGTAGGCCCCGGGACTGAAGTACGCGCCGCCTTTGGCGACCATGGAAACGATCTTAGGCAACTGTTGGACGGAGACCTGGTCGTCCTTGAAGATATACCCACTCACGCCCGCGTCCACAAGCGAACTCACCAGAGTCCGCTGGGTGAGCATGGAAATCACGAGGATGCTCAAGGCGGGGTGCTTCTTGAGCGCCGTCGACACGGCGTGCAAAATGGGAAAGGGGTTGTGATTCGTGGTCGAGGTGGGAACGTTCACGTCCAGCAGGAGGACGTCCGCAGGATATTCACGGAGCAGCCCGTCCAGTTCCTCCCCGTAGTGCGCCGAACCGACCACCTGTATCTCCGGCGTCTGTGCCAGACGGAAGCTGTAGCCATCAATAATGCTTTGATGATCTTCGAGAACGACCACTCGCACTTGATCAGCCACAGGTACCGCCCCTCTCTAAGAAAGCAGTTCCCAACTATCTCATTGTACAGCGCCCAATGCCCCGAGAGATCGAACCGGTACAAATGCCTATGGCGCGTATCGGAGGCCATCGACTCCGCTCTGGGTTGCTCCCATTCCCGCAGGCACATCGGACGCAGGGCGCGTGGCCTGCATGCATTTGGATACCTTAGTCGCGGCGGGCCACGCCCCGTGAGGGCTGTGCCGGCCAAAGCCGGGCTCCAGTTCTCGTCGACAACTGCGTCGCGCAATCGAGAATGCGGTGTTCTACCTCGTGTCGGATGATGGACAATTCCGATGGTTTTTGCCACAAGACTAGTGTGCTAGACTCGAACCAATCTCCGGCTCATCGACGAAAGGAATTGGATCGTGAAGGATGCCACCCATGCAGTGCCCCTGGATGACGGAGAAACAAAATACAATGCCGCGCGTTACTGGGATTACATACTTGGCGGGTACCATAACTTTGCCGTAGACAGGAAAGTGGGGGATTGGGTTATTCAATCCGTGCCGGACGCACGCCTGGGAGCCCTGGCCAACCGCTCATTTGAGCGTCGCGTGGTCCGGTGGCTGACACGCGAAGGAATCAGCCAATTCGTCGATCTGGGTTCGGGTCTGCCCACGGTCGGTCCCGTCCATGAGATTGCCCAGTCGATCAACCCCAAGGCCCGCACTCTATACGTGGATAATGACCCAGTTGCCGTGATCCACAGTCGCTCCATCCTGGAAGGAAACCCCAACGCCCGGGTTCTGCAGGAGGACATCCGCAACATCGACCAAATTCTGGATCACTTGGGCACGGACGATTGGATCGACCTACACCAGCCGATCGGCCTTCTTCTGGTGTCTGTCATGCACTTTGTCAAGGACGATACGGAGGCGCACGAGATGATGCGCAAGCTGCGACAAAGGCTGGCCTCAGGCAGCTATGTCGTCATTTCCCATTACTCGCTGGAGGGTGCGCCCGAGTCAACGATTTCAGAGTCTCAGTCGCATCTCTTCATCCAATGAAGACCCAACAAAGACCAGATCCTGCGACGAAATCGCGCGGTTATTCGATGGATTTGAACTACTCGAGCCTGGCGTGGTCCGCATCTCGCTCTGGCGACCGGAAGGTCCGGATGAGGTCCTGGTGGAAGAACCGGAGCGTTGTTTGGGCTTTGCCGGAGTCGCGCGGAAGAAATAGGCCGGAGAGCCTCTCTTGGCGTCCGACGATACCGCACTTCTCAACTCTCGCTTCCTCGGGAGTGTGAGTTCCCGCCGCGAGGAGCTTGCGCGCCAGTGGTACCTGGCGTTTGCCTCACTCAGCAGCCCGATCGGTGACCGGTCGGAGGCGATCCGCCAATTCTCTGAATTGGCCAGGCGGATCATTGCGTTCCTGTCCGACCCCACGCTATCCGAGCAGGAAGCATGGGGTATCGGCAACAGCCTGGCCGAACTGCACTGCCTGCAACCGGAGTTGCTTGCCTACACCGGGAAATTGTGGACCCAGGAGGTCGTCGATCATGGCGGCCCGGACGAGTCGCCGGTTCTCTATGCCCGGCTGGCTGCACTGTTCCGCGGCCTGGCGAGTGGGTTCTTTGAAAAGTCTCGCGAAATCATCCTGACGGAACAGGAACAAATCCGCCAGGCGCTGATCTTCCATATTGGCAGGGTCAGCCAGGAACTAAGGGAACACCAGGTTCATCTTGAAGAAACCATAGAGGCACGCACACGGGCATTGCGGGCGAAGGAGGAGCAGTATCGTCTGATCACGGCGACTTCCCTGCTTGGGATATTCCAGGTGGACCCTTCCGGATCGTTCACCTTCGTCAATGATGCGTTTTGCTCGATGACCGGGTACTCACGCGAGCAGCTATTGGGCCGTGCCCTCAGGACCCTGATCGAACCGGATGGCCAGCACGCCGTGGACGAGATGAAGAGCGTTCTCCTTTCGAAAGGGACGCTGAGCGCGGCGCTGGGGTTGAGGCACGCCGACGGCCATCGGATCGATATCCTCAACCGATCCGTCAGAAGTCGATCAGACGACGGGGAAGTCTTCACGGCATTCATCGCCGATGTCAGCGACCAAAAACGGGCAGAAGATGCGCTTCGCATCAGCGAAGAACGTTATCGTACACTGGCGGACTCGGCGCAGGATTTGATTTTGGCACTCGATCGTGAGCATCAAATCACGTATATCAACCCATATGCTGCACACTACCTCGGGACAGAGCCTGAACTCATCACGGGGCTGCCGATTTCAGCGGTCCTTCGAACGCAGTCGGGCCAGGCCTTTGATCCGGTAATTGATTCCATAGTTCGTTCCGGAAATGCCATGCGGTTCGAAGAGCAGTTTGATTTCCCCTCTGGTTTGGTTTGGCTGAGTCTTTCGATGGTTTCGCTTAGAGATGCCTCCGGGATTGTGGATTCTGTGAACATTGTGGCGAAAGACATCTCGGATCTCAAGCGCTCCGAACAGGCGCTCCTGCTCGCGAAACGCGAGTTGGAAGATCGGGTCAACGAAAGGACGGCCAGCCTGGCCGCCAGCCAGCAGCGGTCCAGAGACCTGGCCCGTCAGGTGATCACGGCGCAGGAAGAGGAACGGCGCAGGCTGGCGCGCGAACTACACGACCAGTCCGGGCAGGCGCTCGTGTCCATCAAGTATGAAATGGACTCCATCTATAGGGAGCTCCCCAAGGATTTGAGGCTGCCCCGCCGGCGCGTAAAAAAGGTGCTGACCTCCATCGATCAAACGTTGAAGCAGATCCGGGAAATCTCCCAGGACCTGCGCCCGCCAATTCTGGATGTCGCCGGGATCAATCTAAGCCTCAAGGAATATTGCGCGGAGCTGGCTCAAAAGACGTCGCTTGCGATCCAGTATGAGGGCCACGAGCTACCGGGACTGGACGCGGAAATCGGCATCAGCTTGTTTCGCATCGTGCAGGAATTGCTGACCAATGTCCTGAAACACGCCCATGCCACAGCGGCAACCGTCGCCCTCCGGCACGCCGACGGCGCGATCGTGCTGGGTGTTCAAGATAATGGAACAGGGCTCAAAAAGAAAACCTCCAGGGAAGGCATGGGGCTTCTGGGAATCCAGGAACGCCTCGACATCCTTGGAGGCAGCTTTGCGGTGACCTCCAGGCAAGGGAGCGGCACCAAAGTCGTCGTTTCGATCCCCTGGAAACAGCAGGCTGAAAAGTCTGGCAGTTGATCGCAGGGGGAGAGCCGGGGTGTTGGCCTGCCGCGCGGCGACCGCCCGAGCTCGGTTCGTGCCGTGCAGGCAAGAAATCAGAGATTAGTTGGGGACGCGCTGGGGGAAAATGCAGGGGCCAGGAGATCCCAGGGGCTGTTCCGCACGATGGCCTGGATCGATGGTCCGAAGGGCCAGAGCGCTCAGGCTCTCAACCGTCGACAGCGCGGCGGATACGATCAAAGGCCTTCGCGACCAGGTCGGAGATCTCCTTGTACACCTCGCCGGGGGATGCCGTCACAGCCGGGTCAGGAATATCATACTCCACGCCCTCGGCGAGCTCGCTCAGCAACTGCACTTTGCCGCGGGCTTCGGAGAACTCGCCCTGCAGAGCCTCTTTCTGACCCCGTTCCATCACGATCACCAGGTCCGTGGCAAGAATCAACCCGGGCGTGATGACCCTGGAGCTGTGATCGCGGAGATCCAAATCCAGGCGCGTTGCGAAGGATATGGCATCCGGCGTGGCCGGCAGCCCGTCGGCAGCCCATGTACCGGCGCTGGAAACGCTCCAGCCTTCCTGCATTTCACGGCCCGCCAGCTCTTTTTGAAAGCAAGCGGCGGCCATGGGCGAGCGAGACCGATTGGCTGTACAGACAAATAGAACGCTTGGCATCAGTTTCCATGTGCCGGCAAGTCGTGCCCGCCGGCATTTTGTCCGCACAAGGCCTATCGGCGCGAGCGCCCTCACGGCGCCGGCTCTGGGCCTTGAAGTGACCGGGGCTCACGCCCGCGTCAACCCGGCGGTCGGAACCGCTGGGTACCGCAGGCACATTTCAAGGCCTGATGGTACCAGACTTACGCAAGGCGATCACGTGCCACGACCTGGATGGGTCGACGCTGCCCATGTGCACAGTGAGCATGCCTGGGAACGATGGGACAGGGCAACTCAAACAATGAAGCGAGGCATATGCCTCGCTTCATATTCTCAACTGAGGGATGCTGCGACTACTTGTCGAAAACCGCAGCGAACGCCGGGTTGGGCGCCGTGCCGGGCACGAAATTGGCGCACACCTGGCCGTCACTCGTTTGGGAGGTTGTCTTCTGCCACTCGCTGCCGTCGTAGTAATACGCGAAACCTGACTGCGCCGGGAGCAGCGGCCAACACACAAGCGTCTCTGCACCCAGATCGGCGCTCGTCACGGCCTCAATCTTGATGGCACAGCTCACGAGGGAGGCGGGCGGCGGAACCCCTGGCGGAAACGGCGTGGGCAGCTCGCTTTCCGGCACGACGGAGGCCGTGTAGCTCACGTCGGCGGGTGGGGATTTGACCCATACGGTCGCGCAGCTGCCAACCGTGACTGGCCCATCGCCAGTGACGGGGATCAGCCCAGCGCCGGTGGTAACGGTGCCCTGCGGGCGACCGGCAAACGGAAGGACCGCGGGCGCTCCGGACGGGCCACCTGCTGCCGTCCCCAGGTTAATCGTGCCGGCCCAAGCGGGGGCACTCACCCCGGCGATAAGAATTGCCGCAAATATGACGACTGCCAGTGGAACTCGGATCTTCGCGTTCATCGTGCCGTCCTTTCGTGCGGTCAGATGGTCCCATTCTAAGGGCGAAGAGCCTCTCAAGCTCCGAATATCATCCGGATTAGGGCCGGAACTCAATTCGCAGGTGAATGTCGGTCCGCAAATTCAGATCGAAAAGCAGGTTGTCTCCGTCCTGGACGAAGTCACGGCTGGCCGATTGGATCCGCGAACCGTGCGGCAGGTGCACGCGCACCGTCACCGGGACTGCCACCGTGCCAGCCTGCTTCTGGATTTTGAGCTCATAGACCAGATCGCCGGTTTGCGCACCCGGCTGCAAAATCGGTGCAGGCAGCCTGAAGTCGAAACTGGTGGCCAGGCTGCCCTGGGTCGGCACCACCAGCAGTGTGCCGAACCCGGTAACGTTTTCGATGTGGTCATCCAGCAGATCCACACGGGCCGGGACATCTGCGTCCAGCATGACCATCTCGGCTCTGGAGACCGCATGGGGCGTGGCGGCAGTTAGCTGCGTGCCCGCCGGCGCATAGACGCGCAGATAGTCATAGTAGCAGCCATCCAGTCGGTACCAAGCCTCCAGGCTATTCGGATCGACCTGCGTCGGGATTTCTACACATGGACCAGGCAGCAGCTTTGCATCGTTGTGCTGGAATACGGACAGACTGGAGCGCGGCTGGGCCGTGTCGGTCAGGTCGACGTCGTAGGTGAGGCGTGATGCCACGAGGGCATTCGTCTTGTTGTAGCCCACGTTTGTGTCCACGATCATCAAGAAGTCTCCGGTAGGGGCGCGCACCGCTCCGTCCCAACCGCGGTCGGCTACAAGCGTGGACAGGGTCGGGTCATCCAGCTGAACCAGAATATGTCGTTGATCAAGTTCACCGACTAGGGCTCGCAGCAATTGCTCCCAGGAGACGCCATGCCCGGAGATCAATCTCTGCAGGATCGCGGTTGCAATCGGATTTATGAAGTGCTTGCGCTGCCAGTCCGGATCGCCCTGCTCGGCAGGCGGCGGAATCTTCTGCGTGCGCATCACCGATCGAACATTGTCGGCGGCCACGGTCGTGTCGATTCCGCCCACGTACACTGGTCCGGTCACGGATAGGATCGTCTCCAAGACATGCTGGTCGATGGCGATCACGCCGTCGACCGAGTAGTCATTTGTGTAGGCGAACAGGTATTCGGCGTTCTCTGCCGCCGTCGGATAGTTGACGAACCAGCTCGTGTCGCGAAAGACCATGACCGGTATATTCATGAAGCTCTGCATCTGCCAGGGGGCACTGGGATACGGCTTTTGCATATCGTCCACGGCGTAGGAGTTTTGGATTGTCAGATCCATGACATCGCCGTTGCGTACCACAAGCGTGCCGACCGCGGAGATCAGGCCGCCTGTCGCCCGGAGTTCATCCTCGTTCTCCACGAGCACCAGGTATGTCTTCGGCCCGGTGCTGGTGGCACCCAACAGCCCGGGAACAGAAACTGCGAATGATAGCGCCTCGTCAAGTGCCGTGAGCGGCCCGTCGGCGCGCGTCAGCAGCACGCGCACGTCTGGCGAGAGCCTTGCATCGTTGATTCGCTGCCGATTGGCGGTGGCGTCCTGCAATTGGGTCTGGGCCATCCGCAATGTCGGTGCCGCACCGATCACCAACTTTGTCAGCTGCGCCGCTCCGAGATCAGGCTGCTGATGCACGGCATCCCAGATGGGCGTCACGGCCTCAAGCGTCGTGGATGCCGCCTGCGCTGCCCCGGCGGCGGTCGCCAGCATCGCGTCTGCGTACTTCAGGTCCCCGCCGTAGACAGGTATCCATCCGAGCCGGCGGGTCAGTGGGAAGAACGGAGAGGCCTCGGTCTGCACTCTCACGAGGTCCGTATGCAGTCTGACAACGTCCGTGCTCGCCTGATTCACGGTCTCTGGTTGCAGCGACGTCAGGTCAAATGCTTCGAGAGCGGCTAGGTCCCGCTGCACGTCAGTCAGCCCCTGGTAGATGCGAAAAGCCTTGGCGCCCGCCAGGACCAGCACCAGGGCTGCACCTGCCAATGCCGCATACAGGCCTGCGCGCAAGGTCCGGGCGCGGGCGCCTGTGTCCGTGATTCCGCGCCCGTCTTGGTTCCCGCTCTGCTCCGTCGCTGCTGCCGCCCGTTGGCCTGGTGAGAGACGGAGGCTCTTTTCGCGGCTGATGAAGGCATCCGCCAGGTCCTGCACGCCGTCGCGATGCCAATCGCTGATCGTGCTGGTTGCCGCCAAATCCAGCGCATCGCCGAGCAACTCGTAGGAGCTCACCTGGTCCGGCTTCAATTGTTCGCCGGGGACTCCGTACACGAAAAGCAGGATGGCTTGGTCGATCCGGCGCCCGGCCTCACGTAGCGACCGCGGATACAGGCGTCCGTACAGCAGGGGCGCGAAGTAGTTAGCCGCCAGGAGCCCGAACCGGCCCCAGCGCGTATCTAGGCGCTTCGCGCTGTGCTGAGGCGGGCTGGCAGGCATGCTCTGCCGGAAGAGGTCGGCCACGGTGAGCACCAGCTGGGTGCCCGGGGTCTTCGAGCTCCACGAAGGGTTTTCTGCCGCGGCCGCCTGAACCGTCAGGCTGTGGACCCACGGATGAGTGTCGAGCCGCTCCGGGGAACGCACGTTCTCCAAAACTTGTTTCAACAGATCAAGCGGATGGTCGGACGGCATCATGACGGACGATCTCGGCTGCAACCCGGAGAATCAGCGGGCACATGAAAAGGGCGCCCAGGTGGCGTCCCTCTGCCAAAGACTGTGCCGTGCCCTCACGGAAAGTCTTCTACTCATTGCGGATCGGAACAAAGCACCCAGGTGCGGATGCTACGTGGCACATGCGGGCCGCTCCATCGAAGGCAGAGCAGATTGGTCCGTTCACGGGACGACAGTCGAGCTCTGAATCACCGGGACGAGGATCCAATCGCCGACCGGGACTGAACAATCGGCGGCGCAGCCATTGTAGTGTCCGAGCAGCGCCGGCTCGACGTGGTATTGCACGGCAAGATCGCCAATAGTGGTTGCGTCTCCAGTCACGGCGCGCACCTTGAAGCTTGGCAAAGCGGGGTCCACCGTCTGGAGCCCTGGCGCGATCACGATGACCGTGTTCGCCAGCAGTGAACCCGTCAGGGAATAGTTGAGCGCCCGCAACACCTCAGGAGTTGTCTCAAATTGGGCATCGATCGTATCGAACATATCGCCGGCCGTGACCCGGTGCATGAGCAGCGTGTGCCCGTCGACATCGAAGGGCATTTCCAGCGCATGCGCCTGGGGTACCGCGGTGCCGGTCGGTTTCGGCGTTGGTGTGGGCGCGGTCGCGGTTGCGGTTGGCGACTGAAGTGCCATGCTGGAGGGCGTCATCGCCGCCGCAAGGGACGCGCCGGTCACCGGAATTAGACGAGGCGCGCCCAAATTCACCGGAAAGAACCGGCTGGCAGCAAAGCCCATGACGGCCAAGCCGATGACGACCGCCAAGGCCGTGATCAATGCTGCCGACCTGCCGGCGCGGGCTGTCTGCGCGGCCTTGAGCGAGGATGGAAACGGCCTTTTTCTCGGCTGCCAGTATACGGGACAATCCTTGTGAGCCCCGCGCAGGCAGTAGGCTTCTTGGTGTGCGAGCAACGGTATAGCGGGCCACCGGCTGTGAAAGCACCGGTTGCCGAGTGAGGGGTAGGAATGGTAACCGCGGGGATCGTCCTGCAGCCCCAGGTAAGGACAGGCCACCGCTAGGGCGGAAGCGCGCAACGGATTCCCCGGAGATACGTCTGCTTTGGCCATGGAGGTCGCTCAGTACTCGATCAGCAGCTCCAGACCCCCATTCACCAGCGACCTTTGCGCCGTCTCCAGGATCTTAACGATCTTGAGGCCGGTTCTTCCATCGCTGCGCGGCGGCAGGCCCTCGCGGATGCATGTCACGAAGTGCTGGCATTCCGTGTGTAGCGGCTCCACCCATTCAATGGGCACCTGCGTGACGGGACCGTCCCGGTAGGATGCTTGGAATTCGGCCTCCGTTCGGCGACGCTTGCGCCGACGCTCTGGCCCGGTCCAGTTGCCAAAGGGAACACGGAACTCCGCGTTGGCAAGCCCGTCGTCCGTGACTTCGACGCCCTTGTCATAGATCACCACCTTGTGCTCACCAAGGTCATCGTAAACCAGCATTTTCTTGCTCCCCACAATCGTGATGCGGCGTTCCTTTATGGGATCGAGCCAGCTAACGCGTAGGTTGGCAATCACGTCGTTGCGATAGCGCAACGTCAGGTACACGACTTCCTGCAGGCCGCTTGCCTTGCTGATATAGACTCCCCCAATGGCGCTGGCTTTGATCGGGTCCTCATCGAGAATGAAACCAAAAATCGAGAGATCATGTGGCGCCAGGTCCCACATGACATTGATATCCCGCTGAAGCAGGCCCAGATTTACCCGGGTGGCATTGAGATAGTAGATTTCGCCGAGCTCTCCTGACTGCATGACGCGCCGCATGGCCTCGACCGCCGCGTTGTACATGAAGGTATGGCCCACCATCAGACGCAGGTTCTTTTGTCCGGCCAGCGCGACGAGCTCCTCGGCTTGCAGCGAACTTTCCGCCATCGGTTTCTCGATCAGAACGTGCTTGCCCGCCAGGAGTGCTTCCCGCGCCAGGCGGTAGTGCGTCCCAGCCGGAGTGGCGATGACTACGGCATCCAAATCGCCATTCAACAGATCCCGATAGTCATTGGTAATTTCGGCGTCCGGACAGATCTCTCTGATATCGCCAAAGCGGTCCGGTCGCACGTCGGCGGCCATGGTCACGGAGACGCCGTTCACGCCCTGGAAGTTGCGCGCCAGTTTCGGGCCCCAGTATCCCAAGCCAACGATGCCCACTTGCACAGGTAAAGCCTGCTTGCTGTCATCCATTTTAACCTCCCCCTTTGCCAAGAACCATCTCCACGGGCGTGAGCAGCATGATCTTCACATCGGTCCACAGGTTCATGTTCTGGACGTACTCAAGATCGATCTTGACCATTTCATCGAATGCCACCGTATTGTGCGCCAGGACCTGCCAAGTCCCCGTGATCCCCGGAAGCACCTTCATGCGTTGTTTATGCCAGTCCGTGTAGACCTCGTACTCGTACGGCATCGGAGGCCGCGGACCAACGATAGACATCTCGCCTTTTAGCACATTGAAGAATTGGGGGAGTTCATCGAGGCCAAATCGCCTGAGGTATTTGCCTATCCCCGTAATGCGCGGATCGCCTGACATCTTCAGATTAGCCTTCCCAAGCCCGCGGGGCTGTGTGTTCTCCTTGATCAGCTTCTGCACGTACTGGCGATGCAGGTCGGGGTTATTTTGCATCTGCATCGAACGAAATTTCAACATGCGGAAGGGTTTCCCGTCTTTCCCGATGCGCATTTGCCGGTGCAACACCGGCCCCGACGATGCCAGCAAGATACCAAGAGAAATGATGAGCATGACCGGCGAGAATAGAATGATCAGCGCCAGGGAAAACAATACGTCCAGCGCCCGCTTGAACGGAAGATAGCGGTTGGGCACCACCACCTCCGCAGGGGCCGTTGATGCGGCCGGCGGCTCGCGGCCAATTCCCGCCATCATGGACGCCTTCCCGGAAGTCCTGTGGCCAACTTCCCCGCCGCGCCTGGGTCGAGCCTACGTAGCTGCGCGCGCGGGGTTGCCCGCCACGACTGTGTGGGGAGGTACATCCTTGGTAACGACGCTGCCGGCGCCGACCATGGCGCCCTCACCGACCGTGATTCCGCACAAAATCGTGGCGTTGCTTCCGATGGAGGCCCCCCTGCAAACCCGGGTGGGAACGCACTCCCAGTCTTCCGCTGTTTGCAGCGAGCCGTCGGGATTGGTAGAGTGGGGATACAGGTCATTGATGAACATCACGCCGTGACCTATGAACGCGTTGTCTTCGATGGTGACGCCCTCACAAATGAACGTGTGACTGGAGATCTTCACCCGTTTCCCGATGACGGCACCGCGCTGGATTTCGACGAAGGTGCCCACCTTGCTCTCGTCGCCGATGGAGCAGCCATACAGGTTCACGAAGCCATAGATCTTGACGTCTTCGCCCAGCTGGACATCCGGTGCAATCCGCGAATACTCAGGCGTAATCATCGAGATATCCTCCGGCTCTTGCTGCCTCGGACCGTGCTTCGCGACGACCCCTTGTGCCGCTCAACTCGCCCTGCACTCTGCCGGATCAGCTCGCGACAGCGTGCGTCTTGCTTTGTTCCAGCACGTCTGAGAGTTGTGCGCACACAAAGTCTACCATGGCATCCGTCAGGTGCGGATACATGGGAAGGGAAAGGATCGTGTCCGCCACCTGCTCGGTCACCGGAAAATCGCCCCTCGCGTACCCCAGGTCGCGGTAGGCTTCCTGCAAGTGCAGCGGGATGGGGTAGTGCAGCCCACAGTTGATCCCGCGCCCGGCAAGCTCCTGTATGACCCGGTCGCGGTTGGGGACGCGCACAACATACAGGTGGTAGATGTGCTCGCGGCCCGTGGGCACCTTTGGGAGCACGATGCTCTCATTCCCGCCCAAACGATCCTGATACCAGCCGGCTACCTGACGCCGCCGGGCGTTCCAGTCATCCAGCTTCCGGAGCTTCACATCAAGGATAGCACACTGTAAGGCGTCAAGACGACCATTCCATCCGTCCGGTGACACATGCACGTATTTCTGGCTTGAGCCGTGATCGCGCCACATCCGCATCCGCCGGGCCGCTTCGTCATCCTGCGTTGTGACGGCGCCACCCTCGCCCATGGCACCCAGGTTCTTCGCCGGGTAGAAGCTAAATGCGCCAGCCTGGCCCAGGCTGCCTGCTTTCATTTTCCGACCGTCGATTGCATAACTCGCCCCGTGAGCCTGCGCGCAGTCTTCCACGACCTGAAGATGGTACCTTGAGGCCAGCTCGAGAAGAGGCTGCATGTCTGCCATCAGGCCATACAGATGCACCGGCAGGACCGTCGTCACCGGCCGGCCGCTCTTGATATCCAACCATTGGCCATCGGGCCCACGCCGGCACATCTCCTGCAGGTATGCCTCCAGGGCGACTGGCGACAGGTGGTAGGTCTCCGCATCGATCTCGATGAAGATCGGATGCGCTCCCAGCAGGCTGATGGCTTCCACCGTGGCAATGAAGGTATGCGAGGGCACGCACACTGCGTCGCCGGCGTGCACACCGGCTGCCATCAGCGCCAACTTCAACGCATCGGTCCCACTGGCACAGGAGGCGACGTGTTTTACACCACAGTAGGCGGCAAAATTCTTCTCGAAGGTCTCCACGTAGGAGCCGCCTATGAATGAAGACCGATCGAGAATATCCTTGAAGGCCGCCTCAACCGCCGGGCGGACTTCCTCGTGCATGGCGCGCAGATCAACAAACGGGACCTTCATCAAGTTATCCTCCAGGCGACACGGCGTCACCGCCGCCAATGCAAAGGCACCGCTCCAGAGGGGGGATGCCTTCTTTGTAACGGCTCCGCCGCGTGGACGACGAAGAAGATCTCATCGAGGCTCGTCGATGAACTGCCCTGATGTTACGCACATTCGCCTTCTGCTTGTCGAGGGCTAGAGGATGCCTGCCGTCGGTCGAGTCCGCAAGTCATTTCGTTACATACACAACAAACCGGTGACCGCCATATACAAGATCCATTGATTGCTGAAAGGGAAAATTCGTTGGAGGCAACTCACCGTATTTGGAAGCGCTCATGATCAGCCAGATCCGCCGCGGACGTGCGGCCAATGAGCGCACAATGTTGCCCAGTACCACCTCCATTATGGAGTAATCGAAGGGATTGTAGAGAAAGAACACGTCTTCATCCTCGCGGACGGCATATTGGCTGGCGTCTGATTGTATGATCTCCACGTGTAGCGGTCGGCGCACCTTGTGCTCATAGAGCATGAGATTGTTCCGAGCGATTTGGCAAAGTCGCGCCGATATCTCCACGCCTACAATGCGCTTGAATTCATAGTCCGCCGCGAGCAGCAACACTTTGCCCTTCCCACAGCCGAGATCGACAAGCACGCGGCCAGGGGGCAGACGCAGCGCCTCCAACAGCTTGCGCACGTGCCTCGCACGCGAAGGCGCGTAGGCGGCGCTATGCTCCATAGCCTCTTGGGCTATATCCAGGTTCTCGACATCGATCCAGCCTGAGGTGTCGGTTCCGAAAGCCAGATCAAACCGGAAGTCGTCGATGACCGAGAGGAGTGTTTGGAAACTGCCGCGCAGCCCCTTTTTCGTGATGCTGCGCCTGGCTCGCCCCAACAAGTTGGTCTTCATGGGCTATGCCTCGCTCCTTATCATGAACTTGTATACTTTCCGGACCAGACCTTTGTTTCGAGAAAACAGCTCATAGGCATAACGCAAGATCGGACTCGGAATATAGCAGAATGCCTGGGGGTAGTTGACGACCTGCCCGCCAAAACCGAGCTTGAACCAGGACCACGATTTCAATACTTCTTCCGGCGGTTTCTTTTCAGAAAGCACTGCCGCCGCGCTTGAAGGATCAATTCCTCCCAAATCGTACGAACGATACCCGTGCCCTCTTGCCCACCTGAAGATTCCCCAGAAGAGCGCATCGCTGGGAAAACTCTCCCTGTGTAGACCCGACCAACCTAGGTATCTTAGTTCCAGCGCATCCACCGATGTTGAAACCATCGCGGTCGACACCGCTTCGGATCCGAGCTCGGCCATGAAGATTTTGAGAAAGCCGTGAGGGGCCAGCCTCGCGTACATGTTATTGATGTACTCCCGACGATAGGGAATGGCGCCGTGCCTCTTGGTGGTCGAAGCGTAGAGGTCATAGAAATTGCCCAAGTCCCCTGCAGTGCCCTCTCTCACCACAATGCCATTTCGCTCACTCACCCGAATGTGCCTGCGCTTGGTCGCGTTCATCTGAGAAAGCAGGGCGCTGTCATCCAGGGCAACATTGACCACAAGGCTAGTTCGCAGGCTCACGTTGAACGCCTCGGGGCGGAACCCGTATTGCGGTAGACGTACAGCGCTATCGGCCCCATTGTTAGGAGGTTGCACGACCAAGTATCGGACGCGGAGCCTGTTGCAAAGGTCAAGCAGAGTCTTCAATATCAAGCTCAGGGCCGAGGGGTCGTCGGCCTCACACAGCGGCCCCTTCGTAACGTAGCCAATGCCGCCAACCAGGGGGTAAGAATGTGTGAGCAGCTGCACGCCGGCACGAATACCCCGGTCGGACCTGACAATGATACGGTGCGCGCGCCAGCGCAGGCTGGCTTTTACCTGGGCCCACAGGCTGAGTTGCACGACGTTTCCGCCAGGAATCCGCGCAACAAAGGCATCCCATTCCGGGTCGTGTAATTCATCACCGATCGTGACCTGGTGAGCGTAGACCTGCGTTTGCGCCGTCGACAGGGAATTCGACCCGTTCATGCCAAGCTAGCTCTCAGCCCATGGTTACCACTGAATTTGACGGCAGGAGCCATATCTAGCTCCTTTGCTGGTTGGAGTGTCTCATCCTAACATGGCCCAGAACGAAGAGACGGTCCGTGCTCAGAACGATTTAGAGGACTCCGGACGGCGCCCGCCCCGACTAGCATCACCGGGGGCCCCTCTTACCGGCACGCATCAAGTGGCACGATGGAGGATCGGCGTCCACCTGTCTTCGCAGGGCCCTTCAGGGATCCCGGCGTCGCTAGGACGCGAGGCTGCCAGCGACAGTGGCTATCAGGCTGCCTGTGCCCGTCGGCATTCGACGCCGCGAAGGTGCCGCACCGCCCCAAGCTATGCGCTCCCCAAGCCGTTCATTGGGTTTGATACTGGAGTGGTTCCGTACGCAACAAACTCAGCTCCTCCATACGGCAACTCGAAGAGTTTGCGAAAAACGGCGCTATGGTCAAGCAATTCGCCGTAGATAGAAGAGTGGATCGCCACCCACGCCTTCCTAGGGGATGCCCGCAGAGACACCTCAATGCGCGCCATAACAACTTGCATCGTCTCGATGTCAAAAGGCCTGAAGAAGAAGAAAACGTCCTCCTCTGGCTGTATCGGGTACTGGGCGGCATCGCAGTGTACGATGTCGACGCGGCAACTGCCTGTGCGCTCTCTTCTGATAGATAAGAACATTGCGACGTGCAACATCGCACAGACGGCCCGATATCTCCACGCCCACAATGCGCTGGAATGGGTAGCATGAAGCCACCATCAGCACTCTGCCCTTGCCACATCCAAAATCAACAAAGACGCGGCCGGGCGGCAAACTTAGTTCGCTGAGTAATTTGCGCACGTGCCTGACGCGCGTAGGCTGGTATCGGACGCTGTGCTTCTTGTCTTCATCGGTAATGTCCAGGGCATCCACGGTCACCCAGCCGGCTGTATCGGTGCCGTAGATGAGATCAAAGAAGTAATCGCCGATGACCGAGGTGACGGATTGCCAACTTCTTCTCCATCCCTTCTCTTGAAGACTGCGAGCGCTGCGCGCAAAAAGGTTCATATCGTCAGCCTAGGCTCCCATCCGGCTCAAGAGTTTGTAGGCTCTGGAGAGCAGCTGGTTTTCCGAAAACACTTGAAAGGCACGGTGCAGCATCGGATGAGGGGCATAGGCATAGGCCTGCGGGTAGCTCACGACCTCGCCACCAAAACCAATCTTGAACATCGCCGGGGATTTCAGCACTTCCTCTGGGAGGTTTGTTTTGTCAAGCACCGATTGTGCGCTGCCCGAGGCAATGCCCCCCAAATCGTAGGAGCGGTAGCCCTGAGCTTTGGCCCACTTGAACGTGGCCCACATCAGACCGTCATTCGGAAAGCTTTCCCTGTGCAGGCCTGACCAGCCAAGAAACCTCAATTCCACGGTGTCCCCCAGAGCGGATACCATTGCCGCCGAAACAGCTTCAGATTCCACCTCTGCAATGAATAATCTGAGAAAACCTTGCGGCGACAGCGTCAGGTACATGTTTTCAAGATATTCCCGGGGATAGGCAACAAAACCCTGCCTCCTGCTTGTGGCCACATACAATTCGTAGAAAATGGGAAAATCCGCGCGGGATCCCTCCCTGACAGAAATGCCGGCCCGTTGACTTATTCGTATCTTCCTGCGCTTCGATTCATTCGCCTGAGAGAGCAACGCCTTGTCATCCAAATCCAGGTTGACGACAAGAGTTGAACTCACGGCCACGTGGAGTGACGTGGGGCGCAATCCGTACCCTGGCAACAGGGCTGCGAGGGCCGCCCCGTTGTTGGGGGGTTGCACCACCAGGTAGCGAATGCGATGTGATTTGCACAGATCAACCAGACTGCTCATGATCAGGTCCAGCACTTGCGGGGCCGCGCAGTCACACAGGGGCCCCTTCGTCACGTATGCGATTCCCCCAAAAACCGGAAAGAAATGGGTCAGTATTTGCACACCGGCCTGTATCTCGCCATGCGACTTGACGATGATCCTGTCAGCGCGCCAGCGTAGATTGGACTTGACTTGAGCCCACAGACTCAACTGGACGACGTTCCCGCCAGGGGACCCGGCGACGAAGCTGTCCCATTCCTGGTCAGCGGGTTCAGCTGAGCTGCTCACCCGATAACGCGTATCGCCTGGCCCATCTTGGGCAGCAGAGTCAGGGAGCGTCATCCCGTGCGCTGCTTCCATACGAGGACCTCCTCCATGACCCAAGACAAGTCTCGATGAATGAAGCGTTGAAGGGATAGCATCCGAAAATGCACTCGTTGCCAAACAGTTTGCGCAATCCGTGGCATAGGCATAAGCCACCTTCTTTCGGCAGCATGCGTTTCAGCATGGTACTGCCGCTCAGCCATGCGACGATTTAGGAGTGGCCGTGGTGCTTGCGTTGACGATTTCCAACCCTCCGCCTGCGCGCAGAATGGTCCCTATCGTCGCGCCAGGCAGCTTGGTTCGCAAAGCGCTTTCGTTGCCGCCGACATCCAACTGGGACCGGTTGCGCCACCAGCGAGCGACATCCCTTGGCAAGGCATGCCAATAGTCTTCCATGTGCTGCATCTGGCGCAAGAAATCCTCGTAAACGGCCAGATAAGCTGGGCGGCGCATGTAGTCCGGGTGCACATTCACCAGGGCCATGCCCCAGTACTGGCGGATGAATTCCACCTTTTCCAGCCAGAGGCGCGGGGATCTCGCTCCCAGCGTATTCATCAGCGTGTGATCCTGGGCAAGTGTGTAAGGCAATTCGATGAAGTGCCCCATCTGGAATGGCCAGATGCTCATGGTACCGCCGGGAATAGGCTCATACGGGTCAGTATCAAAGAATGAGGAGTCGTACTCGATTTCCAGGGACTGCATCCACGCAGGGTTGCGATGCGTCATGGGGGCGCGAAAACCCACCGCGTTCCATGCACGGAGACACTCATTGATTCTCAGAACTTGTTTGTCAAATTCCGCCCGGGATGAGAACAGACTGCCATCGTGTTTGAGACCATGAACCCCGACTTCGAATCCGCGCTGCTGGAGGTCGGCCAGCAAGGAGCGATCCACAGCGTAGTCCGCCGCCACAAAGTTGAAACATGATCGAAAGCCATGTTTCTCCTCCAAATCCGCGACGCTGCCGACAAAGCGTTGCCCGGGGGCGGCCTCGACATCATGCGTCAAGACCAGCGCGAATCTCTTGCCACGCGGCCAGAAGTCAACGTGGTAGATTTTCTGCTGCCTGTTGCTGACGAGATACGACAGAAGCAATTGGCGTTGAAAGGCCACGTAGCGATCCTCGATCGGCCAGTTCAATGAAGCCCGCCCCACGAGGGCGTCGTCGCGGTCGCTTGGTGGAGCCACCTACGAAACCACGGCGGCAAAGCGGGACGCATCTTGTAGTACAGGCGCCTCGATCCTCGCAATTCAAAATGTGACGGGCCATATTGTCCCTCGCCCAGTACCCACGCCATGATTGAAGGGAAGTCGCTTGGGCTGACCGCGTCGGTCTTGGGCAGCAGGCGCTCCGCATTCTCCCGGACATATTCTTCCGGCAGCGATGCCACGCTCGGGATGCCCCAGAAGGATTGAAAAGTGTTGGCCGCAAAGAGGTTCATGCTGCGTAGCGATAGAACAATTCACCCAGGCCTCTGCATACCCAGGAAGGAGAACGCTGGATGAGATCTCTCAAGACATTTCGCCATCTTCCGAAGGCATCCGGCTCGGGCGGCTTGTCGGCCAGCAGGCTGTAATGCAGGATCGTTTCCTGGCTTCCCCAACCACTCTTGAAGTGCCGCAAACCCTCGTCGTCAATATCGGTCCGCCCCCAGTCAAAGACCTGGTACTTGTTCTTGCAACCCCATTGAATCGCACGCCAGAACAGCAAGTCGTTTG
Organism: uncultured Chloroflexia bacterium; assembly: GCA_963775435.1. Classification (GTDB taxonomy): domain Bacteria; phylum Chloroflexota; class Anaerolineae; order Anaerolineales; family Villigracilaceae; genus Fen-1038. Next base: position 92,025 of record CAVZIZ010000009.1, read on the forward strand.
GGCGTAGTTTCCAGTACTCCGGAAGAGAGGCACCGAACTTGTAAGTCAGCGTCGTGTTGAAGTGCAGAAACAACGCCCCCGCGACCACTTGATCGCCCTTGTAGGCCAGCAGCACAAAACCCATGCCCTGCTCCAGCAGTCGCGCCCACAGCAAATGGAAAAAACGCTTTGGCTGCACAGGCACCCCCAAGCGCTTGCGGGTCTGGACGTGCAGACCGTAGAACCGGCGCACGTCTTCCCAATCGGTGCCCCGGTGCGTTGTCAGACCCAGCCTCTCCGCCTGTCCGATATGCCTTTGAACCTGGGTCTTCTTGAAAGTGCTGAAAACCGTGTCCGCATTCTCATGCAACGGTGTGAGATGCTGGTAGAACCTCTCATCCGGATAGACCCCCTCCTGCAGGGGCAGCGGCCAACGTACTTGGAGCTGCGCTAGCTTGTGATCCTTACGCCATTCCTGCAAGACTCGTACGAACTCATGCAGCACGCCTTCGCCGGGATCGCCTACGGGCGCACAGAAGTCAGTGAATGGCAAGGCTATGGCCCGCCGCCCGAGCAGCGGGCTCCCCACCTGAAGCACTGGTATGCCTGCTGCCAATCCTACCTGGTCCGGCGCCACTATGACGCCGCCCTGCCTAAATCCGTAGCACGATGAAAGCAGACCGGCCCATGCAGGGTGGTGGAAGATCGTTGCGTGCTGGTCGCACGAGACCAAATGCAGCCAGGCGGGGTCGCTAAGCGGCCGGACCTCAGCAGCCATGGCAACCCCCAGCAAGCGCCGTGCAATTATCGGGGAAGCCTGTGCCGGCGGGACACGAGCCGACAGGCGCACCTCGCACGAACAGACGCTGGCACACCACCAAGGGGCAATGAGTCATCTGCTAGGCCGTGGTGGACGGAGCGCCGACAAGATCCAGGTAACGCCGCTCCATCGCCTCCCAGTTGTACTTGCGATTAAAGGCACGCAAACCCGGCCTTACTTGAACAATATGTCCAGGATGCTCACAGGCGGCAACGATGCAACGAGCCATGTCCTCAACATTGTCCGGCTCATAGAACAGCGCGCTGCCTTCGTCGAAGTAGTGCGCGATGATCTGCAGCCGCGGCGCGATGGTCGGAATTTCCATGGCAGCATACTCGAGCATTTTGACCGGAAGCATCCAGTTGCCTTTGGTCTCCGTACTCAGCCGGTTACCCACTATGCCTACGTCCACCTCCGACAACTGGGCGGAAAGGTCTTCCACAGGGATCCATCCACGCAACTCGACTGCATCGGCCAAGCGTAACTGGTCAATCAGACCTTCGACCAGGGGCACGTCCTCGCCATCACCGATAAGTATCAGACGGATAGATGGACAAGAGGACCGTGCCCGATGGAAGGCATGCAAGATCAGGTCAATTCCGAGTCGCCGTGCCATCGTCCCATGGTACGCGAGGGTAAGCTGGCCGACGGCCTTGGTACGGCGCTGCGGAACAAAGATGTCTGGATGGGCCACGTTCATGATCACGCTGATCTTGGCTGCCCGAATCCCGCGTGCGACGAGCGTCTTCTTCTGCAAGTCGTTAGTGACAATGACGTGATCCGCAAATGCAGCACTGAGGCGTTCCTCCAGCTTGAGCATCCGTATGAGGGGGGCGTTCATGGGCAGGTCATACTTTGTTGCAAAGGCCTCTGGCGTGGTATCGTGACAGTCCAAGATTACTCTTGCGCCGCCGAGCCGGGGCAGCAAAGCGCCGAAAACCAGAAAGTCGGGCATGTTGTGGACATGCACGAGGTCGTATCGCTGCCTGAGGAAAGACGCCCCGACCCGTACTAACACTATTAGCAGAAACCACAATTGCGAAAAGATGTATGGAACAACGTTGCGGCTCCAGACTTTTGGCATGACCCGAACGAAACGCAAACCGGGGCGGGCCACATCCGCCGCACCCAAGGCAAACACATCGACTGCGCAGGAAGTGTTTAGCAAGGCACCCACGTAGTTCTTTATGCGCGCGTCGGTGAAGTAATTGGCGTAGGCGATCATGCAGACCCGATATTTCACCAATGGCTGCCGCCTGTCTCAGCCGCTGCGGCTTCAATCATGCGCCGCACACCGGGTGGTTGCATGGTCGTACTGTCGGATTGCTCGAGATCGGGCAACTCCGGTCGCGGAGCAATGACCCACCGGCCAGAAGGTTGCATGGCCTACCCTTTCCAAAACCATACCCGAGACCACAACCGAGACCACAGTTTTCGTCTTGCATAGCTCAGAAGCTCCCGATCATCATATCGGGGCACCCGAGCCATCCAGCTTCCTAGGTAGCCAATTAGAATGGAGAGGCCGGCCAGCCCCAGGGGTCGCTCAACAACGGCGCTGTAGACACTTCGTGCCAGCAGGACCAGGAACGGATATCCCAAGAAGTACGAGAATTCGCCAACTCTGGCGTAGCCGTTCAGTCCGCCCTCTCGGGCGCCGGTCGGCCGGTGATGACGGACTCTGAGGTCGGGAAAACTCTGCGTCTGCCAGCCTTTCAACTGAGCCCGCAATTCGTCGATAGTGTCCCAGCCATTCACGCTGGGCACGCCGCCGATATCCTCGTAGCAAGTTCTTCTGTACGCCTTGGTTGCGCCGCGTACATGATCCCAAGGAGTGTTTTCCAATTTCCATTCACCGCCGCTGAGAACAAATAGAGCACCGCCACCAATCCCGAGCCGCGGGTCCTCGTCAAACCTTTCAAGTAGGTTTTCAAAATAGTCAGGAGCGAAGGACACGTCTGCGTCCAACTTCACCAGGAACTCAAAGGGGCAGTCTACTGCCTCCAATCCTGCTGCGAATAGCCTGCTCACCTTGGCCCCACGCTGCCAGCCTCCCGGGTCGTCAGCCTCAACCAGTTTGATCCAGGGATGTTGCTGGCCGTATTCGCGGACGATCTCAGCCGTCTTGTCCGTAGAGTTGTCATCAATGATCACCCACTGCGAAGGTCTTATGCTTTGAGCCACCACAGACTGCAGTGTGTGTCGAATGGAAACCTCCTCATCGCGGGCAGGGGTTACTATGACGTAGCGGTTCACAATGCTCCCAACCCAGCCGACGGGCCGGGAGCATCCTGCTCAGTGTGAATCATGCCAGGCGTATCACCCACAGCGCGGGCACCCTGCGCAAAACCCTGGCCCGTTCGTTTCCTCCATTCTCCGCAATCATCTTCTCGGCGGACAGTGTTGAGCCAGCCACCGCATCAGCTCTTGATCCCCCGAGGCGTGGATCTCAAGTCGCGACGTTCTCCGAGAGCCGCAATGGAAACCGCGCGTGACTTAGCGCAGCTCCACTCCCGGGATCCATATGTCATCGCACCCATACCAGGCTGGAAGACCTTTACATCGTCCTTGCGAAAGCTTGTCGGAATGACCGGCGGACAGCGCACGAAGCAGGAACCTATTCGGCTGCAACGGGGTGACCATGTGTCGCTTCCTTGATTTTGTCTTCAAACTGCGAAAGAAAGAGGGGGAAGTTCCGATCCAGATCATAGAACTCCCTAAACGCAGCATGGGCTTCGCGTCGATATACATCATAGTCTGCGAGGATTCTTCGGACGGCCAGAGGGATCGCATCGGCCTGCACAATCAGCTCGCCAAATCTGTGAGTGCTCATTAGCTCCCTGAGACTCTCAGTATCAAAGGCGATCACCGGGAGCCCGCATTGCGTATAGTATGCCAGCTTACTGGAGGACAGGGCGGTCAGTCTCTCGTTCGCAGTCCCAGTACTGTAAGTAGCAACTCCGATGTCGGCCGAGGCGACCATGTTCACAATCTCCGCTTCGGGCACCACATCCAACGAGAAGACCACCTTGCTCCGGTCGGCCATTGCCTGTAGCCGGTCCAAGAACGCTTTCGGCCCCCAGCCGTGAACGACCAGAATGACATCCTCATCCAGACGGCTGGCGGCTCGGACGAGGTCGGCAACGTATCTTTTCGGGGCAATCAACCCAAAATAAAGCAGGATATGCTTGTCGCCCCCCATATGAAACTTGTCTTGCAGGTATGTGGATTTCTCCTCCACAAGGCCGCCTCCCACCGAGACTGGGTAGTAGATGACTTGCGCATCCGCAATGCCACTGCTCTTGAGCAAGACCTCCGCCCTGCGGGCGTCCTGTATTATCGTAGCAATCGACAGCCGATGATACTTCTTCGTCGCCTGTGCCACACGGCAGACCTGGTAGAAATCAGGACTGCCTTCAACACAGAGTTCGAGGCTGAAGTACATCAGGGGGCATCCGTTTCTTTCAGAGAGTAAGCCAGCCCATATGAGGCCGCCTTGTTCCACCCCTATGAAACAGAGATATTCGGTTTGTCTCACGATGTCATTCGATCTGGCCAATATGGCGGGATCAATAATGTCTTCCGCCTTCGCGCTGAGCTCAATCCCGAACCGTATGGCCAGCCAGCTAATGAAGCGCTGAACTCTTCTCGTAATCACCTGACGTTTGGTTGGCCGAGTTGTAAACTCGAAGAATCTTACATTCTGCTGGACCCTCAGTTCCCCGGTGTTCGCCACATCAGGTGTGATGTCCCAATCCTTAACAAAGACATCGACGGAGAACCCGGCCTCCACAAGCTTCATGGCAAAGTCCTTAAGTAGGCTCGCCATTGAGCAATCATACAGGAACAACCCTACCTTGCGTCGTGTCTTATGATTTCATCCTCGGCTCACCTCCGCGGGGCAGCGCTAGGCATGTTCCTGGAGACTCATCAGATAATCCAGAATTTCCTGACCTTCACTCACCAAGGCGGGAATCGAGAATTGCGTCTCCACCAATCGGCGTAGGTTGCTTGCTAATTCTGCGGCCAACCCAGGGCGTTGAATCAATTCGATCGCTGCCGCGGCAAAATGCTGCGCGTCATCTCCAATCAGGAGGTCTCTCCCGGGCATAACCGGGAGTCCTTCTGCCGCTAGAGAAGTCGCAACAACCGGCGTACCACAGGCACCTGCCTCCAGAAATCTTGAACCGCGTCCCCAACTCATACCTCAAGGGCGCCAATGCAACAGTCGCATGAGACAAATAGGGCAGCACAGAAGGCACTTGTCCAAGCACGGTGATATCCGGATCTCTCAAATCTGCCAAGACCAGATTTGACGACGTCCCCAGAACATACAGGTGGATCCCGGGAACGCGTTGCCGCACCAAAGGCAACACATCGCGGATGACCCAGCGAAGCGCATCTTCCATCGGACCCCCATGCCAAAAAGTTCCAGCCACGTATAGAGACGGGCTCTTCATATCGTGAGGCGGCGCAGGGATCTGTTCATAGCTGGCCACGTCAATGGCGTTGGAAAAGCGACGTATTTGCTTCGGGTCGCGCGCGAATTCACGATAGTAGGCTGCATCCGTCTCAGACACGGCCGTCGTAACATCAGCCAATTCAGTGCCCCATCGTTCTTCCTCGATCTTTGTTTTGCCTTCTCGCAGCCGCCGCCGAGCTTCCTGGTCGTCTGCAGCAAAAGGTAGCCCTCTCAATACGTACCTGGACCAGACGCTATCTGTATCCAACACAACTGGATAGCCTGAGCGCCTCTTGATGTCTCGCAGCAGCGGATAAGAGATATTCCCAAATCCCAGCCATATCACATGTGCACGCACGCTGTCCGCCGTTCGCAGCAAATGGCCGAAGTCTTCTCGCGCCACTCCAGAGCCAATGTTGAAGACCGGATGAGAGAGGATGCCGTGGCCTACGAAGTTCACCCCCTTCTTCACGTACCTAATGGCTCTACGGGCGTCGGGGGCAAGAATGAAACGGCCAGAATACTGTCGATAGAAGGTAAGCGCCTGTGCCCCTCCCGCCAAATACAGTGGCATCCGGCAGTAAATGTGCAGATCCGAGATTTCAGATAATGCCTTTATTGAGTTTTCAACACGCAAGCCCGGCCCGCCCAGAGGAGGGTGTTGCAGAACGGGCGTGGTGTACAACACAACAGGCCTGGGTTTTCCCATTCGTGGACCTCGAAGGTTTAGCAATCTTGTTGCCTGTCTGCACACATAAGCTGGGTAAGTGAGTGAGAAAGAAGAAGGCTGTGGGCCACCTGGCCTGTCGGCTACCCAAGGGCACACATGTTGCCCGTGACTTGAAGATCCCTCACCCAAGCGCTGCTTCACCCTAGAAGCACCCGCGGGCTGCGGCCGCCATCTGGGCCGCTTGACCCCTCAAACGACATGCACGGTTCCGCCGGTTTCGACGCCCCGGTGGACCGACCTCCGTCGACTTTGACTGCTTGGTTCGGATCGCGGCCGGATGGCCCATTCCACGTAGCGTCATTTTTGCGGTGCCCTCTTGCTTCCGGGAAGTTACCCACCCCCCGGAGCCAACACCGTTTGCATGTAGTCCAGAGTTTGGTCAACGACCTTGCTTAGCGTATAACGCTCGTAAATCGTTTCGATCCCGGCAACGCGTATTTTCTGAGTCAGCTCAGCGCTCTCTATCAGCCTCAGAACAGCGTCGGCCAGTGCCCTGGGCTCATCGGCTGGCACGAGCAACCCATTCTCGCCGTCGCGGATGATCTCGAGCGGACCACCTCGCCTGGAAGCAATGACCGGCAAGCCCCGGGCCATGGCTTCGAGGACCGTTCCGCCAAACGGCTCCATCCATCGGGACGGAAACAATAGGGCATCATACTTTGAGTACAAGTCCAGCACCGCGGAGTGCTCCAGCCAACCCAAGAACCTTACATTCGTCTCGAGTTTTAGGTCCAGGACCATTCTCTCAAGGAGCGATTCGTACTCCTGGGACCCTTGTCCCACGATGTCCAACTCCACATCGGCTATCCCATGCTGCGTTCGCAAGACGTCAATAGCACTTATCGCCACATCTGGCGCCTTGCTTGGCGCCATACGGCCGACAAACAACAATCTTGTCCTGCCATGCGAGATTCGCGGCAATTCCGGCAGTGCGCTGACGGGCAGAATCAAGCCGGACGGAAGCCCCCGGCTGACGACATGCAGCTGCCCCTCAGGGAAACCACTGGCAACGTAGGCTTGCTTGAGCACCATACTGACGGTCAGTAGATGCCTGAGGTCCAAATCGGAGAAGTGCCTCAATCCGGCAATCGCATCTCGCCATCTTCTCTTTATGTAGCCCGCCTCGTCGCACAGCTCGGTTTTCAGGCGGAGAAGCCAATAGTCCCCCAAGCTATAAACCGTCGGAATCCCGCAATCTTGAGCAGCTAGAATGGGACCAACGCCTACATATCCCATGTTCCAAATGAAAGCCACCTCGGGCGGGGTGGCGCTGATGAAACTGCGGGCAATCCTGTAGTTCTTCCGGGTCTTGAGCGCCCACTTAATCTGGTTATACCGCCTACGAAGGCGAAAAGGGTCGACCGCGGCGGTAACACCGGCGTGGCTTCGCCCATCAAACATCAGTAGCCGGTGAACATTTCTTTGATTCTGGGCGCCCACGCTCCCCAACTTGCTCGTGAGCACAGTCACATCATGCCTTCGCCGCGCTAATTCGTCCACGGTTTCTTCACAACGGAGCTCATATCCGCCCTCGTGGTATGGCGGATAGAGATCTGTAATGAGCAAGATTTTCATAATCTTGAGAGCCACAGCCCCAACCTGCGGACTTGTGGCCAAGAACCGATTCCTGACGCTGCGACCAAGAGAGTAATATCCTCCTTGGTCACAATTGACCAGAGTACACACCCAAGCAGATATCCAACAAGAAAACCAACTCGGATCAGCGGCGAGTTTGGCCGAATGACGATAACCAGCAGGCTCCAGGCGCAAAACAATGCCAGGGGCTTCAAATACGGCCGATCCATCAGCTTAACGCTCCTGCGCAGGAAGTATCGATTCAGAGGCAAAGCAACCGTGGTTCCAATCGTATTGGCAACGCAGGCACCGATTAGCCCAAACACAGGAATAAGAAGGAAGGATCCAAGCCAACTCGCACCTGCATTAAACGCATTGATGATCGGCGGCTTCTGAGTATCCCCTGCGGCAACAAGGGTGTTCCCCATCACGTTGCTGATAAGCGCAATGCTCAGATTGAACATCAGAACGACAAACACCGGCGCGCTGCCCGAGTACTTGTCCGTAAATACGGTTTGGAGGATCTCCCGCCCAAAAAGAACTGCAACTGCTGCGCCAAACAATGTTGCAAACGCCACGAACCGTATTGCGGCATTCAGACTCTCACTCGCCCGCTGCTTTCCCACCAAGGCATATTGCCGCGCCACAAACGGAAAATACACCGAACTAAAGGGTACATACAGATTCCTAAGGTAGTCGGGAAATCTTACGCGCAACCTCGTAAATGGCAATTTCGGCCGGGCCCAAGAAAAGGGCCACCGCGACCGTATCAATCCGGCTATATACAAAGCCAAGAATATCATCGAAGTACAACGGATATCCGAACTTCATCAGTTCCACAAAAGCGCTGGTATGGAATAAGAGGCGCTTCTTAATCGGAATCAACACGAACGCAAGCACGGCTGCCAGCAAAGATGAAGCAATCCGGGCAAGAATCAAGAGACTAATGTCCCCCTTGGCCGCGCAGACCGCAATCGCCAACACGAGGAACATGAAGCTCGCAGTCAAATTAGTGACGCCCAACCTCCCAAAGAGCAGGCATCCCTGTAATGTTGCCTTCAACAAGCTTCTGAAGCTCTCAACCGCAAACAATAGAGGAACATAGAGAACAAATCCAGGCAGCAGAGACTGGCCGAACAGCACGCTGGATGCCGGCCCGACATACCCGGCCAGCAGACCCGCCAAGACAATGGCGCCGATCCTGACAAGGACTGCTGTACTGAAGAAGCGCTCCCGGTTGTCTTCGTCTGCCGCACCGACAATAAACCGCGATACGGCGGACTCCAATCCAAACGTGCTCATTTGGGACAGAAAAGCTGCCAGTACCACAACTAGGACGTAAGCGCCAAAGTCTTCTGTCGAAAACTGACGCGTTATGATAACGGTGCCGGCCAGCCCCATTACCATCGAAGCCAGACTGAAGGCACCGAGCGACAGGGTGCTCGCTATGAAACGCGGCTTCGGTGCACTCGGCATCATGTCAGATTTGACTCGCGGTGCTGCGGCGCTCGAAGTGTCGCTCGGCGCTCATCCTCAGAATGGCTTCGGTGGCCCCCGCGATAATTCCTATGACCGGACTCCAATACGGCGCTGCTATGATCGGGTTGACCAGTGATGCAACCAGCACCCCAATTACTGCCACTGCGGACGACAGGACCATTCCTCTCAGGAACAAATCGGGAATCTTCTGCCAGTTCTGCACGGCCCGCTTGACGAAGAGCAACAAGAACCACATGAAAAAGAAGTATCCCGTCAGCCCCGCTTTCAGCATCACCCACAAGTGCCCATTATGTATATAGTAAGTAAGACCCGGCCCGCTGCGGTCAATGCGGGAATCCAATGGCCGATAGTCCGCCCCAAGCCCCAAGCCAACAAATGGGTGGGATGCGATTTGAGGATAGGCATAGCCATCTTCGATATAGCGATACCTCAGGCTGGCCTCGTTGACAGTATCACCACTAACCAATGATGAGATCCGAATCATGGCACCATTGATCAGCTGTTCCGCTGCAGTTACCCTCAGGACTAGAAGCGAGCCGATAACAAGGGTTCCAGTCAGGATTGTCCAGAAAGCGGACTGGAGATACCTTACCTTGTCGCGAGCGGAAACGAGGAACCCGACGAGCAAAAGCGCCAAGGCACATGCGACCCAGAAACTTCGGTTGAAGGTCAAGACCACAGACAAACCGATCGTACCCAGTTGCAGCCAGCCAAAGGGATGTTGTGGCGCGTTCCGACTCTGAATCAGCAAGACCGCCAAAGAAATGGAAGCGACCAGCACCAGAGACTGACCCGGAGGGAGGACTCTGATGACCCCATAAGAAACTGTCCCCGCAGTGCTTAGAGTTTCCACGCGCCCGGGCAGAATGGAAACCGTAGTCCCCAGTGCATATTGAGCTATCATCGCTACCGCGACCAGAGTTGCCAAGAGAAGCATTCCTCGCAACAGGATGCGAAGTTGTCGTTCTTTCCGCAGCAAATTCGTAACGACAAAGAATGTCAGATAGCCCATGCTGGCCCGGACTTCAGCCAGGCTGTCGGTGAACGTCACTCGGCCTTGCTTGATTGCCATGAACGTAGACAGGCAGGCGATGCCCACGAAGCAAATCAGCGGCAGATCAAGCGGCGTGCGAACGATTGTAAATCGTGGGTCGAGAAGCCGACGTGCGAGGATGAGCGCAAGTAATGCCAGGAGGATAATATCAGTGATAAACAGTTTACCAATGCCGATCGGCAGCCTCGGCAACCGACTGTTGTCTATGATTGTCGACGTCAGTACAAGATAGGCTAACAAGCCGATCTCCGGTCGCATTGTGACCAAGAACAAGCAGGCCAGCGCTCCAAAACCACCGAGAAACCACAGCGGCGAGAATAGGCCGGATAGAACCCCAACCAACAAACTAGCCACGATCACCATCACCAATAGGGATAGCGTCCCGAGTTTCTCGTTCCCGACAAGTCTTCGAGGTGCCAAAGCGCCAGTCCTGCCCAATCTAGGATGTCTGTAAGCGGAGCGGGAGTTGCATGCGAGCCTCACTACACCCCATGGCTCTTCAAGGGCGCCCAGACCGGGGGTGCGGACTCATGCCTACCGTCAAGTGAGAGAAGAGCGTAGGTCGCGGCGAGCCACAATTACCTGGTTTCAGTGAAACCGCGGCCGCGCGACAGCGCATGGATGGTCAACGGAGGAGAGACCGCATGCCTCTCAAGACTATGCATGCCGTATCTTCATGCCGCGCGACTTACGACCATGACATTCCATGTTGTTTCGTCCGCGGATCTATCCAGGGATGGAAAGGCGGACAGGCTCTCCTGCTTCAAACCGCACTGCGACAAGAACGCAGCCAATTCCTCTGCAAAGAAAAAGCGCATAACGTGACATTCCCGGGCTTCCTCCACGAGGTGGTCGCCCGACAATCGGCGAGTTTGATAGCAGACTTCCACTAAATGGCGATTGACATCCAGGGCAGCGGACGCTGAACGAATCAATTTCCCGTCTTCGGTCGGGATTTCCTTGACACGATCACTCGGTCGGATGGCAAGCACGGCGGGTCCGTACCAAACGTCGAAAATGAACAACCCGCCTGGTTCGAGGTGCCGGCGGACGTTGTGGAAGGCCGCCAGAACATCGTTGTTGGTCAGTTGGTAGCCCAGGACCGCAAACATCATCAATGTCGCACTAAACTGCTCCCCTAAATCAAAATCCCGAATGTCACCTCGGGAAAAGATGGGAGGACGGTTGGGTGCCGCCGCCTGGACCTTTTCGACGGCATGAGCCAGCATATGCTCTGAGAGATCTACGCCGTGGACTTGATACCCGCGGAGGGCCAGAGGAATCGAGTGATTCCCGGTACCGCAGCCCAGATCCAGGATACTTCGCACCGGTTCCTTGCGATATCGCCGAAAAGCACGTTCAAGCAAGTCACACTCGGCCTCATAGTCCTTGTCGGCATAAAGCTGATCAAATTGGTTTGCATATTGTTGACTAAAAACCGACTCGTTCACTTCCCGACGCCTCCTAGACACTTGCCCATAGCCGGCCCCGCCAAGGGGAATGGCGCGCGGTGCGCGTGGTCAGAGTCCTGTTGAGCAGCTGCGTGGAGACTGGGTAAAACGCGTCCATAAGCTGTTCGGATACCAACAGGCGGCGTTGCCCGTTCGTGCCCCCCACGTAACAATCACCCACTCTAGAAGTGCTCCTTTTCCTGCGCGTCCAAATAGGGTCCTTGTTTCACTTCTATGAACACCGTGTCTTCCAGCATTCGAAAACCATGTCCGCCGCCAACCATGAGGAGGATATCGCCGGTCTGCAGTTCCCGAGTTGCCACCAATTGCCGATCATCAGTGTAGATATCAACCAGGCACCGGCCCTGTCGGAGAATCAACACCTCCGAAGTGCCCACCAGGTGACGCTGCAGATCGAGGTGGACATGTCGCGCGACCTCTCCACCCGTGGGATAGACCACAAATCCGACCTGTTGCTTAAATTCCGGGGGCGTCAAGAAGGTGGTCTTATTCGGCTGCATGGCAGCGCGGATGATGTAGGCAAGAGGTTTCGCATGCCAGAGAATCTGTTCAACCTGATCCGTGCCGCCCGGTGCTTCAGGTTTTGTTTGACTCATGCATCACGCACCTTGTCTACCCAGGTCTCGATGTCTTTGCGGGGCGGATCCTACGGCTTCGTGGCCTTCGTTGATTGCGGCGCCTCGTTCTCTGCTGCCACAAGATGTGCTTTTTTGGCCTTCACAGCCTTTGCCCGCTTGCCCCTGCCATTTTCGGGACGTGCCAAGTCGTTCGAATAGTAGCGGTTGTAGTAGTAGCCGGACCTACGCGCCCTCGGGCTTACGTCGTTCAATACCACGCCCAGGACGCGTGCATTTACGCCGCGCAGCTGTTCCAAGGCTTCCTGGAACGCCCCAAGCTTCGTCGTTCCCGGTTTTGCCACCAGAACGACGCCATCCATGGCCGCGGCCAGGGCCGGAGCATCCGTCACGGACAGCACGGGCGGCGTATCGATCACGATCAGGTCGAAAGCCTGGTTCAGCCTATCCAGGATCTGGCCCATCATTTTTGAGGCCAGCAGTTCGGATGGGTTGGGTGGCAACCCGCCCGAGGTCAGCACCGCGAGCTTCGTCGTAATGCTAGCTTGGATCGCGCTCGCGATTACATCGAGCGGCCGCACAAACAGCTCCGATAGGCCGATACGGTTTTGAAGACCGAACTTGCGATGAACTTGCGGCCGGCGCATGTCTGCATCAATGAGGAGAACCAGTTTTTCATTCTGAGAGATCACTGCAGCCAGGTTCGCAGCGACGGTCGTCTTGCCGTCTTCCGGCGTCGGGCTGGTTATCATAAGACGCCGCAGTGGCCGGTCGACGGACGCGTACGTGATCCTGGTGCGCAGGGCTCGGAATGCCTCCGCCGCCGGTGAGCGGGGCTCGGCCAGCGCAATCGGCTGGTCCTGCGGCGCTTCGTGCCAGGAGATCATCCCCAAGATTGGCAACCTGAACCGCCTCCGGATCTCATCCGGGCTCTTGATCGTGTCGTCCAATGCATCGATCGCAAACACCGCCCCGACAGCCAGCAGCATGCCTGCCACCAAAGCCAGAACGGTGTTCCGGGTCGTCTTCGGCCCCACAGGGATCATGTTGGCCACCGCCGGTTCCGATACCACGACGTTCGTGCTGGTCTGGTCCTCGGCGAGCCGCACTTGCTCATAGCTTGTGACAAGGCTCGAATAGAGTGTGCGGTATTGGGTCAAGCGCGCCTGCAGTTGATCCAATGCAGTTGTGTCGACCGGGATGGCCGTCACCGCCGGAGTCGCTGCTGCCGTGCCCTCGGGGCTGGCCTCGGCTGCTTGGGTGGCAGCAGCCTCTGCGGTCTGGGTGGCAGCCGCAGCAGTCTCGCCCTCGATGGCTGCGATCTCATTGCTGGTGGTCGTGATCTGCTGCTCCATATCCGCAACCTGCTTTGCCAGGCCCTCCCGGCTGGCAGAATAGCGCTGCGATTGAAGATCCGCGATGCGCGCCGAAAACACCGAAGCCATTGCATTGGCAATATCCGCCGCGCGCTGGGGGTCCGCACTCTCCGCCGTGACGGTCAGGAGCTGCGTGTTGATCACCGTGTCCACACTAATGGTCTTCTTCAACTCTTCGGGCGTTGTACCGAGCTTCAATTGGTCGATCACTCCCTGCAGCACGGGTCGGTCCAAGAGCATCTGTGCGTACGTCGTCGACATCGTTTGATCCGCAACCAGCGCCGTGGGATCTGCACCTCTGATCGCGGAGGGCGCGCTGACCAGCAATCTCGTGGACGCTTCGTAGACGGGTGTCATGCGCACTGAAACAGCATAGGCGGCGCCTCCCGCCAGAATCCCCGCCAGTAGAATCAACCACGCCCAAGACCAGACAAGATAGAAATACTCTTTGACGTCGACCGCGGGTTCGGACTGTTCACCATTGTCGAAATGTTCCATCATGCCTCAGCTACATGCAAGCGTGCTCGTCAATACGATGGGCACCGTGCCTGGCTCCCTGTCTATTCCGTGCCGAGAAGATACCCCGGCCCCTCGCGCGCCCATACCAATTCGTCCGCCCTGCACCGAGCGGATATCGCGCTCCGCCACTCCGACATGCCCCTGCATGTCAGATTCGAACCTGCACTTCACACGCGCGCTGAAGGGCCTGCTTGCCGGCGGCCCGTCAGGAGCGATTTTTCCTCTGGATCTGCCCGGAGGGCAATTCCAGAGGCAGCCGCTGCTTGCTAAGCAGCTGCAACAACACCCGCACCCGTTGGTTGCCGGGGCGCCGAGAATCAAAGAGAGCGTCATACCCGGCAAACGGTCCATGCTGAATCCTCACAACTTCGCCCTGCTTCAATCCCGCGACCGGCTCGCCGCCCCCGGCCTTGAGCTCTTCCAATCGTCGGCGAAGCCCGCTGATCAATGCATCCGGAACGGGTGATGGCTCCCGGCCGCACAACACCAATCCGTGCGAATACGGCATCCAGGCGAAGGCGGAGAAGCCCACCGCCTCGATATCCGCCTGCACGAACAAGTAACCGGGGAAGTACGGTTTGACTTTGCGCGCTCGCGGATTCACTGGATGCACATGGCTGCGGGGATAGTAGACTTCGAAGCCGCGCGCAGCAACCTCGCGCCTGAGGGCGTCTTCTCTGTTGGGCTTGCTGCGGAGCGCATACCACTGTACAGGCATCTGCAATCGACCGAACGATGGGATCTCGTTAAGAGCCTCGTGACTGTCTCCGGGATCCTCGCCCGCCGGCGCGAGACGAGATCGTCTGATGTTCGCAGCCTTTGGGTGGCTCGCTGACCGCTTCCTGGCCATCCGGAGTCGCAATTAACCAGGGCAGAAATCGATTCCCGCATCGGCTGGCTTCGCTCCCGGTGCCGCGTGAGACCTCCAATCCAACAAATCATTTTATCAGTACGGCGCAGCATCGGGCTTGCAGTTGCCATGCACTACCTGCAACCTTGGCACAATCCGATTAGTCCGGCAACCTCCGGGCGAAATCTCCAGGTCGCTCGCAGACCATGCGGTCAGTGACGCATAGCGTCACCCATCCTGGCAGCCGGTGCGACCTGGAACCCCGCTCGAGTGATACTGAGGGCTGCCGCTTGCCCCGGCAACAAGAGACGACGAAAGGCCCTAGGGGCCTTTCGTCGTCCGCGTAAGATGTCAATCCGGATAACTGGCTAAGGCGTGGTCGCAGCCAGGAAGTACTTACCCGTCTGCTGAGCAGGAGCGCACAGAAGCCCGCCATCCGGCTTCGTGGGCAGCGCTGTCCACGTCTCACCCTTGCTGGGCCCGGTCGCTGTGTCCCACGGATTGTAGACGTAGATCGTCCCAGTGGCATCCGGCCCGGGCGCGAAACAAATCTCGACCTGGCCATTGCTGCCCAAGTCGCTGATCGTCCCGACGCCGGTCTCGTTGTAGACTGCCCGGCAGACGCCGGCCATGTAGCTGGTAATCGCATCCGGGCGCGTACCCAGGCTGGTGTAGGGCAGCAAGTCCGCACCCAAGGTATAGCCGCTGCTAAGCTCAAGCACTCGAAACGAACAAATGCCGCCAAGCGAATACGAGCCGGTGATCGGAATCAGCGGAAGGACCACCGAGCCGACTCTCACGGTGCTCGCGCCCGCGCACCAGTCCCGCGGCTTCGGGAGCATTCCCGAGCCAGTCCTGATAGTCCTGATCGGTCATCAATGCCAACATGTGGCTTCTCGGTCGGGCCATGTGTGCACGGCTGTCTGACCGCCCACAATGTAGACCGTACCCCCCTCATTGGATGCAGAGCAGTTCCCTTCAAGACACGTGATGCGGAGCTCCCCGGTCTTGGGATCGTACCAAACGCTCAAATAGGATCCCGACACTGCAGCAACTCCCGAGGGCGTATCAACCTGCAGCGAGCCGCCCTTCAGGATGACCCACAGCTTTCCCAAGGTGAGCTTGAGGCTGGACACCAATCCCTGCGACGTTTCTTGGGCCGGCTGCAGAGTAAAGAGTGTGTCCGGTCCCAGGCGCACTAAAGTGCCCGTCGAGAAGTCCAGGCGTGCTTTCCCGCCGGACTCGGTCTGTGCCTGTCCCAAAAGCTCCAACACGTAGCCGGGCACGGCCTTGGTGAAGCTCGTGTCCTGCGCTTCTCGAACCTGCACGGGTCCCGAGATCTCCGAGAGCTTGGCTGTCAGCGAGTCTGAACTCGTCTGCGTCGGACCTGGAGTTGGGGTCGCCCCGGCTTGCGCAAAATTAGCCTGCGCGTCCGAAATCGACGCAGGAATAGCTCCCGCCCAAGCCATTTGACTGCGGGCCAAGGCGAGGATGGCAATTAGAAGGACTAGCGCCACCGCGATCCGGACTGCCTTGTTCATAACATCGTCTCCTGTGCAAAGGCGGATAATGGCTGTCTATTTTACCAGATTGGCGAGCAACCGCGCGGCGTGTCAAGAGGATCCAAGCGCCGAGCCAACCGCGCGAAGAAGGCGCGCAACAATGGTTTGTGACAAAAAGAATCAACGTCCTGGCGTGGCGTTCACAGACATGGCACAATACTCACGCCGAGCACTGTGTCTGCTCTCCGCCGGAAACCTTGACGGATGAGATGTTCTGAAAGCACGGACCCCGGCTGGCGACTTCCGGTGCGCGCGTAGCCATGGGAAGAGTGCGGCAACCTCAGAGAACAAGATCAGGCTAAAGAAGCCCCCGGAGCCAGTGTATCGTCGCAGCTGGCGAAGCAAAGACAAAATCAGCGGACGTCTTCGGCTGGGATTGTGAACTTGGCAGGACCCGGACTGCCGCCCCCCCGTGGGCATGGATGACCCCGAACGCTTCCTCATCTTTGATATCGTCCCCGATGTACAGCAGGCGCGCCTCGGCAAAGGGATACTGCTCCAGTAGATAAGCGACGGTTTCACGTTTGCTTGCCGACGTCGGGGCAATTTCCAGGAATTTGTATTCATGCAAAATGCGAAAGTCGGTGCTCGACGCCGTGCTGCTGGCAACCCTTCCCGCCTCCCCAAGGATACGCCGGGCCTCCGCGTCCTCGGCCCAGCGGCCGTGCAGCGCCAGCGTCCAGCCTTTGTCCTCCAAGAAAGAAGCCCTGCCGTCCCTTGATCAATTGCTCCCACTGCGGTTTGATTGCATCCAGGGTAGGGCGAAGGTCATTATAGTTGGCGCGGTTCACAATCCGGCCCTCTGGTGTGCGCAATTCAATGCCGTAGCTGCCCGCAATCAAAATTCCTTCAAGGGGTACGAGTGCACACACATCCGGCAGCCTGCGGCCGCTGATGATCGTCAGCCGTATATTGGGTTTGCGGGCGAGCGCGCCGAGCAAACGCATGATTTCCGGATCCGGCTCCACGTGGGCGGGAGTTGGGGCAAACCCGGCGAGCGTACCGTCGTAGTCCAGAAATAGCCACAGCGCTTGAGACTCAAGCGCCCACCTCGTGAGCTGGTCCAAGCTAGCGAACTTCAAGAGTCACCGCAGGGTATGCGCGCGTGCCGTACCCAATTCGCTGCTTTGCTTGCCTCCCTTGCTCCTCGACGGTTCTTTCGACCGTCACAGCCTGAGCCGG
>CAVZIZ010000010.1:0-14225 GCA_963775435.1 uncultured Chloroflexia bacterium
TTGACACGAACTGCGGCGGGGCCGGGTGCCGGAGGCGGGACGGTCGACGTCGTGCCTTCGACCAGATGAACGAAGCCCGGATTTAGTCCGGGCTTCGTTCCTACAAGCGGGCTGTACGTTCGATCTACGGCCTGCTTATCAGGATGCTGTTCTGCATGTTCACCGAGTTGTAGTACGGGAACCAGTATTCATCGGTGAGTTGATCGCCGGGCACCCCCATCACCTCATTGAAGCTGTCCTCGGGCACCGTGAACACCCGCTCGCTCGCAAACACCGGGATGTCGCTAACCACGTGCACGGGGCCACCGACGGTGCCAACCCAGCGCGGCGTCACCCGGCTCCCCGCCGGAATGCTGAACGGACTGCCCGCCTGCAGCACTCCCCCAATGTAAATGTTCACCGATGCTTTGCTGCTGGCACTCGGATTACCCACCATCACCCATGTGCGCACGTTGTCTCCACTGACGGAGGGGTAGCCGTGGTCGTACCAGGGGAACCAGTACTCCGTCGTGAACTGGTCGTACGGGTACCCCATCGTCTCATTGAAGCTGTTGCTGCTTCCCGAAAGGGTCCACTGGCTGGCCACGATATTGATGCCATTGGTGGCCACCACCCGTACGGGCCCGTCCAGCGTGCTCGCATAGCTCTCCGAGATCGTCGAAAGCGCGGGAATGGCGTACGACCCTTCCTTGAGGGTGCCGATGTAGATGTCCACGTTCGCCGTCTGGCTCGAACTCGTGTTGCCCACCTGGAGGATGCTATTCATGTTCACCAAGTCGTAATATGGGAACCAGTATTCTGTGGTGAACTGGTCGGCCGGGTAGCCCATCATCTCGCTGAAGCTGCCGTCCGGCACGGTGAACACCCGCTCGCTGGCGAACACCGGAATGTCGCTCGAGACGTGCACTGGGCCGCCAACGGTGCCGATCCAGCGCGGCGTCACCCGGTCTCCCGGCGGGATGCTGAACGGACTGTTGACCTGCTCGGCAACGCCAATGTAGATGTGCACCGTTGCCGTGGCGCTGTCGCTCGGGTTGCCCACCAGGATCCATGTTCGCACGTTGTCCCCGCCCACCACCGGATAGCCGTGGTCATAGAAGGGGAACCAGTAGTCGGTCGTGAACTGCTCCACCGGATACCCCATGGTCTCATTGAAGCTGTTTCCCGGCCCCGAGAGCACCAGTTGGCTCGTGAAGATCGGGCTGCCATCCTGGTCCTTTACCTTGACCGGCCCGTCTATATGTGAGGCATAGGAATCCGAGGTTGTTTCATCGCTGGCAATGTCGTAGGTGCCCATCAGCGTGTCGGCTATGGTCACGTCGATCATCCCTGCAGTGACAGCCGCGGCTTCATAGTCCTGATCTGGAATATCCGCCATGGCGTGGTCGTAGGACAGGTGATCCGGCGTGAAAGTGTGGCCAGCGAGGGAGGGCGTCACGCTGCCGGACCAGTCATACGGGACCGTAATGGAGTAGTCGCCGCTGGCTTCGGGGTTGACGCTCTGCGGTCCACCATCGTCGTAGCTCAGCCCGACGTTCACCACCGTGGCCGCATCCAGCCCGCTGACGTTGCCGGAGATGGTGACGTGTGTAATTTCATACTCTTCCCCCGAGGTGTAACCCCCGTTTCCTGCGCCCCCTCCGCCAAGCGGAAGCCCGCTGGCTTCCGCCACGATTAAGTCGTCATCGATCACATCAAGGCGGATGGTGCCACTTCCACTCCCGGTATCCACCGTCACTGTATAGGATGAGGCTGAACCCGTGCTGACATCAGTGACGGAGGCCCCGACCACCCCCGTGACTGTTAGATCGAAGTCGCTCGCATCGACACCGCTGACGGACTGAGAAAACAGCACGCTGAAATGCAAGCTGGCCGCGCCTGTTGGATTCGGGTCCAGGCGCGAAACGGAGACCACTTCCGGTGGAGTCTCAGGCGCACTCACCGGCGCGCAGCCCACAAGCCGCCGGTGATGCCGTACGGGCCTCCATGCAGCGACGGGCCAGCCTCGGCTTGACCAATGGTGCCGCCCAGGGCAAACCCACCGCCTGTGCTCGCCGCTCCGCCGCCGCCAGCCCGTCCCCAGTCGACGGCGTAGCCGCCGGCAGCCGAGGCTGTCAGAACCAGCATTGCACTGGCGGTCAGCAGGAGTAACAACGTGAGAGTGAGCTGGCGCTTCATGGCGCCTCCTCTTTCATAGATAGGTACCGGCGGACCAGGCCTGGACCGAAATGGAGCCGGCGCAGGCCAGTTTGCGATCACTTGCCAGCAGGTTTCTTTGCCGGCACGTCCACTTCTGCCAGGCGTGTATCTTCGTAGCCGAGGCGTTTGGCTACAATGCGATAGTCGAAGGCTGTGGAGCAAGTCCCTCCGCCCATCGCCCGCACCGTAAATGAGGTCGGGGATTTCCCATCGACGTAAAGGGCGCAATCTCCCAACGGAGACAGGAAGACGTGGTAGCCCTTGGCAAGGTTCACCGTCTCAGCGAAGATGGGCTCAATCCTGATCAGCGCTTGCCCGCTGGACAACTGGCCCGTGCCGAAGTCCTCGAACCAGTTCTCTGGACTCTCCTGGGCATAGAGAGCCCGAGTGCCATAGTCAGCTGTATCGACGACGGCTGATTTGCTCCCGCCTGATACCGAGAAGTTGCCCTGGACCACGGACGTTGCCGTAGAACAGGCCGGCGTAGTTGCCGCCACCGCCGTACGCTGCGCCTATGACACCGGGTGCGCCGCTGGAGGCGCTCACGCCGTATATGCCAGGCGCGCCATCCATGGACTCCCGAGTCGCCGCTGGCCGAAGACCCCATAGTTGCCCCCGCTGCCGTAGACGCCGTATTGGCTACTACTTCCGGATACGCCATAGATGCCACCGCTTCCATGGACGCCGGTCGTGCCATTGCCGTAAACGCCAGTCGCACCTGACGCTGACACGCCGTAATCGCCGCCGGACACGCCAGCCCGTTGGACCATATCCCAAAACGCCGACGGATACCGACGACGCCGTTGCCAGAAGACACCAGTGGGGCCCAGCCTTGGCCGTAGACGCCGATGGCCCAGCGCTACTCCGTAGATGTTGCCAAGAGCGCGACCCTGTATCGCCGTGCCGACACGCCATGACGCCCTGATCCGCTTTCGCCGTAGACCCCGAAACCGTCGTCACTCAAAGCTATAACCGTATACTTCCCATATGCGAGAGCCAGTGCTGCAGACCACGAATCTGCTAGTGCCTTGGCGCGCACGCCGTTGTTGCCCTTACCGTAGGACGCCGGCGATCGGTAGAACTCGTACTGTAGCCGTAGACCCCGACGCCTGTCGAGGTAGCTACTATACGCCATGTAGAGCCCCGCACCGTACACTCCACCGGCGCCAGAGACGCCGTAAGTGGAGGACTGCCGGAAACACCGGCGCTGTTGGCAGCCTGCTGTCCTCCATAGACACCATAAGATTCCCGGAACGCTAACGCCCTCGACGGCGTAGCCGCTGAGCTGCTGCCGTGCACTCCGGCAGTGGTGCCGGTATGCCGGACACGCCGTAGGTGGTCACCATCACCCTGTACGCCGATCGGGCCGCCGTAGCCGTGTACGCCGTAGGTGCTACCAGTGCCCTCGACCCCCACGGGACCTCCCGCGCCATGGACCCCGGTCTGGGTGGAGCTGTAGCCAGACACACCGTAAGTGCTGCCTACGCCATATATGCCGGTAACTCCTCCAGCTCAGCGTCAAGCCGGTACCGCTGCCGCTCCACGACGCCCCCCAGTGATCGTGGTCTGAGCGGGATGCTGTCGAAGCAGCACCGGTGCCAGAGAAGTTGACGGAGAACTGGCTGCCGCCTAGGGTAAGGCCCGTGCCCGCTGTGTAAGTTGTATTGTCATCCGCCTCGCAGGTGACGCTGCCATCGGAATTTACAACGCGGATGGAATTCCCGGCCGGGCACGTTCCGGCTACGCGTTGCTGGATTGCAGTGGTATCCACGTTGAGGGTCGCATCGCCGCTCGTGGCCCCGCCGGTCAAACCCGTCCCAGCATTCACCGCCGTGATGTCGCCCGCCGGGATCGGCTCGCATGTCACGCTCCCATCGCCATTGATCACGCGCATCGCATTGCCGGCCGGGCACGTTCCGGCTACGCGTTGCTGGATCGCGGTAGTGTTAACGCTGAATTCGCTACTGGCAAGCGTCAATCCCGTTCCCGCCGTGTACGTGGTATTGTTGTCGGCGGCGCAGACCCACGCGGAACCACTCCATTTTGGCAGCTGGCCCGAGGTGCAGCCATTTTGAGCCCAGTCGAGGAAGGCGATCGTGCCATCCAGGATGCTGGTCGATGTAACACCGCCCGTGGCGATGCTAATCGTGCCACTGTCAGTTATCGGTCCGCCGGTTAGTCCGCTGCCTGTGCCAATGGATGTTACGGTTCCCGCTCCGGCGGCTTGGCAAGTGACCGCGCCGTCCGAACCAATGACGCGTATGGACTGGCCCGTCGGGCACGTTCCAGCAACACGGGCTTGGATCGCGCTCGTATCCACGGTGAAGGTCAGCCCGGCCAGGGTTAGGCCGGTTCCCGCCGCGTAGACGCTGTTGTTGTCCACACCATCCGCAAACCCTGCCGGCACGCCCGTCAGCCCACTCCACGGAGCGGTCGCTGAATACAGTGCAGACGGTGTCGGTGTCAACGGTTGGCGCGGGGTAAGCGTGGTGTATGCATCCGCACTGGCCCCCGGTCGGACAGCGATCTCCAGGTAAAGCGCCGTGCCATCGAAGACGCTGCCGAAATCCAACTGCACCGTAAACAAGCCATCGGTCACCGTTACATCGTCTTGCGTGACAGTTGAGCCGACTTGGGTGCCGTCGGTATCCGCGTCGTAGAGACTAAACTGTAAGTCGTAAGCCCCGTTGGCCGGGGCTCCGCCATCGGTCAGGCGTCCCTGATACGTGAAGGCTGTGCCGATGGGGGCGTATTGAGGCTGAGCTGCCGCGGTGCCTGCAACCAACAGCAGCACAATTGCGCCCAGAATGGAAAATAGGAATCTGGTCTTCATCGAACAACTCCTTCCCTTTCGATTGTTGCTGAGAAAAACGAAGATGACTTGCGAAGGTTCATCATGCCTCTGCTACCAGAGGCGAAAGGCGCAACTCTCGTTTCATGCGGCGCGCCTCATCCATGCGGATGATCGGGAGGGCGCGAGCTGGTCTGCGAGGCTATCCGCCGCAGGCAGGGCGGCGCTCACGCCGTCTTGACATATAGCGATTGCTAGGGCTGTGACCGAAAGAGAAAATCCATGATGTTCAGCCAGGCACCTCAGGGGCACCCTCCTCCGCATTTCACTACGAGGCACAGACCGATGGTCAAATCAATTACCCCCCATGTCATACTATGCCTGCCTCCTGTAAAGAACAAGTGATGAATGTCACAGGCCCTTGATGCTGTGAAATCGGGTCTCATTCGTTAGGACGAAGACGTTGCTGGCCGGCGCAACTGGCTTCGATGAGCCGGCGGCGCTGCCCGCAGGCAATGGGACAGCCCGTCCCGTTATAATCCCCTCATGCGCAGAGCGTTGCTGCTCTACAATCCGGCCGCCGGTCGTACTCCCATCAAGACCTTCGTGCCCAGCGTGGTCGGTCCGCTGCGCGACGCCGGCTGGCGCGTGGAACTTGCAGAGACCCTCAGTGGGAGTCATGCCACCAGCGTGGCGCGCGAGGCCGCCGCGGAGAAGTTCGATGCGGTCTTTGCCGTCGGGGGCGATGGTACTGTCGGGCAGGTCGCCAATGGACTGATCAATACCGACACCGCATTGGGCGTGCTCCCCGCCGGGACGATGAATGTCTGGGCAATGGAACTTGGCCTGCGGACCTTCGAGTGGCCGTTCGGCACCGATGCCCTTGCGCAGAATGCCGCCTTGCTTGCCAATGCGCCCGTATACAGTGTGGACGTGGGCTTCTGCAACGATCATGCCTATCTGCTGTGGGCCGGCATCGGCCTGGACGCGATGACCATTCAGCAGTTGGAGCCCAGGCCGCGCGCCGAGAAATACGTCTCCGTGCCGCAGTATGTGGCCGCCACCATGTGGAATGCGGCCGTCTGGCACGGCATGGATCTCCGCGTCTGGGCCGACGACCAACGCGTGGATGGTCATTTTCTCATGGCGGTCGCCACGAACATCCGCCGCTACGTTGGCGGCCTGGCGGTCCTATCCCCCGATGCATATCTCGACGACGGCGAAATGGATCTGTGGCTGATCAACGGCAGCACGCTGGCGGATGCCATCCGGGCGTTCTTCGAGGTGCTGGCCGGCAGCCACGTCACCAGCGATCAGGCCCAGCGCATGCCTTTCGCTTCGGCGCGTGTTGAATCAGACACCCCTTTCTCGGTTCAGATGGACGGCGATCCGATGCTCGGGGGAAAACAAGTCAGGCTCAGCGTCCAGAAGAAGGCTCTCAAAGTCCTGATGCCTCCAGAAGGCGCAAAACTGCTTAAGGGATCTCCCGACACATGAAACGCGTGATGGCGTTCCTGCGCGCAAACCCTCTCTCCTGGATGCTGCTGGCGCTTCCGGCAACGCTGGTCGCACAATCTCTCGCATGGCAGCCGGTGGCCATCTTTGCTCTCGCCGCAATCGGCATCATCCCGCTGGCCTCCTACATTGGCCGGGCTACCGAAGAGCTTGCCGCCCACGTTGGCCCGCGCACCGGCGCGCTGCTGAACGCCTCCCTGGGCAATGCCGCGGAACTCATCATCACGATCACCGCGGTGCACGCCGGATTGCTTGAGCTGGTGAAGGCCTCCATCACCGGCTCGATCATCGGCAACTTGCTGCTCGTTCTCGGCTTTTCCATGGTGGTCGGCGGTGTGCGCCACGGACCGCAGTCTTTCAACAAGATCAACGCCAGCCGCAATGCCATCCTGTTGGTTCTGGCGGTCATCGCGCTGGCCATTCCTTCAGTATTCAGCGTCTCGATGGGAGTGCGGGCGCCTGTGACCGTCACCGAGGCGGAGGGATCGCCGATCGAAGCCCTCAGCCTCGGCGTGGCAATCGTCATGATTGCCTTCTATGCTTTGGGTCTCTTCGATGCTGCGCGGCCGCGGCGGGTTCGCGGCGCGCAGGAAAGCTCCATCTCGGTCACACTGCCCAGGACGGAGACATCCCATTGGACGATTGCTCAGTCCGTTGCCGTCCTGGCGATTTCCACCGCAGGCGTGGTTTGGCTGAGTGAGGCTTTGGTGCAGGTAGCGGAAGCGGTCATCACCAGTGTGGGCATCTCGGAATTCTTCCTCGGAATCATCCTGGTGCCGTTGATCGGCAACGTCGCCGAACATCTGGTTGCTGTGCAAATGGCCGCCCGGAACAAGATGGACCTCAGCACAGAGATTGCCATCTCGTCCAGTCTCCAGATCGCATTGTTTGTCGCGCCACTTTTGGTGTTCCTCAGCCTGCTGCTCGGGCATCCGCTCCAGTTGATCTTCAATCAATTCGAGCTTCTGGCGTTGTTGGCCGCTGTGGCGATTACCGTGCTGGTATCCAACGACGGCGAATCGACCTGGCTGGAAGGTGCCGGACTGCTCGGCATCTATCTCATCCTTGGGTTGGCCTTCTTCTTCCTCCCATGAGCCGCAATAACCCTCCCGGCCTGATCAACCTCTGGACAGTGGGCGGCGCGCTGGCCGTCGCGGGTTGCCTGATTCTGTTCACACTTCTCTCGATCGGCTGGCTGCACGCACGTCAGGCGCCGCCGCAGGGATTTGTGCCGGCCGACCTGACCATCATCCCGCCCTCCACCGCCACGCTCAGCCCCACGGTCGTCCCGACGCCGGAAGTGACCAGCACGCCGGAAGGCCAGATCGGCATCGGCGCCTACGTGCAGATCACCGGCACGCAGGGCGCCGGGCTGCGCATCCGTAAGGACGCCGGTCAGTCCGGCGAGACCGTGTTCCTTGGCGAGGAGGAAGAAACGTTTGTAGTGAAGGACGGCCCGAAAGAGGCCGACGGCTTTACCTGGTGGTACCTGGTTGCACCCTACGATGACACCCGCGCCGGCTGGGCCGCCGCGGACTATCTTGCCGCCGTTCCCCCGCCGCAGTAGGTGCGCCTTCCAGAGTCAGGGGCCACCACGCAAATACCGCCCTGCTTGCTCCCCTTGTCTTCGTCTCCTCTTCCTGTGTGTCCCTAGCGTTGAATGAGTTCTGCATGAGCGAAAAACCAACCAATATCACCGTCAACAAGAAGACCCGCGAGTTCACCATCAACTGGGATGACGCGCATGTC
This sequence comes from uncultured Chloroflexia bacterium, assembly GCA_963775435.1. Classification (GTDB taxonomy): domain Bacteria; phylum Chloroflexota; class Anaerolineae; order Anaerolineales; family Villigracilaceae; genus Fen-1038. Next base: position 8,255 of record CAVZIZ010000010.1, read on the forward strand.
AGTGTCTATCCGTTTGGATTGCTGCGCGCCGCCTGCCCGTGCGCGCAGTGTCGCGGCGGACATCAGAACATGCACTCCGAACCGGACGCCGATGTCTTCAACATGCAGCTGGATGAGTCGCCGGCCACGCGCATCGACAACGTCAAAGCCGTGGGCTCATACGCGCTGACCATCGTCTGGGAAGACGGACACGACTATGGGATTTACAACTGGCACTACCTGCGCCTCTTGTGTCCATGTCCGGAGGACCGAGCCAAGTATGGCCGCAAGGCGTAGCGGAAGCTCCGCGTGCCTTGGCTAAGGCGTTTTTGTCGAGGTGGGTGTGCTTGAGGGCGTAGGCGACTTATAGCCGGGTGGCAGCGTCGCCGTATTGCCCGGTCTGTTCGTCGGCGATGCCGTGGGCGTGCTGCTTGGCTCCAGGCCTTTCGGCGTGCTGGTGGGCGAGGCAATGCTTCGCAAGTGCGCCTGGGCATCCTGCCGCATCAGGTCCGTTGTGGCGCTGGTGGGCATTGCCAGCAGCGTCTCCCAATCCTTGATGGCGTCGCCATAGCTTTGGCGTCCCTCTTGTGAGAGCGCCCTCCAGTAGATCGCCAGTGCCAGCTCCGTGTTGTTCGTGGCTTTGGATTTTGCCGTTTCCGCCTTCAAGTAGGCCGTACCGTAGGTGCCTTTGCGGTAGTAGATTTCCGTCAGGCCGATGTTCGCCTCAAACGAATCCGGCAAGTAGTCGATTGCCCGCTTATAGTTGACCTCGGCTCCGGCCAGGTTGTCGGTCCGCAGGTATGCCGTTCCCCTGTAGACGTAGCATTGCACCTGGCTTGGGTCAAGCTTCAGTGCCTGGTTGAGCGCCTCGATGGCAGCGGGATAGTCCCCGGTTTCGGTGAGCGCCTGCCCCAGCATGGCATACGCACTTCCGTCCTGCGTTTCATAAACAAGATACAGTTGCAGGGGCCTGATTGCTTCGGCATATTGTTCGTTTAGCAGGTAGGCGCGCCCCAACAGGTAGTACGAGGGCAGCAGCGTCAGGTCAATGCTGTTGGCCTTCCGGGCCGCCTCCAGGGCGCTGGTGTTGTCGCCCTGCAGCAGATACGCCTGTGCATAGCCAAGTTGAACCAGGGCAGAGCCCGGCATCAGCTGGTCCGCCTCCTGAAGATCGGCGAGGGCGGCCTTGAAGTCCTGCCGTTTCATATAGAAGTCGGCGCGATCAAGATAGACCGCGCCATAGGCCGGGTCCGCCTTGATGGCGGCGGTGTAGAGCTCTCGAGTGTCGGCTCCAGGCTCGAGGCAAAGCCGGGCGCGCGCCAGCCCAAGGTACGCCGGCGCAAAGGTGCTGTTCGCCTTCAAGGATTCATTGTAGTAGGTCGAAGCCTGGCTGCAATCGCCCTGCAAACGATAGCCTTCGCCAATGTAGTAAGGGATATCCGCCGCCGCAGGTTCGTTTTGCTGGATTTGCTGCATTTCCCGGAAGTATTCGTCCCAGTTTCCTTTGGCCAGCGCCGCTTCGGCGGCCCGGAATAGATCGGCTGACTCTGGGGGCCTCGGCGTGTTGATGTAGGCCGGGGTGGGCGAATAGGAGATTCCCAGTAGTACGGCCAGGGGCGTTGGGTCTCCCGGCGTGCCCTCGTTTAGCCCGGCAAAGGCCGGCGTTGGAGTACTGGTACGAGTGGGCGGCGGGCCAAAAGTCGCAGCCGCCGTCGCGCGCAGCGCCGCGCTGCGAGGAGCGAAGAAGGCAAAGAAGGCAACTACGATCAACGCGGCGCCGGTCAGCAGGATGCCAACCAACCGCGTGGCCGGATCCCGTAGCAGTCCGCCGCGCGGCCGCTCGTGCGCAAGGTGGAGTTGTGACTCCCACGCCCGCGGCCTGGCCAGTGAGAACGGTTTGATGTTCTCTTCGGGTGGCAGCGCGCCCAGGAGCACCAGCCCGCGCTTCGCTGTCGCATTCTCGGGCTCGAGCTTGAGTGCCGTTTCGAGGCAGTACACCCGCTCCTTGTGTGTGTCCACGGCGGCGCTCATCCAGATCCAATAGGTGGCGTTGGTCTGGTTGGCCTTGATCAAGCGCGTCAGCAGGTCTTTGGCGCGTGGTTTGTCATACTGCCGCAGCGCCTCAACCGCCTGCTCGAGCATGGTGTCATGAGCTTCTGTCATGTGCTGGGAGCTGCCTCTGGTGCGCGTGTGCTGCGGTCCGCCGGCCGAGCGGCCATTACTCGTGGAATTCCTCGACCTGATAGGTAAGCACCTCGAGGTGCTTGGTTCGCCATGTGCCCGCGCCGGCCCCCATCTTCATGCACAAATTATCGAGGAACGCGGCCTTGTCAGGGATCTTTTCCCACACTTGCGGAAGAAACGTGGCGCGCCGCCAGCCTTCTCGTAGGATCACGCCATCGATACTCGGGCGCAGCCGGGACAGCAGATCGGCGGCATCCTGGTATTCAAGTTTCTGGGGAAGCGTAAGCCGGGAGATCTCGATCTCGATCTGGTCCAGTTCTTCGGGACTCACCCGCGGAAAACGGGGATCTTCCAACGCCGCGGCCACTGCATGCTCGCGCACGTCCTGGGCCAGCGGCTGGTACGGCTCCAGGGCGCCAATGCAGCCTCGCAGTTGCCCTTTGATCGTAAGCGTTACAAAGGAGGCGCCGGGCTCTTTCAAGCGGGGAGACAACTCTTCGCGCTCGGCGGAGGGCAGGTCGCCTCCGCGCACGCCTCGGTTGAGCGCGCCCCGCGCGATGCGGAGCAGTGCCTGTTTTTCGTCATTCGTCAATCGGTCTTCCATGTTGCCTCTGCCCCACTTTCGACGCCCGCCCGACGCCTGGTTCTTGCAGAATCACTCCTCCAGGTGACGATATGCCCGGTCATGGTAGACCAGCGGCGGCGCATCGTCCGCTGAGTGAACAGCCACCACTTCCGCAAGAAAGAGCGTGTTCATCCCGGCCTGGATCGCTTGCGTAACCCGACAGTCCAGGAATGCCAACCCATCCTTAATGAAGGGAGCGCCTGTAAGGAGGGTTTCTGTTTGCAGACCGTCCAGCCGCCCGGAAGCCTCCCCGCTCCGACCCGCGAAGCGTTCGGACAGATCTTGCTGGCCGGCCGCCAGGATGGTGACGCCAAATGCCTGGGCGCGGGTCACCAGCGCATGCGTATGACTTGCGGTTTGCAGAGAAATCGCCACCAATGCCGGATCGAGCGATATGGATGCAAACGAACTTACCGTCATGCCGTGTTGTTCACCTGCGTGCGCCGCGGTAACGATTGCCACGCCCGTCGTCCAGGCGCGCATGGCAGCGCGGAGACCTTCCGTACGCTCTTCAGGAGTCGTCGTTTGTATTGTCATTGTCATTTCATCATAAATGCGGCTACAGGCAGTGTCAAGGCGCAAGGCATTTTGGGCGGTCGTCCGCTCGGGCCCGCATTGGGCGCGTTCGTCTGGAGCCTCCGGTGAAGTATCCCCTTGCAGTTTCGTCTGAATGTCAGTACGATGGTAAGCCATGGAGCAGCCACCCGACCACGACTTTTCAGCGCCGGCACCGCTGTCCGCGGTCCAGGCCCCTGCACGCCATCCGGACAACTCTGGTGCTCGCCGTTCTCGTAGCGACCATCTTTGTGGCCTGGACACCGCAAAGTTTCTCCTCTGCGTCGTTCACGGATAGACTCGCTTTCCTGTTGACGCCGCAGCCCGGCCAGGGCCCTGCATCCACTGCCCTGCCGGCCCTCCGGATCGGGATCGTGGCCGGCCACTCCGGAAACGATTCCGGAGCCGTCTGCACCGATGCCGACGGCGCCGTGACACTGACGGAAGCGGACGTGAATCTCAAGATCGCCACCCTCGTCCAGAAGAAACTGGTCGATCGGGGCTTCCAGGTTGATCTCCTCAACGAGTTCGACACCCGTCTCAATGGATACCGGGCGGTGGCCATCGTTTCCATCCACAACGACTCCTGTGAGTACATCAACGATCAGGCCACCGGTTTCAAGGTCGCCGCCGCGCTGAACACCCGCGACACGAATTCGTGCCAGCCGGCTGCTGGCCTGCCTGGTCGACCGCTATCATGCCGCCACTGGCTTGCCATTCCATCCCGGTAGTATCACCGCCGACATGACCAGCTACCATGCTTTCTCCGAGATCGACCCCAACACGGTCGCGGCCATCATCGAGACCGGATTTTCTGAATCTGGATCGGGAAATCCTCACGCAGCACACAGACCAGGTGGCCGACGGGGTTGTCAACGGCCTGCTCTGCTTCGTCAACAACGAGAACGTGGAGCCCACACCCGAACCCACAGTTGAGCCATGATGTTACAGCGCCGGGAGGCCCCGGCGGTGAAAGGACTGTGCACCGCAACTGGGCCACACCCTCCGGCCACAAGTCGCTGTGTGTAATTTTTGGCAGAGAGGCTTCGCGGCTGTCATCTACGTTTCTTTGCCGTAGCCGCTAATGCACGCGGCCGCCTGTGTGCGGCACCCATAAGAGTTGTATTAGACTTCTCCCTCGCCTGCGGGCCGCCTCGCGCAATTCAGCTACAATTCCAGACACCGAATGCGAAATCTGCCGTTCTCTCGCCGCGATTTTCTCAAGGTATCGGCTTCAGGGATGTTAGGCGCCCTGCTTGCCGAGGCAGGCCTTGGGCGGGCCCTCGCCGCGCCCATGTCGCAAGGCCGCATGACCCTCAGCGGCCTGGGCCTTTACGATGATCCAGCCTTCGCTGCCAACAAGACACACGTCTTCGGTCGCGATGAGGTCGTAGACATCACCGGCGAAGTCGACGGCGACGCGGGCAATCCCTTCAATAGCAGGTGGTTTCAGGTCAATGGGGAAGGCTATACCTATTCGGGTTGGGTCCAACCGGTCGAGACGATCTACCAGAAGCCCGGCTTCAACATTCCCCCGGCCGGCCGCCTGGGGGAGATCACCGTGCCCGTCAGTATTGCGCGGCTCCAGCCTAGCATGTGGGCCAAGAACGGCTACCGCCTGTATTTCTCCACGACACACTGGGTCACCGGCGTCAGCGTCAATTCGTACGAAAAGGGCATCTGGTACGAGATCTACGACAGCCATCTGCAGAAATCATTCTATATAGCTTCTGCGGAAATGCGGCTCGTACCCGACGATGAAATGACCCGACTTGCCCCCGACGTCCCCGATGCGCTCAAGCACATCTACGTGGATACCGCCACGCAGTCCGTCACCGCCTTTGAGAACGACACCGCCGTCTTGACGGCGCGCTGCTCCAGCGGCGGCAAGGGCACGACGACGCCCCTGGGCGACTTCTTCACATTTCACAAAGGCCCGACGATTCACATGACCAACGACGGCGAGGCCGGTGCGGGCCAGGGCTATGACCTGCCGGGGGTACCGTGGGTCAGCTTCTTTACCGGTACGGGCGTTTCATTCCATGGCACCTACTGGCACAACGATTATGGCCGGCCGCGCAGCCATGGCTGCGTGAACCTGCGCCCTGAAGACGCCAAGTTCCTGTATCGCTGGACCAGTCCGCTGGTCCCGGTCGATATCCCGTATCTCTACAAGCCCGGCGAGGGGACCGCCGTGAAGATCGTCTCATCCAAATCCTAGCTGACATGGCCGGTTATGCCCTCTTTGCAGGCTTGGTCGTCGATGAGAATGATCGCCCCGTGGATTCCACGCAGGTCGGTGGAGAACCTTTCTACGTGGTGGACGACGCCGGCTTCAAGCGTCATATCCCGGCCGCACAGATTGACCGTCAAGTCTTGAAGCACATGCAGGACATGATGAAGGGCAGCGAGGGAATGATTTCCGAGCAGGCGGCCAAGATGCTCGGGCAGGAAGACATCTTCTCGAAGCCCATGATCGAGCTTCAACTCAAGAATATCGACCAGCAGTTCGAGGCCTGATGCAGCAGGGGATTCCTGAAGCAGGCCGCACCTATCTGGGAATGATGGGTTTCAAGATCGTCATCAACCTCCACGGCGAAGTGCTCCGCATCGATCAGCCCAGCGCCC
>CAVZIZ010000011.1:0-775371 GCA_963775435.1 uncultured Chloroflexia bacterium
CAAACCCGCATCGTATACATTGATGGAATCGTCGTCCGACTTCGGACTTTTCTTGCAGGGTGCCGAACATCGCAAGCGCGACAAATATCGCCAGAAGAACTACAGAGACGATTCGGAGGCGGGGCAAAAACGGCTGTCGCGCGGTATGGGCTACTCCTCCGGCCCCCCTGAAACAGATCCCAGTGGTTGATGGCAGAACGCTTGACGTCCGGATATGCAATGATACATGGCTCAACCACCCACCTCACGTATCCTGGGTCCTCCCAAACCGGGACTGGGGCGTTCAACTGCAGAACCCGCCGCGGTCGGCCATGCGACGACGTCGTGAAGTCGCGTTCCATCTTGTCTCGTTTCAGTCGCGGTCAGTAGCACACCGGACTGGCCAGCCACCTTTGGAAATTGGATCAGTCTTCGGTTGCACTCCAGCGTCGCAGCGAATCAATTGCCGAGGGCATCAGCCGATGATAAATTAGGTTGCTGCCAGCTCACCAGGTGGAACGGACGGGCCATGCCATCACGTTAGGAGAGTTTTTGCCCGGGTCGATCCGCTGCCGGCTGCTGGAGTTTAGATCGCCGGCTTGAAGTCCGTGCGACGAGCCGCCCCTTGAAACATGCCAAAACCACAGGAACAGCCCCATCTCCACGTAGATGAAAGGCACGAGAGTTAGAACCCGGGGCCAACCACCAACATGCTGGCCAGGTTATCCGCCAGATTGCCGACCAGAAAACGAGGAAGCACGTAGCTATAGAAGGTTGAAAAAGCAAACGGGGGCGCAACCAGCATACCCTCCACCAACTCATGCGGCACAAAGATGGTCGTACTTGCGACAATGAACATGCCAATCGACGAGACGATCGGAGCACTCTCAGATACGGCTTGTACGAAATGGAGAGCGAGCACAGCGGAATCAAGAAGAACGGCAGCATGGGAATTAGGTAGCGGGGTGCCACTGACGAACCACCCCACCACGAATAGAAACCGGAATACACGAGCAGTGTAGTTGCAACAATTCCGAGGGCCATGATGTTCTCTCGTCGAAAGGTGCTCCGCACGCCCCTCACCAGCACCGGGCAGGGCGAGTAGCAGCACCGGAGAGAACCAGAGTATGCCCACGCCCGGGTGGATGGTCATGTACAAGACATTGCCCAGGTTTGGTGGGCCAATCCCTAACAGCCCACGGCTGTGCTCGGCCCTGAACACCTGGTTAAGAGAATACGCGTACCCACTCGTGAAGGGCCTGCCAAATGCCGCGTAGTCATAGCCAACCGCCAGAAGGATCGGCGGGAGCGAACCCAGACCGATCAGCCCCAGCGTCCTTATCGCACTCCGGAGATCACCGGCTCTCGACACGGCGTACCCCAGGATCCAAATTATGATGACCGCCACAGAATACTCGGTAATAAAGGCAAATCCCAGCAGCAACCCGAGAAGCAGTAGCGCAGCCGACTTGCGTCTCACTGTGTGATGGACGCGCTGAAAGCCAATGTAGAACGCCATGAACAGGCAACTTGCCGACAGGGCATGGCCATAGAATGTGTTCGAATACGGCCAGAAAATCGTTCCGGCCGAAATCCCGAGGCTGGCCCAAAACGCCATTCGGACATCTGAGACAAATCGCCGTGCCAGCATGAACACTAGTGCCGCGGACACCGCCGAGGGGAACGCAATACTCGGAATGCTGATCAAGGATCTCTTCGCGCCTGGCCGTTAGCACGATTTCTAGCCAATTTGCAACGTGATATACCGGCCAATAGAAGACGGCACCCAGGAGGGATGACCCGGGCGGTTTGCTTGAGTAGATGTGCCCCCCGTAGGAGGCAACGTCCATTGTGTACCATTCCGCCTGGGTGCTGTACGCTGTCTATAGCCACACTGCCCGTGTTCCACGATCGCAAATGTCAAATCAAAACGGGAATTTGAGTTCCATTCCCCGAAATGAAAGAAATAGCTGTAGGCCACGAAAGAGATAAGAAAGAATAATCGGTTCAAGGCCTTGGGATGGTCGATCCCCAGCGTGGATCCTTCAGGGCTCGTTGGTGCATTCATCCTACGCCCCCTCGACCCAAAGCGCAGCCGAACGGCCTCCGCCGCATGACTTGTGGCGCTCCGCGCATCCAGGGCCGGGTCATTCGGGGCCCAGCTCTCGCGTTGCCGCAATTGATCCAGAAGTGACCTGCGCCGTTTCCAAGGTCGCCTGTCGCGTAGCAAGAAGACAAATCAACAAAGTTAGCAGGTACGCGGCCGACGAGAACCAGGTAGCTATCGGAATCAGTGCCGCTGCCGCCCACATCCATGCCCTTTGCGGAAACCTGCTCGCGGTCAACCATACCATTGCGGGAATTATTAGGGGGAGATCATAGGCGTAAGCCCGCGGCGCGCAGAACAGGGAAAGCGCAAGAGCAAACGAGAGTAGGGGCATAGTTGGGAGTTCTCGCTCTCCACAAAAGAAGCAGCGACAGCACAATGAGAAGCGCCGTGAACGGCACGTTCGCGGTTCCCAGCCAATTCTCCTGGCGCCCCAGCAAGGTCGGCAGGGTCGTAAAGGGCAGGCCAGCCGTTCTTGCGCCAGATACGCGAAGCAGCGCGACATCTCAAGATACCACTGCGGCATTAGGATCGTTGCCAAAATCAGCAGCAGCCCGGTCGAAATCGTGGTCCAGAGCAGGGCGCGTTTTCCAAGCCGCCAGAAAAGAAACGCGGTAAACGGAACTATGAGATGGGGCTTGGTCAGCAAGAAAGGGAAAACCAACGCCACCAGTACATCGTTCTTGCGGCTGGCGGCCCAAACGATCAGCACAACCAGGCCAAGAAAGAGGTAATCCATTTGTCCCACCCAAAAAAGCTGCAGGCTCATCGGCACGAGCATAGCCAGTATCAGGAGCTCGTCCAGAATCCGAAAACTTGGCTTGTAGTAGCGCGCGAGGAAGTGTACGACCAGGATGGCGCTTGCGCGAGGGTCGCCTGGTAGAGCAGCAACGCTGTGTGCTTGGGCCAAATTGCATAGGGAACGTAGAACCAGGCTGTCCACGGCGGATACCAGAATGGCAGATGGTACTGGCCCACGATGATATAGATCGACTTACCAGCCAAGGCAGCAGACGCGGCCCCATAGAAAACGTCAAAGTCATGCCAGTCGCTTCCGCGCCTTTCCAGGAATAGAAGCACAAGACTGAGCAAGAACATGGAAATCACAAGCACCGGGTAACCGACGTCTCGGGCGAACCGCTTCAACTTCATCCGGCCGCCTCAGCCGGAGCGCGCGACGATTGCGCTTTTACGAGGGCCAAAACAAATGTCATGAGCACAATCAGGTAGCTTCCTGTGGAAAAGTGAGCTGCCAGGGAGATCACCCCCAACGACGGTCCAGATCAGAAACGCGTGGCCGTGCTCCCAGCCGAAACCCACAATAGTGCCGGCACCAGGAACGGCAGATTGTAGGACAGGCGTGCGGCGCACAGAGCATGGAGGCCGCCAACGTCAAGGCCAGGAACGAGGGCGTGGGTAGTTGCTGGCTCTTCCAAGCCGCCAGGAAGGCAAGGACGAAGACGCCGCCGGCTACCCACAGATTGGCGGTTCCAGACCAGTTCTCCGTTCTACCAATCAGCTCTGCAAACGTGGCGAAATGCCACACGTTGTCAGTCCTGCCTCCATATTGCGTTAACATGCGCAGCATTTCGAGTGGCCAAGCCGGTATGAATATAAGGGCGAGCGCGCCAAGGACAGCCACGCTGGTAAGCGCCGAAACCAGGAACTTCTTGCCGCCCCGCACGAGGACAAAGGGGATGAACACAGCTAAAAGATGCGGCTTGAAAAGCAGGAGCGGAAACAGAACCCCCGCTGCGAAGTTGTGTTTCTTATCAACAAGAAGTATGACTGCAACCAGCACAGCGGCAAGGATGAAATCGACCTGGCCCGTTCGGAAGAGCAGCCAACACATTAGCAGGCTCATCCCTAGCGCGTAGGCCTGGCTGGCCAGTGAAACTTTCGGGTCGAAGAGGTGGCTCACGGAATAGATCACAAAGACCGCGGAGCACACACTGATCAGCACATAGAAAGTCTTTGCTAGCGAGAAGGGAAAAATCGCCAGGGGGATGAAGGACCAGGCTACCCAAGGGAAGTACCAATAAGGCAAGTCATACGGGCCGTAGTTCCGATAGACCGTTTGTCCGTGCAGGGCCGCCCGCGCCGACGAGTAGAACACGTTGAAGTCCCAAAACTCGCTTCGGGTTACGGTGAGAAATACAAGCGAGGACACCGCCAGCAGACATGCAAGCGCTGTGGAGAAGTAGAGTAGTTGTTTGGGCGTAATCGCGGCGCTAGATTTCAATGCAGCAACCTGCAGTTCTACCACCCACAGGCGAGCCGGGAGCCGCGCGTCTTGTACGGGCGGATGTGGGTTCGCCTGTTCCACCAAACGACGCCCGCCGCGCTGGCTGCCCATGTAAGTACATCCTTGCCAGCACCATGCAGACGCAATTCATCAAGGGTTCACAGCACGGGCAAGCTGCCTTCCGTGGGCGGTGCCACAATCCGGGCAATGATAATCGACACCGCTCCTTCTAAGAGGCCCCGCCGGAGATTGTCCGAAAGCTGCAACCTGCCGCCGCCTTCGGCGGAAGCTCAATATGGGCGTATCTCAATGTTACGAATTCTCGTTCATGCTACCTACACGCGTGTCTGCCTCGCTTGCAACTTTGGTCACTGTCGTCTAAACTAGGTTTGCACTTTCTCACAGGCTCGTACCGCACCGAGAATCGTCCCGTTGACCCCGAGATCCAGATCATCGCCTGCATCTGCCGAATGTGCGAAATGCCTGCCTGGCTTTCATCCGCCCCATGCAGCATGGCCGCTCCTGGCTCGCGAGCGTCCGCTATACGTGTTGCAGTAGGTCGCTCTTTGCCGGGAGCCTGCATGCGAAGAAGCCGTGCCGTCCTGCTCCTCCTATTCGTTGGGGTTTTTGCGTTTGCCGTGCTGGGCTCGGTACTATGGACCACGCCCCGGGGACCTGGCGTCAGCCCGGATTTCGACAGTCTATCTCGCCGCTGCTGAGAGTTTGCGTGCCGGCAACGGGTACTCGATTCTAGGCAATCCCGTGACGCACTTTCCGCCCGCATACCCGCTTATGCTCGCCGCCGTCAGCCTCCTTACCGGAAATCTCGTGCAAACGGCTCGCATCCTGAATTCGCTCTTGTTTGGCGCCAATGCGGTCCTGATCGCGTGGGCCGTGCACTCAGCGACGGGTCGCCGAGTTCTGCCCGCCTTCTGCGCAGCCCTCTTTTTCATCACGTCGCAGCCTCTGCTTGAGCTGCATGCTTGGGCTTGGTCGGAGCCACTTTTCATTTCATTGTGCTTGATCTCGGTCCAGTCTCTGGCAGCCTACGCCAAGTGGCCCGGCCTTCGCTGGCATATTGGATCCGCGTTGGCCGTGGGCGCCGCGACCCTGACCCGTTACGCCGGCCTTGCTCTGATTCCGCCGGGGCTACTCGTGATCCTTCTCGCAACGCGTCAGCGCCGAGCCACCCGAACGGTCGGAAAGGCGCTGGCGTGGGGCGCCCTCGCCCTTGCGCCCATCGCGTTATTTTCGTTAAGAAATTGGCTCTGGGCTCGATCAGCCGTCGATCGCCTTTATGCTTTTCACCCAATGCCGCTATCGGAGTTTGGTTTGCGCGTGCTCGCGGCGGCCTTTCAGTTGATTGCCCCCGATGGGCTGCCGCCCTCTGGAAGATGGGCAGTTTTCGGCCTCATAGCGACGCTGTGCTTGGGCTGCCTTTTCTTCTTGAAGCGCCTTCGGCGTCCAATTCTCCGGGACTGGCACACCCTGGCCAGCCCGGCGGTCTGCGTTTCGTTTTGCGTCTGTTACTTGCTCTTGCTCCTGGCGTCCATCACGTACTGGGACGCCAGCATCTCCATCCTGGACATGCGACTGCTTTTGCCATGTCTTGTGGTCCTGCTGGTGGGGGTATCTGCACTGGCCTGGAGAATTCGCCGACCCCTCTGGTGGTCTCTCGGAGTCTGCCTTTTCTTGCTTGCGGCCATTAGAATTCCCACAACCTTTCGGTTCGCAGTGACGAGCAGGGCAGAAGGTCTCGGCTACTTGTCGCTGCGATGGTCTGATTTGAGACCTTGAGGTTCGTCGCTTCCCTGCCTGAGGATTCTCAACTCTACTCCAATGAGCCGGACGCGGTGAGTTTCCTTACACGAAGAAAGACTAAATGGATTCCGGAACAAGTATCTTGGATGACATTGGCAATCAATCCAAGCTACGTCCGATCCCTTGCTGGGATGTGCGAAGACGTTCGTACACACCACGCATACTTGGTGTTCTTTGATTTCATCCAAAGATGGTATCTGCCAACGAAGTCAGAATTGGAGAAGTTGTGACTTGCCCGTGTCTCCGCCAGTTCGCCGACGGAGCCGTGTTTGGCACAGACCAGAAATGAGCCTGATGCCAATCCAGAGCTCCGTGCTAACGGCCCGCCTGCGGTGCGTCGTGTGATGCGGAAGCCTCGTTCGCGCCTGTTGCAGGCAGCTTCGTTGCGGTGTCCGACTGCCTTGGGCGCCGGTCCGGCCGCGACCCGTCTGTTCCGAAACGTTCAGGCGGCGGGCTCTTCTTGCGAGCGCGGTTTCAGCCAAAGGATATGAACGCATCGGCTACGCAGCATCACAAGCAGGACCGGCAGACTGCTCTGAAGCACAAGTACGCGTCGGCTTGAAACTCAAGGGCAACAGGGTCGACGAGTACGCGAAACAAAACAACAGTGTTGCAACACCTAGCGCAATTCGGCGGCTTTGTTGTTATCGCTCGCCGCCTCAGGTCGACCAACAACAGTCCGACCGGACCAGCCAAGATGGCAAGCGTGTAATCGTAGCTCACGACAGGGATCAGAAGCGCGCCACCGCGCAGGCAACCAGCAATTCGGGATTTACGCCTATGGTGTTCTCCCGCCATGCCTTCACCACGATCAGTGCTATGCAGATCGCTACGATCGCAAAAAGCTCGGCTTCTGCTGTAGTCGTCCGAAGCGCTGACCACGAACTTCCCGTGGCGCCCGCAATGGTCGCCGCTAGGCTCACGAACGAATGGATTGAATGGTTGAAGACCGATATCACATTCATCCGCACACTTGTTGCCCGCACGGCGTCCACGAAATCCAGGAAGACGCGCCATCCAAGAACAAAGAATAGGCCGAAGTTACCTAGGGCAAGCAGCGACAACCTCTTTACATTGTGCCGCCAGTCTCGCCAGTCTCGAATAAACATGACCGCAAATATCAGGGGATACAACTTAAGTTGGACGGAAATGCTAAAAAGGACGTATGCCCACATCTCTCGTCCATTGCCGCGAGTGATACATCCAGATTGCCAGATAGGCCAAAGAGACAGCAATGACGTTGAACTGCCCCCGCTCAAGTTCGAATTGCAGTCCGTAGGAAATCAATCCCGTAGCGAAAACAACCAACAGCTCAGGCGTCACCCTTTTTCCAGGGCTCATGCTCAGCGGAACGTACAACGTTGCCCGCTGCATAGCAAACAACCGTTATGAGCGAGAACACCGAGTATCTCTGTGATGGATCAATCAATAGTAGAGGTGCCAGGACCACGTAGCCAAGCGGGGGGTATGTGGCTGTACCGATATACGGCGTGCCACCCCTGACGATTGCTTCCGCCACGAAGGTCATGATCTCTCTCAGGTCCGCTCCGATCGGCGAAATCGTCGGCACCACGGGAGGAAGAACATGGTCGGTCCCGAAAGGAATACCGGGAACAGGAAGAACAAAACGTAACTCAGAAAGAAGCCCACCAAACACCACGCGATGGTAGGAGCTCTTCCGACACGTCTTAGCAAACTCCGTGCGATTGCTCTTAGCATTCAGGATATGATCGACGGCTATCGATGAACCATTCCGGTGATGAAACTCGAAAAACTGTGCACCCGCTCTGTCGCGATTATAGCCGACGAGGCATGGTTTCTTGCCCCGTCGCCAGCCTCCGGTAGGAAGCGCACGGCTACCCACAGCACCAATCCCGATCGCCGCCACCGCCCGAATACAAAAAAGCCCCCGATGGCACTCCGCCATCGGGGGCTTCCTTTCCACACAAGAATCTAAGCCGTCATGCTCTTCGCCGGAGCCTTCGAGCGAATCACCGCCCAGGCCAGCACCCCGATCAGCACCAGTGCCACCGCCCAAACTCCGTACAGCGCCAGCCCGGTAACGCCCGCGTACTGCACCACGATCGGCGCGATGATCACGGAAACCAGGTTCACCACCTTGATCATCGGGTTCAGCGCCGGCCCGGCCGTGTCCTTGAACGGATCCCCGACCGTGTCGCCGACCACGCCCGCCTTGTGCCGCTCGGATCCCTTGCCCGTGTTCTTCGCCACGCTGGCAGGCTCGTCCTCGATCAGTTTCTTCGCGTTGTCCCAGGCGCCGCCGGAGTTATTGAGGAACACGGCCAGCAATTGTCCTGAGACGATGATGCCCGCCAGGAAGCCGCCGAGCGCCTCGACGTGCAGCAGCAGGCCGACCACGATCGGCGAGACGATTCCCAGCAGCGCCAGCCCAACCAGTTCGTGCTGCGCCGCCTCCGTCGAAATGCTCACCGCCTGACGGTAGTCCGGCTTGACCTTGCCCGTCAGCACGCCTAACTTGAACTGCCGGCGCACCTCCAGCACGATCAGCGACGCCGCGCGGCTCACTGCCTGGATCGCGAACGACGAGAACAGCCACGGGATCGACGCACCCAGCAGCATCCCCACGAACACTTGCGGAATGTCTACACGAATGCCCGTCGCCTGCAGGAGTTGATCTGCCGAGTAGCCCAGCGTCGTCTGCGCCCGCGAGACGTCCACCAGGAACGATCCGAACAGCGCCACGGCCGCGATCACCGCCGAGCCGATTGCCACGCCCTTGGTGATTGCCTTTGTGGTGTTGCCCACGGCATCCAGGTCCGCCATGATTTGCTGCGCGTCCCGCGTGGCCTTGTCCCGCTTGCCCGACCAGGACATTTCGCCGATGCCGTTCGCGTTGTCGGAGATCGGTCCGAACGAGTCCATCGCCACGTTGTTGCCCGTCAGGGTCAGCATGCCGATGCCCGTCATCGCCACGCCGTACAGGATGTATGTGATTCGCTGCGCCGCGTCCGCGCCGGGAATGCTCCCGAAGATCAGGATCGACGCCACGATCGTCAGCGCGATCACGACGATCGACCACACCGACGACTCAAAGCCAACCGCGACGCCTTGCAGGATGAATGTTGCCGGACCCGTGTCCGCCGATTTCTTGATGTCTCGGACCGGCGACGCTTCCGTTCCGGTGAAGTACTCCGTAAGGCGGTCGATCAGAATGGCGAGCAGCACTCCAACCGCCACAGCCGCCGGCGTTCTCCACCATCCGCCCAGCCCCGGAGCCTGCAGATAGAAGTATCCGGCCAGGAAGAACAGCACGGCCGAGATCGCCGCCGAGGACAGGAAGCCCCGGAAGATGGACGCCATCGCGTTTCCGCTCTTCCCGGGGCCGCCGCGCACCACGTACGTGCCGATGATCGAAGACAGCACGCCGATACCGCGCACCATCAACGGGAAGATGATCCATTCGACGCGTCCGGTCAGATGCCACAGCGCCAGCGCCAGGATCAGTCCGGCCACGATCGTGACTTCGTACGACTCGAAAATATCGGCCGCCATGCCCGCGCAGTCGCCGACGTTGTCGCCCACCAGGTCCGCCACCACGGCCGGATTCCGGGGGTCGTCCTCGGGTATGCCCGCCTCCACCTTCCCCACCAGGTCTGCCCCGACGTCCGCAGCCTTGGTGAAGATGCCGCCGCCCACCCGCATGAACAGGGCCAGCAGCGTGCCTCCAAAGCCGAAGCCCAGGAGCGCATCCGGTGCCGCGATGCCCAGCACGATGAAGATCGCCGTGCCGCCCAGCAGCCCGAGGCCATCCGTGAGCATGCCCGTGATCGTGCCGGCGCGATAGGCTATGCGCAGAGCGTCACCGAACGACCGCCGCGACGCAGATGCCACCCGCACGTTGCCCTGGACGGCCATCCGCATGCCGATCTGCCCGACCGCCAGCGAGAACGATGCGCCCATCACGAACGCGATCGCCCGCGCCACGCCGATGATCAAGCGGACTTGATCGGCGCTGCTCCCGGCGAACCGCTGCATGGCCTCCGGAGACGGCGGCACAATATAGACTGACAGAAAAAGCGCCGCTGTCAGAATCGCGATCAGCGGCAGGATGGAGCGCAACTGCTTGCGCAGGTAGGCGTCGGCGCCGTCCTTGATGGCGCCCCACACCTCCTGCATCTTGGCAGTCCCCTTGTCTTCCCGCAGGATTTGTGTCCGCAGGAAATTCGCGTAGAACAGTCCCAGAATGGCGATGCCAAACACGACCCATATGGCGATCGCCTCGAGCGACGTTAACCCTGGCATGTAGTACATGTATGAAATTTCCTCCGCTGGGATGATGATTGCGCTTAGGCTTGGACAAAAGCAGTCGGATTTTACAGGTCGCTGGACGTTGTGTCAAGCGTGAGAACTTGATTCGACCCCTGACCGCGACCCTCTTCTCGTTGCGACGCGGCGCGAACTGACCCGGAGCGCGCGTGGATCTGCCGGTCCGCCGCCCCCACGCCGTCTTCGCGGACATGCCCGTAGCCCCATCCGGTCGAGCCCCGCACTCCATTCTCACCTCGGGCGGCTCGGGTTTTCGCTGACAGGCCCCAAACTGACGGCTTCCGCCGACCCACAAAGTATCCCCTTGACAAGAGAACACATGTTCTATATAATCGGCGCATGAATGTGCGCGCATCCGTGCCGGCACAAATGCCTCTCAACACCCGCCCCGCGCGGAGCAGGGACGCCTCCTTGGCGAAGACTGTTCGTTCCTCTTTTGAATCGCGGAACCAATCATCGCCCACCTTGACGGCACTCCGTCGTTCCACGCCGGACGCCGACGAAGCACCTTGCAAGGGTCGTTGAACTGATTGCACACGGCGGCGCCCCGGCCACCGTATGCAGTTGTACGCCCCGCGTTACCCCCGCATCTGCCGCCTCACGCACCGCGCAGCCCAGGCCCATCGCCGCGCCGGTCCCGTAAAGAATGGGATTGTTCCGCTTTGTTTTTCTGGACGAGGCGGCCGCAAGCCGCCATCGACCAACCCCGCACCCATTGGGGTGCGGGGCGCCGCACGCCGGACGGATCGCACACCCGGACCGCAACTTTGGCTGCGGGGCAGTGAGGCTTTCTCTGTCCCTTGGAGTCCTTCGTGCCCTTTGTGTTGAAAAATCTGCTCCAGGAAGAATTGAACCTCATTTGAACCGCGCGATCGCGCACCCCTTCGCCGAAGGCCCCGCAGCGTATCCTGCTGCAAGGGGAAATTCCCGGGCAGGCAGCCGGCGCGATCGCGTCCTCACCCCCTGGACGGTCACTTTCCAAAGGTTGACAGTCGTCAACCAATCTGATAACATCTGTCCACATTAATCGGCTTAGCAGGCCGGCACTGTCGCCGGAAACACATCGCACGGAGAGGTGACAACCATGCTTCAGGAACTGGAAGTTCAGACTCAGCCCAAGACCCAAACTCTGACACTTACGCCCGCGGCCTCCAAGGCCGTTAGCGATATCATGGCGGAGCGCCAGCTTGAAGGCTATGCCCTGCGCGTGTACCTCGCCTCCAGCGGCTGCTGCAGCGGCGTCAGCTTCGGCATGGCGCTCGACAACAACATCCGCGACCTGGATCGCACATTCGAATTGGACGGCGTTCGCGTCGTCGTCGACGAGGTCGCCATCGACTATCTGCAGGGCGCCCGCATCGACTTCGTCAACGACCCCCAGCGCGGCGCGGGCTTCATGGTCGATAGCCCCAGCGCGCAATCGCATGCCCATTCACACGATGAGGAAGGCTGTGCATGCGGGGGCTCCTGCTCCTGCAACAACTAGCCGCCTCGACTGCCTGATGCAGAAAGAAGCAAAAACCCACGGCCCGCAGAAATGGCCGTGGGTTTCTCTTTCATCTGGCGGCGCAACGCGGCTATCGCCCGCGCAGGAATGAGACCATGGTGCCGAGGACGCCGACAACCCCCAAGGCTAGAATCAGCAGTCCCAATGGAATTCGGCTCGCGGGCCTGGTCTCATCGACAAAAGTTGGAACTGACAAAGGTGCCGCCGCCGTGAATGTCGGCAGGCGTGTTGCGTTTTCCGTGGGGATGAAGGCCGCCACAAGAGTCGGATCGATCGTGGGAGTTGAGGCGGCCGTGGGTGTGGGCGGTACGTCCACCCGCGGGAGGTCCTGCCCGCCGGTCCCCGTGAGCGAGACATACAAAGCGTATACCCACGCCACCGAGCCCGGCACGCCCTCGTAGCGAATCATGATCCAGTCGTCGATTCCGGTGGCCCTGGCAAGCGCAGGTACTTTGATGCCCGTGAGCAGTACTCCGACCGGCGGATAGTTGAAGCTGCTCGGACCGGCGTAGACTCGAACCTGCCCGAGGCTGGGATCGACGGCGACCATTGGCCCGGGCGGTGTGCCCGTTACTGTGGGAATCGATCCCGTCGGCTGCTGGGCGACGGCAGGCAGGATGGCGCCGGCTCGTAGCATGAGACCGAGCGCCGCCGCCACAAGGAGCGTGCCCAGCAAGGATCTGAGCACGTAGGAACTGCTGCCCCCGCGTCCCGTCATCGCTTGCGAATGAATGACGCGCCCAAAACGATTCCGCCCAGAAGCGCGATCACCAAGATGGCCGCGGCCGTCGGCATTCCGGATCGTGCGCCGGACTCTTGGGAGAATGTCGGCACCTCCAACGGAGGCGGCGGCGTAAACGTCGGCAGGCGCGTCACGGTGGGTTCAACCTGAAATGCCGCCTGAAGCGTTGGGTCGATGGTCGAGGTTGCCAGAGGCATCGGTGTTGGCGGCGGCTCCACGATCCGCAGAGAGCCTGTAAGCGTGACGTTGGCCGCGTACACCCATCCCACTCCGCCAGGACATGCCGGAAACGAGATCTGCACCCAATCGTGCCCCGGCGACGCGCCTAGGGCGGGAGCTGTGTCACCGAGTGGCATGGAACCGCATGGGGTCGGAAAGGCAATCGTGCTGGGTCCCGTTCGGACATTGATGGCCGGCTCACCCGTGAATGTGTTGGTGATGTACGCTTGGGACCCGGCGGGCTCGGGGGTGTCAGTCGCCTGCTGTTGCGCCAAGGCCGATCGCACGCCATTGGTGGCCATCATGAGGGCCATGATTGCCAGCAAGATAGGCAAATGAAGACGGAGAACGAGTAGTCTCTTGATCATAATTGAGCGAATCCGGGGAGAATCGGTTCGCGATTATAATGCGTTCTATGGACCGCAAATTCTTCCACGGGGCCCTCGAGCCGATGGATCTTGCCCAACCCCTCGTGGCCGAATTCAATCGAGGCAACATGCGCGCCCAACTGGTTGGCGAGGGGGATCGGCTGGCGGTCCAAATCGGGACGCGGCCCGGAGCCCCTTCTGGCGGAACAACGGCGATGACGATCACGATCCAAAGGGCGCCAGACGGCGTGGTCGTCCAGGCCGGTTCTCAAGAGTGGCTCGGCACGGCGGCTTCGCTTGGCAAGACCACGATAGCAGCTATCGCAAATCCTTGGACCATCCTGGGCCGGCTCGATGATCTTGCACAAGACGTCCAAAATCTTCAGCTCACGGAGCGCGTTTGGGCCGTTCTGCAGCAGGCCGCACTGACGCGCGGCGCAAGCCAAGAACTCTCGCAGCGATTAAGAAGAGTGGCGTGTGCCTACTGTGGTACCGCCAATCCGGTCGGTGAAGGTGCGTGCATCGCCTGCGGCGCGCCGCTCGGCGAAGGCCAGCCCCAGACGTGCCCGAGGTGCGGATTCGTTGTCGAGGCGCGTGAGGAGGTCTGTCCAAATTGCGGTAAGCCTCTGCGCCTGCAAGACATTCCCACGGCCTAAACTCCAATCATCCAGTCCAACTCGCCTTGCCGGTGACTCTTCGCCGAATCGCCGGCCAGGATCCATGCCAGGGGCATCAGGACGGCGCCCGGAACGGTTGGCATCCTTCAAGCGAGAGCGCCTGCGACCCATGCGGGAGCGCCGTATGGAGGCAGTATAATTTTCTGTCCGGATACGGACACGAAAATGAATCTCAAGCGCCTCGAAGCGGGGCTTCGCAAACTGGTCGAAAGCCAGCTGATGTCGGCCCTGCCCCGAAACGAACCGGAAGATCGGATCCAACGGCGTCTCAACGAGGCCATGTTAGCCGGATCGCGCCTCGGGCCGACCGGTGACCGCGTTGCGCCCAATGTCTACACGATCCGCGCGTCGCGGAGCACAATCTCGCATTGGCAGGATCCAAACCTCGCAGACAAGTTACTGCAGAACCTCAAAGAGGTTGGCGCCCGGGCCGGCCTGCGCTTTGCGGTGGCACCTTCGATAGAGTACGCTGAGGATTCCGGCGCGGAGGACGGCGCATGCAGCGTCGATGCGGTGCACACGGATCCCGCCCTGGGCATGACCGAAGACGTGTCCGGGCAGACGCCCACGCATCCGCACAGCGGCGAACCGCCCGCAATTCCAGAAAACGCATTCCTGATCGTCGCCGGTGTAAGGGAGATGGCGCTGGAATCGGCGGTGATCAATATTGGGCGCCGCTTGGACAATGACGTGGTGATCGAGGACGCCCGCGTCTCGCGGCAGCATGCGCAGCTGCGAGCAATCGATGGTCATTACGTATTCTTCGACCTCGAGTTCTTCGGGGGGCTCGTTCATCAACGGGCAACGCCGGTCTCAGAGCATTCTGTACTCCGGCGATGTAATATCGCTGGGCGGCGTCGCGGTGGTGTACGCCCAAGATACGCCGCCATCAGGGGCATCCGACGGCCCGACGGGGCCCCAGGAACCGCACGGCGCAGATCGCCGGGCGGTGAACCGCCAATCCGACTTTCCACCTCAAAATCCGCTTTCATGAGCGCGATCGTCGTGCTGGGCCTCCGGATATTGTTGGTGGCGGCCCTTTATGCTTTTCTCGGGTCAGCGCTCTGGGTGATGTGGAAAGAACTGAGACAAACCAGCGAGCGAATCGCGGGTGGACAAATCCCGCCAATTCGCCTTGAGTCCACACTGCGGGGTGGCGACCCCGTGTCAGCGGCATTTTCGCAGCCGGAAGTTACCCTGGGCCGAGATCCCAGATCCGACGTAGCGCTACAAGACGAGGCGGTCTCAGCGCGCCACGCGCTGGTCAGCTTCCACCACGGGCAATGGTGGCTCGAAGACTTGCGATCGAGAAACGGAACCAAACTAAATGCGGCGGACGTCGCCGGCGCAACCGTCCTGGCGCACGGCGACGAAATTCGCTGCGGCGGTGCCCAAATCATCGTCAGCCTGGACTACAGGCGGCAGGATGCGGTCGTGCCGCCTCGAGGAGAGCCAGATGCCTGAGGCGCTTGCGTTCGCTGTTATTGGCGGATCCGGCCTGTATGATCTGGAAGGGCTTGAGGACGTGCGGGATCATGATGTCGAAACGCCGTTCGGGAGGCCAAGCGCACCGATTCGTGTCGGGCGGATTGGAGACCGCCGGATCGCCTTTCTGGCGCGGCATGGCGTGGGGCACCACCTTACGCCCTCGGAAGTGCCGTACCGAGCCAACATCTATGCACTCAAGACCCTTGGAGTCCAGCGCATCCTGAGCATCAGCGCATGCGGTTCGCTGCGCGAGGACCTGATGCCGGGCCACATTGTGATTCCTGATCAACTCATTGACCACACGCAGGGCCGTCGCCGCTCGTTCTTCGGTGAAGGCCTGGTGGCACACTTGAGCGTACCCAATCCGTTTTGCGCGGACCTTTCAAGGCATCTCGAGACCGCTGCGATCGAAGCCGGTGGTGTTGTTCACATGGGCGGGACGTCCATAACCATAGAAGGGCCTCGATTCTCCACCAAGGCCGAGTCTGCACTGTATCGATCCTGGGGGCTCTCATTGATTGGCATGACCACCGCCCCGGAGGTATTCCTGGCCCGTGAGGCAGAGCTCTGTTACGCCGTGATGGCGCATGTCACCGATTTCGACGTCTGGCACGTGAGTGCGGCGCCGGTGACAGTCGATGCGGTGGTAAGAACCCTCAATAAGAACACAGCCTTGGCCCAAGCTGCCATCCGGCGCCTTCTTCTGCGCCTCCCGGAGGAACGCCCTTGTGATTGTGGATCTGCGCTGGCAGGAGCACTCATTACCAGCCTGGATTCTGTTCCCGCCACAACCCTCAAGATGCTTGCCCCGCTTGTGAGTAAGTACATCCCGAGCTAGGCGCACACGGATGTCAACCGGCGTGCGGCCTAGAAGTGGACCCGGCTGGGAGTTGGAGAGCCTGGTCATTCTTCTCGTCTTTCTGGTCACACTGGCAATTCACGCCCTGAGCCCAGTGACGACCAGCACGGACTCGGCCTGGACTTTCCACGTCGCGGCGAGCGTGCTCCGACAAGGCAATGTGAATCTTGATGAGTATCGTCCGCTTATGAATCTCCCCCTGGATTATCGCCTGCGTGAGATTCGCGGACACATCTACAGTTACTACCCTGTTGCGACCCCGCTACTGGTGACCCCCGTCGTTTGGTTGACCAACCTGATATACCCGCTTTCACACTCCACCGATTTCTACACGTACCTCGACCGTCATGCGCCCGACCAGCGCACCGCGGGCCTAGAAAAGCTTACCGCGGCCGGCATCGTCGCCCTAGCAAGCGCGCTCATGTACCTTATCGCACGGCAGAAACTGGGGATCTTTCAATCGGCTGGCATCGCGCTCATATTTGTGTTCGCCACATCCATGTGGTCCACCGCCAGCCGAGCGCTCTGGCAACACGGCCCTTCGGCCCTGTTTCTCACACTGGCGCTGTACTTACTCGTGGTGCCTTGGAAAAGCCCATGGCGCATCTTCGCGGTCGGCCTCGTTCTGGGCGCTGCCTATCTCATCCGGCCGACCAACAGTCTCTCGGTTGCGTTCATCGGCCTCTACTTCCTCATTAATCGGCGGCGCAGCTTCTGGCTTTTCGCCGCGGGCTCGCTGCTCGTGCTTGTCCCATTTGCGCTCAGCAACTTGATCACATACGGGAACGTCTTGCCGCCGTATTCGTATCAACTGTTCGAAAGGCTTGGAAGCCCAGCCTCAATTTCGGAAGCGCTCGTTGGCACCCTTATCAGTCCGAATCGCGGATTGCTCATTTTCTCGCCTCTCTTTGCATTTTCAATTGTGGGCGCCTGGATAGCGCTTTCGCAACGACCCGTCAACCCTGGCAGCATTGAGCTGTATTTGATCGCAATCATTGTATGTCACTGGCTAACCACCTCCCTATTTCAGGATTGGGGCGGCGCGTGGTCCATTGGCCCGCGATATTTCGTCGACATCATTCCATATCTGATTTACTTACTGATCCCCCTCTTCGAGACGCGGGTGCTGGCAAAATCTGCGCTGAGGTATGCATTCATCGGAAGCATCGCGGTCAGCACGCTTATTCAAATACACTGTTCCGTGAGCATCTACCCTTTCATGTGGAACGGGAAACCCCAGGCGCTTGTCGATGCACCCGGCAGGATTATGGGACTGGGGAGATCTGCAGTTCCTAAGGGGATTTTGCCCCGGGCAGGCCCTAGAAGGCAGAGCACCGGCCTGTTGGTTCGCGCATGGCAGCTAATCGACTCGAACGGCGCCTGCTCGTCCTTGCTGCCGCCTTCCTGGCACTGTACGCCGTGAGCCTGACGCTCTCGCCCGCGGTTCGCGAGGACACATGGCGCACGACTTATCGTTTTTCACACTGGATTGGCCTGTTGGCTTGGTCAGCCGTGTTCCTGCTCAGCGAAAGATTCCTTGCGCGCCACCTGCCCGACCGGGATCCTTTCCTGTTACCGCTGGCGGGCTTGCTCAGCGGATGGGGACTTCTGACGGTGTGGCGGCTTGATTCGAGCCTGGGTCTGAGACAGGCCGCGTGGCTGGGTGTAAGCGCGGCCGCCGCGGCGGTCCTCGTTTTACGGGGACGGGACCTCGAGTTCCTGCGTCGATACAAGTACGTCCTGCTCGCGGCGGGATTGCTGCTGACGGCCCTGACGCTACTATTGGGTACGAGCCCGACCGAAGTCGGCCCCCGGCTGTGGCTGGGATGTTGCGGCCTGTACTTTCAACCATCGGAGCCGCTGAAGTTGTTGCTGGTCGCGTACCTGGCGGCGTATCTTGCCGACCGCCTCCCGCTGCAGACACGCTTCTTTCCGTTGCTCATGCCCACGGTCTTTGTCACCGGATTGGCTCTGGTTCTGCTCATCGTCCAGCGGGATCTTGGGACGGCGAGCATATTCATCGTGCTCTACACCACTACTCTCTACTTGGCCACAGGTCGGAGACGAGTGCTCGCGGTGACTGCGATTGCGCTTGCACTTGCAGCGGTGGCCGGCTTCTCATTCGTCGACATCGTGCACGCCCGCCTGGAAGCCTGGATCAATCCGTGGAACGATCCCAGTGGCCGATCCTATCAAATCGTGCAGTCGCTTCTCTCAATTGCCAATGGTGGGATATTCGGACGCGGTCCTGGATTAGGTAGTCCGAGCCTGGTGCCAGTAGCCCACTCGGATTTCATTTACTCTGCTGTTGCTGAGGAGACAGGAACTCATGGGCAGCATTGGATTGCTGCTCGCCTACGCCATGCTGCTGAGCCGCGGCTTTATGACAGCCATCCGAGCCAAACACCAGTTTCATCGGCTTCTGGCCGCCGGACTGAGCGCGTATCTCGGCATCCAGGCACTTCTTATCATCGGAGGCGATCTTCGACTGCTGCCCCTCACCGGCGTCACGCTACCGTTCGTGTCCTACGGCGGGTCATCCCTGCTCACGTCCTTCCTCGCGACAACCATCCTTCTCGTGGTCAGCGGCGCGCCCGAGCACGAGCCGCTGCCGGTGAGGCCCCGATACCCATTGGCAGTGATCGCGGCAGTCCTCGGCATCGGGCTTTTCGGCGCTGCGCTCGGGCAGACCTGGTGGGCAGTCGTCCGCGGGCAAGACTTGCTGGCGAGAACTGACAATCCACGTCGTTCAATTGCGGACCGCTACGTTCCCCGCGGAAGCTTGTTGGACAGAAATGGGCTCCCAATCTCGGAGACTACAGGCAGCACTGGCTCACTGCATCGTTACTATTCATACACTGCCATTGCGCCGGTTACGGGCTACACACATCCCGCGTTCGGGCAGGCAGGCCTCGAAGCATCTCTCGACGACTACTTGAGGGGACTCAAGGGCAATCCTTCAAGCGCCATTTGGTGGCACGAGTTGCTCTACGGCACTCCGCCAGCCGGACTTGACGTCCGCTTGAGCGTTGATCTTGGCCTGCAGCGCACCGCGGACGAGGCCATCGGGAACTCCCATGGTGCGGCCGTGATGCTTGACGCGCATTCGGGAGAGATCCTCTTGATGGCATCGCACCCAACCTACGACCCGAATCAACTCGACGCCATCGGTTCTGCGCTCGCGAAGGACACCAGCTCCCCCTTGTTGGATCGGGCGAGTCTGGGCGCGTACCCCACCGGCGAAGCCATCGCCCCGTTCGAGGCGGCCACCGGAACCGGCGGGGCGGCTGCTGCAAGAATGAATCTCTTCCAGCGCCTTGGCTTCTACTCTCGGCCGCTTATCCGGATGCCCGTGGCCAACCCCGGGTCGGGCAGCCAGACCGAGAGTGTCGGCGTGAGCCCGCTCCAAATGGCGCTCGCGGCCGCCGCTCTGAGCAATGCTGGCGTCCGACCGGCGCCGCGGATTGCCCTGGCCGTCGATACTCCTCAACAAGGATGGGTCGTGCTCCCGGCTTTGGGCAAGAACTTCTCGGCCTTTTCGGCGCAGTCGGCCAGCGACACCGCATTCGCGTTCGCAAAACCCGAGCGCGCCTACTGGGAATGGTCAGCTCCAGCCAGGGACGCCCACGCGGCCGTCTCGTGGTATCTGGCTGGAACGCTGCCGAGCTGGCGGGGGACGCCGCTTGCTCTTGCACTCTTGATTGAGTCGGATAATGTGCAGGAGGCCGTTAGCGTGGGAGAGGCAATATTTGACGCCGCAGTCAATCCATGAATCTCGGAGCCCGGCGGCCGCCAGCGGACGTTCTGATGAGAGCGCCACAACAGCCGCCTCGGGGCGCAAAGCCCTTCGGATGTAAGCGCCGCCTGGTCGAGAGCATGAACGGCCTTGAGTGCGGGAAAAAAAAGAGCCCGTTCTTAGGAACGGGCTCTTTTCAGACTGCCAGTAGGACTACGTACCGTCATCCACATCTTTTGTTGTGTAGCCGGGTCCGGTCTTGAAGAAGTCATAGTTCGGCTTGATGTCCTGAGTAAGATCGACGACTTCTCCGGCCGCCAATTGCTTTGCGGTATCGATGCTGATCGGCTTGCCGCTGTGATTGGTCCCATCGAAGTGCCCGGTCAAACCGACCTTGCTGATGAACTCTCCCCCCTTTGCCGTGTACGCTGCAGGCACCTCATCTTCGGGGAAGATGGCCGCATATGGGCACTCCGGAATGCACGCACCGCAATCGATGCACGTGTCCGGATCAATGTAGATCCACGGCCATTCGTTCTGCGGGAATCCAGGTACCATGCACTCCACGGGGCAAACCTCGATACAACCCCGATCCCGAACGCACAGGCTGGTAACGATGTGAGTCATCGATCCTCTCCTTCTGCGAAGTCAGCTGTTGGTACAAGCATTATATCTTCCTTCGCCATCTTGGCAAGAGAGGTGCTGCGAACGCAGGTATACGAGGCCTGCCAGCCGGCTGGCGGCGGCTATTTTGCGGAGAACCGGGCAGCGACGGCGTCCCAGTTAGTGACGTGCCACCAATTGGTCACATATTCCGCCCGCCGATTTTGATACTTGAGATAGTAGGCATGT
This sequence comes from uncultured Chloroflexia bacterium, assembly GCA_963775435.1. GTDB lineage: Bacteria > Chloroflexota > Anaerolineae > Anaerolineales > Villigracilaceae > Fen-1038. The sequence continues at coordinate 20,909 of CAVZIZ010000011.1, forward strand.
TCCCAGACGTCAATACCCATGACCGGCATCATGCCATCAGAGACAGGATTGTCCTGGTTCGGCGTCGAAACGATCGCCAAGCCGCTGCCTTTCCTGACAAGCCATGCCCAACCGGATCCAAAACGGCCATTGGCGGCCTTCTCGAACTCTGCCTTGAAGTTATCGAATGAGCCAAACCCGGCGTCAATCGCTTTCGCCAAATCGCCTTTGGGCGAGCCGCCGGCTTTGGGCGCCATCACGTCCCAGAACATGCCGTGATTCCACGTGCCGCCACCATGATTGCGCACAGCGGTTCGCACATCCTCGGGAACGGAGCTGAGATTGCTCAGAAGCCATTCCACCGATTTGCCCGCAAGTTCGGCGTGCTTCTCCACCGCAGCGTTCAGGTTCTTGACGTAGCCCGCGTGATGCATGTCATGGTGTATGGTCATCGTCTGAGCGTCGATGTAGGGCTCCAAGGCATCGACAGCGTACGGCAGTTTCGGCAATTCAAAAGCCATTGTTTGCTCCTTTGTGCATATTTGCACGGTAGTGGATAATTATGACAACTTTCATAAAAATTATAGCCGACGGAAAAGAAGGCGTCAAGCAGAACCGGGGCTCTGTTAACGAAACGCTATCGCACCCACGACACTTGCCTCGCGGCGACGGGCGGTATACTCTTCGAACTAACCGGCCCTCCGAGCAATGAGCATGAGTACGAAGAATGGACGTGTCTGGCTAACGGTGGCATTGGTCGCCGCCATCTTGGCGGTTTCAACGGCTTCCATCCTGATCCGCTTCGCGCAACGCGACGCGCCCTCGCTAACTATTGCGGCACTTCGGCTCGCATTCGCAACCCTGCTGCTCGCGCCGCTGGCCATGGTGCGTTACAGGCGCCAACTCAGCCTCATGACGCGAAGAGAAGTGCTATTGGGAATCCTGGCAGGTGGCTTTCTGGCAATCCACTTTGCCACGTGGATCTCCTCGCTCGAATACACCAGCGTGGCGAGTTCCGTAGTCCTCGTCAGCACGGGGCCGCTGTGGGTCGCCTTGGTGTCGCCGTTCATCCTCGGGGAACGGCTGCGGCGCGCCGCTGTCGTGGGCCTGGGACTTGCAGTCCTGGGTGGTGTAATCATTGGTGCGGGCGAGGTTTGCAGATGGGCGGGTGCCATTCAATGTGACGGCTTGAGCCAGTTCGTGCGCGGTCGCGCCAGCCTGGGGAATTTCCTTGCACTAGTCGGTGCCTGGGCGGTCAGCGGCTATCTAGTGGTCGGCAGGCGGGTCAGGCCGACTGTTGGGCTGGTGCCTTATGTCCTCGTCGCCTATGGCAGCGCGGCGATCTGCTTGCTAATTACGATGTTCGCCGCCGGGCAGAGCCCCTTGGGCTTGAAGCCAGTGACGTATTTGTGGCTGGTGTTGCTTGCGGCCGTACCACAACTGATTGGGCACTCGACCTACAATTGGGCCCTGGCCTTTCTGCCCGCGGCGCTGGTGGCAGTAGCCACACTTGGCGAGCCTGTCGGGTCGGCAGTCCTCGCCTACCTTATCTTGAATGAGCAGCCGGGACTCCTTGTCCTGTGCGGCGGGACTCTGATACTCACAGGTATCTATCTGGCTGCGCGGGGCTCCTTCGGGGAGGCCGGCACTTCGGCATGAGGCCGTCGGGCACAGCACCCAGCCACCGTCAAGCATGGCAGCCAAAAAGCGTCGCGCGGTCCCAACACGCCCTGGGAATCAGCTGATGATGAAGAGGCCGGTCATCGCCATCGGTCCCTCCAGAATCGCCGGCCTCGGAGCTTTTGCGGTGCGACCTATCCGCAAAGGCACACGCATCATCGAGTATCTCGGCGAAAGGATCTCATCAGCCGAGGCAGATTTGCGGTATCGGGACGATCAGTCGGAGCACCCTCACGTCCTGCTGTTCACGGTGGATTCGCGAACGGTCATCGACGCCGGTGTCGGCGGCAACGACGCAAGATTCATCAATCACTCATGCGATCCGAACTGCGAGGCCATTACGGAAAACCGGCGGATTTGGATATACGCGCTACGTAACATCAAAGTCGGCGAGGAACTGACTTACGACTACAATCTGACGATCGACCCGACCGACAGAGAAGCTCAAGAGACTCTATACGCCTGCCGCTGCGGCGCGAAGAACTGCCGCGGCACGATGCTCAAGGTCGACTAGGCTTTGAGCCCGCCGGGGCTGCTAGGGTAGAATACTGCCTGTGTTTAGACGTGCAACTGGATCCCCCGAATCTACGAGCTCCGTGGCGGCGGTAGAGCGCATCACTTCCGTGCTGGGACCCGGAGTCATTTGGCGCGGCGCGGTGAACGGCTCGGGCGGCGTACGCATTGAGGGGGCATTTGAAGGGCAAATCGCCTTGCGAGGCCTCCTGGTGGTCGGAGAAACCGGCCAAGTCACATGCGAAAACATTCGCGCCAATGCGGTGATTGTGGCGGGCGCTGTGCGCGGCAACATTACTACCCAGAAGCTCGAAATCAGGGCAAGCGGCCGTGTTTGGGGGGACGTCACGACTACAGCCTTCGTTACGGATGAAGGGGCGTTTCTCCGAGGGCAGATCCGCATGGAGGAGAACGTAGATCTCGACCTGGAAAGCGCTGAGTCAGCCGCCGAGATTGCGAGCGTAGAGCCGACATCTGAATCGAACCTGCCGCCGGCGGCCGAAGGCGGAACTGCTGGCCGCAAGAGCGCGGCCGTATGGAAGAAGGCGGCCGACGGTTAGGTTGCCTCGCACCATCCAGCCTGGCCGTGGCCGGGCTTGTCACACCACACATGAGATATCGCGAGCTGGGAATACAGACGCTAAGAAACACGCCTGCCGCCGCGCGCAGCTTCTCTGACGGCCTGTTGACGCGGGCGGGCTACATCGGCGCTGATGGTCAGTTAACCGCTCTCGGCGCGCGTGCCATAGCGCATCTGGAGCACCTAGCGGCCTTGTCTGCGGGTTTCCTCGGAGAGATCGGACTTCCGTCTCACTCGGATCCGGGATTTGGCAACGTCTACTTCTGTGATGAGGGAGAGGCTAAATGGCTCGCGTGCCCCAGGTGCCACTACGCCGCACCCGTCGAGGTCGCGCGATGCGGACAATCGGTCGCCCCAGCCGAAGCCCTGCTGCCCCTCGAGCGGGTTGCGACGCCCAATTGCCATACGATCAAGGCGCTGGCGGCTTTCCTGGGCATTCCACCGGCGAAGACCGCCAAGGCGCTCATGTATGTGAGGTCAGGCGACCGCCGGTTCGTGATGGTGGTTATTCGTGGCGACAGACAAGTCAGTAGCCAAAAACTCCTTGACCTGGTCGGCTCTCTGGAGCCCGCCAGTCCGGAGGACATGGGCCGGGCGGGCGCCGCGGCCGGATACGCCTCGCCCGTGGGCCTCAGCAACGCAATGGTTATCGTCGACCAGCAGGTATTCCGGGCGGCGAATCTTGTTGCAGGCGCCAATGAGGCCGGCTTCCACCTGCGCAACGTCAACTACGGTCGGGATTATCAAGCGGAATTCATCGGCGACGTCATCCTGGCCAATTCGGGCGACCCCTGTCCCAACTGTGGAGAAAATCTCTCGGTCGTGGGGGCCGACGGGCTAGCAGATCAAGACGGGTACCAATTCAGGAATATCTTGCGTGCGCTGGCCACCGAATACCACGACGACCGCGGCCTGTGTTGGCCTCCCTTGGCGGCGCCCTTCGATGTGCACCTGATCCAATTGCCGTCCAAGAACCTCGACACAGCGGCAGGGGCAGATGACCTCTATCAACGTCTGGAGGCTGAAGGCATCGGGGTTCTCTATGACGATCGCAAAGAACGCGCCGGCGTCAAGTTCAACGATGCCGACCTTATCGGCCTGCCAATACGCATTACGGTTGCGGAAAGGGGCTTGGAGCGCGGAATGATAGAATTCAAGGTCCGCCGTGCAAGCGAGGTGCAGCTTGTCCCTCTTGCCGACGTGGGCGCAGCCGTCCGTTCCGTGATGCCAGGCGCATGATGAGCAAACAGATCCCGATGTCCTCGCCGGACCTTACCGACGCCGAAAGGAACGCGGTCCAGGCGGTGCTAAACACGCCGCACCTCAGCATGGGCAGCCGGATCGTCGACTTCGAGAATGCTTTCCAGGAGCGGATGTCACGGCGAAATGCGATTGCCGTTTCGTCAGGCACAAGCGGACTGCACTTGTGCGTGCGCGCCGCAGGTATCGCCGCGGGCGACATGGTGATCACAACGCCTTTCTCATTCGTGGCGTCTGCGAATGTGCTTCTGTACGAGCAGGCGGTCCCGATCTTTGTGGACGTGGTGCCGGGGACAGGAAACATTGATCCGCAATTAGTCGCCCAGGCAGCGCACGACCTCCTTGGCGGCGGCAGCGCAGCCAACAGATGGCTTCCGCGGATGGGTGCAGAGCGCAGCCACAAAGTGCGAGCCATCCTGGCGGTCGACGTGTTCGGCCAACCGGCCGATCTTGACCCCCTTCGGCAGACGGCGGATAAGCACGGAATCAAACTCATAGAAGATTCTTGTGAGGCACTTGGAGCCGAGTACAAGGGCAGGCCAGCGGGCGGCGTAGGCGACTACGCCGTGTTCGCGTTCTATCCAAACAAGCAGATTACCACCGGCGAGGGCGGCATGATCGTCACGGATGACGATGAAGCCGCGGCTTTCATGCGAGCGCTGCGCAACCAGGGCCGTGCTCCGGGCGACACCTGGCTTCAGCACACGCATCTCGGATACAACTACCGCCTTGATGAAATGTCAGCGGCCTTGGGCGCTGTACAGATGACACGCCTCGACGAACTTCTGCAGAAACGAGATCGCGTCGCTGCGTGGTACACGAGGCGGCTGGAAACAATCGCGGGCGTGCAAGCGCCCATGGTGGAGCCCTTCACGACTCGCATGTCGTGGTTCGTGTACGTGGTCCAATTGGACGCCGGCGTGAACAGGGACGCCCTGGCGGAACGCCTGGGCGCTCGCGGCGTTCCAGTGCGTCCGTACTTTCTGCCCATCCACATGCAACCCTACATGGCAGAGAGATTTGGCTTCCGCGAAGGTGACTTCCCAAACACCGAGGACCTTGGTCGCCGCGGACTTGCCTTGCCATTCTCGGGGATCATGACAGAAGACGAGGTTGAAACGGTCTGCCGGATCATAGGCGAGGAACTCATAACGCAATGACTCCCGGGCCGAGAGGCTTCGGGAATCTCAACGCTCGGCGATGAATACAGGCATATTCCCGCCCGCAAAGCGAGAAGGACTCGTCTTTCACGGTGTGCTCATGGTGCTGGCTGCCATGATTGCCCTTTTTGGATTTTGGAGACTCTCCTTGACGGCCGGCGGTCCCGCCTTCGTAATGTACCTACTGCTCGGCGTGCTGGGATTTGCTCCGATTCCCCTACTGGGATACCGGGCCTACGCCCTTTTCAAGGCGCAATACAAGCTGGACCGCAACAGCCTCGAGTTGCGCTGGGGCCTGCGAAACGAACTGGTACCGCTGGGCGACATCGAGTGGGTACGTTCAGCGAAAGATCTGGTGCGTCCTATTGGGATGCCCGCGGTTCGTATGCCTGGCGCCATTATCGGATTGCGCCGCCACCCAGATTTGGGAGTGATCGAGTTCCTGGCGAGCCGATCCAAGGACTTACTGCTGGTTGCCGCCCGTGACAGGGTCTATGCGATCTCCCCCGCGGCACCTGACGATTTCATGGCGACCTTCAGGCGGGCCGTCGAACTCGGGAGCTTGCGGGAGGCTGAACCGATCTCGCAGTATCCCTCTTTCGTGCTTGCACAGGCATGGCAATCCGGACTTGTGCGCTATCTGTGGCTGGCGGCGCTGTTCCTAAACATCGGCTTGGCGGCATGGGTCAGCCTGTTGATCCCGGCGAGCGCCAGATTTGCCCTGGGCTTTCGACCTGACGGGATCCCTGAAGCGGTTCCGTCACCGCAATTGGTGATCGTGCCGCTGGTGAGCGGTTTTCTCAGCCTGGCCGGATGGATGAGCGGACTTTTCCTCTATCGCTGGAAGAAACGGCGGATCCTGTCGCTTGTCCTGTGGTGCTCCAGTGCCGTCTCGAGCGCGTTGTTTCTCCTTGGCGTGCTATTCATCGTCACCACTCCAGTGTAGCGGGTCCCAGGATGCAATTGGTTGTGGGCCTAGTGTTAGCGGCCGCGATCTCGTATGGGGCCTGGCGCGCCGGCAGCCTCGCGGAGAATGGCGCTTGGGCTGCCACTGGCGTCGGAGCGATCGTCTTCGGATTGGGAGGGTGGCAATGGGCGCTGCTGCTCCTGCTCTTCTTTGTCAGTTCTTCGCTATTCAGTCAACGGTTGCCAGGGCATGGGGATGATTCGGAAGGCAAATCCGCCAAGGGCGCCCGCCGCGACGCGGGTCAAGTCCTGGGCAACGCGTCCGTCGCAGTGGTCTGCGTGGCGCTGCACGCGGCTCTGGCGGACAACACCTGGCCCTGGTTTGCATATGCTGCTTCTTTGGCAGCGGTCACGGCCGACACCTGGTCAACCGAACTCGGCGGCTTATCGCCGGTCGAGCCGCGACTCATCACGCATCTCCACAGGGCGGTGACCCGCGGGACCTCGGGGGGCGTGACCGTGCTGGGCCTGGTGGCGGCCATGGGGGGTGCGGGATTGATTGGGGCCTCAGCCGCGCTGCTCTTGCCAATGCCGGTCGGCAATGCGGCCGCCATTATCCTCCTCGGAGGCACGGTCGCGGCGGTGTTCGACTCGTTGCTGGGGGCAACGGTCCAGTGCGTCTACGTATGTCCAAAAGAGAATGTGGAAACTGAACAGTACCCCCTGCACCGGTGCGGTACACCTACCGTCTACGGACGAGGTTGGCGGTGGCTCAACAACGATTGGGTGAACGCTTCCTGCAGCGCAGTCGGCCCCCTGGCTTCATGCGCTTTGGCGCTCGTCCTCACCGCTGCGTAAACCCGGCCTCTCCAGAACACCGGTCAGAAACTCCCGGATGAGCTCCGCCGCGTCAGTCCAAGACGGCCGCGTCCTGTACTTTCGCAGCGCTGCCTCGCCCATTTGCGCCAAGAGACGCCGGTCGCCCGCCAGACAAGCGAGATGGCCCGACAGGGAGACCGCGTCGCCCGGAGCAATCAGGAATCCATCGACGCGGTCCGAGACCAGCTCTGGTATCCCTCCGGTGGTCGTGCCGAGCGCCGGGAGGCCGAACGCCATACCCTCAAGGTAGGCGATCCCGAAGCCCTCATAATGCGATGGTACGACCATGGCATGGGATTGCTCCAGAATGGCCTTCAGTGCGCCGTTCTCAAGCGCATCGCGAAAGGAGATGGGGACGCCGAGTTGCGAAGCCTTCTTCTGCATGCGGCGGGCGTAGGCTGAATCCACTTGGCAGGACCCAACGACCTCCAACGAGACACTGGAGGGCGGGAGCATCTCTAGCGCGTCAAGCAGCACGTCCAAGCCTTTGCCCGGAAGAACATTCGCAAGGAAGATAAGCTGGAGCGGACCGGGCTGAAAGGCGCGTATTTTGATCAGATCTTCGGGACATTCGCCGAGACGATCTCCCCCAGGCGGCGCAATCACATGCGGCGGCAAGCGCCCAATGAGGGCCGAGACCGAGGCCGCTGTGGCGCGTGAATTGAAGACGAAGCCATCGACGCTCTCCAAGTACTGACGTTCCAAGAGACGGAAGAATGGGCGGGCGATTGGCGCCCCGGCCGCGGAGCGCAGGTTGTGGACGATGCTTATGGTCGGACAGGTCCTGTCGCGCGCATTCTGGGCCAACAGCGACGGGTGGCAAAGTTCGTCTTGAAGGACGACGTCAAAATGACCGTCCAGCCGAAAGGTCAAATTGTCGAGCAGGTTTCTTGCAAAACTCCCGGATTTCAGGGTGAGGATTTCGACGTCGTCGCCAGCCCGCCGCAAATGCTGAGACCAGCATGCGATCGTACAAGTAGCCCCCACTGATCGTGTCCAAAGCGCCATAGATCACCAGGCCGAGTTTCATGCACTCCCCGCGGCCGCGTCCTCTCAGGCAGATGATCGTTGCACCGTGTAGGAGGCCCAAGCCGCGGCGTGCTCCCAGAGCACGACCTTGACCCAGGCAATGTTCTCCGCTTCGATCCGCTTGCTGATTGCAGTCGCAAGGATCCGAGCGAAGTGCTCAAGACTGGGGTTCAGACCCTCAAACTCAGGCAACTCATTGAGCATCTGCTCGCGAAAATATGCAACGCGTTCCGCCAGCACCTTCTCCACTTGGACGATGTCCACAAGGTATCCGTGCTCATCAAGCTGACCGCCGGCGAGCTCCAGTTCAAGCACGTAGTGATGCGAATTCGGATCGTTTTCAGGGCCCCAGTCGCCCCCAATCAGAAAGTGACGTGCGATGAAATCTCGACGAACGGCCAGTGTGTACATGCGATCTCCAGTGTTCCACGATCTGCGAGATATGCGTCAGGCGTACGAAAATACCAGCTGGATTGTGCTTTCGGGCTCTTCATCGAGCAAACGATATGCTTCCGGCGCCTGCTGTAGCGCAAAGCGGTGGGTGATCCAACGCGACGGTCGAATGCGTCGTAGCTGCTCCCACGCGACGCTGTAACGACGATCTTTGTTCCAACGGCCCTGAAGGCGCGGTGCGATGGTGCTGACTTGGGAGGCAATCATCGAAATCCGCGAGCGATGATATCGACCCCCGAATTCGACAGGCACGCTTTTGCTGCCGTACCAGGATCCAACCACGACCCGGCCGCTGAACCCGGTCAAAGCGATCGCCTGGTTAAGAGCGGACGGGTTGCCCGTGAGTTCAAGGGTCAGGTCGTAACCTCCGCGAGTAGGCTCGGTAGGATTCCGCGCCTCATCCTCAAAATGATCTGCTTCCGGATCCAGCGCCAAGCTCACTCCAAGACCTTCGGAGGCGCGGCGGCGCCCGGCATAGCGGTCAACTGTGACAAGGCATTGCAGCGGGAATCTGCTCAGAATGGCCGCAGTAAGAAGGCCGACGACGCCCTGGCCCAACACGAGGACGCACTCACCGAGCATCGGCACGGAGTCCTGGACCAGGTTGACTGCAGTCTCCGTGTTTGGCAGGAAGACGGCGTCCTCGGGTGCAATATCGTCGGGCACAGGAATGACTTCTGCAGGCCCAGCCAGAAAGTGAGTGCCGTGCGGCTTGAAGGCGAAGACACGCCGATTGCGCCAAGATGTATCAGCGGCGGGACCGACTTCTTCCACGCGGCCCACGGCCGCATAGCCGTACTGCGTGGGATATGCCAGGCCGCCACTGATGACATCGTCGCGAGCATCCACGGCTGCGGGCAGCTGGCCGCGATACACGAGCATCTCCGTTCCGGCGCTGACGGCGGACAGCTCCGTCCTGACGAGGAGCTCCGCGCCGCTCGGGGACGGCAGCGGCTCCTCACGCAGCTCGAGTTGTCGAGGTCCGGTGAACCACAACGCCGTGCGCTTCACGGTCATTCGCCCCTCGGCCTCGAAGCCCGGCCTACGGCTTATCCGACCAGAGCAGGACCAGCAGGATCAACTCGGCAATCTTGGCCGGCACACCATACAACGAGTCGTGAGAAAAGAACGGCATATGGCCGATGATCACGTTCATTCCCACCCAGATGATCGCCCACGCGGCAATCGTAACGATGACGTAGACGAAAAACGTCCACCAGACGAAGCGGTGCCTTGCCTGCAGAAAACCAAGCGGCATGAAGTAAGCCAAGAGCAAGCCAATGTAGCCCAGGCCATTTAGGGTGAAGAGCAGATCCGGACGATGGTCCGGGAACAACTGACTATCGAACGCCGCGCCAAAATGCAGCAACGCGGTAATCAAGGCCAGAATAACAATGCCGTAGTGGCGAGCTTTAAGTTGCATCAAGTCACCTCCGTCCTATTGGTACTTTTCCGGCGAAGCCGAGACAAGGCCGCCCAACTGAAGCAGATGATCCATGCGCGACATTTTTGTTCTGAGGTAGCTTGCGTTCTCGGGCCGCGCCTCGACCTCGATGGACGTGCGGCGCTCGATACGTATTCCGAGGCGGCGCAGCTCCCGAATCTTGGAGGGGTTGTTTGTGATGAGATTGATTGAGCGAATGCCAAGGTCCCGAATTATGAGCGCGGCCACTTGATAGTCCCGCTCGTCGGCCCGGTGGCCAAGTTTCAGATTAGCCTCGACGGTGTCCAAACCGCCGTCCTGCAAGTTGTAGGCGCGCAGTTTGTCAAGCAAACCGATGCCCCGTCCCTCCTGACGAAGATAGATGAGGGCGCCCCGCCGGGCGCGGCCAATCATCTGAAGCGAGCGTTCGAGCTGCTCTCCACAATCGCACCGCAAGGACCCGAACACGTCGCCCGTGAGGCACTCGGAATGCACGCGCAGCAAGACGTCCTCCCCCCCGCGAACGTCGCCCATGACAAGGGCCATGTGATCCTTGGCATTCTCGCTACCATGATAGAGGCTCAGTTGAAAGGTCCCATGGCTCGTCGGGACTCGAGCGGTAACCTGGCACTTCACGCTCAGTTCACTCATCGCAGACTTTCCTCTCCGGCACACCGAAAAACGACGTGGCCTCCATTGCTGCTCCGCTCCCGACGTATACCATACTACGCCGCGTCACAGCGTTTTGGATTTGGCGGATCGCAAGCTGTTCAGTGCGAGCACGAGCCCCGCGCCGCCAAACAGAATATCCCGACCTCTCATTACCAGACTTACGCCGATGGCAACGTCGACGGCTGCCCCGAATGCACCAAGGGCGACCACTTGGCTCGCCTCCAATGCCCCCAATCCCCCCGGCACCGGCATCAGGAAGGAGAGCCAGCCTGCGGTCCAAGCCGAGACCGTCTGTGGGAGACTCAGCCTGATACCCAAGAAAGATGTGATCAAGGCATATTCTATTACGGCCAGCAGGCAGGCGCACAGCGAAACGGCCAGAACTGCCGCCAAGATACGCGGTCTCCGCCGGCAAAAGCGACCGACCAAGTGCTCTGAAACCCGAACGTAGCGACCGAACTGGTTCTCAGGACGCCCAACTACGGGGTGGATTCTGAGCGCCTCCGATAAGGGATGATGATTTCCGCGCAAGAGCAGGATGTGCGCAAACGGCCAGGCGCCCAAAGCGAATAGCGCAACGAGCCCAACCGTCTGTGCGGGGCCTGCCGCCTGAAGGATGCCCGACTGCATCAGAGCGCCAAGGCCCATCACGAGGAAGACAAAATTCGCAAAGAGCTCGAGGAGCTTGTCGAGGACTACCGTGGCTGTGGCTCGCGCAAACGTCGACATGTGCCGCCGCCGAAGATGGAAAACCAGCAGGGGCTCGCCCCCGACCTGAGGGCCCACCGTGAAATAGCTGAGGCCGAACGCCGAGAGCCGCACGCTGATGGCGTCCACCAAAGTGGCCCGGCGATTCTCCACGCGAACGAGCGCCCACCATCGTACGCCAAAGAGCACGTGGATTAGGGCGTCCAGCGACAGGAGCAAGGCGATTTGCCAGAGGTGCATTCTCCGGAGAGTTTCCCAGATCGACGCCAACCGCACTCCACGGAAGGAAAAGTACAGCAAGCCCGCCACCAGGAGGCCCAGGGCGGCTTGGCTCATCCACTTTCGGCCACTCACATAGGCGAGTGAGCGGGCGCGTGTTTCGGGTACCGGCAAAGCTGGATCGCTGCTCACCATGCACCTTGGCCCTGACCGCGTGAAGGCTCCCGAACCAGGGTCCGCATTGACTCAAGCACCGCAGCGTGAAGATCGGCCGCACTCTTCGCCCCCGGCCCGTGCATCCACAAGGGCCTGCCAATTCGGACGGTGGGCCTCACAGGCCGGATCCCGACCAATACTTGACACAAGAGTTGGAGCACGGAGGCCAGGAGTTGTTGGTCATCAGACTTTCGGCGGAGTTGCGGGAGGGGGTGCCGAGCTGCCGCCCTCCAAGTCACCCCTCGAACGCACACGGGTACGATGGGCGTACCGGGCGCGAGTCGGGCGAACACGGTCGCGCTCTCGACCCAAGAATCCAATGCCTGCTCTGCACCAGGATAGTTCTCCGGATCCGGTTCATTGCGCCCGGCCGGAAAGGTCAAGACCGCACCGCCTGATCGCAGGTACCTTGCCACGTCTCGAACGAGCCTTACGCGCTCCGCCGCGGGTTCAGGAAGATAGAACAGTTGCTGGCTAACATTTTCCAGGGAGACCAGAAAGGGGCGGGCCAAAGCAAGAGTCCGCAGGTCGCGCCGCCCAAGGGCAGCGAAGAGCACCAACGTATCCGTGAGACCGGGATGATTCGACAGGGCGAGGTAGCCGCCGGACGGCAGGTTCGATGCCCCGTGGACCTCCACGTCGCGCACATGATATCTGAGGGCCGAACGCGCGGCCTCAACAAGTCCATTCAGCCCCGCCGCCTGGTCAAATTCCAGCATCTGCTGCGCGAACAAGCGGGCCGGGCGTCGAAAAAGACGGCGCGCCGCGGCGCCCAGGACCGGCGCATTCTGCCAGCCGAATGCGCCCACGACATCGTCGAGATTGATCTCGGTGAGGGTGTCGAGCCGACCCGACACCTATTCCGGTTCCATAGAGAATTGAAGCGGAAAGCCCGCGAACGCCCCCGCGAAGCGCGCCTTGTTGATGCGAGAACGAGCCTCCGACGCGGGTAGCGTCTGGACGTAGGCTGATCCTGTAAGGTGGGCGGCGTACATTATGTACTCGGCGTTGGGAGGCGGAACAAGAAAGACGGTGGCCAGGACGTGGACCACGAACGCCATAGGCGTTACATCGTCATTGTGAATGAAGACCTTGTAGAGACGACCCTGGGATGGACGCGTTCTCTCCCGCGGGGACCTCTCAGGTACCGGCCGCTCCCTCGGCAACATGGGCGGCATTATATCGCACGCGGGTGTGCCGGAGGCCGTCCAAGGCGCCAATTTCAGCCCAGAAGGGCGAGTTCGGCGGGAGAGAGCTCGATATCCGCCGCCTGCAGATTCTCCCGCTGGTGAGCGGAACTCGATGACATCGGAATAGTAATCACACGGGGCTGATTGCACAGCCAAGCCAAGGCGATCTGATGCGGGGTCGCCGAGTGAGCTTCTGCCAGCGAAGAGAGGTGCTCATTGAGTTTGAGACTTCCCTGCTCAAAGGGCGAGTAGGCAGTGAGCAGAATATCGTGGCGCTGGCAATACTCCAGCACCCCATTGCGGACGTATGAGCGATCCTTAATACTTAGCGGCACTTGATCCGTCAAGATCGGCGTCTCGGACAGGCGGCAAGACTCTTCCAGCAGTTCCATGTCAAAATTGCTGACCCCCAGATGCTTGACGATTCCGTGCCGCACCAGGCGGTTGAGGCTTTCAAAGGCAGACTTCAGATTCATGCGCGCGGCCGGCCAATGTATGAGGTACATGTCCACGTAGTCCAACCCAAGGCGGCGCAGGCTGCCCTCACAGGATTTCTGGATGCTTTTCGGATCAAGGTGCGTCGGCGACACCTTGGAGACGATAAACAGCTGTCCGCGGTCGACTCCCGACTCGCGCACTGCCCGACCCAGCAATTCCTCGCTGTGCCCGGCCGCGTACATCTCTGCCGTATCGAAGTGGGTGTAGCCGAGCCGCAACGCCGTCAGCAGAGCTCGCATGGAGGCGCGATCGTGCTGCGGCTGCGCCCGCGATCCGCCACCGATGTTCCACGTGCCAAATCCGATCTTCGGCAGGCGCAGTCCGCGGACCGACTCGTATTTCATACGGTCACGAGCATAAGGCCATAGGTTGGATTCTGTAAAGGATTGCCAGAGCGGCCCCGGCGCGAGAACCCCCTGTTGCGGCCCGCCGGCGGCTTACTGAGTGTGCGCGCCCTCGTAGCCGCGTCGCAGGGCTTCGAAATTCTTGGGCAGCAGATCGCGATGGCGCGCTGGCATGTGTTGCTCCAGGGCCGTCTCGATGTCTTTGAGACCTATCTCCGGCAGCGCGCGGAGCAGGGCTCCGACTGCAACCATATTCAACAGCTTGCGATCGCCAATGTCCTCGGCAATTTGATTGCACGGGACGAAGACGACCTGGATATCGCCGCGCTGTGCGCCGCGGTCGACCATCGACTTGTTTACCACAAGCGTGCCGCCCTTTTCCAGCAGCTCCTCATATTTGTCAAATGAAGGCAGATTCAGGGCTATCCCAAGGGACGGGTGCTCTACCAGAGGCGAACCAATTTCCTCGTCCGCGATCACCACGGTGCAATTCGCGGTGCCGCCCCGCATCTCGGGTCCGTAGGACGGGATCCAGGTGACTTCCTTGCCCAAGTCCATGGCCGCGTACGCAAGCACCTGCCCCCCAAACAGGACCCCCTGCCCACCGAAGCCCGCAATGATAATGTCCTTCTGCATGCTAATGCTCCATCAGATCTTGATTTGGGACACGGACGGCGAAACCTTGTAGTCGCCCAGAGGGAAGTAGGACACCATCTTGTCTTCGACAAACTTCAGGGCTTCCACGGGCGTCATGTTCCAGTTGGTTGGGCACGTCGAGAGCAATTCCACCATGGAGAAACCAAGACCGCGAGTTCTGAGTCTCAAAGGCCAGTCGGATGGCCTTCTTCGCGAGGCGTATGTTCTTGGGATCGTGCAACGAGCGGCGCACGACGTATCCGGCGCCATCCAGGGTCGACAGCATCTCGCACATCCGTATTGGGTAGCCTTGCGTTTCGACATCACGACCGCTGGGCGAGGAGGTGGTCTTCATTCCCGGGAGCGTGGTCGGCGCCATCTGGCCGCCCGTCATGCCATAGTTCGCATTGTTGATGAAGATTACCGAGATGTTTTCGCCCCGCGCGGCGGCGTGCACAATCTCCCCCATGCCGATGGAGGCCAAGTCGCCATCCCCCTGGTAGGTGAAGACCACGCGATCCTGGCAGCACACGCTTGATACCCGTAGCCATTGCCGGCGCGCGACCGTGGGGCGCTTCGACAAAGTCGGTGTCAAAGTAGTTGTAGGCGAAGACCGCGCAACCGACGGGGGCAACACCAATCGTTCGGTCGAGGACTCCCATTTCCTCAAGCACTTCCGCGACAAGACGGTGCGCCACGCCGTGCGTGCAGCCGGGGCAGTAATGCGTGGCGACTTCAGTGAAACCCTGCGGCCGTTCATAAACAAGGTTATTAGGGACAGCGATTGACATCAAACCTCGCAGTATCTTTCCTGCTCGAGTGTGCTTACTAGCGGGCCGCCGTCATGCGCTCGAACCATGCCTGCCTTGGATCTAGCTCGAGGTGGCCGGCGCCATCCACGACTCTCCTGATTTCCTTGAGAATCTCATCCGGGAACGGGAACCACACCGCCGAGGCGGCCGTAGAACTCCACGGGGACGCGTCCCTGGACCACCAAACGAACGTCCTCGAGCATCTGCCCGGTATTCATCTCTACGACGAGTATTCCGCTGACCCGCTGGACAAGTCCGTCGAGGACGGCAGTCGGGAACGGGCTCACCGTGATCGGTCTCAGCAGGCCGACCTTGAGGCCTTGCTGCCGTGCGGCTCGGACGGCTGACAAGGCGACGCGCCCAGCCGTGCCGAAGCCAACAATGACGAACTCGGCGTCCTCAAGGAAGTACTCCTTGTAGCGGACTTCGGCGGCCTGAATCTGCTTCCACCTGTCAAGGAGCCGCAAGTTCGTGACCTCTTCCTCTATCGGATCCAGATATATCGAGGTCAAAACACGTCGATCGCGCTTCCCCATCCGCCCGTTGGTGGCCCAGTCCCAGTCCCTACGCTGGACGGGCTGCATTTCCGGCAGATGGATCGGCTCCATCATCTGCCCAATGCAGCCGTCCATGATCATCATGCAGATCGTACGATACTTCTCCGCAAGGTCAAATGAAAGGCCCATCAGGTCGACGGCCTCCTGCACGGAGGCAGGCGCCAAAACGATGTTGCGGTAGTCGCCGTGACCCCCGCCGTGAGCCGCCTGGTTGTAGTCGGCCTGGGAAGGGGCGATGTTCCCCAGCCCGGGGCCGCCGCGCATCA
Source organism: uncultured Chloroflexia bacterium (assembly GCA_963775435.1). Taxonomy (GTDB): domain Bacteria; phylum Chloroflexota; class Anaerolineae; order Anaerolineales; family Villigracilaceae; genus Fen-1038. The sequence goes on from CAVZIZ010000011.1 coordinate 36,889, forward strand.
CATTCACCAGCACGGCGGGAATTTCGGTGCCGGCAATGTACGACAGTCCCTCCATCATCAGGCTTACGCCGGGGCTCGAAGAACTCGACATGACGCGGACCCCCGCGCATGCAGCGCCGTACACCATGTTGATGGCGCCAAGTTCGCTTTCTGCCTGCAGGAACGTGCGGCCCAGCTCAGGCATGCGTCGCGCCAGGTATTCGAGGACTTCCGTCTGCGGGGTGATTGGATACCCGAAGTAGGCCTCAAGGCCGGCGCGCACCGCGGCTTCGGCGATCGCTTGATTTCCTTCCCACATTTCGCGAGTCATTTGTGATCTCCGTGCTCAGTTGAGAAGCGTCTTCACCCGGGCGTGCCGTCACACCCTGGCCGCGACGGACTTGGTCACCTCGCGGTACACGGTGATAGCCGCATCGGGACATACCAGGGCACAGATCGCGCATCCCGTGCACCCATCCTTGAATGTGTGCGCAGGATGGTAGCCGCGGGGCGTCAAACGCGTCGTGTCAAGCTCCATCACGCCGGGCGGGCACGCGCTGAATACAGAGTTCGCAGCCTTTGCAGTACTGGTCGCTTACCTCTATCCAGCCTTTGGCAGGCATTGAACCTCCTTAGTCGAGAAGTTGGAGATTATTTGCCGACTTTCCAAATACCATTATGTCTTTCGGCGGTATGGGCGAATAGTGCCATGCGTCATTTGTCGCCTGTACAAAACTCCTATCCTTGCGGCATGGATGCACCGCGTGGATCAATACCCTAACAAAGGCGGGTGGTAGAATCCGCGTCCATCGATACCTTGGAGGGAAAGTGCCTGAAGCCGTGCTCGTAGATGCCATACGAACGCCCATCGGAGCGCTGGGCGGTGCCTTGGCCTCCGTGAGGCCCGACGACTTGGCCGCGCTGGTAATCCGGGCAATTATTGAACGAAATCATCTCGATCCCGGGCTCGTGGAGGAAGTGTACTTCGGTTGTGCCAACCAGGCGGGCGAGGACAACCGTAACGTGGCGCGGATGGCCTCGTTGCTGGCGGGCCTTCCGGTGGAAGTTGCCGGCATCACCATCAACCGACTGTGCGCCTCCGGGCTCAATGCCGTGAACCAAGCGGCCCGAGCCATCAAGGCGGGAGAAGGCGAGGTCTTCATCGCGGGGGAGTTGAGTTCGATGAGCCGGGCGCCCTACTCAATCCCCAAGGCGGAGAGCGCCTACTCCTTTGGAAACCTCACTGCCTGGGACACCACGCTCGGCTGGCGATATCCCAATCCGAGACTCAAGGATCAATACGGAACCGAATCGATGGGGGAAACGGCGGAGAACATTGCCTCCGAGCGACCTCATTTGACGCGGGCAAAGCAGGATGCATTCGCCATGGGCTCCCACACCAAGGCCATAGCCGCGATCGACACCGGGAAATTCACAGAGGAGATTATCCCGGTATCAATACCGCAGCGGAAAGGGAACCCCATCGAGGTGACAACCGACGAACGACCCAGGCGCGATACAAGCATGGAGGCCCTGGCAAAACTGAAGCCTGCCTTTCGCCGCGATGGAGGAACCGTCACGGCCGGAAATTCATCTGGCCTCAACGACGGAGCAGCCGCCGTGCTCGTGATGAGCGAGGAACGCGCCGAGTCATTGGGCCTGAAGCCGATGGCACGCGTCGTCGCGAGCGCAGCAGCCGGCGTTGCCCCACGTGTCATGGGCTACGGACCAATTCCGGCTTCAAGGAAGGCCCTGCAGCGCGCCGGCATCGAAGTACAGGACATAGGACTGATCGAGCTGAATGAAGCATTTGCGGTACAGAGTCTAGCCGTCATGGAAGAACTCGAGCTCAATCCTGAGATCGTCAACGTCAACGGCGGCGCGGTGGCCTTGGGACATCCGCTTGGATGCTCGGGCGCACGCATTCTTACGACCCTTCTGCACGAGATGAGACGGCGCGCAGGCAACGAGAAACGACCATACTACGGCCTGGCGACGCTGTGCGTCGGAGTTGGCCAGGGGGAAGCTACGGTCGTCGAATACCTAGCCTAGGCCCAACCGCATTCCCCATGCCTTTGCAACGCGGCGCGAGACAGAGCGGAAATCACGTGGTTCCTGGATGGCGTTTTCTGGCGAGCGGACTGGCGGTTTGTGCGCTCTGTGCCTGCGCACCCCGGCCACTTCCGGTGAGTGCAACGGGCAGCCCGGCCCACGTGGCGCCGACGGCGACGGCTGCAACCATCAGTGCTCCGACCATCGCGGACCAGTCCATTGACGTCGTCCGCATGATCGATGAGGAAAACGGATGGGCAGTCAGCGATACGCGGATTCTGCGCACGGTGGACGGCGCCAGGAGCTGGCACGACGTCAGCCCAAGGACAGGCGCGCCGTTCGGCTATTCAGTTTCGACCTATTTCCTAGATGGCCTTCAGGGCTGGATCCTCGTGCCGAATTCGGATGACCCGCTGGGCGGCATCTTGTACCGCAGCGCGGACGGCGGCCTGACCTGGACCGAGTCGCCTGTACCGTTTGGGCGCGCCAAGCTGCAGTTCCTGGATGCCAAGCAAGGTTGGGCGATGGCGGACCTGGGGGCGGGCGCCGGCTCCATGGCGGTGGCCATCCTGCAAACCTCCGACGCTGGGGCAAGTTGGACTCGAACTTACACGAACGATCCCACACAAAGCGGCGCGGGCGACAGCCTGCCTCTGGGCGGCCTCAAGGATGGAATGTGGGCCGTAAGTATGCAGACAGCGTGGGTGGGGGGAGTTACGTATGCGCCGGGAACGGTGTACTTGTATCAAACGGCGGATAGCGGTCGCACCTGGACGAAGAACAAGGTTGCGGCACCACCCGGATACGCCGAGGCCGAACTAGAAACGACGGGACCCGTCTTCGTCACCACGAGCACCGGCTACTTGCCCGTGCACATCTCCTCGCAGAACGGGATCCTACTGGCGACCTATGTGACACACGACGGAGGTTCAACCTGGTCATTGAGCCCGGCCTTTGTGCCGCAGGGCGGGGTTGTTGACTTCGTGTCGGAGACGGGCGGCTTCGCCTGGAATGGAAGCAATTTCTACGCCACCGCTGATTCTGCGCAAACGTGGAAGACGATCAGCCCTGATGTCGCCTTTGCCACGGGATTTTCCGGCATGGATTTTGTCAGCCTGCAAGTTGGTTATGTCCTCTTCGAAGATCGCGCTGGAAATCGTGATGTTTATAAGACGCGCGATGGCGGCGCAAAGTGGGACATCCTCGGAAAATAGCAATTCTCGGCGGCAAAGTTCCGCCCAGTAGGATAAATCAGGCCTGCTTGGTGATAAAATTGGCCTGATATCGGCGTGCGGTCGATCGCAAGCCAAATTCGGCGTGGGGCTGGAGCGCAAATTCCTGAGGCAGGAGATTCCATGAATTCAACTCTAGGCATGTGGCGCAAGTCGCTTTCTCAACTCATCAAGATGGAGGACAAGCGCGAGTGGGATGCGCTGGATTGGGTCTCGAAATGGTTCATTGCCACCCGCTCGGCCGTCGGTACGATTACGTTGTATTCGGGACTGATCGGCGGTCTGCTGGCATGGCAGTATTTGCGGACGCAGGGCAGGCCCTTCGACTTTCTGACTTGGATCATTCTCACCCTGGGCCTTTTCATCGCCCACGGTACGAACAATCTAATCAACGACTACACCGACTTCAACCGTGGGATCGATAAGGACAACTATTTCCGAACCCAGTACGGGGTGCATCCGCTCGCCCAGGGCTTCTGGAGCCGACGCACGCATCTTGTGTGGTTTGGCGTAAGCGGGATTCTGGCAACGCTTGCCGGCGTGTACGCCCTGTTCTACACGCATTTTGCACCACTGGTTGTGTGGTTCTTCGTGTTCGGCGCGCTGATCCTGCTTTTCTACACGTACCCGCTGAAGTACGTCGGCATCGGGGAGCTTTCCATCTTCATCATCTGGGGTCCCCTCATGATCGGCGGTGTGTACTTCGTCCTCACGGGGGTTTGGAGTTGGATGGTCCTTCTCGCAAGCATACCGGTGGGACTGAACGTAGTAACGATCAACCTCGGCAAACACACGGACAAGCTCAAAGAAGACCGAGTGAAGGGTGTCCGCACGCTGCCAGTGCTGTTGGGAGAAACTGCGGCCCGTAACATCACAATTTCTGCGATTGTGCTGTCTTACATCGTAGTGGCCTATCTCGTGTTCGTGCCTCGATTTCTGACCCCGCTCATGCTGCTTGTGCTTGTTGCGATCGGGCCGGCTCGAAAGGCATTGCAGCGCCTTTCGGTGCCTCGGCCGGAAGGCCCTCCGCCGGGCTACCCGATTTGGCCACGCTGGTTCTCGACTGTGTGCTTCGTGCACAACCGTGTCTTCAGCAACTACTTTGTGCTTGCATTGATCGGAGACACACTGGTCCGCACTTTGTTCCCAACCGTCTGGCACTAGTTTAGAAGCAATCTCAGAGCCAACATCGGCTCGGTCGGGAAACCGACCGAGCCGATGTTGGCTTAAGACAGACGGCTATTTTCCCTGGCTGTACCAAATGGAGCCAGGTGAATTGTAGTTATCGCCTTCGCCCCAGACGGCGTGGGTCGTGCCCTTTTCGTCCACGGCCAGCGCCAACGAGTGCTCTGCGTCGGTCGGCGAAGGGTCTAATATGGATATTTATCACTTTTCTCTAGTATATTGACACCCTGAAAGACGGGAGGTATACTGCGCGGGGTGGTCGTCCGGGACGGATTCGGGCGGCCGAGCAAGAAGGCAATGTGACGAATACGCGCGATCGAATTCTCCAGACTCTTTTGCACCAGCCTCGCCGGACTATCAACGATCTGGCAGAGGCCGTGGGGATTAATCCCATCTCGGTGCGCCATCACCTGACGAACCTCCAGGTGGAGGGGCTGGTGACGAGCGAGGAAGAGCGTCACGGGGTGGGACGCCCCAGACTCCTATATGCACTAACCGAGGCCGGCTTGGAGCGGTTCCCGACGCGTTACCTCAGACTCACGACGAGGCTGCTGTCCCAAATGAAGGAAACCATGCCCGGAGCAGTCGTCAGCGGCCTTTTCAAGCAGGTCGCCGAAGACCTGGCCAGCAAGTACACCGACAGAGTCCGCGGGCCTGGGCATGGAGGAAAGACTCGACATTGTCCAGTCCTTGCTCGCCGAAGAGGGCTTTTCGGTGGAATGGGAAAAGAAGGGCGACGAGTACGAGATCCACGAGGTTTCCTGCCCCTACTATCAGATCGGCGTCAATCACCCCGAAGTGTGCGCTGTCGATCAGGAATTAATCTCGAAGATGCTGGCTGTGCCGGCAGAGAAGGTGCAGTGCGTGCTTGACGGGAACACACATTGCACCTACCTTGTGCAACCTCCGCGACCAACTGCTGACATCCGGATTCAGGATATTGGACTATGAGCGAAGAAGAGCCAACGGCACCCGAACAAACAACCAATCAGATCAGGTGGAGCATCCACGATTCCCACCCCGAGATTGTTGAGACCATGCGCACGAAGCTTGGTGAAGTCGTCGACCCCGAAATCGGCATGAACATCATTCAGCTTGGGCTAATCCGCGACGTCAGCATTCAAGACGGGGTGGCGCATTTGAAGATGCTGCTGACCACTCCCTTCTGCCCGTACGGGCCCGCAATGATCGAGATGACGCGCCAGAAGGCGGTTGAGGCCCTAGACAAGCCAGTAACCGTCGAGATGCTTGCGGACGTCTGGGATTTTGCGATGATGGAGGATCCATCTGCGCTGGATTGGGGCATGTACGCTTAGGCCCCGGTCCACGGCAAATAGCTACGAAAGACGCCAGTTGCATGCAACTGGCGTCTTCTTTTTGGTTCAGCTACCCGGAATCAGGTTTCAGCAACGCGTGTGGCGTGTGACCTTCCGAGAAGCCTGAAAGCACCACGAGGGCGGTCACGACCGTCGGCCCAGGATTCTTCCAGCGATGCTTCAGGTGGGCCGCAAACAGGAGACTATCCCCCGGTCCGAGCTCCAGCCGTTCCCTCTCCACAAGGTATTCCAGGTGGCCGCGAATACAAAAGACGAATTCCCGTCCCGTGTGCACCATCGGGGAATTGCCGCTTAGGGCACCGGCCTCGAGCGTTAGGACAAACGGCTCCACCGGACCACTGAACCTCTCGCCACCCAAGCCTTCCCAAACGCCGCGCACAAAAGGTACGCGCGTCCGCTCGCTGGCACGCACGAGAACCAGGTCCTCACGCGTGGGCTGCTCACCAAAGAACCGGGTAATCGAGACGCCAAGCGCCTCGGCCACCTTGTAGAGCGTGCTGACCGAGGGCGACACTCGCCCCCGTTCGATCATGCTGAGAGCGTTGGCCGACAGGCCGCTGCGCCGCGCAAGCGCCCGCATCGACATTTTTTCTGCTTCACGCAACTGGCGCAGGCGATGCGCCACATCCACTGAAATCGCCTCTCGATCGAAGGCCATGGATACTCCCAGTTCTCCGTCACGTGGAGGACTCAGTGATGTTACACGCCGTGTCACATTTCGAGTGACATTGTACCATCCTATGTGTGACAGGAGACACTATTGTACCTTTCTTCACAGGGATAGCATCTACATGCATATATTCCAGTATTCGGATATAGGCAGGAGTAATAGATGGTGTCACAGGTCCTGGCACAAGAAATCTCGCAGTTGGAAGCTGACTTCTGTTTCGCCCTTTCCGATCCAACGCGTCTATTGATGCTGTACGCCCTCGGGGACGCGCCGCACAACGTTACGGATTTGGCAGGGCGAACTCGGCCTGGCACAGCCGACGGCATCGCGGCACCTCAAGATCTTGCGCGACCGCGGTCTTGTGTTCACAGTCAGGCAGGGAACGACGGTCACCTACCATCTTGGCCGACTTGAGACTTATCGAGGCGCTCGACTTGCTAAGAACCGTGATGCGAGAGCGGCTGGCTCACCGGGCGGGCCTAATGCTCGAGACAGGGGTCGCAGCGCACGTAGATCCATGACGCTTGAGGGAATGGACGAATGGAAAGAACATCGGAGGACACAATGCACCATCGAAGCCATCTTGCGGCTAATCATTGCTCCTGGGAATCGCCATTGCCGGCGTTAGCGTTGTGTCGCTGGTGGCGCGCTGCCCGCGCAGGCGCAGTGCGGTTCACAAGCATCTTCCTGCAAGAATTGCCATGAGATGCAGGCAAAGGATCCAGTCAACAGTGACGGCAAACCGGGTGGCACACCTCCCACGCCTTCGGCGATTTTTGTTACATATGCCATGGCGGCAATCAACAAGCGACGGATGAGACTGCGGCGCACGCCGGCATGGTGGCTCCGATGTCCGACATTCAGGCCTCCTGCGCTCAATGCCACCCCAACGATCTTGCAAGCCCGGGCCAGGTGTACGTGCCAATCTGGGCGTCAGACTGGCAGCAGGTGGTTCCGCAGCCGCGACGACGCCAAGTCAGTCCGCCGCAACCCCTGCAGGCATGCGCGATCGCCGGCCGTGCAGGCTGCGGCAGTTGCGCTGGCGCCGACCCCGTGCCGCCAACAGCCCGGATCTGGTCGATTACGTCCGCGCTACAACCAAAATGTCCTGCACGTGACCCGACCAACTGGGGAAATGTGATCCTGCTGGTGATGATCGGGGCCATGCTCGATCGGTGGCGGGGCGCTTGTTGTCAGCCGGGAAGGCTTGATCAAGGTCTCGCTGCAAAGATAGCAAACCGCTCGAGGGCGAGTTTCCTGCAGACGTTGTGGACATGGTGCCGAGCTATCGCCAGACTGAAACCGAATGCCCGCCGGTCGTTACGACGCCTGCTTGAGAAACCGGATGCGACCGCGGCCAGGTGCTGACATCGATCGATAGGCTGACACAGGGCAATTCATCGGAGGAGGACGGGCAACAAGGTTAGCGGCATGAACATCTCAGGAAAGGACAACATAAGATGAACTGGATCGAACGCAAATTCGCAAGGAGTTGTGGTCGCCCTACGCAGCGGGCATCCTGCTCGGGATCGTGGGCATACTGGCCGTGCTGCTCTCCAACGCCCTGCTCGGCGCGTCCGGCGCATTCGAGAACCTGGCAGGGATGATCGGAAAGGCCATCGCGCCAAAGGCATTCGACAATCTGTATTTCAACTTCATCATGCCTCCCGGGATCACATGGGGTGTGGTTCTGCTGGTGGGCGTTTTCTTCGGCGGATTGATCGGTGCGGCGACCAGTCGGCACGTTGCAGTGGGGCAAGAAGGGCGCAGCCCTCAGCGACCCGCAGTGGAAGCGTATCTTTGGCCCGCAAATCTGGAAACGTTGGGTCTTGGGCTTCATCGGAGCCATTGTGCTGGAATACGCTGCCGGCATTGCCGGAGGCTGCACGAGTGGCCTGGCCATTTCAGGGGGCATGCTTCTGGTGCCAGCCGCCTTCCTGTTCATTGCCGGAATGTTTGGCTCCGGGATCCTCACCGCCCTAATCATCTATCGGAACCGCTACTAGCCCAAGGAGAGACTGAATGAACTATGTCATTGCTCTATTCCTCGGCACGTTCTTCGGATTTGCCTTGAACAAGGCCGGATTGACCCGATACAACAAGATCGTCAACCAATTCCGCTTCACAGATATGGCCGTCCTGAAATTCATGATGACGGCACTGGTCGTCGCCATGATCGGGCTGTATGGCCTGCGCGGCCTGGGATTGGTCACCTTCCCTGCCGTGCCCTCCACGTACATTCGTTGGAAACCTGGTCGGCGGATTGATCTTCGGGGTCGGCATGGCCCTGACCGGATACTGACCAGGTACCTGTGTCGCCGGGTCCGGCGAAGGAAAACTAGACTATTTGATCCCTGGATTGCTTGGATTTCTGACAGGCGCCGTAATTTACGGACTTACGTATCAGCAGGTGTTCCCGCAAATCTCCAAGATGGCCAACTACGGTGATGTCGTCATCCCAGGCATCTGGAATATCAACCCATACCTTACCGTGCTGGCATTCTCGCTCATGGCACTGCTGCTCTTCTACATGATTGACCGCATGGGCATGCAGCGAAAAGAGAAATAGCAGACCCAGGGCCCGATTGGCGTGCGGGCCCCAGCTTTGCAAGAGGGAAGCGGCTCCCGGACCGTTGGAGAAACAAATGACGCAATTTGTATCACGACGTGACTTTCTGAAGCTTGGCGGTGCCGCAGCCGGGGTAGCAGCAGCGGGCGCACTCATTTCGCCGCCCGTTGCGCGGGCCGCCCGCGAGGCCGGCCACTTGAACGCGCAGGGGGACGGCTACATTCCCAGCCTGTGCGAGATGTGCGTGTGGCGTTGCGGACTGCTGGCCAAAGTCCAGGACGGGCGCGTGGTCAAGCTCGAGGGCAATCCCGATCATCCGCACTCCAAGGGCAAGCTGTGCCCGCGGGGCCAGGCCGGGATCATGACCACCTACGACCCGGACCGGGTGCTGACGCCCCTCGTCCGGGCTGGCAACCGCGGCGAAGGCAAGTTCCGCAAGGCGTCCTGGGAAGAGGCCCTGGACCTCGTCGCCGAGCAGATGCTCGAGATCAAGACCACGTACGGGCCTGAGGCCATGGTCTTTTCTTCCACGCACAATCTTTCGCAGACCGCAGTTCGAAAACCTGTTGTACGCGTTTGGGTCGCCGAACTACGGCACGCAGCGTTCGTTTGTGCTTCAACGCCATGGTGACGGCTTTTCTGCTCACCTACGGGATAGAGGAGCCGAGCAGGGACTATACGAACTCCAGTACATCCTGCTGACAGGTCGCAACCTCGCCGAGGCGATCTCAAATTCTGAAACCGGTGAACTGATCGAGGCGGTGGATCGCGGCGCCAAGCTCGTGTACCTGGATCCGCGGTTCACAAAGACCGCAGCGAAAGCAACAGAGTGGATCCCGATACGGCCGGGAACTGATCTGGCGTTCCTATCTGGCCATGATCCACGTTATCGCAACCGAACAGCTCGGAAATTGCGAATTCGTCAAAGAATTCACGGTTGGCTGCGATCGAGTTGCCCGAGCATACGGCCGAATACACGCCCGCATGGGCGGAGCAGATTACGGGCGTTCCGGCCGCGACCATTGACCGGATTGCACGTGAATTCGCGGCCGCGAAGCCCAACGCACTCGCGCACCCGGGCTGGCGGACGTCCAACTTCATCAACTCCTTCCAGACGGAGCGTTCGATAGCCACGCTCAACGCCATGGTGGGTAACATCTTCGAACCGGATGGCTGCCTGACCACCCAGGATGCGGAGGCGAGCGGGCATCGCGCTGGGGAGTCCCCCACAGCCAGCGTACCCCGAAACTCAGCGCTGCGGCTGGATGGCGTTCCTTGGAAGTATCCGATGGTGCCGTTGAAGCTAGGCGTGTTCCAGGAGATTGCGGGACGCCATTCTCACAGGCAAACCCTATGACGGCCCACGGTTGGTTCATCTCACGCCAGAATCCGGTCATGTCCCTTCCCGATCGACGGAAGACCCTGGAGGCCTTGGGCAAGATGGATTTCATCGTCACCTCTGACATTCTCATGAACGACACGGCGTGGTTCTCGGATGTGGTCCTGCCCGAGGCGTCGTACCTGGAACGCTATGACCCCTCTGACCGTCGTCGGTGGAAAGGTCTATCTGCGGCAGCCGGTCGTCGAGCCGCAAGGTGACGCGAAATCGGCCCTGTGGATCTACAAGGAGTTGGGAACCCGCCTGGGTCTGGGCGACTTCTTCCAGTACGAGAACGAGGAGGACTACTTGACCCAGCAATTGGCGCCGTTCGCAGCCTCGCTGAGCGACGTTCGAGACGGGGCTACTTGATGCCTCCGCAGGCGCCAAAGACCCAGGATCACATATTCAACACCCCAGCGGGAAGAGTCGAGATCTATTCTGAGACGCTTGAAAAGGCGGGTTTCCGGGGCTGCCCACCTGGGAGGAGCCCGCTGCGCCTCAGCCCGGCCAGTACTACCTGCTTACCGGCAAGGGCGCGCGGCAAACCCAGTTTGCCACGCAGAACAATCAGCTGCTGCACAAGTATGAAGATGAACCCGGGCTGTGGATGAATGCGAAGACTGCGGCGGCCCAAGGGCTTAGGAACGGCGATCTCGTTGAGGTTACCAGCGAGGTCGGCAAGCCATCCAGATCAAGCTCATCGCCACGGAGGCCATCCGCCCAGACTGCGTCTACATGCAGCCGGGCTTCGGCCATCTTTCCATGGGACTCACCACGGCCTACGGCCTCGGTGCCAGCGATTCCGACCTGCACGTCACTTACACCGATCCGATCAGCGGCGGCCAGGCGCTGAGCCAGACATTTGTAACGGTAAGGAAGGCCTGATATGGGAGTCGGCACAGCAGACACCCGAGCAATCCAGCACAAGGCTTTTCTTTTCGACGCCACGCGCTGCATTGACTGCCGCGCCTGCATGATCTCTTGCAGCGTGGAAAATAATATTCCGATGGACAAGACCCGCATTTGGGTGGCCGGCGTCGGCCTGAAAGGCGAGTATCCTGATCTGGATCGCGCCTCGATGGTCTATCACTGCATGCATTGCGATGAACCGGATTGCATGTCTGCCTGCCCGGTGGGCGCGTACAGCAAGCGCGAGGATGGTCCGGTTCTTTACGATCCAGACAAGTGCATCGGCTGCCGGTACTGCATGAACGCCTGTCCCTTCGGCGTGCCGCACTTTGACTTTGACAAGGGCCTGATCCAGGGCGCATTCATCGACAAGTGCACAATGTGTCCCCAGCGCATCGACAATGGCCAGGAGCCGGCCTGCGTGGCGACTTGCCCGACAGAGGCCTTGATGTTCGGCGAGCGGGCCGAATTGCTGGCGGAGGCGCATGCGCGCATCCAGGCCCACCCGCAGCGATATGTCAATCACGTGTACGGCGAAACGGAGAACGGTGGAACGTCGTACTTGATTCTTTCACACGTCCCATTCAGCGAGCTTGGGCTGCCGGATCTCGGCCCGACACCGGTGAAGGACACAAGCGAGGCCGTAATGGGCTTGACCATCCCGTTTGCTCTCACCTGGGGCGCGGTTCTGACCGGCGTCACGGTCGGTGTGCACGCCATCAATCAGAAGAAGGAAGCCGCCGCCAACGAACTCCTGCCGGCCGAAACCCAGACCAAGGAGACCAAATGAGAATACAGGTTTACGCACCCCGTCGTCTGCGCCTAAGCCCGCTCGTCGTCGATCCTTCTGACGCTCATGGGCATCGCCTTTGTCGTTGCGATGATCCGGTTTATCTACGGCATCGGCGCGATCAGCGACTTGAGTTACTCGTACCCATGGGGATTTTGGATCAGCTTCGATCTCTTCACGGGAGTTGCGATTGGCAGCGGCGCTTTCGTCATGGCTGCGACCGTGTATATCTTCGAATTGAAGGAATTCCGACCTCTGCTTAGGCCGTCCGTCCTGACGGGATTCCTCGGTTACATCATGGTCGTGATTGCCCTGCTGGTCGACCTGGGGCATCCAGAGCGCATCTGGTACATGATGATCCATTGGAATCACACATCGGTACTCTTGGAAATCGGCATCTGCGTGATGAGCTACCTTACCGTGCTGGCCATCGAATTTGCCCCGGTCCTATTCGAGGGGCTCAAATGGCAGAAGGCCGCGCACTTCATCCACAAATTCATCATGCCTTTTGTAATCCTCGGGGTGGTGTTATCCACGCTGCATCAGTCTTCACTGGGTTCGTTGTTGCTGATTCAGCCTGCCAAACTCTATCCGTTGTGGTGGACGCCCATCCTGCCCATCCTGTTCTTCATTTCGGCCGTCGCCATCGGCCTGGCCATGGTTGTCCTTGAGTCATCGCTCAGCGCCCGCTACTTCGGACGGGGGCTCGAGTTGGATTTGCTGGAAAAGGTGACCCGAGCCATCCCCGTGATATTGGCTGTTTACCTGGTCACCAAATTTTCTCAGCTTGCGATCGCCGGTGACCTGAAGTATCTCTTTGCCAGCGGGCTGCTCAGCCTCCTTTTCTGGGCCGAGATCATCGTGGGCTCTGTAGTGCCCTTGGTCCTGTTTTCGTTCAAACGCATCCGAAGGAGCCCTAACGGGTTGCTCAGCAGCGCAGCGGTCCTGCTTGTCGGCATGATACTAAATCGGTTCGACGTGAGCTGGTTCGCCGTACGGCACCCTGATCCGTTGACATACATCCCGAACTTCATGAGCAACGTTCACTACGTCCCGACGTTGCCGGAGCTGTCGATCTCCATTGGGATCTTCTCCGCTGGTATACTGGCTTTTGGCTTGGCCGCCAAGTACCTTCCGCTCTTTGAAACCGAAGACGAGCCAGCCCGGGCGCCGCGAGCGAAGGTTGACGCCGTCGCCGAAAGCGGCCAGCGATTAGGCGACGCGGCTAGTCCCAGACCGCTCCTGAACCGGGGCGGTTTTTCTTCGGCCGATCCTGATTGCCTGCCATGCGGCCATCATTTTTTCACCACCTGCACCCACCCACGATCCCGGCAGCACAAGCGCGCTGGAGATACACGCTTGGCGCCGGCGGGACGGCCGTTTTCCTGACCCTGGTTGTCGCCGCAACCGGCATGCTGGAAGTCTTCTACTACGTGCCGACGCCTGCCGAGGCGGCGCTCTCGGTGCAGACCATAAGCTACCTGGTGCCCTTCGGTGGGATTGTGCGCAACCTGCACTACTGGTCGGCCCAACTGCTTGTGTTGGTAATGGGCGTGCACCTGGCGCGGGTTGTGTTGACGGGGGCCTATGCGCCGCCGCGCCGCTTCAATCATCTGCTGGGACTTGCGTTGCTGGCGGTAGCGATCCTTCTGGACTTCACAGGCTATGTCTTGCGATGGGATCAGGGCATCCAATGGGCTTTGGTTGTGGGGACCAATCTTGTGAGCGCTATTCCCGTGCTGGGTCCACCTCTTTCGCGGATCGTGGCGGGCGGCTCTGAACTGGGATCGGGCGGAACGGCACTTCTCCACTTTTATTCCTGGCACATCTTTGGACTCACGTTGCTGTTTGTGATCCTGACCGTGTGGCACCTGTTCCGTGTGCGCCGGGATGGCGGCATCGCTGTTCCGCCACCTGCACTCCGACCCGACCAAGCCCGAATCTCGCGTAATGAACTTGTGCGCCGTGAGATTCTAGCCATGCTCCTGACGGCCGCCGCCTTGGTGGTTCTGTCCATTGCCAGCCCTGCGCCAATTGCGCCTCCGATCGTGAGCCTTGAGGCTGCCACACCGGAGGCCCGCGCCCCGTGGTTCTTCCTTTGGGTGCAGCAGATGTTGAAATGGGGCGACCCAGTTCTGCTCGGAGTGGTCGTGCCGGTTCTGCTATTTGCGGGGCTGATATTGATGCCATATGTGCTGCGCACGACAATTCCAAGCGAACTCGGCCGCTGGTTTCCGAGATCGAATCGTCTGGCACAAATCGTGCTGGGTGCGATTCTAGCGCTCGTCGCGACCCTTACTGTTCTGGCGCTTATCGGAACAACATAGAAATGCGGAATTCTCTGTTGACAGCGGGGGCGGTCCTGCTGCTTGCCTCTGCTGCTGCGGCTTGGTGGCTCCAACTGGAGCAACCCCGACCGGTGATGCTCATCCCGACGCTCTCCGGGAAGCCCGAATACTGCCTCACCTGCCACAGCGACGTCCCCGAAATCAGCTCTTCGCATCCTGTCAAAGTCTTCGGCTGCGTCAGCTGCCATGGTGGCGAGCGACTGGCACTCAACGCCTCTCTCGCTCACAGCACAATGCGAGGCGGGGCAAATCCGTCGGACCTCTCCGTGGTCGAAGAGTCCTGCGGAGGCGGCCAGTGCCATTCCGGAAGCGCCGCGGATCAGCAAAATCACATTCAGCGCGTGATGACCAGCGTTCAGTCAACCTACGCGGGTGCTATTGCAAATATCCTGTACACCTACGGGCTTGAGCCCGACATGACAGCCCGTTACGGCATGCATGCGGTAGAGGACGACGTGGTTACTACGCCCTCGGGTGTGCCGGCCATCCAACAATTCAGCGCCGGTCTCTTTGAAAACCGTACCATTGACGAATTCGCACAGAACTGCGCCACGTGCCACATCAATGCCGCTCCAACGGACGCGGCACCGTACGCGAGATTCACCGGCTGCGCCGCGTGCCATTCTCCCATGACGGATGCACAGAAGCACGGCGTCGCCAAGAACACGCACACCCTCACGACGGCCATCCCCTACACGCAGTGCGACACGTGTCACAACCGCGGCAACTATGACCTGCGAACGATGACCTTCGTGCCAAGAGCGGATCAGCCAACCGATCGCCTGCACAACTACTATCAACCAATCGCACAATTCACCAAGTGCGAATACACTCTGGACTGCGTGGATTGTCACACCCGCACCGAGGCCATGGGCGACGGCGATATTCATTCGAACATGAAGGACATTCAATACGTCCGGTGCAAGACATGTCACGGCACACCAACGGAGCTCCCAAAGACGGTGACCGTGGCAGACCCAAACGACATCGCATTCCGCCTGGCGCAACTGAATCCCATACTCGATCTGCAGCTGGGCGAAACAATCCTGGTAACAGACAAAGGGGAGCCACTATGGAACACGCGTGTGCTGCCCGACGGCACTTATGAGCTCGTCGGAAAGGCTACCGGCCAGACGTTCACATTTCGCCCGGTGAAGGGTTCGGGATGCACACAGGATCCGAGCCAGCAAGGTTCGCAATACTGCCATGAGTGCCATTCGGTCCAACGCTAGAGGCTCCGCGGCCTCACGCCGAGATTTCATGAGGCTTTGCGCCTCGTATTCGCTGGCAGCCGTGGGCGTTTTGGTCACCGGTGGTGTGCTGCAATTCCTGAGTTTCAATCCGGAACCGCCACAGAAGCGCGAATTCGACCTCGGCTTGCCGTCGCTCTATGCCGAGGGCTCGCGCACCGTGCTCCCGGACGTCCCCGCGCTGCTGGTACACTCGAAGAGCGGATTTGTGGCACTCAGCCTGGTCTGCACCCATCTCGGCTGCACGGTCGATGAGATCCCGGATGGATTTGCGTGCCCCTGCCACGGCTCGCGTTATGATAAGCAAGGCCAGGTGCTGCGGGGCCCGGCTGGTCAGGCGTTGCGGCGGCTGCGCCTGGAGACCGACCCCAGCGGTCATCTCATCCTGCACACTGACTGACTACGAAGGAGGCTTTATTGCCTGCCAACTTGCAAGATATTCTTGAGCGCTCGGCGGCTCGACACGACCATCTTTGCCCACGTCAGGTACTCGGCGCGCGCATGGGGATGGCAGGCCTGGCCGCTTTGGACCTGGAGCCCCCCATCACTAAACAAACCGGCCTGGTGCTGGTCGAAACAGATGGATGCTTTGTGGACGGGATCGAGTCGGCGACAGCCGCCACCGTCGGTCATAGAACCCTGCGCGTCAGTGACTATGGGAAGATCGCGGCCACGTTCGTAAGCGTGACCACGGGGCGCGCACTGCGGCTTTCACCGCGGCCGGATGCCCGTGTACGGGCCAGCCTATACGCGCCTCATGCTGAAACCCGCTACGCGGCGCAGTTGGAGGGCTATCAGGTCATGCCGGAGCGCGAACTCCTTGACTTCCGGCTTGTGATACTTACGCCGCCGCTTGATGTCTTGCTTAGCCGGCCGGAAGTCCGGGTTCAATGCGATGTCTGCGGCGAGGAGGTCTTCAACGAGCGAGAGGTGCGGGCGGGGGCCGCCGTGCTCTGTCGATCGTGCGCAACCGGGGGGTACTACGTCACTGAGTCCGATCACGTCCAAATGCCTGCACTCAACAGCGTGCCATATCGATAGAGAATGGAGAAAACCGTGACCCAACTCCCACAACCCTTCCAGAAGTTCCGCTCCGAATTCCCAAAGGTATACGGCGCCTACGAGTCCCTGGGCGCCGCAGCCGCGGAGGCCGGCCCGCTTGAAGAGGGCACGCGCGAACTCATCAAGTTGGGCATGGCGGCAGCGAAGGGATCAGAGAGTGGCGTGCAGTCGCATGTGCACCGCGCCTTGGAGGCTGGGGCCACCCGTGAACAGATACAACACGCACTCGTTCTTGGAATCAACACCATTGGTTTCTCCACGATGATGGCGGCTCTGGGCTGGGCAAAGCAGGCGATCGAGGTCCACGCGAAATAGCCGGGCGGCCACGGAGAAACCGGCGTCTGCCCTTCAGGGGTTGCGGCGATCGATCGTCACGGCGGAATAGAATTCTCAGACACGCGTGGTGCGATAATGCGCTCGAATGGCGCGCCATGCGTGTGCGAATGATATGGGAGCTGCATGGACGAGTTGAAATGGGCATTACTCACGGAAACGGCCGGGCGCCTGCAAGCCGACTTGCTCAAGAGCCATCTCGAGGCCGAAGGGATCGAGGTGGAGCTCTTCCAGGAAGCTGTCGGCCAGCATATCTACCCCGTCACGATTGACGGACTAGGGCGCGTCCAAATCTTTGTGCCAAAACCCCAGCTTCTGGCAGCGAGGTCCATAATTGCGCAGTACGAATCGCCGAACGGCAAGGGTGATTAAGCCTGCACACTGGCGTCCATAGCTGACGACGCCAGTTTTTTGGCATCGCGGGCCCCGGGAGGGATCAACATGGATTTCGATCTGACCGCCGATCAGCGCACATGGCAACGGACCGTACACGACTTTGTCGCCAAGGAGGTCCGTCCCAAGGCCCACGAGGTCGATGAGACGGGCGAGTTCAACTGGGAGGCGGCCCGCAAGGGTGCCGCCTTGGGGCTGTTGGGTTTGAGCATCCCTGAGCAGTACGGCGGAGCCGGCGTGGACGCCGTGAGCGCGGCAGTGGCAATAGAAGAACTGGGCTGGGGCTGCGGCTCCACGGCCCTCTCGCTGGCGGCGCACAACGGGCTGGGAACCGCTCCCATCGTCGAATTCGCGTCAGAGGCGCTCAAGACGCAATGGTTGCCACTTGTCTCGGGCGGAAAGGGGCGTTTGGGCGCCCTAGCGCTGACGGAGCCAGGCGCCGGTTCCGATCTACAAGGCGGAGTCAAGACCAAGGCAACGCGCGACGGCGATGCATGGCGGATAAGCGGATCCAAGATGTGGTGCACAAACGCCTCGATTGCCGATTACATCCTGACTCTTGTGCGCACGGATCCTGCCGGCGGGCATCACTCGTTGAGCCTGATACTCGTGCCAACCGATGCGAGGGGCTTGAAGATTGGAACGCCAGAAAAGAAGATGGGGCTGCACGGCTCCCCCACAAGCGCAGTGACGTACGATGATGTCCTCGTGCCCCTGGGCAACCTCCTTGACCAGGAAGGCGAGGGTCTGGCCCAGGCTCTTGCGACACTTGATGCCGGTCGAATAAGTGTGGGCGCCATATCGGTAGGCCTGGCACAGGCAGCTTTGGAGCACGCCACGGCCTATGCCAAGGACCGTCACGCCTTTGGTCATACCATCTCAAGTTTTGAGGCGATCCAGTGGATGGTCGCAGATGCGAGCACTGAAGTCGCTGCGGCCAGACTCCTTGTGCGCCACGCGGCTTGGCTGAAGATGCAAGGTCGTCCCTACACGAAAGAAGCTGCCATGGCAAAGTTGTTTGCCACCGAGATGGCCGAGCGAGTCTGTCGCAATGCCATCCAGATCCACGGCGGATACGGTTACAGCAGCGAGTATCCTGTCGAGCGCTTGTACCGGGACGCGCGCCTGATGACGATCGGCGAGGGCACAAGTGAAGTGCAGAGGTTGGTGATTGCCCGTTCCGTTCTTGCTTGACGCCACGCAGTTGAGCACCTGCGGCGAGTGCGCAGGCCCCACGCACCGAGGCGGCGCCGTTGCGGCACAAGTCTATTGCGTGATCAGATCTCTGATGTTGTCGAATGTGGCGGGGCCAATGCCCGCCACATTCATTATGTCTTCAATGTGAGCAAACGGACCGTGAGCCAGACGATAGTCAATGATGCTCTGCGCCACGGTTGGTCCAATGCCGGGCAGCGCCTGGAGTTCCTCCGCAGTGGCTGTATTGATGTTTGTGAGCTCCCCTGAGGGCGTTGCGGTGGATTCCACCGGAAGTACCCTGAAACTCGAGGTGGGCGCCGGTGTCAGGGGCGAACCGCCCACGTAGGGCACTTCCAACTGCTCGCCATCCTCAAGCTTGGCTGCAAGGTTGAGGACACCCAGGTCGGCGTCCGTGGTGAAGCCTCCCGCGGCGGAGACGGCATCCTGGACGCGGCTGCCCTCCGCGAAGGCGTAGACGCCCGGTCTCAGCACTGCGCCCACTACGTGGACCTCGATGGGCACCTTCGTCGGAGGGGCTTGCAGGGCGACCGGCGTTCCCGCGGGCGGCCGCGCGACCACAAAAAGGATGGCGGTCAGGAAGATCCCCGCCAAGAATCCGACCAGGACGTATAGGGCTTGCCTCATGGCTGCATTCTACTGCAACACCATGACAAGCAACCGCTCGTCTGCCATGAACAGCGCTCCGACAATCGACATCACTCTGACAAGCCTCCGATAGTACGCCGGCATCTCGGCCAGCTCGAGTTGTCGGAAGCCCCACTTCTCATAGAAGGATCCCAAGCTGGAACGACAAGTGAGATACAGCGGGCGAGGACCGCGCTTGAGAAGATGCTCAATGATGGCACGCGCGATTCCCCGCCTTCTGTGGTTGGGCACGACTGCGATGGACGCCAATTCCGTGATGCCGCCACGGTGAGGTTTCAATTGCCCACAGCCCAAGAGGTCATTCGCGGCATCAACAGCCACGACAAAACGATGCCAATCCAAGCCCGTCGGGTTGATGTGCGCCTCCGCGATCAGCTTCTTGATCCCGGGCGCGTCGAGCGCGGCAGCACGGCGCAATTCAAAGTTGGTCATGAAGGGAGTACTAGGAAAGCGCGCCAGCTGCCACGAGGATGACGAAGGTAGCCACGAACCAATGGAGCAGGAAAGGGTACAGGAACGAGCGAGTGCGGTAGGCAAGCCAACCGAAGACGAAGCCCCCAAAGATCGTTGAGAGCGTTTCGATTTCAGGTTTGCCGATATGCGCCAAGGCGAACGGAACCGCCTGCAGCCAGACCGCCTCTGGACCGAATTTCCGGGCGTAGGTGAAGAGAATGAAACCCCGAAACAGGAACTCCCATCCGATTAGATCGGCGAATGTGTTCCAAGGCAGGCCAGCCAGCCCGGCGGCGTAATACTGTTGCATTGCGCCCGCCCGCCCAACAAGCCACAGGACCGGGGCAACGAGGACCATCCCTGCAGCCGTCAGCGCCAAGCCCGCCCGCCAATCTCCCACCTGAAAGCCGTACTGGGCCGGCGTCTGCCGGAAGACCGCCACAATTACGAGCAGTGGTATGACGCCATACAGGATTGTGCGGTCAAAGCCTTTTGAATCCGTGATCCTGTGATACGCATCGACCACAATAAGCAGCGTGCTCAACACCGTGACGACGACGATCTGCCAATCGAACGAGAGCGGCGCTCCCCGGAGACGCTTCAGCAGCACGCTCACCGGGACTCAGCGTCGAAGAATCTGAAGCATTTTCCCCCGCCCTCTTGCGTCGCAATCACACGATCGCGCGCGTGATGGCGGCAGGAGATATCGGCGGCGAATTCCGCAGAAGCATCGAGCCTGACTGTAGCCCACGCTTCGGCCCGCACGCATAGATGCGACAACGTGCGCCTCGTGCGCACTGAACCCGCGCCGTCTCCGTCCGTTTGCGGTGGACCTACGCCTGCCCGGATTCATCTCCAGTGCTCTTGCCGATAAGCCGCTGCGCCAACAGGATCGGCACGACGGTTATGAGAACAACCAACATGGCCGTGACATTGGTGATCGGCCGGTTCCGCGGGCGGAGCATTTGGCTGTAGAGCCAGATGGGCAGGGTTTGCTGCTGCCCTGCGGTGAAAGTGGTCACGATCACTTCGTCAAACGAAAGCGAGAAAGCGAGAATACCGCCGGCCAGGAGCGCCGTTCCAATACTAGGGAGCACGACGTGCCAGAAAGTCTGGAAGCCGTTGGCGCCCAGATCCATCGACGCCTCCACGATGGAACCGCTCGTCCGTCGGAAACGAGCCAGCACATTGTTGTAGACGGTGACTACACAAAATGTTGCATGACCCAGAATAATGGTCCAGAAAGAGAACGGGATATCGAGGAGGCTGATTGCCGAGCGCATGGCGATGCCGGTCACGATACCGGGAAGCGCCAGCGGCAGAACCAGCATAAACGAAATGGCCTCTTTGCCAAAGAAATCGAAGCGATAAACGGCAGCGGCTGCCAGGGTGCCGAGCACGAGGGCGGCGAGCGTTGCCAGGATGGCCACACGAACCGTGAGTCCCAACGCTGCCAGCATATCGGGGTTGGCAATCGCCTGCGGGATCCATTTGAGGGTCAGCCCGGGCGGCGGAAAGCCGTAGGCGGACTGTTCCGTGGTGAAGGAATAGAGGAATATCAGCCAGAGCGGGACATGCAGAAATCCCAGCACTGCGGCCGCGCCGAGCTTGAGCCCCCATGAAGCCGGCTGACCGGGGGCATCAACGCTGCCCTTAGAGCGCATCAAAGGCTCCAAGCCTGCGCGCCAGCAGCAGGTATACGATCATGATTACGATGGGGCCCATCGTGAAGGCAGCGGCCAGGGGGATATTTCCGGAGGTGCCTTGATAAGTCAAGACCGCCTTCCCGATGAAGAAACTGGAGTTGCCAAAGAGCGATGGAACGATGAAATCGCCCAAGGTCAAGGAGAAAGTGAAAATCGAGCCGGCCACGATGCCGGGCAGTGCCAGCGGCAGGATCACTGTCCGGAACGTCTGGGCCGGACTGGCGCCCAGGTCGCCCGCCGCCTCGACCAACGATCTCGGAACTCGCTCCAGTGCGGTCTGGATCGGAAGAATCATGTACGGCAGCCAGATATACACGAAGACGATGAATATTCCCGTAGCCGAGACCGCCAGCGACGGTCCCCCCACGGCGGGCAGTGCCAGATAGGCTTGCAGGACACCATCCACATGCAGCAACCGCGTGAACCAGGAGACGATTCCCTCCTGCGCCAGGATGAGCCTCCAGGAATAGACGCGGACAACATAGCTGGACCATAGCGGCAGCGTAACCGCCAAGTACAACAAAGTCTTGACGCGGGGTGCTGCAAAGCGGGCCATGTAATACGCGAGTGGAAAGGCCAGGGCAATACAAGCCAGCGTAACGCACACCGCCATTACTGTCGTGCGGGAAAATATCTCCAGGTTCGTGGGGATCAGCAGCTTCGCGTAGGTCTGGAGCGTAAACTGACGAATCACTTTGCCTGTGAAGCCGTCGAGCGAGAAGAAACTATTCAGGAGCATGGCCGCCAGTGCGCCGAGGTAAACGACGACAAACCAAACCAGCGGCGGCAGCAACAAGAATCCAAGCAGAACTCTGGGATGCCGGTACAGAAATGTGGAGATGCGGTTCATGGAATCAGTCGCCGACGTAGCGGGCGTGTTCTTTCTTCCAGGTCAAGCGAACCTTCTGGTTGCGTGCCCGCATGACATCCATGCTGGTGCTCTTAAGATTCTGTTGCACAACCACCAAGTCACCACCCCCGTCGAGCTCCACAAGATAGCGGGTATACAGTCCGAGATACACCACGTCACGGACGCGGCCGTCGGCCGAAAACATGTCCTCGGGCACCGCATCCTGCGATTCCAGGAGATGAATCTTTTCGGGTCGAATGGAGAATCTCTGACTCGGATCCCGTAACCCGCTTTGCCAGGTCCCCCTCCAGCAAGTTCGACGTTCCGACGAACCCGGCCACAAACGGAGAGGCGGGATGTTCATAAACGTCCGCCGGGCTGCCCACCTGTTCGACCTTTCCGCGGCTGAACACGGCAATGCGGTCGCTCATGGTCAGTGCTTCTTCCTGATCGTGAGTCACAAAGACAAAGGTAATTCCCACCTGCATCTGAATGTTCTTCAATTCCACTTGCATGTCCTGGCGAAGCTTGAGGTCCAGAGCACCCAAGGGCTCATCCAGGAGCAATACGCGCGGTTGATTTATGAGCGCGCGGGCGAGGGCCACGCGCTGGCGCTGGCCTCCCGAAAGCTGCGATGGTCGCCTGTCGCCCAAGCCTGGAAGGCGCACCAGGTTGAGCAACTCCTCGACGCGACGGCTGCGCGTTTCCTTGGAAACCTTCTTGATCATCAACCCGTAGGCGATGTTCTGCCCAACGGTCATGTGCGGGAAGAGTGCATAGTCCTGGAAAACGGTGTTGACCGGCCGCTCGTACGGCGGTGAGTTGGAGACATCCTGACCGTAGAGGAAGATCCGTCCGCTCGTCGGGCGGTCAAAGCCCGCGATCATGCGCAGGCAGGTGGTCTTGCCGGAACCGGATGGTCCCAGCAACGAGAAGAACTCGCCGTCACGAATCTCAAGGTTCACGTCGTTGACCGCCTTTACTTCCCCGAAGTGGCGGCTGATATGTTCGAACTCGATTGCCGAATCCTTCATGCGTGCCCCCGGATCAAGGCGGCCGCGCCCCGAATTCGGGCGCGGCCGGAAATTCTCTTTAGCCTACTGTCCGACAATCGAGGTGAACGTCTCAACCCACTTGTCGTAGGTCACGCAATCCGATTGCCCGTTCCCGCAATCGGCGATCGGCGTCTTCCAAAATGCAATCTTGTCGAAATCCTCATAGCCGTTCGTCTTGCAGCCGTCGGGACCGAGCAGATCGCTGGACGTACAACCTGCCGGAACGGCGGGGTTCGAACCGAACCAGGCGGCTACGTCGCCCTGTACCTTGGGATTGAGCGAGTGTTCGAGCCAGAGATAGGCGCAGTTGGGGTGCGGCGCGTTGGTCGCCATCATGGTTGTGTCAGCCCAGCCCGTGGCGCCCTCCTCGGGAACCACGCTGGCGATCGGCTGCCCGTCCGCCACCAGGAGATTTACCTGAAGGGGCCAAGATGGGGCCGCGACGAATCCTTCATTCTTGAAGTCCTCGACTTGCGCGGCATAGTCTCCCCAGTACTTGGAGGCAATCTGGCGCTGCTCTTGAAGCAAGGCGACGGCCGCATCAAATTGCGCCTGCGTCAACTCATATGGATCGGTGATACCGAGCTCAGGGTTGTGGAATTTCAGATACAGAGCGGCGTCGGCGATGTATATCGGACCAACATAGCCCTGCACGCGATCCTTGTTACTCTTGCCATCCGGGAGCGTCATCTCTTTGAAGACCACATCCCAGGAAGTAGGTGCTTGCGGAAACACGTTGGTGTTGTACATCAGGAGGTTGGCGCCCCACTGGTATGACACACCATAGTGCTTCCCGTCGACCGTATGCCATGGGGCATTCTGCAGGCGTGGATCGACGGTGTCATAGGACGGAATGCGGCTTGTATCGATTTCCTGGACCGAACCGCCGTAGACAAGGCGCAGGCTCGCGTCGCCGGAAGCCGTGACGAGGTCAAAACCTCCGCTGTTCATCAACTGAACCATCTCGTCCGATGTAGCAGCATCCTTGACTTTGACCATGCAGCCGGTATCGGCTTCAAAGCCGGTGACCCAGTCGTAGCTCGGGTCGTTGGCGCCGCGTTCGATATAGCCTGGCCAATCTACGATGTCGACCTCGCCCTCGGGGTTGGTCGCGGCCGGTGCGGCAGCTGCAGGAGCCGCCTCCGTGGCGGCGGGCGCCTGGGTGTCCGCAGGGGAAACAACCGGCGCGGGCGCCTGCGTCGCAGGGCTGCCGCACGCCGCCAGTAGGACGGCCAATAGTACTAGTCCTCCAACAGCCTTAACGATTCTGGGCTTGGAATGCATTCTCTCTCTCCTTTTGTCACCAATATGCTTGTCTACCGATACTGGGTCAAGGCCGTTTTCGAAAGATGTCACCTCCTTGGCCGGCCCTTGGCCTCCGCGTACGCAGAACCTGTGGCCATGGCCTACTGCGATTGTCCTGGATTATATGTAATCTCAAGAATCCGTCAATCGATTGATCGCGCGGAGAAGCCCGCGCAACGATCTATCGGGGATACGCGAGCTGCACAATTGTTCGAAACGCGGAGTAGGCCTCCGGCATGTTGGAAGCGTCAAGCGCCAACTTCAGGCCATCCCGGCTCAGTCCGGGGAGCAAACCTGCCCGATCCGCCATGTCGGATGACTGCAGCTCGACGACAAGATGCAAGGGAGGTCTGGGCGCGTACGGCGCGGGGACCTCCTTTGCGGACAGGCGCCGAACCGCTTGCCTCGCGGCGGCCTCGATCATCGGCTGCGTGACATCCGGCGACTGGCACTCTGCCGAAAATCGTCCGGTCGCCTGCTTAACCACAACCGTCGATACAGATCCAAGCAGCTCCGATATTTGGCTGCATGCCGTTTGATCTCCAGTTGCCAAGAGAACGGGCACGCCGTAGTGCCCCGCCAGCGCGGCATTCAGTGTGTACTCACCCGCCAGGACGTCGTTCAGCCATACGTTTCGTACACAACTTGCAGACCATGTATGGTCGAGTACCGCGTGCGGACTTCCCTGCCGGGCGTGGTATCCCACGAACATGGCCCCGGAAACGCCGGCGTCAACACCCTGCATCATGGAAAGCGGTGAGGGCGCGCCGGTGTTGAGCCTGGCGCGCGCGTCCAATTCCTCAACCAGGATGTTCGAGCCATCCCAGTGGCCGTCCGTGACGCTGACTTCGTCGGCACCGCCCTCAAAGGCGCCCCGGACGGCGGCGTTGACATCGCCCGTCATCAGGCGCCGAAAGCGTGCGTATTCGGCGTGGCCAGGTGTGACCTGATCCCACATTGTCACGCCGGTGACGCCTTCCATATCGGCCGAGATAAGTATCTTCATGTCGTTGTCCCGAGAATTCTGGCCATTCTATCAGAACGTGCGGCCGCCGCCAGGCCCACCGCGGGCGCACGGTATAATCAGGCGGTCTTCGGAGCCAAGATGAACCAATTTCTATTTCCTCTGAGCGATGAGCACAAGATGATTCGAGAGACCACGCGTGATTTTGCCGACCGCGAAATTGCCCCGATCGCCGCTCAATTCGACGAAAGCGGCGAATTCCCGCGCGACACCGTGAAAAAGATGGGGGAAATGGGCTTCATGGGCATGGAAGTCCCGGAAAAGTTCGGGGGCGCCGGCATGGATACGATGGCATACGTGCTGGCGCTTTCAGAGATTTCAAGGGCAGATGCGTCGCATGGCGTGATCATGTCCGTCAACAATTCGCTGTACTGCCACGGGATCCTGAAATTCGGTACGGACATTCAAAAAGAGCGATTTCTCACGCCGGTGGCATCTGGGAAAGCGATTGGCGCTTACGCGCTCACCGAGCCAATGTCCGGCTCGGACGCCGGCACCATGCGAAGCCGGGCCATGCGCGACGGGGACAGCTACGTCCTCAACGGCCGGAAGTCGTGGGTCACCAGTGGGCCCGTTGCCGGGTTCGTGCTGGTCTTCATGGTGACCAATCCTGAGCTGAAACACAAGGGGATCAGCGCCTTCCTGATCGACGCGCAGGATGCGCGCGGGTTCAGCCGGGGCAAAAAGGAGCCGAAGCTGGGCATCCGGGCCTCCAGCACAAGCGAACTGCTGTTTGAAGATTGCCGCGTGTCTGCTGAGCAACGGTTGGGCGCGGAAGGCGAGGGTTTCAAGATTGCCATGACCGTGCTGGATGCCGGGCGCATCGGCATTTCGTCACAGGCGATTGGAATTGCGCAGGCCGCCTACCAGGCGAGCGTCGCGTATGCACGTGAGCGCGAGGCGTTTGGCCAAAAGATCGGCGCGTTCCAGGGAATCGGCTTCAAGATTGCGGACATGAAAACGCGTATTGAGGCTGCCAGGCTGCTCGCCTACAACGCAGCCATGGCCAAGGAACGCTCGAAAGTGAGCGGGGAGCGATACACTTTGGAAGCTTCGATGGCAAAGCTCTTTGCGTCCGAAACCGCGATGTTCTGCGCCCACGCTGCCGTCCAAATTCACGGAGGAATGGGATACAGTCGCGAACTTCCGGTGGAACGCTACTTTCGGGACGCCAAGATCACAGAAATCTACGAGGGCACGAGCGAGATCCAGAGGCTGGTCATCTCGCGCGCCGAACTCGGAACGCGGTAAATCCTGCAGGCACTTCACCCGCCATCGCCCGGATCTTCTACGCTTAGGATTCCGTTGCTCCGGCCCAATGTAGCAGCCATGGAACTGCCAGTCCAGCGCGGGTATGGCACGGCCTTATGAAAGTAATGCTCTTTCGCCGGCACGGCGGACCGGAGGTCCTCGAATACGCGGATTTCCCGACACCCGTTCCGGGGCCCGGAGAGGTGCTCGTACGGCTTCGCGCAGCCGCCCTCAATCGGATGGACGTATCGGTCCGCGCCGGGTGGCCTGGAATCAAACTGCAATTGCCCCACGTGAACGGTGCGGATGGTGCCGGCGAGGTGGCGGGATTGGGAACTGGGACAAGCCTCTTTGAAATCGGCGACCATGTGGCAATCAATGCAAACCTGGGCTGCGGGAAGTGCGATTTTTGCCTTGCAGGGCTTGACAACATGTGTCGAGAGTGGCATCTGCTTGGCGAATCGGTTCCCGGCACGTATGCGGAATTCATCAGCCTGCCGGAAAGACAACTGTACAAACTACCTCACGACTTCGATTTCCACGCCGCCGCGGCAGCGGCACTGGTATTTCAAACGGCCTGGCACTCCCTGATTACGCGGGGCGCCCTGCGTCCTGGCGAAACCGTGCTGATCGTCGGTGCTGGCGGTGGTGTAAACACCGCAAGCCTTCAAGTGGCCAAGCTGGCGGGGGCACGTGTGACCGTGGTCGGCTCCGGCTCGGACAAGTTAGAGCGCGCCCGGGCGCTCGGAGCTGATGCGGTAATCGACCGCTCGCTCGAAGCGGACTGGTCAAAGGCGGCCTTCGTTGCAACGGGGCGTTTGGGCGTCGACGTCGTAGTTGACAACGTCGGGTCAACGTTCATGCTCAGCCTGCGAGCATTGCGTAAGGGCGGCCGGCTGCTGACGGTTGGAAGCACGGGCGGTGCGCGGGTTGAAATCGACAATCGCTATGTCTTCTACCGGCACGTGTCAATCATCGGCTCCACGATGAGCCCCTTGGCTGACTTCAAGACTGTGATGGACCTCGTTGTATCCGGCAGGCTGAACCCGGTGCTGGATCAGACCTTTGAGCTGAGGGACGCGGCGTCAGCGCATCGGCGTATGGAGAGCGGGCAGCATTTTGGCAAAATCACGCTCAATATTGGCTAGGATCATGCGGAAGAGACTCCCGTGGTTCGAGATCCTGCTCACCGTCATCTTTCTGAGCGCCACGTTATACGCAGCGTTTTCGGATGCTTACAACCTACCGAATCGCTGGTTCATTCGCGATGACGCGTACTACTACTTCAAGGTCGCACAGAATATCGCCCAGGGTCACGGCAGCACGTTTGACGGGATCCACCCGACAAACGGCTATCATCCGCTCTGGCTGCTGATCTGCGTTCCCATCTTCGCGCTGGCGCGTTTTGACCTGATCCTTCCGCTCCGGGTCCTGGCAGTCGTGATCGGCGTTCTGCAGGTCAGCACGGCCATTTTGTTGTATCGGCTGATAAGGGCCGCGGTATCCACCGCGGCTGGAATCCTGGCTGCGTGCTTCTGGGCGTTCAACAGCTACATCCTCGTATTCCTATATAAAACGGGGGTGGAATCCAACATTGCACTCTTCTTGTTGCTGCTGCTCCTGTGGGCGCTGTATCGCTTTGAAAAGACCTGGAGGAAATCTGGCGCAACCTGGCAACAGATCGCCGGCCTCGGAACGCTGGCCGCGCTGTTAACGTTCAGCCGTCTGGATCTCATCTTCTTTGCCGTGATCATCGGTCTCTGGATCGTATTCCGGGCTTCGGCCCTACGTTACTTGCTACCCTTGGATATCCTGGCGCTGGTCGTGGCGGCCGCGTGCGCGTACCTATGGCGCCTGGGCTTTGCCGCTTACTACGATGTGACAGACTCTGCGATCATTATGCTGAGTCTCGCCCTCTTGCTGAAAGATTCCGATCATGTACTTTATGGGCTTGTACACGTCGCCGCGTCAGTGGCAGCCCACGTCAATGCTTGGGCGGATCCTGCTCGCCACGATCCTGGGCAGTCTCACCCTGGGTTTGATCCTATTCGCAGGAAACAAGATCGGCATCTTGCCGCCGTTCTCGCGAGCCATTGTACTGTTCGATGCGGGCTTGAGCTTCGGTCTCGTTTTCGCGATCCGGGCGGCAGCCTACGGCTTCCGGTTGGGAAGAGATGCCAGCGCAAGCGGCGCACCGCTGGCTGCGCTGAAATTGCATTGGGGCCAGTGGCTGCGCGAAGGCGCGATCTACTTCGGGATCGTGGGAGGCTCTCTGGCCGCCTACATGTTGTGGAATCAACTGGCCTTTGGAACATCTAGTCCGGTCAGTGGTCAGATCAAACGCTGGTGGGGCACCTTCGCCCACAGTATCTACGGTAATGCCGCGCCCAATTGGCTCACGTTTTTTGCTGCCAACCCCTTCAGCGACTTCAACGCCTGGGGTCCCCCGACCACGTGGCTAAGCGACCTGACCAACGGCATGCTGTACTCTGAGGGGACCGGCTTCGGCAATCCCACGTGGCGGCACAACTTTGTCCTGGTGCTCGTAGTTGTATGCGTGGCGGTAGGCTTGGTGCTCGTGTTGGGGAGACGCAAGACGGTCCTTGGTGCGGTTCAGACCAGCCTATTTCCGCTCTTCGTGGGGAGCTGGCTGCAAATCATGGCCTACAATATTCCCGGCTACGCGTCGCCCAAGGAGTGGTACTGGTTGACCGAGCCGGTAACGCTTGTGATTCTGGGTTCGCTGGTCGTAAACAGCATCATCCGAGCCGGGTTCATGCAGCACAAAGTCGCGCAGGTCATCCTTTGGATCTTGGTGGCCTGGTACAGCGGGCGGGGAGCCTTCATCTATTGCCGGGATGCATATTATCTGAGCCCATACGGCGCGCATCCCGCCGGGACGCCTTACAGTGACATCATTCCTTTCCTGGAAAGCCACACTGAGCCGGGCGCGATCATCGGGATGACCGGCGGGGGCAACGTGGGCTACCTCATGCCTAGCCGCACAATCGTAAACATGGACGGATTGATCAATAGCAACGAGTATTTTCTCGATCTGCAGGCGGGTACCAGTGCTGACTACCTGTACCAGACAGGAATGAGATATGTATTCGCGAATCCAACTCTGCTTGAATCAAATCCCTACCGCGGTCAATATACCTCCCGCTTGAAGCGGTTGGTCGACTGGGGGGGCAAGGACCTGCTGAGGCTGCTGCCTGGATCAGGGCCGTAAAAGCCGATGTCGGATGGCCACGAAGCCCCCAGACCCTGTCAATGAATACCGATCGCAGACCGCCGCTGAGAATAACTCTGGTCCTGTGCCTGGTGTTAATCACTACGGCGTGGAATCTGATCCGAGCAGGTACGGCCCTTGCCTGGTGGGCGCCCCTGACGACCTTTGCAGACCGGCCCGGAGCCTGGTACGTGGCCGTAACTGGCGGGCTGTTTGCCGCCCTGGGATGCGCCATCCTGTGGGGGTTCTGGCGCCGGGCGGAGTGGACCGCGCGGGTCCTGCTTGTGGTCGCCTGGTGCTACGTGTTGTGGGCGTGGAGCGACCGACTGATATTTCAGGTCCAGTACCGCGCAGACTGGCCATTCGGGGCCGTGCTGACCGCCGCCCTGCTCGGTTGGACGACGGCTGTGGCACTGGACAAACGAACCCAAGCGTATTTTGGAAAAGAGGCCAATGAACGAGAACTCGAGAATCACCCGTCTGCATGACATGCGCGGTGCCTCCCGACTGGGTGGCGGCGAGGCGCGGATTGAGGCGCAGCACAAGAAGGGGCGTCTGACTGCGCGCGAACGGATCGACCTGCTGCTCGACAAGGGTTCCTTCCGGGAGGTGGATGCGTTCGTGGAACACCGCACCCATGATTTCAACCTTAACGAGCAGAAGTTCGTCGGCGATTTTGTGGTGACCGGTTGGGGCACGATCGAAGGCAGGCTGGTCTACGTGTTCTCGCAAGACTTCACTGTATTCGGCGGATCGCTTGGCGAAGTCCACGCGGCCAAGATCTGCAAGATCATGGACATGGCAGTGAAGAACGGCGCGCCGATGATTGGATTGAACGACTCAGGCGGGGCACGCATCCAGGAGGGCGTCGTTTCGCTTGGCGGGTACGCTGACATTTTCCTGCGCAATACGCTCGCCTCGGGCGTGGTTCCGCAAATTAGCGTGATCATGGGGCCGTGCGCCGGCGGCGCGGTGTACTCGCCTGCTCTGACAGACTTCATCTTCATGGTGAGGAACTCGTCATACATGTTCGTCACGGGGCCGGACGTTGTGAAAGCGGTCACCCACGAGGACGTAAGCTTCGAAGATCTCGGTGGCGCCAGCGTCCATTCCGAGAAGTCTGGCGTGTGCCACGTGGCCGGCGACAACGAGGGCGATACGCTCTACATGGTTAGAAAGCTGCTTGGATACCTGCCGCAGAACAACATGGAGGACGCGCCTTTGGGGCCCGTGCTGGACGATCCCCTACGTATGGATGCGGAACTGGATGCATTGGTTCCGCCGTCCGCAGACAAGCCATATGACGTCAGGGAGATCATCAACCGCGTTGCCGATAGTGGTCAATTCTTCGAGATCCACGAGAACTTCGCGGCGAACATCGTGGTGGGCTTTGCCCGCCTCGCCGGACATGCCGTTGGAATCATCGGAAATCAGCCGATGATCCTTGCCGGGGTGCTGGACATTGATGCCAGCGAGAAAGGCGCCCGTTTCGTGCGCTTCTGCGACGCGTTCAATATTCCGCTTATCACTTTCGAAGATGTTCCAGGCTTCCTGCCAGGCACAAACCAGGAGCACCATGGCATAATTCGCGCGGGCGCCAAGCTCCTGTACGCCTACTGCGAGGCAACAGTGCCAAAACTGACCGTGATAACGCGCAAAGCGTACGGCGGGGCCTACTGCGTGATGTCGTCGAAGCACATTCGCGGCGACGTAAACCTGGCGTGGCCCAGCGCCGAGATCGCGGTGATGGGCCCCGAGGGCGCCGTAAATGTCATCTCTCGTAAGGAAATTGAGCAGGCCAGCGATCCTGTCATGCGCAAGGCCGAGCTGGTAGCCGAGTATCGTGAGAAATTCGCAAATCCGTACATCGCGGCGCAACGCGGGTTTATCGACGATGTGATCGAACCACACGAAACGCGGCCAAGGTTGATCAACGCCCTCGAGATGCTCCAGAACAAGCGCGAACTCGAATCCCCCCCGGAAGCACGGCAATGTTCCACTATAACGGCGGATCGCCGGGAAACCCATAGGAGACACTGCATGTTCAAGAAAGTGCTCGTGGCCAATCGGGGCGAAATCGCGGTTCGCATACTGCGTGCTTGCCGGGAACTGGGATTGGAGTCCGTCGCGGTCTACTCGGAGGCGGACCGCAGCGCCCTGCATGTGCGCTATGCGGACGAGGCCTATCTGCTGGGTCCGGCGCCTTCGCGCAAGTCATATCTGCCGCGGCGACAAGATCATCGATATTGCCCGCAAGTGCGGCGCGGACGCGATCCATCCGGGTTACGGCTTTCTAGCGGAGCGCGAGTCCTTCGCGGCCGACTGCGCGGATGCCGGCATTGTCTTCATCGGTCCGAA
Organism: uncultured Chloroflexia bacterium; assembly: GCA_963775435.1. GTDB lineage: Bacteria > Chloroflexota > Anaerolineae > Anaerolineales > Villigracilaceae > Fen-1038. The sequence goes on from CAVZIZ010000011.1 coordinate 69,476, forward strand.
GCCGTCTGCGATCGCGGCCATGGGGGACAAGATGGTGGCCCGCGAGACGGTGCATGCCGCCGGAGTCTGGGTAGTTCCGGGGACGGAAGGCAGTGGCAGCCTGCGGGACGAGGAGCTGCTTGCCGTGGCAACCAAAATCGGCTTCCCGCTGCTGATCAAAGCGTCTGCCGGAGGTGGCGGAAAGGGCATGCGCGAAGTCAACTCGATGGAAGACATGCCTGCTCTGCTTCAGTCCGCACGGCGAGAAGCGGAGGCCTCGTTCGGCGACGGCAACGTCTATCTGGAGAAACTCGTGGAAGGCGCACGGCATATCGAAATCCAGATACTTGCCGACCAATACGGGAACGTGATCCATCTGGGTGAACGCGACTGCTCCTTACAGCGGCGCCACCAGAAGCTGATCGAGGAATCGCCCTCGCCATTCATGGACGAAAACCTGCGGGCAAAGATGGGGGCGGTGGCGGTCAAGACGGCCATGGCTGTGCAATACGTCAGCGCCGGCACCATTGAGTTCCTCGTCGATAAGGACAAGAATTTCTTCTTCCTCGAAATGAACACCCGCTTGCAGGTCGAGCATCCCGTCACCGAGGTCGTCACGGGTGTGGACATCGTCGCGGAGCAAATACGTATTGCGCGCGGTCGGCAGCTTAGCTACACGCAGGCGGACATCCGTTTCCGGGGACACGCCATAGAGTGCCGGATAAACGCCGAAGATCCGTACAACGGTTTCCTGCCGTCCACCGGGCGTATCACACACAGCCTGCTGCCCACCGGCCCCGGAATCCGCGTGGATACGGGCGTCTATCCCGGATTCGAAATTACGCCGTTCTACGATCCGATGATCGCCAAACTCATCGTGTGGGGAGAGACGCGCGGGCAGGCGATTCTGCGCATGCGTCGGGCGCTCGAGGAATATCGGATTGTGGGCGTACGCACCAACATCCCCTTTCACCAGATGATGATGGACTCGCACCGCTTTATGGGCGGCCAGTATGATACGCGTTTCGTTGAGCAGCGGTTCTCCCTGCCACGATCGCAGGTCGAAAGCGGCGCATTCCACCCGGAAATTGCAGCCGTCTTCGCCACGCTGGTGGCCCACACAGCCAACCTTCGATCAGCAGAATTCGTGACGCGCAACGAACGCGATACCAGCAACTGGAAGTGGATGGGACGCTGGGAACGCATGCACCGATAGGAGCAGCTCCGTGAAGTATGTAACGACCGTGGGAGAAACCGCTTTCGTCCTGGATGTTGTCGACGCGCATCACGTGAGCCTCAACGGCACGCTGATGGAGGTGGACTTCGAGAACATCAGCGGGCAGCCGGTGTATTCGTTGGTCATAGATGGCCGGTCTTACGAGGCATACGTGTACGAAGGCGATGACGAGTTGCAGGTACTGCTGCTCGGGCAGCAGTACCCGGTCCAAGTGGAGGACGAACGTGAGAAGCAACTCCGGGCGGCCGCCGGCAGTACGATCTCTGCAACGGCCGAGTACCATCTGAAGGCGCCGATGCCGGGCCTGGTGGTGGCCGTACCGGTGCAACAGGACGAAGAGGTTGCCAAAGGGCAGGTGCTGCTGATCCTGGAATCCATGAAGATGCAGAATGAACTCAAATCGCCGCGCGCCGGCAAGGTGACGCGGATTCGCGTCAAGGCGGGCGAGAGCGTTGAACAGCGCCAAACCCTGCTGACGGTCACGTAATCGCGCCGTATGCGAACCGCCTGGCAGGAGACCGAAGTCAAGTTCTTTATTCGACGCCCGAAGGACTTGGAGAAACGGATCCTGGAAACGGGTGGACGGCTCAGCAGACCGCGTACGCTTGAAGCGAACCTGCGATTTGACACGGCATCGGGGGCGTTGCGGGCCTCGGGCCGCGTGCTGCGACTTCGCCGGGATGCAAGCGTCTACCTGACCTTCAAGGCCGAAACTCGCGTAGACGCGGGCGCTCTCCAACGCACGGAGATTGAACTCACACTCGATGATTTCGAGGCCGCCGAGCTCCTGCTGCGCGGGCTGGACTACAAAATCGTCTTCAAGTACGAGAAGTACAGAACGGTGTTCAGCTACGGCCCGGTCGAACTCATGCTGGACGAGTTGCCCTACGGGCACTTCGTCGAGATCGAGGGCGAGCGTGAGGCTTTGGAGCCGGCGGCAAGCCAGCTTGGCCTCAACTGGCCCTGTGCGATACCCCGAAGCTATCACGCTCTCTTTGAGCGCGTCCAGGATGTGCGTGCACTGCCATTCGCAGATCTGACTTTTGAGAATTTCGCCGGGCTGGCGATACTGCCAGATGAGCTTGGGGTTACGCCCGCCGACGATTAGGCTGGCCGAACGCGCCATGTGGGAGCAACGCGCCAACTCATCGGATGCGTCGTTGGCAGCCCAACGCCATGGTCGGACGCCGAGCGTGCAAGCGGAGATCAGCACTTGAAAGGCCTGGACGAATTACGCTCAAGAGCTCCGGAATTCAGTACAAACGCCGGCGCCATGCAAACGATCGGCATCGGCATCGCCGTATTCCTACTCACGAGTGCCTTCTTCATGTTGGTGGATCGCGCGTACCCGGAGTGGATGCCTGACGGAGAAATCCTCTTGGGCGCCGTGGGTTTTCTGGTGTTGTCGCTCTTCTACTCGCGGCGCCTGGAGTACGAAAGGCGATTACGCCGAGGGCGCGTATGGACGCGCACTACGCACCTTCGCCATGCCGGGTCTTGGGATCATCGCGGGGTCAATCGGACACTTGGCGTACATCCCCGGACCGGCCATTCCGGAACTGTGGTGGAAGCCGGTGCTCGTGGGCCTCGGCTGGTTGCTTCTGGCGCTGGGGATAACACTATGGCTGCGGGCGGTCCAGGCTCTCGGCATCGACACATTGTTGATGCTCCACGTCTATTATCCAGAGCACGGCACACACGTCCGCTCGGGGCTTTACGAATACGTGCGGCATCCCATCTATGCCGCAGCTCTTCGCATCGCCGCGGGCCTGGGCTTGATACACGCCAATTGGTATGCTCTCGTCGTTCTGCCGGTGATGTGGTTGCTGTTTGTGGCCTGGATCACGCTTGTGGAAGAGAAAGAGCTTGTCAGCCGCTTCCCAGAATATCCAGCCTACCGCCGGCGTGTGCCCGCCTTTGGACCGCTCCCGCATAACATTGGAAGATTCTGGCGTCTGGTCCTAACAGGAGCCTTAGCCGGAGGTGCTTAAGTCACGCCCCGGGTGGTCAATCGGGCATTGTGCGGCCGGCGTCCTCACGGGCCAGGGCACAGAGCCGAGCCAACAAGGGCTCAAGGTTAGCGGGAACGGCTGTTTCGGGAACAACGACCGCATGCTCGCCATGCCTGCTTGATGAAATTCTGATCCGGTATTCGAATCTGTCGGCTCCCGCAGGGCTATGGGCGCTGCCTGACGGTAGATCGAAGAATGCGGCCTCCTGGACGAGCTTTTCGATCTCCGCGGCTCTGTCCTTGTCCAGGGTGGTAGTGTCCAAACTCAGTGCCAGCCGCAGCCCTGCAAACCCTCCGCTACGGGCAAAGTGGATCCTCATGCCGCCGCCCTAACTTCCTGGCTGCGAGCCAGGCCCACGCCGCGCCAACAGATTTCGGAGCAGCGTGGGTGCAGCCAGCGCACAGCCCCCCGGTTTTGGCGTCGCCGATTGCGTCTGCTGCGTAGTTTCGCCAACCGCGATTCCCACTCCAGCCCAGCCGTATTGGACAGCCCGCTGCTCCGCGCTGTCTTTGCCGTAAAGGTCCGCGGCACACTCGTAGGTGATGGTTGCTGCCGCCGCAAAGTCGGTGCCGCTGGTGAACTTGTCCCTCGCAGCGACGTACCAGACTCGGCCCGCTTTTTCCCACGCGAAGCCACCCATCGACGCGGCCACCAGGAAGAACGCGTGGTTGGGAATGCCCGAGTTTATGTGAATTCCGCCGTCGTCGTCGGTGGTTTCCACAAAATCCCGCATGTGGGCCGGCTGGGGATCCTTGCCGAGAACAGGGTCGTCGTAGGCCGTGCCTGGCTCTTTCAGCGAACGGAGGGCTGTCCCCTTGACATTCGACGTGAAGAGCCCCTCACCGATCAACCAGTCGGCTTGAGAGGCCGTCTGGCCGCGGTGACGCTGTTTCACCAGGGAGCCGAACACATCGGACAAGGATTCGTTCAGCGCACCCGATTGATCCGTGTAGTTGAGGTTGGAGGTGTATTGCGTGACGCCGTGAGTCAATTCGTGGCCTATTACATCCATGGCCAGCGTGAAGCGGTTGAAGAGCTGCCCGTCGCCATCCCCGTAAGCCATTTGCTGGCCGTCCCAGAAGGCATTGTCGTAATCCTGCTGATAGTGCACGGTTGAGTCCAGCCGCAGGCCGTGACCATCCAGGGAGTCGCGTTCATAGACCTCCCAGTACAGATCGTAGGTAGCGCCGGCGCCGGCGTATGCCTCGTTAACGGCAGGATCTTCCGAAAGGGCAGCGCCCTCCTCGAGGACCAACTTGCCCGGCAGGCTGCTGCCGTTGTCAGCCGTGTATACTCGGCGGTTCTTCCCTGTGACGGTGGGGGCCAGCCGCATCGCGGCGGCGCCGTAAGCGCCGCAACGCGCGCGTCCACGAAATCGAGCCGATCCGACAATGGAGGCAAGTGCGATCTGCCTCTGGGCGGCATTGCCGTTTGAATACATGTTTTTCAGAATGTGTGGCGGGAGGATGCAGTGAAGCGGGTTTCGCCCCCACGGGTGAGACAGGCACTCGCATGATCGAGAATCCTCGGGGCTTGTGTTGCGTGTGCGGTCCAGTCTACTGCTCCTCAAGCTGATCGTCCCCCGACCAAAGAAGTTCGGCCACGTCTGCATCCTCTCCCAAGAGGCGGGGCAGTAAACGCCGGAGATTTTGTGAAGTTCCCGAAGTGAAGAAACGGGCCGTGCCTCGCTTCTCAGAACCAGCTTGCAGGCCCCGTTCCTGAAGGAGTCGCAAGGTTTGACGAGCGACGGCGGGCGCGGGATCGATCACGCGCACATTGGGACCAACAATCTCCTGGATGAGTGGAATGACAAACGGGAAATGAGTGCAAGCCAGAACAACGGTGTCGATATTTCGTTCCAGCATGGGATGGAGAGCACCTTCCAGAATCGTGCGCGTCCGGGGTCCAGCGAGGTCTCCCAGCTCGATCTGCTCCACCAGCCCCGGGCAGGTGCTTCTGACCACCTCGACGCCCGCACCGAAGCGTTCCACGACGGAGGCGAACAGGGCTCCCTGAAAAGTGGCAGGCGTTGCCAGCACCCCCACCACACCGGTTAACGTGCTCTCGGCAGCAGGCTTCACGGCGGGCTCCATGCCTACAAACGGCACGTCGGGAAAAGTGTCGCGGAGATGGGCAAGCGCGGCAGCGGAGGCCGAGTTGCACGCCACCACAACGAGCCTGGACCCATGGGCCAGCAGGAACCGGGTGATTGCCTCTGAAAAGGCTCGCACCTGCGCAAGCGGTCGGGGTCCGTATGGTACATGCTGCTGGTCACCGATGTACGCAACAGATTCATTTGGAATCTGCTGCCGGATGGAGCGGAGAACCGATAGACCCCCAACTCCGGAATCGAATACGCCTATGCATCCGGCGTTTGTTTCAGTCACCGAGGCCGGTAGCCCTCCCTCGAAATCGGGATGCTTCTTCAACAAACGCGGCCATGAGCTTGCGGGCGTGAATCTCGTCGCTCAACCGCTCTGGATGCCATTGTACCGCTACACCGAAGGGATGATCGGGAAGCTCGATCGCTTCCACAAGACCGTCCGGCGCGCTTGCAGCAACTCGTAGAGCCGTTCCAATCGCCTTGAGGCCCTGATGGTGATGACTGTTCACACTCACCACCGGCTGTTCAAGAATCGTGCCGACGCGCGTTTCCCTTTCGACTCGGACATCGTGGCGAGCGGAGGGCACCTGCCCTTCGGCGAGATCATGGTTGAGCGCACCCTGCAATTCATCGGCTATGTGAACGTAGAGACTTCCCCCGAGCCCCACATTTACGAGTTGGCAGCCGCGGCAGATTCCCAGGAACGGCTTACCATCAGAGACCGCAGCCCGGAGCAATTCCAGTTCCAGTTTATCCCGGGAGGGTTCCACGTCATCGAGGGAATGGTGCTCCTGACCGCCGTAGCGTGAGACTGCGATGTCGCCGCCACCTGAAAACAGAATCCCGTCGAGGAAGGAGTAAAGGTCTTCCCATCCCTTATCAGCCAGACTGCATGGAATCAGAACGGGAACGCCGCCAGCATCCTGAACCGCTTTGGAGTAGGCGTCCGGAAGGCCTGATACGGTTTGGCCGTGCGAGTTGCGAGTGCTGCTGGTTGTAATACCGATAATCGCCGACATGATTGCAGCGACCCAAAAAACAGGGACGCAGTTGCCTGCGTCCCGATTTCTTACGAAGACTCGAACTTCTGCTTGAGCCGGGCGGATTTGCCGGTCCGACCACGCATGAAATAGAGCTGGGCCCGTCGCACCTGATTGTGGCGTTCCACCACAATCTTGTCAAGCCGGGGTGAGCGCAGGAGAAAAGTCCTCTCCACGCCGACGCCATTCGAAGCCAGTCGCCTCACGGTGACGGCGCGGTCATTCCCGCCTTTGCGCAATCGGATGATCGTGCCCCGGAACTCCTGGATGCGCTCGCGGTCGCCCTCTTTAATTCGCACATGCACGTTGACCGTGTCGCCGGACTGCAGCGCCGGAATTTTCTCGTTCTGCTTGGCCTCCACGGCCTTGATGAAGTCTGTCATGATTCCTTTTCCTCTTTCAGCGTGATCCGCTCGACGTTAGAGCGACACGTGAGTATAGCATCATGGCCGACAATTCACAAGACCGGCGCACGACGTCTGGATGTGCCGACACGCCCTCAGCCGGGGCATCCAGGGCGGAACTACACGAATCTGCGTATGGCCAGGACAGCGTTGTGGCCGCCGAAGCCGAAAGCGTTGCTGATTGCCAGATCGATCTTGGCTTCCCGCGCCTTATTGGGGATTACGTCCAGGTCGCAGGCCGGATCCGGCGTTTGATAGTGCATCGTCGGCGGCAGGATGCCCTCCCGGATGGCCTGAATGCAGAAAATCGCCTCCAGGGCACCGGTGGCGCCCATCATGTGGCCGGTCATCGATTTCGTGGAGGAAATGGGGATACGGTGAGCCAAATCGCCAAACGCACCCTTGACAGCCTTGGTCTCGGAAAGATCGTTGAGTTGAGTGGCTGTGCCGTGAGCGTTGATGTACCCGACGTCCTCCGGTCTCGACTCGGCCGAGGCCAGAGCCTGCAGAATGGCGGCGCGACCGCCTTCGCCCTGGTCATGCGGTGCGGTAACGTGAAATGCGTCTGCCGTGGAGCCATAACCCGCGAGTTCAGCATAGATCCTTACGCCGCGGGCCCGGGCATGGGACTCGCGCTCAAGGATCAGCACGGCGGCCCCCTCGCCCATGACCAGTCCATCGCGATTCTTATCAAAGGGCGCCGGGGTCATCGAGTAATCATCGTTCTGATGCGACATGGCGCCGACCCGGTCAAAGGCCGCCACAGCCACGGGCACGATGGTCGACTCCGTACCGCCGGCGACGGCGACGTCGATCATGTTTGATCTCAGCATCATGAGCGCCATGCCGAGGCCATCCGCTCCGGATGCACATGCAGAAGCCACCGAGAAACACGGCCCCTTGATTCCGTAGTCAATGGCGATCAATCCGGAGGCACCATTGGCCATCAGCATCGGGATCATGAAGGGGCTCACCCGGCGAGGGCCCTCATTCTCCACCGTCAGTACGGCATCCGCAATGGACTTCAGTCCGCCGATCGCCGAAGACACAACCACACCGATTCGCGAGGCGTTGCCCTCGTCAACCTTCAAGTTCGCGTCGGCCATGGCTTCTTCGGCCGCAGCGGAGGCGAGCTGCTCAAATCGGTCGCGCCGGCGGGCCTCCTTGGTCTCGAGGAAACGGCTGGCATCGAAGTTCTTGACTTCTGCCGCAATGTGAACTTGCAGTTTGGAATGGTCAAACTGCGTGATGGGACCAACACCGGAAACGCCGGCAATGGCGTTCTTCCAGGTCTCCCCGACGTTCGAGCCGAGCGGGTTAACCGTACCCATGCCAGTGACTACAATCCGTTCCATCGGGTCTCCTGCTAAGCGTTCGCCTTGTAGCCCGAGCCCGTCAAGACCAGAACAACGGGATCGGGCAGATCTTGAATCACGGTTTCCAGTGCATGCCACACCAGGGCAGAGGTCGGCTCTACATAGAACCCCAGTCTTCCCAGTGCGTCACGCCCAGGCAGAATCAACTCTTCCGGCACGGTCACGAATCGTCCACGGCCGTGGTCGACGACGCTCACCACCTGTTGGGCCCTCAAGGGCGCGCGTACCCGTACGCCTTCTGCAACCGTCTCTCCCTCGGTGACAAAATCCAATCCAGGCAGGCCGATTTCGAAAAGCGCTGCCAGCGGCGCGCAGGCCTCAGCCTGCACGCCGACCAGGATCGGCAGCGCCGAGATCACACCCGCTCGCTGCAATGCCTCGAAGCCGCGTCCCAGGCCAAGCAGTAGTCCGCCCTGGCCTGCGGGGACGATCACTGCCGCGGGTCCCGTCCGCAGTTGCGCTTGGATTTCAAATGCGCAGGTCGCGTATCCGGGAATATTGAAGGGCAGGTAAGCGTGGCTGGCATACGTGGCGCCGCCTTCTGCGGCTTTCCTGGCCGCCAGCGCTGCCTCCGAGCGCCTTCCGGGAACGACCACGAGATCAGCGCCATACATTTGGATTTGTCGGATTTTGGGACCAGACGCCGATTCCGGGACATAAATCCTGGCCTTCAGGCCGGCACGCGCGCAATAGGCCGCCAGGGAGGCGCCGGCATTGCCGGATGAGTCTTCACACACATCCATAACCCCCCTCGATGCCAGGAAGGAGACCAGAAGCGCGCTGCCACGGTCCTTGAACGATCCTGTCGGATTGAGGTGCTCGCACTTCACAAAGACCTGCCGACCCAGCGCCTCGACGGGCAGTAGCGGTGTACTTGCCTCCCCCAACGTGATGGCCTCGCCTGTATTCCGCAAGGTCGGACCGTACCTCCAAATGCCGGGTTTCCCATCGTCCGTGCCTCGCCATTCCATGGGATCGATGTCATCATAAAGCCCTCCGCAGCGCGGACACCGGTACGGTGTCCCCGTTTCAGGATAGGGCTGCCGACAATTCAAGCAGAGGATTTGCATTATTCTCCCGGCTTGGGGACATACTCTCCCTCAATCCATGCTTCTCCACCCGGGCCGACTTCCTTCTTCCAAACAGGCACGATCTCCTTCAGGCGGTCAATCCCGTAGCGCGCCGCATCGAATACTCCATCGTCGCGATGGGCCGCGGTGCATGCGATCATCACAGTGGGTGTTTCAGGCAGCAGGACTCCGAGGCGCTGCACGATCGCGATGCCCTCAACGACGTTCCATCGTTCGCGGATCTCGTCGGCGACCTGCTGCATCTTGGCACGGGCCATCGGCGCATACGCTTCATACTCCAACTGGATCGTCTCATGGGCGGGCGGGCGGGACTGGTGACGCCTCGCACCATGCCCGTGAAGATCGCGGCAGCGCCTGTAGACGGCAGCGTGATCTTTGCAAGCAGATCGTTGAGATCGATATCCGCTTCGGTTAGCGATAGTATGGTGGGAAATGGCATCACAGAGATTCTTCAGTGCGCTTCAGGTTTCTGGGGCGCAAGTTCCCGCTTGGACGCCTAACCACCACTCACCGGCGGAAAGAGGGCGACCTCAGCGCCGGGCGGAATCAGCGCGTCCTCGAACGCGTATTCACGGTTGATCGAGACGAGCACTGTCCCCAGTGAGCTCTGGAGATCGGGGAGGTCCGCTCCGAGCCTCTGCCTCAGTCCGCGCACATCCAGTGTTTCAGGGACCTCCATCTCGATTTCCTTCGTGCCTGCTCGCTGTCGAAGCGTGGCAAAGAAAAGCACCCTGATCTTATTCATTCACCACATCCCCAGACCGACCACCGTGCTTCTCGACCAGGCGAATGTTGGCAATATGCATGGTTTTCTCTGCTGCCTTAACCATGTCGTATACCGTCAACGCGGCCACGGAGACAGCCGTGAGCGCCTCCATCTCGACCCCTGTCCTGGCCGTCGTCTTCGCCGTCGCCGTGATAACCACGCCTGGGAGGTCATCGTCGAGGCCTATATCAACCTCAATCTGGGTCAGCGGCAAAGGATGGCAGAGCGGTATCAGTTCGGCAGTGCGTTTTGCGCCCAGGATGCCTGCAATCTGTGCCACGGTGAGCACATCCCCCTTCTTGACTGCGTTCGCCCTGATCAGATCCAGCGTGGACTTCAGCATGCGAACCTCACCCTTCGCAATGGCAATGCGGTCAGTCTCCGCCTTCTGCCCAACGTCGACCATCCTGGCACGGCCTGAAGGGTCTAGGTGGCTCAGTTCCTTTGGCATGTCCTGATTATAACCGTCGGTGCGGAGGCACTCTGTCGTGCCTTGCCTAGTGTCTATGCGCAAGAGGTTAGTTAGAATCGGCGCCTGTTATAATCGCCCCCGCCATGCAGAATTCGCTCGGGCCGCACACGACCTATACCGTCCGTATACCGCTTTATGAGGGCCCACTTGATCTCTTGCTCGGCCTGATTGAGCATGCGGAGCTCGATATCACGACCGTGTCGCTCGCCATGGTCACCGACCAATACCTGGCCTACATCCGCGGCATGGAGCAGGCACAGGCGGACGATATCTCGGCGTTTCTGGTAATCGCTGCCCGGCTGCTGCAAATCAAGTCGGAGGCGCTCCTTCCAAGACCCCCTGTCCAGGATTCCGGCGAACCTGACGACGCGGATGCTCTCGTGGAGCAACTCAAGTTCTACAAACGCATTAAAGAGATCGGCCAATGGATGGACGCGCGCCAGCAGGCCGGCTTGCGGACCTACGTCCGACTGGCCGCCCCACCCAAGCCGCAGCCCAGATTTGATCCGTCAGCGGTCACGCTGGAGGCCCTGGTGCAAGCGGCCGAGGCGATCTTTGCGCAGGTTCCGGATCGCGAGCCTCTGGCGAGCGTGATTGCCGCGCCGCGAGTGACCATTCGCGAAAAAATCGAGCTGATTGCCAGGACGCTGCGAGGCACGCCAGGAGCGTCCTTCCGCGGGCTCATCGGCGCGCAAGCGACGAGGCTCGAGGTGGTTGTTACTTTCCTGGCCTTGCTGGAACTGGTGAAGCGTTATCGCGTCACCGCACACCAGGAAAGCCTTTTCAGCGACATTCGCATCGACGGCCTTCAAGATTGGGGGGCAGACGAGGAGCTGGAGCTGGAGTTCGAGTAGGCGGATCATGATCTCGCCCTTACGACGCTGGGTCACGCGGAGCGTTCCTGCACGACGATGACCTATCGCTCTTCTCTTGGGCGCACCGGGCTACGGCAGCGGTCCTGCTCTGTGCGGTTCTCCCCGCCTGCATTCCGGTGGCTACTCCAGACACGTCACCTGCCCGTGTGGCGACCATCGTCGCCGGCACATTCGCGGCGGCGGCCACGGCTTCGCCCATGGCAGCATTGGCGGTGACCTCGACGAGGGCTCCGACGCCCCGGCCGCCCACCCCGGTGCCCTCGCCGGCACCTGCGACCAGGGTCAACTTCGCACCGGATGGGACCACCACCACCGTGACCGGGCGTGTCGAAGCGAACCAGCTCCAATCGTTTGTTCTCCACGCGGATCTGGGCCAACCGCTCCTGGTCGAGTTGGATTCCGAAGCGGGCGATCTCGTTCTTTCAATTCGCAGCCAGGGCGGCACGATGTTGCTCAGTGCCGACGATAAACAAGTGACCTGGCGCGGCACCCTACCCCAGACCGAAAACTACTACATCGACATCCATGGCGGAAGCACCGCCGAGGACATGGAGCTTACGGTCCAATTGGCGAGAAAGATCATATTCAAGGAAGGCGCGGCGGCCGCCCGAGTCCTGGATAAGACCGCCGGCGGATTGGTGATGGTGTACAGCGTTCTCGGAGTCAAGGGCGACACCATGGATGTGGGCCTCTCTGGTGTCGGATCGGACGCCAGCCTAGTTGTTTCCGGATACGTGGACGGCGAAACATATCTCCGGGCGGAGAAAGAGAAGACCAGTTTCAGCATGAAGCTGCCGTCCACTCAGGACTACATTATTGAAGTGGTCCCCAAGGACTCCAAGGTCTTGAACTTTGCGCTCGGGGTCCAGATGGAATAGCCGGCGTCCGGAAATGCCCAATCATCTCGTCCACGAGAATTCACCGTATCTTCAGCAGCACGCCTCAAATCCCGTTGACTGGTATCCATGGGGTGAGGAGGCTTTGGCGCGCTCCCGGAGCGAGAACAAGCCGATCTTCCTTAGCATCGGTTACGCGGCCTGCCACTGGTGCCACGTCATGGAACGCGAGTCGTTCGAAGATTTCCGGACCGCCGAATTGCTCAATTCCAATTTCGTGTCCATCAAGGTGGACCGCGAGCAGCGACCCGACCTCGACAGCCTCTATATGCGGGCCACCAATGCCCTGACCGGATCCGGCGGCTGGCCGATGTCAGTCTTCCTGACGCCGGACCTGCGGCCGTTCTACGCCGGGACCTACTTCCCGCCCGCGCCCCGGCATAACTTGCCGGCCTTCACGGATGTCCTGACAAGCGTCGCTCTCGCGTGGCATGAGCGGCCCGGTGAGCTGAACCGTCTTGGCGAGCAGGTCATCGCGCACCTGCGCGCAGCGCCGGCGCCGGACTCGATAGGACCGCTGGACACCAGGGCGCTGGCAGAGGCCGCGGACACATTGATCCGCGGATATGATCTTGAGTTCGGCGGTTGGGGACGGGCGCCCAAGTTCCCGCAGCCGATGGTGATCGACTTTCTGCTGCGGCGCGCCGCAAGCAGCGGGGAGCATGGCAGCAGTTTGTCTCACCTTGCCCTACATGCGCTAGGCGCCATGGCCCGCGGCGGAATGTACGACGTGGTAGGCGGCGGATTCTCGCGATACTCCACGGATGAGGTCTGGCGCGTACCGCACTTCGAGAAGATGCTGTACGACAATGCCCAGTTGGCATTGGCGTACCTGCATGCCTGGCAATGGTCTGGCAGCCCCTTCTACAAGCGCATCGTAATCGAGACGCTGGACTTCGTCAGTCGCGAGATGACTCATCCGGCCGGGGGCTTTTATTCCTCTCTGGATGCCGATTCCGAAGGAACGGAAGGCAAGTTCTACGTTTGGACAACAGACGAATTGCGGCTGGCACTGGCTGATGTTTCGCTTTGGGACATCTTCGTCGCGGCCTACCGTTTGACCGCGTCTGGGAATTGGGACGGCAAGACAGTTCTCCATCGGGCGCTCGACGACGGGTCGCTGGCTGCCCAGTTCAAGACCGATGAAACGTCCATCCGCGAGCGCCTCGCCGAAGGGCACCGCCGACTTCTTGATGCGCGTGCCTCCAGAATACGCCCAGCCACGGACGACAAGGTGATCTGCGCCTGGAACGGCCTGATGCTGAGGGCGTTTGCACAGGCAGGTCGCTTTCTCGGTGATGAAGCCTTGGCCCGGACGTACCGTTATGTGGCTACGCGCAATGCCGCTTTTCTTCTGCGAGAGCTTCGACCCGGAGGCCAACTGAGGCGCGTCTGGCGCGCCGGAAATTCGAGCCCCGGAGTCTTCTTGGACGACTTTGCGGGCCTCATTCTGGGCCTGTTGGACCTCTACCAGTCGGATTTCGACAACCAATGGTTCACGGCGGCTGAAGAACTGGCGGCGGAGATGATCGCCCGCTTCTCCGATCCTGCGGGCGGGTTCTTCGATACCCCCATTGATGCCGATCCCCTGCCCATCAGGCCCAAGGATCTCCAAGACAACGCTACGCCTTGCGGCAATGCCCTGGCATGCGAAGCGCTTCTCAAGTTGGCGGCGCTGGGCAGCGAGCCCTCGTTTCGAGATCGTGCAGAACAGGCCTTAAAGCTGGTATGGGGAGATTTAGGGCGCTTTCCTATGGCTTTCGGTCACTGGCTCAATGCAGCCGATTTCGCGGACGCCGGCGGGCAACAATTGGCGATCGTTTATCCCCCGGGCTCGAAACCGGACCTGCTGCTGAAGATCGCCAATACGGCTCTCCGTCCAAACCTCGTGGTTGCGGCATCCGAGTTCCCGCCCGCGCCGGGGTCACCCCGTCTTCTTTCAGAGCGGGCCGTAGTCGAAAGCCTGCCCACGGCCTACGTGTGTGAGCACTTCACTTGCAAGCTCCCGGTAAACGATCCGGCAGAACTTGGGAAACAATTGCTAACAATAAGCGGCCCTCCTGCTTGAGGAGGGCCGCCCCGTATCTAAGCTTTCTTGTCCGGATTGTCAGGCGGCGGTTCGGCGGCGTTGTCGCTCTTTCCGTTGAGGCCTTCGCGAAAATTCCGTATACCCTTGCCGAGCTCTCCGGCAATCTTGCCAAGACGACCTGGGCCAAACAGAAGCACCACGATCACAAGGATGATAAGCAGTTCGGGCAGTCCAAAGTCACGAACGAAGGGCATTTTTGCTCCTTGAGGCTGAATTTACCACACTCGGCCGGGTCTGAACATTGCGGCTCGGTGAAGCCGACGCTGTTCTGCGACTCCTAGGAATCGCGCCCCCAAATCAGTCCTTCGATGAAGCGCATGATGCGAAGGACCAGCGAGCGCACGCGCCCGATCGTCCGGTAGCGGCGGACATCCACCGTACCCTCGCGTGGAAGCGGGCCCGTCCATTCAGCCGCCAGGGCGCCCCAGGTAAGGCCGGCGCCAAAACCGACCAGCACAATCTTGTCCCCGTTCTTGAGCAACCCCTTCTCAATCGCCTCCACGGTCGCGATTGGAATGGAGGCGGTAGAAGTATTGCCGTACCGGTCGACATTGATCACAAATCGATCCAACGGCATCTTGAGGTACTTGGCTGCTGTTTCGATGATTCGATAGTTGGCCTGATGTGGAATGATCCACTGGACCTCGTCAGTCGTCAGGCCGGCCAAATCCAACGCCTCTCTGGCCGCCTGCCCCATGACTCGGGTTGCAAAGCGGAAGACCTCCCTGCCGTCCATGTGAATGAAGTGCTTGCCCTCACGGACGGTGCCCTCCGTTGCCGGGAAATGACTCCCGCCGCCCGGCAAAGACAGCAGGTCGCCTCCGGAGCCGTCCGAGTGCATGACCGCCGAAAGGACGCCCCCGGGCAGGTCACTGGCTTGCAGTACAAACGCGCCGGCGCCATCGCCGAAGAGGATGCATGTGGCACGGTCGTTCCAATCCACGAAGCGGGACAGGGTCTCTGCGCCGATCACCAGCGCGTTCTTTATGGAGCCACTGCGGATCGCTTGCGCGGCCATATTTACTGCGTAGATGAAACCGGTGCAGGCCGCCAGAAGATCGAAAGCACCGGCCCTGCTGGCCCCCAACTGATCCTGGATCAGGCAGGCGGTGGCCGGGAAGATGTACTCAGGGCTGGAGGTCGCGCAGATAATCAAGTCGATGTCTGTCGGCTTGAGATTGGCCACCGTCAGCGCCTTGACCGAGGCGTCCACAGCCAGTGTCGACGGGAATTCCCGATCACGCGCAATCCGTCGCTCCCGGATTCCGGTCATCTCCCGGATCCACTTGTCGTTCGTGTCCACGAGTTCAGCGAGGTCGTCGTTGGTCATGATCTTGTCCGGGACGGCCATTCCCCAACCCGTAATGTGTGCGTATGGCATGATTCTTCTTTCTGCAGGTACGTGCGGGCGTCTCAGTGCGCCCGATAAGGCCTCAGGTCGCGGAATCGAAGCGACTGAGGATGAGCGTCGCGTTGTGGCCGCCGAAGCCGAAGGAATTGGACATTACGTGGATCGGGCTGGCGTTGCGAGAATTGTTTGGCACGTAGTCCAGATCGCATTCCGGATCGGGCGTCTCGTAGTTGATCGTCGCAGGCAGCACGCCCTCGTTGATGGTCTTTGTGCAAAGGACGGCTTCGAGGGATCCGGAGGCTCCTAGAAGATGACCCGTCATTGATTTCGTGGAGGATATCGGCACACGATAGGCCTGCTCGCCAAACACGATCTTTACGGCAGCCGTCTCGCTCTTGTCGTTGAGCCGCGTAGATGTCCCGTGGGCATTGATATAGCCGATGTCTTCGGGTCGTAAACCCGCGTCTTGGAGGGCCAGTTGCATCGAGAGAGCGGCGCCCGCGCCGTCCTCCGAAGGTGCCGAGATGTGAAAGGCATCATCCGAGGTTCCGTAGCCCGTGAACTCGCAAAGCACCTGCGCGCCGCGCGCCTGCGCCAATTCCAGGGACTCCAGGACAAGCACGGCTGCTCCCTCACCCATGAGGAAGCCATCGCGATCCTGGTCAAAGGGTCGGGACGCTTTCTCGGGCGCTTCGTTGCGGGTCGAAAGCGCCGTCATGGCGTTGAGGCCGGCCATGGCCAGAGGAACGATGGCAGCTTCCGCCGAACCCACGAGCATGACGTCGGCGGCACCGCGGCGAATATAGTTGGCGCCCTCGCCGATGGCATTGGTGCCGGTCGCACAGGCGGTCGCCAGGGCCATGTTGGGTCCGCGGGCGCCCGTGCGTATGGCGAGCACGCCGGCTGCGCTATCGGAGATCATCATCGGTATCAGGAAGGGGCTGACACGGTCGGCGCCGCGTTCCTTCATGACATCGTAGGTATCGAGGATCGTTTGGATGCCGCCAATTCCGGTGCCGATGATGACGCCCACGCGCTCGCGGTTTGCCTCGGTGACATTAAGGCCGGCGTGTTGCATGGCCTCTTCTGCAGCAACGATTGCAAATTGGGCGAAGCGGTCCAACCGGCGAGCGTCGCGCGAACCAAAGTGGGCGACGGGATCGAAGTCCTTGACCTCCGCCGCAAACCGCGTCTTATGGGCGCTGGGGTCGAAATGCGTGATGGGCCCGGCGCCGGATTTCCCTGCGAGGATGGCAGTCCAAGTGTCCGTGACGGTTGGCCCCAGTGGACTGATGCAACCCAGGCCTGTGACAACTACTCGTCTCCTCATGCGAATCTCCCAAAAAAATTAGGACAAGATGGCATCTTGTCCTACTTGCTCGCCGCCAGTTATAACACACGACCCCTAGGCGAGGTGCGCCGGGGCTGCAACCGGATGCAGGATGCTCCACGCTTGTCGCAGGTGCAGCACATCGTGATCGGCCATGAAACTCACGACTTCAAGGAAGCTTGTGGGCCCGAAGATCGAATGCCTCGCGTGCTTTGACCATATCTCGTCTGAAAGGGAAGCAAGGTACTGGAGGGCTTCCATCCGGGCCGCCGCGAACTCGCGCACGGAGGCGGCGCCATCCTCGTTCAAGTAGCGACGCTGCTTGGCCCACACCGCCGCGTCCGGGCGCGAAACAAACGGCTCAGCCGCCTCGACAAGCGTGCGGAGCTGGGTCCTGTGTACCTCGCGCTCGGTATCGCGAAGGTGACAAACCAGCTCAATCATCGCCCACTCGGCCGCCGACCGTTCTATTCGCCACATGTCTGATGTCAGGCTTGCCGTCAAGGTTTGCAGTACTGCCGGCGTTGCCCGCAGAACCGCCAGGATGGCCTCGCGTGTCTTGAACGCGGGAACATAGGGCTCAGGGGCCGATGCAGTCAGCGAGGCAGTGAGCTGCTGAATATCACCACCGGCGGGCATGGCAATCCGCGGACCAGGCGCAGTCGCGGCGCCACCCGGCACCGCTTCGGCGTTAACGACGCGATACGTGCTGATACCGAGAGCCTGAGCCGGCTCCAAATCACGTGCAAGATCGTTGCCGGCCATCAGAACTGGCCCGTCAGGCCACCCAAGTCGCCCCAGCAACTCTGCGTAGTAGGCGGTAAACGATTTGCTGAAATGGAAGGTGTCAAATGACGCAATCAGGCTGAAGGTGGCCGGATTCAGCCCGGCCCAGCTCACCCGCTCTTCCGTTGCCCGCAGGGGGAACAAAGGCTCGGTTGCAAGCGCGAGTTGATGGCCCGCCCCGGCTGCCCACTCCACCAGCTGGCGTGCGCCGTCAACCGGGCCCGCCATCCGGCCGAGCCCGTGAAAGACCGTTTCGTAGTAGTCCGCAATGGCCGCCTGCAGCGTTTCCTTTCTAACGCCCAGTTGTGGGTAGAAATAGGCATCAAATACCTCCCGGAGCGTCCGTGACGGATCCGCGCTCGTCAGCATTAGATCGACGCCGGTCCGGAGAGCCTCAAGCATTTCCTTCGGTGGAACCAGCGGACTCAGGTGCTTCGCCAGGCTCTCATAGTAGGCGGGTAGGAAGGCCGACATATCGGTTTGAAGCAACGTGTCATCCAGGTCGACCAGAAGCGTAATTGGCATCGTTGATGGGCACTGGCAGATACCAGCGCCGCCGTATCAGGGCTTTACGACAAACTCCGCCGGCAGGGGGTGGCATTCTCCGCACCCAATCTCAGGTTCCGCCACCGACCGACCGACTTTTTCACAATAGGCCGCAACTCGCACGCGTCGTTGGAAGGCCGCCGTAACCGGCCGTGCGACGCTCCCGCGCAGCTGGAGAAATTCGCAGGCGTTCGCCCGCAGGATTTCGGGGACCGGACAACTCTGGCACAGGTCGCGGCTCCAGCGTTCGTGGGCAGCCTCCAACAGCCGGCACTCCTCGGCATTGCGGCCTCGGAAGTAATCGCCGTAGAAGTACTTGCATTCCTTGCCGGCTGGGGTTCGCATGGGCCAAATCGCCTGCATGTCTCGGCGCTGAGCGGCCTGTCTCAATCCAGCGCCTTCGGCCCGGAGCGAGGGTATGCCGCCTCAATGCCAGGGCACTAGGCTCGCGTCAGGTATTCCCCTGTCCGTGTGTCAACTCGGATGGTGTCCCCAACTTTCACGAAGTTCGGGCACTGCACCTGCAGCCCCGTCTCAGTCACGACCTTCTTGGATACGCCCGTGGCCGTGTCGCCACGCACGGCGACGTCGGCCTCCATCACCTTCAGATCCACAGAGGTCGGCAACTCGACGTCCAAGGGCTGACCATTGTAGAAGGTGAGCTTCACTTCCAGGCCCGCCTTTAGATACAATGCATCGTCGCCCAGGACGTCCGCCTTAATGGCAGGTTGCTCAAACGTGTCGTTATCCATGAAATGGTAGAAGTCAGAATCGCTGTACAGATACTGCACATTGTGAAAGTCCAAACGCGCATCCTGCACGCGATCACCC
This sequence comes from uncultured Chloroflexia bacterium, assembly GCA_963775435.1. Classification (GTDB taxonomy): domain Bacteria; phylum Chloroflexota; class Anaerolineae; order Anaerolineales; family Villigracilaceae; genus Fen-1038. Next base: position 88,661 of record CAVZIZ010000011.1, read on the forward strand.
GACTGAAAGGTTTTGTCAATGTTGGCCCCAGTGATCAGATTGCGGGCTTTGATGCGGATCGATGCATTCCCCCGGCCGGTCTTGTTATGACTGTACTCCAGCACCTTGAAGAGCCCACCCTCCATTTCGAATGTCACGCCCTTGCGCAATTCGTTCACATCTATCATGCAACTTCCCTCATATTCAAGTCTTTTCTGCCCGCCCCGCGATGCCTACGCGTCTCGAATCCCTCGCGCAAAGAGGTTACCGCCGGTCTCCAGAGCCGCTCGATTATACTACGTGGCTTGGTGGCCGGCTTCTGCAGCCGGGTTATCTCTAAGCAGCTCGACGGCGTGTTCCAGGGTCTCGGCGATCACCTCGAGGTTTTCAACCGCCGCCCTGGGATTTCCCGGCAGATTGACGATCAGTGCACGGCCGCGAATGCCCGCCGTGGCACGTGAGAGCATTGCATGTCGCGACTTTTGCGCGCTGGCGGTGCGCATCGCTTCGGCCAGCCCTGGCGCTTCCCGCTCTATGACCGACCGCGTCGCCTCCGGCGTCACGTCGCGCGGCGCGAAACCCGTTCCACCGGTGGTCAGGATGATGTCGGCTTCGTCCGCATTTGCCCAAGCCGTCAGGGTCGTCGCTATGGTCGGCAGGTCGTCAGGCACAACGGCCTGCCGCGCAACTTCCCAACCCCTTCCCCTGACAAACTGGGCGAGCGCTGGACCACTGGCATCGGGCCTCTGGCCCTTTGACGACCTGTCCGAAACGGTGCAGATTGCAAAGCGAATCTTCATCAGACCAGGTCCCTGGCGAAGATCACGTCGTCGAGAATCTTCCAGCCTACTTTCGCGTAGTACTGCTGGGCACCCAAATTGTCGGGCCGAACCAACAGGTAGCAGCGAATGCAGCCCTTGCTGCGTAGCCGGTTTTCCACTTCGCGCATGAGCAGCGCACCGACGCCCCGTCGACGATAGGCGGGATGCACGGCCAGGTGATAAACAAAACCTCGACGCCCGTCAAAGCCGCCGATAACCGTGCCTATTAACGTGTTCTGCGCCTCGGCAACCAGGAAGAGATCTGGATCACGCTCCAGCTTCTTCTGGATCTCCCCTTCTAAGTCAGACGGCCCCACGCGAACTCCTTGCTCCATCGATTTCCACAGGCGGAGCGCCTCGGGATAGTCCGCCGGATATATGAACTCCCGAAGGGTGACTTGGCTCATGTGGCGCTGGGCAGATGCGAGCGCAAGCGGCTGAGCAGGTCCTCGGGCATGAACGGTTTCAGCAAGAAGTCGTCCGCGCCGTGCACGCGGCACTCCTCTCTCACGTCCAGACCGGAAATCATCAGGACGTAAAGCCCTTCGCCCGCCTCTGCACTCCGGAGCTCATCCAGAACTTCGAGCCCGTTCTCTCTAGAAAGCACCATATCGAGCACGAGAATATCCGGGCCGACGCGCTCGACAACGGCCTTTACATCTTCCTCGCTCCCGACAGTCTCGACCTCAAAGCCCTCCAGCCTGAGTAGGGTCCTCAGCAATCGGGCCATGGTCTCGTCATCTTCGGCGAGTACGATGCGGGGCATTGGCCTTCTTCGGCTTGGAGGGGGTGACTTTCTTACGCAAACGCCGCCGCGTCTTGGCAGCAGGCTTCGGCGTCTCCAGGGCTGCCTCGAGGACGTCATCCATTGTTTGCACGAACACGAAGTTCATGGACTCCTTGACCTCGTCCGGCACATCCTCAAGATCCGACTTGTTGCGCTCCGGCATGATGACGGTCTTCAGCCCGTTCCGGTGGGCGGCAAGCACCTTCTCCTTTAGGCCGCCGATGGGCAGGACTTGACCGCGCAGCGTGATCTCGCCGGTCATACCCAGATGGGGCTTGACCTTGCGTCCGGTAATCAAAGAAACGAGGGCCGTCGCCATCGTTACTCCGGCAGAAGGGCCATCCTTCGGCGATGCGCCGGCCGGAATGTGCATATGCAGATCATTCTTCTCAAAAAACTCGGCCGGTATCCCCAGGCTTTCCGCGCGCGACCGAACATATGACAGGGCCGCCCTGGCCAACTCTTGCATGACGTTGCCGATCGATCCGGTGACCTGGAAACCCCGTCCGCCCGGCATTCGGGTTGCCTCCACAAACAGGACGTCTCCGCCATAAGGAGTGTAGGCCAGGCCGGGAACAATCCCGGGCATGGAGGTGCGCGCGTTCAGCTCTTCCGTGCCGTAGAAGATCGGCCTTTCCAGGAACTCCTCGACCAACGCAGGCGTGATCTGGAACGTCTCTTCTTTCCCCTCCGCGATGCGCGTACCGGCTTTGCGACAGATGGCGCCGATCTTTCTTTCAAGGCTCCGTACTCCGGCCTCACGCGTGTACTCTCTGATGATCTTGTGCAGGGCCTCGTCTCCGAAGGACACCTCGGCGGGACGCAGGCCGTTCTCACGGATCTCGCGTGGGATCAGGTACTGCTTGGCGATCGCAATCTTCTCGTTGTCCGTGTATCCCGAAAGATAGATGACTTCCATTCTGTCATACAACGGCCCAGGGATGGTCTCGGCAGTATTGGCCGTCGTAATGAAGAAGACCTGTGACAGATCGAATGCCACCTCGAGATAGTTGTCGCGAAACTCACTGTTTTGCTCGGGGTCAAGGACCTCCAGCAAAGCCGAGGCGGGATCCCCGTGGAAGTCAAAGGTCAGCTTGTCAACTTCATCAAGCATGAAGACGGGGTTGCGCGACTCGATCCGGCGGAGCGACTGCAGAATGCGCCCCGGCAGGGCCCCGATGTAAGTGCGCCTGTGGCCGCGTATTTCGGCCTCGTCGCGGACGCCGCCCAGAGAGGCCCGGATGAACTTGCGGCCCATCGCCCGAGCGATCGACTGACCCAGCGAGGTCTTGCCCACACCGGGCGGGCCGATGAAGCAAAGGATGACGCCCTCGCGTTCGCGACGGATCTGATCCGTCGAGGGCTCCTTGAGCTCCTCGCGGCGGTCGATGCGCAATTTACGAACTGCGAGGAACTCCAGGATACGATCCTTGACGTCCTCCAGGCCGTAGTGGTCGGCATTCAGGATCTCACGAGCGTGCGGAATGTCGAGATTGTCGTCCGTCAGCTTAGACCACGGCAACGTGACGAGCCAGTCGAGGTACGTGCGAATGACGCCATACTCGGCGGCGGCCGTTGGCAGCCGCGACAGGCGATCGAGCTCCTGGCGGGCCTGCTTGTCCCCCTCCTCCGACATCTTGGCATCCTCGATCTTCTTGCGCAGCTCTTCAATCTCTGCCGCCTGCTGATCCTTTTCGCCCAGCTCTTTCTGGATCGCCTTCATCTGCTCGCGCAGATAGTATTCGCGCTGCACTTTCTCGATTTCCCCACGCGCCTCGTTTTGAATTTTCTGGCCCAGCGTGAGGACTTCGGCTTCGCGCACCAGCAGGCCAATCAACTTGCGGAGCTTTTCGAGCGCCGAGTCGATCTCCAGCAGCTCCTGCGCATCCTTGAGGTCGATACGCTGGAAATTGGCGATGGTATAGACCGTCTGCAGCGGACTTTCCAGCGCGGTGATGGAGTTTACGAGCTCCTCCGGAAATGAAGGGATCATCTGCGTGATCTGCTGGAACTGGTCACGCGCGTTGCGTGCCAGCGCATCCACTTCGAGGCCCTCTTCGACGGTCTCGGGCGCGAGCTCGATTTTCGCTTTGAGGTACGGCTCTTCGGCGACGTATTCGACAACGCGGAACCGGTCCAGGCCCTGCACCAGGAGACGGACGGTGCCGTCGGGCGCTCGCAGCAGGCGATGGACCGTCGCGATCACGCCGACCTTGTAGAGGTCCTGCGGCCCCGGCGATTCAAGTTCCGCATTCGTGGAAGTCACCAGCCCCACCAGCTTATCGGCGCCAACCACGTCATCCACGAGACGGATGGACCGGGCTTGACCCACTGTCAATGGGACGGCGGTCTGCGGATAGACGACTACGCCTCGCAAGGGGAGGATGGGGAGGATTTCCGGGTACTTCGGAGTCTCAGACGTTCCTCCGGAACTCCTCGGCCGCGCCGTCCTTCTTCCCGATGGGCGCAATCATCGAGGGCACGAGCATGCGAAGCTCCTCGTCCGCCTGTCCCATCCACTCAAACAATTCGGCCATGCTGGTTTGCCAGCGGGATGCAGGCATCAGCCCTCAATCTTGACGTCGACTCGGCGGGCTTTCGGCATGCGAACGGTCAGGAAGCCGTCCTTGTACTCGGCCTCCGATTTCTCCAAGTCGATCGGACCGGGCAGGCCCACCGCGGTCGAGAATTTGCCAAAGTGAATTTCCATTTGATGATATGCGCGTCGCTTGGTTATGTCTGGTCGCTCGCCTTCGATGAAGAGCATCCCGTCGTCGAACACGACCTCAAAGTTGCCGTCGCGCATCCCGGAAACCTCGACGCTGACGATGTACTCCTTCTCCGTCTCATAGAGGTCGGTCGGTGGACTCCACACTCGCTTCGTAACTTGCCATCCCAAGGCGCCTCGCACATCGCGGCGTTTGGTGCCTACCGTCAAAGTCTCGGACCTACGAATCACCGTTGGCATGGGATGCTCCTTCTTGCTGCCGGCAACGCGACCGTGCACGTCTTCCCCGGACGGCGCCGTTCTCCATTGTGCCCCGCAAATCGCCTGGCCCCTCGGGGCGTGCGGGTCTCACGCGCCTTGCTAGCCAAGGGCCGCTCGCGCCGCATTCAACACGGCATCAAAGTCCGGCTCCATGCCAAGTTCAGGCATGTAGGCCACGTATGACGAGCCTGTCGTCCTTGCCGACCACAAAGACCGCACGACGGAACGTACGGCGCTCCTTGACGAGAACCGCGTATTTTTGCCCAAACTCCGCCGCGAGGTGATCGGAGAGTGTCATAACGCGGTCGACGCCGGCGGCGCCGCACCACCGTTTTTGCGTATAGGGCAGGTCGGTGCTGATGACCTCGATAACGATGTCCTGACCGAGGGAGGACGCCTCTTCGTTGAAGCGCCGCGTCTCGCGATCACAAACGGACGTCTCGAGTGAAGGCACCGCTGCCAGAATGCGCACCTTGCCGGCCGTATCCCCCAGCCCGTGGACCAGCGACCAGTCGTTGGCTTGGACGACAAAATCCGGCGCCTTGTCTCCGATCTTTATGTCGTCACCGACAATCGTTACATCGGCTCCGCCGATCTTCATCATCCCAAATCGTTCCGTCGTCATTGCTGAACCTCAATTCTAGCCAACTCGCCCTTTCCTGCGCCGACGAAGTCACCTGCAACAGAGATGTTCGTGCGGCTGTCGCCCGCCGAATCCCGTGCCATTTCGATGTGTCGCTGTGCGCCCCTGGCGGGATTCGAACCCACAACCTCCTGCTTAGAAGGCAGTTGCTCTGTCCGTTGAGCTACAGGGGCCAAACGCCGCCATGTTCTGCATGCCAGCCGACGTGGGCATTTGCCGCCGGTAGTGTAACTTTGCTGTCGCTAATCTGCAAGAGGACCTGAGAACGGCAGCCTGGTTGCTGGTCCGTATGCGCCGATGGCCGCTCTTGCGGACCACACGAGGTAGTCGCTCATCGTGGCTCGCCGGGGCTGTCGCGGACGGGGCTCCTGGATCGGGCGGGCTCCGGAAAGTGTGGCACCTTGGGCGGGAGACTATAATGCTCATTGATTGGAGCATCGCATGCAAACGTCCTTGCCCGGCCGGCAGATCCCGTTGATGGTGGCAATTTCGGCAGTCATCGCAATGGGCGCCTGCACGTCAAAGGCAACGCCCCCGCCCGTGGACACGATGGCCACCAATGTCGCACAGCTCGCCTTCGATATGTTGACCCAGACCGCGGCGGCTGCGTCACCTACGCCCACGCAGACGCTGACCCCCGCCCCGACGGATACGCCCGCGGTAACCGCGACCAGCGAGGACTATGGCAGACAGCCCATGACCCTGAGTTATGCTGCCTGCTGGTTTGGACCGGGCGCCTCCTACCGTCTCGAGAGCAACATCAGCAAAGGCAAGGGCGTCGATTTGCTGGGCATTGGGAGCGTGCCCGGCTGGTATATCATTCGGAACCCTTACTTCCACCAGCCTTGCTGGATACGGAAGCGGACCTCAAGATCTTCGACGGCACCGACCTGACCCAGTTCCCGATGATGACCCCCGGAGGGCCCTAGCCGACGGCGGCTGTTGCCCCGTCCAGGGAGTACCTGACATTCGAGGCCGCAGTAAATCGTGTCAGCCGCGGCATGACTCTGGACGCTCCCCACGCCGGCTTCCGGGTCTGCAAGCGGACGCCACTCAGACAAGCAGGTGACGATGAGCAAAGAAGACGAACTACGTGAAGTCTTGAACCAGACCGCCCGGGAGATCTCCCAGACCCAGAGCAATCCTCGGGCCTGGCAATCCTGGCTCGTTTACCTCCTCGAGCGCCTTGAGCTTGAGGCCACGAATTCAAGCAGTGCATACACTGAATCATTTGGCGATATGTTGGCCGCGCTTCAAGACGCGCTGCGGAACCGTGCCAAAACTGGAGGCTGGTAGCACCTGGCCCGGCGCAGCCAATCCAATCCCTGCCTGAGTCCGTGACCGCCCTCGTGGACGGCGGCGCAGAATGCCATGCACGTCGCTGGTGCCGACCTGGGGCCGAAGCACCGGCCGCGCCTTCAGCGCGTTAATTCGACAAATTGTCAGGAAGAGAAGTTTGGAGTTAACGAGGGGTTCGGCGGCGGGCGGCAGACTATGCCGCTTCGACCGCCATGGCTTCAGTCTGCGGGCGAGTCTGTGGATCGCCGACGGGTCTGAGACCTCGATAAACCCGGGGCCCGGTCAGGGTCCGGAGAATGGTCTCTGCAGGACGGCCCAGTCTCTTCGCCAGTTCAGCCGCCGTCATCGGTTGGTTGCCGTTGACCAGCAACAGTCGAAAAGCAGCCTCGACCACCGTGGTGTGCTCGTCAAGGAAATCCGGTTGCAGCGCGCAATGGGTCATCAGCGCATGCCGGATCGCGTCCACCTGCTGCACCTCGGCCGTCTTCGGGTCGATCCAATCGATTTGCGCGTCCGCCGCCACATCCGCCAGGCTCTGCTGATGCTCGGCACACAGCAACGAGCGCAGGAACACGCGCCAGTCGCGATCGTTCTTCTCCCACCAGGCAAAGTCAATGTGAAAAGGGGACTTGGTTGTGGGTTTGAGCAGACTCATGAGTTCTCTTCCAGGCGGAAGTGCAAATCACCGACGTGCACGAAACGCGGGTCCGTTGCCAGCGTAGCCAACAGCGGGGCGGGCGGCACGCGTCGTACAAGATTGATGGCGGCATAGAGTTCCTGCGCGTGCACGTGGCCCTGCGGATTGACTTTGGTCAGCTCGCGCATGACCTCCACGACCTGCGTCACAAATGGTCGTTTCTTTTCCCACAGCGGATCCAGGCTGTGGAAGTCAGCCACGTAGATCGCCATCCGGTCATTGAACTCGGCGGTGATCGGCTGCTTGAGCATCGCGAAAACCAGGCCGCCATCTGCACCGACGATCAACGTGCGAATCCAATCCTTCGAAGAGCGCTGCGTCTTGGCTTCGACGATCACCTCACCCGGCTTCGGCCCCTCCCGCACGGAGACCAGGCTGCCCGGGATAAGTTGGTGCGACTTATACCAGTCGCGCAATCCAAAGGCATAGCCGTGCTCACGCACGACCCACGCAGGCATCTTGATCCCGGAACGGGCATCCACCAGGGTGAAGCGAACCCGCGGTGATTCCCAGGCCGTCGGGAATAGCGCACGCGTCCTCCCCGACAGCGGCAGTGTACCGGCGCGCAGATGGGGATAGATGAGACTGATCGTGACCTCTTTGATGTCCTTCCGCTCCGCGGCCCCAACGGCCGAATCGCTCAACTCATCGTCGAGCTGGGCCTCCAGCTGTCGCATTGGCCCGTCCAAGGCCGCAGGATCATGCTCGATCGCAGCATACTGCAGGAAGGGCGGCACCTCGCGCACGCCCTCAGGTTGCAGACGCCGCAGGCTCCACAGTACCTGGCCGGCAGGCCCGACCTCGTCAAAGCGCGGATCGTCCTGCAGGGCGTGGTTCAGAGAGAACTCGGCCAGCTTGGGGTTCACGCCGGATGGCAGCTCTACGTCCTTCAGAAGCGCAGAGGTCGGTTGCGGTTCCCCGGCTGCCACATCGAGGATGGCCTCCGCAAGGTTAAGTTGGCCCGGTCCCACGTCGATCAACAAGCCGCGCGGGAACCATCGTCCCGCGATCTTCACCAGCGCAGGATCTTCGGCAAGCGCCGCCTCGAGTTTTCCCTCGATTTCATCGCCATGGTCTTCGAGCACGTCTTCCGCGATCGGACCGGCACCGTCGGCGCCGTTTCCGTCGGGCTCATTGAGAGCGTGATCTTCGAGGCCCGCGGCAAACATGCGTTCGGCCCCGCCGTCCATCATGACGGTGATCACCTGGAACCCGCCCACCTCCGGATTTACGCCGGCCCGCGTTCCGATGACCTTGCCCCTTTTCCAATCGAGTTCCGGGAAGACCAATTCATCGCCACCCGCGTATTGCTCGCGCGGTATGTAGGTCTTGCCAGCAGCCGCACGCTGTTCCTGCCGCGCCTGTTTTTCCAGCTTGATCCGCTGAGGAACGAACACCTCTGCCAGCTCACCGGCCGTCAGCGGCGTCTCGACCTCAAACAAGTGCGATTGGAGAGCTTCTAGATCCTGCGATTGGATTGTAAGTGTCGACCAATAGTCGGGAGGTAATGAGAGCTTGCGCGCCATCAAGTCCTTGTTGCCGGCATGATTTTCAGCGTGGTAGCCAGCGAATTGGTAGTTTCTGCTTGCTCAAAGCATCACAATTATACCCCACCCCCTTGCCAGGGACTTTCTTGCCTTGGTGAGGCGACGACGCATGCGACCGACGGCGCGGAATGTCTCCATGGGCTTCCGGTGTAGAGGTCCCAGATTGCCACCAGAGGCAGCACGCCAGCCCCCAGGATCTTCCCAGCCAAGTCCAGGTCCCGGCAGGCATAGCGCTGCGAGGAACGATCTTCGTGGACGATTCATCATTCAAGCGACGGCTTGTGCACTTCAATGCCCAACCACCACGCGAGAGCGATGCACGTGGCATGCATGTCGAATGCCGATTTTCATGGTTGGTGGTTGGTAACTCAGTGGTTGCTGGATCAGTATTTGCTGGATACGTACCTGGTATAGGAGGCACTTCCCCATCGCTGGAAGAGCCATCCATGGATCAGCCATCCATGGAAAAGTGCCGTATGGATGCACATCGCCAGCGAGGCATTTGAAACCCCGACTGCGCGCGGATGCCCCTTGCTGCCTGCATGAGGCAAGAGCGAATCCCACGATGTTCGCGTATCAGGCAGAGCGGTACCGGTTGTTGGAGTTCGCGGAATTCCCGCGAACTCGCGGGATTTCCGCGAGTGTCCATCGAAGCCGTGCGCCGCGGCGAGCCTCATAAGGAGGTCCCACGGCCCGCCTCCAGCGCATCCGCCCTAGCCATGCCAGCGCTGATCCTATCAAAAACCCTGCGGTCATCGCCCCGGACGATGGCGCGCCCCGGCCGAGGTCCCGGCCTGCTCCCACAAGCGCTTGACACACATGCAGGTTTGCTGTAAAATATGATTAATCCGATTAATAGGATTATTGGAAGGCAAATGCTTCGAGAGAGAACACCTGAAATATCAGAATTCCTTCGGTACCTCGCAGCCGACGCGTCTGAGGACGGAGTCTTGCCGGCCCTTGGAGATCTAAGCAGAGAGTTGAATATAAGCGTCGCGGCTCTGAGAGAGCAGCTGGAAGTTGCGCGCGCCCTCGGCCTCGTGGATGTCCGCCCTCGTGTCGGCACGCGCCGCCTGCCCTTTTCTTTCGCGCCCGCGGTCCGGCAGAGTCTCGGTTACGCCCTGGCGCTGGACAGCGGTCATTTCCAGGAATTCTCCGACCTGCGCAATCATCTTGAGGCCGCCTACTGGGACGAGGCCGTCCGCAGGCTGACTGACGAGGACAAGATCGAGCTGCAAGCCCTGATCGAAAGGGCCCGCGCGAAACTCAGCGAGACGGTGGCGCAGGTGCCGCATGAGGAGCACCGCCAACTCCACCTGCTGATCTACAGCCGCCTGGGCAACCCGTTTGTCACGGGCCTGCTCGAGGCGTACTGGGAGCTCTATGAAGCCGTGGGGCTGAATTTGTACGGCGGCGACATGCAATATCTGCACGAAGTCTGGAACTACCACGCACGCATGGTGGAATGCATTTGCAACGGGGAATACGCGGCCGGGCGTGAGGCCCTGGTGCGGCACATGGACCTCCTCACTCAGCGGCCAATATCGTAAAGCAGCTTTCAGGCAACTTGCCTGATGCCTGCAAACAGGAGCACTCATGGCAGAAAAAATCATCAACGATTTCTCAATCACGGTCGGCACGGTAAACGGGTCCGGCAGTTCCACGGCCAATACCACCCTGCTCCGGGCCATCTTCAAGATGGGCATTCCCGTGTCCGGGAAAAACCTGTTCCCCTCCAACATACAGGGTCAACCCACCTGGTACACGATACGCGTCAGCAAGGACGGATTCCTCGCCCGTCGTGAGCGGCAGGAGATCGTTGTCGCAATAAATCCGGCTTCATTTGCGAGGGATCTCGCCGCGGTCGCTCCGGGCGGCGCGTTCTTCTACAGTGAGGACATCAAGCTCGACATGACGCGCACGGACATTGCCGCCTACCGTATGCCGGTCAAGCAACTCGTTCGAGACAACCCTGAGATTCCTTCCGACTTCCGAGACCTGGTCGGCAACATGATTTACGTTGGAGTACTTTCCCAAATCCTGGGTATCGACCTGACCGCCGTGCATGCCGCCCTGGAGTTCCACTTCAAAGGGAAGGCAAAACCGATCGACATGAACTTCCACGCGGTGGAGGCGGGCGCGGCCTGGGCCGCCGCCAATCTGACCAAGAGCGACCCGTATCACGTGGAGCCCATGAGCAAGACCGACGGTTTGATCATGGCGGATGGCAACACGGCCGCAGCCATCGGTGCGATCTTCGGAGGCGTGCAATTCGCCGCGTGGTACCCGATCACTCCCGCGACCTCGCTGGCCGAGGCGCTCAACGACTACCTGCCGCAGCTGCGGGGCCGCGAGGATGGAAAACACACCTATGCGGTGATGCAAGCCGAAGACGAGCTGGCTGCCATTGGAATGGCAATTGGCGCCGGCTGGAGCGGCCTGCGCGCCATGACGTCGACCTCCGGTCCCGGCCTTAGCCTTATGACAGAGTTTGCCGGGCTCGCTTACTTCGCGGAGGTGCCGCTGGTGGTCTGGGATGTGCAGCGCGTCGGACCCTCCACCGGCATGCCGACGCGAACCGCCCAGGGCGATCTGACGTTTGTGAGCTTCATGGGGCACGGCGATACGCAGCAGGTCATTCTCCTGCCGGGCAGCGTCGACGAGTGTTTCGAGTTCGGATGGCAGGCCTTTGATATCGCCGAGAAGTTGCAGTGGCCGGTCTTTGTGCTGAGCGACCTCGACATCGGGATGAACCAGTGGATCAGCAAGGCATTCAAGTATCCGGACCGGCCGATGGATCGCGGCAAAGTCCTCTGGGAGGAGGATCTGGAGGAGCTCAAAGGCAATTGGGCGCGTTACCTTGACAAAGACGGCGATGCCATCCCGTTCCGCACCGTGCCCGGGAATCGGCACCGCACCGGAGCATATTTCACGCGTGGTACTGGTCATGACGAATATGCGCGCTACACCGAAGATGCGGAAGACTGGCATCGCATGATGAGCCGCCTGCGCCGCAAGTACGATACCGCCAGGGACTACCTACCGCGGCCGGTTGTGCATCCGATGACGGGCGCCGACACGGGCATCATCGCGTTTGGCTCAACCGAGGCGGCCGTCCTGGAGGCTCAACACCAACTGGCGGTCGAACGGCATCTAAAGATGGATTTCATGCGTGTGCGCGCGCTGCCCTTCACGGAGGATGTGGGCGAATTTCTCGCCGGGCACGACACTGTCTACGTCGTGGAAATGAACCGGGACGGCCAGATGGCGCAGCTGCTCCGCATGGAATATCCAGAACACGCCGTCGCGCTTAAGTCCGTGGCCTATGAGGATGGCTTGCCCGCTGCGGCCGGCTGGGTTCGCGAAGGCATCCTGTCTTTGCAGGAGGCGTCGATTGGCGCGCCCAAGAAGAGCAAGCCCGGGGCGCGGTCAGGCCGGGGCAACGGGCGCGCTCCAGGTCGGTCAAAGGCACGACAGACCAACAGCAAACGGACACCCCGAGTCCGTCGCGTATCGGCCTCAAAAACCAAATCCCTTTAGGACCGTTGAACCGGTCCCGCAGTTTTGCGGGCCCGGGTTGGCGATCGAACACGATCGCAAGGAGTAGGAAACATGGCAGCAGCACTTCCGATGGCCGGCGCACCTGCACAGGTGAACCTGGCCGGCCTCAGCAAGAATGAGTATCGCGGCAACCCCAGCACGTTATGCCAGGGCTGCGGTCACAACTCGATCTCGAATCAGATCGTCAGCGCCCTCTACGAGATGAATATCGTCCCGGAGGACGTAATCAAGTTCAGCGGCATCGGGTGCTCCAGCAAGTCGCCGACCTATTTTCTCAATCGGTCGTTCGGCTTTAATGGCCTGCACGGCCGGATGCCACCCGTCGCCACCGGCGCGCTCTTCGGCGACTATCGGCTCAAAGGCATTGGCATCTCCGGCGACGGCGACAGCGTCAGTATCGGCATGGGGCAGTTCAAGCATGTCATCCGGCGCAATGTCAACATGCTGTATATCATCGAAAACAACGGCGTATACGGGTTGACCAAGGGCCAGTTCTCAGCGACTGCGGAAGTCGGCCTGAGCCTCAAACACCACGGAACGAACCCCTACATGCCGGTCGATATTTGCATGGAAGCGCTGGCTTCCAACGCGACGTTCGTTGCGCGCTCATTTGCGGGTGATCCAAAACAGGTCAAGTCCCTGCTGAAGGCGGGGCTGGCCCACAGCGGAACGGCGGTTCTGGACATCATCAGTCCGTGCGTGACGTTTAACAACCAGAGCAACGCCTTCCACTCCTACACTTGGGGCAAGGATCACGAGGAGCCGTTGCACGACATTACCTACATTGCGCCTCGCAACGAGATCATCCTCGAAGAGGAGATGAAGGAAGGCGAGGTCCGCGAAGTGGAATTGCACGATGGTTCAGTCGTGGTCCTGAAGAAGTTGGAGAAGGACTACGATCCCACCAGCCGCTTCCAGGCGCTTCACATTCTGGAGGAGGCTCAGCGCAACAACTGGATGGTGACGGGCTTGCTTTATGTCGAAACAGGGCAATCCACCCTGAAGGAAAGGCACAATTTGGTGGATACGCCTCTGAATCGTTTGACGGAAGCCGAACTGCGGCCGGCTCCAGACATGATCGACAAAGTCAACGCGCTGATGTTCTAGGCATCGTCGTCGGCGCCGCCGCCCAGACGGCAGCAAAGGCGGGGATACACGGCCATGTCAACCATATCCAGCGCGGGCTCAAGGCGCGATGCGCGGGTCTTGGAGGCCTGCCTCAGGCACGTGGCCGTGGATCTTGTGCATGCTTCCGGTCCCGGTGGACAGAACGTCAACAAGGTCGCGACAGCAGTACAGCTTCGTTTCGACATTCGGGCGTCCGCAGCGCTGGATCCGCCCACGAAGGCCCGATTGATCAAGCTCGGCGGCAGGCGCGTAACCGCGGGCGGCGTCCTGATCCTGCACGCCGGGCGCTACCGCACCCAGGAGCGGAACAGGAGTGACGCCGTGGGACGATTTTCGGCGCTGATCGCCAAAGCGCTCGAGGAACCCAAGGCGCGCCGCCCCACTCGCGCGACGGCCGCCTCGAAGGCTCGGCGGCTCCAATCGAAAAAGCACCGGGGGGCCATCAAGCGGAGCCGCAGCGTCTACGACCTCGAGTAGATGTGCAAAAATCCGGGGACTCAAATCCGGACGCGGCTGATCCGGAATACTCCACTTAATGACCATTGAAAGCCGATCCATAGCTGAGTATCATGTGAGTGCCCGAACAGGCCCTCAACCATATCAGACGCATGGCAATCGGGGGACCAACCGCGGGCACCGTGGACTCTTTGTGATATTGTAGGAATCCGGAAAAGATCGTGCGGGTCCGAGGCGGCAACAGCGTCTGAGGCCTACGAGTGCAGGACCCCGCTGGCGAACGGAGGTGCACCATGTTACGGAACAAGAGCATGCGCTGGACGATGACACTTGGCGTGCTGGTTCTCCTGTTGGCCGCCCCGAAGCCGGCCCTGGCCTGGTCGGGATGCGGGCCCAATTATGTCGTTCAGTGGGGCGACACGCTGGGCACCGTCGCCGCGAGGTGCGGCACAAGTGTCCAGGCGCTGCGCCAGGCGAATCCATATCTTGGCGAGTGGCTGTACGCCGGACAAACCATCGCAATTCCCGGGGGCTACCAGGATGGTGGCTACTCGTATGGCTACCAGGGCAGCGTGAATTGCTATCCCGGCGCCCCCAATTGTTATCAAGGGCCCGGCAACTGCTACGCCAACAACTGTTACCAAACTCCCCAGAACTGCTACGGGTATCCGGGCAGCGGAAATTGCTACGGCTACCAGGACGGGGGTTATTATCCCGGCGCCCCCTGCAGCACCAATTGCTTCGAAACCCAATATGGCGCCTACGGGGCGCCCTGGACTGGCTCCTACGTCGTGCAGCCAGGGGACACGTTGCGCATCATCGCCGATCGGCTCGATACCACAATCGCCGCTTTGCAGGCAGCCAATCCGCAGCTCTGGAATCCCGCGATGATCTACGTCGGTCAGGTAATCTGTGTGCCGTTCTATGGAGCGCAGACAGCGTCGTACGGATATGACTCACACAAGGGGCATTACTACGATCACACCCAATACGATGCCAATCACTATACGATTCAGGCCGGCGAATCGCTGAAAGACATCGCCAAAAAGTTCGATACGACCCAGGAAGCCTTGCTCGATTTGAATCCCAGCCTGTTGGGCAAGCCCGGCCGCATCTCCAAGGGCATGGTCATTCTCATCCGCTAGACCTCGTTGGGATCCCCGCTTGGACATGAAAAAGCCGCCGGCTTCGCGGAGCCGGCGGCTTTTTGCCGTCATGCGTCGGCAGCATTCGCGGGTCGCTCCCCAAAGACGGCTATTTGCGTGAGCAGACTAGCTTGGCCGGCCGGAAGTTCCCTCCGGAAGGCGCGCCCGCCTTTGGTCTCCTGCTCCTCATCTCCACGTGAATTCCAGGGGCTGCTCCTGCGATCGCGGCAGCACGATACTGATGCTTTCCGGGTCCGGGCGACCGCACGAGCCGGCGATGCAATTGCAGTTGGCGTCCATGGTATTGCTGGTACACGCCACCGCGGTGAAGCTCAATGTCCACGTGCCGGTCAATTCGGCCGGCATGAACGCGTAGAACGTGCCGGTGTCGTCCGTGACGGCGTCGTTGCGTGGGGCCGCAGCGCCGGCGCCCTGAACGATTGCGAATTGAATTCCGCTGATCGGCACGCCAGCCTCATCTTTCAACGTGCCCACCAGGGCTTGCACGCCTGGCGGCCGGACAGACGGCGCGGCGTTCGTGTCGGCACCGCCGGCGTCGACCAGTTTGTTGAACACCCACCCGGTCCGATTGTCAGTGGCTTGCACAAGCAGCCACTCCCCGCCCGGCGATCTTCCTATTACCAGAAGTGATGTCCCTTGCCCCAGGACCGCAAGGCGCGAAAAGAGGTAGCCGGGATTGCTGCGCAGCAAAACATTGTCGGCCCAGGTCGTAACCGCGAAAGGAACGAATGCCGGTGAAGCCGTGGGCACCGAGGGACTGGGCGTAATGGGCGCTGAGGTAGCCTCGCGCGAGGGCGTCGACAGGGCCGGCGCCGTGGCAGATGCCGGGACAGCGCTGGCGGTCACCGCGGTGAGCACGCCAGCAGGTGTGCATCCCAGGCACGCGGCAACTAGACAGAAGATTGCAGTTGTGGCTCTCATCATGTCGGCGTCGGTATCGGCGTGGGCGTCTCTTTGGCCCCGGTGTCGGGGGAGGATTGTAGACCTGCAAGCCGGCGACACTGAAATTCGGGTCGAGCTGCAGGTTCTTTGCCTCAATCCAGCAGCGATTATGGTACGTGGGATTCTGGATCACAAACCAGCCCGTTTGGCTCCCCACTCCAAGAACGTCGACCGCCGTTCCGACTTTGACAGAACTCACCACGGGGTATGCCGGGCCGGGACCAGTCCAACACAACGCCAGGGCCGTCACAACCGGCGGCTTGGGTTCGACGGTCGCCAGGGGTGTGAAGATTGGGAGTGGCGTCGGGACTGCGGAGGCAGTAGCCTCCAAGGTGGGTGGAACTTCGGTGACCTTGGCCGTCTGAGTCCCCGCCACGCCCGTCTGCAAAACGGCCACCGTAGCGGCGATCATCGTTGCGCCAGAATCGACCGCGCTGCCATACCCAGGCAGCGTGCACGCCGCCATGGCTGCTATTAGTGCCGTCATCAATGGGAGGCGAGCCCCGTTGTATGGGTGCATGTGCTTCTCTTGGCGCTGCGTCGATTATACCAATCGAGAAAAGGCCTGCCGGGTTTGCGGATTGGGGGCGAACACGCGCCACCGCTTTGTTACATTCTTGAAATGTGTTTCCAGATTGCCTGCGGTATATATATGGTGCGCCAGTCGTGGAGGCCAGGGTTGCGGAAACACCTCGCAGGCCTGGCTGTCGGACCAGCGTCAGACGACAGCATGCAGGACACTTACAGCGAACGGAGGATCACCATGCGAATCAAGAACATTGTTGGGGCGACCATCATAGCGGCTTTCCTGCTGCTTGTGGTCGCGATGCCGCAACCGGCGCTTGCCTGGGGCGGCAACGGATGTGGGAGCTACGTCGTCCGCTGGGGCGATACGCTCTATTCGATCGCCACGCAGAACGGGACCACGGTGGCGGCCCTCAGGCAGGCCAACCCGAACCTCGGCTACTGGTTGTACGCAGGTCAGACGATTACCATCCCCTGCGGCTACCAGGATGGCGGCTGGCAGGGCAACAATGGCTGCGGATACCAGGCTTGCGACGGCTACGGTTACCAAGGCAACCAGGGCTACCAGGGTCAGTGGGGCGGCTACCAGGGCCAGGATCAAAACTACGGTGGTTGTGGGTACCAGGGCTGCGACGGCTACGGCTACCAGGGCCAGGATCAAAACTACGGTGGCTGTGGGTACCAGGGCTGCGACGGCTACGGCAACCAGGGCTACCAGGGTCAATGGGGCGATTACCAGGGCCACGGCTACCAGGGTCAGGACCAAAACTACGGTGGCTGCGACTACGGATGCGGATACGGAAACGGGACGTACGTTGTCCAACGCGGCGACACGCTTGCAAAGATCGCCGCCCGGTTCGGCACCAGCTGGGTTGTGCTGTGCAGCCTCAATGGCCTTTGGAACCCCAATCTGATCTACGTCGGGCAGGTACTTCGCGTTCGCTAGCTAGAGAATAAAAAGAACTGGCAAGGACATCCCCCGCAATTAGGCGGCGGGATGTCCTTGCCTTTGTATTTGGGGCCTCGATCAGTCGTTGGGAATAATAACCCACAGGATTACGTACGGCACGAGCCCCGGAATTCCGCCGGGAATCAATGCGATCAGAAATCCCAGTCGAAACCAAAAAGAGCTAATGCCGAAAAACTCGGCCAATCCACCGCAGACCCCGGCGATCACTCGATTGCTGCGGGAGCGGCGTAACTGGTGCGGTTGCATCGTCATGCAAACCTCCTTTCGGGATGTTAATTGTCTTACATACGCTCGGGGTCGCGCCAGGTCGCAAGCTGTCCGCGATCCGGCGCCCCCACGGAACACCCCTATTGACCAGAATCTCGGGGGCAATTCCCATCTTTGGGGTCGCTCTGGCAGTCGCGGCGACATTCCTAGTGCAGCGTGCGCTCCTGATCCCGGCACCGCTGCATTGCGTCGCCACCACACCGCAATATCTGGCCATCGGCTGCGCGTTCGTCGCGTTGGTTTGCGCCGTCGTGCCTGAAAGGATCGCTCCATGGCCGAAAGCTCTGATCGTGATGACGCTGCTGTGCATCGGTCTTGGGAGCCTGTGGCTTGGTTCCTACGGCCGGTCGGTGGCGCAACCTCTCGGGCGGCTCCCCGAGGTCATGCAGGGCTTCGTCTTGTCCACGCCCGGCCGGACCCCATTCCTTCTCGCGAGCGGAGGGACCGCGTTCGTGACCGCCAACTCCACCATCGAAGTGCAGGCTCTCTCGCTCCCGGGTGAACGGCCTTACTGTCTTTGGCAGTCGACCCAGGGCGGCGCCATCGATGATCCCACCGATCGCGGGATGGCATGCCAACCACCCGCGGCCTCCGCACACGATAAGATTCGGGTTCTAATGAAATCCGGCTGCGGACTGGACACCGCCGTCCGCAAAATCCGCATGAGAATACTACTTTGAGCAGGGCTGCATGGGGAACCGCGAGTGGCCTGGCGGCCGCCAGCATCTGGGGCGGCATGTACGTGGTAAGCAAGGTGCTGCTCGACATTATTCCACCGTTCACCTTGATTGCCTGCCGGCTGATCCTTGGCATCCTGACGCTCGCGCTGGCTCTTGCATGGCGGCGTCCCAAGGCAATTTCGGCTCTGCGGTTCTGGCAGATCTTCGGTGTGGGAACTGTCGGTTATGGAATCTCGTTGGGCTTCCAGTTCGTCGGGACAAAGCTCTCCACGGCGGCGAACGGTTCGTTGGTGACGTCGGCGACTCCCGCATTCGTTTTGCCGATCGCCTGGCTCATACTGCATGAACGCATCACCCGCACGCGCCTGCTGGCTCTCGTCGTTTCCACAATGGGCGTACTGGCGGTTCTCGATCCGAGTGCCTTGCGGCTCAACGCCGGGCTGTTTTGGGGAAACGTTGCCCTGCTGGCGGCTGCACTTACTTGGGCGCTGTATTCCGTGCTTATCCGATTAGTGGCGCGGGACACAGGGATCCTGACCGTCAGCGTCGTCGCCTTTCTCGGGGGGCTCCCGATCGCCGTCCCCGCGGCCGCCCTCGAACTGCGGACCATGCCCCTGGGGCACATTACCGCCGGTGTGGTACTGGGTATCCTGTTCCTCGGCATCATCGCAACGGCGCTGGCGATGTATCTCTGGAACACCGCCTTTGCACTCGTGGAGGCCAGCCGCGTCTCGCTGACCTTTTTTGCACAACCCGTCGTGGGCACCTTCCTTGGTTACATCTTGTTGCACGAATCAATCTCGCCGCTGTTCCTCTTCGGTGGGCTCCTGATCGCGGTCGGTCTGGTTCTTGCAAGCCGCGGCCCTGCAGCCTGAACTCCCTGGCTTTGCAGCGGCCTGGCGCGTGCTCAACATATCGGAGAGAAGGCGGAGGGCGGTGCCGGAGCTGCCATCACAAGCAAGTCCGTCTCGCAAGCCCAAAGCTCGGACAGGAATTGCCACCAGCCCTCGCCGCGCGATCGTCGGCGACCGATCGACATGGCGGCGCCTGGCGCTTCACAGATTCACAGATTGAAGGTAAGCTACGCTGTCTCCGAGGCACACATGGACAACGCGCTCTGGTACAAGAATGCGGTTTTCTATCAGGTCTTCTTGCGGGCCTTCAAGGACAGCAACGGAGACGGCTTCGGTGACCTGCAGGGCTTGACGCAGGAGCTCGATTACTTGAAAGACCTCGGGGTGGATTGCATCTGGCTGATGCCCATCTGTCCATCGCCCCTCAAGGATGACGGCTACGACATCGCCGATTTCTACCGGATTGCCGACGTTTACGGGACACTTGACGATTTTCAGGTGCTGCTTGACGAGGCACACATCCGGGGCATCCGGCTGATCATGGACCTCGTGATGAATCACACGTCGGATCAGCATCCATGGTTCCAGTCGGCGCGGCGCAATCGGCGGTCTCCGTTTCGGGACTTCTACTCCTGGAGCGACAGCGACAAGTTGTACAAGGATGCTCGCGTCATCTTTGTGGACGTCGAAGTTGTCGAATTGGGCGTGGGACAAGGCGGCCGATCAATACTACTGGCACCGATTCTATTCCAGCCAGCCGGACCTCAATTACGACAACCCAAAGGTGCAGGAGGAGATGCTGAACATCGCGCGTTTCTGGCTGGCGTTCGGGGTGGACGGCTTGCGGGCCGACGCGGTCCCATATCTCTTCGAACGAGAAGGCACCAATTGTGAGAACCTACCGGAGACCCACGCGTACCTGAGGGACATGCGCGCAAAGATTCAGGCAGACTTTCCGGAGACCATGTTGATCTGTGAGGCGAACCAGCACGCCCGGGATGTCCGATCCTATTTTGGGGAGGGCGACGAGTTCCACATGGCTTTCCACTTCCCGCTCATGCCTCGGATGTACATGTCGATCGGCAAGGGCAATGTGGAGGACTTGCGCGCCATCTTGGAGCGCACCCCGCCGATCCCTGCGAACTGCCAATGGTGCACCTTCCTGCGCAACCACGATGAGCTCACCCTGGAAATGGTCACGGAAGACGAACGCCAGTGGATGTGGGAGCATTACGCGCCGGAAGCACGCATGCGTCTGAATCTGGGGATTCGTCGCCGGTTGGCGCCCTTGATGGACAATGACGTGCGCAAGATCAAACTCATGAATTCCCTGCTCTTTACTCTTCCCGGCTCGCCAATTATCTACTATGGGGACGAGATCGGCATGGGCGACAACATCTGGTTGCCGGACCGCAACGGGGTCCGGACGCCCATGCAATGGAGCACGGACCTGAATGCAGGGTTTTCCAGCGCACGCGCCCGAATCGCTGTATTCACCGGTGATCGACACAGACGAGTATGGACCGTCCAGGGTGAACGTCGCGGACGAGCGCGGCGACCCGGATTCGCTGTGGAACTCGATCCGTCACATGCTGTCGACGCGCAAGGAGCACGGAGTCCTCGCCTGGGGATCGTTGGAATGGAAGGATGGGGGCAACGACCGAATTGCCGCTTTTCGCAGGTACCACGAGTCCCAGGAGATCCTGGCCGTACACAATCTCAGCGATTCTGCTGAGAACGTCGGCATCGCCAACGGCGCAGCCCTGAGGGATTTGTTGACGGGCCGGCGCTTCGAGGCGCAGGAGCTGGCACAAGGCCTGGAACTGGAACCGTATCAGTATTTGTGGCTCACGAGCGACGGCGGGACAGCGCCGTCTTCATAGCACTCCCGTCTTATCGCCGCCGACGGTGTGTAGAAGCGCCATATTTGGCGTCGTCATGGTACCGACGGGATATCCGCAGACCAGGACAACCTGATCACCGGCGCGGACCGTCCTCTTCAAAGCAGCGTCCACCGACGACAGCATCTGCTCCAGAGAATTGGCAAACGGGACCAGGTGCGGCTTCACCCCCCAAAAGAATGCCAGGCGGCGGTACGTCTCCTCATAAGGCGTGAAGGCCAGGATCGGGACACGCGGACGGATCTTGGACAGCAACCACGCCGTTTGGCCTTGAGCAGCGAAGCTGGCCACGGCGGTTACGTTGGCGTCCTTGGCCAGGGCGTGCGCAGCACGCGCCATCGAAGCCGCGTCACTCTCCTCGAAACCTTCGAAGGTCAGCGTTTCTTCACCCCATTCCAGAAAATGGTCCTCTGCTTCGCTGGCAATGCGATGCATCATCTGCACGGCCTCGACCGGGTACTTCCCGGAGGCCGTCTCGGCGGAAAGCATCAGCGCATCGGTTCCATCGAAGATGGCATTGGCCACATCCGAGGCCTCGGCCCGCGTCGGCAGCGGATTGTCTACCATGGATTCCAGCATCTGTGTCGCCGTAATCACCAGCTTGGCACGGCGATTGGCCGCACGGATGATCGCTTTTTGAAGCGCAGGCACACGCTCAGGGGGAAGCTCGACGCCCAGATCCCCCCGCGCCACCATTACGCCGTTGACCAAGGAGAGGATCGCATCCAACTGCTCGACCGCCTCCGGCTTCTCAAGTTTGGCGATCAGCAACGGCACATGCCCGTCCGTGGCCAGGCTTTCCATCGCTGATCGGACGCGCGTGACGTCGTCTGCGGAGCGCACAAAGGAAATTGCCACCGCATCCACGTGCTGCGATATTCCAAAGGCAAGATCGTCTTGGTCTTTCTCGGTGAAGCCGGGGATTCGGATTCGGACTCCCGGCAGGTTTATGCCTTTATGCCCCATGAGCAGCCCGCCAACCACCACCCGGGCAGTCAGCGACTGCTTCTGCACCGCCACGGCTTCCAACGCCAAACGACCGTCATCCAGAAGCAACTTATCGCCCGGCTTCACCAACTCAAAGAGCTGTCGGAAGTCTACGGGGACTTGCTGAAGCTTCCCGGAGGGCGGAGGGGCGTTCACGGCATACAGGTTGACGACTTCGCCTTCCGCCAACTGGAGCGGCGAAGCCAGGTACCCGACCCGGATCTTTGGTCCCTGCAGGTCCTGGAGGATGCCGACAACGGCCCCGATCCTGTCCGCCACCCGTCGTATCGCAGCGATCCTCTCGGCGTGCTCCGCATGGGTGCCGTGGGAGAAGTTGAGGCGAGCAACATTCATTCCGGCTTTGATCAGGCGCTCCAAGGTTTCTTCGTCCTGACTTGCCGGACCGATCGTCGCTACAATTCTGGCTTTGCGTTCCATCATGCCTCTCCGTTCGCTCTTGTGCACTCGTTGCCCAGGGATCCGCCTTCACGGTGGCGAGGGCACGCCGGCCCACATCCCGGATTGCAGCCTCCTGTCGCTGCGCGAGACAGCCCTGAGGGGTTTGCAGGATGCAGAAGAACCCGGAAGGTCCGGGTTCTTCTGCAGTTATCCCAGGGAGCTACACATAATTGAGCGCCGCAGCTTCCTTCTCGAGATCCTTGCGGAAGTCCGGATGGGCAACTGCAATCAACTGCCGGGCGCGCTCACGGATCGTGCGTCCGTACAGAGCGGCCACGCCATACTCGGTTACGACGTAGTGGATGTGATTGCGGCTGGTCACCACGCCGGCGCCAGGCTTCAACATGTCGACAATGCGGCTGACGAGCGTGCCGTCCTTCAATCGCGTCGTGCTTGGCAGGGCTATTATCGGGACGCCGCCCTTGGAGCGCGAAGCCCCGTAGACAAAATCAAGCTGGCCCCCGACGCCGCTATAGAGTTTTGGCCCAATGCTGTCCGCGCAGACCTGGCCTGTTAGATCGATCTCCAGGGCCGAGTTTATTGCCACCATCCGCTCATTCTGGGCGATTACGAACGGATCGTTCACGTACTCCTGGCGATGGAATTCGCACAACGGATTATCGTGGACCCACTCGTACAGCGCGCGCGTCCCCAGCACAAAGCCCACCACGATCTTGCCGGGATGCAGAGTCTTACGGGCATTCGTAATGACTCCGCTATCCACCAGGCGCACGACGCCGTCGGAGAACATCTCACTGTGGATTCCAAGATCCTTCTTGCTGCCCAGGAATCCCAAAACGGCATCCGGTATCGCACCAATGCCCAGCTGCAGGGTGGCACCGTCAGGAATGAGTTCGGCGATGTGCCCTGCGATCTTCGTGCTGATGTCGTTGTTGCCTGTGCCGCCCATGGGCAGCTCGGGTACGGGGTAGTTCACAGGGACGATCTTGTGCAGGCGACTTACGTGAATGAACGAGTCCCCCAACGTGCGGGGCATCTGCTCGTTGACCTCGGCAATGATCACCTTCGCCAATTCAGCCGGCGACTTGGTGAGGCCCACCTCGACACCCAATGAGCAGAATCCATGTTCGTCCGGGGGCGACACGTGGATCAGGGCCACGTCCACCGGCAGGATCTTGTTCTTGAAAAGCAGGGGAAACTCCGAAAGCAGCACGGGGGTGAAATCGGCACGACCCTCCTGGACCGCGCTGCGCACGTTGGCGCTGATAAACAGTGTGTTGACGCGCAGGTGCCCTTCCATGGCGGGATTAACATCGTCCGCCGGACCGACAGAGAGCGCCTGGCAAATCTCGACATTCTGCAGCTGGGGCGCGTGCTCCACCAGCGCTGCAAGTAGATTCTGAGGTACGGAAACGTTCCCCGTCATGAAGACGCGGTTGCCCGACTGCACCGACCGTACTGCCTCGGCGGCGCTGACCACGCGGGATTCGTACTGAGCTGTCCAGTCCATCTCACTGCTCCTTTGGACCGGTCAGCCGACCGAGGTGCCGGCGGGTTCCCGCGTAGGTGTTGACAGCCGGCTCCAGGGCCGGGCTCTTTAGCAGCGCCTCCACCCCACCATCCGCCATCTCTATGATGTACGGCATGGCGGAATTGACAAATGCATGCGTCGCCGTACGCGCCACGGCGCCCGGCATGTTCGGCACGCAATAGTGCAGGATGCCTTCCTCAATGTAGACAGGGCGCTCGTGTGTCGTGGGCCGGGACGTTTCCACGCACCCCCCACCGTCGATGCTCAGATCCATGATGACGGATCGTGGCCGCATGGCCTGCACCATGGCCCGCGTCACGAGGACGGGCGCGCGTTGACCAGGAGCCAAAACGGCACCGACTACGACATCCGCGTATGATACAGACCGCTCGATGTTGCGTCGCGTGGACAGCAGGGTCACGGCAGCAGGGAAGAGATCCCACAGCCGCTGGAGCGCCGCCAGATTGTGGTCGATCACGGTTACGTGGGCGCCCATACCCAGGAACGTCTGTGTGGCGTATGTACCCACCACACCGGCACCGAGCACGACGGCTTCGGCGGGCGGTACGCCCGGCACCCCGCCGATCAGTATGCCCTTGCCTCCCCAGTTATTTTGAAGCAAGCGGGCCGCGATCTGGGCAGCCATGGCGCCGCCAATCTGGCTGAAGGGTCGCAGGACGGGGAGCGAACCGTCCGGTGCCCGCACCTGCTCGAAGGCAACCGCGGCAATCTTCTTCTCAAGCAGGATCTCAACCTTGTCCTGCCTCGCTGAGGCGAGGTGCAGGAAGCCAGCCAAGATGCTGCCGTCCCGCAGCCAATCCAACTCTTCTTGCAGAGGTCGGGAGACCTTGAGCAGCAAGTCGGCGCGGCCAAAGGCTTCTTCGGTCGAATAGACCACATTGGCCCCCATGCGCTCATAATCGTTGTCACTAAAGCCGGCCCCGGCCCCGGCCTCGTGTTCCACGAAGACCGCGTGGCCCTTTTGCACCAGGATATCGACGCCTGCAGGACTAACACCTACACGAAACTCAAACGGTCGCCTTTCCTTGGGTATCCCTATGTTCATTTTCCCTCCAGCGTAAACTCTTAACAGCGTCCGAGCCCCCCGACGGTGCCATCAAGGCATGTTCAGAACCCTCCGAATAGCCGGAAGCGTCCAGTCAATTGTGTCGCGGTCGATAACCAGCGGCGGAGCGAAGCGGATGACGTCCCGGTGCGTCTCTTTTGCCAGGATACCCTCCGCTTGCAGCGCCACGCAAAAACGTCGCGCGCCGCCAGCCTCAGGCTCCAACTCGACCCCGATCAGCAGCCCCCTTCCACGAACTTCCTTCACGTGCGGGCTCGGAATTTCTGCCAATTGCTCGATGAAATATGTTCCCAGCTCTTCCGCGCGCTCCGCCAGCCGCTCCTCGCGGATCACTCGGAGGGCGGCCCGAGCCACGGCAGCGCCCAGCGGATTTCCGCCAAAAGTCGATCCGTGCTCACCCGGCTCAAAGAGCTGCAGCAATTCGCGATCTGCCAGGATCGCCGAAACCGGATAGAAGCCTCCCGCAAGGGCTTTGCCAATGATCACGACATCAGGTCGAACGTCCTCGTGATCGCACGCGAATAGCCTTCCAGTGCGCCCCAACCCCGTCTGTATCTCATCAGCAAGGAACAACACACCGGTCTCGCGGCAGATATCCGCCACCTGGCGAAGATACCCCTGAGGTGGGATGATGACGCCGCCCTCACCCTGGATCGGCTCCAGAAGCACGGCGGCCGTGTTCTTTGTGATCGCCTTCTTGATTGCGGCGGCGCTTCCGTACTCGACAGTCACAAAGCCGGGCGTGAAAGGACCGAAGTCGTCGCGGTAAAGAGGCTCCGTCGAAAAGGAGACGATTGTTGTCGTGCGCCCGTGGAAATTGCCGGCCGCCGTAATGATCTCTGCCTGATGGCGCGGCACTCCCTTGACGCGGTAGGCCCACTTACGGGCGAGCTTTAGTGCCGTTTCGACGGCCTCGGCACCGCTGTTCATCGGCAACGACATCGAGTACCCGGTCATTTCGGCTAGCTCTTCGTAGAGCAGCGGGAGTTGATCGTTCCGGAAGGCTCGTGACGTCAGCGTCAGTTTTCCGGCTTGCTCCAGCAGCGCCTGCAGTATCGCCGGGTGTACGTGACCCTGGTTGAGCGCAGAGTAGGCGGACAGGCAATCCAGGTACCGCTTTCCCTCCACATCGTAGACCCACACGCCCTCGCCTCGCTCAAGGACAACGTCCAGGGGCTCATAGTTGTGTGCCCCGTACGCCTGTTCCAGACGGATGTAGTCCTCTGTGTTCATCGCAACACCACTATTGGCCATTGACCGGTCTTTTGCTGCGTCAATTCCGGAAACCTCGGAGCACCCAGGCGGCTCGCGATCTCTGGTTACGCCACGCCGAAGAGACGCGCCAAGATCGCTTTCTGGGCGTGGAGACGGTTATGAGCCTGTTCGAACATGACGGAATGGGGTCCGTCGGCGACCTCGTCGGTGAGTTCCTGCCCCCGATGGGCGGGAAGGCAATGCATAACGATCGCATCCTGGTGCGCCTCACCGACCAGGGCGGCATTAACCTGATACGGCGGGAACACCTCCTGCCGCCGCGCGGCTTCCTGTTCTTGGCCCATACTTGTCCAGGTGTCGGTGTAGATGACGTGCGCACCGCGAACCGCAGCATGCGGATCCCGCCCGAAGGACAGGGCGCCGCCGCTTTCCGCCGCAGCAACACCTGCCAATGCCGCGGCCCCCTGGTCTATGTCATAGCCTTCGCGGACAGGCAAGGCGAAAGTCCCAACCTAGTTTGGCGCACACATGCATCAATGAGAGAGCCACGTTGTTGCCGTCGCCAACAAATGCAACCGTTAGATGTGCCTGCCGTCCGAATCGCTCCTGGATCGTCAGGGCGTCCGCCATGGCCTGGCACGGATGGTTGAGATCGCTCAGTCCATTGACGACCGGGATGGAGGACCACCGGGCCAGCTCGACGATGTCGGCGTGGGCGAACACGCGCGCCATGAGCCCGTGCACATACCCGGAGAGAACCCGCGCCACATCGGCGATCGATTCGCGCTGACCGAGTCCGATCTCTGCCGGTGATAGATACAACGCATCCCCCCCCATGTGGCGCATGGCCATGTCGAAGGAAACGCGCGTGCGCAGGCTCGGCTTCTGAAATATCATGCCCAGGACTTTGCCGCGGAACAAGGGCCGATTCCCGCGGTCGAAATACTCCTTCTTGAGGTCGACGGCCAGGTCCAGTAAGTCCTGGACTTCGCCAGACGTCAGGTCACTAACTGCCAGGAAATGCTTCATCGAGCCTCCGCGAAGTCAGTATATCGGGCATCGGCTATCTTGCCACGTCTCTTGCATCACAGCTTCCGCGTGACATACGTCTCACAAACGATCGGAGGCTATGTCGCGGAACGCACTTTGTTCCAATAGCGGAATAGTCCGTCGGCGGACATTCCCGGAGGGTTGGCCAGCTCGTAGGCCTTCACCGCCTCAGGCGAGAGGTTCTCTTCAAGGCTCTGCGCGACCATCCAGTCATTGAAACCCGCCCTCAGCCGCTCGATGCCCGGGTGTTCGGCCATGGCCCTTTCGAGCCACCTTTCCACTTCATCCAGGCCGCGCTCCACTGCCTGCAATTGCCAAGCCGGATCGGCATGGATGCCGAAGTGTGTCGGGGCGATGCAATCGAATACCTCGCCGCGCAGTCGGGCTATTGACCGGCGCCACTTCTGCAGGTTGAGCTCGGGCGGCGGCATTGGGATGCGCAAATACGGATGATGGAAAACGCGCACGCCGCCCACATCGCCGCTGAAGCAGGTGTCCTCAAATAAGTAGGCGTAGTGATGTTCGGCATGCCCAGGCGTATCGATCGGCACGAACCGCAGACTACCGATCGTGATCTCCTGGCCATCGTGCGCCACCGTGAGTTGCGTCTCAGGCACCGGCAGGAATTCGCCCCACAATTCGTCCATCCGATCCCCGTAAATGCGTCTGGCGCTTGCGAGCAGCTTCTCAGGATTCATGAGGTGCGGCGCGCCTACCGGATGGACAAGAATCTGAGCGCCTTGCCGCGCCAGCCAGCCAGCCGCCCCGGCATGATCCAAATGGATGTGCGTCAGCAGAACATGCGTAACATCCGTTGGCTTGAAGCCGTTTCGGCTGAGGCCCGCCTTTAGGCTCTCCACCGTCGAGCCCGGGCCCAACTCGACCAGCACGGCCCCCGTGGAGTGCCGGAACAAGTAGCACGCAATTGCGTTTTGCGTCCCTTGAAAATTCAGATCAAGTGTGACAATGTCGGTTTTTGCCATGCAGTGGAATCCTGTGTGATCGGCGATGAAAGAAAGCCGGAAAGAGTTTCCGCCAGGTTCGCCCCGCACTGGACGCGGCGCAAAGGGATGCGCGCCTCCTCAATCCTGCCGCGCAATGTGTTCCGTGCCTTCACGCCCCCCAAAGGTCTCGGCTGCCAGAAGTACCACGACGGGTCGGAGTTTCCGCCTCTGGAGGTCGTCGGCCACCAGCAGGATTTCATCCGATGTGGCGGGAGTCACAAGTATCACTGTCGAGCCCTTAGGCAGCAAGCGGGCATGCGCGCCTGCCAACGCGGCTATCGATAACTCCCCCTTGCCCTCTATGAATGCCAGCGTCTCCAAAATCTTGTTCTCCTGCCTGTGGCTTCGCTCCGCCGTAATGACCGTGTAGGCCCTGTCTTGCACCACCAACCCGACCGCCCGCTTCTGTGCAATGAAGTAGTGCGCAAGCGAGGCGGCGATGCTAATCCCATATTCCAGTGTCGCCGGGGGCAGGCTCAGCTTGGGCTTTCGCGTGAAAAGCAGAACTCTCCAGGGGAACAGAAGGCATGGCGTACTCCTTCTGGACTTGAACCCCCTCCTGGGCGTCCATGAAGATCCACACCTCGGCTTGCGGATCCTGATCGAATTCCTTGACGATCAGCTGTCCGCGCCGGGCAGTCGTCGGCCAGTGAATGCGCCGCATCGGATCTCCGGGAACGTAGGCGCGCACGCCGGCGGCGTGCGGCGTCACCTCAGCCGCTTTCCGGCGAATGACCTGACCGCCGGGGAGAAAGCCCGGCGGCGACAGGAACTGCGTGATGGGAAAGATCATTGGCAGCACGACGAGCGTCTTTTCGGCCGGGAACCGTTTTTGCACGCGAAACAAACCCAACGGATCTGCGACCGTCAGCAGCGTCGGTCCCACCGGAAAGCCTCCGCGCCGGGTAAGCCACGTACGTGCCACGTAGGTCTGGTTCTCCTGAGGGTTAAGGCGAGTTAGCAACCGGGAGCCCGCCGGCATGGGGATGGGCATTTCGTTGTACAGTTCAACCCAACCTCCAGGGAGGCGGCTGCGGTTCTGAATCTCGTACTGCTCCTTGAAAATGTCGCCTACGCTTGCACGCCAAAACTCAGGGCGGCGCTTCAGCCTTAGGGAGCGCGCCACCACCGTGACCCAGATCCACGCTCCTGCGACCATGACAAGTCCGAGATACATAAGTCGGGAGTAGAACGTCGCACCCCCGACCAGGGAGCCGATGAATCCAACGGAGATGAGCAGCGCGACCGTGGCCCTGCCGATGTTCATGCTGCTGGCGCCTGGTCGGCATGTGCCTGTCCAAAATCACCCCCCGGCACTGGTGTATTGCGAACAATCTCCTGCATGATGCGTTCTGCGCTGAGTTCGCGGAGTTTTGCCGCGGGGCTCACGATGAGGCGGTGAGACAACACCGCGACTGCCATTTCCTTAACATCGTCGGGCAAGACGAAGCCGCGGCCGCTCAGGGCGGCGCGGGCTTGCGATGCTCGGGAAAGGAACAATGTTCCGCGGGGACTGGCCCCAAGATAGATGTCACTGCTTTGGCGGGTACGCCTTGAAAGGTCGGCTATGTAGCGCTTGGCCGCAGATGAAACGTAGACAGCGCGGACTGCCTGAGCCGTGCGAAGTACGTCCTTGGACTTCGCAACCGGTTTCAGGCTCTCAATTGGATGCTTCGTACGCTGACTGTCCATGATCCGGATCTCATCGATGAGATCTGGATATCCCAGGCGGACGCGCAGCAGGAACCTGTCCAATTGTGCCTCGGGCAATGGGAACGTGCCCTCGTACTCGATCGGGTTCTGAGTCGCCAGTACCATGAAGGGTCGCGGCAGAGACGTGCGTCGTCCCGTCGACGGTGACTTGTCGTTCTTCCATCGCTTCCAGCAGGGCTGCCTGAGTCTTTGGCGTCGCCCGGTTGATCTCATCGGCCAGGATGATCTGTCCAATGATCGGACCAGCGCGAAACTCGAACTTTGCCTTCTGCTGGTTATAGATGGACACGCCCGTAATGTCGCTCGGCAGCATGTCGGGCGTGAATTGAATTCGGCTGAAATCGCAATCCAAAGATCTTGCCAACGTGCGCGCCAGCATCGTCTTTCCCACGCCAGGCACGTCCTCAATGAGGACATGACCCTCGCACAGAAGCCCGATTACGATGAGCTCAAGCGCGTCGCGCTTGCCCACAATGACCTTCTCAAGATTCTCGATCAATCCATCGCCAAAGCCCTGAATATCTGGCATTTAGACCCCTTGTTGCGTGCTGGAGTGGCCCTATTCTACCGTGCAATCGAAGGGCAAAGCGCGGCGCGGTCTTTCGTGTATAATGCCGCCAAACGCCCCCGTAGCTCAATGGATAGAGTAACAGACTTCGAATCTGGTGGTTGAGAGTTCGAGCCTCTCCGGGGGCGCCACATTCGACAACGGTGCCCGATCAGGCCTCTTTGGTTCGCATGGTACTTGCCCGCCTGGAGCGCGTCTCCGCGGATTCTGTGCTGGCACATCGGGCCAGCGGGGTGCGAGGAGCCCTGATCAAATCCACGGAGGCCGCCGAAATGGGCGGTCGGCTCGACCCAAGCGCCGTGGACGAGATCCTGGAGATTGCCTTCGTGATCCTCGAGCAAGAGGCTGGCAGGTACTCCACCCGATTTGGTAGCAGCCAGCGCATTTCCGCGTGACCGGTCGATCCGCACGTGACCGACCTCGAGGAGTCATCACAGGGTGGCATCACGCACTTCGGCGCTGCCCTCGCTGGCAGCAACCACTTTTCGAGACTCGCCGTACGGCTTGGCCGGCGCCCGATGCAGGAATTTAAGGGGTTCACGGGGCACGGTGCGATTGGCCCAAAGTCGAACATGACCTTAAAGATCAGCGCGCCGCGCTTACTCACCTCAATCCGCTGCACATGACCCTTAAGCATCGCGTTGTCATATGCGGTGCCGGAATCACCGGACTGAGCGCGGCTTTCTACCTGACCAAAGCCGGCGTCTCTGACGTCCTTCTCGTTGACGAGCGCCCTCCGCTTTCCCTGACAAGCGACCGCTCCACAGAGTGTTACCGCAACTGGTGGCCAGATCCCGAACTTCGGGCGCTCATGGATCGGTCGATCGACCTGATGGAGCAACTGGCCACCGAGAGTGCCAACCGCATCCGCTTAAATCGTCGCGGCTACCTATATCTGAGCTCGGATCCCGCCGAGACCGACAAGATGATGCTCTCCGCAAAGGAGATATCGCGCGCAGGGGCCGGCCCATTGCGAATCCATTCGGGACTCGGTTCAAGCTACGTACCATCCAATCCTGAAGATTATCTGGACCAGCCGGATGGCGCGGATCTCTTGCTTGGTGGGGGCCTCGTAAAGCGACTATTTCCGTATCTCACAAACTCGGCTGGCGCGGCACTGCACGTCCGGCGGGCCGGCTGGTTGAGCGCGCAGCAAATGGGCATGTATTTTCTCGAGCAAGCCCGGGCTTGCGGCGCTGACTTCCTAGGCGGCCGCATTTGTGCCGTCCAGATTGCGGACAACCGCGTCCGTGCAGTGACTCTGGAGAGTGGCGAGGAAATTGAATGCTCAGTCTTTATCAACGCGGCCGGCCCGTACTTCAAGAAAGTCGCACGGTTGTGCGGCCTTGAAGTACCGGTCCACACCGACCTGCACCTCAAGGTTGCCTTCGCTGATACGCGTCGCGTCATTGACCGCGCTGCCCCTCTGCTTATCTGGAATGATCCCATACAGGTGCCATGGCTGCCCGACGAGCGCGCCATGCTCCAGTCAGACCCCTCGACCAGCTGGCTAACAGATCCCTTGCCGGGAGGAGCGCACACGCGGCCCGAAGGCGCAAGCGACGGCACGGCAGTCTTGATGCTTTGGGACTACACGACGCGGTCCGCGCCCCCGGTTTTTCCTCCGCCGCTTGACGATCAATATCCGGAGGTGGTGCTGCGCGGCCTTTCGATCATGGTGCCGGAACTGCGCACCTATTTTGGTCGCGTGCGGCCCGGCCTCGCCTGGACGGAGGCTACTATGTCAAAACAGCCGAGAATCGGCTGTTGGTCGGGCCGACGCCGGTGGAAGGCGTCTTCGTAATCGGGGCTGTCTCCGGCTACGGCATCATGTCTGCCTGTGGAGCGGGCGAGCTGCTGGCGGCCCACGTCGTCGGCGCACCCCTGCCCTCCTATGCCAAGGCATTTCGTTTGGATCGATACGATGACCCGGACTATCTGAAGAATTTGAAGTGGGCTGGTGAAGGCGAACTTTAAGTAAGATGATCCCGCCGCTGGGTGAGGGGGGCACCCAACGACGGGACCACGTCTATTGTGTCATACTTCACTAGAAAATTCAAGTCCAGAACCGGACAAGGCCTCGTACTGATCCGGGCGCGCGGCCCGACCCACGGAATAGGAATTCGCGTGCACTGTACGTGAAGCCGTGACCATACGTTATAATCGAATTCATGGCTGATGAACAACTAAGCAGTTTACCCCGGCAGAAGATTGCCATGCTTGTCGATGGCGACAATGCGCAAGCGGGTCTTCTCTCGCAGATGCTTGTGGAGGCCGCCCGATATGGCCAGGTCACTGTCCGCCGCATCTACGGCGACTGGACGACCCCCAACATGAATTCCTGGAAGGAGACCCTGAATTTCCACGCCTTCCAACCCATTCAACAATTCCGATACACAATTGGAAAGAATGCAACCGACAGCGCCATGATCATCGACGCCATGGATGTTCTGCACTCAGGCGCAGTGGACGCATTCTGCCTCGTATCCTCCGATAGCGACTACACCCGCCTGGCAACCCGCATCCGGGAGACCGGCATTTTCGTCATGGGCATCGGGGAAAAGAAGACCCCCAAGCCGTTTGTCAATGCCTGCGACGTGTTTGTATACACCGAAAACCTCGTGTCGGCCACCAAGAACGCCAAGGAACGCTCATCGCGACGCAAGTCGACCAGTAAGCAGAAGCCCAAGGGCGATGCGGATCCCATGCCCTTGCTTGAGCAGGCCTTTGACATGGCCGTTCAAGAGGACGGTTGGGCAAGGCTGGATCTGATGGGCAATGCACTCTATCAGTTGGATCCCGGTTTCGATCCCCGCACGTACGGTCAACGCCAACTTTCAAGGCTCTTGAAGAGCCTGAAGGAGTCGTTTGAAATGCGATCGCAGGAGATGGACGGGTCAACGCTCTTCCTGGTGAAGATGAACGAAGCCGGGAACCAAGACAAGGAATAGCTGTCTCCTCCGAGGCCGACGCTCGACCCCAACGTAGGGCCCGGTCTGGCCCAGCAAAGTGCGGAGATTCTCCAATACATGTGGCGCGCTGGCACGCTCTTGGACCAAGTGGCCCGCGGCTGGGCCTGCTCGGCGTCTTCATCGCGTTGATGCTGCACCAATTGCATTGAAATCCCCCTAAGACCTAAACGCCGGAGAGCACGGGCTCTCCACCGAAAGGCAGGAGCCCGCGTCACGCCGCGCGGACCTTCAGCAGCTCCGAATAGACCGCAACAATCTGCACCGCGATCTTGTCCCACGAGTAGTCCCTTGCATACTCGGCGGCGCGGGCGCCCATTTGGGCACGCAACCCTGGACTGCCGAGCAGGGCATCGAGGCGCTCGCAGAGCAGGTCGGGCTCACCGTCCGGGATGGTGAATCCCGTGTCCCCATCTTGGACAAGAAATCCCAGGCCGCCAACCTCGGATGCAATCACCGGCGTTCCACAGGCCATGGCCTCCAAGGCGACCATGCCGAAAGATTCATAGTGAGACGGCATCACAACAACTTCCGCCGCCGAATAGTAGTACGGCAAGGTGTCCTGGCGCCGTTTGCCCAGGAAAAGCACCGTTTGTTCCACGTGCAGGTCATCACACAGGTGCTGCAGTCGCGCCATTTCGGCGGTCATTTCCTGGCGCGACACTGCCGGATCCCCACCAATGATCGCCAGGTGAACGGGTCGGTCGCTGCCCCGCAACTTGAGAGTCGACATGGCCCTGATTAGCGTCTCGACACCTTTGAGCGGCTCAATGCGACCCACAAAGAGCACCATGCGATCGTCGGGCTTCAGGCCGACGAATGCCTTGGCCTCATCGGCCGGTATCTGATAGAAGTGGGCCAGGTCGACGCCCGGCGGGATGATGACCAATTTTCGATCGCTCGCCTTGTACAAGAAACGAAGCTGGGTTTGCTCGGCGAGGGTTGAGACAACGATTCTGTCCGCCCGCGCCAGAAGATGTTTTTCAGCCGCGATGCGCGCCGGGCTTTCTTGCTCCTCTTCCGGGCGGGCGACGCGGTTCTTCATCTCTCCCAACGTGTGGAACATCTGCACGATGGGCACTCCGTGCCACGCGTCCGAAAGCTGCTCGGCCGCCAGTCCCGAGAGCCAGTAGTGACTGTGCAGCAAATCGTACTGGATGCCCTTGGACTCTGCAAAACGTCGGATTCCGGCGGCGAACTCGGGCACATAGTCTGCCAGGCGCGACTTGGCAATTGGAACTTCGGGTCCTGCAGGCACGTGCACGACGCGGTTCCCGAAACCAAGTTCGTGCACCACGTGCGGGACGTGCTCATCCTGGGATCGCGTGAAGACGTCGACGTGAATGCCAATCCGGCCTAGCTCGGTCGTCAGGTCGCGCACGTAGACGTTCATGCCGCCGGTGTCCTTGCCTCCAAGAATCGCCAGCGGGCACGTGTGATAGGACAACATTGCAATGTTCAAGGAATCACCAATTTACGGCCAAACCGGCCGCCAAGATGAATTACGACGGCCAGCCACGATGGGCTCGATCCTGCAGCCCCATGCCATAGACAACTCGAGGGCTC
The DNA here is from genome assembly GCA_963775435.1 of uncultured Chloroflexia bacterium. Taxonomy (GTDB): domain Bacteria; phylum Chloroflexota; class Anaerolineae; order Anaerolineales; family Villigracilaceae; genus Fen-1038. The sequence continues at coordinate 123,983 of CAVZIZ010000011.1, forward strand.
AAAAACTTGCGAGTTTGTGACTAAGACCTTATAATCCCGGCGCTCCTCAAGCCACCGTAGCTCAGCCGGTAGAGCAGACGATTCGTAATCGTCAGGTCAAGGGTTCGATCCCCTTCGGTGGCTCAACAAATTCTCGGGTTTTTCATTCCTATTATAGGCTGGTCAGGAAGGAAAAAACCCGTGTCTTCCGCCTATGCCGACAGCAGACAATTGTTTATTTTGCCCAAGGGGGTTACTTAGTTATGGCAGCAGTGTCGTTCCTGCACGTATGTATCAGCGTTGGTCGGCGCATGTAAGCGTGACCTGCTCGTCGGTGAACGCAAACGCGACCTGTTTCCATTTCTGCTCTGGCCCAGCGATAGCGGCGCCACACCCTCTTGGCAGCAGTGGTGACACCACGGCCCGCCACACGGGCACGAGATGCGCACAAGCTCTGGTGCGATACCAGAATCAAGATCGGGATGGATATCCATCCCGATCTTGAACGGTCGCCTTTCGAACGTGTCTACTGCGAGGAGATCGTGGTCCAGCCGGTCACTATGGCGTGCATCGCGTTGGTCCAGGAATCGAAGCCGGTCGGGAATTTCAGGTTGCCATAGGCGCTCTCGGGGAGCAGCTTGGCGGCCACATCCGCCGGCAGCTGGACGTCGCTGCGGGAAGGATGGGCATAGCCCTGCGCCAGCATGATCTGGCCCTCATCGGACAGCAGGAAGTCCTGCTCAAGCTTTGCCGCGTTCGGATGCGGCGCCACCGCGCTGATGTACTCAGCGAACGGCATGCCCACGGTGGCATCCGTCGGTATGATCACGTCCAGGGGAAGGCCGGTGGCATCGCGCTTGGCAAATCCGTCGAAATCGAAGACAAGGGAAATGGGACACTCACCCTTTTGGACCGAAGCAACATTCAGCACGACTCCTTGACGCCAGTTTCCGTTGTCGCGCAAGGTCTTGAAAAAGTCCAGTCCGGGCTGAACGTTCGAACTCGTCACCGCCATGTGCGTAGGCCGCAGCCAGCACCGAGCCTGTCGCGTAGGTGGACTTGCTTGGGTCGCGGCTGCAGATCATGTCCTTGTACTCGGGTTTCAGTAGGTCGTCCCACGTGTGGGGGGCATCCTTGACCAGGTCGGTGTTGACGAGGAACGCGATGGCTCCCCAGTAGGCCACGGCCCAACGCCCTTCAGAGTCCTTGAAGTTGGCCGGGATCTTGTCCCAGGATGTGTTCTTGTAGGACATGGCAAGGTTGTTCTCGACCAAAGTGCCGACAAAGTCGAAGCCGATGTCGGCTACGTCCATGACGGGCGCATCCTTCTCGGCCAACAAGTGAGTGATCTCCTCGGCGCTGGTCATGTCGGTATCGGTATGGACCACGCTGTAGCGCTGTTCCAGGGTTTTCCAGATGTTGCCCAAGTTGACCCAGTCATCACTCATGCCGTAGCTGACAAGTTGACCTTCGGCTTTCGCACCTGCAATCTTGGCTGCCTCTGGATCCTCGGTAGGCACTGCCGTGGCTGCGGGAGCCGCCGTGGCGGCAGGTTCAACCGCTGCGGCCGGTGCCTGCGGAGCCGCAGTCGGGGCCGGTGCGCACCCCGCCAAAGTACTGCCCAGTAGGGCCGCCATCACGACGAACACGTAGAGCTTTCTCATTCTTTTCTCCTTTTCCATATGTTCCACCCGAGACGGTGGTGAACCACAACTTGAAACGAAAACACACCTACCGGCCGCCGACGTGCGTGGTCTCCTGACCACCCTTGCTACTTGCCCAAATAATCAGCAACGAAGTCATCCAGGCAACGACAAAGCTGATCACAGCCAGCGCGCTGGCCTGTCTCCCATCAAATCGCGTGAACTCCACAAGATAGATTGGAAATGTCTTGAAACGCGTCCCAACGAGAAGACTTGTCAGCGTAAATTCTGAGAATACGGTGGAGAAAACCAGCAAGGACCCGCTGATGATTCCCGGCATGATGTTTGGGACAATGACCTCTCCCAGGACGCTCCAGGTGCTGGCACCCAGGCTCTGCGCCGCTTCGGTTAGGACGCGGAAGTCAATCGCCTCCAGTGCATTCACAATGGGCCGGTACATAAAAGGAAGCGACAGAACCATGCACGCGGCCACGAGGATGGCGGGATGGTTCACGATAGGAAGGGGAACTTTGGAATAGAAGCGGATTAGGGCCAGTGCCAGTACGACACCCGGAACTCCGAACGAAAAGGTGGTGATCACTTCGACGACCGGTCGCGCTTGTGGCACTTTCCATTTCATCCAGTAGGCGGTGGGCGTTACCAGCACAAGTAGGCAGAACATCGTCGCAAATGACGCCAGGAAGGAATTGCGAAGGGTCAGCAGGAAGGCCCCCCGCGAAGTGACCTCGGACCACCACTGGACCGTATACCCTTCGGGCCAGAGCGTGCGATCCCACCGAATGGAGACCGAGAAAAGCAGCGTCGCGATCACCGGGACGACCATAAAGATCAAGAAAGCCCCCAGCACGACGGAGCGCCAGACCTCGTTTGTCTTCTTCACTTGTGTGGACTTCGCGAGCGGTTCGAGAGCCAAAGGTAGCCGAAGACGCAGGCCGTCATGATCAGCAGCGACATCATGGACAACGCGTCGGCAAGTTCGGGCGCCAACTGGACTTCTCCGCGTATCAAGGCCGCAATGCGGATCGTGATCAGATCGACATCCGAGCCGGTCAGGGTCCAGGCGGTGGCGTACGCTCCGAATGAATTGGCAAACAGCAACAGGAATCCACTCAACAATGCCGGCAGGAGAATCGGCAAAGCGATCTCTACCCAGTATTGAAACTCTGAGGCCCCAAGATTTATGGCCGCTTCACGCCACTCCCGCTTCAATCCATATAGCGACGGAATGATCAGAAGAATCATCAGGGGCAGTTGAAAGTACAAGTATGCGATCGTCAATCCTGAGATTGAGTAGATCCGGAAGTTCGGATAGAGGCTGATGCCGACCTGCTTGAGGACCAGCGTGATCACCCCCGTCGAACCGAGGATCACGATGAACGCAAACGCCAGCGGAGCACCGCCAAAGTTGGTCGTCACGTCGGCTAACGCCGTGAGGGCGTTACGGACGAATTTGTTCCTGGTCGTAATGATCGCGGAAGCCACCAGGGTTCCGAAGATCACCCCGAACGCAGCCGTCGTGGCCGATAGCTTGATACTGTTGCCAAATGACCGAAGGAATAGCGGATCGAGTGCCTGCCGATAGAAGTCCGCGGTCAGCGAGCCCTTGCTCGTCACGCTGGATTGAACGACAGTCAACAGGGGCAGGAACTCAAATGCCAGACCAAAGACGAAAAAGGGCACCAAGCCCAGCCACGCCGCCCACGAGACCAGCGGCTTCTTTCCAAGATGGACCGCCGAGGGCGCGACGGACATTTCGCTAGACGACCACGCGCAGGCCGTCCACTCCAAGCTGCACGTGCCCGCGGTAGCGCCGGCGGATCTGTGACGCCAGATCCACGGCGAGGGCTGGCGGATACGTGTGGACCACGACCAGGGCCTTCACACCAGCTTGTTCAGCGATCTCCCCCAACGTGTCGGCGTTCAAATGATCTTCCGTCGCCCAGCCCGACGGAAACGAGCATTCGCTCACCAAGAGATCGGCACCCTCGGCCAACCGGGCCAATTGTCCATTTGACGCCGCATCGCCGGAGTAGACCACCGCGCGGTGGCCGTCCTCCACGCGGTAGCCCACACTGTCGGGCGTATGTCCGGTCGGCGCACTTCGAATCCTCAGTGCCCCAATCGTGAATTCGTCTTCGCGGACCTCGCGGAACTTCAGTTCGAACAGAGAAGGAGCCACCTCGGGATAGAGGCCAACCATGCGATCATAGAAATCCTCAAGTCCGTGGCAGCCGGTGATGGCAAAAGGCGTTCGTCGTTCCGCATTCGGCGCGTAGTTGAAGACCAGCAGCAGCGTTGCCAGGTCGAGGGTGTGATCGGGATGAAGATGGGTCAGCAGTAGCTCATCGATTTGTCTGCACTCGACCTCCGCCAAGTGGAGTTGCCCGAGCGTTCCAGGGCCGATGTCAAAAAGCAGGTGCTGTGAACCGGCTCTAAGGATCAGGCCAGAAGGTGAATGTTGTTGGATGGGGATTGCGGTGCCGGTGCCGAGCAGGATAACTTCCATGCTTGAAGCCTGAGCGCTCTCCTACTGATCAGACGAACTGCCGTGTCATCTGAACGTCTCGAAACGTTTCACGCCCCTCGCTGGCACTGCTGCAATGCTCGTATCTGATGCAAATTATAACAAATAGGGATACAAGAGTTAATGATTTGATAGACAACATAATGCAATAAGAAACAATTCCTCGGCCTAACCGAAACCAAACAAACGCAACATGCGCCCGTTTCTGAAAAATGGGGCCTTGCCAACAACGCTAATAGCGGAGTTGCAGCACACCGAATCCATCAGCCCCAGCCGAAGATCCCGTAAACACATACGGATCCGTCCCACTCCAAGATTGGTACCTCTCCACGACATGGTTCAGCGCCAACTCGGCCGCGGGAGTATTCATGCCAAGCACTGCCACCGTCCCGCCCGCGCCTCCACCGGTGACTTTGGCCCCGACCAAGCCATTGGCACGTTCGGACCGCACGAGGTCGACGAGGTAGTCGGTGGCATCCGAACCGAGGCCGCATTGACTGTAGCCAATGTGTGATTGGTACATCAACTCCCCTAGAACGTGAGGCGCGATCTCATCCAGGAAGTCCGCGGCGTTGGAGATCAAGCTAAAGAAGGCGTGCACGCGCCAGTTCTCTTCAACCGCGTAGCGCGTTGCACCGCGCACTGGATAGGCAACACCGGGGCGCACGGGCGTGTATGGATCCAGGTGAGCACCGTATGCCTGTTCGAAACCGTTGCCGTCGAGCGTTTCGGGCAGGCGACCTTCATAGCGCTGCCGAAACTCGGACGGCGAAAGGTTGGCGAGGTAGCCGTTCCACTTAGTATCGACCCAGCGCGACACTGCACCACTTTCATCGAGCCGCGGGGCCAGGTTTTCCCAATTGCAGAGCAGCCGATAGCCCATGAATGTGGCGGCCCGCGCCAACTCGTACTCAATCCCTGCCACGGAGTGCCGTACCCCTGAATCCACTCCCCAAAGCTTTAATTCGTCGGGCATTTTGACCAGCTGGCCCGGCTGGCACGGCTGGCACAACATCGGGACAAAAGAACCGGCGTCGCCGAGCACGACCGCGAGCTGATCCATGATCCCACAGGCCGATTGCGTGAGGGCGATTTCGACCCATTGGGTCCAAGACGCTAGTTCGACTCCGTGAGCCTCCACGCCATAGGCTTCTGCCATGGCTTTCATGGAAGCGACCTCCAGGGCCGCCGAAGAACTCACCCCCTTTCCGAGCGGCACGTCCGAGGTCAAATATAGAACCAGGCCGTTCTTCACTTTCTCGGGGAACTCCTTGATCAGGAAGTACAGGTCTCCCAGAATATACGCGGACCACGCCGTTCCTGGATCCTGGTTGATCCAACTGCGGATTTCTTCCAGGGGCCGTACACGTCCGTCCCGCGTCAGGTCATCGAGGCTGAACTCGATCTTGTCCTTCCAGCCAAGAGATTTCACCGCCGGATTGTACAAGTGCACGCTGCGATCCGTCCTGGGCTGGACGGCGACCAGAGTCGCCTCCCGAATCGTGGTTTCAAAGACAAACCCACCCGTGTAGTCATCATTCCCGCCCATTAGATCCAGACGCCCGGGCGTGCGGTTCACGTGGATATCGGCCCCTCTTGCAAAGAACCCTGTTGCGACCAATTCTCCGATCTCTCGCTCAAATATCGCGAGGTCCGGATACTTGGATCGCATCTTGTCCAGTTCCTCAGCCATGCGCCTGTCTCCTTCTGTTTTCGGAGCAACTCTATCTTGAACGTGTACAATAACGCTCGAATTATGATGTTTGGCATTCTAGCATGCACAAAATGCAATGTCAAACAATACAGAACGCCACACTTTCTGTTGACAAACGAAACATGGCGGGTATAATGGCCATGCTGGAATCTGTTCGCATGGCCACCAAGAAACCAAAACCCCACTACTCCGATTGGCTCGGGTTTGCACCTTTCTTGATCTTCTGTATGGTTTTTGAGTTTGTGCCGATCCTGTTCTTGCTTCGGGGGAGCTTTATTGACAAGGCCACAGGAGCGATGACGCTGGTGCACTACACCGACCTGCAACGCCCCCTGTACATCAATTCATTTGTCAACAGCATCGAACTGTCAGCCCTGACAGCGGCCATCGGGGTTGTCTTGGGAGCGTTGATCGGGTATGCCATCTATCTCTGGCCGTCAGAGCGGGTCCGGGACGCCCTGATCACGCTTTCGGATGTGACGACCAACTTCGCGGGAGCGCCGCTCGCCTTTGCTTTTGTTGTCATCCTGGGATTGAATGGCGTCGTCACTCAATTTCTGTTGCAGTACTTCCACTACGACCTCTACTCAACTTTCAGCGTCTACTCTTTTTGGGGACTGGCCCTGGCCTACGTGTATTTCCAGCTGCCGCTGATGGTGCTGTTGATTCTCCCTGCCTTCACAGGGATCAAGAAGGAATGGCGGGAATCGGCTCAGAGCTTGTACGCCAGCACTTTTCAATTCTGGTGGAATATCGGTATCCCGGTCCTGATGCCTTCCCTGATTGCAGGATTCACCTTGTTGTTCGCCAATGCGTTTGGCGCCTACGCAACGGCCTACACACTGGTGCAGGCCAAACTGGCGCTCGTGACACTGCAAATCGGCTACATGATTGCCGGCGAAGTCCGGCAGGACCCTGGCGTGGGCATGGCGATGGCGGTTCTCTCTCTGATCATCATGGGGTTGAGCATTGGCGTGTACCAGTTGGCAACAGCCCGTGCCCGTCGTTGGTCCAGGGCGTAGGAAGGGGAAAAGGCAATTCCAATTAGGATGCCGGAAACAAAGCAGAGCAAGCAACTTTCACCAAAGAAGCGTCGGCCGGCCGGATGGCAGATGGTGCTGATGGCGTTCTTTCTCTTCTACATGCTGCTGCCCATCCTCTCAACGTACGTCTTCTCGGTCGCCACTCGCTGGGACAGGACAATCCTGCCCGAGGGCTATACGCTGGAGTTCTATGCGAAGGCCGCTGCATCCTCGTACTTCGTGAGCACGCTGCGGAATTCATTGATCCTCTCCATTGGCACCGTCCTCGTGGGCCTCATCATCATTGTCCCCACCGTGTACTGGGTCCACACTCGATTGACCGGCGCCCGACCTTTGCTCGATGTGCTGATGATCCTGCCGTTCGGGATCCCGACCGTGGTGCTGGCCTTGGCGCTCATCCAGATCTACAACTTCCGACCGCTGGCTCGTTCGCCATACTTATTGATCGGCGCCGTGGTGGTTTACTCCATGCCGTTCATGTACCGACCGGTGTCCAACGCGCTGCAGGCCATCGACTCCCACACGCTGACGGAAGCCGGACAGAGTCTCGGAGCGAACGTGCTCCAGGTCTTGGCGGAAATCATCATTCCCAACATCGTACCGGGAATCCTGAGCGGCAGCCTCTTGGTCTTCGCCACGGTCTTTGCGGAATTCACGCTCACATCCCTGATTGTGGGCGCCCGGTTCAAGACTTTCCCCCTGCTGCTTGTGGAGTACACGCGCATAAACGGAAACGTCGCCGCGGCCTTCTCGGTGATCTCGTTCACCATTGCCTGGTTGGTCTCGTTGTTGATTCTGTGGGTAGGAACGCAGGGCAGGGCCACACCTTCCGGGACCGTGCAGGCCCACTAGCTAAGGATGAGCCAATGGCATATTTGGAATTGAGAAACGTCTGCAAGTCCTTCTCCGGCGCCGATGTGGTGCATGACTTCAATCTCGACATTGAGAAAGGGACCCTGGCGGCCCTGCTGGGGCCATCCGGCTGCGGCAAGACAACGACGTTGCGCATGATAGCGGGATTCGAGCAGTTGGACAGTGGACAGATCACCCTAGACGGCAGCGATGTCACGAACGTCGCGCCGAACCGCCGGGACATCGGCATGGTCTTTCAGGCTTATGCACTGTTCCCGAATAAGACCGTCCGGGACAACATCTCGTTTGGTCTGCGGATGAAGAAGACACCCAGGCAGGCGATTCGGCCCAAGGTCGACCAGGTCCTTGAGATGGTACGTCTGGAGGACACTGCCGACCGCTACCCCCACCAGCTTTCGGGCGGGCAGCAACAGCGGATTGCCTTGGCGCGTGCCCTGGCTGTCGAACCGCGTGTCCTGCTCCTGGATGAACCCTTGTCCGCGTTGGACGCCGAAGTGCGGGTCGCCCTGCGTGGCGAAATTCGACGCATCCAGTCAGAGCTGGGGATCACCACCGTCTATGTGACCCACGACCAAGAAGAGGCGCTCTCCATTTCCGACAAGGTGGTCGTGATGAACAAGGGCCTGATTGAGCAGGTCGGCACCCCGGAGGAGATCTACCGCGCCCCGCAGACACGCTTCGTGGCGACGTTTATTGGAACGGCCAATCAGTTTCTTGGCAGGGCCTCCGGCAGCCGCACCGTGGTCTGCAAGAACGTGGAGCTGCGCGCCGACGCTGTGAAAGACTTCGCCGACGGACAGCAGGTAGTCGCGTTGGTTCGGCCTGAGAACATTCAGATCCAGACAGAGCATCCGGATCGGAAGGACTGGAACGTAATTCAAGCAGTTGTCGAAACGATCACATTTCATGGTGCGGTGACTCGCCTTGGAACCAATGTGGGAGGCCAACGCGTGGTGGCGGACGTTACGGTTGGCAGGAGCCAACCTGTTGTCCTTAACCAGAAGATTTGGCTCGTGTTTCCTCCCAATGCCTGCCAGGTCATGGCGGCCGAGGAATGATCTTCATCAACGCGCACGAGATTGTGCTGGACGCGGAGGGCAGGCTCGAACCTTGGGCCTCCTATGATCACGTGATCCAGGTCGCCATGAATTTCATCAAGCATTGTCCGGAGGAGAACAGTAACGGGCTTCCGTGGTACCTGCAATACTCGTGCTTCTGGACCGACCCTGTGCGACCCACCGTGTGGCCGGACAACCCGGCGGGGAAATTCGCTTGGGCGGTGACCACATTGCTCAAGTATTACCCCTACTCCGGCGATGCAGGTCACATCGACATCGTGCGAAGGATGCTCGATCGGCTGTGGCAGTACCGCACCCCGAGCCACTGGGATTGGCCCGATGTCCCCTATGCCTCAGCGCACCCCGGAACGGGGGTGTACTTCGGTGCGCGGGCGGATGGCGTCTACGCGACCGAACCGGACAAGATTGCGCAGGCCGGCAGGGCATACCTGGATTTCTATGAATTGACCGGTGAGCGAAAATACCTCGAAATCGGATTGCGTTGTGCCGAGGTGCTTGCGCAGAAGATCCGCCCCGGTGATGCGAGCCGTTCACCGTGGCCCTTCCGGGTGGACGTTCGGGACGGACACGTTGTCGAGGAGTACAGCGCACACTGGATCCCGGCGATCCGACTTTTCGATGAACTCATTCGATTGGACCAGGGGAACTTTCGCCACATCCGGGACCAAGTTTGGGCTTGGGTGGACACCTTTCCGCTCCAAAACAACGTCTGGAAGGGCCACTTCGAAGACATCCGACTCGATCCGGCCAACGAAAACCGCGACCAACTCTCCCCGATGGAAACGGCCCGCTACATCCTTGAGCATCCGGACCGGTTCCCCGATTGGGAAGCGCAAGTGAGACGACTGCTGGAGTGGGTGCGAAGCACGCTTGCTGGTCATCCGTTTTTCACCGCGATTCCGATCCACGAGCAGAAGTTCTGCAATTTTCCGATGGGCAGCCATACAGCTCGTTTTGCCAGTGTGGCCGCCCTCTTCGCCGAACGCACGGGCGATCCAGCCTACCGGGACCTGGCGCGCCGTTCGTTCAACTGGGCCAGCTACATGGCCAACGAGGACGGCACGGTGACGGTCGGCGTGGACCGGCCAGACTACTACAACCAGTGCTGGTTCACAGACGGGTACTTCGATTATGTTCCACACTTCATAGATGGTCTGGCAGCGATGCCCGAGCTGACTGATGCCGCCGCCGACCACATGCTTGGTTCGACCTCGGTGGTGCAGGAGATCTCGTATCAACCGTATTACATCTCCTATCGGACCTTCGATGCCGACGGAACGCAGAAGCTTCGGTTGACGTTTCCCCCTCACCTTGTGCTTGCCGACGGAATTCCGCTCGCGGCACAGGATGCCACAAGCGGAAGACACGCTTGGGACTTTGATCCTGTCTTGAGTGTCTTGACGATACGCCCGGGATCGCGACACGTGACCATTGCGGGTCGATCCGTCCAGGCCGATAGTCACTCTGGGAAGGAGGCCGCCATCGCCTAGTTCAACAATTGGTCGCCGCCCCGGGGGGAGGGCTGTCACACGAAGTTCGACTCAGCAACCTTCGATCCAAAAGGAGATGAAGCATGTCTAAGAGAATCACTTGGCTTGTGGCACTGGTAACCGTCTTCGTGCTTGCCACGTCAGCTTGCGCCCCGGCTGCAACCCCGGCGGCACCGCCACCGCCAGCGCCGACCGAGCCGCCGGCTCCGGCTGCCCCGGCCGAGACGATGGCACCCGCTCCGACTATCGATCCGATGATGCAGCTGGTCGATGCGGCGAAGAAAGAAGGCACGATCGTTTCCTACGGACTTCCGGATGACTGGGTGAACTATGGTGGCCTCTTCAAGGGGTTCACCGCCGAGTACGGGATCACCCATCAGGACACGGATATGGACAGCGGAACGATCATCTCCACGCTGGAGGCCGAGGCGTCCGCGCCCGTCGCCGATATTACGGATCTGGGCCTTGCGTTCGCGAAAATTGTGCAGGACGAGAACCTGTCCCAGCCGTACAAGAACGCCAACTGGGACGAGATTCCCGATTATGCCAAGGACCCCCAGGGACGCTGGTCCGCCGCGTATTGGGGCGCCATGGCGTTTCTGGTAAACGCCGACAAGGTTACAACCGTTCCCCAGACCTGGGCAGACTTGCTCAACCCAGAGTACAAGAACATGGTCTGCATGAAGGATCCGCGGTCGTCCGGGACAGCCCAGATGGCCGTACTTGGAGCCGCGTACGCCAACGGCGGCGACGAGACGAACGCGCAGCCGGGCCTCGATTTCTTCAAGAAGATGATCGACGGAGGCATTCTGAGCGGGGTTTCACCGTCTACCGCCAACATCCAAAAGGGTGAGTGCCCGATCACCCTCCAGTGGGACTTCGATGCCCTGAGCAACATAGATCAGAATCCCAGCATGAACTTGAAGGTCGTGCTTCCCACGGACGGAACTGTGGCCGGCATGTACATTCAGTTCATGACGGCCGGTGCGCCGCACCCCAATGCCGCAAAGCTCCTGCTGGAATATGAGTACTCGGACGCAGGCCAGCTGGCCTACGCCCAGGGCTTCGTTCATCCGATCCGCACCAGCGTCCAATTGCCCGCGGACCTGTTGGCGAAGTTCCCGCCAACGGATGCTTACGCATCCGTTCATTTCCCCAAGGACTACGAGGCCTTGGACAAGGCCGGAACCGCGATCGCCGACGGTTGGGCTTTGATCGCAAAATAGGGCTTCCGGAAACTGAATTGCAGGATGGGGCGGCTTCGGCCGCCCCATCCTGCGCATCGTTCGCCTGCTGTCATATCCTGGGATTGCATCTCTTGGTTCTCAGGGATTCAGGCAAGGGAGTTACTCATGTCCTCAACCGGTGAAGCAATCCGTTTATCAAGGCTTTTTTCCGATGGCAAGAACGCGGTGGTGGTTGCGGTCGACCACGGCCTCTACTTCGGCCCGTTGGCCGGGATGATTGACCTGCCATCCGTGATAGATCGGGTCCGCCAGGCGGACGCTATCTTGATGGCGCCGGGCATGCCGGCGCACTGCCAGTCGGTTTTCTCAAGACGGGGCGCCCCCGCCTGCATAATTCGTCTGAACTGGGGATCCAACTATGCGGCGATGTGGAAATACAAACACTCGCACAGCGTCCCCATGATCTCGGTGGCAGACGCCGTCGCCCAAGGCGCAGACCTGGTCATTGGGAGCCTGAGCTTGAGGAATCCGGACGAAGCCGAGGATGCCCGAAACGTCGAGGTCTTCTCGTCGTGCGTGTCCCAGAAACGTGCTCTCGGGATTCCCTTGATTGGCGAGGTCTACCCTACCGGCGGGGACGAGCGACCGCCTGAGGACCTCCAGGATGACATCTTCATCGGCTGCCGCATGATCGCTGAGCTAGGAGCCGACCTGGTCAAGACCTTCTACACCGGCAAGCGCTTCAAGGAAGTGACCGCTGCCACGCCCGTGCCCATTCTGGCGCTCGGGGCAAAGAAGCTTCCAAAAGAGAGTGATGCCCTGAAGCTGGCAGCCGACGCCATCGCCGCAGGAGCCCGCGGCATCGTATTTGGCCGCAACGTCATCCAGTCCAAGGAGCCGGGCCGTCTGCTTGACGCCTTGCAGGAAGTCGTCAAGGAACAAAAAGCGCCTGACGCCGTTGCACGGGATCTTCATATCGAGTAGTGGATGCCATTACTACTGGGGATCGATGCGGGTACGACGGCCGTCAAAGCCGGCTTATTTCAGCCGGACGGCGCGTTGTTTGGCCGTCTCCAGGCAGGAGTATCAACTGTCGACCCCACGCGCCAATTGGGCCGAGTTGGATCCTGAAATCTACTGGAATGCCTGCGTCGCCGCCACCCGCAATGTACTGGCCGCGGCGGCGCCAAACCCCACCGACGTGGTCGCGCTGTCGGTCTCCAGCCAAGGCGAGACGTTGATCTCCGTGGATTCTGCCGGGCGACCGGTGCATCCGGCTATTGTGTGGCTGGATAACCGGGCCGGCGATCAGGCCAAGGCCCTCGCCACCAAGTTCTCCGCGCAAGTGTACGAAGTCACCGGCATCCCGGAGATCATCCCCACGTGGACCGCTTGCAAGATACTCTGGCTGCGGGAAAACGCGCCCGAAGCATTTGCCCGCGCGGCCAAGTTCTTGCTTGTGCAGGATTACTTGATCTATCGTCTCACCGGAAAATATGCTACCAACGGATCGATTGCCTGCACCAGCCTCTATTTTGACATCATCCACGACAAGTGGTGGCAGCCGGTTCTGGACGAAATCGGCATCGCTGCTCCTCATCTGCCGGAGTTGACTCAGGCAGGTGATGTGATAGGTCATGTCACGAAGGAGGCGTCAATTCAAACCGGCCTCCAAAGGACAACCCAAGTCGTGGCTGGCGGAATGGATCAATCGGTGGGCGCTATTGGAGCCGGCAATATCCAGCCCGGGACCGTGTCGGAAACCACGGGCGCAGCCCTCACCATCCAGGCAACGATCAATTCGCCGGACATGGACCCGCATCGTGTGGTTCCCGTGTACTTGCACAGCGTCGGTGGCAGATACCTGTTCGTGCCCGTCTGCCCGACCGCGGGCATGGCGTATAAATGGTTCAAGGACGCCTTTGGTACGGAGGAAATGAGGCGCAGTGCGCAAGACGACGCCGCCTACGAACTCCTCAATACGCTTGCCGCCGAAGCCCCGCCTGGCTGCGATGGGCTTGTCATGCTGCCGCACCTGATGGGCGCCTTTAGCCCAGACCCCAATCCGGAGGCTCGCGGTTCTTTCACGGGCTTCACGCTGAGCCACAACCGCAACCACTTTGCCCGCGCCATCCTGGAAGGCGTGGCTTTCATGCTCAAACGCAACTTGGAGGCCCTGACGCGCGCAGGCATCGAGGTAACAGAAATCCGATCGACAGGCGGTGGCGCGCGCAGTGTCTTGTGGAATCAGATCAAAGCGAACGTGACAGGCGTGCCATTAGTCACCTTGATCAATGAGGACACCGCACTACTGGGAAACGCGATCCTGGCTGGCGCGGCCAGCGGCGTGTTCCCCACCATCGCGGCAGGCTGCCAGGCCATGGTTGCGATCCAGGCGCGGGTGCCTCCGGACAATGAAAGCCCAGCTTATGCGTTGCCCTACCAAAGGTATTGCGATCTAGACCGGCTGCTGGCGGACTACTACCGCCGGCAGTACGCAGACTGAACAGAGACTGAGAGAAGGAGAGATTTGTATGGCTACTAAGCCCAAAGTTGGTGTCCTGGTGATGGCCTTGCTCGAGGACGACTACAACAAGACCGCGCACATGCGTCCGGCCGCCCAGAAGGTTGCCGATCACATCGGCGAGATTATCGGCAGGCACGCCGAGACTGTATGCCCCCCGCTGGTAGAGGAAGAACATCAGGCCGCAGCCGCGGCCCAGATGTTCAACGCCGCGGACGTGGACCTGATTATCGCGGTCGAGGTCGCCTACACGAAGGGGGCAGTACCCTTACGGTGTTTCTTAGACACCACGGCGCCCGTCCTGGTCTGGAACGCCCAGGGGATCGAATTCCTGCCTGAGGACGCCGACTTCGACCTGATCATGCTCAATTCGGGCATGGCGGGCGTCCCCGAGATGACTTCGGGCCTGCTCCGGATTGGCCGGCCATTCTGGATGGTCACTTCCATGCTCGACGATGCCGAAGGTCACAGGAAAGTCGCACAGCACATCGCAGCCGCCGGCATCCGGAGGCGATTGAAGACCGCTCGCATTGCAATACTGGGTCACGCCTTTGAAGGCATGACCGACCTCATGATCGATCAGCTGAGCCTGCGCCAGTTTGTAGGCCCGGTGTGTTGGCCCGTGGAACCCGAGAAGGTTTCGGTGGCAATGGTCGATCTCAAGGACGCCGAGGTCAAGAAACTGGCGCAAAGCGAAAAGGCTCGATACCGGGTCGACATGGACGCAGCACAATTCGAACGTTCCTGCCGGCTCGCCTTGGCATTGGAGAAGGTCAGCCGAGATGGCAAGTTCGACGCCGTGGCCTCATTTGATCAGGTCTGGTTGACCGATCCTCGCGTGGGGATCATCCCGTCGTATGGCACAGGGCGCCTGTGTGAGATCGGTCTCCCCTGCTCCACGGAGGCTGACGTCACCACCGTCACTGCCATGCTGATCCTGCAGGAAATTGCAGGTCAATCCACGTTCCTCGAGAACTATGTCATCGATTTCAAGCGGCAGGCCATGATCTTGTCCCACGACGGTCATGGCAATCCAGCTATGGCCGCGAAACCAGCGGACGTTGCGGTGAAACACAGCATCTACTATGGCGGCGTGAACGGATTTGGCGCCGGCTTCGAGTACGCCTACACGCCCGGGCCGGTGACGAACCTGTCCCTGGTCCAAATAGGCGGGCGATGGCGGCTGAATATTTCGGAGGGCGAATCGATCGAAATCAAGCCCCGTCCTGTGGCCGCCCCCCAAATGCTGTTCAAACCGAAGAGCCTGCCGATTGCCGACTGGTGTGATGCTTGGTGCCAGGCGGGTTCGCCCCATCACATGGCTGTGGCCTATGGCCACCTTTCGGGCCAGATCAAGACCTATGCGGAGATGCAGGGCCTCGACGTGGTGGAGATCTAGGTTTGGTTGTCGGGTCCTCCCCGGAACGGGGGCGGCGGTACGTAGACCGCAGCAAAGAGAAAGTAAGGCGGATGCCATGGAAGAACTGAGCGCTGCAGAACGCAGGTCCCAGATCGCACAGATGGTGTTGGAAAATGGCCGCGTCCTGGTCGCGGATCTCGTCAGTCGATACCAGATCACCGAAACGTCGATCCGGCGCGATCTGACGCTCTTGGAAGAGGCCAACCGCGTGAGACGCATTCATGGTGGGGCAATTCCGATCCCTGGCAGTTCCCGGACGGATTCCTTTGCCGAAAAAAAGGAATTGCACATCCAGGCCAAGGAACGGATCGGCAAAGTGGGCGCCGAATTGGTTAAACCCAAGGATATTGTTCTGCTGGATTCAGGGACTACCACCTTGCAGGTGGTGCGACACATCCCTGCGAGCCTGCGTAACAGTAGCCTGATGACCCTGGTTACCAATTCCCAGCCGATCGCCCAGGAAGTGCTGGCCTGGCCGTCTCCAAAACTGACGATCCTGGGCGGCCTGTACCTCCCGGACTATCAAGCCACGGTCGGGCCGCAGAACTCTTTCACAGCTTCACGAGCTTACGGCCGACAAGGTATTCCTCGGTGCGGACGGCCTGACACTCGCCAGCGGCGCCACGACCGCCGACGTACTAATGGCGGAAGTTGACCGATTGATGGTCGAGCGCTCGCGCCAAGTCATCCTGGTGGCCGATAGCAGCAAGATAGGCCGTGTGGGCTTTGTGCCGATCAAGCCGGTGAGTTCAATTCACACTCTGATCACAGACACCGGTGCCACAGCTGATTTCGTCCAAGCCATGCGCGATGCGGGCGTCGAGGTCATGTTGGTGTAGCGGAGTCCGTGCCATCGCGGAGTCTCTTCACGCGGATGCGGACCCTAGGACGGCTGCCTCCGCCCGTGGCGAGGCCGGGAAGACAACGCCTGTGTGTTTCATGGAGAAAGCTTAGATGTATCGGGGACTGCAGATAGTTCCGCCATTCTTCGAAGTCGGCCCAAAAGCGCACATGTACGGCGAGGCGCTGCTTGACCTCGCAAAGTATGCGGATGCGCTCAGCGGCAAGTACGCGGTTCAGGTCATTCTTACGCCCCAAGCGGTGGACATCCGGCTCCTGGCCAGTCAGATGCGGCGAGTGCTGATATTTGCCCAGCACATGGATGCGCTCCACGCTGGAAGGGGAATCGGTTCTGTGCTTCCGGAGGCGGTCAAGGCGGCCGGCGCGGCCGGGGTCCTGCTGAATCACGTGGAAAAACGTCTCTCCAGGGATGATTTGCGGCGCACGATCGGGCGCGCGGATGAAGTGGGGCTGGCCACCATGGTCTGTGCCGACAACCTGCACGATGCCGTCGACATCGCGCGCATGGGACCCAACATCATCATTGCTGAGGCGCCCGAGCTGATCGGCGTCGCCAACAGGCAGAAGAATGACACGAAGACCATAGGCAAGATCAACCGCGCCGTTTGGGATATCAATCCGGATATCCGCGTGCTTCACACGGCCGGGATCGGTCGCGGTCAGGATGTGTACGATGTGCTCGCCGCTGGCGCTCAAGGCAGCGGATCCACAAGCGGGATATTCAAAGCCCGAGATCCTCGCGCAATGCTAGAGGAAATGATTCAGTCGGCCCGCGCCGCATGGGATGCGGCACATTAGGGCTGGAGGCTGCGCATGTCAACTCATCATTCGACATTCAAGATCCAATCGGATCGCAGACCCACCTTCGAAGACGTTACCGTACAAGTGGAAGACATTCTCAAGCAATCAGCCATAAAAGACGGCATCCTGCTCGTATTCTCTCAGCACACCACTTGCAGTGTTCTGATACAGGAAGCCTCAGACGACATCAACTACTGGGGTACGGAACTGCTGATGCAGGATCTGGTGAATGTCCTCGAGGGCCTTATTCCCACCTGCAGGACGGAGGGCCAATACCTGCATCCCGGCCCGAAACACATTGTTGCAGCCGCTGGCAGAGATGAACTCGCATCGTGGTCGCTCAACACGGACGCGCACCTGCGTTCCGTCATCTTGGGACGCTCCCAGAGCATTCCGATCGTAGACGGACAAATGACGCTGGGGGAGTTCGGCCGTATCTACTTCGCCGACTTCGATCAGGTACGCGCCCGCGAAAGAACGGTGCGCGTTCAGATTGTCGGAGAATAGCCCTTCGCGACTGCGCACTTCCTGCAGGCCCGACTGCCGAATGCAGCGTGGGAGCCTAGACTAGCGTCGGCCCACACTCATGCGGCCGGACGGGGCCCGGCAGATAATTTGGCAACCCACCTTGGACGGTACGACGGCATTGGAACTGACGACGAGCGCCCGACGCTTCCTAATCGTCCGATCAAGGGTTCGATCCCCTTCGGTGGCCCAAGTTGGAAAAAGTGCCTATTGCGCTGCGAACTAAAGTACCTTCTTTAGCGCACCCTCAAACACTCCTAGAGCCTTGCCGATCTCCTCGGAAGTCACATTCAGCGGCGGAATCCACCGAATAGTATTGTCGTAGGTCCCACATGTAAGCAGCAGCAAATCCGCACCTTCGCAGGCATGGACGACGTCCTTCACCATCGACTTGGCCTTCTGCGCGCTGCCCTGCGTCTCGAATTCTGTGCCGATCATTAGTCCCTTCCCGCGGACATCTGTGATTTGGGGGAATTCTTCTTGCAGCTTTCGCAGACCGGTCATCAATTGGATTCCCCGCTCGGCCGCATTGGCAAGCATGCCTTCTTCGCGGATGGCACGGATCGTCGCAACGCCGGCCGCGCAGGCCACGGCGTTCCCGCCGTAGGTCCCGCCGTGCGAGCCCACGTCCCAGCTATTCATCAGTTCGACGCGGCTAAACACGCCCGAAAGTGGCAGGCCCGACGCAATCCCCTTGGCCACAGTCATGATGTCCGGCAGCACGCCGTAGTGCTCGAACGCAAACCATTTGCCTGTGCGACCAAATCCGGACTGGACCTCATCGAAAATCAGCAAGATTCCGTGTCTATCTGCAAGCGCACGCAGGCCCTGCATGAAGGATGTCGGCGGCACCACGTAGCCACCCTCCCCCAACACGAACTCGATCAATATGGCGGCCGTCTCTTTCGGTGCCGTCTGCGATGCAAGCAGGTGTTCCAACTCGCTCAGCGCATAGGCGGCCGCCTGCTCCTCGCTCATTCCGAGTCTGTGAGCGTACGGGAACGGCGCCACGAACACGCCGGCCGGTAGCGGCCCGAAGCCGGCCCGGTATATGGTCTTTGAAGTAGTCAACGCCATCGTGCCCGCGGTTCGGCCGTGGAACGACCCGGAAAACACAATGACGTTCTGCCTGCCAGTCGCCGCGCGAGCCAGCTTGACCGCCCCCTCCACCGCTTCGGCGCCCGAATTCGAAAAGAAGAAACCGTCAATGGGCTCCGGCACGATTCTCCGCAACTCCCCGATCAGCTCTAACATGGGCTTCTGGATCACAATGTTGGCTTGCGCGTGAAGGAAGAGGCCGGCTTGCTCACGGATGGCTTGCACCACTTTCGGGTGACAATGCCCCGTGTTCGTCACACCGATGCCGCAGGTGAAGTCCAGCAGCTTGCGTCCATCCTCCGTGTAGATGTACGAACCCTCGGCGCGCTCCGCGACAAAATCAAAAATCCGCCCCCAGACAGGGGACATATGGGGAAAATTCTCAGCATACAGTTCAGACATACGTTATTCCTTCCCCGGCGCCGGTACCGCTCCCTATGGGCCCGGGGGTCCCCGGCGCCCTTCCGCAACAAGTCAGCTCTGGCGGGCCTCTAGGGGCCTTGGCGAATAGCTACCATCTGGATATTGGTCATATCGTCCATGGCATAGCGCACGCCCTCCCGTCCGAGGCCGCTTTGACGGTTGCCCCCGTACGGCATGTGATCTGCCCGGAAGTTGGGCGTGTCGTTGACGATGACTCCGCCGAAATTGAGTCGCTTGACGGCCTTCAGGATCCGATCGATGTCCTTGGTGAAAACTCCTACCTGCAGACCAAATTTGGTCTCGTTGGCCTGGCGCAGCAACTCTTCAAAGTCATCGCATGCGATGACAGATGCCACGGGCGCAAATGCCTCCTCCGCAACGACCTTCATGGCTGCATCGACGTCGGTTAGCACCGTTGGATAGTAGACCGCGGCGTCCCGCCTGCCGCCGGCCAGAACCTTCGCGCCCGCCTCTTGCGCCTCCTTGACCCAGCCCTCAATACGATCCACTTCCTTGATATCGATCATGGGGCCCACATCGACGCGTGCATCCAGGGGATCTCCAACAACCATGGCATCCGTCGTCTTGACGAATTTCTCGGCGAACGCCTCGTAGACCCGCTTGTCAGTGTAAACGCGCTGGACGGATATGCAAACCTGCCCGGAATTGTAGAATGCGCCCACGGCGCATCGCTTGGCGACGAAGTCCAGGTCGGCATCCGGCGCGACCACAACAGGCGACGTGTTTCCGAGTTCGAGGGTCACCTTCTTGATGCCGGCCACCGACAGGATGTGTCGCCCTACATCAGGGCTGCCCGTGAACGTAATTTTGTCCACATCTGCGTGTGTGATAAGCCACTCACCAACGGTGCTACCTGGCCCGATGACCAGGTTGATCGCCCCCGCTGGCAGGCCGGCATCCTGCAGGGCCTGACAGAGCTTCACGGCGGCGATCGGTGTCCACGTGGCCGGCTTGAGAACCAGCGTGTTGCCCGAGGCGAGTGCAGGAGCGACCTTGTGGGCGACGAGATTTAACGGGAAGTTGAACGGACTGATGGCGGCAATCACACCGACTGGGCGGCGCACCCAGAATCCAAAGTAGCCCTCTCCCGACGGCACCGCATCCAACGGCACCGTTTCCCCATGCATCCGCTTGGCCTCTTCCGACGCGATCGTGAATGTGCTGATGGCTCGGTCTACCTCTGCTCGAGAGAATTTGAGCGCTTTTCCGGCTTCGGCCGCAATCGTCGTGGCGAAGTCATTGAACCGCTCCTTAATGAGTGCCGCTGTTCGGCCAAGTATCTCCGAGCGTTTGTACGCCGGCATGTCGGCCATGAGCGGCGCCGCCCGGCGCGCAGCAGCCACCGCCGCCTCCACGTCTTCGCGGCGTGCGGTCGAAACGTTGGCCAGCACTTCGCCGTTGTATTTGTTCTTCACGGCGAACGCTGGACCGGCCTCAACCCACTGCCCGTCAATGAGCAGGCGGTAGTCTGTGGTCATTGTGAGCCTCCAGGTTTCATTGCCGAACCTCCGGCCTAAGCAGCCCAGGCAATTCCAAGCTCTTGCAGTGTTTGCGCCGTCGGTACACCGGCGGGTGTCCAACCGGCCAAGCGATAGTACTCGTCCAGGGCGGCTTCAATTTCCTCATGGGTTAGGGTAATGCCTGCGGTGGGGCCGGAGCCTCCGAGCGTCTTGTAGAACTTCTTCGGCAGTTTGTCCTGTTTGCGGTCAAAGCCCTCGCGAGCGTTGAATAACCGCATCATGTTCAGGCGCCGTTTGCCCACCGCCATGAGCTCGGTTATGTCGACCTTCCACCCGGTCACAGCGCTCACGAAATCTGCCGTCTCCTGAGGGCCGTACAGCGTCCATGCCGGTCCCCAAACAAACTGACACAATTCAACCGTATCCAGCATGGAATAGAAAACCTCGGTCAAATAGGCGAACCTGACTTTCTCCGGACCGAGGGAGAGCGAGGGCAGTTGATCCGGCATTCCCATCAAAGCCAGGCGTTTCATGTATAGGTCGGTTGCCATCCCTTCCTCGATCATCCAGTCGTGCTCGCTGGATTGATGATCGGCGCCAAACGGATTCACGGCGTAGATGAGGCCCAGGCTGCGCTTGGCATGTGGCATGTGCGCGGGGGCTTCCGCACCCTTGACTGTGGTCAAGCACTCGTCGGCACCGTTTCCCCAAACCTTGGCGGCCCGTTCCGAGCCCTGGGAAAGGACCGGCCCCAGGACACCGGTGTTCGTCACGATCTGCCGCAGCGTTTCCAGCATGGCATCCGCATCGCCGAATTTGAGCGCGAGCCCGCCGGTTTGGGCGGCCGAAATGATGCCCTTCTCGAAGCATTCCATGGCAAATGCAATCGTCGCGCCGCATGCGATGGTATCAACTCCGTACTCGTTGCAGATTTGATTGGCAGCCGAAATCGCGGCCAGGTCATCGATCCCGCAATACGAACCCAATGTGCCCAGCGTCTCGTATTCCGGGCCGCCATAGTACGGATCAACCTTGTGTGGACCCTCCTGGATCTCGACCACGCGCTTGCATCGCACAACGCACGCGTAGCAAGTCTCGCGGTCCTTCAAGATCGTCTCGGCCATCTTTTCACCGCTGATTGCATCCGCACCCGAAAACTGTCCCTCCGCATAATTTAGAGCGGGGAAGGTGCCGTACAGGTTTTGCGACGACACCACACCTGCGGTACCGTACTTCGCCAAGCTGTCCATGTCGGGATTGTTCGGGATTTCCTTGGGCCCGGTACGACTTAGCGCGGCAAGGTTCTTGGGGTCTGCAATCTGAACCTTCTGCTTGCCGCGCACCACCACGGCCTTCAGGTTCTTCGACGCCATCACAAGGCCCATGCCGGTGCGGGCATTTTGTCGATTGGACATATTCACGAGACTGGAAAAGAGTACCCCGCGTTCTGCCGCGGGGCCGTGCTGCAGGATCTCGATTTTCTTGTCGCCGATTTCGTCGCGAAGGATCGCATCGACTTCGCCGGTTTTCTTGCCAAGCAGGTGTCCGGCATCGCGCAATTCCGCTTTGCCGTCGAGGATTGCCAGGTACTTCGGCGTGGACGATCTGCCTTTGATTACTATTCCGTCGAAGCCCGCAAATTTCAGTTCAGCCGGGAAAAATCCACCGGCTTGCAAATCGCCGATGGCGCCACTGATGGGGGACTTGGCATTGGCATTGATGCGGCTTTGCCCGGAGATCGGCGCGCCCGTCGTCACGCTCGTGAAGAGCGTGAGTACGTTTTCCGGCCCCAGAGGATCCGCTCCTGCCGGCATGTCTCTCAAGATGTAGAAAAGGCCCATCGCAGATCCGCCCATATACATGCGGTAGAAGGGTTCATCTGGACTCTCGACATCCAGTTTTCCGCTTGTCAAGTCTACGTGCAGGATCTTGCCGTTGTAGCCGAATGGCATGACGACCTCCTTCGCGACGTGTACCTCACGTCATGATGCCGGTAAGACTAAGAGTAACAGAACCGAAATAGCCCGAACGAAGCACCATCCGACAAGGGACCGCGCTTTGCCGAAATTGGGCGCTGCTCACGCGCCGCGACGTGCGGTGCCATGGCGGAGCCGCCGGGCTCATGAGCCTGGCACCGCCTCCATCTCCTGCAGACCATACGGAAACTCGTACTCCGCCATCTTTTCCATGAACGGCATGGGATCAAATGCCTCAGGGCCCAGAACCCCAACTCCCTTCCATTGGCCGTGTTCTATCAGGTCCCAGCCAATGACCGGGCTGAAGGCCGTCTGGGCAACGACCGCCTGGCATCCCCAGCGCTTCATGCATTCAGCATTATCAGCCACCTGATACAGGTACACCTCGCGCCGCCGGCCGTCTTTTAGGCCACGCACCCATGTCCCAGCGCAGGTCTTGCCGTGCATCTTATCTCCCAGGAGAGCCGGATCCGGCAGGGCGGCCGCAACGACGTCGCGCGGAGCCACGCGCACGCCCTTCACGTCCAACTCATGCTTGCTGTCCAAACCCAGCATATGCAGCGTCTTCAGGACGGAGATGAACTTGTCTCCCAGCCCGTACTTGAAGGTGACGCGCCGCGACTTTACCCATCGCGGAATGAGCAGGACCTCCTCGTGTTCCACGTTGACGACTTCCACCTTTCCGATGCCCTCGGGAAAATCAAACGTCTCAGGCTCAGAAAAGGGTTCGGTCGTGAACCAGCCTCGGTCCTTCTCCCAAATGGCAGGCGGATTGAGACACTCCTCGATTGTGGTCCAGATCGAGAAACTGGGTGCAAACTCGTAGCCCTCGACCTCTAGATTGGCGCCGTCGCGAATGCCGATCTCGTCTATCTCGTCAAAAAGATGATCCTGGGCGTAGCGGGCAAACACATCGGCCATGCCCGGCTCCACGCCCATTCCCACTACGGCCAGCAAACCCTTCTGTTTCCAGGCATCGGCACGCTCAAACTGGTAGTCTCCCAGTTTGATGCCGGGCTTGTTGAACGGATCGGTCGCGTGCGGTGCAGACAGGGTCATCGCCATGTCCATGTAGTTCACTCCGACCTCGAATGCCGCGTCAAATACCTGCTTGTTGTAGAGCGGATCGACGGCGTTCATTATGAGATCCACTCCGTACTTCCTGGCCACCGCCTCGATCACGGGCTGCTTGCTGGCATCCAGCGCCTCGACAGGGAACCGCCCGGGGTCACCGACGCGCCGCTGCACCAGGCTCGCTCTTTCAGCCCTGAAGTCGGCCAGGACAAGCTGCTCGACCCAGGGTCGTTCTTTGGCTATCAACGCAATCGCTTCACCTACTCCCCCTGTTCCCACCAACAGCACTTTCATGTTAGCTCCCGTGTGCTCACCCGGACGGTGTGTTCCGTCGGCGAGCGATTACTCTTCCGCAAGCACGTAAACTGTCACACGCCCGCCCCGAGCCCCTCACGTGCATACCTGAACGTCACTTGCTCGACGCCACTTCGAGCCCGCGATACCTGCCGCGCGAATTTAGCCAGCCGGGCGCGGGCTGACCGCGCCCGGCTGGCTACCCTTTTATTGGCCCTTGAAATTGGTCCAGAGCTGATCATACAGGTTCGTTGCATCACCCACGTCCTTTACAGGCGTGGCGTGCGCAATAAAATCAGCCGAAGGATTGGTCCCGGAGAATGCCATGTACGCATCGTAGGCCGTCGGATCGCTGGTCTTCATATACTCCAAGCCTGCGGCGTTGGGGCTTGAATACGGAAACTCTTCTGTGATCAGAACGCTTTCCTTGGCGTCGAGAACAAAATTCATGAATGCCATGGCAGCGTCCGGATGCGGGGCGTCCTTGGGCATCGCCAGATTGTCAAACCAGATTCCGCAGCCTTCGGTCGGGCAAATGTACGCAATGTTCGCGTCCTCATTGTGCGCCAGGGCGGCGTTTCCATTGTATACGAGGCCTGCCCAGGCCTCTCCGGTAATCAGGGATGTCTCCGGGTCATCGCTGTTGAACAGCAAGATGTTAGGCTTGAGTTCGACCAGCTTCTGCTCGGCCTGATTTAGCTCATCAGGATTCGTCGAGTTCTTATCGAATCCAAGCACCTGCAGTGCCATTCCGGGAACCTCCCGGCTGTCGTCCAACATCACGAGGTGATTCTTGAATTGCGGATCCCACAGGTCCGCCCAACTCTTCGGCTCGAATGGCACATTGTTCTTGTCGTAGGCAAGGGCGGTGGTACCCCATTGATAGGGCACTGAGTACTTGTTACCTGGGTCATAGTACTGATTGGCGAACTGCGGATCCACGTTTGCGAAATTCGGGATCTGACTCATGTCCAGGGGCCCAAGCATGTCTTGCTTCACCATGATGGCCACCGTGTAATCGCTCGGAATCACCACATCGTATCCCGAAGCTCCAGCCTGCAGCTTGGCCAGCATCTCCTCGTTGGATGAATACGTGTCGTAGTTGACCTTGATCCCGTACTGTGCCGAGAAGTCATCCAACAATTGCTGCGGAATGTAATCCGTCCAGCCATACAGGTTCAGTTCAGTCGAAGTGGGCTGGGCCGGTTGCGCAGCAGCGGCGGGCGCCTCTGCACCCGATGTGGGCGCCGCCGGCATGGCCTCTGTCGGCGCAGGCGGCGGGGCAGCTGGTGCGGGCGCACACGCCGCCAGCACCAGCATTGGCAGTACCAGGAAACTAACTAGGCGCCAGATCTTCATTTCTTTCTCCTTTCGATTGAACAGCAGACGCGCGGCTTTGTGCCAATTGACCGATCAGCAGCACGAGAAAAACCAAGAGCACCCAGATTGTTGACAAAGCGTTGACCTCGGGCGTCACCATGAATCTCACCATGGAGAAAACGCGGCAGAGGCAGCGTGGTTGAACCGGGGCCCGCTGTGAAGTACGTGATCACATAGTCATCAAGAGACAGCGTGAACGCCAGCATGGCCCCCGACAACACGCCCGGCATGATAGTCGGCAAGGTGACCCGCCAGAACGTGGTCAATTCATTGGCGCCCAGGTCCATAGCCGCCTCGTCGATCGAGTTGTCGTAGCCGTGCAGGCGGGCGCGCACGACGAGCGCGACAAAAGGAATATTGAAAGCGATGTGTGAGAGCGCTATCGTGAGCAAACCCAGTTTCAGGTTCATGAGCACGAACAGGACAAGGAGTGAGATCCCCATGACTACTTCGGGGATCACGATCGGGAAGTACATCACGGTTTCCGAGGCCGTATAGCCGGGAAAGCGGTATCGGTGCATCGCCAGGGCGGCGAGTGTACCGATCGCGGTCGCCACGATCGTCGAGATCACGGCAATGATCAGCGTGTTGCGCGTCGCCATCGCCACCTGTTGGTCGTTGAACAGTACCTTGTACCACTCCAGGGTGAAGCCCTGCCAGCGAATATTGAGCTTCATCGTGTTGAAGGAGAACACCATGAGCGTCAGGATGGGGATGTAGATATAGAGGTAGACCGCATATGAAAATAGACGTATCCAGGCAGGCGGTCCCTTCTCGCTCACACCAGCAACTCCTCGCCGAATCCGGCTTTGCGAGTGTAATACATCGTCATCACGACCGTCATGACCATGAGGATCATCGAAGCCGCCGCACCGAATGGCCAGTCCCTGGCGGTCAGGAATTGATTGCGGATCACATTGCCGATCAGAAGCGTCTTCGCCCCGCCCATCAGGTCCGGGATCACAAACATGCCCATCGCCGGGATGAAGACCAGGATTGTGCCCGCGATCATTCCGGGCACGCTGAGCGGCAGCGTGATGCGCAGGAATACTTTCCACGGAGGCGCGCCCAAGTCGGCGGCGGCCTCAAGCAGAGAATTCTCAATCTTCTCGAGCGAGGTGTATAGCGGGAGAATCATGAACGGCAGGAATTCATATACCATGCCAATCATCACCGCCGTAGGCGTGTACATGAGGCCAAGAGGCCTGGTCGTGATATGCGCCCATTGCAGCACCGAATCCAGGAAACCGCCGCCCCGCAAGTATCATGATCCAGGCATACGTGCGGATCACGAAATTGGTCCAGAACGGCACCAAGATGAGGAACATGAGCAGCGACCGCTGCTTCGCCGGCGAGCGGGCAATGTAGTATGCCAGCGGGTATCCAATGAGGATCGTAATTACCGTCGTGCCGAGGCCAACCCCAAGGGAGTAGACGAGGATCTTTCCATAAATTGGATCGACGAGCCGTGCGTAGTTGGATGGATTGAAGCGGAACTCAACCTCTCCATAGGTTCCGCGCGATAGGAAACTCAGAATCACCACCAGGATGAGCGGCACGATCATGAAGATCAGCAGGTACAGGTCTGCTGGCGAGATCAGGAGCAGGCCTTGTACCACGCGGTTTTCGCGTATGGCTTTCAGAAAGCGGCTGCGCGGCACCCGCGGGGCAATTGCCTCCGTGGCACTCATTGAGCCTCCCTGGCGCCCATGCGTCGCCTGCCTCCGGAGCGGGCGCACGCCGCGATCCTGCGAGATATCTGCACGGGCTTAGTCCCTCGACAAGACAAGTGTGTTCTCCGGATCCAAGCTCACCCAGGCCTTGTGACCAGTCCGATGGAATGCGCTGGGCTCCATCCGCGACGTTTTATTCTGCTCCCAGACTTTGATGCGTGCGCCACGCACGTCGAGGTAGATTCTGGTGTCGGAGCCGATGTAGGTGCTCGCGGTGACTACGCCCTCGACGCAATTTTCTCCACCGTCCGACTCCTGTCGGAGCCGGATCTTTTCGGGCCGAATGGAAATCGCCACTTCGTCGCCTACGCGCATCTTGGCGATCATCAGGCCCGTCAATTCGGATTCCCACTGATCGATGGTGACGACGGCCTGCTGCCCTCGCACGGCCTTCACCCGGCCGTTCAGAAAATTCGACTCTCCAATGAAGGCCGCCACGAATCGCGAGGTTGGCCTCTCGTAGATCTCAACCGCCGGCCCCAATTGCAGCACCTTGCCCTGGCTCATGACAGCGATGCGATCGGACATGGTCAGGGCCTCTTCCTGATCATGCGTGACATACACGAAGGTAATGCCGAGCTGCTGCTGAAGCGCCTTCAGCTCCAGCTGCATTTCCTTCCGCAATTTTAGATCCAGGGCTCCGAGGGGTTCGTCCAATAGAAGCACGCTCGGGGTCTTAACGATCGCCCGCGCCAACGCCACTCGCTGCTGCTGGCCACCGGACAGTTGTTTCGGCCGCCGCCGGTCCAACCCGGCCAGCTGCACCATTTCGAGCGCCTTGCCCACCCGGTTGCGGATTTCGTCCCGCGAGGCGCCTTCCATTTCCAGGCCGAAAGCCACGTTCTCAAAAACCGTCATGTGCTGGAAAAGGGCGTAGCTTTGGAAGACGGTGTTCACGGGGCGCAGGAAAGGCGGTCGATGTCCCTGCGGCAGCCCGTCTATGTAGACTTCGCCTTCGGTAGGCCACTCGAAGCCGGCGATGAGCCGAAGGGAGGTCGTCTTCCCGCAACCTGAGGGGCCCAGCATGGAGAAGAATTCGCCGTTGCGAATCTGCATGGAGACGTGATTTACGGCGGCCAGATCTCGACCTTCGGGCGTCACGAACTTCTTAACGACGTCCCGCAATTCAACCGCATATTCACTTGCCATTCGCAGGCCTCCCGTCACTCCGAACTCAATGCGCCTTGCCGCGAATTCCAGGCGAAGCATTCCGCCCGGCCATCATTAGAATTTCCGAGACCAACCCTTGGGCCAGCGCTCGACTATCACCTTCTTCTGCGTAAAGAACTCGATGGCATCCATTCCCTGGCCGTGCAAATCGCCAAAGAACGATTCTCGCCAGCCGCTGAAGGGAAAGAAGGCCATCGGCGCGGCTACACCGATATTGATGCCAATATTCCCTGCGTGCACTTGACTGCGGAACCTTCTCGCCGCTGCACCACTCGAGGTGAACAAGCTCGCCTGGTTGCCATAGGTGCCGGAATTGACCAGCCGAATTGCATCCTCAATGCTGCTAACGTGCAAAACGCCCAAGACGGGGCCAAAAATCTCCGTCTGGGCCAGCTGGCCTTCCGGTGGTACGTCCGTAATGACAGTGGGTTTGACGAAACTGCCGCCTTCGTACCCTGAGATCGTGGCATGCCGCCCATCGACCGGCAGGGCGCCGGCTTCATCGGCTCCGATACCGATCATGTGCTCGATGCGTTCCTTGCTGGCGGCGCTGATGACGGGCCCCATCTGTACACCCGCGTCCAGGCCACAGCCAACCACACGGGACGCCGCCGCGTCACAGATCGTCTCGGTGAAGACATCACGGGCCTCGCCGACCGTAATGGCAAGGGAAACGGCAAGGCAGCGCTGTCCTGCGCAGCCAAACGCCGAGTCAGCGACGATCCTGGTAGTCATCTCCATGTCGGCGTCAGGAAGCACCACGACCGGATTCTTGGCGCCGGCTTGCGCTTGAACGCGTTTTCCATTCGCAGAGGCGCGCTCGATAAACGTACCGCGCCGTCGGCGTCGAGCCCACAAATGTCACGGCACGGATGTCAGGATGATCCAGGATGGCATCCACGGCGGCCTTCGCGCCGTTGACCATATTGATCACCCCTTTCGGAAATCCCGCTTCCTCGATGATTCGGAAGATCAATTGCATCGTCAGCGGAACTCTCTCGGACGGCTTAACAATGAATGTGTTTCCACAAGCTACGGCATACGGCAGAAACCAGAACGGGATCATGCCAGGAAAATTGAACGGCGCGATCGTCGCGCCGACGCCTACGGGCTGACGCAACATGATCTCGTCGATTCCCGGAGCGATATCCTCGACGACTTCGCCCTTTGCCAACGCTGGCGTCCCGCATGCCACTTCGACATTCTCGATCGCCCGGATCATCTCCGCCCTGGACTCTTCGAGGGTCTTCCCAGCCTCCATCGTGATCGTCCTGGCGATCTCATCCAGACGATCGCGAAGCATGTCCCGCAGCCGAAAGAGATACTGAACGCGGTCCTGGACTGGCGTCGCGCGCCATTCCGGGAGCGCCATCGAGGCCGCCTCCGCGGCGGCCGCGACATCTACGGCTCCGCACAGGGGTGTCTTAGCTAGCAATTCACCTGTGGCCGGGTTCAGGACATCCGCGTATTCTGGGACGCTGGCCTCGCTCCACGCGCCGCCGATGAAGTTATGGATGTTCATTGCTTCTTCGCGGCACCGGCCGGCTCCGCCGCTGGCGCTCTTGGGTGCGGCCGCGCCCAGCGGGCTTCTTTCGCCGAGACTTCTCAAGCCGGCGTCCAGCACTTCTAATCCGGTTTCAAGTTCCTCCCGTGTGATGATCAACGGCGGAACAATGAAGAGGATGTTCTTGAAGTTGAAGACGTAGACGCCGCGGTCAAGAAGGTATCGCTTGAGCGGTGCGAGATCCAGCGGCTCCTTCGTCTCCCGGTCGCGCACCAACTCAAGCGCGGCAAATAGTCCAATGTAGCGGGCATCCCCAATGACCGAGTGCTTAACTTTGAGCTCTTCCAGGCGCCGACCCAGATAACCGCCAACCGCCTGCGCGTTTTCGAAAACGTGCTGATCCTCGTAGGCCCCGATGGTCGCCAACGCCGCCGCGCAGGCCAGCGCGTGACCACTGTAAGTGAGCCCCGCGTACAGGTACTTGTCGTCGAAGAAATCCGCGATCTTCTGACGCACGATGACGGCTCCGAGGGGCACGTACCCGGAAGTAATCCCCTTTGCCGTAGTGATGATATCGGGAACCACGTCCCAATGATTCACGGCGAACCAGGTTCCGGTTCGACCCCACCCGCTCATCACCTCGTCGGAAATCAGCAGAATGCCGTAGCGATCACAAATCTCTCGGATTCTGGGCCAGTAGTCGTCCGGTGGGATGATCAAGCCATTCGTTCCGGTCACCCCTTCAAGGATGATCGCAGCAATCTGATCGGGCCCTTCATGCTGGATGATTTCTTCCACATGGGTGATGCACTCACGATGGCAGGTCTCCCGCGTCCAGCCAAACGGGCACCGGTAGCAGTAAGGATCCAGAATGTGCACGACGCCGGGCATGGCCGGTTCGACCGGCAGACGTCGATAGTCACCCGTCAATGCGACCGCGCCGTAGGTCGCGCCATGATAGGAGCGATACCGCGCCAGTATCTTGTTTCGGCCGGTGTAGAACCGTGCGATCTTGATCGCGTTTTCGTTGGCTTCGGCTCCACCCAATGTGAAGAACGTCTTCTTGAGGTCGCCCGGCGTGATTTCGGCGAGTTTCTGGCCGAGTAGGGCCCGCACCTCGGTGGTCATCCCCGGTGCCACAAACGTTAATTGCTCTGCCTGCTGCTGGATGGCGGCGATGACGGCTGAATTCTGGTGACCTATGTTCGCATTGACCAACTGCGATGCAAAGTCAAGATAGCGTTTCCCGTTGGCATCCCAAAAGTAAACGCCTTGGGCCTTCGCTACGGGAATGGGGTCTACAGCTCCCTGCACGGACCACGAGAAGAATGTGTACTCCTTGCTCAGGTCCACGATCTCTTGTGCGGTCAGCTTCTTTTCGTTGTTGACCACCGCTCCTCCTTTGCAAGCCCATCCACCGTAGGTGAGGCTAGACGGCCTGTACGCTCCGCTTTGCCGCCCGCACCACCTCTGCGTATACGCTCAACGTGTCGTCTATGTCTTTGTCGCTGTGTTCGTAGCACAGGAACCAGGGCTCCCGTGGATCGATATCGGGCATCACGCCACGTTCCATGGCGGACCGAGCCAGTTGCAGATAGAGCGGACGGTCGCTCTTGTCCCAGTCCCGTTGACACGACACGGCCTCCACACCAAGGGCAAAGGAGAACATCGCTGGCGAGCCGCTCACCACCACAGGGATGTCGTTCTCTTCAAAGATTTCCTGCAGACCGATCATGAGCCGTCGTCCACGTTCTTCGATCGTCTTCAGTATCGGTCGGGTCTTGAGGAGGTTTAAAGTGGCATAGGCGGCGGCCACGCCCGGCCGGTTGCCGGTATAGGTTCCGCCGTGACCCACTCCCTGCCCGATGATGGACATGATCTCGCGCTTGCCGCCAAACGCGGCGATAGGATATCCATTGCCCATGGCCTTGGCATAGGTCGCCAGGTCGGGTGTAATCCCATAGCGTTCCTGTGCACCCCCATTGGCGATGCGGAAGCCCGTCTTCACTTCATCGAGGATAAACAAGCTGCCATACTCGCTCGTCAGTCGTCGAATCAGCTCCAGAAATCCTGGGTGCGGATCTATGGCACCGCAATTACCCTGACAAGCCTCTGTGATCACGGCCGCAATCTGACCCCCATAGGACCGCATCGTTCGCTCAAGTCCCTCG
This sequence comes from uncultured Chloroflexia bacterium, assembly GCA_963775435.1. Classification (GTDB taxonomy): domain Bacteria; phylum Chloroflexota; class Anaerolineae; order Anaerolineales; family Villigracilaceae; genus Fen-1038. Next base: position 155,971 of record CAVZIZ010000011.1, read on the forward strand.
AAATCATTGAACGGCAGCGTAATGACCAGATCGCGGATGGCTTTCGGAATCCCGGATGTGGAGGCGACAGGAATCGGGCTCCGCCGGCTGCCGTAGGCTTCCACTGGCGCATACGTCGACCACAACGTGTAGTCGTGGAAGCCGTGGTAATTGCCTTCGAATTTGAGGATGATCTCGCGGCCCGTGTATGCGCGGGCCAGCCGGATTGCGTGCATCGTGGATTCCGTGCCCGAGCACGCGAAACGGACCATTTCCATGGCCGGTGCCATTTCCCGAATCAGCTCGGCCACCGCCACCTCGAGCTCCGTGGTCATGGCGAACAGGATACCGTTGTGCAGTTCCTCGATCACCTGAGCGTCCACTTCGTCATAGGCATGACCAAGGATGATCGGGCCGAACGCCATGCGAAAGTCGATGAAGCGCCGGCCATCGACGTCCCACAAATACGCGCCCTTGGCCCGCTGCACGTACGGGGTCAGTCCATCGCCCCAGTATCTGAAGTTGGAGCTGACGCCAAGGGGCAGAACATCCTGCGCCCGTTTCTGGAGTGATAGGCTATTGGGGCCGGCCGTTGGCATTCATCCTCCACACGTGACTTTGCACCTGCTCCTGCGGGCGTCAGAGAGTGCTTAGACCCGCCCATCGGGACTGTCGACTTACTTGCTTCGAAGCGCGGATCTGACCAGTACGCTTTGCTCCCCAGCCGCGTACGTATCGACTCCTTGCGGCGTTCGCAAGCGTCCGACAGATGGAGTGGATCTCATGACGATGTCACTACGTATTATCCTGGGGCTGGTACGAAATATACTCAACTTCTGGAATCAGGTCAAGAAACCGGTGTCGCAAGCGCGATACTCCTCAGCCTGCCGGTTTGCAGTCCGAGCATGGCCGCACGTGCCCGCGGCCGAGACCGCCCGAACGGGTCCCCGCTGCGTATTGACGCGTCTTGCGGGCACGGGTATAATGCGCGTTCGGCACATTTCCCTTGGATGACAGGAGCGAAGCGAGATCATGACCGAAGATGAATCACCTGTCACCGCGCTTCAGCCCAAGGAGCAGCTGGCTGGCAAAGTTGTAAAAACGACGCTGGCAGGCGCTTTGGTTGACGTCGGTAACACACTCCCGGGCGTTTTGCACATATCGCAGCTGCAGAAGGATCCGGTCAAAAAGGTCGAGGACGTCCTTCATGAAGGACAGTCCGTGCAGGTCTGGGTACGAAAAGTCCGCAAAGACCGGATCGAACTAACGATGATCAAACCGCTGCAATATGAGTGGAAAGACCTCGAGCCGGGGATGGTGGCGAAAGGGAAAGTGGTGCGGCTGGAGACCTACGGTGCTTTCGTCGACATTGGCGCTGAGCGGCCGGGAATGATCCACATCAGCGAGTTGTCGCGTGGATACGTCAAGACGGCGGCAGATGTGGTCAAGGAAGGCGATGAGGTCGAGGCCCAAGTGCTCAGCGTGGACCCCAAGAAGCGACAGATCCGCCTGAGCTTGAAGGCGCTTGAGCCCGAACCGGAAGAGCCCGAGAAACCGCAACCGAAGCCCAGGCGAGAAAAACGGGCGAAGAGCGCAGCGGAAGACGAGCAGACCTCCGAGCCAGTCGAGGCCAGCCTGCCGGAGCAAACGGCGATGGAAATTGCCTGGCAGACTGCTCAGGAGCGGGCCACGTCCAAGCGTCGGGCAAATCGAACGAAACGCGAAAAACCCGACGCTTCCGAGCGCGAGGAAATTCTGAGCAGAACGCTCGAAAAGAGAGTTCCCACCGGCGCCTAATACTTGAAGCCCCCAGGTTCCCTGGGGGCTTTTCTGTTCATGGACTTGGGGCTGCGAGTTCCCGGAGGAATTTCTCGCGATTGGCGCGCCGCGCGGTCTTTCCACTCGAGGTCTTGAGAATCCACCCGGGGCCAACCACCCGCACATGCCGGAGCGCGATCGAAGATTTGCGCGAAACATCTTGGCGGATCAGGTCGGCAATCCGGTCTTGCGCTCCTTCGTCTTCGGTATCGGTTTCGGCGACCATGTAGACGTCCTCGGTGCCAGTCTCCGGATTGAAGACTCCGAAGGCGACCGAGCGGCCGGCATGTACCCCAGGCAGGTTGTACGAGAGCGCCTCAAGGTCCTGAGGATAGATGTTCTTTCCGCCGACGATGATCAGATCCTTCTTTCGGCCGGATACAAATAGCTCACCTTCCGAAAAGTACCCGTAGTCGCCCGTTAGATACCACCCGTTTCGGAAGGCCTCCCGGTCGGCATCCGGCCGATTGTAGTAACCCGTCAGCATGCAGTCACTCCGCAGCGCGATTTCGCCAATATGTCCGTCAGGCACCGCTTTGCCATGATCGTCCTGGATTTGCACATCGGTGTTCGGGAGCGGCCTCCCTGAGGACATCGCCTGCATCGCGGCAGCGCCCGGGCTCGCCAGCCGTGCCACGCCTTGTGCCGCAAACTCCTCGCCATCCAAGGCCTGCACTGCCGGCGCACCGGACAGGTCTGACTGGGTGACGGCGAAGACGTTCTCAGCCATGGCGTACGACGTGTGCAGGGCTTGCGCTCGCAATCCGTAGCTCTTGAATCGATTGTAGAAGACCGCGTGGCTCTCCGCTCGCACCGGCTCTGAACAATTAATGACCGCCCGCCACGAGGAGAGGTCGACACCCTGCAGGTCGCGATCGCGGACTTTCTGAGCGCAGAAATTGTACGCAAAGTTGGGGAGCCAGGAGAGCGTTCCGCCGTAGCGCGAGACGGACTGCATGAGCCGCCAAGGTGCGCGCACCCAATCAAAAGGAGAACTCAACACAAGCGGAATGCCCGACAGGATCGGCAGGATGAAGCCCGCAATCAGGCCCATGTCGTGGTACAGGGGCAGCCAGGACACGATCACGTCGGTTCGACGGAGGTCGAGCACCCGGCCGTACGCATCCAGCTGGTTCAGGATAGCCCGGTGCGAAAGCGCAACGCCCTTCTGAAGTCCCGTCGTGCCCGAAGAATGCTGAAGCAGCGCAATATCGTCGGCGGCCCGGTTCGATGCGGGCGGCATGGCGGAGGCCGGTGCATCCCTGACCACGCCGGAGGCTGTGACGATCACACTCCGGACTGTGCTGCCGCGCTTGATTGAGTCGCGCACTTCGCCTTCGAATGCAGCATACGTCACGACCGCTGCGGGACGAGTGATGTTGATCAAAGCAGACAAATCGTTCCGATACTGCTCGGGCGCCAGTTTCTCGGTCAGGTACGGCATGATCGATGGCACGACCCCATGCAGTATCGCTCCCCAGAATGCCTGCACTAGCTCGACGCCGTGTTGCTGGATCAGGACGACAACCTCGCCTGGCTGAAGACCTTCCTGCTGGTACTTGCCTGCGAACACTTCGGCTCCACGCAACAGATCGCCATAGGACACGGCCAGGTCCGGTTTGCCGGCGTGTTGAACATAAAGGGCGATGGTTTCTGGAGCACTCGACGCCAGGATTCGCAGGCGCTCGCTGAGAGTGCTCATTTGGCAAGCCGTGATCGAATCAGGTCCGCGAGTTGTTCGAGAGTGTCGAAGCTATTGGCGTTGAGTTCCGTGTCGTCGATATGAACACCGAACGCATCCTCGACGTGGAGGGCCAAGTCCACAAGACTGAATGAATCAACAAGTCCGCTGGAGACCAGTGGTGCCTGCGGGTCGATTTGCCTGGCGGGCTGCTTGAGCACCTCGGAGGCAATGTAGTCGCCCAATTGCTTGACCATTTCTGAGTCTTCAGGCTGATTCGTCATGCTCCACTCCTTCTCTCTCCACGATCGCCACCCGCATGTTTCTGACACTGCGCCGGGGCTGGTACAGTCACTCAGCCGGAGCCAATGAGGCGCAGCAGTGCCCCCCAGGCGAGTTCCGGTGACGACAGCTCAAAGAATAGCCAGCCGACGGTAACAAAATTGAAGGTGAGGAAGACGCCCATCGCCCTCGCTGCCATCTGCCCACGCGGTGATTGCATCCAGGTCGGCAGACGGTTGGCCGAGAACCTCACCCAACGATTGTGAATGAAGAGCCCCAGGGCATGCCACAGCCCCCACGCAGCGAAGCTCCAGGCGATGCCATGCCACAGGCCAATCAGCACCATCGTCGCGACCTGCGCTGTCAGCACGACGACCCACGTGGCAGGCGGCTTCTGGGCAGACCGCAGGCTACGCGTGAGAGGATTGAAGACGTACGAACGGAACCATTGCGTCAACGTCATGTGCCATGAGTTCCAGAACAGGGCGATGTTAGGCTTGAGATAAGGTGCCGCGAAATTCTCCGGCAGACGGACTCCTAGCATGCGGCCAATGCCTATGGCGACATCTGTGTAGCCGCTGAAATCAAAATAGATGCGGAGCGCGTACGCATACACGAACAACCACATCCAGCCTGCGCCCTTAACGTAAGGCACGAGCCCATCGCTGATCGAAATGACAGCCAGCAGATCCGCCAGCACAAATTTCTTGAACAGGCCCAGCACCACGCGCCCACCGGCATCGACCCAATCGTGGTCCCGCAGCGGCAGCGGCGATCTGAGTTCAGGGACGAAGCGCTCAAGCCGGTCGATCGGACCTGCAGTCAAGGCCGGAAAGAAGCACACATAGTTGACGTATTCCGCAAGGTTCACGGCCGGCAGCCTGCCAGATTGCCGATCGCGAAATCGTGTGCAACAATCGAAAGGCCACATAGGAGAATCCCAGCCAGGCCAACGGGATGTCAGGTGGGACTCCGTTCGATCCGGACTGCAACCTGACGAGCCAGCCCTCTGCCGCATGGGTGATCGACGGTGTCTTCAGCACCGCAAAGACACCCAGGAGACCCACGATCGATAGCACCAGCAGAATGCGGCTCGTTGAGCGCCAGTAGGCGGCTGCAAGAACGAAGGCCGCACACACGCCAAGGATTACCAAGGCGTATTCGATCCGTGGCGCCCCAAGCGCGGCGATCCACTGAAGCCCCAAGTAGCGGGCGGCTGCCATGAAGAAGGTTACGGCGCCGAGGACCGCCATGGCTGGCCAGGTCTGCGACCAGCCGCGCGAACTCTGGAAGCGAGGTTACAAGCCAAACCGAGGCCGTTATCGCGAGGGTGGCGACGGGAAGCCAGAAGCCCAACTTGGCAACCGGCTCGGCTGGCTGCAGCCAGAAGATCGCGGTTGCGCTGACAGCAAGCAATGTCAACTGCCGGCCTCTGCGCAGCCTCCCCACCAGCGCCGCCAGGCCGACGAGCACCACAATTTGGAGAGCAGTCACATCAGAAGCCCTGGTAGATCCAGGTCGGAGAGGTGTCAGACGCAAACAGGAAGATGACAATGAGCAGCAGCGCCAGGATCAGGGCCATCACATTCTCCCTGGTGAAGACTACCTTTCGCAACCACTCGAGCATGTTTATGCCCTCGCCGCCGGCGCCTGGCGCAGGTAGGCTTCCATGAAAGCGTCAAGGCCGCCGTCAAGGACCGCCTGCGTGTTGCCGGTCTCATATTCCGTTCGGTGATCTTTCACCATCTGGTACGGATGCAGGACGTAGGACCGAATTTGGCTGCCCCACTCCGCCTTGGTGTACTCGCCTCGCAGCACGGCGATCTCCTGCTCCTGTTCGGCGTGCTTCATTTCCAGCAGGCGGGCACGCAGGACCCTCATGGCGTTTTCGCGATTTTGGAGTTGGGAGCGTTCGTTTTGGCAGGTGACCACAATGCCCGTCGGCAAGTGGGTGAGGCGCACGGCCGTGGCATTCTTCTGCACATTCTGACCCCCTGCGCCCGAGGAGCGGAACACATCGATCTTGACATCCGAGGCTTTGAGGTCCACCTCCGCATCACCCATGGCTACCTGGGGTAGGACCTCGACGAGGGCAAACGACGTATGGCGGCGGTGAGCAGAATCAAACGGCGAGAGACGCACAAGCCGGTGCACGCCCTTCTCGGAGCGGAGATAGCCAAAGGCGAACCTGCCGTCAATGGCAATTGTGACGCTTTTCAGCCCGGCCTCCTCGCCCTCCGTGCGATCCAGTATCTCCGTTTCGAAGCCGCGATCCTCGGCCCATCGCAGGTACATCCTTTCGAGCATGGCAGCCCAATCTTGAGAGTCTGTGCCGCCCGCGCCGGCATGAATGGCAAGGAGGGCGTCATCGTCATCGTACGGTCCGGAAAGCATGGTGAGCAGGGATCGCCGTTCGAGTTCTTCTTCCAGAGCGGCCGTCTCTTTCTGAAGGTCGGGCAGCAAGGAAGCATCGTCCAGGCGCGCCAACTCGGAGAGGTCCGCCAAATGCCCGCGGAACTTCGTCCAGGAATCCACCTGCTCGCGGAGCCTGGACAGATTCTTCATGGTGCGCTGAGCGGCCGCAGGATCGCTCCAAAGCCCGGGGTCTTCGCTCTCGACCTGAAGTGCAGCCAGTTCCTTTTCGCTGCCAGCTAAGTCAAAGACGCTCCAGGAGTTGAGCCATCAAACTCTGCGCCCGTTCCAAGCGATCCACTATGTCCAACATTCTTCCTCCACAATTCTGATGGGAAGCTGCGGAAAACTGACTTCCTGACTCAGGAGCTCACAGGTTTCGGCCGCTAGGCCATAATGCCGGCAACAAAGGCATCCGGATCAAACACCCTAATATCCTGCAGGCTCTCACCCACTCCAACAAAGACGATCGGAAGGCCCAATTCCCGTTGGATAGAAAAGGCCACGCCGCCACGCGCCGAGGCGTCCAACTTGGCTAGAATCACGCCCGATACACCCAGCGCTTCTTTGAATGACCGGGCCTGTGCTATTGAGTTCTGACCGGTAGTCGCATCAAGCACGAGCCAGACCGCATGCGGTGCTCCTTCGAGCGCCTTGCCGACCACGCGCCGCACTTTCTTGACTTCTTCCATGAGGTTGAGCCGTGTGTGCAGCCGTCCTGCCGTGTCGATCAGAATCAGGTCTGCACGCACGGGCCACCCCTGCTTGGACCGCATTGAAAGCCACGGCCCCGGGATCGCTATCGGGCGCACCGGCAACCACGCCAATCCCGAGGCGCGTGCCCCAGGTCTGGAGTTGCTCCGCAGCGGCGGCCCGGAAGGTATCGGCAGCGCCCAAGAGGACAGTCTTGCCGCTTGACCCGTAGAACTGGGCCAATTTGGCAATCGTCGTAGTCTTACCCGAACCGTTCACTCCGACTACGAGAATCACGCTGGGTTTCGCGGACCATTCGAGTGCGGGCGGCTCAACCAGCCTGGCTCGCAAATTGGCGGCGAGAACTTCGCCGAGCTCATCCGCCCGGCGAAGTCCCTGCTCCACGACTGTTTTCTTCACCGCTAATAGCACGTCTGCGGCCGTCGCGGGGCCGACGTCGGCCTGAATGAGCAGCGCTTCGAGATCGTCCCAGGTCTGCCCGTTTATATCGGTCGCCCCCAATATCCCCGCCAGTCGTCCGAACGCACTCTTGCGGGTCCGGGAAAGATCATCCCGCCATCGCGACAACAGGGCAACCACAGGCGTCGAGTATATCATGCGGCTTTCGTGATATACTCGTTTGCTTTAGAACCCCGAAGTACCGTCTGAAAAGCATGAGGATATAATACAACTATGACTGAAGAACCAATTCATGTGACGGATGCCGCCTTCGAGCAGACCGTGCTCAAGTCGCAGTTGCCCGTCATCGTAGACTTTTGGGCCCCGTGGTGCGGCCCGTGCCGCATGGTGGCGCCGACCCTCGAGAAGCTGGCCAAGGAGTACGCAGGCAAACTGGTCGTCGCAAAAGTCAACACAGATGAGAACCCTGACTGGAGCACGAAGTTCGGCGTCCAGGGCATCCCGACAATGCTGTTCGTTTCCGGCGGCAAGGTGGTCCACCGTCAGGTGGGCGCCCTGCCCGAGAAAATGCTGCGCGACGTGGTATCGCAATTCATGGATGTCGTGACGCCGACCTAAGCCGGTTTCTCGACCTTGAGCCTCAAGACTGGAGATTGCAAATTGAAACGCATCGTATTGACCTGCGCGCTCGGACTGATCTTGGTCGGGGCGGCGTGTTCCCCGGCGGCCCCGACGCCCGACCCGGCCCAGATCGAGGCCTCCGCCATGGCGGCGGCCAACACAATGGTAGCGATGACGCAGGAGGCGATCCCGACCGCGACGGAGGTGCCGCCTACGCCTGAAGCCAGCCCCACGCCGCTCCCGAGCCCAACTCCTTTCGAGCTCCCAACACTGGCCTTCGAGGCGCCAACCGTTCCGCCAACCCAGAGCACCGGCGACGATTGCAACCACCTGCTCGACCTGAACGCAGTCGGGAATGCCCGCGCCAAGGTCCTGATCAGAAACAATACAAAAGGGCCCGTCACGCTCACCCTCGGCCTGGGCTCCAAGAATGCTTTTGGCGAATGCGGATACATGTCGTGGGCGAACATCGGGAAGGCTTCCAGCATCGTTGTGTCGGTGCCGCAGACGGGTGCCGGCCCCTGCTACTGGGCGTATGCCTGGATCAACGATCCCAAGCAACAGAGGACGCTCTCGGACAGCGGGTTCTGCATGAACAATCCCGACAAGTGGACTTTCGATATTGGCTACGATACTTTCAAACTTACTCCCCCATAGGTCCCATGCGGGATCTGCTCTCGCAGGGTAAGATGTCACACCCGGAGAAATGGAGAGTCACATGAAAGCCCTAGCGTATTCAATTGCAGTGTCCGCGCTGCTTGCGGGCGCAGCCTGTTCGCCGGCGACGCCGACCGTCGACCCGGCCTCCATTCAGGCATCTGCGGTGGCAGCGGCCAGCACGATGGTGGCCATGACGCAGGAGGCCGTGCCGTCGCCAACCGAGGAGCCGCCCACACCGGAGCCGAGCCCGACTCCGCTGCCAAGCCCCACTTTGATCGAATTGCCGACCCTGTCATTTGAGGTGCCCACGCAGGCACCGGCAGCAGCAGCGGCGGCACCCACGAGCAGCTCCGATCCCTGCAACGGCCCGATGGCTCCGAGTCCGTCCGGTCCAACGGCGACGTTACGGATCCTGAACACGACCAACGGCACCGTGGTGCTGTCCCTTTACCTCGAGAAGAACGCTTTTGGGGAATGCGGATATCGGGGTTTCAATTTGAACTCGCACGACACAATGTCAGCGACCGTGCCGCAAGGCTGCTATTTTGCCGGCGCGTTCGTGGGAGATCCCAAGCACCAGACCAAGGCATTCGGAAGTGGCTGCGTGCTCGGAAGGGATAAGGGCACGGTCAGCATCGGAACGGAAGTGATTACGGTTCAACCCGACGGATAGACCCTGCGGCTCGAATCCAGGCTTGAAGATGTTAAGGTCCTGCAGGCGAGAACGTGGCCGCAGGATCTTTGCTTTGGCCGCCACGTCCTGAGGCCTCTGAACTAGTCTGAGCGGCGCTCGATGCGCGCGCCGAGGGCCTTCAGCTTGCCCTCGACATTCTCATAGCCGCGGTCAATCTGGTTTATGTTGCGGATGGTCGAAGTGCCTTCGGCCGCGAGCGCTGCCAGGAGCAGGGCCATGCCGGCGCGAATATCTGGACTCTCAAGCTTCTCGCCGACGAGCTGCGTGCGCCCCTGAACCAGACACCGGTACGGATCGCACAGGATGATGCGCGCGCCCATGCCCACGAGCTTGTCGGTGAAGTACATGCGGCCCGAATACATCCAGTCGTGAAACAACACAGAGCCGGCAGCCTGGGTCGCCACCGTGATACCGATGCTGATCAGGTCGGTTGGATACGCGGGCCACACGTTGGTCTTGATCTCGGGAATGGCGCCATCCAGATCAGGGAGGATCTTGAGGGCCTGGGCCCTTCGGACGAGCAAATCGTCGCCGTCCGTCTGCCATTCGACCCCGAGGCGGCGAAAAGCCTGGGCGATCATTTCGAGGTTGGCGACACCGGCATCCCGAATGCGGACTTCGCCCCCGGTTATGGCGGCCGCGCCGGCGAAACTGATGACCTCCAGGTAATCAGAGCCAATCGTGAACTCGCCCCCGTGAAGACTGGGTACGCCGGTGATGCGCAGGGTGTTGGATGCAAGGCCTTCGATGCGGGCACCCAGGGCGTTGAGGCAGCGGCACAAGTCCTGCACGTGCGGCTCGGAGGCGGCGTTGCGAATCACCGTCGTCCCGTGGGCCCTGACGGCAGCCATGACGATGTTCTCGGTGGCCGTAACGCTGGCCTCATCCAGGAGGACGTCGGCACCTTTCAGCCCGTCGGCACTGATTTGAAATACGCGGTCATACTCCACATGTGCACCCATTTGCATGAGGGCGAGCATATGCGTGTCGAGGCGTCGCCGCCCGATCACGTCGCCGCCAGGAGGCGGTAGCCGCAGACTGCCGGCGCGCGCCACCACCGGACCGGCAAGCAAGATGGAGGCGCGGATGCGCCGGCAGAGGTCGGGATCCAAGTCGCCAGGCTTTACCGTCTTGGCAGTGATCTTCCAGGTATTGGCACCGAGGTCTTCGATCTGGACGCCCAAGCTGGTGATGAGCTGGCGCATGTCGAGGACGTCGCGGATCTGAGGCACTTTGTGAAGGATCACCGGCTCATCAGTCAGGATGCAGGCGGCCAAGAGCGGCAGCGCGGCGTTCTTGTTGCCGGCGGGCGTGACCTCGCCTTTCAGCGGGATCCCGCCTTCGATGATGAATTCTTCCATGCTGTTGCGAGGCTCCTTGGATGGGTTCCAACGCATTCTAAGCGCAATCCGCCCGCTCGCCAAGCGGCGCGGGACCGAGGCCCCACGCCTGAGTGGCACAGGTCACGGCCCCACCCCTGGCCCCTCCCCAAAGGGGAGGGGAAGAATACGGAAAAAGAACATCCCACGGGAAGAACACCCGTGCGATGTTCTTTTTCCGGAGGCAGCGGAATCCAAGCGGGAGGCATGGCTCGAGGGATCCTCACGACGGAACCGTTTTCTTCCATGGCTCGCGCGATCCAACGCGGAGGGCGTGAACTCGAGGCATGCACACGTCAAGCGTTCTTCCTCCCAAGGCTGCGGAATCCCCGCAGCGGTCATCGCCCGAAAGAGGCGCTGGGCGCGACGTTTTTGCCTCCGGGGCATGAGGGATCCAAGGCTGATGGCATGACTCAACCGATCTGCTGGGGCGACCAGCAGTAGCGCAGCGCGAGGCCCCACCCCTGGCCCCTCCCCAAAGGGGAGGGGAAGAAAGCGGAAAAAGAACATCGCACGGGGAGAACACCCATGCGATGTTCTTTTTCCGGAGGCAGCGGGATCCAAGCAGGAGGTGTGGCTCGAGGGATCCTGACGACGGAACTGTTTTCTTCCATGGCACCCACGATCCAGGCCGGGGGGCATGGCTCCAATTGCGCGCCTCGCGGTACTTTTTTCTTGCGCGGGATCCTGGATCCCGGCACCAGGCATCGGCCGATCGGTGCGCGCGGCGATAGCACCAGCCCATTGGCAGGATGTGAGCGTGACCCAGATGGCCGCCAGCAAAGTGTCGTCCGCGCGCGAGAGAAAAACAAAGAGGGTCAATCCCAGATTCCGCGAGGGCGCTCATTGCGCGGTGCGGAGTCACCCATAGGCAAGGTGTCGGACTTGCGCGGCGGTGACGAATGCGGTGGGAAGGCGGGCGATGGAAACGGGAGGCTGCGACGCCCCCAACGCGTTGACGAAGATTTTCGGACGGGTGCGGACACGCCATCCCGCAAACCGAGGCAATAGGGAGCGCACAAGGGCTGGGATCCAGCGTGCGGATGCAGCCACGAGGATTTTGGGTTGAGCGCGGCGAACGGCGCAGACAAGTCCGATGAGAAGGCCCTAAACCCAGGGGTAATCGGAGAGGCCGAGCCGCACGCAGCCTTGTCATGCACGCAAGACCGCGTCATGGCGCTGGACCCCAGATCGGGCTGCTGGTATGCATGTGGTCTATGATATGGAACATTTGTTCTATTGTCAAGAGGCAATTTGCCGATCGCTGGGGGCAGCGGCGGCGCCTGAATGCCGACGCTGAAGCAGGCCGGCGGCCGCGAGGCGCGCGATTGTGGTCGACGAGGGCGGCGCAAGGAGCCAGGCGGAAACCCCGCCTCCCCGAAGAGACCGGCTGGCACGGTCGCAGCAGGAAATCGGGGGGCGACGCCGCGGCTGGCGGCATCCAATCAGCGCCCAAAAGAGGCCGTGGGGGCGCATTACAGATGGCTTACACGTGCATGCGACGGAGTAGGGCATCCGCCGTTTTGGATATAATGAAGCGAGATGTGGACGTCCCTGATTTTGCCGACTCTCGCCGGACTGGTTGCCGCGGGCCTGGTCAACTATCTCTCGGACACGCTACCACGCGCTCGAAAGCTGACGGGCATCCCCTGCGCACAGTGCGGCGCACCGCTGCGCTGGAACGTCTACCTGGCCGGCCTGCCATGCCGCGTATGCGGCCACCGGCGCGGAACTCGCCCGGCGCTCGTTGTGATCGCGATGCTGGCGCTGAGCTTGTACGCGTGGTTCGAGCCGCATCGAATGGGCTACTGGCCGGCCTTGCTGGTGCTGAGCTACTTCGCGGTGGTCATCGTGATCGACGTGGAGCACAGGTTGATCATGCACCCGGTTAGCATCGCAGGCGCCATCCTGGCCGCGGTCATCGGGGTCTGGCTGCACGGCGCGATCGCGACGGCTGCGGGCGGGGCCGCGGGATTCGTCCTCATGCTTGTCTTATACGTGCTGGGCGCCCTTTTTGCACGGTGGCGCGATCGCCGCCTGGAAGCGGCAGGCCGGCCGGCCGACAATGAGGAGGCCCTTGGCTGGGGCGACGTCATGCTGGCGACAGTGCTCGGCCTGCTGTTGGGCTGGCCGTTGATCTGGCTCGGCTTGCTGCTGGGCGTGCTTATCGGTGGTGTGATCGGACTGATCGTTGTGCTGGCATCGCTGTTTCGCGGTCGCTACGGCCAGCAAGCACTCACGGTGTTCATGCCGTACGGACCCGCGTTCATCCTGAGCGCGTTCTGCATCTTGTTCGTGCCAAACGCCGTCCGGGCCTTGCTCCCGAGATAGATCTATGTGCGCAGCTGAGCCTCTCACTCACGAAAGCACCCATGGCAAGAACATAGCGGCCAGGCGGCTGCCGGGCATCCGGCGTAAAGCGACGGCGCAAGCGATGGCGGAGTTCGCCCTGGTGCTGCCGATCATGCTGCTCGTGATGTATGGGCTGATCGAAACCGGCCGCGTGATATTCATCTACGCTTCCGTCGTGAGCGCGGCGCGTCAAGCGGTGAGATACGGCTCCACGACGGGCCAGAACAGCTTGGGAACGTTCTACTACAATGACTGCGCGGGCATCAAGGCGGCGGCGAACAAGCTGGCCTTTCTTAGCCATCTCAATATTAATGACAACAGCATAACATATGACAACGGCCCGGATGTCGAACCGGCCGAGCTCTGGACAGATCCAGACTGCGGGATCACTGACCCGGCGCATCCAGCCAACGGCGACCGCATCCACGTCACGGTTTCGGCGAACTACAGCCCCATCGTTCCACTCGTACCATTCAGGAACTTCACGATCACCTCGACGAGCACGCGTACGCTTCTGGTTGGCGTCGCTGTCAAAGTGGACGTGACGCCAATCGTCGCCACACCCGGTGGGACGGGCATCATCTACCTGCTGAAGAGTTGCACGCCGGACACGGGTGTGAACGTCGGACAAACAATTCACTACACCTACAACATAATCAACCAGGGCAGCGGTCCGGTGTCATCGCTCAGCGTGACTGACGACAAAGTCTCGGTGGACTGCTCGGGAGCGGCGAATCCGCTGGCGGGCGGTGGGCGAGACTTCCTGCACGGCCAGCCATGCTACGACGCAGGCCGACGTGGACGCGGGCACCCTGACGAATTTTGCTGAGGCGCACGGGGTAAGCGGCGGAGTGCCACTCACTTCACCGCAAGCCACCTGCTCGGTCGATTTCAATGTTCGTCCGGAACTAACTTTGACAAAGAGCGGCACGGCGCCGGCCACCACGGCGGTCGGCCAGCAAGTGGCCTACGTCTTCACGCTGCAGAACACCGGCACGGTAACGCTTACCTCGCCGTACACAATATCGGATGCTGTCATAGGGGGCAACTGGAGCTGTGCGAGCGCGGTGAGTTCATTGGCAGTGGGGGCATCCACGACCTGCACGGGCACCTACCCGCTGACGAACGGGGACATCACTCTCGGAACAGTGACGAACACCGCGACAGCCGCTGCCAAGTACGGTGCCACCACGGTCACGTCCAATACTTCGTCGATCACAGTGCCAGTGCCTCGACTGCTGCTACAACTCTCGGCGGCACCGACCAGCGTCAGCCAGCTTGGGCAGACGATCACCTATACATACACGCTAACCAATCGCACGAATTCAAGCATGTCCACACTGCGGGTCACGGACTCGCGGGGGGCAAGCAGCTACAACTGCGGCGCGACCCTGGCGGCGCACGCCACGACGAATTGCACCAGGGCGTACACAAGCTTCACACAGGCGGACATGGACGCCGGGTTCATCACCAATCAGGCCACGGCTACGGCTTCCGGCCCCATCACGTCCAACTCAGCAAGTGTGACGGTGAGCGTTGCACAGAGCGCCGCTCTGCAACTCATAAAGACGGCGACACCCCAGGCTCCGACATCGCCGGCCACAACCTTTGCGCTTCCGCAGAACATCACTTACAGCTACACACTGAAGAACATTGGCAACGTGACTCTCGAGCGCGCCGTATGCGGTGACCGACGACAAGATTCCCGGCATAACTTGCCCAGGCACGCCGACCACTCTGGCTCCCAACGCGACGGTGGCCTGCAGCAATTCCGCATACGCGCTAGCGCAGGCAGACTTGGACGCCGGATCTGTGGTCAATCACGCCACGGCTACAGCGAAGTGGGGTGCGCAGACGATCATCTCGGCGCCGGTGAGCGCAACCGTGGTCACCTACACGCTGCCGCGGCTCGGACTCACGAAGAGCCCCAACCCGCCTGCCTGGCAAGCCGTGGGAGACTTGATCACGTACACGTTCACGCTGCACAATACCGGTGGCGTGCCGCTTAGTCCGCCCTTCACGATCAGCGACAACAGGGTGCAGACGTGGAACTGCACGGCGGCAAACGGGGCGGGAGCCATCCCCGTGGGTGGATCGGCCACCTGCACCGGCACATATCATGTGCTCTCCACCGACACAACGGTTCTGAACCAGGCAACGGCTTCGGGCTACAACGGCGCTGCGTTGATCAGCTCGACGGCAGCCAACGCCCAAGTTCCGCGGTTCATCTGCAACGGAAGCACGCTTTATCACGCCGGCGCAGGGCAATTCCTGGGCGGCAGCGACATCTTATGGACGCTGGTGAACAGCACCGGTCTGCCGGTGCACATCGCGGCGGTTCGCGTGGACTGGAACGCCCACCCGCCCAACTTGACCCAGGTTATCCTCGGCAGCACCACCCTATTCAGCGGCTCGAGCGCCGCCAACGGCGGCACGATCATCAACGTCGGAGGCCCCTGGACGCTACCCCTGGGCAATACGGATATGGAGCTCAGATTCTCGGCAAGCGCCTCGAGCGTACGGATCCGGGTCGCCTTCACGGAGCCTGCCTGTGGCGATGGTGTAGATTCAAGCTTGACCTACGGAGGCGGATGAATTTCCGGACAAGGGCGAGCGGACATCAAGAAGGCGGGCAGAGCCTGGTGGAATTCGCGGTCAGCCTCACCCTGATCCTGCTGCTGCTCTCGGGCGCGGTGAGCTTCGGGATGGCATATTTCTCCTATGTCGCCATCGCGGATGCCGCACAGGAGGGGGCCCTTTACGGCTCTTTCGACCCGGCAAACATAGCCGCCATCCGCCTGCGCGTGCGCACGGCCAGCACAAATCCCGTAAACCTAGCGAGCACGGATGAGGTTCCGGACAATTACATCCTTGCGTTGCCCACGACGGGCAACGCGTGTGAGGGTCTCACGTTGATCAACGGCGCCCCCACACCTAACGCCATCCGCGTGACAGTAAAGTACGACTACAAGATATTCATGCCGTTCCTGGGCGCCATCCTCGGCAGGCAAACAATCCCGCTCACGGCTTCGGCGACCGACACAATCCTAGAGCCGCGCTGTCCGTAGCCTTAATGCACCTTTGCGGCGGGGCGCGTCGCGACGGCCCCAATACGCGAACTTGGGCAGCCGGGGAGGCGGGCAGCGCCGCCCGCGAGGGGCCCGGCGTGCGGGGTCCCGATCCGACGCCGGAGCAAGCAAGGTTCGCGGTAAGTCGATGAGATCCAACACGAGCTCGGAACGCGGCCAGGCGCTGATCCTGATCGTCTTTGCGATCGCGGCGCTCTTCGGAATCGCGGGCCTGGCCATTGATGGCGGCAATCTGTATGGGGACCGGCGGCGGGCACAGAACGCAGCAGACGCCGCCGCGCTGGCCGGCGCGCTGGCGCGCATCAACGGCGAAAACTGGGTGGACACAACGTACGCCGTCGCAAACCAGAACGGCTTCCGGAGTGACGGCAAGCAGAGCATCGTGGATGTCCAAAGCCCACCCGTGAGCGGCACGTACAAAGGCAACATCGAGTACATCCAGGTGACGATCACATCCACGATACGCACGCCGTTCGCGTCGGTCGTGGGCATGCCGCAGATGAGCAATGTGGTGGAGGCGGTGGCGCGCTCCAAGCCCGCCGAATACAAGCCGATGTTCGACGGCGCGGCGTGGTCAGCCTAACGCCAACGAGCGATTGCGACAACGAGAAATCCTTCTGGATCCATTCCGAACAGACATTCAGCATCTATGACGCCGGTATCTTCGTGAACTCGTTCAATCCCGATTGCGCGCTGATCCAGCAGGCGAACGGAAGCATTCGCATCCACGGCGATTATCCGATGCGGGTGGTGGGCGGATGGCAGATCGCCAAACCGAAACTCATGACACCGTACCCGCCGGTGCGCGCCGCGGCCGTGCAGTATCCGCCGCCATTCTTTATGCCGGATGTGAGCTGCAGCAAAGAGGCTACGGTTTCCGAGGACCTGACGACGATGACTCCGGGAAGCTGGGGCGATCTGTTTCCGCCGGAAGGCGTGACCAATCTGGAGAGCGGCGTGTACTGCCTGGGGGGAGACTTCATCATGGGGAGCGGGAGCCTGAGCGGCAACGATGTGCTATTCCTGATAGAGGGCGGGCAGATGCACATCTCCGGCGGAGTGCACCTCGACCTGAAGGCGAGACAGTCCGGCAAACTTGCGGGATTGTTGGTCTATCAGCCCATAACAAACAAGCATCCCGTCATCCTGAACGCGGCCGGGGATTCGGCGTTCGTCGGGACCGTCCTGGCGCCCGGCGCACAAATCCTGATCAAGGGAAACGACTCCCCGGCGGGCTTCCACAGCCAGATGGTCGGTTACACGATCGAGGGGGACGGGGACAGCAACGTGATCATCCGTTACGACAAAGGCGAGAATTACAAGGCCCTGTATTGGCCGGTAGTAGAGTTTGCCAAGTAAGCCCCAAGGCACGGCGAGGACGGACGGCGCCGCGGACACGGGCGCGTGCCGGGGCGTTATAATCCAGCCCGCACAGTAAGAGAAGAGGAGGCCGTAGAAGAGACTTTCCGGGGAAGGACAGCGCATGGGCTTTGGTCCCCGCGGGGCCAAAGTTGACGAGGCCGAGGGTTCTCCATCGCGAGGTGGAGCCAACCGGCAACCAGGACGCCCAACGGGGCGCAGCCAGCCGGGAAAATCGAAAGATCAGCGGAAGCCCTCCGGGTGGGCCATCACCCGATCCTCTTTCCCTCCAAGAAAACAGACGGTGCGCACAACGCTGCCGGGCGACCGGGCCAGCCAAAAGCGTATCGGATGGCAGAGTAGGTCGGCAGGCTCGCGCGTGCGCATCCAAGAGGCCCGCGAGAGATGACCTGAGAAAGGTGGCATACCTATGCGCATGCCACAATCCAAACTGGAGGGTTCCTTATGTGTGGAATTGTAGGATACGTGGGGCCGCGCGACGCGACGCCCATCATCCTCGGCGGCCTAAAACGGCTGGAATACCGGGGGTACGACTTGGCCGGGCTGGCCGTGGTGCATGACGGCGCCCTCGAGATCCGCAAGGATGCCGGCAAGTTATCGCAACTGGTGGAACTGGTGGAGCGCTCGCCGATCAGCGGCGCTCCGGGCGTAGGTCACACACGTTGGGCAACACATGGCGCCCCATCGGCCCGCAATGCGCACCCCCACCTGGGGCAGACCAAGCGAGTGGTTGTGGTGCACAATGGCATCGTCGAGAACTTTCTCGAGCTAAGGGATGAGCTGACGGCCGAGGGCGTGGAATTCCAGTCGGACACGGACACAGAGTCGATCGTGCACCTGGTGGAGCATTTCCAGGCGGCGGGCAAGGGATTCGTCGAGGCGGCGCGCAGCGCCTTCAAGCAGATACGGGGTGCAAACGTCATCGTGCTGCTGTCAGTGGACGAACCGGACATGATCGTGGCCGCGCGGCTCGGAAACGCCGGCGGCGTGGTCGTCGGGCTGGGCGAGGGAGAAAACTTCCTGGCCAGCGACACGCCGGCCATCATGGACCACACGCGACGAGTGATCTTCGTGGAGTTCGCGCCAAATGGCGGTGGTGACCTCGGACAAAGTGCGTATTGAGACGCTGGAGGGCGAGACGGTCGCTCCGGAGGTGCATGCCGTGGCGTGGGATCCGATCACGGCGGAAAAGGGCGAGTATCGCCACTTCATGCAGAAGGAGATCCACGAGCAGGTGCGGTCCGTGACGGATACGCTTGCGGGGCGCGTCGATTTTGCACGAGGCGAAATACGCCTTCCCGACCTGAAGCTCACTGCCCCTGTGGCGCAGCAGATCGAGAAGATCGTAATCACGGCGTGCGGTACCGCCGCGTACGCCGGAATGGTCGGAAAATACCTGATCGAAAACATCGCCCGCATACCGGTCGAAGTCAGCATCGCCTCCGAGTTCCGCTACAGCGATCCGCTCGTCGACGAGCGAACGGTTGTGTTGGCCATCAGCCAGTCGGGAGAGACGGCCGACACGCTGGCAGCCATGGAAGAGGCGCGCCGGAAGCATGCGTTAGTGTGGAGCATTGTCAACGCGATCGGTTCGCAGGCCATGCGGCTGGCGGACGGCTTCATTTCGATGCAGACGGGCCCGGAAATCGGGGTCGCCTCCACGAAGGCTTTCACGGCGCCGCTGGTCGATCAATACATGCTGGCGGTTCTGCTGGCCCACATGCGGGGCACCCTCGAGGAGAGCAGGAGCCGGTCGCTGGTATCAGACCTGCGACTGCTGCCCGACCTGGTCGGCCGCACGCTGGAACGGGAGGCCGAGGCGGAAGCGCTGGCATTCGAACTTAAGGACATCCGCGACTGCCTGTATCTGGGTCGCGGCATCAATATGCCGATCGCTTTCGAGGGCGCCCTCAAGCTCAAGGAAATCTCCTACATCCATGCGGAGGGCTACCCCGCGGGCGAGATGAAGCACGGTCCGATCGCGCTGATCGACCAGAACATGCCGGTGGTGTGCCTGGCACCGAAGGACCCGTGGCATGAGAAGATGATCTCGCAGATCCAGCAGGCGAAGGCGCGCGGAGGTATCGTCGTGGCAGTGGCGACCGACGGCGACGAACTGGTGGCGGGCATGGTGGACCACGTGCTGTGGGTGCCGGAGACGCCGTGGCTGCTGTCTCCGGTGGTGACCGTCCTGCCGCTGCAAATGCTGGCCTACCATATTGCGACGCTGCGGGGCCTGGACGTGGATCAGCCGCGGAACCTGGCAAAAAGCGTCACCGTGGAGTAGGCCGAACGCCCCGGCCCTAGGCGGGGCGGGGGCTGCCTGCCGGACCCGCGCTAACGGAATTGCAATCCCTCTTTGGGCACAGCGTTGTATAATGTACGGGGTTGAATCCGACTGTTCGCCAAGCTCGCGTAAGGTGGGAGCGCTGCCATGTACAAGAAACAATCAGAAAAGGGCCAGGTTCTAATCATTGTTGCGTTCGGACTTGTCGCCCTGCTCGGCTTGACCGCGGTGGCGGTCGATGGAGGGAAGGCATATTCAAACCGGCGAAGTGCGCAAAACGCGGCAGACAGCGCCGCCCTGAACGCGGCGCTGGCCTGGGTCCGTGATCGGGATGTGTCGGGCGCGGCCACAGGCGCGGCGGCGACAGGTGGTTACAACAACGCCAACAGCGCGGTCACGGTGAATAATCCACCCGCGGTAGGGTGTGATGGCACGATACCGACATTGAACCCCGCGCCATCGAGTACCGTAACGTACATTCAGGTCATCATCCGCAATACCGTCCCGACGTATTTTGGCCGAATCGTGGGAATCAACCAGACCAACGATTGCGTAGATGCCGTCGCCAGGGCGACGGGCGGAGGCGGCAGCGGGGGCTTCGGAGGCGGCAACGGGCTAATGGCGCTCAAGAAAACAGGAGTAAGTCTGAGCTTCACCGGGAGCGGTGACGTCGAGGTCGAGGGCGGGATTGCCGGCAATGCCGGGTTCTCGTCAACAGGCAGTGGAGATTTCTCGGTGGATTCGGTCGTCCAAATTGCGGGCGCCATGAGCCAGACGGGATCGGGCGATTGGGAAATCAAGGGCAACTTATGGACGAATGGCTTCACCAAAACGGGCAGCCAGGACTGGGCCATCGGCGGGGCAGTATTCAATGATGGGAGTTTCACACAGACCGGAAGCGGGGATTTTTCAGCGGCCGGCTTTTCTGTGGTCGGCAGTTACCATAATACCGGCAGCGGCAAGGTGACTCCTTGGCCACCGGCTGCGGCAACCTACATCACGCCGCCGACAATCGTGGATCCACTGGCGGACATCCTGGCCCCTCCTCCCATGCCGGCGAACCCAGGGAATTGCCAGTCCGCCCTCACTTTCACAGGTTCCACCAACCACACGATTGACCCCGGATGCTATACGAGTATCAGCA
Source organism: uncultured Chloroflexia bacterium (assembly GCA_963775435.1). Classification (GTDB taxonomy): domain Bacteria; phylum Chloroflexota; class Anaerolineae; order Anaerolineales; family Villigracilaceae; genus Fen-1038. The sequence continues at coordinate 176,862 of CAVZIZ010000011.1, forward strand.
ATACCGGGAGCGGGAACCTGACCCTGAATCCCGGGACTTACTTCATCACGAATCTAAGCAATACCGGGAGCGGCCTTCTGAGCCTCGGTGCCGGGAACTACTACATCACCGGGAGCAGCGGTTTTTCTGCGACCGGCAGCGCCAAGATCGCCATCGGGCAGGCTGACCCCGCGCCGCCTACTCTCATATACTTGGCCTCGGGTCCGCTCTCATTTACCGGCAGCGGCAACGTGACGATTACGAATTCGCTGGTGTACCTGGCTCCGGCTGCCGGTCCCGTCAGCTTGACTGGAAGCGGGAAGTTGACCATGACGCCCCAAACCACCGGGCTCTACACTGGGCTGGCACTGTACATGGATCGAAGCAATACAAAGTCGGTGAGCATCACCGGAAGCGGCAATACGACGTACTGGGGCACCGTGTACGCGCCGAGTTCAGACGTGACGATAACCGGAAGTTCAGGGACCTTGGTGATGGACTCACAAGTCATCTGCTCGACCGCCACATTGACAGGGAGCGGGAACCTGGACCTCCTATACAATGGCAACCACAATTACCAGGTACAGAGTCCGGACGCTACGATCGAACTAACGAAGTAATCTCAGGATGACCTCGGGCTACCGGGCGCTTCGCGCCGCAGGCAGCCCACAGATTTCACGACAAACAGCGAAACGCAAGCCTGAGTAGTTCGCAATTTGGAAGCCTTGGCCCGTCCACCTCCCACGGTGGACGGGTGTGCATTTCTGTTCCTCGCCACCGACTTGGACTGCGGGCAGCGGCTGTGCGCAAGAGTGGTATATTTCGGCGCAACCCCGCGCCGGCCGTGGTGTTGGGTAAGGAAAGCATACAAAGTGCGAAAGGCGTGAACTATGGCAACGAACACAGCAGAATCGACCTCCTTTTTCGAGGAAGAAGGCGTGCAAAACGAGGTCATTCCGGTAGGCGGCGGCGTGCCGTTTGGGTCGGTAAGCGTCAGCAACCCGGCAGTCGAGACCGGCGGAGCCTACGGGACGTGGGGCGAGAGTATTGATAACGGGCGCATGGCCGAAGTGATGGAGAAACAAATCGGCGAGCCCGTGGCGGCTGATGAGCTGATGCAACTGGGCAATCTAGGCTTCGTGAGCCGGCATCGGACGCCGCCCCTGAGCGACGACGAGCACATCGAACTGGAACTCGAAGTCGGGAAGCGACTGCTCGAGAAGGCGGTGGCGGCCAACGGCTGGGAGCCATCCGAAGTCGGCGGCGTGCTGCTGGGCAGCAGCATTCCGGTCGTGAGCGATTACGTCGAGCAGATCTCCAGGCGCGCGGGTATCCCCGAGGACGCACTGAAGGTGACGGTACACAAGGCCTGTGACGGATCGGTCGGCAGCCTGCACCTGGCTTTGAATCCCGCACTGGGCGAGCCCGGGAAGATCAATATTGCTGAAGAACTCTACGGCAAGAAGGTGTTGGTCGGCGGCATCGAAGGACTGACACGCGGCTTGCGCCACTCGCACGACAAGAACGCCATCCAGCTGTTCGGAAACGGCGCCGGAGTGATCGGCGTGGTCCCCGGGACGAGCATGAAGTTCCTTACCGGCAAGACGTACGAAGTCTTCGATGAGGAGGGCGTGCTCGAAGTCCACATGGAGTACCCGCACTCTGGAGAACGCGTGCCGGGCAAGTCGCTGGTCGAGGTTTCGGAGGAAGGCAAGTCGATCCTGATAGCGGGCCTGATGCACGAGCCGCCCGGCGGCGAAGCCGTTGCCATGGCCGGCCCAATGGGCATGGTAAAGCTCTTCGTGCGCAGCGGCGTGCAGGTCGTCACGGACGTCTACCAGGCGTACCAGAGCATGATGGAGAAACTTGGGGAACCGGCGCGCATCGCGGTGGCGATCGTGCACCATGCCAACTACAAGATCAATAAGCTCAAGGAAAAGCACCTCGCAAACCTGGGCATTCGATTCCCGATGCCTTGGCTGTTGAGCGAATTCGGCAACGTCAGCGCGGCCTCCAACATGATCGCGTTCCTGCGTCAGCTACCGCTGCTGCATCCGGGGGATCACGTGTTGATCGACGGCTTCGGCGCGGGCACGTACTATGACGTGCTGGCCGTGGAGATGGGAAAGTAGCGCCAGCGGCCATCAAACGGCGCATTCAGCTCCACAAAGCAGCCGGCTCGGGTCCGATTGAGGCCCGAGCCGGCTTCGTTATTGCGCCGGCCGCCGAACGGGCGATCCCACTCCTTCCGATGCTGAAGCCGAGGTGTTGCGGGTAAGTGCGAACACGCAATGCGTGGGTTCGGGGTTACGCAAATCGATCTTGTCGACTTGCACTGCATGGGCGCCCATGCGATGGGCCAAGGCGAGCCGGTCCATGTGGCAGAGCTCGGGATGTTTCTCGATGATGGCGGCATAAGGGCAATGGTCAAAGACGACACGGGGGCCGGCCGCGCCGGCTTCCCAGTGCGCCTCGTAGTGGGCGGCGCTGAGCTCCTGCACCAACAGCCCGAGCCGGGCCGCCACGGTACCGGAGGCCAAGTCGTCGCCAAGCTGGGCGAGCAGGCGGTGCGCGAGGGCATCAACCAGGGCGGCCTCATTCGGCCTGGCAGGCTTCCGGCGCCAAGCATCGAGCAGCGCATCGGAAAGCATCGCAAGGTTTTCGCCGCGGAGGCGTTCCGAGATCCGATAGGCAATTGCGGGCCGGCCGCGGCGGCGAACAGCCTCGGTGGCGGCCGGTACGATGCGACCGTCCGACCGGAGGACGACAAGATGATGCCGGACGGCAGCTGCGGACATCTTGAGCGTGGCGCCAACCTGCTGCGCGGATACGCCCGGTCTGCGTCTGATGAATTCGAGCACACGCTGTCTCGCGGTGGATTTCACGAGCAGGATCTTATCATACGGATCCATTTACGTAAATATATGTTTGCACAATTGCTTTGACAAACAGGAGGCCGGTGCTATACTCGGTGGAGTTCGACGGGCGAGATTTGAGGCGGCCGGGGATGGCCCGTAATTTGGCGACTGTTTCTTTCAAGCCGTGAGGACATGACCCTCAATTGGGAATCGACTTACGCGCTGGCCCTCGAATTGAGACGTTTGCATCCGGACGTGAACCTGCCGGAGGTGACGTTGGGCGATATCTACGAGTGGACGATGGAGCTTCCGGATTTTCTGGATGATCCGGCGCTCTGCAACGATGAAATCCTGGCATCGATTTACCAGGAATGGTATGAGGTGACGCTCGATGGCTGAAAACAAAGTCAACACCCCCGGCTATGAGATCCCGGAAGATCTACGGAACTCGATAAGCATCACGACGTTGGACCGGCTGTACAACTGGGGCAGGCGGTCGTCGGTGTGGCCCATGATGTTCGGCCTGGCATGCTGCGCGATCGAGATGATCGCGGCGCAGGCGGCACGCTACGACCTGGCACGCTTCGGCATGGAAGTCATGCGGCCCAGCCCGCGCCAGAGCGACCTGATGATCGTGGCCGGCACGGTGACCAAGAAGATGATCCCCAGCATCGTGCGCCTATACAACCAGATGCCCGAGCCCAAGTACGTGGTCGCGATGGGTGCGTGCGCATCAGGCGGCGGACCGTTCAAGGAGGGCTACAACGTCGTGGCGGGCGTGGACAAGTTCGTGCCGGTGGATGTCTACATCCCCGGGTGCCCACCCACCCCGCAGGCGCTTACCGCCGGCCTGATCAAGCTGCAAGAGAAAATCGACAAGCAGTCCATCCGGCGAGTACGCTGGTACCAGAAGGGCCCCGAACTCCGTGGAAATTCCGATCCCGGTGCTTGGGCCGGACCTGATGGATCCGCGACGCTTCGAGGAGATCAAGCAACTGGCGGCCCAGCGTGCGATGGCGTCCACGGGCGAGGCGGAGACAGCCGCTTCGGCAAAGGAGTAGCGGGATGGCGACACTCGACAGAACCGAAGCGCCGGACCTCGCGGCCCTCTACCCGGGCGGCGTGACCGCAGATGCAAGGCCCAACTACAGCGGCTGGATCGTTGAAAAGGACCGGCTGGTGGAGGTGGCGACGGCGTTGCGGGATCAGCACGGCTTCGACCTGCTATCGTCCGTGACCGGCGTGGACTACTTCCCCGACACGATGGAGGTGGTCTACCAGGCGTACCGGATCGTGGGCGGACCGGGCCTCACCTTCAAGGTTCAGATTCCGCGTGAGGATCCGATGGAGGTGCCGTCGGTCACTGCGATCTGGCCAGGGGCCGAGTTCCAAGAACGAGAGATCTGGGACCTGTTCGGGATCCGCTTCACGGATCACCCAGACCTGCGGCGCATCCTGATGTGGGAAGGATTCGACGGCCACCCGCTGCGGAAGGATTGGCATGAACCTTTCTACGAAGAAGACAACAAGCCGCTGAAGAGCCGCTGGCCCGACGGGCAGTACGTCAGCGCGGAAGACAAGAACATCTACAAGGACAATCTGCAGTTCCCGGCCCACTTCGATCCTGAGAAGGCGGTGTTCGACGGCGAAGCGTCGTTGTACGGCGCTCTGGCCAAGTACCAAACGATCGACGCCGGCATCAAGACCGACCACATCATCCTGAATCTGGGCCCTCAGCATCCGTCGACGCACGGAGTATTCCGGGCGGCGGTGATCCTGGACGGTGAAACCATCCTGAGCCTCAAGCCGGTCATGGGCTACCTGCACCGCAATCACGAAAAGATCGGCGAGCGCAACACGTTCCTGCAGAACATGCCATACACGGACCGACTGGACTACTTCAATTCCATGAGCAACAACTGGGGGTATTCGCTGGCGGTCGAGAAGCTGATGGGCGTGAAGCCTCCGGAACGGGCCGAGTATCTGCGGGTGATCATGGCGGAGCTGAGCCGGGTGCAGAACCACCTGATCCTGGTCGGGATGCTGCTGAACGACCTGGGCGCGATGTTCACTCCGGCGCTATACGCCTTCGAAGAGCGCGAACTCATCCTGGACATCTTCGAGGCGGCCTCCGGGGCGCGCATGATGTGCAACTATCATCGCTTTGGCGGCGTGGCGCGGGACCTCCCGGAAGGCGTGCTGGAGAAGATCAAGGGGCTGGTCGAAGACCGGCTGCCGCGCAAGGTGGACGAGTTCGAGCGGCTGCTCACCGAGAATGAGATCTTCGTGTCCCGCATGCGGGGCGTGGGCGTGATCAACGGCGAAGACGCGGTGCGCTACTCGATCACCGGGCCTGTGCTGCGGGCGGCGGGAGTCCCATACGATGTGCGCCGCGCTGAGCCGTACGGGATCTACGATCGGTTCGACTTTGACGTGGCCCGCCGGGAGCACGGTGACCTGTACGACAACTACCTGATCCGCGTCGACGAAATCCGGCAGTCCTTGCGAATTTTGCAGCAGGCGGTCAAGCAGATACCAGAAGGGCCGATCATCGCAGGCAAGCCCGCGTACCAGGTGCGGGTCCCCGCAGGCGAGGCCTACGCGCGCATCGAGGCGCCGAAAGGCGAACTGGGCTACTACATTGTGTCCACGGGAAAGCCCAACCCCTGGCGGTATCACGTACGCGCGCCGTCTTTCGTCAACATCACCGCGCTCGAAAAAATGTGCGTTGGGAAGAAGATCGCCGACTTCGTGGTGATCCTAGGCGTGATAGACATCGTGCTCGGCGAATTGGACCGATAGGACGGAGAGCCGCTGATGTTTGGATTAGGCATACTCAAGGGCCTGAGCGTAACGCTCAAGCAATTCACAGACACCTACCTGGATGACGTCACCTGGTGGGGTCGGCGCTATTTCAACGCCGCCGGCATCGCTCATCGGGCAAGCAAAGACACGCGGGGAATCTTCACCGTACAGTATCCGGAAGAGAAACTTCTGCTGCCGGAGGAGTTCCGGTTCATACCGTTCCTGGTCTACGACGAAAAGGAAGATGGCGGGAAGGAGATCCGCTGCACTTCGTGCGGCATCTGCGCGAAGGTGTGCCCGCCGCAGTGCATCTGGATCGTGAGGACGAACGACCCACAGACGGGCCGACCGGTGCCCGAGCCGGCGGAGTTCTACATCGACGCGGACATCTGCATGAATTGCGGATTCTGCGCGGAGTACTGCCCATTCGATGCGATCATCATGGACCACGATTTCGAGATCGCGTCCTACGACCGACTGGTGTTCAACATGCAACAACTGCTCAAGCCCGCTTCGTACTACAAGAGCATCCGGCCGCTGACCTACCAGCGCAACGTGGACGAGCGCCAGGCCAAGGAAGCAGCAAAGAAGGCCAGGGCGGAGGCTGCGGCGCAAGGCACATAGCCTGCGCGGCGTCTGACGGCCCGCCTGGCGGGCATCGAAAACCCTGCAACAAAGAGGACAAGCAAACAAGATGGCATCCGTCGTAAGCAAAGAACAAGTCCTGGCGGCATTGGGCAAGGTACAGGAACCCGAGCTGCACCAGGATCTCGTGACCCTGAACATGGTACAAGACCTCGGCATCCAGGCCGGCGAGGTGAGCTTTACGATCGTGCTTACCACGCCGGCGTGCCCGCTGCGCGGTCAAATCGAGCATGAGGCCAAACAGGCCGTGGCCTCGATCCCGGGCGTGAAATCCGTGGCCATCAAATGGGGATCGAACGTCCCCAACGACGGCCGCATGCGGGGCCTGATGAACATGCCAATTCGCAACGCGGTTGCGGTCGGCTCGGGTAAAGGCGGGGTGGGGAAATCCACGGTCGCGGTGAACGTGGCCGTGGCTCTGGCGCAAAGCGGCGCCCGTGTGGGACTGCTGGACGCCGATATCTATGGGCCTAACATTCCGACCATGCTGGGCGTGGATCACTTGCCGCCTCCGAATGGCAAGAAACTTGTTCCGGCGGAAGCCTATGGCCTCAAGATGATTTCCATGGGCCTGCTGGTCAAGCCGGGACAGCCGCTAATTTGGCGTGGTCCAATGCTGAATTCGGCCATTCGCCAATTCCTGGGGGAGGTGGAGTGGGGCGAACTGGACTATCTGATCGTGGACCTTCCACCGGGAACCGGAGATGCGGCGTTGTCGTTGGCTCAGGCGCTGCCGCTTAGCGGCGCAATCATTGTGACGCTACCGCAGCTGGTTTCACTGGAAGACGCCAGCCGGGGACTGCAGATGTTTCGCACCCTGGAAGTGCCCATCCTGGGCGTGATCGAGAACATGTCGTACCTGGATTTGCCGGATGGAACCCGGATGGATATCTTTGGCTCAGGAGGCGGCGAGCAACTGGCCCAGGCCACAGAAACTCCATTCCTGGGAAAGATACCGATCGACCCGTCCGTTCGAGAGGGCGGCGACAGCGGCAAACCGATCGTGGTCGCCTGGCCGGACTCGGCCGCAGGGCAGGCTCTGCGCCAAATCGCGGAGAACCTGGCGGCAAAGATCAGCGTGGCCGCACTGGGCGCCAAGAATGAACTGCCCATCAACATCGTCGACTAGGTGAGGGCGCCGCCCGCACCTACAGGCTGAGAAAGTATAATCATCACATGCAACCAACCATTATTGGTGTGCGCTTTGCCCGAATTGGAAAAATCTACCATTTCGACGCCACGTCCCTCGGGGGAGTAGAGAAAGGCGATCAAGTCCTAGTCGACACGACGCGCGGCAGGCACCTGGGAGAAGTCGTCCAGGTGCTGGAGGAGGCGCCGGCGAGGCCGGATGGCGGCTGGAAGCGCGTGGAACGACGTGCCACGCCGCGGGACCTGCTGCTGAAGCAGTCATGGCAAGCCCGCGAAACCGAGGCGATGATCAATTGCCGGGCGCGGGCCTCCGAGCTGCAACTCAAGGGCGTGAAGATCGTGGCGGCGGAATACAACTACGATGGATCGCGGCTGACCCTGCTGTTCAATACCAGCAGCGACGAGAAGCCCGACCTGAAGTCCCTGCGCAAAGACATGCAGGCGCAATATCCGAATTCGCAGGTCGACATGCGGCAGATCGGCCCACGCGATGTCGCCAAGATCCTCGGTGGCATGGGCGCCTGCGGGCAAGAGACGCGCTGCTGCTCGATGTTCCTGACGGACTTTAGTCCAATCTCGATAAAGATGGCGAAGGAGCAGGGCATCTCGCTGACTCCCACCGAGATCACCGGCATGTGCGGACGCCTGAGATGCTGCCTGATCTACGAATACGAGCAATACGTCGCAGCCCGCAAGCAACTCCCCAAGCGAAACAAGCGGGTGGTTACACCCAACGGCGAAGGAAAAGTCCTGGATGTCCAACCGATGACGAACAGGGTGGTAGTCCTCCTGGACGGCGAGGACGACAAGCACCATGTGTCCACTTTTGAGCGCGACGAGATCCAGCCCTGGGACGAGCTCGAGGCGCTACGGCGCAAGTCCGAAGCTCCGTGCGACCGCCACGAAGGCGGCGGCTGCACCTGCGGGCGGGCACGCGGGTCGTGACGAGGAACGCGGCAACACCAGGGTACCTAGCTAATCCGCCGGGGGTGGAAAGGAACGAGGACAACGGCATGGATCAGCCCGACGCCTGGGGTTCCCCAAAGAAGATCCTGGTCGTGCTTGCGCATCCAGACGACCCCGAGTTCTTTTGCGGAGCGACGCTCGCGCGCTGGACGCGTGCCGGGCACGGCCTCGAGTATTACCTGATGACCTGCGGGGACAAAGGCTACAACGAGTGGACCACGACCGACGACATCAAGCCGGACGATCTGTGCAATGTGAGACATCAAGAGCAAACGGCGGCGGCGTCAGTGATCGGCGCCAAGGCGGTCCACTTCATGGACCGTCCTGACGGATATCTGGTTCCCGACATGGACTTGCGGCGCGAGGTCGTGCGCGTCATCCGCAAGATGAAGCCGGATATTCTCATGACGTGCGACCCCCAGACCGTGTTTGCTTCATACGGAATCAATCACCCCGATCATCGGGCTGCCGGCCAGGCGGTTCTGGATGCGGTCTTCCCCGCGGCGGGGAATGCGGCGTACTTCCCGGAGCTGCTCGACGAGGGACTTGCCCCCCACATGCCGGCTGAGGTCTGGTGCTCGCTGACCAACGAGCCAACGGTCACTCTGGACGTAACCGAGACTTGGCCAGTGAAACTTGAGGCTTTGCTTCAACATAAGACCCAAATCGGGGATGTGGACAAGTTCACCGCCCGCATGAAATCGCGACACACTCAGGAAAGTACCGACGAGAGCCCCCGTTTTGAAGAGAAATTCCGGGTCGTAAAGTACGCGTAGTCGTCAGTCGAGGTGCGCCCGAGAAGACACGTTGGGGCCGCCGCGGGAGCACGGCGTAGCGGTACCCTGTCTCAATACTCGGAGCCTGGAACAGGCGGAGACATCCCTTGCAAAAACACTTGTTGGAAGCTCAAGCGCTTTTCCCCTACACGCAATCCATGAGGCGCGACCTCCACTCCCATCCGGAGCTCGGATTCCAGGAAGTACGGACCGGCGGGATCGTCGCCAAAGAACTCGAAGGTCTCGGCTTAGAGGTCACGAAAGGCATTGGGAAGACGGGCGTCGTGGCTCTGGTTGAAGGTACAAAACCTGGACCGACACTGCTGTTGCGTTTCGACATGGATGCCCTGCCCATTGAAGAAGAGACCGGGGCTTCGTACGCGTCCGAGAATCCCGGAGTGATGCATGCCTGCGGCCACGATGGCCACACCGCCATCGGGCTGACAGTGGCGAAGATGCTGACTGCCCACCGAAATGAGATGGCGGGGACGGTGAAATTGTGTTTCCGGCCCTCGGAGGAAGGCTTCAACGGCGAGGACTCGGGCGGCAATTTGATGATGATTAACGACGGGGTTCTGGAGGGACCGCACGTGGATCAGACGCTGGCCCTGCATCTGTGGAACGACAAGCCGCTGGGCTGGACGTGCGTGGCGAGCGGCCCGGTCATGGCCAGCGCCGACGCGTTCTCGATTCGGCTGTCAGGCAAGGGTGGGCACGGCGCCTCCCCGCATCTCACAATCGACCCGGTCGTGGCCGCTGCCCAGATCATCGAGCGCGGTGCAGACCATCACGTCTCGAAACGTCGCCCCGCTTGAGGCGGCCGTTGTGAGCGTAACGACGGTCCACGCGGGGACGGGCTTCAATGTGATTCCCCCGGAGGCGGAGCTGACGGGCACGATCCGCGCGTTCGAGCCCGAGGTCAGGCGCAAAGTCCTGGCGCGTTTTGACGATATTGTGCAGTCCGTCGGCAATGCGATGGGCTGCGAGGTGCAAGTCGAAGTGCGGCAATTCGCTCCGGCGACCATAAATGACGCCGCGATCGCCAGCCGGGTACAGCGGGTTGCCCAAGAAATGCTCGTCGATACTGAGATCGAGACCCGCGGCTATCTAACGATGGGCGCTGAAGACATGGCCTTCATGCAGGAAAAGGTTCCTGGCTGCTACTTCTTTGTGGGCTCCAACAACAAGGAAAGGCACCTGGATTACGGCCACCATCACCCCAAATTCGACTTTGATGAGGACGCATTGCCCCGGGCCGCGGCGCTGATGACTGCGGCTGCTCTTGATTTGCTCAGCTAGAGGACGAGGAGCACCGCCGGAGTAGATCCTGACGCCGGCGGCCGGTGCAAGCCTGTGGGCGCGGAACGCCAGTGCAAAAGGCCCGCAGTAAGAGTGCGGCAGCAACAATTCTTCTCCGGGAAATGGTGCTTCAAGCGGCCCAGGCGCCCATGGGGGGACTCCGGACAGCCTGTGCGACGATGTCAAGTAGAATGATGGGCGGTGGCATGATGAGGCGCCATATTCTCTTCGGACTGATCCTGGTCGGTCTGTCCTTGCAGGCCTGCACCCCGACGGCGGCGGTAGTCGAGAGCACGCCCAGCGCGGTTGCGACCGTCACCTCGACGGCAACCCCTTCCATTCCTACGGCGACAGCAAGCGACAGCACCGCGTGCTACTTCGTTTGGGCCACGCGCGATCTGCCAGATCTCTCCGAAAAACTGAGCAAAGAACTGCAGTCGCTGGATCCGGCCGCAAGCGCAAGTGCCTACTCGTATGGAGAAGACTGCGTCTACGCGGACGGCACGCGTACCTTCACTGCCATGGAGACGGACTTTCAAATCCAAGTACCGGTTGCCGACCTGACCGACAAGGAGAGTCTCGGAAACTGGATACCCAAAGTCATGAGCATCATCCTGGCACTACCTGCGGCTGAGCTGCAGGGTCCCAACCACGGCATGGCGGAGTTCGAGTTCCAAACGAGCAATTCAGATATCCGCCGTCTCAATGTCGCCATCAATCAATATGAGACGCTGGCGCAGGGATTGACCGGCGCGCGTCTATTCGATGCGCTGGCCGCGACGCCCTGATTGACCTTCACGTTCGTGCACCAGCTGAAATGACGGCGATCGGACCGCCTTGATTGGCCCCGACGCCAAACCGCCGAGGTGCACGCGGCGGTCGCAGACGTGGTCGAGATTACGGAAGATTTATCCGGGCGGCGGTTGATTCCGGCCTACGTGGGCCGAGTGGTCTTGGACGGTCGACGCATGAGAAGCGCCAGCTGCTCTTGTTCTTCTGCAGAGCTCGTAATCGCGCCGTCCAGCCAGGCACGACGAAGCTCTCCCAAGATGACGCCGTAAGCAGGGCCGGGGGGCAGGCCGAGCCGCTTCAGGTCCCGTCCGGTTGTGGTTGGCTTAACCCCGCGCCAGCGTGACAAGTAATTGCCAAACGCGGCCTTGGCCATGGGATCGGGCGCGCTTTCGCGAGCGGCAAGGACGGCAAGCAGCGGGAAATCATCCAAGTACTCGGTAATGCGGCTTGGCTTCCAGTCCAATGAGGCTGGCCGAATCCCGGTGGATTCTTGCGGCGGCCAACGCGGCCTCAAGAAGCGCTTTGTGGAGATGGAGGCGATGCTCCACGGACCAAATCTCGGCGGCGGAGAGCTCGATGAGCCACAGGAGCCAGCGCAGGTCACGACGCGGGGCAATTCCCTGCGCGGCACCGGCGGCCGGGATGGCCGCATCGAGCCGTCGAAATCCGCGTCCATCCGACGGCAAGGCGGAATGGATCGGCCGCAGCAGATCCAAGCCTGCCAAACGGCGAAGCATGGCCCCCGCGTGATCTTCATCCAAGATGAGGTCCAATTCACGCCTGATGCGCTGAGCAGAGAGCCCGTCGACGTGCGGGCGCGCCTGCTCCACAAGGGCGGCCGTCTCGGGCGCCATCCGAAATCCGTAGCGCTGCTCGTAGCGAACGGCGCGGTACATGCGAGTGGGATCGTCCAGAAACGAGCGCGGATGGAGAACCCGGACAACTCCACGTTCCAAGTCCGCCTGGCCCCCGAAGGGATCGTGTAGTTGCCCAAAGTGGCGTCCGTCCAGACGTAAGGCCAGTGTGTTGATGGTGAAGTCGCGGCGACCGAGGTCGTCATCCAGGGTGCCGAGTTTGACGTTCGGCAACTGTCCTGGTTTCCGATACTCCTCGCTCGCGCCGATATCAGGTCAAGGTGATCCGTGCGGCCCGAGGGTGGCGGAGATTCGGAGCCTGTGTCGCCCGACTGTGGCGCCGCCATCGGGGGCTTCCATTGTGCTGTTCCGAACTTCGAGTGCGCGATCACACGACCGCCGAAGGTGGCAGCAAGTGCCCGAGCCAGACGTATGGCATCGCCCACTACGATGAGATCAAAATCCGTTACGGGTCGGCCGAGCGCCAAGTCACGGGGCAGGCCCCCCACAACGTAGAGTGGCAAGCCGCGAGCATCGGCCTCCGCCGCCACGCGGTCCAGCAATTCCAGGTTGTCGGCGGACAGTCTCTCCTTGAGAAGCCGCGCGAAGTTCGGCGCCATCGTGAGATTGTAACTGATGAAATCGTGTATAATCCCGACGATGAATGCGACGCCGTGCGCGCCTTCGCCGACAGTTCACGTCACCAGGTCTGGATAGGGTCGGTTCAGCGCACTCATGGCGGCTCCCAGACCGGGTGAGCCGCTTTTTGTTTGTCTCGTATCAGCCTGCGCAGAGGATTGCATGAAAGTCAGCGTTTTCGGCAGCTCGCAGCCGACGGAAGGCTCCCCCGCGTATCTTGAAGCCCAAGAGCTCGGACGCCTGCTGGCCGCCCTTGGCTGTACGGTGCTAACGGGGGGCTACACCGGCACCATGGAGGCTGTATCGCGAGGAGCGGCCGAGGCCGGGGCGCACGTCGTCGGTGTAACATGCGAAGATGTGGAACTCTCACACAAGCGCGTGGTAAATCAATGGGTGCGCGAAGAATGGAAGACAAGGACGCTGCTCGAACGCCTGGAGGCGCTCATCCAGAGCTCCGACGCCGCACTAGCGCTGCCGGGCGGACCCGGCACCTTGACGGAGATTGCCCTGACGTGGAACTTAATGATTGTCGAAGGGCTCAGTCGGCGTCCGCTGGTACTTATCGGAGACGGCTGGTACTCTGTCTGGAAAGAGTTCATCAAGAGCCTGGGAGCGTACGTGCCCAGCCAGGCCCGTGACCTAATTCTGTTCGCGCCAGACGCCGCCGCGGCGGTCCGATTGCTGGCAAGCACGAGGTAGCCGACGTCGACCCTGCACGGCCCGCCCCATGCCTGGGTCGGGAACATCGAACAGCACACCTGCATTCCACATGGAGACCAATGGCCGAAGACAAACTCCCCACCCGCAAAGATAACTTCTCCGAATGGTACAACCAGCTGGTGCTGAAAGCCGAGCTGGCGGATTATGCACCCGTTCGAGGCTGCATGGTCGTGCGGCCGTACGGCTGGACGCTGTGGGAGAACATGACCGCGGCGCTCGACCGTCGTTTCAAGGAAACGGGTCACGTGAACGCGGCCTTCCCCATCCTGATCCCGATGTCCTTCTTTGAGAAGGAGAAGGAGCACGTGGAAGGATTCTCCCCTGAGCTGGCTGTCGTCACGCATGGCGGAGGCGAGAAGCTCGAAGAGCCCCTGGTCGTCCGTCCCACTTCGGAGACGATCATTGGCTATATGTACTCCCGTTGGATCAAATCCTGGCGCGACCTGCCCGTATTGATCAATCAATGGGGCAGCGTGCTGCGCTGGGAACTGCGAACGAAGCTGTTCCTGCGGACGGCCGAGTTCTACTGGCAGGAGGGCCATACGGCGCACGCATCGAAAGACGAGGCCCTTGAGGAGATGCACCGCATTCTTGACATCTATGCGGATTTCGCCATCAACGAGGCGGCCGTGCCGGTCATCAAGGGGGCGAAAACCGAAACCGAAAAATTCGCCGGGGCGGTAATGTCCACATCGATCGAGGGGATGATGCAAGACAAACGGGCGCTGCAGTCCGCCACCTCGCACTACTTTGGCCAGAACTTCGCCAGGGCATTCAACATCCAATACCTCGACAAGGCCAACACGCTGCAGTTCTGCGAAACGACTTCATGGGGCCTGTCAACGCGCATGATCGGGGCGATCATCATGGTGCACGGCGACGATCAGGGTTTGCTGCTGCCGCCCCGCATTGCGCCCACCCAGTTAGTGGTCATCCCAATTTACCGGACGGATGCTGAGAAGAGCGAAGTGATCGAGGCCGCAAACGCCATTTGGGCGGAGTTGAAGGCCGCGGGCCTGCGCGTCAAGATGGACGACAGGGAAGAGGTCAGTCCAGGGTTCAAGTTCAACGACTGGGAAATGCGCGGTGTTCCCCTGAGAATCGAAATCGGGCCCAAGGACTTACAATCCGGGAACGTCACATTTGCGCGGCGCGATCTGCCCCACAAGAGCAGCCGCGCTTCGGTGGGCCGGGGCGCCGCCGTGTCCGGTGCGGCTTCGGTGCTGGAGGAAATTCAGACTTCCATGCTGGCCCGGGCTACGGCGTTTCGAGATGCGAACATTCACGATCCGAAGTCACTCGCGGAGCTCAAGGAGGTCGTCCAGGACGGCTGGGCCTTTTCGTGGTGGTGTGGCTCGAAGGAATGCGAGGCGCGCGTCAAAGAGGAATCCAAGGCCACCACGCGGAATATCCCCTTCGATCAGCCCGGAGGAAGCGGCACGTGCATCGTCTGCGGACAGCCCGCCAAACAAAAGGTGTACTTCGCAAGGGCTTACTGAGCCGCAAAGCCGTCGCTTCCCCACGGCGCTCGAGGCAGTCCGCCGTGTACATGCGAGCAAAGCACGATGCCCTCGATTGATCTTGCCAGACTGCGGAAGCAAGCCTCGCGATTGGCCGAGTTCTTCCTCGTGCCAGACGAATTCGCCAGGCAACTTAGCATCATCCTGGACGCCTATGTAAATCACACCCGGCGCAAGTCGCCGGCGGTGGCACCGGGGCTGCATCTGCCCACACATCGAACTCCGTCCGTGGTTCTGAAACAGATCGAGCAGGAACTGAGGGTTCGGTCCGGGGCAAGCGAAAACGCGGAAGCATCCCTGGCGTTGGCAGACCGTTTGTGGGACGAGGGCTCGCTGGAAACGCGGCTGCTGGCCGGATTCTTGTTGGGGCGCATGACTCCCCAGGAGGGCCGCATGCTGGCGCGGCTTTCGGCGTGGGCAGAGCAGGCCCATGACGCCGAACTGCGAGCCCGGCTGCTCGACACAAGTCTCCACCGCATGCGGAAGGAGGCGCCAGGCATGTTCATGGATATGTTGGAGGAGTGGCTGGGGCCGGAGCGGCGTCGTTATTGGCGCGATGCGATTCAAGCCACCATCGCCGCTGTGCGCGATCCAAGCTTTACAGAGCTGCCGTCGCTTCTGAAGATACTGGAGCCCGTCGTCACAGCGGCGCCCCCGGACCTCCAACTCGATCTTGAGGAGCTGATTCTTACGCTTCACAAGGCTTCGCCAACCGAAACCATGTACTACGTACGGCGGGTTCTGGAAAACTCCGAGAATCCAATCACCGCGACCAGTTTTCGGCGGATGGCACCATCTTTTCCCCCGCAACTGGCGGCGAGCGTACGAGAGCTGACTCGAAGAACTTCCTCATCGGCCAGCTAGCAACTGCCGGAGAAGGAACCTTCAGGAGGCGGAAATGAATCTTGCACCCATCATGGCAGCGCTGAACATCCTTCTCGGAGGCGGCCTGCTGCTGGGCGGCCGCAGGGTGTTCTGGTTGCTTCTCGGCAGCATTGGCTTCGTGACGGGCGTCGAGACGGCCACCAGAATTCTGCACCGATCCGCGCCAGAAACGATGGTCGTCGCGCTCGGCCTGGGCCTGCTGTTCGCCCTATTCGCCATCTTTCTGGAAACGATTGCAATCGGCCTTGCCGGTTTCGTCGGCGGCACGTACGCGGGCTGGGGCGCAATCAGCCTACTTGGAATGCAAGGACAGGGTGTGGAGCTGACCGCGCTGGTGCTCGGCGGGATCCTGGGAGTGGTGCTGATCGTCCTGCTGTTCGACTGGGCACTCATAAGCATCTCCTCTCTCGCCGGCGCAGCGATGATCGTTGGAGGCCTGGGATTGCGGCCGCCCGCCGGTGCATCGATCTACCTAGCGCTGCTCCTTCTGGGCGTCCTGATCCAAGGACTCGGGCTGCGCCGGGAAGCGGCGACGCGACGAGCGGTCAAGGGCAGGGCACCGAACTCTCCCTAGGGCCGCCTGGGGTCATCACGTTGGCGACTCGCCTCTCGATCTCCCCCTTGCCCGAACAGAACTTCAATTAGTTGCTGGCGCTTGAAACAGCGATGGCAAGTTTCGCCGCGGGCGAAACCGGACATTTCAGATTACAATCGCCGAATTCACCAATTCCTGACAGGAGAATTCCACATGGCGACGAGAGGTACAACCGGCAAGATGGACGGAGAAGTCTTCTACACGTCTGAACAAACCATGGAGGAGGCGCGCGTCAAGGACTGGAAGTCAGTCGCCGCCGCCGCTAGCCAAGATCTAGAGAGATTCTGGGCTTCGGAGGCGGAAGAGCTGGAATGGTTCCAGAAGTGGGACAAAGTCCTGGACAACTCCAAGAAACCCTTCTTCAAATGGTTTGTGGGCGCCAAGGTGAACATCGTTCACAACGCGATCGACAGGCATATGAAGACCGCCCGGAAGAACAAGCTGGCACTCATCTGGGAATCCGAGGACGGCAAGCAGCACCAGACCTACTCGTACTATGCCTTGAATCGCGAAGTCAGCCGCATGGCGAACGTCCTCAAGGCCATGGGCGTGCAAAAAGGCGACCGCGTTACGATCTACATGGGGCGGATTCCTGAAATCGTATTCGCCATGCTCGCTTGTGCGAAGATCGGCGCGGTCCATTCGGTCGTATTCGGCGGATTCTCGGTCGACGCGCTACAAGGCCGGATCGAAGACAGCGAATCCAAATTGGTTATCACCGCCGACGGCAGCTTTCAGAACGGAAAGATCGTGGAACTCAAGAGGACCGTGGATGAGGCCTTGAAACGCTGTCCGACTGTCGAAAACGTGATTGTCGTCAAGCGGGTCGGCCAAGACGTCCCCATGGAGGCCGGCCGAGATCACTGGTATCACGAGATGCTTGCCCTGCCCATCGCCAACGGCAAATGCGCGACTGAAGTAATGGACGCTGAAGATCCTCTGTATATTCTCTACACGTCCGGCTCCACCGGCAAGCCAAAGGCAATCGTCCACACGCACGGCGGCTACATGGTCGGTACGTACAGTACGCTCAAGTACGTATTTGACCTGAATGACGAAGATCGGTGGTGGTGTGCGGCGGATCCCGGCTGGGTAACGGGGCACTCGTACATCGTCTACGGTCCCCTCCTGAATGGGGCCACGTCTTTCATGTTCGAAGGCGGGCCCGCGTATCCCTATCCAAACCGCTGGTGGCAATGCGTTGAGCGGTACGGGATCACGATCCTGTATACGGCCCCCACGGCCATCCGCGGGCTGATGCGCTTCGGAGAGGCCTGGCCCAACAAACACGATCTCTCTTCGCTGCGACTGCTTGGCTCCGTGGGTGAACCGATCAACCCGGAAGCCTGGAAGTGGTATTACCGGGTGATCGGAAAGGAGCGCTGTCCGATCATGGACACCTGGTGGCAGACCGAGACCGGCATGTTCATGATCTCGCCGACGCCGACCGTCCCGCTCAAGCCCGGGTCCGCCACCAAGCCATTCTTTGGCCAGGAGGCGGACGTCGTCGATGAGGCGGGGAAGTCGGTGCCGGACGACACGGAAGGCTATCTGGTGCTAAAGAAGCCATGGCCGGCCATGCTGAGAACGATCTACGGCGACCCCAATCGGTACGTTGAGCAGTATTGGAGCAAGTACCCCGGGTTGTATACAACCGGCAACTCAGCCAAGCGTGACAAGGACGGCTACTTCTGGATCATCGGCCGAGTCGATGACGTCATCAAGGTGTCCGGCCATCGTCTGGGCACCGCCGAAATCGAGTCGGCGTTGGTGAGTCATCCTGCCGTCGCAGAGGCCGCCGCCATCGGCCTGCCTCACGAGGTGAAGGGACAGGGCATCCATACCTTCGTCCTGCTGCGGACAGGATTTGCCGCGTCCGCGGACCTGGCGGAGGAACTGCGGCAGCACGTGGCCACCCACGTGGGCCCGATCGCGCGACCAGAGGACGTCAAGTTTGTCGACAAGCTGCCCAAGACGCGATCTGGCAAGATCATGCGTCGCGTGCTGAAGGCCCGAGCCCAGGGGCTACCCGAGGGTGATGTCAGCACGTTGGAAGAATAGCGCCGCGACCACGCAGCGGAGAAACCCGCGAGAAGTCGAACGGCCGGTGCGCTGCACCGGCCGTTCCTTACACTGGTATTCAGTCCGACTTGGGGACACGGAAGTCAAAGATGTTCACCCACCCACCAAGCGAATCAGAGCTGGCGGCACCCAGAACTTGCCCAGACCGCCGAACCCGACCGCAAGCGACGCGGCGAAAATCAGTATTCCGAAGGCTATCAGGATCCGGTCGCGACGTTTGTAGATCAGCTGCTCCAACCATGAGCGGGGCCCGATGCCAAACGCCCGGAGATCCATGGCGTCGATGATGTCTTCACTGCCGATGATCGCGTGAATTGTGACAGGGACCATCAGCGGCCCGAGCTTGCGTACTTGCTGAATCAGCCCACCGCTAATCTTCTCCAGCTCGTAGCCACGGGCGCGTTGGGCGTCCATGGTGAGCTGAAAATCGCGGCCAAAGGTCGGGATGAAGCGCATGGTCAGGTCCATGGCGTATGCGATGCTATCCGGAAGACCAAGGCCCTTGAAGGTGATGCCATAGAAGGCCGGGTTCAGCGAGTACGGGATGAGAATGGTCATGACGGCGATGCTGAAGACCCGCACGAATTGGCTCACCCCAAAGAAGGCACGCTCCACAGTAACCTGCAAACTGGGAGTCCACCCAAGGATCGAAAAGGAGGCCCGGAACTCCCGGATCAAGTGTTCCTGCTTGTAGAGCTCCGTGCCGCCGCGACCCGTGAGGAAGGTAAGAATGGAGAAGAAGAAGACAAAACCGATGATGAAAATGAAAGCCCGGCGCATCTCGTGCCACTGCACACCGGATGTAAGCACGACGACAATCGAAATCACAAAGAAAAAGAGCAGGTAGCGCACGTCCCAGAATGCCAGCGTCGAGAACAAGAAACACAAATAGAAGATGATCCAGGCACGCGGATCAAACCATTGAATCAGCGAGTGACGGCGCTTGCGATAGCGCCAGGCGACCAACATGTCAATGAATGGCAGGTGCCGGCGGTCCCGCCGGCACCTGCTTGATGGGAGCTATCTTCCAGACTGCCGTTGAACGGCCGCGTAGGCGCCGACCAGCAGCGGAACCAGAATGGCCGCGAAGATCAGGTTCGGACCTGCGGCCGGCAGGAACTCGCCGACGATGGCGGCGGGCAGGCTGAAGCCATTAATCCAGATATCCGAAAGAGAGGCAAACAGGATACCCAGAATATTGCCAAGCATGCCCCAAGTCACCGCCGCCGCCACGTCCGGATTGGACCCGAAGCCAAACCGAACGATCAACACCAGCAGGAAGCCCACGATGATCGCCACACCCGCGAAGACAGAAATCGTCGCGTCGCCGAAGATATTGTTGGCAGGATCGAAGAACAGCATGTTGGGCTGACTGCGATTCACGAGGAAGATGGCAACCGCCAGGACAGCCAGCACGCCGCTAACCCACAACACGGTGTCCATGCTCTTCTTCTTGTCGCTAAACAGAAGGGCCAGACCTGCAATGAAGCCAACGAGGCCGTTGCCGATGCTCCATTGCGGAGATAGGCCAAAGCCCGTCAAGGCATCGCCGAACATGTTGCCCACGGCACCTGTGAAGAATCCGACAACGGGCCCAAAGGCATAGCCGAAGAACATTGGAATAGCGATGGCCGGGCGTAGCGAAACCTGGCTCAGGGACGGCACGACGAAAACCGTGCCATTGAAAAGCCACGAGAATACGGCGTACAGCGCCGCGCCAATGGCCATCCAGACGACTTGCCGGGTTCCGACCTCCCATGCCCGCGTTCTGCCGTGTAACGTAGTACACGGCAAAAGCGATCAAGAGGCCAACCACCACGAACACGAAGCGAAGAACGAGGGTGGCCTGATCCACAGAGAAATTGAAGGGGCCGAGTGTCTGGGTGCCGAAGGCGAACATGATCACAGCAAAAATCACAAGTATTACTGCAAGCGAGATCAGGACGTTGCTCAGCTTGTTGTCCATTACTTTTCTCCTCTGCTTAGTTGTGCGCCAGCGCCTCCGCCCTCATGAAGCGGCCCGTCCGGGGCAGCCGCTCCATATTCAGGGCGAGCAATGATGACGGCACAAGGCGACACGCCTCGAGTTGCTTGAAGTCGCGCAGCACCTGTTCGGGCGGGCCATCGGCGATCAGGCGGCCATCGGAAACCAGCAGCACCCGATTGGCATAAATCACGGCTAGATCGACGTCATGGGTGATGAAGAGAATCGCCTCAAAGCCCGGCATTTGCAGGATGGAATCCATGAAGTTCATGTAGTTCTGGTAATCCTGTCCGGCCGTGGGCTCATCCATCACCAGGATGCGAGATCGCATCGAGAGGATCGCCGCTATGCTGACGCGCTTCTGCTGGCCAAATGAAAGGGCCAGCGGTGGATCTTTTTCTCTCTCGGTCAGGTTCACAATTCTCAGCGCCTCTTGCACCTCCTTCTCAATGTCAAGCCTTGGATGTTTCAGATTCGTCGGCCCGAACTCCAACTCCTCCCGGACGGTGGGGGCAAACAGCATGTGGCTCGGGCTCTGGAAAACGTACCCGAGGGTTGACGCGATCTGTGCAACGCTGGCCTCTTTGGTGTCGCGGCCCGCGACCATGACGCGCCCCGAAGTGGGTTTGAGCAGGCCGATGGCGTGCTTGACGAGCGTGGTCTTGCCGGCACCATTGGCACCGAGCACGGCGATCACATCGCCACGGCGAATCTCCAAGTTGATCTCGCGGAGCACGCTTGCCTCCGACTCATACCCAAAACCCACGTTCTCGAACTTGACCAATGCCGTCTGCGTGCCAGTCGCGACTTGGACGCCTGGAAGAATCCGCAAGGGCAAGGGTGCAGGATCTGCCGCCGCAAGTGACACGATGTCGGCGGCCGGAAGTTTGACCTCGCGATAGTCCACCGCTTTGGACAACCCCGCAAGCTCTCCAAAGTAACGGAGCTCTCCCTGGCTCAGAAACATCACCCGCTCCGGCCGGATGCGCAGGACGTCTTCCACGCGGTGCTCTACCAGCAGAACAGTCATGCCTTCATCCGCAAGCCTGCGAACGATGTCGAGCGATTCCCGTGCGCTGGCAGGATCGAGGCTGGCAAGCGGCTCATCGAGAAGCAAGATGCTCGGCTTCATGGCGAGGACGCCGGCGAGGGCCACCTTCTGTTTCTCGCCACCGGACAGGTTGAATGTATCGCGATCGCGCAGGTCAGAAATTCTGAGCGTTACCAGCGCGGCGTCGGCCCGGCGGAGGATTTCGGGGCGGTCCAAACCCAGATTTTCCAGCCCAAATGCCACTTCGTTCAGTACCTTAGTTCCCAGAATTTGACGTTCAGGATCCTGAAGGACGGTCCCGACCTTCTGAGAAACGTTCGACAATTTCCAGGCGACCGTGTCTTCCCCGTAAACCAGTATGCGGCCCGTAAGTTCGCCCTTGTAAGAGCGCGGGATGAGGCCATTTATGGCCCGAATCAGGGTCGTCTTGCCGCATCCGCTGGCCCCGGCGATCAACAGGACTTGACCAGCGGTGGCTGTGAAGGAGAGATGCCGGATCGCGAGCGTCTCCCGGTCCCGGTAGCGGAATGAGAGGTCCTCGACGACGAGCGGCTCAAGGGACGTCATGCCGTCGCGCCAAGCTTCCCAGGAAAGTCCGAAACAGGCACATCGACGTCGACGGCATCCCCGACCTTGACTCCCAAACGTCCCGCCGCATCACCGTTGACTACAGACACGATCAGGTTGCCTGTGCTGCCCATCAAGGCAATCAGTGTTCCCGGATCGCGTTCCCCGAATGTGTCAACCAAGCCTGAAATCCGGGTGTCCGTGAGCCGGACAACCAAGTCCTTCTTGTGCTCCAGTGCGTTGGCCAGATGCTCCTCGCGGATGTTGGTGGCAATGTTGCCGAAGTGATCGAGGTGAATCACCTCCCCGCTCCAGCCGCCCTCGCGCTGCTTCGGTGCGGGAAGATGGAGCCGGACGGGATCCGAAAATGGGCTGCCGAGTTCGTGCAGCGGCACCCCGGCAGCCAAATGACCGGCCGCGGGGGCGAAGATATCGCGCCCATGAAAAACGTGACTCACCACGGGGAGCCGGTAGCGCGGTTTGTCCAGAGCTACGAATTCGCAGGACTGCCCATCGGCGACTGCACGCTCCCGCCAGAGGGTAATGATGCCGTTGTCCGGACCTACGTAGAAACTGTCGCCGATTCGCGCTGCCATAGGCCTGCGGTCTGTGCCCACACCCGGGTCAACGACGACCAAATGGATCGTGCCCTCGGGGAAGTACGGAGCCGACCGGGCAAGAATTCAGGGCCGCCTCACGGACATTCTGAGGCGCGATAAGGTGGCTGACATCCGCGATCTGGGCTCCAGCGCAAATGCTCCAAATCACACCCTTCATCACGCCGACATTTCCGTCCTTAAGGCCAAAGTCCGTCATAACCGCTATGTTTGCCACTGCGCCCTCAATCCGGATCAAACTTGAGCCGCTCTGCCGAACCGTTGTCGCCTTGAGGTCTTTTGGGGTACCTAGACGTGCTCCATGCCATTATCAGTGCCAAGGGAGTCAGTGTCAAGTGCCACTGATTCTCGGACGTCATACCATGAGGGTGCCTGAAACCGCCCGAGAGGTCCAGCCGAGCCGGCCCCGGTGAGACACGAGCCCAGGTGGGCCGACGCCTGACTGGTCGACCGACGGCTGCCCAGTGCACTTTTCGCGATCCCGGCGGGACTCGTCGTCAAGTAGGGAGGATTGTCAGGACCAAGGCGGTACACCCGACTTTGACGATTGTGAACTCCTACGCTATACTTTTACGGGCAAACAATCGCCTTGGCACGCGGCTTCGCGCCCGAGAATGGGGGGCGATGCTGCTGCGCCAAGTCACAGGAGACCGTCATGGCATTCAAACTCACGTACGCGACAATGTTCAATCCGCCCGAGGAACTGCACAAGGGCTTTGACAGCGCCGTCATCAAGCTCAAGCAGAACCTGGGAAAAGAATATGCCATGATCATAAATGGCAGGGATGTGCTTTCCGACGAGAAGTGGGAGGATCGTTCTCCTGTGAACACGGACTGGGTGCTTGCGCGAATGCAGAAGGGCAATGCGCTGCACGCGCAGCAGGCTGTCGCCGCGGCTCGCCGCGCATTTCCGAACTGGTCGCGGACGCCGTGGCAGGAACGGGTCAAGATCGTGCGCAAAGCCGCCTCCATCCTCGAGAAGCGCATCTTTGAGCTGGGTGCGGCCATGGCGCTCGAGGTAGGCAAGAACCGCATGGAGTTCCTGGGCGATGTGCAGGAAACGGCAGACTTGATGTACTACTCGGCGCTCATGATGGAGAAGAATAAGGGCTTCATCAAGCCGATGGGCAAGGATCCGCTCGTGGGCTACCAGGCCGCAAACACCTCCGTGCTGCGGCCCTACGGCGTCTGGCTGATCGTAAGCCCGTTCAATTTTCCGTTTGCGCTCACTGGCGGACCGACAGGGGCCGCGCTGGTAGCCGGCAATACGGTCGTTATCAAACCGGCCACCGATACGGCCTGGATTGTGCGCCTGTATGCCGAGTGCTTGCGCGACGCGGGCTTCCCGGACGGCGTGGTGAATTTCGTGACGGGGCCAGGATCAACCCTGGGCCAGGCGCTGGTCGACAACAAGGATCTGGATGGGGCCACATTCACCGGCTCGTTCGACGTGGGCATGAAGCTCTACCGGGATTTTGCCCAGCGCAACTACGTGCGACCAGTAATTCTGGAACTGGGCGGCAAGAACCCCGCCATCGTTTCACGGCATGCCGACCTTGCGGATGCAGCGACGGGTATCGTCCGCTCAGCCTTCGGACTGCAAGGTCAGAAATGCTCGGCGGCGTCACGGGTGCTGGTGGAGGCGCCGGTGTACGATGAGCTGCTGGGCCGTCTGAAAGAAATGACCGAGAAACTGGCGATCGGCGATCCGACTGACAGAGCCACGTATATTGGGCCGGTGATCAACCAGGGCGCCTATGGGGACTTCAAGAACTTCACGGAAGAGATCAATCAGGCGGGCGGGCGCTTCCTGACGGGCGGCCACGTCAAGACAGGCGGCATGTACGACAAGGGGTACTACTGCGAGCCGACCTTTGTCACCGATCTGCCCTACGACAACCGGCTGTGGCAATACGAAATGTTCCTCCCGATCACGACGATTGGTCGGGTTGGTGACATGGACGAGGCCATGAAGATCGCGAATAGTGTCAACTACGGGCTGACGGCCGGCTTCTACGGATCGCTTGACGAGACAGAATGGTTCTTTGATCAAATCCAGGCCGGGGTTACGTACGCGAATCGTCCCCAAGGCGCCACAACGGGTGCGTGGCCGGGCTTCCAGCCCTTTGGTGGCTGGAAAGGCTCAGGTGCGAGCGGAAAGAACGGCGGCGGCCTGTACTACGTGCAGCTATACATGCATGAGCAGATTCGAACCTTGATCAAGCATTCCTCGAATGGTAAGCCGGCACGACACACGACGGCAAAGAGGAAGACCGCGGCCAAAAAGGCACCGCGAGCTGGCGCTGGGCGCCGCAGCGCGCGGAAGACCGGCCGTCGCGGATAGGGAAGCTGGAGCCCCTCCCCCCTGCCAACGGGAGGGGCTCTTTCATAAGCCCGATGGTCAGCGAGTTTCTGGTCCGCATTGGAACGTTTTCCATTCTGGTCGGGGTGGGAGTGTTCCTCCTATTCGTTGCTTCCGACTCCGCGGGTAAGGCGAATTTTGACTACCTGTTCTGGGCCGTGCTTGCGATTGTCGTTGGCATCTTCTTGCGCAGGACCAAAGAGCCGACACCACCCAGCGAACGCTTCAGCTTGTTGCGCAGGTTCCAGAAGCCGCCGCGCGATCGTCGCAATCGACAATGACAGAAACCAAGCTGATTTCGCTGCACGAGGCTGTAGCCAAGTTCGTCGCCGACGGAGATCTTGTCTACGCGGCCGGATTCACGCACCTGATCCCCTTTGCCGCCGGTCATGAGATCATCCGACAGCGGAAACGCGATCTCGTGCTGGCACGCGCCACACCCGACCTGATCTATGACCAGATGGTTGCGGCAGGCTGCGCCCGGAAGGTCATCTTCTCGTATATGGGGAACCCCGGCGTGGGATCTCTGCGCATCGTGCGTGCGGCAATCGAGCGTGGAGGCCTTGAGTGGGAGGAGTATTCTCACTTCGGGATGATCACGCGAACTCCAAGCAGCCGCGGCGGGCCTCCCGTTCCTGCCGATGAACCAAACTGGTGCCACGGACCTCGAGGGCGCGAACCCGAACATTAAGCGAATCGCCGACCCATACGGAGGCAAGGACGTGATCGTGGTGCCCGCTCTGATTCCGGACGTGGCAATTGTGCACGTCCAGCGGGCCGACGCCGCGGGCAACGCGCATCTCTGGGGAATCATCGGCGAGCAGAAGGAGGCCGCGTTCGCGGCCCGCAAGGTCATTCTCACAGCCGAAGAGATCGTGGATGAAGCCGTGATCCGCTCGGACCCCAATCGGACATTGATTCCGGGATTGGTTGTCGATGCCGTCTGCCGCGTTCCCTACGCAAGCCATCCATCTTATGCCCAAGGCTACTACGACAGAGACAATGAGTTCTATCTTGAGTGGGACAATGTGAGCAAGTCTAGTGAATCGGTTGAAGCCTGGCTCAATGAATGGGTCTTCGGCGTTGCTGACCGTTCCGAGTATTGGGCGAAGCTCGGCGAGCAGAACCGTCTGCGGTTGGAAGTCAAGCCCAGGTCGGCCGCAGGCGTCAACTACGGAGCCTACTAGGCGCCGCAACCCGGGCAACCCCAAAGGCGAAGGCGGCGGTGCCGCGGGACTATAGGTCGACAAGTTGGAGGGGGTCAGGACGGTGCCCTGCACGGGGATGAGGTCGCTAGCGCACCGATCGCCGAGCGATCGGCTTGCACCAAAAATGGATACCGGCGAAGCTTCACGTCTGATGGATCCAGCGAAGCTTTGGGGTCCGTTCGCATACCTCGAGATCGGTAGAAAGGGCGAGCCCCTGCTGTTCCTGCACGCAAACGGATATCCGCCTGCGTGCTACCGACCGTTGCTTGAATTGTTTGCACTCAAGAACCGCGTGCTGGCGCCTTCGCTCCGCCCGCTCTGGCCGGGCGCCAATCCCCAGGATATCCAATCATGGAAGGCATTCAGCGGCGATCTGCTTCACTTCATGGCGGAGCAGCAAATCGGCCCTGTCGTGGCCGCGGGCCACTCACTCGGAGCGATTGTGTGTCTGCGGGCCGCGCTGATGGCGCCAGAACGATTTGCGGGGTTGATACTAATCGAGCCTGTGCTTTATCCGCCGTGGAAGATGCTCCAGTGGGCTGTGGCGCGCGCCAGTGGGCTCGGCTACCGGTTTCATCCAATGATCCGCAGGGCTCTCAACCGGCGCAGGCGGTTCGGAAGCCTCGATGACATATTCGCGGCCTACAGAACGCGCCCAATATTCCGGAGACTGTCGGACGAGAATCTGCGGACATGCATTGACGGGATTGTGAAGCCGACGGAGGGAGGCTTCGAACTGGCTTACTCTCCGGAATGGGAGGCCCGGGTATACTACACGGCAGTTTGGAATGACTGGGACTTGTGGCGTGGCATCCCGTTGCTGAGGCTACCGACGCTGATCATTCGTGGATCGGACTCGGAGACGTTCCCGACGTCGACGGCGGAAGCGGTCCGGAGAAGGAACTCGCGCATAAGAATCATTACGCTGGAGCGAGGCGTCGCACTTGGCACCTCTCGAGTATCCGGCCGAGATTGCTCAGCTCTGCTCCCAGTTCTTGAGGGAATCACGAGGGCTGTTGACGGGAGGGCACATGAGTGACCGCAGGGAGACCAATGCCTGATAAGACGCATTCTTCTGCGGAGTTGATGATCGTCAACGCGGCGCGCCTGCTGCAAGATGGCGACGTGGTATTTGTGGGCGTCGGGCAGCCCAACCTCGCCTGCAACTTGGCGAAGCGCACGCATGCACCGAACCTTGTGATGATCTACGAAGCGGGTGTCATCGGGGCAGAACCAGCCAGATTGCCTCTCTCGATCGGCGATCCGACTTTGGTGAGCGGCGCCCTGTCGGTGGTGAGCATGTACGACATATTCAGCCTGTACCTGCAGCGAGGCAACATTGACGTGGGCTTCATGGGGGGCGCTCAGATAGACAAGTTTGGCAACATCAACGCGACAATTATCGGGAGCGATTACCAGCATCCCAAGACGCGCTTGCCGGGATCAGGTGGGGCACAGGAAATTGCGGCCTGGGCGAACCGCTGCTATCTCATGACGCCGCATCAGAAGCGGAGATTCCCGGAGAAAGTGGACTTCATGACCTCGGCCGGGTTCCTGTCCGGTCGCTCAGAACGGGAGGCGACGGGTGTGCGCGGCGCCGGCATCCTGGTCGTGGTCACCGACATCGGCTTGATGGAGCCGGATGCACAGGGCGAGCTTGTTCTCACGGCAGTTCACCCCGGCAGATCGGCCTCGGAGGCTGTGGAGAACACCGGATGGGCATTGAAGGTCGCACCGATGGTACGGACTACCGAGCCCATCGGTGAGAGAGAGTTGCGGATCCTCCACGAGGAGCTTGACCCCGAGGGCATCTACTTGAAGCCGGCCTAGGCGGTCGGGATTGATAGAAACAAGCACTGCGGGCAATCACATGCGCGGCGCACGGTCCGGCTGGACCAAAGTCCTTTTTTCTCCTAATGAACGTCGGCTCCGGGCAGGCTGGCGGCTATCGCTGCAAGCGCTGCTCCAGGTCGTCCTTACCGCTGCCACGGCCTGCGGTGCCTTGCTGTTGGTGCGCCCTCAACCGCTGGTTGTCCAGGCACTCAATCCCAGTTCAACGTGGGGGCTTACCGCAGCGGAACTGGTCGAAGTGGGGACGGTGACCCTATCCGTATGGCTTGCCAGACGTCTCCTGGACAAACGCCCCTTTGCCGGCCTTGGCCTCCGGCTCAGTTCGCGAACGTTGCCCGATCTGGCGTCGGGCTTCTGCATCGCCTTGCTGACTATGGGGTTCATATTCATGGTTGAGTGGAGTCTCGGATGGTTGTCAGTGACTGGTTTTGCTTGGCAAGCAGAGCCTGCGCAGGGCGTGGTGGGCAACACACTGGCATTCCTTGGCATTTTCGTTCTGGTCGGCTGGAGCGAGGAGTTGATGAGCCGTGGATATCACCTGCAGACGATTGCGAGCGGGCTCAATCTGACATGGGGCCTCGTACTGTCGTCAGCGATATTTGGTGTTCTCCACCTGGCAAATCCCCATGCGACGGTGATCAGTGCGGCCGGCATATTTCTGGCCGGTCTGTTCCTGGCGTACGCGTACATCAGGACAGGGCAGCTTTGGTGTTCCATTGGCATCCACATCGGCTGGAACTTCTTCGAGGGCGTCGTCTTCGGGTTCCCGGTTTCGGGGCTGGACGTCTATCGTCTCATCAGAAGCACGGTCTCGGGGCCCATCCTGTGGACGGGGGGTCCTTTCGGGCCGGAGGCCGGGCTGGTGGTCGTGCCTGCGATGCTCGTCGGAGCGGCAGTGATTCATTTATACGGACGGCGATACACAAACCGTGAAACGACCTCTACGAGTCGCCCTGTTTGACCTCGGGGGCACGCTGTTCTATGATGATCCGGCGGCCTGGCCAGCAATCTACAGGCAGGCAGACCGGGCACTTTGGGACTCGCTCAGAGCATCAGGAGTCGATGCGGCGCCCGAAACGCTGCTGGACGGCTCCGAAGGGCTGCTACAGCACTACTATCGCCTTCGGGGCGCAGGCCTTGGGGAGCCAGGCGCAGCGAATGTCCTAAGGGATCTGCTGACCAGAGGCGGAACCGATTGCCCAGAACCCATTCTGCGGACGGCACTTGATGCAATGTTCTCGGTTACCCAAACAAACTGGCATCTCGAAGAGGATGCCGTTGCGGCTTTGAAGGCACTGCGGGCGCGGGGCATGCGCCTTGGGGTCGTTTCCAACGGCTCGGACGACACCAACGCGCACCGCCTTCTTGACAAAGGCCGGCTGGTCGACTTTTTCGAACTGGTGTTGACCTCCGCGGCCTTCGGCCGACGCAAGCCGGACCCATCCATCTTCCTTGCCGCGCTGGCCCACTTTGGCACCGAACCTGAACAAGCCGTTATGATTGGGAACGAGTATCTGGCGGACATCGTTGGAGCGAACGCGGTTGGCCTGCAAACGATCTGGATCATACGGCGGCTTTCGCTGCCGCCTACCTTCGAGGGAGTCAGGCCCGACGCAACCGTCGCAGCCCTGACCGAGATCCCCGACGTGGTTGACTGAATCCCCGTTACGACGCCTCGGCAAGTGCTTGTGCGCAGCACCAAAACCCTGTAAACTTGCGGGATTACGCCAGAGGAGGTCCCATGGAAGTCAAAGTCACACTGGATCACGGCACCGTGCCAGTTACCATCATGCACGTGGTTGGCAACATCGACTCGGCCTCGTACGAGGTGTTCCAGACCAAAGCTGATGAGCTGATGCAGGGCGGCGCCCGGCATCTCCTGGTTGATCTCGAGGAAGTACCCCTGGTGACGAGCGCCGGCCTGCGGGCGTTCAACAGCATTTTCAACCGCCTGCGGGAGCTCTCGCCTGACGTCAGCGACGAGGAGATGCGCCAAGGGATCAATGCGGGCACCTATAAATCCCCTCATCTCAAGCTGCTGAAGCCATCGAAGGCATCCAGGATCGCATTGGAGCACAGCGGATTCAGCCTCTTCATCGAATCCTTTACGGATATGCAGGATGCCCTGAATTCGTTCTCGTAGGTGTATGACCGCCGGAAAACCGGGGCGCCGTGAACGGCGCCCTTTTTCTTTGGGGCCTCCAGCACATGACGGAGCTGAAGAAACGCGAATGGTAAAATCCTGTTGTGGATGATCTGTTTGATCACGCGATGCAGGAACGCCTGAAGAGCGAAGCGCCGCTTGCAGCCCGCATGCGGCCGCGGACCCTTGCCGAGTACGTCGGACAGGAACACATAGTCGGCCCGGGCAAGCTGCTGAGGCGCGCAATCGAGGCGGACCGCCTTTTCTCCTCCATCATCCTGTGGGGTCCTCCTGGTACCGGCAAGACCACCCTCGCTCAGGTCATCGCCAACAGCACCAAGAGTCATTTCGAAACCATCTCTGCGATCCTGGCGGGAAAGGCCGAGTTGCGCCAGATCATCGAGGCCACTCTGGAGAGGCGCCGGCTGCATGGCACGCGAACCATTCTCTTCGTGGATGAGGTACACCGCTGGAACAAGGCGCAACAAGATGCCCTGCTGCCCCACATAGAGAACGGCACCGTCACATTTGTCGGCGCGACCACGGAAAACCCATTCTTCGAAGTGATTGGCGCACTGATCTCGCGTTTCGCGCGTGTTCCAGCTACGCAGCCTAAATCGTCAGGAAACCGCCGCTGTGTTGGATCGGGCGTTGCAGGATGCAGATCGCGGATATGGCGGACGGCAAATCGTCCTGGAACCGGATGCCCGAAACCACATGGTCGACGTGGCGAGCGGCGACCTGCGTAACGCCCTCAACGCCCTCGAACTTGCGGTCGAGTCCACGCCCGCCTCCTCGGATGGCGCCATCCACGTTACGCTGGATGTCGCCCAAGAGTCCATACAGCAGCGCGCGGTCCTGTACGACAAGGACGGGGACGCTCACTACGACACAATCAGCGCGTTCATCAAGTCAGTGCGGGGCTCTGACCCGGACGCGGCACTCTACTGGCTCGCCAAAATGATCTATGCCGGGGAGGATCCTCGCTTTATCCTGCGCAGACTGATCGTGCTGGCTGGGGAAGACATCGGTCTGGCTGACCCAATGGGGGTCCTGGTTGCCACGTCTGCCGCCCAGGCTTTCGACTACATCGGGCTGCCGGAGGGCGTGTACCCGATCGTTGAGGCCACTCTCTACCTGGCAACGGCTCCGAAATCGAACAGCGCCGGTGCTTACTTTAAGGCAATGCAGAAGCTAGAAGAAGAGGGACAGGTTTCCGTCCCCCGGCACCTGATGGATGGGAATCGCGACGCAGAGGTGCTCGGGCATGGCAAGGACTACGTTTATCCGCATGAATTCGACGGGCATTTTGTCCCACAGCAGTATTTGCCAAAGCGGCTGCTGGGCACCTACTTCTTCCGGCCGTCCGGCGAGGGCTACGAAGCGCAGGTTGCGGCAAGGCTCGAAATGTGGAGGGCAGCCCAACGCGCAGCCCTGGGGATTGAGCGGACAGAAACCATCCCAGACCTGGACGAGCAGAAGATTCAAGAAATGAAACGGCGAATCCGGTAGCGATGCCTCTCCTGCTGCTGATACGTCATGCCGAGAACGATTTTTCCAAGCGCGGCCAACTCGCAGGCCGGCTGCCCGGTGTACATCTGAATGATCGCGGTCGAGCACAGGCCCTCGAACTGGCAGAGGCGCTGCGCGGCGCGCCGATCAAGGCGCTGTATTCCAGCCCGCTGGAAAGAGCCCTGGAGACGGCCACGCCAATTGCCAAGATCCTCGAACTCCGTGTGAGGCGCGAGGAGGGCCTGATGGAGGCAGACGTTGGCGAGTGGGAAGGGCGGTCCATCCGACGGTTGGCCCTCACCAAAGCGTGGCGCATCTTCCAGCAAGCGCCTTCTCGTGCACGCCATCCCGCAGGCGAAAGCATGGTCCAGACGCAGGTCCGCATCGTTTCAACCCTGGACAGCATCCTTGCCCGCCACAAGCCCAGGGAGCTTATAGCGTGCGTGCTCCATTCAGACCCTATCAAGCTGGCGGTGGCACATTACATCGGCCTGCCCGTCGATCATGTGCAACGACTAAGCTGCGACACGGCCTCAGGGACGCTGCTCGCGATCGGCGCCAGCACCGCCCGTCTCCTGTGGCTCAATCGGCGACCACCATTGGATCTCGGCACTTCATCCCCGAGGCGCTAGGAGCAGCACTAACTAGGGATCTTTGCTGACGGCACGCCTATGCGCACGAGGGGGTAGAACATTTCCCACCCTTCCGCACCCGGGTCTGCCAGGGCCCCACCGCGCGAGATCAGAACTCCGTCGAACAGATCGGTACGAGCAGCTTTGCCGTCTTGAGCGGGCGGAAACGCCCGCATGTAGTTTTCCCGCTCGCCGAGAAACCGCGTGACGAACCCCATAAGTCCTTGTCGCATGGCCATCCCCCCCTGGGAGGCATGGCAAGCGCTCGCCGCTGACTTCGCTCCGGCGGCTTCACGGATGTCGAGCTTGACGTTGATGGGGAAGTCGAAAGCCGTCAGAGCCTTCAGATCAATATCCTTGTTGCGCCCCCATCTGCGCGGATCGGCACCCACTAGGGGCATAAGACGAGTCACGATGCGCAGGAAACGGTGCGGGAATACGGAGTAATAGAGAGCGCGCGGTTTGAACGGGCTCCCGCTCTCCGGATGGAAACTGGCGTCGTCAGACTTCTCGAATGCCAAATTAGTGGCCTGGTGGATATGGATGTGGTCAGGATGGCGGTAGCCGCCTACTGGATCAAAAGTCAGCACGATATCGGGTTTCAACGACCGGATGTGCTTAACAATCTTGCCAGCCACCTCATCCAACGGGTGACCGACCAGCGCGGCCGGATTTTCGTTGTCGGGCGTGCCGGGCATGCCTGAGTCCCTATAGCCCAGGAAAAACACCTGCTCCAGGCCCAGCTGCTGTGCAGCGCAGCGCAGCTCAGCCTCCCGCATTTCACCGATGGAACTGTAGCCTTCCAAGTATTCCGGATCGACGGTCCCTGACTCTCCGTGGGTCGCGCAAATCAGGTAAACCTTGCAGCCGCGACGGGCATAGAGAGCCAGTGTTCCGCCCATGCCGAATGATTCATCGTCCGGATGCGCCAGTACAGCCAGCAGGGTGCCGTTGGCGCTTCCCTTCGCCATATTGGATCTCACAGTGCGACTCCTTATGTTGGAATGAATCCGCGGAGTCCCGATGCGATCGGAACCCGACGGGCCAAGCACTATCATAACCCGGTCTGAGATGCCGAGGCGACAGCCAGGCCCGGGTGGAACGGAAGTATACTCGCCTGACCTTGCGACCCTCGGAACCGGACACGGTCGAGTTCACCGTCAGCGCGCGGCCCTACTGACAGGAGACACCATGCAATTCGAGACGCTTGCCATTCACGCGGGCCAGGACCCAGATCCGAAAAACGGGGCAGTGATGACGCCAATCTACCAGACCTCAACGTACGTCCAAGACGGCGTCGGGCGCCCACGTCAGGGCTATGAATACTCCCGAACCAGGAATCCGACCAGGCTGGCCCTGGAGAATTGCCTTGCGTCCCTGGAGGGCGCGCAGTTTGGGCTCGCCTTTGCCTCGGGCATGGCCGCCACGGATGCGGTGCTCCGGCTGCTGGACAGCGGCTCGCACGTGGTAGCTGGGAATGATGTATACGGCGGGACTTTCCGGCTGTTCGACAAGATCCTGGCCCGATCCGGCATCCGCTTCGAGTTCGTGGACACCACCGATCCGGAAAGCGTGGCCGCGGCGCTCACGGCAGACACCCGGCTGGTGTGGCTCGAGACGCCCACAAATCCGCTGCTCGCGGTGTCAGACATTCGGGCGATCGCGGAACTCGTGCACGCCCATTCACAAAGCGCGCTTCTGGCGGTTGACAACACCTTTGCCACGCCTTATCTACAAAGGCCTTTGAAGCTGGGTGCGGACATCGTGGTGCACTCGACCACGAAATATCTGGGGGGGCACTCCGACGTGGTGGGAGGTGCTGTTGTGGTCGCAGATCCGAACCTGCACGACCGGCTGGCTTTCATTCAGAATGCCGTCGGGGCTGTGCCCGGACCAATGGACTGCTTTCTGGTCCTGCGCGGCCTCAAGACGCTCGCAATCCGCATGGAGAGGCATGCCCAGAACGCGGCCGCCCTGGCGGAGGCTCTTGAGGGCAATCCGAAGATCGAGAGAATGCTCTACCCGTTTCGTGACTCGCATCCGCAGCACAAGATCGCGAGGCAACAGATGCGAAGCGGCGGAGGCATGATCTCGTTTACGCTAAGAGCGGGAAGAGATGCCGCCATCCGCGTGGCGGAAGCAACCAGGCTTTTTGCGCTGGCCGAGTCCCTGGGGGGCGTAGAGTCGCTGATCGAGGTCCCCGCGGCGATGACGCACTTATCGACCGCAAACTCTCAACTGGCAATCGATCCCGGATTGGTGCGTCTATCGGTCGGTCTGGAGAACGCTCACGATCTGAGGGCAGATCTCGAGAGCGCCCTTGCACAGGCATGAAGGCCAATGCGCCCCTGCTAACACGGCGCGTCGGCCGGACTCACTGAGCGTGAATCGCCACGAGGGTTACGTCGTCATCCTGACTGGAGCCGCCCTGAAAATCCATGAGGGTATCAAAAAGGCGGTCGCAGACCTCTTGTGCGGACAATCCGACGAGAGGAGCGAGCGTGTTCTTTATGCGCTCCAAGCCGAACGCCACGCCGTGCGGATCGCGGCAATCCGTCATCCCATCCGTGTAGAGCACCAACGTGCCCCCCTTCTCCAGTTGTAACATCTGCTCGTCAAGAGTGATTTCGTCCCAGAGTCCCAAAGACATTCCCGCCGCATACGGCACGCGCTCTACTGCACCCGCCGGACTCAAGACGACCGGAGGCTCATGGCCGGCCCGCGCGTAGGAGAACGTGCTGGTTTTCGCGTCGACGATGCCATAGAGAGCCGTGACAAATTGGGCTGATTTCTGGAGACGCGTGATATGGCCGTTTGCGCTGCGCATCACATCGGCAGGCGAGGCCTGCGCGTCCGCGCCCGCCATGATGAGGGCATGGGCGCGGGCCATGAACAAGGCGGCCGGTACGCCCTTGTCTGCCACATCGCCGATGACCACACCGGCCCTGCCCTCGCCGAGCACGAAGACGTCGTAAAAATCTCCTCCGACGCGCCTCGCCGGAAGCATCCTGGCGCCAAAATCAAAGCCTGCAACAGCCGGCAGCACATCGGGCAGGATGCTCAATTGAATATCGGCAGCTACCTTCAGCTCCCGCTCGAGCCGTTCTTTTTCTATGAGCTGTTCCTGAGCGGCCTTGAGTTCGTCATAGGCCTTTTGCAGGGCGTGGTTCTTCTGCGTGAGGTCCCGGAAGCTTGAACTGTTGGTCGAGTTCGAGCCGCTCGCTCAGGGTACTTAC
The DNA here is from genome assembly GCA_963775435.1 of uncultured Chloroflexia bacterium. GTDB lineage: Bacteria > Chloroflexota > Anaerolineae > Anaerolineales > Villigracilaceae > Fen-1038. The sequence goes on from CAVZIZ010000011.1 coordinate 212,589, forward strand.
CATGGCGTAGGCGATGATGGGCCAGCGTTGGAGCATGTCGTTGAACTTCGCACTGTTCATGGTCCAGGTTTGGGTTCTGGTCTTGGCGCGCACCGTGGCGGTGCGCCTGCCATCGGGAAGAATTAGCCCCATCTCTCCCACGTACTCACCGGGGCCACAGACCTTGAGCAGCATCTCGTCCGGTGTCCCGGCGGCGAGGACGACTTCCAGACTTCCGTCCCGCACGACGTACAAGTTGTCGCCCTGATCGCCATCACAAAACAAGTAGGACCCCGGTTCATATGTCTCGACGGGCAAGCTATTCACGATTTGCGCCATCTCGGCTTTCGGGATGTCACGAAAGAGCGGGATATTCAGGAAGACTGATTCATCCATGCGATTGCCAAGTCCGCCGGCGCCTGCGGCCCGTCACGCGCTCAAGTCCACGATCTCTTTGCCGGTCAGCTTATCTTGTATGCGCTCAACGACCGTCTCCAAGTGGCGCGGCTGGTGGACATAGTCGAGATCATCACTCCGGATCGTCAAGACAGGGCAGGTGTCGAACCCCTCCAGCCACTCCTCATAATAGGTCTCCAACAAGGACAGGTACTCCAGAGAAATCCCGGTTTCAATGTTCCGGGCACGTTTGGTAATGCGCTTCATGAGGACGGCTGCGGGCGCCTTGAGGTACACAAGCAGGGCAGGAGCCGGGAGGCTGGCGACAACGAGATCGAAAAGACGCCGGTAGGAGAGATAGTCGCGCTCCGACATGTTGCCCATGTGATGAAGCGCCCGCGTAAAGATGTGGAAATCCTCATAAATGCTGCGGTCAAGTATCGCCGACCGGGGATCCCTGACGGCCTCCAGATATTGCTCCGCCCGGTGACCCAGGAAGAACACCTGCAGATGAAACGCCCAAGCGTGCATGTCAGCGTAAAAATCCGGCAGATAGGGGTTGTCGGCAACAGACTCGTACCCGCTTCGCCAACCCAAGCGCTGACCGATCCGCTCCGTGAGCGAGGTCTTGCCTGCGCCAATGTTTCCGGCTACCAGCACGAGATGCTTGGCCATCAGGATTCAGATGCGCAAGTATAGCAGATATACCGGCATGCAAGACGGCCGGCGAGGAGCCCCAGTGAGCTGGTACGACGAAGAACGGCCGAGGAACGATTACAATACTCTCCCTCGGCTTGCACATAGGAGGAGTGATGGCAGATAACAGGAGTCGGCTGGCAATCCTTGCCGTGGCGACGCTGGCCCTGCTGATCGTGATCGGTTTGGCTGTTCAAGGATCCGGATCGTCGGGCGCAGCACCGACCATTGACGTGAGCCGCATTCAAACGAATGCCGTGGGCGGCTTTGTCCGCGGGCTTACAGAAACGATGGCCGCTGTTCCGACCGCGACGGCGACCAGCACCGGCCGACCCACGGCTACTGCGGGGGGCACTCCAACAACCTCGGCCACGCCGTCCTGCCTCGGACTCCACTTCGTGCGAGATGTTACGATTCCTGACAACACGCAGATGACGCCCGCGCAGGTGTTCACCAAGACATGGCAAGTCGAGAACAGCGGCACCTGCCCGTGGAAACCCGGGTTCCAGGTTGTCCTGATCGGAGGAGTCGCCATGGGCGGATCGCCGTTCAACGTGGCACAGACAGTGGGGCCAGGCGGAATGATCCAGATCTCGATCAAGATGGCAGCCCCGACAAATGTCAAGGGGGTGGCGCAGGGCACGTGGCAGATGGCCGACGACAACGGCGAGCGCTTCGGGGATTACGTGAGCGTAGTTATCGTCGTGGGCAACGGAACAGCAAGCCCCCAATCCCCCACGATAACGAGCACGCCGTAGGACACAGACCGGAAACAAAGTTGTCCCGGGTGGCAGAGTGCGCGCCGCCAATGAGCGGATGCAAGGTGAGCCAGGGGTTGGGCGGCGCACAAATAAAGAGAACCGCCGCCTTCGTCAAGGCGGCGGCTACCAACTCGAGAGTACGAGACTGATCAGCGCTTGGTGTAAGTAGGGGCCTTGCGAGCGCGCTTGAGGCCCGGCTTCTTGCGTTCCTTGATGCGAGCATCCCGAGTCAACAGACCAAATTTGCGAAGAGCGGGAGTCCAGTCGGCGTTGATGAGCACCAGAGCGCGTGCCAGGCCCAGCCGAACGGCGTTGCTCTGCCCAGTCACCCCGCCGCCGGTTACCTTGACGTTCACGTCATACTGCACGGCTTCCTGGCCGCAGGCAGTAAACGCAGAGAGGATATCGCTGAGATCGCCGAAGCGGGTGAAATATTGGGCGGCCTCCTTTTCGTTGACCATGAAGCGCCCGCTGCCAGCCATCAGGCGGACACGTGCCTGGCTCTCCTTGCGCCGACCAATCCCCTCATAATATTGAACAGACATGATTTCGGATCCTTTCTACATCAAGGGCTCGGGGCCCTGCAAGCCGTGTGGATGTTTTGGGCCGGCATAGATCTTAAGATTCTTGAGCAATGCCCGCCCCATTTTGTTGTGAGGAAGCATGCCCCAAACGGCGCTTCGCAGCGCGCGGTCCGGATGATCGCGAAGCTGGTTCCGTAGCGTCGTGGTCTTCAGGCCGCCCGGATAGCCGGAATGGTGGTGGTAAGCTTTCGTATCCAATTTCGAGCTCGTCTTGGTACCCGTGACGGTGACTCGCTCCGCATTGACAATGATGACGTAGGCGCCCGGGGGCACTCCCGGCGTGAAGGTGGGCTTGTTTTTCCCAAGAAGCGCGCTGGCGACGCGCGTTGCCAGGCGCCCAAGGTTCTGACCAGAAGCGTCTGCAACGTACCATTTGCGCTGAATATCGCTTGCCTTCGGATAATACGTCTTTTCCACTTTCGCTCTCCATTTGTCCGGCCACGGCCAGACAGCATTCCCAACTAGTATTCGACCGCCGTCAAGGCCAGTCCCTGAGGGGGCGCAAGCCCTGCGACCAGATCGGGTACCGGATGACCAGCTTCGAGGGCCTGGACAACGGCCTCCCGAGAACACCGGTGTTGCGCCGCCGCAACCTGAACGTACACCAAGCGCCTCACGAGACGGTAGAGAAAGCCATCGGCGGCAATCTCAAAACACCACTCGTCATCGGCCTCGGTCCATCGGGCCAGGGTCACGGTCCGTGTGGTACGACCGCCCCTGCTGGTTGCCGATCCGAAGGCGCCAAAATCATGGCGACCCAAGATCCGCGCCGCGAGCCAATCCAGGATCCCGGCATCCAGCTCAGGCCAGGTGATCCAGGCAGATCGCCTGCGAAGCGGATCCCGGATGGCCTGGCACCGCACACGATATCGATAGCGGCGGCCGATTGCGTCATACCGCGGGTGAAATGCATCGCCCGCCAGCTCCACGGCCGTTACGGCCACATCCCGAGGTAACCCGGCATTCAGGGCATCACGCAATGCGGTCGGTGCGTGCCGCCAGTCCAAGTCCACGGCCGCCACCTGCCCGCTGGCATGGACGCCTGCATCCGTGCGACCCGCCATGATGACGGCAGATTGTCGCCAACCCAGTGGGCGGAGGGCGTTCTCAAGCTCGCCCTGCACCGTCCTGTGCCGGGCCTGCCTTTGACTGCCCGAGAAATCGGAACCGTCATAAGACAGGGTCAGTTTGTAACGTGCCATTCTGCATCCGACCCCTGGACGAGCGCATGGTTGCCCGACTCCAGAGGCCCGTCGCAGCTCACTCTTCGATCAGTTCAAGGATGACCATCTCAGCCAAATCGCCCAGTCGCGGGCCCAATTTAACCACACGCGTGTAGCCGCCGTTGCGATTGGCAAAACGTGGTGCGATCTCATCAAATAGGCGCTTGATCATCTGCCGGTTGCCGAGTTTTGCCACCACACGACGACGCGCGGCAACTTTCTGCGCGTCCGAACCGCTGGCGCTGTTTCGCGCAATCGTGATGATCCGTTCAGTTTCGCCACGGATGGCAGCCGCCTTGGCCTTCGTCGTCCGGATCCGATCATGGGTGAAAAGCTGCCGCATCAAATTCCGGCGCAACGCCGTGCGCGCGCCCGACGTCCGTCCCAATTTGTATCCTGCCAGCTTATGTCTCATGTTAAGCCTACTCCACGGCCTGATCGTCTTTGAGGAAGCCCTTTTCCTGCATCTTCTGACGAAGTTCGTCCAGGCTCTTCTCCCCAAAATTGCGGATCGACATAACGGCTGTTTCACCCTTGTCGAGCAATTCGAGAACATCACCGACCGTGGTAATCCCGGTCCGCTTGAGTGAATTGAAAACGCGCACCGATAGATCAAGGGCCTCGACGGGCGTCTCAGCGAGCTCGCTGGATATGCGACTGCCGCCCACCTCGCGCTCCACCACGACCGTCAACATCTCTTCGTTGATGCCGGCAATGAGGCGCAGGTGATCGATGATTAGCTTGGCGGAAGTGCCAAGGGCCTTTTCCGGTGAGAGACTGCCATCCGTCCAGATCTCCAGGACCAGCCTGTCATAATTCGTGCTCTGCCCGACCCGCGCCGAGGTTACTTCCCAGTTGACACGCTTCACAGGGCTGAAGATCGCATCTATGGGCAGTTCACCGATCGGCATGTGGCCGCTATGCTCGTTCGCAGGCGAGTAACCGCGGCCTCGCTCCACGGTGAACTCAATGTCGAGCCTGGTCTTGGAATTGTCCACGGTAAAGAGATAGAGCTCTGGATTGACAATCTCCACTTCGGCCGGCGCCACGATGTCCGCCGCAGTGACCGTGCCTTCGCCGCGGACCTCCAGGTGCATACGCGTGCTGTCGACGCCCTCCAGTTTGAGCCGGATTTGCTTGATCTGAAGGGTTACCTGGATGACATCCTCACGAACGCCCGGGATATCGCTGAACTCGTGCAGGACATCACCGACCCGGATGCTCGTAATTGCCGCACCATCGAGGGACGACAAGAGCACCCGGCGCAAGGCGTTGCCAAGCGTCACGCCGTAGCCGCGCTCGAGCGGGCTGATTATGAACTTGCCGTAGTTCCGGGCTTCTGCCTCGCGCTCGATCTTAGGCATAACCATGTTCGCGATCCCGGTCACAATTCACCTCTCCCTTTGTAGCAGCGGCGGGTCATATTACGCCCCACACACGTACAATCCGGCCATCCCGGCCGGCTAGCGCCGCGAATAGTATTCAATGATAAGTTGCTCGTTGAGGGTACCTTCAATTTCGGCTCGATCCGGCATGCGAGACACGGCGCCCTGCATCTTTCCCAAGTCGCGGTTCAGCCAGGCGGGCGAGGTCCGCTTCTCTGCAAACGAGGGGAGTTCTTTGAAGTAAGTGAGAGTGCCCGACCCTCCCCGGATGCCAATCTCGTCGCCCTGCTTCAGAAGCATCGAAGGTACGTCGGTCCGCCGGCCGTTCACCATGAAGTGACCATGGGTGACCAGAACCCGCGCCTGGGGTCGGCTCGACGCGAAGCCAAGCCGAAAGACGACGTTGTCGAGCCGGGACTCGAGAATCTGCAGCAGGTTCAGGCCGGTCAATCCGCGCCTGCCCAGGGCGGTCTCGTAGTAGCGCCTGAACTGGCGCTCTAGCACCCCGTACACCCGACGGGCCTTCTGTTTAGCGCGCAGCTGCTTCGCAAAATCGGACCCGCCGCTGCGATTAGCACCGCGAGTGCGGCCAGCCGTCTTGCCGTGCTGGCCCGGCGCGAAACTGCGCTTCTCGAAGGAGCACTTGGCCGTGAAGCAGCGCTCACCCTTCAAGTAGAGTTTCTCGCCTTCACGCCGGCACAGCTTGCAGACGGGACTGAGTGTCTTTGCCATATGCTACTTACCTCCCAAAATCATACACGGCGCTTCTTCGGCGGCCGGCAGCCATTGTGCGGTATAGGCGTAATATCCGACATCGAGCGAACCCGGAGGCCCAGTGACTGCACGGCACGAATTGCGTTTTCGCGCCCGGGTCCAGGACCCTTGACAAATAGGTCGACTTCCTGGACTCCGAGCTGCTGGGCAGCCTTGATAGCCTGTTCGGCTGCAAGGCGCGCGGCGAAGGGTGTGCTCTTCCGGGAGCCCTTGAAGCCCGCCGAACCGGCGGAGCCCCAGGCAATGGTATTGCCCTCGGTATCGGTGACCGTCACGATCGTATTGTTAAAGGTTGCATATATATGCACCTGTCCCGACGATACGTTACGCTTAACTTTCTTGGCACCGCCAGCGGCGCGACGCGCGGACCTTACGCTCTGAGGCATATTGCATCCACTCCTGTACTACTTCTTGCCACCACGCCGACGACCGCGACCGGCGACGGTCTTCTTGGTTCCCTTGCGCGTCCGCGAATTCGTGCGCGTGCGCTGCCCACGGACCGGCAGGTTGCGACGATGACGCAGGCCGCGATAAGATCCGATTTCGATCAAACGCTTAATGTTCATCTGCTGCTCGCGCCGCAGATCACCCTCCACCTTGTAGTTCTTGGTAATGAACTCACGGATGGCCGTGACCTCCGACTCGGTCAAGTCCTTGATGCGCGTGTCCGGATTGACCTGAGTGGCGGCCAGGATCTTCTGGGAACGGGTTGATCCAACCCCGAAAAGATATCTGAGTCCAATTTCCACGCGCTTGTTACGCGGCAGATCAACGCCTTCAATTCTTGCCATGGGCCACCTTATCCTTGTCGCTGCTTGTGCTTTGGATTCTCACATATGACGTAGACGCGCCCCTTGCGCCGAACAAACCGGCATTTCGCGCAGCGTTTTCTTACAGAAGGACTGACTTTCATGAAAGCATCTCCGATACAACAAGCTTGGTCGGCAAACAGTTAATTATACAGGCTTTCTCTGCCCACGTCCAGCAATCATGGCACGGTCAGGATCATCGGTTCTGCGTCTGTGACGGCCACGGTGTGCTCAAAGTGAGCCGTGAGCGATCCATCCGCCGAAACCACCGTCCATTGATCCCGCAAGACTCGCGTCTCGCTCGTTCCGACGAGCACCATGGGCTCGATGGCGATCGTCATGCCCGGCCGCAGCGGGATGCCGCTGCCGGCCTCGCCAAAGTTCGGCACCATGGGCGCCTCGTGCATCTGGCGGCCCACGCCGTGACTGGTGTACTCGCGCGTCACCTGGTATCCGCGACTCTCGGCATAGCCCTGGATCGCCGCGGAGATATCCCCGGTGCGCTTGCCCGGGCGCATCTGCTGTATCGCGGCCTCCAACGCGCCCCGGGTGGTCTCCAAAAGCTGGCGGGCGGCCGCATCAATCTCACCAACGCCGGCCGTGAAGGCCGCGTCCCCAACATAACCCTTCCAGACCGTGCCACTGTCCACGGAAACGATGTCGCCCTCGCGGAGGACCCGCTTCTTGCCTGGGATACCGTGCACCAGCTCCTCGTTGACGCTGGTGCAAATGGAGGCCGGGTACGGCGGGTGGCCGTAGCCCTTGAACGGCGAGTAGCAGCCGTGCCGCTTGAGTACCTCGTCAGCGGCCGCATTCAGGTCGCCCGTCGAGATCCCCGGCGCAATCAGCGACCTGACGGTGCTCAGCACTTCCGCGTTGATGCGTCCCGCCTCGCGCATGATCTGCAGCTCTTCCGGGCTCTTCAAGTGGATAGGGGTACCGGAACTCATCTACTCGGTCTTCCTAATCGCCGCCAGCAACGCAGCCGTGACGTGCTCGATGTATTGATCCCCGTTGATTTCGACCAGCTTATTGCGCGCGCGGTAGTATTCGACCAACGGGGTCGTCTGATCCAAATAGACCTGAATCCTCTTCCCTACGGTTTCAGCCGTATCGTCCGCCCGCTGGTAGAGATCCGAGCCGTCGACGTCGCACTTGCCCGGCACCTTCGGAGGGCTGTACTCCTGATGAAAGACGTGTCCGTGGGCCCTGCATGTCAAGCGCCCAGTAATCCGCTTTATCAGGATTTCGGGCGCCGCCGTGATGTAAGGCACCAAGTTCACTTGAGCCGAGAAGCCCGCCAGCATGGTCTCGAGAGCCGTCGCTTGATCGGGTGTGCGAGGAAAACCATCCAGGATGGCTCCGGCGGCGCAGTCCGGCTCGGAGAGTCGGTGCGCCAACATGGCAACGGTGAGGTCGTCGGGGACCAGATCGCCGCGGTCGATGTAGGCCTGCGCACGTTTCCCAAGTTCCGTTTGCCGGCGCATGTTTTCGCGAAACAGGTCTCCCGACGATACATGGGGCAATGAGATCTCATGCGAAAGGAGCTCGGCCTGGGTTCCTTTGCCGACCCCCGGGGGTCCGAGCAGCACGATGAAGAACGCCATGTCCCGAGTTCATCCTGGCTTCAGCGTACCAGCAGGGAGTCTTGGTAGCCGTGGAGCTTGAGCTCGGCGTCGATGTTGAGGAACATGTCGCGCACGACCCCCACGACGATCAGCAGACCAGCCGACGACACCAGAAACAAGCCAGAGCTAGTGGAGGCAGAGGCAACATTGAACAAGGCCAGGAGCTTGCTCAATGGGTACGGCATGGCCGCCACGATCCCAAGGAACACTGCCCCAGGAAGCGTTATGCGGGTCTGCACGCGATTTAGGTACTTCTGGGTCGGATCCCCGGCGTGCACGCCCGGGATCTGCGCCCCAACTTTCTTGAGGTTGTCGCCATAGTTTTGCTGCTCGAAAAGGACCGAGGTGTAGAAGAACGTGAAGGATACAACCATCAGGAAATAGAGCAACCAGTAGGCCCAATTGTTCGTGCCCGTGCCGCCCAAGGTGCTCTGCACTCCAAGGGCCAGATTTTTGACGAACGGACTGGAGGAACCCGTGAAATAGCTGGCGATGATCGCCGGGAATTGCAGGATGGCACTCGCAAAGATAAGCGGGATCATGCCGGCCAGGTTCACCATCAAGGGCAGGGTTCCCTTCACCGGCATCGACATGCGGCTGCCCATGCGACGCCCCGGATACATCACCGGAACATTCCGCCGGCCCTGCTGCACGAAGACAATGGCGAAAATGACAAGCACAATCACGATGAGGGTGAAGATCATCATGAAAGCGGCGGTGGAGGGGTCCGCCAGCAAACGCCCGAGATTGGCCGGCATGCGCGCGACGATGCCAGCAAAGATCACCAGAGAGAGCCCCTGCCCTCGAATGCCGTACTCAGAGATCAGCTCGCCCAGCCAGATGGCAAACATGGTCCCCGCGGTCATCGCCAGCAGAACGGTCGTTGACTCCAGCCACAAGCTGCTCGTGAAACCAAACGGGAGTATGACCTGATTGAGGGCCTGAACCGACAGGGAATTGAATATGTTGATTTGCCCGATCGCGGACAGGGCTGCCATGGGCACGGAGAGGAAGTAGGTCCAGCGTTCCATCCACTGGCGACCTTCTCGTGGATCTTCCTGCATTCTGCGTTGGAGTGCCGGAATGATTGGTATGAGCAACTGGAGAATGATTTGGGCCGTGATATAGGGGTAGACCCCCATGGATAGCAATGAGAAGTTGGAGACGGTGCCGCCTGAGAGAAGATCCAGGAATCCCAGGAAACCGCCGGAGCCGGCGCCGCTTGACCGAAACGCCTTTAAGGCGGCGAAGTCGACCCCGGGAACAGGAACATTGGCGGCAAGTCGATACAGCGCCAGGATGCCCAGGGTGATGAGCAGCTTGCGGCGAATATCCTCGGACTTCCACAGGTAACGCCAGCCGGAGAACGCGGATTTCATAACAAAACCTCTCGACCCCGTTCCTTAACCGATGGCCTCGACGGATCCGCCGGCAGCCTGGATCTTGGCCGTGGCTGCCGCCGTAACCCGATGGACTCGAACCTTCAGTGCGATGCCAAGTTCGCCGCGTCCCAGAACCTTGACAGGTTCACCGACGGCTCGAAGCAGGTGAGCAGCCGCAAGCGTTTCCGGCGTGACTTCGGAGTCAGGCTTGAAGACCTGGGCCAACTGATCCAGATTGACTTCGTTGTACCTTGTGCGATGAGGCGGCGTGAACCCTTCGCCTCGCATGAAAGGCAGCCGACGATAGAACGGCAGGTTGCCTCCCTGGCGGTAGATCCGGCCACCCTCGCCGGAGCGCGAGCCTTGGCCCTTGGTGCCTCGGCCAGCGGTCTTGCCCTGACCGGCAGAAATGCCGCGGCCAACGCGCCGTCGATTCTTCTTGGAACCCGTATTCGGGCCGAGCTCGTGCAATTTCATTCCTACCTACTCCTGAATCTTGAGCAGATGAATCACGCTGGTTAACATGCCGCGAAGCGCCGGAGTATCGTTATGCTCCACCGTCTGGTGCATGCGTTTCAAACCGAGCGCCCTGACCGTGGCCTTCTGCCTCTTGTTGAAGCCGATAGGACTCCGGATCAAAGTGACGCGCACGATCTTTCCCCCCGAATCCTTCTTAGGCATGCTGCTTCCTCCGTTCCCAAAATGGCAGGAGCTCTTCCACCCTTTTGCCGCGGCGCGAAGCCTCTTCCTGCGCGGAACGCAGCTGCTTCAATGCAGCCACGGTCGCCGTAACCACATTCAGGACGTTAGCCGAGCCCATCGACTTCGTGAGGATGTCACGGACACCGGCGACCTCGAGTACGGCGCGAACGCCCCCGGCCGCGATCACGCCGGTTCCGGCGGAAGCAGGCTTGATGAAGACCCGCGCCCCACCGACGGCGCCCAGCGCCTGATGTGGGATCGTGGTGCCGGAAAGATTTACGAGAGCCATATTCTTTCGAGAACGCTCGGAGGCCTTGCGCATGGCGTCCGGGACGGAGTTCGCCTTACCCGTGCCCACACCGACCGTGCCGTGCTTGTCGCCCACCACGACGGTCACGCGAAACCGAAATCGGCGTCCGCCTTTCACGACCTTTGCGACGCGTGCGATCTCAATCACCCGTTCTTCGAACGCGTCAGGTGCCTCAAAGCGCTGTTGTGTTCGTCTCGTTTCAACCATCTACCACTCCACCTGGCCTAGAATTGGAGGCCAGCTTGACGCGCGCTGTCGGCAAGCGCCTTGACGCGCCCAATGTACTGGTAACCGCCGCGGTCAAAGACGACCGTCTGTATGCCCTTGGCTTTGGCACGCTCCGCTACGGCCTGCCCCACGACCTTGGCCTGCTCGGATTTCTTCAGGCCCTCCACCTTGCTGCGCAGTTCTCGATCCACCGACGAGGCAGAGACCAAGGTGCGCCCGGCAACATCGTCGATGATCTGGGCGTAGATGCCGACTACGCTGCGGAAGACATTGAGGCGCGGCCTATCTGCCGTGCCGGACACTTTGAGGCGGACCCGCCGGTGTCGGCGATGGCGAGCCACCGTGCGTGATGTCTTGGCCATTACTTCACGGCTCCTTTTCCAGCCTTGCCAGCCTTGCGGCGAATATGCTCCCCAAGGTAGTGGAGACCTTTGCCGTGGTAAGGCTCGGGCGGCCTTACCTTGCGAATGTTTGCAGCCGTCTGTCCGACTAGTTCCTTGTCATACCCGCTGACCTTGATCTGGCGGCTCTTCTGATCCGATTCGAAGGAAACGCCGGCAGGGGGGGCAATCGTCACTGGATGTGAATAGCCGACGTGCAGCGACAAGTTCTCGCCCTGCATCTCGGCGCGGTAACCCACCCCATCCACCTCCAATACGATCACCCAGCCCTCGCTCACGCCGCGGACCATGTTGGCGAGAAGTGCGCGGGTAGTACCATGCAATGCGCGATCGGCGGGCACATCGGAGTGCCTGGAAACCACCAACTCGTCGGCTTCCATAGCAATGCCAATGGCGTCCGAGAAAGTCCGGTGCAACTCCCCTTTGGGCCCCTTCACGCGCACCGTGGAGCCCTCGAGATTTACGGTGACACCGCCCGGAACCTTCACCGGTAATCGTCCAATGCGAGACACGATCTACCTCCTGTTGACTACCAAACTTTGCAGAGGATCTCGCCACCCACGCCCAGTTGACGGGCACGGGCGCCGGTCATCACGCCCTTCGGAGTGGAGAGGATCGCGACGCCCAGACCGGAAAGTACCCAAGGAATCTCGGTCTTCTTCGTGTACACCCTCCTGCCGGGAGAGCTGACGCGACTGATTCCGCTCAAGACCGCTCGGCGCTCGCGCCGCTCCCCCACGTACTTGATCTTCAGCCGCAGGATCTTGAAACTGGTCTTTTCGGCGTCGACCACGTCGAAACTCTCCAGGAAGCCCTCATCCTTTAGGATTTTGGCAATCTCCGCTTTGATTTTGGAACTGGGCATGGCAACCTGGGCCTGGCCAGCCATAATCGCGTTTCGAACCCGTGTCAGCATGTCGGATATCGGATCATTCATTGTCATGAGGTCACCTCCACCGGCTACCAGGACGCCTTGACGACGCCGGGGATTTTGCCCTGGAGCGCCAGTTCGCGGAAGCAGATTCGGCACAGACCAAAGCGCCGGATGTAACCGCGCGGCCGCCCGCAGCGCTGACAGCGGTTCCTCACTTGAACCGGATTACGCCGACGGAGTTCCCGAAATTGCATGCACTTCTTCGCCATACCCTATGCTTCCTTCTTTCCGAATGGCATTCCAAGCAGCCGCAGGAGTGCGCGTGCTTTTTCGTCCGTGCCTGCGGAAGTCACGATCGTGACTTCCATGCCCCGCAGCTTGTCGATCTTGTCGTATTCGATCTCGGGGAAGACGAGTTGATCGCTCAGCCCCAGCGTATAGTTGCCTCGGCCGTCAAACGCGTTGGCGGAAACACCGCGAAAATCACGGACCCTGGGCAAGGCGATATTTAGCAGCCGGTCCAGGAAGGCCCACATGCGCTCGCCCCTGAGCGTCACCTTGGCGCCAATGAGCCGGCCTTCCCGGAGCTTGAAATTGGCAATACTCTTGCGTGCCTTCGTGGTGACGGGCCTCTGCCCAGTTATGGTCGTCAGGTCACTCACGGCCGCCTCGAGGGCCTTGGGGTTATCCAAGGCCTCACCGGCGCCAATATTGACGACGACTTTCTCCAACCGCGGCACTTCCATTATGTTCTTCAGTTCGAAGGCCTTGGCCAGCGCCGGGGCAATCTCCTTCTGGTAACGCTCGCGCATTTTGTTCATGATTTGGTCTCCGGTGCCTAATCCACCAACTGTCCGCAATTCTTGCAAACGCGGTGCGCACCGGTCTCATCTCGCTGGACTCCCACGCGCGCGGCTTTCGTGCACTTGGGGCAAACAAGCATCACGTGCGACACGTCAATCGGGCCCTCGAACTGGATGCGACCCGCCTGGATCTGGCGACCGGCCTGTGTCTGCATCTGGCGCTGGTGCTTTGTGTGGATGTTGACGCCCTGCACCACGACGCGACGATCGGCGGTCATGACATTGATGACCTCGCCCCGTTTTCCTTTGTCTTCCAGGCGCCCGCTGATAATCTCCACGGTATCGCCTTTGCGGATCTTGATCCTCATTAAGAAATCTCCTGCCCGCCTAAAGCACTTCCGGCGCCAACGAAACAATCTTCATGTATTGTTTGTCACGAAGTTCGCGGGCAACCGGGCCGAAAATGCGGGTGCCGCGCGGGTTCTGCGTGTCCGGCTCCAGGATGACCGCGGCATTGTCATCAAAGCGAATATAGGAACCGTCGTCACGCCTCCACTCTTTTGTCAGACGCACGATCACGGCGTGAACGACTTCGCCCTTCTTTACGGCGCCCTGGGGCGTGGCAGACTTGACCGTGGCAACGACGACGTCACCGATCCGACCGTACCGCCGGCCAGAGCCGCCGAGGACATGGATAACCAGGATTTCGCGGGCGCCGCTGTTATCCGCCACCCGCAGACGGGATTCGTGCTGGATCATGAGACCCCTGCCTCCTCAGACGGAGTCGGTGCTTCCACCGGAAGGTCGGCAGCGGCGACAGCTTCCACGCCACTATCCGCGGTGCGAGTCTCGCGATGAAGCACGGCTTCCACCACCCAGCGCTTATCCCGGGAAAGCGGTCTGGACTCCACGATTTTCACTTCATCCCCGACCTGGCACCCGATTTCGTCGTGAGCCTTCACGCGGTTGCTGGAGTACACAACTTTCCGGTACAACGGGTGCCGGTACTTGCGGACAATCTCCACTACCACGGTCTTGGTCATCTTGTTGCTGGTGACTTTGCCAACCACGCGCCGCCGACTGTTCATGATTTGCCCTCTTGCGCCGCCTGGCGCATGCCTTGGTTCAAAATAGTCTCCATGCGGGCGATATCGCGGCGCAGCCAGCGCAGGCGGCTGCTATCCGTCAGTTGCCCCGTGACCTGCTGGAAACGCAGCTTCATCAGCTCTTCCCGAGCATCCGAAAGCTTGGACGTGATCTGCTCCAGCGGCATGGCGCGAATCTCTTCCGTTTTCATGATCTACCTACTCTCCCGCCGGTCGCCCGCTTACGATCCTGGTCTTAATCGAAAACTTGTATTGCGCCCCGCGCAGCGCGGCAAGAGCCTGCACAGCCGGGAGGCCACCCACCTCAAACATGATGCGACCGGGCTTCACAACCGCCACGTAGTACTCCACGCCGCCTTTCCCTGAACCCATTCGGGTCTCCGGCGGGCGATGGGTGTAGGCCTTGGCAGGAAAGATGCGGATCCATACCTTGCCGCGCCGTTTCATTTCCCGGACGATTACCCGGCGCGCCGCCTCGATCTGACGTGCAGTGATCCAGCCGGGCTCCAAAGCCATCAGGCCAAATTCGCCGAACGACACCTCGGCCCCCCGCAGCGCCTTGCCGCGCATGCGACCGCGCATTTGTTTTCGCCACTTGACACGTTTGGGCATCAACATAATCAAAATCCTACGAAAGTAATTCCTCCTGGGAGGCGTTCATTGCAAGCGCCGCCCAGTAATCCGATCGATGCTCGTGTTGCCGTCCTACTCGCTGACGTAGACGCCTTCCGTCGACTCAACCTTGTCTTCCGCTTCGGGGGCGACTTCGCCCCGATAGATCCACACCTTGACCCCGATTTGGCCGTAGGTCGTGCGAGCCTCGGTCCTGGCAAAATCAATGTTGGCCCGCAGGGTTTGGAGCGGCACCCGCCCGTCCCGCAACCAGACATCGCGTGACATTTCGGCGCCGCCAAGGCGCCCACCGACCATGATCTTGATCCCCTCGGCGCCCTGACGCATGGCCTGCTGGATGGCACGTTTCATTGCCCGCCGGTAGGCGATCCTGCGCACGAGCTGATCCGCGACGTTGCGGGCTACCAGGGTGGCGTCCGTGTCAGGAGAAGAGACCTCCTTCACGTCCAAATCGATCTTCTTGCCAACCAAGGTCTCGAGTGAGGCCCGGATTCTCTTGACACCTTCGCCTTTACGACCGATCAGGATGCCCGGCTTGGCCGTGTGGATGGCGATCCGGACTTTGCCCGGAAAGCGCTCAATATCGACCCGTGAAATCCCGGCCCTGCCGTTC
The DNA here is from genome assembly GCA_963775435.1 of uncultured Chloroflexia bacterium. GTDB lineage: Bacteria > Chloroflexota > Anaerolineae > Anaerolineales > Villigracilaceae > Fen-1038. The sequence continues at coordinate 227,876 of CAVZIZ010000011.1, forward strand.
AGCACCATCTCGGGGAGCTCGCGCCGAAGGGACATGGCCTGGGCATTGACGGCCGCGCCGCCCTTGGATGTGCCACCCATCAGCACGTAGCGAATGGCAAAATCCTGATGAAGCTGTTCGCGATAGACTTTTCCTTCTGCGAACCAACGCCCTTGCCAAGGCTGATTGATCCCCAAGCGCATACCGATCGGATGTACTTTGCGGCCCATTATGCGTTCAGTCCTTTCTCATGACCCGCGCTCACGCAGGACGACCGTTATGTGCGACTGACGCCGCAGGATCGGCTTGAAGCGCCCGCGGGCCCCGAACCGTCGCCACTTGCGGGTGGGCGCCTCGTTGGCAAAAATCTGGGCGACGTATAGCTCATCCCGACTTACGCCAAAGTTCTCCTCTGCGTCGGCGACGGCCGACTTGAGGAGTTTAAGAACCGGCGCACCGGCCCTCTTATTGACGAGCCGCAGGTTTTCCAGCGCTTGGTTAGCGCCCAAGCCCCGAACCGTATCAATTACCAGACGCACCTTTTGGGCGGACTGAGGCAAGAACGTCACTTCGGCCTTGATGTCGTGAGTCATGGCTTGGCCTGGGGAGCAGCGGCAGCCGGTGCGGCGGAAGTGACCTTCTCCGCCGTTTGGTGTCCGCGGAAGGTTCTAGTCGGGGCAAACTCGCCCAGGCGGTGGCCGACCATGTTTTCCGTGATGTAGATCGGAACGTGGCGGCGGCCATCGTGGACAGCAATCGTGTGTCCCACCATTTGAGGGAAGATCACGCTGGCGCAACTCCACGTACGAATGACTTTCTTGTCGCCCTTCTGATTCATGGCCTCAACTCGCTGGAGGAGCTTCGGTTCCACGAATGGGCCTTTCTTCAAGGAACGTGACATATGTACCTCTGAACCTTCGCGCCTAACGCCTGGTCTTACTGCGACGCCGGACTATGTATCGGTCGCTGGCCTTGTTGCGGCGCGTCCGATAACCCAATGTTGGTTTGCCCCAGGGACTCTTGGGGCCGGGCAAGCCGATCGGCTGCCGTCCTTCGCCACCGCCGTGAGGATGATCGCGCGGAGACATCGCCGACCCTCGCACCGTTGGACGAATGCCCTTGTGGCGCTTGCGCCCGGCTTTGCCCAGTTTGATGTTTCCGTGATCCACGTTTCCCAAGGTCCCCACGGTCGCAAGGCACACCTGTCTTACCAAGCGAACTTCGCCGCTCGGCAAACGGATTTGGGCAAAGTCGCCCTCCTTGCCAAGCAATTGGGCAGAGCCACCGGCTGCCCGGACGATCTGACCGCCTCGGCCTTCCTTCAATTCGATGTTATGGATCAGCGTCCCAACCGGGATATTGGAGATCGGAAGGCAGTTGCCGGATCGGATTTCGGCATTTGGCCCGGACATCAAGGTGTCGCCCACCTTCAGCTCGAGGGGCGCCAGGATGTAGCGCCTTTCACCATCCGCGTAGTTCAACAGCGCAATCCGGGCCGTGCGGTTGGGGTCATACTCAATGGACGCCACTATGGCAGGTATGCCCGGCTTGTCACGCTTGTAGTCAAGAATGCGCATCATGCGGCGATGGCCGCCGCCGCGATGCCTCACGGTCACGCGACCGTAGGCGTTGCGTCCGCCATGCCGCCTGAGCGTGGCTGTCAGCGACCGCTCCGGTGTGGAGCGGGTTATCTCCTCAAACGTGTATGTCGTCATTCCCCGCTGACCGGGAGTCGTCGGTTTGTATTTCTTTACAGCCATCACTTCACCCCTTCGAAGATCTCGAGGGTCTGGCCCTTCGCCAAGGTAACAATGGCCTTCTTGAAGCCACTCTTGCGCACTAGCAGCCGCCTGGAGCGAGACCGGCGCCCGCGTTTTGCCGGCGTGTTCATGACGTTTACGCGCACGACCTCCACATCGAACAAGGTCTCAACGGCGTCCTTCACCATCGTCCGAGTGGCGTGCTTCTCCACCTCAAAAGAGTACTGCGTCAACTTGCCGGACTGGTAGCTCGTCTTCTCAGTCACCAAAGGCCGACGAAGCACTGCATGAATGTCGGTCACGAGCTACTCCTTCCCCAAGTGCGCTGCCAGAACGTCCAGCGTCTTAAGTGGCAACACCACTTTTTCGTACGCCAGTAGATCGCGAACATTGATGTACGACGCCAGCAGGATCTTGGCGTCGGGGATGTTTCCCCCGGCACGGGTAGTGCGATCATACGCATCGTCTTTGGCGGCCATGAGAATCAGCGCCGTGGAGTTTCCGACCAAGGCGTTTAGGGCGGCCACCATGGACCGCGACTTGAGACCCTCAAAGTTCAGCTCATCCACAATCACAAGTCCCGAGTTCGGCCGCACGGGCCGATAACGCGCTGCGGAGGGCGGCGCGGCGCATCTTGCGCGGCATCGCCTGCGCGTAGCTGCGCGGATGCGGGGTATGAATCCGGCCACCGCCGACCCACTGGGCCGAAATCGTAGATCCCTGGCGAGCTCGGCCGGTGCCCTTCTGCTTCCATGGCTTGCGACCGCCGCCGGCCACTTCGCCACGCACCTTCGTTTGGTGCGTGCCCAGCCGGGCATTAGCCATCTGGCGCTGGAAAGCTTGGTGCATGAGGTCCTTGTTTACCTTCGCCTCAAACACGGCGGCAGGGAGCTCAACCTGCCTGATTTTCTCGCCCTGAATGTTGACGACGTCGACTTTCATTGCTGCTGTCCCTCGGCCCGCGGTGCCCGCTGTTTGCGGCTTTCCTTCACCATGACGAGGCTGCCTTTTCCGCCAGGTACCGCACCATTGAGGCCGATGAGATTACGACCGGCATCGATGAGAACGACCCGCAGATTCTGAGCAGTCACGCGCTCCATGCCCATGTGCCCCGGCCGCCTCGAGCCGCGATAAACGCGGCCAGGAGTCGTGCCAGAGGAATTGGATCCCGGCGCCCGGTTTCGGTCTGAGGTGCCGTGCGTGGCATCCATGCCATGGAAGTGGTGGCGCTTGACCACGCCGGCAAAACCCTTGCCCCGGCTGACACCGACCACGTCGACTTTTTCACCGACTGAGAACGCCTCGACGGTGAGCTTATCGCCGATGTTCACGGTGGGACTCTTGGCACGAAACTCCCGAAGAAACTTCAGCGGTGGGATCTTGTTGACGTTGAGGTGGCCGCGCTCGCCGCCTGTCAATCGTTTGGGGTGGACTTCGCTGAACCCCAACTGGACGGCCGTGTACCCCTCCTTCTCGGGGGAACGGACCTGAGTAACGTAACATGGCCCAGCTTCAATGAGCGTCACAGGGAAGGCAACACCTTGCTCATCGAAGACCTGGGTCATGCCGATCTTCTTGCCAATCAGCCCTTTTAGCATGGTCGGTTTTTCTCCTTCGAGTCTTCGTTCGAGACTGTCAGACGGGGCTACGTCTGCATCATCTCTGGCGAGCGCAGTCACACGGCGGTGCGGGACGGTACGTGTATTGTCGTCCCGCAGGGACCGTTCTTGCGCGGCCTCTCAGTTAGGCTGGAACCTGCCTGGAAAGCCAATCCCGGCAGGCGGGGCTTTGCCGACTAAATCTTGATTTCGATGTCGACGCCCGCCGGCAAGTTCAGGCGCATCAACATGTCAATTGTCTTGGAATCGGGATCCAGGACGTCGATCAATCGATTGTGGGTTCGGATTTCAAAGTGCTCGTGCGAATCCTTGTCGATGAACGGAGAACGACGTATTGTAAATCGTTCTATCTTGGTTGGCAAGGGCACCGGCCCCACGACTTGGGCGCCCGAACGCTCGGCAGTTTCCACGATTCGCTTGGCCGATTGGTCAAGCACACGATGATCGTAGGCCTTCAGACGGATGCGGATCTTTTGCTTGGCCATGTCTCACCTATTCCAGGATCTTGGTGACAACACCCGCGCCGACCGTCAGGCCGCCTTCGCGAATGGCAAACTTCGACCCCTGCTCCAGCGCCACCGGCACGATCAACTCCACCGTCAGATTGATGTCGTCCCCCGGCATCACCATCTCCACCCCCTCCGGCAGCGCGATGTTCCCGGTCACATCCATCGTCCGGATGTAGAACTGCGGCCGATACCCCGTGAAGAAGGCCTTGTGCCGCCCGCCTTCCTCTTTCTTCAGCACGTACACCTGCGCCAGAAACTTCTTGTGCGGCGTGATGCTCCCCGGCTTCGCAATCACCTGCCCCCGCTCCACGTCCGTCCGCTCGATGCCCCGCAGCAGCAACCCCAGGTTGTCCCCGGCAATCCCCTCATCCAACGACTTGTGGAACATCTCCACGCCCGTCACCACCGAACTCGAGCTCTTCTCGTGCAGCCCGATGATCTCCACCGGTTCCCCCACCTTCACCCGGCCACGGTCCACTCGCCCCGTCACCACCGTCCCGCGCCCCTTGATCGAGAACACGTCCTCCACCGACATCATGAACGGCTTGTCCACGTCCCGCTTCGGCTCCGGTATGTACTCGTCGATCACCCGCAGCAACTCCCGGATCGACGCATACTCCGGCGCATTCGGGTCCGTCGACGTGCTGTCCAACGCCTGCTTGGCACTCCCCCGTACGATCGGCGTCGTCTCCCCGGGAAAGCCCTGCTTCGTCAGCAGTTCCCGCAGCTCCAGCTCCACCAGCTCCAGCAGCTCCGGGTCGTCCATCATGTCCGTCTTGTTCAGGTACACCACGATCGACGGCACTTCCACCTGCCGCGCCAGCAGGACGTGCTCGTGCGTCTGCGGCATCGGCCCGTCCGGCGCCGCCACCACCAGAATCGCCCCGTCCACCTGCGCCGCACCCGTGATCATGTTCTTGATGTAGTCCCGGTGCCCAGGCATGTCCACGTGCGCATAGTGCCGCTTGTCCGTCTCGTACTCCACGTGCGCAATATTGATCGTGATCCCGCGCGCCTTTTCCTCCGGCGCATTGTCGATGCTGTCGTACGCCCGGTACTCCGCATTCCCCAGCATCTGACTCACTTTCGTGATCGCCGCTGTCAGCGTCGTCTTCCCGTGATCAATGTGCCCCATCGTCCCCACATTCAGATGCGGCTTCTTCCTCTCATACTTCTGCTTCGCCATGATGAACTCCTCGTATTCGAAAAAGAACGAAAGCTAGGCTCGAACGACTTCCTCTGCGACCGACTGCGGAATTGGGGCGTAGTGGTCAAACTCCATGCTAAAGACGCCGCGCCCCTGTGTGGCGGAACGCAACTCCGTGGCGTAGCCGAACATGGTCGCCAACGGCACTGTCGCCCGCACGGCCTGCGCATTTCCCGGTCTGACTTCCATGCCTTGAATGTTGCCGCGCCGGGAACTGATTTGACCCAGCACCTCTCCCAGGAATTCCTCAGGGACGACCACCTCGACCTTCATAGTCGGTTCGAGCAGGACAGGCCCACCCCTCTGAACACCCTCCTTGAAGGCCATCGAAGCCGCCACCTTGAATGCCATTTCATTCGAGTTGACTTCGTGGAAGGAACCATCAAAAAGAGTGACCTTCAAGTCGGTCACGGGGTACCCGGCAACGACGCCGCCCTCCGCGGCCTCTTTCACGCCCTTCTCCACAGCGGGGATGTATTCTCGAGGAACCGCGCCACCGACGACCCCGTTTTCAAAAATCAAGCCGGACCCGCGCTGGCCGGGTTCAAGCGAGATGACGACGTGACCGTACATCCCCCGGCCGCCGGACTGTTTCACGTATTTGTGGTTCACTTCGGGAACCACCCGCGTAATTGATTCGCGGTACGCTACCCGGGGAGCGCCGACGTTTGCCTGGACTCGGAATTCCCGCAACATGCGATCGATCAATATGTCGAGGTGCAGTTCCCCCATACCGGAAATAATCGTTTGTCCCGTATTCTCGTCCGACCGCACACGGAAAGTTGGATCCTCTTCCGAGAGCTTACGGAGGGCCTCTCCCATCTTCTCCTGATCGGCCGTGCTCTTGGGTTCGATCGCAATCGAGATAACCGGCTCAGGGAAGGAGATATTCTCCAGAACGATCAGTTTGTTGTCGCACAATGTGTCACCGGTAAAGGTATCCTTGAAGCCCAGGGCAGCCCCAATGTCCCCGGCGCGGACCTCGGTGACATCCTCGCGACGGTCGGCATACATGCGGATCAAGCGTCCAATCCGCTCGCGTTTGCCCTTCGTGGAATTCGTGACCGTTTGGCCCTGTGCGATCACACCGGAATACACACGGAAATAGGCGAGGCGTCCAACGTAGGGGTCGGTGACAATCTTGAACACCAAGGCGCTCATGGGAGCGTCGTCTTTGGCCTGCAACTCGATGGTCTGCTCTTCGCTTCCCGGCTCAGCACCCATGACGGATGGGATGTCCGCGGGTGAAGGCAGATAGTCGATGACAGCGTCGAGCAAGATCTGGACCCCCTTGTTACGAAGCGACGAACCGCAGAAAACCGGATATGCGCGATTGGCCAGAACGGATTTGCGCAATGCAGCCTTGAGTTCGTCCACACTAATGTCGCCGCCTTCCAGGTAGCGCACTGTCAGCGAATCGTCCAGCTCGGCGACCTTTTCGACAAGGAGATGCCGCGCTTCTTCGGCGGCCTTCTGCATATCTGCGGGGACTGGCACCAACTTGGGATCTTTGCCCAGGTCGTCTTCCCAAACGACGCCTTGCATCGTCAGCAAATCGACCACGCCTTTGAAGCCCGCCTCATTTCCGATTGGCAACTGCATCGCGATGGGATTCGCGCCCAGACGGTCGACAATCGTTTGGATCGTACGTTCCAGCGAGGCCCCCACGCGATCCATCTTGTTCACGAAGCAAATACGCGGAACCTTGTAACGATCCGCCTGCCGCCAGACGGTTTCGCTCTGAGGTTCCACGCCCTGCACCGCGTCGAAAACAACCACGCCGCCATCCAGCACCCGCAGGGATCGCTGGACCTCGGCAGTAAAGTCGATGTGACCGGGAGTATCAATCACGTTGATCTGATACCCCTTCCACTCGGCAGAAATCGCTGCGGAGACGATCGTAATGCCGCGCTCGCGCTCTTGCGCCATCCAGTCTGTCACGGTGGTGCCGTCATCGACCGAACCGATGCGGTGCGTCTTACCCGTATAGAACAGGATACGCTCAGTCGTCGTGGTTTTGCCCGCGTCGATATGCGCAATAATTCCAATATTTCGATACTTCTCAAGAGGATGCGTGCGCGCCATGATGACCTAAATATCGCCTTAGTCTTCCAAGCCTGGTTTCATCACTATTGGGGATCAGAACCGGTAATGAGAAAAAGCGCGATTGGCTTCAGCCATCTTGTGGGCCTCATCGCGTTTCCGGATGGCCGCACCTGTCTCATTCGAGGCATCAATTAGTTCCGAAGCAAGTTTGTCCGAGAATGACCTACCACCGCGCTCACGCGCGGCCGTCAGAAGCCAGCGGATGGCCAGCGTCGTACGACGCTCGGTCGGAACCTCCATCGGCACCTGATAGGTTGCGCCTCCTACGCGCCGGGGACGCACCTCCATGGCGGGGCTTACATTCCTCAAAGCGGAATCAAAGACCTCCAAAGGATCTTTCTGCGCGCGCTCCTTGATCAGGTCCATGGCCTTGTAGGTTATGCGCAAAGCCGTGCTTCTTTTTCCACGCTTCATAATATGCTGCACCATCGTTTGGAGCTGCAGGCTGTTGTAGCGTGTGTCCGGCGTGATCGGCCGGACTTCCGGGCTTCCTCGTCTCATGGATTGTCTCCGTCAGGTTATTTGGGCTGTTTTGCCCCGTACTTCGAGCGGCCCTGCTTGCGATTGGCCACACCGGTTGTGTCAAGCGATCCTCTAACAATGTGGTAGCGGACGCCAGGCAAGTCCTTGACGCGACCGCCTCTCACCAAGACGACCGAGTGCTCCTGCAGCTGATGCCCTTCCCCAGGTATGTAAGCCGTGACCTCGATGCCATTCGTAAGACGAACACGAGCGATTTTGCGGAGGGCCGAATTAGGCTTCTTGGGAGTCATGGTTCGCACCACAGTGCAAACGCCGCGCTTCTGAGGCGCGCCCCGCAGCTGCCGCACCCGGCGCTGGCGATGACTGTTAAGTGTGTATTGCAGCGCCGGCGCCTTGCTCTTGGCCTTCTTGTTCTTGCGACCCCGGCGAATCATCTGGTTGATTGTAGGCATTGCGGCTCCGATCGTTAATTTTCACGCAATCTGTTTGCACATGAAATGAGGCCATCATTATCGTTTCTGATGGCCTCATGTATCGCTGCCACTGGTACGGCACCATGCGCATTCGCCACGTGCTGCGCAGGGCCTGGCTATCAAGCTGTGGAATGTGGGTGCTCGATGTGGGAGACACCCATTTCCACGTTGCGCGCTACATATTGCGGGGTCGGGAAGACGTCCGCCCCAGTCGCGCACAATGGCAAATTAGTATAACATGCGCAATCCCGAGCGTCAAGAAGTCCTCACCGTCACCTCCGGCGATCCTCGCGCATGACGCCCAAGTCCATCAGACCCGTGCCGAGCCTGGGCGGATGTGACTTCTCCTCATCCTTGCCGAACCGGACGACGTCGCCGCCCTCGTTAATGGCCTCAACGGCCAAACCAAGCGACTGCAGCTCTTTCACCAGAACACGAAACGACGCCGGGATGCTGGGCTCCTCAATCGGCTCGCCCTTGACAATCGCCTCGTAGGTGTTCACGCGACCCTGCACATCATCCGACTTGACTGTGAGCATTTCCTGCAATGTGTAGGCGGCTCCGTAGGCCTCGAGAGCCCAGACTTCCATTTCGCCAAATCTCTGTCCGCCAAATTGAGCTTTGCCGCCGAGAGGCTGCTGGGTGACAAGACTATACGGGCCTGTCGAGCGGGCGTGGACTTTGTCCTCCACCAGGTGATGCAGCTTCAGAATCGTCATGACCCCAACCGTGACGGGCTGATCGTACGGATGACCTGTCTTGCCGTCCCGCAGCAGCTGTTTGCCGAGTGTGGGAAGCGGCAGGCCCCGATCCCGGGCTAGGTCCTGTGCGGCCGCAAAGAGCTCGGCATCGGACATTTTCTTGGTTTCGCCGAGGCTCTCCATCCACAATCGCAAACAGGCACTAATGGCAACCTGATCTGCCTCCGCGGCCGGAATGTCGGCCTTACCGTCGATCGGGGCCAGTATTGGCGCGGGGTCCACGCCGTGGTCGCGCAGCCATTCGGTGGCGGCCGCGTGCCGCGCGTAATCCACATCGTTTAGGCTGTAAACATCGTACTTGCGCTTGCCGAGCCAGAATTCCAGATACAGCCGGCGCACTTCGTCGTCGTCCTGAATCAACTCGGGGTCATATTCCTGATCCTTGAGCCATTCCCAGGCGACGCGCACCGAGTTCCTGCCAGGCGTGGTCCACGATCCAGGCGCGGGCGAGCTCTGCCTCGATCTGCTCTTCGGTGGCGCCGTCGAATACCGGCGTCACGGCGCGGAAGCCGAGCCGCTTGGCCGCCCAGCCCAGATGCACTTCCAGCACCTGACCGATGTTCATGCGGCCTGGAACGCCCAACGGATTCAAGATGATATCCACGGGCGTGCCGTCTTCAAGGAAGGGCATGTCTTCCACGGGAACCACTTTGGATACCACGCCCTTGTTGCCATGGCGACCGGCCATCTTGTCACCGGCGGTGATTTTGCGCCGCTGGGCAACGGAGACACGTACCATCGTGTCAACCCCCGCCGAAAGATCGGAGTTGTCCTCACGTGTGAAGACTTTTACATCGACGACCTTTCCGCGCTCGCCGTGGGGCATGCGCAGGGAGGTGTCCTTCACATCGCGAGATTTCTCTCCAAAGATAGCCCGCAGCAATCGTTCCTCCGGTGTCAGTTCCTTTTCACCTTTGGGAGTGATCTTGCCCACGAGTATGTCGTTGGGGCCGACCTCAGCGCCGATTCGGATGATGCCTTTTTCGTCAAGGTCCTTGATGGCATCTTCGCCCACATTGGGAATATCGCGCGTGATCTCCTCGGGCCCCAACTTGGTATCGCGCGCTTCGACCTCGTATTTTTCGATGTGGACGGACGTGAAACGATCATCCTGCACGAGCCGCTCAGAGAGCAAAATGGCGTCCTCAAAATTGCCTCCCTCCCACGAGAGGAACGCGACCACCACATTCTGGCCCAGCGCGAGTTGCCCGCTTTCCGTCGAAGACAAATCGGCGATGATATCGTTTCGCTTGACTACCTGACCTTTCACGACAGATGGCCGCTGATCGATACAGGTCGATTGATTCGACCGCTGGTACTTTCTTAGTTGGTAAGAACGGAGGCCACCTTTTCGTTCCTTGATCACGATTTTGCTGCCGGTGACCGAAACCACCTCCCCATTTTCCTCGGCCAGAACAACCTGCCCGGAGTCGAGGGCGGCGGCCCCCTCCATGCCGGTTGCCACAAGCGGAATCTCCGGTCGCACCAGGGGCACCGCTTGCGCCTGCATGTTGGAGCCCATCAGGGCGCGGTTGGCATCGTCATGCTCCAGGAATGGTATCAGCGCGGCGCTGATACCCACAACCTGATGCGGCGCAACGTCCATGTAGTCCACGGATTCCGGCGTCGAAAACAGGAAGCCCGCATGGTAGCGACACGAGATGCGCTCCCGAATGAATTCGCTGACATCCGTGAGGGGCGCATTCGCCTGCGCGATGACGAACTTGTCCTCCGCATCAGCGGACAAGTAGTCAATTTGGTCCGAGACGAAAGGTATGATCGCGATGGGTGCGCTCATCTTCGCCAGGCGTTTCGCCAAGCGCGCGTCGATTGGATCCCCCGCCTTGGCCACCCTCTCCTGGGTCTTCGGGTCCATGATCGGTTCGCGCAAAGTGCGGCCCAGAAGCGCTTCGCTGTCACCAGGCAAATACTTGAACACCCGGCGGTAAGGGGTCTCAATAAAGCCGTACTCGTTGACCCGTGCGAAGGAAGCGAGCCTTCCGATCAGGCCAATGTTTGGGCCCTCCGGCGTCTCGATGGGGCAGATTCTTCCATAGTGCGAGTGATGCACATCGCGCACGTCGAAACCGGCCCGCTCCCGACGCAGGCCGCCCGGGCCCAAGGCCGACAGCGTCCGTTTGTGACGCAGCTCTGCCAGCGGGTTCGTCTGATCCATGAATTGGCTCAGTTGACTGGACCCGAAGAATTCGCGCAGGGCCGCCACGACCGGGCGGATATTGACCAGTGTTACCGGCGAAAGCTGCTCCTGATCGCGAATGGACATGCGCTCCTTGATGACGCGCTCCATTCGGCGCAGGCCTATCCGCAGCTTGTTTTGGATCAGCTCGCCCACGGTCTTGACACGCCGGTTGCCGAGGTGATCGATGTCGTCCGGCGGCTCCACGCCGTTATTGATCTGTATCATGCGGCGGATCAGCCGTATCACATCGTTCTTTGTAACCGTGCGATGCGGAATCGGAATATTGAGATCAAGCTTCTGATTGAGCTTGTAGCGGCCGACGCGCTCCAAGTCATAGTGGCGCTGATCGAAGAGCTGCTCCTCAAGGAACTGCTTGGCGTTATCCAACGTCGCCGGGTCCCCGGGGCGCATTTTGCGGAAGAACTCAATGAGCGCGGCCTGCGCGATCGTCAGTCCGCCTGAAAGGTCCCACTGCGGTTCCTGCCGCAGCGTCGATGCGATGAAAAGCCTTTCGGGGTTATTGTCCACGTCTTGGAAGATAGACAGCAATTCCTCGTCCGAGCCGACTTTGAGAGGCGAGTCCCTGGTGCCATCGCTCACCGTGGCCAGCGCCCGCAGGAAAACCGTAATCGGAACGGTCCGCTTACGATTGAACTTGAGAATGATGTAGTCGCTCTTGCGTGTTTCAAATTCCATCCACGCCCCACGGTCGGGGATGAGTTTTGCCATCGCCAAGGGGCGCCCGGTGGCCCGATCGCTTGGAGCCTCGAAGTAAACACCTGGTGACCGAATCAACTGAGAAACCACAACGCGCTCGGTGCCGTTAATGATGAAGGTGCCCTTGTCGGTCATCTCGGGAAAATCGCCGAGGAAGATATCCTGTTTGATCGGCTCCGGCACGTCCGCACCGGCGAGCAGAACGGAGACGTAGAGGGGGTTTGCAAATGTCAAGTCGCGCTCGACACACTCTTCTATTGAATGCTTGGGCTCGCCAAACCAGTACTTAAGACCCCATTGCTTGGCCTCCGGACCGCGGCTTGGAAAGAACAGCTTCATCCCCTTGTTGTAGGACTCGATCGGCGAGACCTCGTGAAAAAGGTCCCCGAGGCCGTCCTTCTTGAGGCGCTCGAAAGAGTCGAGCTGAATGTCGATGAGATTGGGTAGGTCAAGTCTTACGGGAATGCGAGCGTAGTTCTTGCGGGGCAAAGATGCCATTTGCCTCTCTCCTGGGCTGTTTGTTGCTTGACACAACTCGAGCCGCGCCTACCCGCATCCACGGCTCGTGACCGTGGCTGTGGCCCGACCTCCGACTGGGAGATTGGGGGAACGTCCGACTGCGCTTGCAGCAAGGTTGGGATTGCGACCCCACATTATATGGAGTATTCCCACTACCGTCAAGTGGTGATCAGTCTGCCGAGGCGAGGCCCGCCCGCTCCCGAGCGGTTCGGGCAGACCCTCCTGCTCGCCCGTAAGGGCTGAGAAAACACAACTTGGCTAGTCGGCCCCGGCGCCACGCCGGGGCCCATCCGGGTCCGGTGAGCGAGACCGTGCGGAGAGCACCGCACCCGCCTCGAGTCGGAACTCCGGCACGCTTCCCGTGTTTCCCAACAGTGACAGCACCCTCGAGAGGCCATATGACACAAGCGACAGCACCGATCAATGACAAGCGCGAGATCTTCGGCTGGGCGATGTACGACTGGGCCAACTCGGCATTTAGCACGACCGTCGGTACCGTCTTCCTGGGTCCGTATGTGGCTTCCCTGGCATCCGCTGCTGGCAAGGTCCATCCTGATGGCTTCGCCCGGCTTGGGAGCATCGCCGTGGCACCCGATTCCTTCTTTCCATACTGCGTCTCCATCTCCGTGGGCTTGCAGGTACTGTTTCTTCCGGTGCTGGGCGCGATTGCAGACTACTCGCACCTTCGCAAGCGCATGCTGCAGGTTTTCGCAACATTGGGTGCCCTGCTGACCATATTGTTGTTCCTGGTGACCGCCAACGTCTGGTGGCTGGGAGGTCTCCTGTTTATTGGCGCCAACCTCGCCTTTGGCGCCGCCGTGGTGTTCTACAACGCGTACTTGCCGGAGATAGCGAGCGAAGACCAGCGCGACCGCGTATCTTCGTTCGGCTGGGCAATGGGCTATCTCGGCGACGGGATCCTGCTGGCACTCAATCTGGCTTTCTTCATGTTCCACGATAAGCTCGGCGTGCCCACGGGCCTCGCGATCCGGATCAATCTTGCCTCGGCCGGGGTATGGTGGTTGCTTTTTTCATTCTTCACGTGGGCGCGCCTGCGACCGCGACATGCTCGCCGGCCGCTTCCAACAGGCAAGACCTACGCCGGGATAGGCTTCAGCCAGCTCGCGCAAACCTTAAAGGAAATCAGGCGGTTTCCAGAAACGATGAAGTTCCTGGGGGCATACTTCCTGTACAACGATGGAATCCAGACGGTGATTGCGGTCTCGTCAACGTTCGCGGCTGCGCCCCTCATCCGAGGTGGGCTGGAGCTCGATTTGAACACGCTTACGGTCGTCATTCTCATCATCCAGTTCACTGCGTTTATCGGGGCTCTGCTCTGGGGGCGGATCGCCGGGTGGATCGGAAGCAAGCAGTCGATTATCGTCAGCCTGGTCATCTGGTCAGCAGTCGTGATCTACGCCTACTTCGGACTGAAAGGTGAGAATCGTGTGCTTGAATTCGCCCTGCTCGGCGTGGTCATTGCGCTGGTTCTGGAGGATCTCAGGCCATAAGCCGGAGCCTCTTTGCCCAAATGATCCCCAAGGGTCGCGAGGCCGAATTCTATTCATTTTACGAGGTAAGCGACCGAGGTACGTCCTGGCTCGGACCCTTACTGTTCGGTCTAACGAACCAGGTTTTTGGAAGCCTTCGGCCGGCCATTCTTTCGCTAATTGTTTTTTTCATTCTTGGGCTGGGAGCCCTTCCATTTGTCAATGAGCGCAAGGCGATGGAAGATGCGCGGCGGTCGCCTATCGCTGCCACCTAGCCAGAATTCGAGCAAGCGTATCGGGAGCTGCTCCCGGTGATTGTTCAGCAGCCCTTAGCTTCTATTTTGCGGCGCGGCGCGTTGCAGGAGTCCGGAGTTGGGGGATGGCCGCACGGTAACTGATGGCCCTTCTACGCGTGCGTGAATTCCGCCCGTTCAGAATGATCAGGGCAAACCCTGCGGGCGCTGCCGTGGGTTGTTCAGGGCCGTGCAGATAGACCGGGAGCGGCCTTCCAGCAGGCAGGCACGGCCGGCAACCATCGGCGTCGGCACTCGGTGAGAAGGCGTTCAATGCTCCCCTAAGGGTTGCCGGCAGGCCGGGATTCACAGAAGACGGCAACGTGGTGCAGGTCGGCTGAGGTGCTCCGGGGAGTCAGAGCTTTGGTAGAACGATGGACTGCTGGCCCTGGTATTTCCCCTTCTTGTCAGCATAGGAAACCTGGCATTCTTCATCCGCCTCAAAGAAGAGGACCTGGGCGATTCCCTCATTTGCATATATCCGCGCTGGCAGGGGCGTCGTATTGGAGATTTCCAGCGTCACGAAGCCTTCCCATTCCGGCTCAAAGGGCGTCACGTTTACGATGATTCCACATCTGGCATACGTTGACTTGCCCAGGCAGACCGTCAAGACTCCTCGTGGAATGCGGAAGTACTCCACAGTGCGGGCCAGGGCAAATGAGTTGGGCGGAATTACGCAGGCATCGCCTTCATAGTCCACCATGCTCTTCGGATCGAATTGTTTGGGATCGACGACGGCACTGAACAGGTTGGTGAAAATCTTGAACTCGTTGGCAACCCGGATGTCGTATCCGTACGAAGAAACACCAAACGAAATAACACCCGTCCGGGCGATACCCTCGCTGAAGGGCTCGATCATCCGTTGTTCGACCGCCATTTTGCGAATCCATTGATCCGGCTTAAGTCCCATGTTCGCACCCTCCTGATTCTGATTTGGGGATTACGGTGACAAGCGCGCTATTCACCGATGCCGGCGCGTTCGTGCAGAGTGTTGCGGACTTCGACCGCGAGTCGCTCGGCTTCCTGCTCGAGAGCATCGATCTCCTGCCGCATCCTGGATGCAGCAGACCCATCTTCAATCGTCTGTAAATTGATCCGTACGTTGTAACCTGCGGCTCTCAGTGCTGCGTGCGACAAGAGCGCGCCGGACATGGCATCGCTAATGGCGTTCAGATTGCCATGTTGCGCGCATTTGGCTGCGAGCTGCATGGCTTGCAGGGCGTCCCTGGCAGTATGCAGCGGAACATTGGCCGCATTCAGCGTAGCGACTTGCACAGCAGCGTGGCGCGCCAAGGTCTCAGCCTCTGTGTTTCTTGGAAGCCTTAGCGCCCCAAGTACGGCTTCAAAGGACGCAGCATCATCAGCGACGGCATTGGCGAGCCTAGCTCGCAGCTTCTGGGCCTGCGCCCGCACCGCAAGCATCTCAGCTTCCACCGCGCCGTACTTGCTCTTTCCGAGCGTCAGACCTGCGACCATTTCTGCCAGAGCAGCCCCGAGCGCGCCGGCATACGCTCCCGCCGAGCCACCGCCCGGCGCCGCCGTTGCGGCCGCCAATTCGTCCAGGAACACGCCCGCCTGCGGACGCTCTGGTGACTGTGGCTGCGCGGCCATGCCGGCCTCGTAAAGGCGGCTCTCCAGGACCTGATCCGGGCTGAATTGATCAAGCTGCGTATACCATATTGCTGCGTCGAGCAGCGCCGCCTGGGGAATAAGGCCAACCACCTCGCAGTGATGAATGGAAGCGCCGTACCGCGTAGCCTCCCGCCGTATCAACTCAACCACCCTGCCCACCGGCGATTCGCGAAAATTTGTGAGGTTGATGGATACCTGGGCGCGTCCCTCCACGAGGAGTCCCAACGCCTTCACAAATCGCAAGCCGCCGGACGACTGCCGGATGGCTCTCGCGATCTTCTTCGCAATGCTGACGTCTTCCGTGGTCAGGTAGACATTGAAAGCGATTAGCGGATCGCGGGCACCTATAACGGTTGCACCCGCGCTCCCGAGACGGGACGGGCCGAAGTCCGGCCTGCGATCCGGATTCGTAAGGACCTCGGCGCTGAGGCCTTCAAATTGGCCTTTGCGCAGACTCTCAAGGTTCTTGCGGTCTGCACGTGTTGCGGCATACTCATAGAAATAGACAGGGATCTGCAGCTCTGTACCCACCCGCTCACCCAAGTGCCGGGCAATTCGAACGCACTCGTCCATTGTGATGCCGGAAAGCGGCACAAAGGGAACCACATCCGTGGCGCCGATGCGCGGATGCTCGCCTCGGTGGTGATTTAGATCGATGAGTTCGGCGGCCACCTTGATTGCGCGGAAGACTGCCTCTTCCACAGCGTCCGGCGCGCCCGCGACAGTCAGTACGGTGCGGTTGTGGTCAAGATCGGACGATCGGTCCAGGAGCCGCGCACCCTCCACCGCCGAGATAGCTGCCGCGATCTTGTCCACGACCTCAGGACGCCGCGCTTCGGAGAAATTCGGTATGCATTCGACCAACTGGGACATCGGCACTCGGTGAATTCGATGCAACGGGGACGACCACAGCATTATAAATGGCGAAAGGCCAGGGCGACAGGGAGCGGCGCCATCAATATTGCAGAGCGCGCCGCGCATGACGGGCCCGCCGCCGTCGCGGCGTGCCGGGGATTCCGGCGGTCCGGCCTGGGACGAATGCAACGACGCCACGCGTCCCCTCGCAGTAGAATGACCGGGTGCATGTCACCGTGCAACACTCGGTCATTCGAAGCCGGCCATTTGGATCTCTCTTGGGGGCGCTCCTTCGAGGGTACCGAGCAGAGCAACTTGTGTCCAGGCATGCGTCGTCGAAGGAAACTGGTCTCTTGCACCCAAGCTTGCCTCGCGGCCTTCGAAGCAGGTCCAAAAGGATCCTAGGCGGCATATCGAAAGACCGCGGGCTTCCGCGGACAACGCGGCAATTGACTATATAGGTAGGTACCAGATGATTGCGCCTCAGAAGGCAATACGGTATGACAAGTTTCAGTTCAATAAATGGAAGATCCTTGAGGCCGAGACTATTGTGGAGGCGCCGGTCTCCCTGACTGTCAACGGCGAATCCTGGATCACGTTCATGTGCACGCCCACGCAGCTGGAAGCCATGGCCGTCGGCTTCCTCTTTGATGAGGGAGTTATCGCCGGCATGGATGAAGTCGCCGACGTCCGAGTGTGCGAGCACGGGGACAATGTCGACGTGTGGCTGAACCGCTCGGTCGCTCAGCCCGAGTCGTGGCGGCGCACGTCGGGCTGTACGGGCGGCGTCACGGCGGTGGACCTGTTGGCAGATCCGGCCGTTTCGTTTGATCCGTCCGCCCCGAAGTTCGGTTCCGAAGTCATAGGCAATCTCGTGGACATGCTGTTTGAGGCGCAGAAGTTGTACCGAGAGACGGGGGGCGTACACACTTCTGCCTTGAGCGACGGCCATAATATCTTGCTCTCGGCCGAAGACATCGGCAGGCATAACACCCTCGACAAGATCGCCGGATTGTGCCTCCTTCAAAACGTATGGCCTGCAACGCGCGTTCTGATTACCACCGGACGCATCAGTTCTGAAATGCTACAAAAAGCCGCAAGACTTCAAGCAACGATCGTTGTATCCAGAACATCGCCCAGCTCACTCTCGATCGAAATGGCGGAGCGCTACGGCATCACGCTAATCGGCTATGCCCGCCGACAGCAGTTCAACGTCTACGCCAACGCTCAGAGAGTCGGTCTTTAGCAGCGCCAAGTACTTGTCCGAGAGCATCTAGGCACGGCCGATGGGATTGGGGTTGATGTCCACGTACGAGCTCCGAATCGATTTAGTCGGCACGGGCTCCAGGGACGACCGGTCTTTCAATGGGCATCCTGAGCACCCCGTTTGGTAGAATGCCATGAATGCCCGCGCAAATCCGTTTATCAGGCCGGCTCCTCGCCGCTGCCGTAGCAGCAATCTGCCTGACATGTTGTTCACCTGCTCAAGGCGCGCTCCACGACGTGGCACCCACGTACGACCCTTTTGTGCCGCTGGGCGGAACTTCAATGCCTGGCGCAGCAATCGCCAACCAGGCCACACGAGCGGCTAGATCTGCCGGCCCGACGCCGACGCTGGCGCCTTTGTCAGTCACGGTGCCCACACGCGCCGCAGGCGCGCCCCTGGTCACTCCGACGCCGAATGACCCGCAATCCCTTCCTACTATTCGCGTGGAATCCGACCAGTACGTGGTGCAGTCGGGAGACACGCTGGCGTCCATCGCTGAAAGCTTCGGCGTCAGCGTCGATCTTCTCGCGAGTGCCAATGGCATCGCAAACGAGGACCTGCTCTCGGTCGGCACGACACTGGTCGTGCCTCCGCCGCCCGCCGGAACGGAGGGTCCGTCCTTCAAGATCGTTCCAGATTCCGAGCTCGTGTATGGTCCGGGCAGCGCCGAGTTCAATGTGGAACAGTTCGTGGCCAGTCAAGGAGGATACCTGAGCAGTTACACGTATGACGTCGGCACCGAAACACTCACCGGCGCGCAGATAGTCGAACGCATAGCTCAGGACTACTCCATCAACCCCAGACTGCTGCTGGCATTGATCGAGCATCGCAGTCGATGGGTAACAAACCCTGACCCGGCCGCCGGAATGCTGGATTATCCGCTTGGGCTGGCGCAGCCAAACCGCCAAGGTTTGTATCATCAACTGTCCTGGGCAGCCACGCAGCTCAACGGCGGCTACTACATGTGGCGGGTCCAAGCCGTTGGGACATGGGTGTTGCACGATGGGACGACTGTCCCCATCAATCCGACGATCAACGCGGGCACAGCCGGCGTGGAAAATCTATTTGCCGCCCTCGACGACCGCCCCGACTGGGATGCTGACGTGACCGCCTTTGGATTCTTCCAAACGTACTTCCTTCTTTTCGGAAACCCTTTTGACTTTGCTGTTGAGCCGTTAATACCCCCCGACCTGACACAGCCCAGCATGACATTGCCGTTTGAGCAAGACTCGTCTTGGGCTTTCACGGGTGGACCGCACGCGGCTTGGGACACGGGCTCGGCATGGGCCGCGCTGGATTTTGCGCCGTCCGATGTTATGGGATGTGCTGTCAGCCGGCAATGGGTCACCGCCGTGGCCGATGGATACATCGTGCGGGCGGCTGATGGTGCCGTGGTACAAGATCTGGATGGCGATGGCTACGAACAGACGGGCTGGGATGTGCTGTACATGCATATGTTTGCCCAAGACCGCGTCCAAGCAGGAACCTACGCGTACGCCGGAGATCACATAGGTCACCCGTCTTGCGAAGGGGGGCTGGCGAACGCTGCACACTTGCATATCGCCCGCAAGTACAACGGTGAATGGATCCCGGCGGATGGCTTGCCAGCGTTCGTGCTCGGCGGCTGGAGATCCAGCGGCACCGGAACAGAATACGATGGATTCCTCAAGCGCGGCTCATCGACCTTGGAGGCCGCCGAGGGCGCCAGCGAGCTGAATCTAATCACGCCATAAGAGCCCCCAGTTTTTGACCAATCAGCGGCGGCACCAGTCGTAGCGGCACCGGTATAATTTCCGCGTGACCGTGCCATGAGACGAACATGCTCGTTCTTGCTCGCGTTTGGACTTCTGCTCAGTGGCTGTGCGCCCGTGCCGAACCTGTGGGGCAGCTATTCGACCCCCACGCCCGGCTTCGCACCGGTGGTCTACCCGTCGCGTGAAGGTACCGCTACGCCCCTGCCTACGCACGTTCCTGTGACGGCCGTCAGTACCACCCAGTCGCCTTTGGTCCAAGTACCGACGACGACTTCTGCCGCGCCAAGCGCGACCCCCGTGCCGCCGGCTTCAGCCCCAGCTCCTTCGCCCGCTTCAAACGTCCCCTCAGTCCTGTACTATGCCCAAAGCGGCGATACACTCGCGGGTTTGGCGGCACGTTTCAGCGTTCAACCCCCGGAAATCCACTCGGACGCCTCGATCCCGGAGCAGGGCCTGATCGCACCAGGGACACTCCTAATTATTCCGGATCGCATCACTGAGCCCACCACGCCGGAAAACCAGTTGATTCCTGACAGCGAACTTGTTTTCTCCGCCACTGCCACGGACTTCGATATGGCAGGGTATATCGCCGGCGCCGGCGGCAAACTGGCCACGTACAGGGAATACCTGGGTTCGACTGGCTGGACCAGCGGCCCGGATGAGATCCGTCGACTGGCATACGAAAACTCGATCAACCCCAGGCTGTTGCTCGCGGTGCTCGACTATGAGAGCCGCTGGGTGCAGGGCCAATCGGTTGATGCCGTGCACAACGATTACCCAATGGGATACCTCAACCCATTCTACAAGGGCATGTTCAGCCAAATGGTTTGGGCGGTCAACCAGCTCTCAATAGGTTACTACGGCTGGCGCACAGGCTCCGTCACCGAAGTGAAATTTCCTGACGGCACGCATTTGAGGCTCAATCCACGGCTGAATGCAGGCACGGCCGCAATCCAGTATTTGTTTGCGCAGCTCCACGGTCAGTCGCAATGGGCACAGATGATTAATCCATCTAATGGCTTCATCGCCCAATATACCCAGATGTTCGGCGATCCTTGGGGCCGCGGAGACGCCGTTGATCCGGTCTTTCCTCCGGGACTGTCGCAGCCCCCGCTGTCGTTGCCGTTTGACCCCAACACGGAGTGGAGCCTCACGGGCGGACCTCACGGGGCCTGGGAGCATGATGGTTCGCTGGCCGCAATTGACTTTGCGCCGTCGACTGACCACGGCGGATGCGATCCCACGCCGACGTGGGTTACCGCGGCGGCACCTGGTTTGATCGTTCGATCAGAACGCGGGGTCGTGATTGAAGACTTGGACGGCGACGGCTACGAACAGACGGGGTGGGATCTGGTGTATCTGCATATCGCCACCGACGGGCGCGTGGCTGCAGGCACCTACGTTCAAAGGAACGATCGCATCGGACACGCATCTTGCGAAGGCGGAGAAGCCACCGGGACGCATCTGCACTTTGCGAGGAAATACAACGGCGAATGGGTGGCGGCAGACGGACCCATGCCGATGGTGCTGGGCGGCTGGATTGTCCACCAAGGCACCGCCCCATACGATGGAACATTGACCAGGGATGACAAGGTGATTTATGCTGACCCCGTAGGCCAGCTCAAATCGGTTATCATCCGCACCCCGAATGATCCCTAGGCACTTTTACGCGGCGCTGGCGGCTCTGGGCCTGCTGGTTTCCAGCTGCGGCGTACCACGAGCTCTGCAGAGCTTTCCCGCAAATCACTCAAATGACCTTCCGGCCGCTGACCTAACCGCCGGTCCCGCCGGCAGTCCGACCGGCGTGCCGACGAGACCGAACTATGCGCCGGGAGAACCTGTCGATTACGTGGCCCAGTCGGGTGACACCATCCTGGCGCTGGCGGCGCATTTCAATACGACTGCTGACCAGATTAGAGCCGCCAATCCAATCATCCCGGACGGGTCGACAACCATGCCGCCGGGCCTACCCATGAAGATCCCGATCTACTTTCGCTCTCTGTGGGGGACCTCTTTTCATATCCTGCCAGATTCGGCCTTTGTGAATGGGCCGGCCCAGATCGGATTCAGCCCGTCCGCTTATGTGGCCACCCGCTCGGGATGGCTCACGACAGATTCCGAGTATGTACCTGCGGCCAGTCACAATCTCACGGGGGCGGAAATCGTCGGTTTGGTGTCGACGAACTGGAGCATCAGTCCACGCCTATTGCTTGCAATCCTGGAATACAAGGCGGGGGCGCTCTCGCAACCAGAGAAGCCAACCAAGCGGTACATACTGGATTTCGAGCAGCCCATCTATGCGCGGGCCTCCAACCTGAACTACCTCCAGATGGTCTGGGCAGCGAACACGCTGAACAACGGATATTACGGCTGGCGCACGGGAACATTGACCGAGTTCACCGAGCCCGACGGCACCATTATTCGGCCGGATCCCTGGCAGAATGCGGCCTCCGTGGCCATACAGTATTTCTTCTCTCGCACAGCCTCCGGCGCGGACTACGACGCTGCCGTTGGCCCGTCCGGCTTTGCGAAGACCTACGCGTCCCTTTTCGGAAAGCCCTCAGAGGACGGAGAACCCCTGATTCCGGGGAGCCTGCAACAACCAAGCCTGACGCTGCCGTTCCAGCGACAACAAGTGTGGACCTACACGGGCGGTCCGCATACGGGTTGGGGCACTGGCAAGCCGTTCGCGGCTGTGGACTTCGCCCCACCATGCAATGGTCCCGGTTGCGGATCGTTGGACCCTCGGACCTATGTCGTTGCCATGGCTGATGGGCTCGTTGTCCGCTCCGGGCCGGACGGCGTCATGCTGGATCTGGATGGAGACGGAGACGAACGAACCGGGTGGGATATCCTGTACTTGCACCTAGCCGCCAAGGGGCGCGTCGCTCTGGGGCAACGCCTGAAGGCAGGTGACTTCATGGGCTACCCTTCAAGCGAAGGGGGAGAGGCCACGGGGACCCACGTTCACATTGCGCGAAAATTCAATGGGGAGTGGATCAGCGCGAGCGGATCCTTGGCGTTCAATCTCGACGGCTGGGTCGCACACGAGGGAGCAGCACCGTATCTGGGCACCCTGACGAGGAACGGCGTCGTGGTGGTGGCGTGCTCGTGCGGCGATGTGTTCAGCGAGGTGCGGCCGCAGTCACCCTAGCTGGCTGCGGCATCTGCCATGGATGGCGCACACGTCGCCTGTTTGACCAGTTGACCGTTTTCCTCCCGATCACCTTCAAGGATCCTATATTTCAGTTCGATCGGGAAGGCCTTGGCAAGCATGGCGTGTACCGGGCAGTATTGCCTGATCGACAGCTCGATGGCCCGGATCAGGGCTGACTCATCGATGTGGTGCCCCAAGACCACGTATTCCAGAGTTCGCGCTGGTAATGACTTTGGGATAGTGGTCGGAACGCTCCGCGTGTGCTTGCACATGAAACGCGGACACCTTCTGCCTCTTCTTGTGAAGGATCGAGATCACGTCCATGGCCGTGCAGGCAGCAAGCGCTATGAGCGTGAGCTCAACAGGTCCCGCACCGGTGTCCGGACTGGACTGACTGTCCATCTGCACGGGGAATCCACTATCCGACATGCCCGTGAACTGCAGATCCCTTTTCCACGTGACTTTGGCATCCACTGCAGATTACTCCTTCAACAAGGGTCCCACGTAATTTTCCAGGTTGGCTTCACTAATGGCGCCAAACCACATCAATCTAATCCGGCCAGCACGATCCACCACATACGAACTGGGTAAGTTGGTCGTCTTGAACGCCCGATCGGTCGCTTCGTACGTGGGGTCCAGCCAGACCGGAAATGTGAGGCGGTGATCCGAGACAAAGGCATCCACGCTTGCTTTGGGATCACCGTCTTCTATAGCTATCACGGTGAAGCCGGCATCGCGGTGTAGTTCGTAAAAATGCTGTAGATTGGGCATTTCTGCAGTGCATGGCGGGCACCACGTCGCCCACAAATTCACCAGCACGACGTTCCCCCGATAGTCGGCCAGCGAATGCTGCAGGCCTTCCAGATCACGCAAGGCGATTGCCGGTGCCTCGAGGCTTACGGTGGCTGGAATCGCGGAGAAGTCGGCAGCCTGCGTCGGGTCCCCGGCGGCTGTCCCCGAAAACAGAAACCAGATCGCGGCCCCGGCGAGAATCAAGCCGAGACCGGCGACGGCAAGCCCAAGGACACCGGGGCGCAGTCTAATGCGCATGCCTGCAATTCCACAGCATGGCCCTGGATTGGACCCATGTCAGTGATGTCATGCCACTAATCCGCAACGAAGTATAACGCGCGTGACGTGCGGGGGCGACGGGACGGGACAAATGTCTGGCGTTTCGGGAGTTTCAGTACTATGAGGCACTTCTGCAGCAGCATTAGCATATGTTAAGGACTGTACGAGTGCTAGACAACCCTTTCCTTCACGATCTGACGCCTGAGCAGTACGACTTGCTCGCGGGCTTGTTTGAGCCGGCTGATTTTCCCGCTGGAAGCGCGATCTGTCGGCAAGGCGAGCCGGCCCTCTACCTGTATCTTCTGCAGGAGGGGGAGGCAAGTCTTGCCTATAAGCCCTACGACGGACCGAGAATCACTCTCGCCCAAGTGCATCAAGGCGACGTGTTCGGCTGGTCAGCTGTGGTCGGCAACGAGTTTTACACTTCGGATGTCTTGAGTTTGACGCCCGTGCAACTGCTGCGCGCACGGGGCGATACCCTCCGGCAGTTGTGTCTCGAATATCCGACCGCAGGACGGTCCATATTGGAGAAGCTGGCAAAGGCCGTTTCTCCGCGTTGGGTTGATGCCCAGCGGCATATCCACAAAATCCTGCAATCTGAGATTTTCCCAGGCATATAGCTCGCGGTCGCTGGCCTTCGCAGGGGCGTCAGCGGCGCCCGTAGAGTTCATTAAGGTCGGCGATTTCTGCTGCCAGGACGCCGGTCATGTCCCCTTCCTTCAGGCGCCATTGCCAGTTGCCGACGGGGTGGCCGGGATAGTTCATTCGTGCCCGCGTCCCCAGATCAAGGAGGTCCTGCATCGGAGTGATCGCATAGACCGCGACCGACGCCCAGATCGCGCAAATCATGGCCCAGGCGAACGTTCTGGCGGAGGTCTGCAGATAGCGCAGGGCATAGGCGCGATCCGCGGAGGGCGCCGAATGCAGCCAGCCTCTCGCAGTATCGTTGTCGTGAGTGCCCGTGTAGGCAACGCAATGCCGGAGATAGTTGTGTGGCAGGAACATGGGTTGCGGCTCAGAAAAGCCAAACTGCAAAACTCGCATTCCTGGCAAACCATAACGTTCGCGGAGACGGATAACATCAGGGGTGATGACGCCCAAGTCCTCGGCGATAAGCGGCAGCGGCTCTTCGGATGGATTGTGACCCAAGCCGCCGGCAACTGCATCGAAGAGATCGTCCGAGGGTCCTGGTGCCCAGCGGCCGATTTCGGCCGTCGGGCTACCAGCCGGGATCTCCCAGGCGGCAACAAATCCCCGGAAGTGGTCAAGGCGGGCGACGTCGACCATCGCGAGGGTGGAACGGATCCTGCTCAACCACCAAGCATAACCAGTGGCCTTGTGAGCGTCCCAGCGATACAGCGGATTTCCCCACAACTGGCCCGTGGCCGAGAAATAGTCCGGCGGGACGCCTGCCCAGTACGTGGGCATGGCATCCTCACCGAGGAAGAAGAGCTCCGGATACGCCCATACGTCTGCACTGTCGGCTGCGGCAAAGATTGGCAGGTCGCCGATTATGGTTATGCCCCGGGAATGAGCATGATCTCAAATCTCTCCCCACTGGCGGAAAAACAGAAGCTGGTAGAACGAGAAGCGCGTGACGGATTGCCCCAATGATTCGCGAGCAGCCCTCAAGGCCTCGGGATCCCGGTCTCGAAGCGGAGAAGGCCACGCTGGCCATGGGCGACGCTTGTTCGCTTCCTTCAGCGCCATGAACAGAGAATAGTCCTCAAGCCAGGAGGCATTGTCGGCCCTAAAGGCCGCGAATCCCTGCCTCAAATCCTCGGGCGCGGCGTCCTGGAATTGTTCAAAAGCCCGCTCAAGTAGCGAGAGCTTCCATGGGATAACCTTGGCGAAATTGACGCGCCGCAAACCCTTGCCGCCGGGAGTCTCGAAGGTCGGGCGGTCCTCCAAATCAGACTTGCGCAGCAGTCCATCTCGAACAAGCAGATCGGGGCTGATCAGATACGGATTTCCCGCAAAGGCGGAATGGCACTGATAGGGGGAGTTGCCATATCCCGTGGGCCCCAAGGGCAAAACCTGCCACAAGCCGCAGCCGGCGATCGAAAGCCAGTCAATGAACTCGTGGGCGGTCGGTCCGAGGTCGCCTATGCCATATGGCCCGGGCAGACTAGTGGGATGCAACAAGATGCCACCAGAGCGATTGTCGAACAACACGGTATCCGAATCCTTTCAGGCGGGCATGGCTTGCGCGACGAGACGCCGATAGACTTCAATGTACTTCGCGGCTGATAGCCGCCAGGAGAAATCCCGGGACATCCCGGCCCTCTGCATGGCACTGCGCTGGGCCGGGTTACCCACAACCGCAATTGCCCGTTTGATTGCGTCCGACAAAAGCGTAGCCGTTGGACGGCTAACGAGGAAGCCGGTCTCGTCCGCAGCGACGGTATCTTTGAGGCCTCCAACTTCCCCGACGATCGGTATGCAACCATATCGCATGGCGATCATCTGTGCCAGACCGCACGGTTCATATCGAGAGGGCATCACAAGCAGATCCGCCCCCGCATAGATCTGGCGCGCAAGAACCGGGTCGTATCGAATTTCGGCGCGGACCCGATCTGGGAACTCGTCTTGGAGCGCCCTGATCGAGTTTTCGACCTCCGGCGAACCGGTGCCCAAAACGGCAAGCTGCCACCTCAGAGCCCGCAGTCGGTGCAGCGCAGGCCGGAGCAGGTCAATGCCTTTCTGCGCTTCCAGTCGGGATACAACACCCAGCACCGGGATCTCCGGAGCAGTCGGCAAGTCCAGCCGTACTTGCAGGGCGGACTTGTTGAGCGCTCGACGATCGAGCGTCGACGTCCCGAAGTTCGCGGCAAGATTTGGATCCAGCGCAGGATCGTATGAAATCGTAATCAATCCCGTTGAGAATCCCTGTCAGAGAATCGCCCGAGTCCGCAGGAATCCCTGAAGGCCGCAGCCAAAAGCGCTGGTCTGTATCTCGCCTGCGTAGGACGGCGAGACGGGCACGATTGCGTCAGCGCCTAAAAGGCCCAACGCAAGGGGGCGGCTCCTGGCCCAACGAGGCAGACCCGTCCGTGTCTTCGCAAGTCCATAAGCAGCCAGCTGGGATGATACATCGGGGCCCATGAACGCCAGATTGTGCACCGTCAAAACCGAGGATACGCCAGCATTCTGGCCCTCGCGCCGTCTGAGCATCAGGGCCCGGCACGCAAGGGCGGTGTGCCAGTCGTTGGCATGAATGACGTTCGGCTGCCAATCCAGATGGCGGGACAGCTCCAGCGCCGCCAGAGGAAAGAAAGTGTACTTGTCACCGTCCAACTTCGCATCTGCGGAGTACACCGAGCTGCTGTTTGAGATGGCGGGCCCGTCGATAAAGTAGACGGGCGATCCCCACAGCGCGGACGTTGAGGCGCGTGCGGTTATGTCGCCTCCGACGTGCGCCAGTTGAAATGTCGCCAGCGGTCGGATATCAGGCACAGCCTGCTTGATCGTCGGATGCAACGGCAGAACGAGGCGGACGTCAGCGACGGCCCCATCCAAACCGGGCTCCGACAAGCTATTGAGATATCGCGGCAGTGAACTTGCGACGTCGCCGAGTCCGCCGATTTTGACGAAGGGATCTGCCTCGGCGGCCAAGAATAGAACATTCAGATTCGGGGGCACTGGGAGCATTCTACAACGAAACGTCGGCCGACCTCTGCTCCGGCATTCAACGCACCGATCGCGGCTGAAAGAATCGACACCGTGGTGCCGGAGCGGTCAGCGGCAAAGTCGCACACCGCGGCACGCGCCGCGCCAGGGCACCACGCCGGATCACTTGAAGCGTTGGTTGGATCGGAGACGGCTACACGAAAGGCAGTCGTCTTGGGCGGTGGGCACCTCCAGGGCGGTCGGCCGGGGTCGGTTTCCGGACCAGACGACCGAAACCTTCGGTGGCTTCCCTCGGGCGATTTGCCTCAGCGCTGTTGTGACAAACGACATGCCAAATGGTACTGTCTTAGGAATTATATACAATATACACTTGCGTGGTGCTGCGCGACGGATCTGGGGCCGCTGAGAAACCATCAGCCAGCGCCAGACGTCACCGCGGCATCGAAAAAGCAGACCATAATGAACATCGCGGCAGACATGCCACTGCGCCGAAGGCCCGTCAAGGAACAGGTGTACGACGTGCTGCATCAGGACATTCTGGCCGGGCGTCACGCCGCCGGTGAGTGGCTGCGGCAAGAGGAAATCGCCGGGCGGCTTGGGGTGAGCATGACACCCGTCCGCGAAGCGCTTGACCTGCTGGTCTCGTCGGGGGTGGCGGAGAGGGTACCTTACCGGGGGGTTAGAATTCGCGACCCGTCCATGGCAGATATCCTGGACTCATATTGCATGCGTCTGCTGCTTGAAGGCGTGGCGGCCTATTCTGCGGCGACCAAGATAGACCGCGCTCAACTAGGAAGCTTACGGAGGATGCTGGACCGCGCCAAGGCCCTGGTGTCCCTGTCCGACATGCCGGACGAGCGGGCGCTGAGTCGTGAGCTGCACAGTGCCATCGTGGCGGCAGCCGGCAACCAATTGCTCCACGGCACCTATCTTACAGTCCTCAACACCTTCCCGGACTGGATGCTGTACAGGCACCTGTTTCGCCAGCCGGAATTGCTGGCCGAAAGCATGCGAACCGAACATCGTGAGCACAGCCTAATTGTCGAGGCCTTGGAGGCGCGCGACCAGGCGCTCGCTGTGCAGCGCACGGTCGAGCACATGTCAAGCCGCCGCCGGGAGCTGGAGGCGTATCTGGGACTATCAAGCGTGGTCATGGAAGAGCGCGAATCCGAAGTACTTGTGCTGCTTGATGCAATCCAAATGAAGGTAAACACAAAGGAGCCGCTATGAACGCAGACATGTTTCAACGAATGGCCCAGAGCATTATTGACGGCGATTCTGATGCTGCAGTGAGCCTGGCAAAAGACTATATCGCCAGCGACGCCGACCCGTTGGAGGCGATTTCAAAAGGATTTGTTGTGGGCGTGAATACGGTTGGGGAGGCTTTTGGCAGAGGCGATGCCTTTCTGCCCGAGCTGGTCATGGCAGGCGAGGCCATGAAGGCCGCCGTCGCCACGCTGGATCCTGAGCTAAAGAGGCGCGGCAGCCAACGGCAGATCCTCGGAAAGGTCGTCATTGCGACAGTTGAAGGCGATATCCACGAGATTGGAAAATCGCTCGTGGCGACAATGCTTGGGGCCTCTGGTTTCGAAGTCCATGATCTGGGCGTCGACGCACCCGGCGACAAACTGATTGGGAAGGCTTTGGAAGTGAACGCCGACATTCTTGCCATGAGCGCCCTGCTTACGACGACAATGGTCAAGCAGCGAGAGGTCATTGAGGAACTGGAGAAGGAGGGTCTGCGGAAGAGGCTGAAGGTGATGGTGGGCGGCGCACCGGTGACGCGCGACTGGGTGGCCTCCATTGGAGCGGATGGTTTCTCGGAGGACGCGATTGGGGCTGTATCCCTTGCCAAGAAACTCATGGGTGGGCAGTAATTGACAGGCCACCTCAGTCGAACAGGCCTGAATTTCGACCCGCGAAGATTAGGGGTTCGGTAACAGGAGGTCGCATGGCGAATGAAATCAGGTCGATCACAAATCCGAGGCTCAAGCTCGAGATCCTGAGCCCCGAGGACGTCAGGAAGATCCACGAAGCCACACTTTGGATCATCGAGAACGTGGGCGTTAGGTTCCCTTCAGAACGCGCACTCGCAATTTGGAATGAGGCCGGGGCCGAGGTCGATCAAGATCGCAAGATTGTGAAGGTTCGGCCAGGGATCATTGAAACGGCGCTGAAGCACTGCCCACCCGCCTACACGTTGGCTGCCCGAAACCCAGCCCAGGACCTGAGTCTGGACGGCAATCATGTGTTTCTCGGGACCGACGGTTGCGGCGTAGAAGTCATTGACATTGAGTCGGGGAAACGGCGTACGTCGACGCTTCAGGATGTGAGAGACATCGCTCGAATTGCGGATGCGGTCGATGAAATCGCCTTTCACTGGGTGCCGGTTTCGGCGCAGGATACGCCGGTCGAGACGCGCGGTCTTCACGAGATCCAAGCCATTTGGGAGTCTTCCACCAAGCACGTGCAAACAGAGAGCATTTACAGTCCACAGGAGGCGCGGACCGCTATCGCCATGGCGGCAATGATCGCCGGAGGTTCAGAGGAACTGCGCAGGCGGCCGGTACTCTCCCTGATGCAATGCTCGGCGTCGCCCTTGGGACACGATGGCGGATCCGTCGACGCGGCCCTTCTGGCCGCTGAAGCAGGCATCCCTACCGGATTCATGACGATGGCGGCGTGCTTAACGACGGGTCCGGCGACGATGGCCGGCAACCTGGCGGTGGGCAACGCCGAGGTCATCGCGGGCACGGCATTGCTTCAACTTGCCTATCCAGGTGCGCCGGTATTCTACGCCGCCGCGCAGACCGCATCGGACCTGCGGACCGGTGCCTATACCGGCGGCGGGCCTGAGGACTTCCTGTTCGGAGGCGCCACAAACGCGCTGGCGGATTTCTATGGGATTCCGCTTTCCATGGGTGCGTTCGCAACAGGCGCCAAGGAGCCAAATTGGCAAGCAGGCATAGACAACAGTCTCTCCACCTTCATGGCAGGCGCCGCCATGTCAGACATGCTGCTCGGCGTTGGATTCCTGCACGGGAGCCGAATCTGGTCATTTGCGGAAATGATGATGGACTGCGAGATCTTCGCCATCGTCCGCAAGATGATGCAAGGGATTGTCATAAACGATGACACCCTTGCTCTGGAAACCGTGGCAGCAACCGGACCGTCGGGAAGCTTCCTTACTCAGAAGCACACCCGCAGACACATGCGCGACATCTTCGTTCCCGAATTCATGGATCGTCGTCCCTTTTCGGAATGGGAATTGAAGAAGGACGACGCACGCGACTGGGCTTTGACCAAGGCACGCAGGCTTCTCGCGGACCATACTCCCGAACCCTTGGATCCGGCGCTCCACCGGGAGCTAGGGCGGCTGGTGGAATCCGTGTCAGGCCACTAGGTAATACGGTGCAAGACGGAGCTGATTGGTCATGCTGGCTTCAGGACAAGGATAATGCAACCACGAGTTGAGCTCCTTTCAAGTGGCCTCATTTCGCGGATTCTGGACGAGGCCTTCCAGCTCATGATGAACCCGGGCATCAAGGTCCTATCTCCGCGAGCGCGAGTCCTCTTGGCCAGCGGCGGAGCTCACGTGGATGGCGAATCGCCAGTGGTCAGGATTCCCGAGAAGGTTGGCCGAGCCGCTCTGGAAACGGTGCCATCCGTGTTCAGTCTATTTGACAGACTTGGTAGGCCGACAATCACGTACGGTGGCAATACGGTGCAATTCGATCCGGGCTCCTGCGCCGTCCATGTGCTTGATCCCGACACTCTTGAGCATCGTGCGGCAAAGACGGCTGATCTCGTTCGCATTGTCCAGGTTGCGGAGATGCTGCCCCAGTACGATGCGCAGTCCACGGCTGTGGTCTGTGACGACGCCCCGAAGGCCATTGGCGATCTCTATCGCCTCTATATTGTGCTCCTCTACTCATTGAAGCCGATTGTCACGGGCGCGTTCTCGAATTCCACGCTTCAGGCGATGCTTGAGATGCTGGCGTTGTTTGCCGGCGGCCGTCAGGGCCTCGCGGATCGGCCCCAAGCGGTGTTCGATGTCTGCCCCTCGCCGCCCCTCATTTGGAGCGAGTTCGGTGCAGAGAATTTGATTTCGCTCGCAGAGGCCCAAATGCCTGCCGAAATCGTGTCGATGCCTTTGGCCGGAGCGGTCGCGCCGGTAACGCTCTTGGGGACCATCACCCAACATGCCGCCGAATGCATCAGCGGAATAACGATCCACCAGCTGGCCCGACCGGGCTCGCCGATCGTCTGGGGTGGTGCGCCGGCAATTTTTGACATGCGCAAGGGAACGACACCTATGGGAGCCGTGGACACTGCCATGATCGACGCCTCCTACGCCGAAGTCGGCAAGTCCTTGGGTTTGCCCACACATTGCTACCTGGGAGCTAGCGATTCCAAGCTTGTCGACGCTCAGGCGGGCCTGGAGAGCGGCCTGACGGCCCTGATTGGGGCTCTCGCTGGAATAAACATGATCTCTGGCGCCGGTATGCTTGACTTCCTCGCCTGCCAGAGCGCAGAGAAGCTGGTTGTAGATGCCGAGGCAGTGGCAATGTCGAAGCATCTCCTGGGCGGACTGCAGGTGCATCCAGGCAGCCTGGCGACAGCCTTCTTCGAAGGTATAGATTTCAAGGGCGACTTCCTCAAGCAAAGAGCCACCCGGGACCTCTTTGCAAGCGAGCAGCTGCTCCCCTCCGCTATAATCGACCGAAACTCCGTGCGCGGCTGGCAGATGGCGGGAAGCCTTGATACGTTCGAACGCGCCAAGATCCGAACCGCTGAGCTGGTGGAGCAGTACGAGCGCCCGTCGCTGGCAGTCGAACATGAGCGGGAACTCACAAAGATCGTTGGACCCCTGGCAGCCGCGGCCGGGATGGCGCACGTCCCCGTGCCGACTTAGAGGTGACCATGTTGCAGGAAGCTCATCAGCTTCAAGAAGACCTTATCGAATGGCGGCGGGACTTCCACGCCCACCCGGAGTTGGGTTTCAAGGAATTCCGGACCTCTGCACGTGTGGCTGAGGAGCTGGAAAAACTTGGGTATCGAGTACGGCGAAATGTGGGACGCACAGGCGTGATCGGCGAGATCGGCCCAGATGCTGGACCATGCATAGCCATACGCGCAGATATGGATGCCTTGCCAATCCTCGAGGCCAACGACGTGCCGTACAAGTCCGAGGTAGATGGAACGATGCACGCCTGTGGACATGACTCCCATACGGCCATGGCCCTTGGTGCCGCAACGCTGCTCGCCCGGCGCGCACTGGGGGGCCGAGTCCGATTCCTATTCCAACCCTCCGAGGAGGTGGGCGACGAGCAGGGAGTGAGCGGCGCACCTCGCATGATCGAAGACGGCGCGATGAAGGGTGTCGACATGATCATCGCGCTGCATGTTGATCCCTCCACACCCGTTGGCGACATTCATATCAGCGCAGGACCCAGTTCTGGCGGCGTCGATTCGTGGTTCGGCAGGATCGTAGGAAAGGGGGGCCATGGAGCCAAGCCGAATGAGACGATTGATCCGTTCTACTTGTCCGCCCACGTGGTGCTTGCCTTAAACGCCATCGTCTCACGGCGGCTGCATCCATTTGCCCCGGCGGTCGTGAGTATCGGCACGCTGCACGGCGGCTTCACCGAAAACGTGATCCCATCACATGTGGACATCTCGGGAACGCTCAGATTCACGGACAAGAACGTACAAGAGCTGATCTACAAAGAAATACGCCGCGCGTTCGAGCTGGCGAAAACGCTAGGCGGCGACTACAAGCTTCGATTCGAAGTTGGTGCCCCGCCGGTGATCAATCACCCGGAGGCCACCCGCCTGATCGAGGCCGCCGCGGCCGCCCTGCTCGGCAGCGGACACATTACCCCCATTCCAAAGGAATTGGGCGGCGAGGACTTTGCCTCCTTCACCGAACAGGCGCCCGGCGCCATGTTTACGCTCGGCACGCGCATCGACGGGGATCAACGATTCCTTCATCATCCGCGTTTAGACCTCGACGAACGTGCTTTGTCCATCGGCACCGCAATCCTCGCTGAGGCTGCGACCAGGTTCCTGGGGACCGTTTCCTCAAAGCCCGGGGGCCCACCAAGACCTAACCTCAACGCGTCCACCGCAACGGAGTAATCTATGCACACCGAATTGCAGAGCACCGGAAGGCACGTGACAATCGGTAGCGACAAGCCTTTCGTGATGATCGGCGAGAAGATCAATCCGACAGGAAACAAAAAACTGGCCGCGGCTTTGCAGGCGGGCGATTTGACTATCGTCAGTCGCCTGGCAGAACGGCAGGTTGCCTGGGGTGCCGACGTGCTCGACATCAACGTCGGTGTGCCGGGATTGAATGAAGTGAGCATGATTCAAGAAGTTGTAAAGTTGGTTTCGGCCACCGTGGATGTGCCGCTATGCATCGACTCGGGCAAGAGCGAGATCCTGGCAGCCGGCTTGGCTGCCTCTCCAGGCAAGCCGCTAGTGAATTCTGTCAACGCAGAAGAGAAGCAGCTCGACAGCATTCTGCCGGTCGTGAAGGACAGGGGCGCTGCCGTGATCGGCCTGACCATCGACGACCAGGGGATTCCGAAAACCCCGGAGGCACGATTGGCGGCGGCCGACAAGATCGTGCGGCGGGCTGCGAAGATCGGAATCCCCACCGAGGACATTGTGATTGATCCACTGGTCCTCACCGTTGGTTCGGACAGCAAGGCCGCCCTGGTGACGCTGCAAAGCATCGAATTGATCCACAAGGAATTGGGGGTGAACATCAATCTCGGTGCTAGTAACGTTTCGTTCGGCTTGCCCGACCGACTGACCGTCAATCAGGCATTCCTGGCGATGGCGATACGTGCCGGAGCCACTTGTTCCATCACAGACCCGATCAAATTGGGGTCAACCATCCGGGCCAGTGATTTGCTCATAGGTCGGGACGATTTTGGGATGCGCTTCATAAAACGCTTCCGCAATGCCGAAGCGTTGCGCCAGAAGGAAAGCGAATCAACTCCGGCATGAGCGAGCTGCCAACCGTTGTAGTGGAACCATCCGGTCGACGCGGGCAGGTGGCCCCCGGCACAATCCTCCGCACGGCGATCCGTGGATTGGGAATCGACGTCGAGTCGATCTGCGCTGAGAATGCCACATGCGGGAAGTGCAAGGTGCTGATCGGCCAGGGATATTCCGAGCAATACGGCATCGACTCGGGCGAGCAGAGCTTGTCACATCCTGGACCCGAGGAGAGCGCCTATCTGGCTTCGCACGCCTCCGCCTTTTCCGGCCGCGGGTGGGGGACCGCCAGTGTGCGGCTGGCGTGCCAAGCGAAGGTTCTTGGAGACGTCGTGGTCACGGTTCCAGATGAGAGCCTGGCGAATCGACAGATCGTGCGCAAGTCAGCCACCGAACGCATTATTACGATCCGACCTTCGATCCGGAAGTATCTTGTCGAAATGACCCCACCTACCCTCTCGGATCCCACAGCAGACTGGGAAAGGCTTGCACGGGGTCTCGCAACCTCAATGGAGCTGGTTCGCTACGGCGACCTGAGGCTGCCCCGCCCTCGGGATCTTGCCATTGACTATGCTTGCCTGCGCACGTTGTCGCAGACGCTCCGAGAGTCGGAGTGGCGCGTGACCGTGTCGGTGTGGAATGATCGCGAGGTGCTGCGCGTGGAGCCCGGCTACAGCGAACGCCTTTTCGGCGCGGCCGTCGACATTGGCACGACTACAGTCGCCCTTTACGTTTGCGATCTGGCCAGCGGAGAAATTGTTGCGACCGAATCCGACATGAATCCTCAGATCACCTTCGGGGAGGATGTCATGTCTCGCATCCAGTTCAGCACGACGAGCCCTGATGGCCTGCACAAGCTGCACCGCAGCATCATCAGGACCCTGAATCAGCTCCTCACCAAGGCGAGCCGAACTGCCGGCATTCGTACCGACGACATCCTGGAGCTCACAGTCGTCGGTAACACGACGATGCAACACTTGTTCCTCAACCTGCCACCCCAGAACCTGGGCGTGGCCCCGTTCGCGCCAGCGATTTATCGCGGCCTCGACGTCAAAGCCCGAGAGCTGCGCTTGACACTAAATGCCGCGGCCAACGTTTATGTGCTCCCCGCGATCGCATCCTTCATAGGCGCCGACACCACCGGCGTGCTGCTGGCCGAAGAGCCCTACACACAGGACGAGAACTGGCTGATTATCGATATTGGTACCAATGCCGAGCTCGTACTTGGCAATCGCCACAAGCTGATCTGCGCCTCGACGCCGACCGGCCCTGCCTTTGAGGGCGCCACCATTGAATTCGGCATGCGCGCGGCGCCCGGGGCCATAGAGCATCTACGAATAGATCCCGGGACGCTGGTGCCGCACTGGAAGATCATTGGCGAGGACGGTTGGGACAAGGGTCGACCGAAAGGCCTGTGCGGCTCCGCGGTCGTGGATGCCGTGGCAGGGCTGCTGCAAGCCGGAGGCCTTAATGCGAGTGGACAATTCGTTGTGGATAGCGCCGCGGGCGCCAGGATAAGGACCTCCGCGATCGGGACCGAATATGTGGTCGCTGAAGCGAGCCAGACAAGCGTGGGCACCGATATCGTGTTGACTCAGAAGGACGTCCGCCAGATCCAGCTCGCCAAGGGAGCGCTTTTTGTTGCCGCGCAATCACTGCTCAGCCGTCTGGGAATTGAGAAGCCGGACAAGGTGCTTCTTGCGGGAGCTTTTGGTTCGTACCTCAACAAGGGCAACGCCATGGCGATCGGGATGCTTCCAGACGTGTCCGAAGAGAATGTCTTTGTGGTTGGGAATTCAGCGGGAGATGGAGCTCGAATCGCGCTACTGAACACTGAGAAGCGAGTGGAAGCGTCCAGCGTCGCGGCGCGTGTGCTCCGGCATGAACTGCCTACAGACCCGGCATTTCAAGAGCGGTTCATTCGGGCGATGGCATTTCCTGTGCGTGATAAGGAGCCAAGGAGGTACCCTTGACCAGCTTCATTGACCGCCTCAGCAGGGGTGACGTGCTCCTGGCGGATGGTGCCACGGGCACGAACCTTCAGAACGCAGGATTGAAGTCAGGCGAACACCCGGAAAGCTGGGTATTTACGCAGCCAGGTCACATCACAAATCTGGAGCGGGCTTTCGTGGATGCAGGAGCAGACATTATCCTAACCTGCACGTTTGGCGCGACGCGGACGCGGCTGGCAGGCTCCGGCTACGCCGACCATGTCGTCGACCTGAACCGCGAAGCAGTCGGCCTGGCCAGGAAGGCCGCCTCCACCGGAAGTGGCGTCCTTGTAGCCGGGTCGATGGGCCCCCTTGGGCAGTTGCTGAAGCCACTCGGCCCTATTTCGCCCGAAGCGGCCGTCAGCGCCTATACAGAGCAGGCGCGAGCGCTCGCTGACGGCGGCGTGGACTTTCTGGTGATTGAAACGCAGTTCTCTTTGGAAGAGGCGACTGCCGCCCTCCAAGGAGCCCAGGCGGTGACGGACTTGCCGGTCGTCGTCTCGTTCAGCTTCGACCGGGGCACACGTACGATGATGGGCGTGCGTCCAGGCGAGGTGGCAAAGACATTTCGAGATCTGGGCGCCGCCATGATCGGCGTAAATTGTGGGACTACATTGCAGAATGCAATTACCGTGCTGAATTCGTACGCGGCCGCGATACCCGGTTTCCCCCTGTGGGCCAAGCCGAATGCGGGCTTGCCTCATCTTGAAGGCGGCGTGGCCTCCTACGACGTTGCCCCGGCGCAGATGGCGGATTTCGCGACAGCGGCGGTGGAGCTCGGCGCTAGAGTGATAGGCGGCTGCTGCGGTTCCACGCCAGAGCACGTCCGCGCAATGGCAGACGCCATCAAGTCAAGGCAGGGCGCCGACCAAACGTGAAGCCATCGCAGTCGGCAGGCTGCTAGACGTTTACCGGAACCGTGAACACTATCCGGGCACCTTTGCCGACAGCAGCATCTATTGAGAAGCTGCCGCCCAACATCTCCACTCTCTCCCTGATCAGTTTCAGGCCCAGATTGCCGCTGGTGACCGCGGCCTCGGGTTCAAATCCCCGGCCATTGTCGTCGACGCCCACCCGCAGGACATCATTGCCCATGTCAAGTTGCAGTCTTATGGCGGCCGCCTGGCTGTGCCGTGCCGCATTCCCCAGCAACTCCTGAAATCCCGCGGAAAATCATCACTTCCAAGTACGGTTCCAAGCGTCTCTCCGTGCCCGTGATCGTCAGCGCCACATCTATCCCTGTCTGGTCTTTGAATGCATCCACGTACTTGCGCACGGTCGGCGCCAGACCGAGGTCGTCCAGCATCATCGGACGGAGTTCGAATATGAAATTTCGCAGCTTCTCGAAAGCTCCCAAGGCAGATGCCTTAAGACTCACCAACTCATCCTTGGCCTGCTGCGGCTCCACCTCAAACAGGCGCATGGCGATCTCCGTCTGGAGGATAAAATTCGACATCGCCTGAGCCGGGCCATCGTGCATCAGACGCGACAGGCGCTGGCGTTCCGCCTCCTGAGCATTGACAACCATTTCGATCTCGGCCACTCGGGTTGCCTTGGATGTAGCGCTACCCGCCGCGGCTTGACCCCCGCGAGCGGTCCAACTCTGCAGTGAGTCCTTGAATCTCTCGAGGTGCTCTTTTTCGCCGTGCAGCTTGTCCAGCTGCCCTCGCATTACAAAAAGCCTTTGCTGCGCATCCAGGGCCGCCTCGTAGGCCATTCGGACCTCTTGGGAAGGCGTCCTGTCGATCTTTGCCTGAACCTGTTGCAGATGCGCCGTAATCGACGCATTCCGCTGTGCAAGTTTGGAGACTTCGCCTTGGCTCTGCTCAATCATCAGGTTTATTTCGCGAAGAGCCCGCTCTGTCTCAAATAGCTCTGCCTGGATGTCCAGCTCGCCGTCCCTAGACTCTCTGGTTTCCGACTTCATAGGACCTGCCCCTCGGATTTTACGCTGGAGGTCTTGAGACGCACCCAGCCGTGTTTCAACGCGTAGACAACTGCCTGAGTCCGGTCTTCCACGCTGAATTTGCGAAGAATTGATGTGACGTGGTTCTTGACCGTTTGATGGCTTATCCCTAGCAGACCGGCAATCTCCTTATTGCTGAGTCCTCTGACCACGCACTCAAGCACCTCCATTTCGCGATTGCTGAGCGGATGAAACGGGCTGCCCGGCTCGCTATACGGACGGGGTGCAGCCTCGATCTGCTCTTCAATCCAATGCTGCAGGTCGCGACGTGTCATTGTGCGAGCGCCGAATACGAACTTGCCGTCCGCTACCTGACGGATGATGTCGAGAAGGGTCCCGGGTTCCACGTCTTTCGCACAATAGGCCGCCGCACCGGCAAGCGCCGCGTGGAGGGACTGCTCCACGTCATCGTAGCCGCTCATCAGTACGATGCGCGAATGCAGCTTCTCGGCAGTAACCTGATGCGTGATTTGTTGGCCGTTCATTCCCGGCAGATTGACATCCAGGAGGACGATGGCCGGTTTCGCCGCCCGAATCGCCTCCAGGGCCTCGTCACCTGTGGAGACCTGCCCAACAACTTTCATGTCGCTCTCACGCGACAGCGTGTCGACGACCCCTTGTCGGAACAATGGGTGATCGTCAATCACGAGCAACGTAGTCTCATTCATATAGATTTGTGGGGTAAGCGCTGCAGAGTATAGCATGAAAGAAAAGCCGGAGCTTCCGTGCGCCCACAAGGATGCGGCGCGATCCGCGGGCCGACGTGGTCCGGACACAACAAGTTGCCGGACGAATCAACCGGCACGGCGCCCGGCTTGCGCAGCCTCTATGCTGCAGCCCACAGCTAGCGACATGACCAACAATAGATAGTCATGCTCTGGCCGCCCATCCCAGGAGCAAAGCTGCCATGGCTCGAATGCAGCGGTGTCGCCTGCAGGGCCAGACGCGGATAGAGATCTGGGAACGCAATCAGGTAGCGAACACCCTGCTGGTTCAGGAAAACAGCCAGACGGGCCTGATCACGCATGAACGGCACAACCTCCGGAGAGATAAGCCCGGCAAGATCGACGAGCGGATGGTCGTCGTAATAGCCGAGTGCGCCGATATCATGGGCGGCCACGACAGCGCCCGGCGGCAGATTCTGGGCGGCCCACGTTGCGGTGTCTACCATCTCTGATTCGATCAGCGCCACATCCTGCCCATATGCCCTGGCACCGAGGAAAAAGAAACCAACGGTGAGTGCCGCGAGGCTCAACTGCATTCCGCTGCGAAATGCTTTTCGAAAACGGCCAAGCCAACTCGCCTCACGCAGTTCCAAGTACCCAATCACGGCGAGGACAAAGAACGTGGGCATGGCGGGCATTAGATAGCGGCCATGCTGGTATGCAGGGAGTCGGACGATGTAAACAAGAAAATAGGAAACGCACCAGCCCAGGGCGAGCAGCATGGGGGTACTTTTTCGCCGAATCGAAGAAAAGAGGCAGAAAATCAAACCCGGTACAAGCACGACGGCAGGGCCGGTCACCAATTGCTGCGTGAGCACGACAAGGCGGTGGGAGAGCGGGCTCAACTGCCAGGCCGCGTACTCGACTTGTTTGGCATAGAACGTGTTCGGCATTGGCGTGCCCGATAGCCACACGTTGAGGGCAACATAAGGCAAGAACAACGTCCCAAAACCAAGAAGATATGCCAACGCGGCACGACCGCGCGCAATCCTGGCACCGTCCGCAAGCAGCAGCGCAGCTAACGCCGGAACGATCAGTGTGAGTCCATCCGGCCTGGTCCAAACGCTCAGTCCCGTAAGCAGGCCCATCCCGACGTATTTCCGTGATCGCGTTAGAAGGAGGGCGATCACGACTGTGAGCAACAACGCATGGAGCGACGTCTCCATCCCGGAGGCGGCGGCCCACACCATATGCCACTCGCCTGCCAGGAATAGCCCAATCCACGGCACGGCGGGCCGGTAAGCCGGCGCGAGCGCGCGGGCCAGAGTCTCGGCCCTCAGACTGAGCAGATACAGGGCCAGACTTCCCAGCAGGAAGCTCCACCAGACGGGTCCAACACGGAGCCAGAAACCGGGCACAAGAAGAAACGTCCAAAGCGGCGCTGTGGAGCCTGCCGATGGATGGCCAAGTTGAAACGCCCAGTCCCCGTGGAGAGCAAGATTGCGAGCATAGACGGCGTGAATCCACGAGTTATCCAGCGGGAAGCCGATGCGATATGTGAGGGCGCTGCTGAGAACATAGGCGGCGACTCCAAACAGCACGGCTACTGCAACAAGTATGAAATCCCGTGGACGAAGATCAGTGGGGAATCCGGAAGAACCGGGTTTCATCGATTTCACCGAGAAACTGGAAAGTGGCGCCACTTGTATCGTCGTACACGGCTTTGATCGGCCCGGCCGCTCCGGCAGGCTCGATAATCAGATACTTCGCCTGATAGCGCGCGGCAGCAGCAAGCACTGCCGCGGCGTCGCCATACGGGACAACGATGCCCGGCTGGTTGGTCATAATGAAAAATCCGGGGGGATTGCGGACCATAACTACGTCACTCGACTGAAGTCCGGCCTGCCGGAGGAAGGCGAGCTGCTGCCCATAGTTCTGCTCTCCTTCCCCCCATCCAGGCAAGACCCGGATGGCAAGCAGAGCCAGCGTTATCAGCACCGCGAGCCCGACAAGCGCGGCTCGAAATACGATGAACGCATTGGCCGTAAACATGTTTCGCCGCCGGGACGCGGCGATGGCCGATTCGAGCCCTAGTGGCGCCATCGCCCACCACAGGCTCTGAAGAGACGCTCCGGCGTGAAAGAATCCACCGCGCGCCCCTGCAAACGGAAAAATCACGGTCATGACGACGAGCAGGGCAAACCAGCTCAAGCATGCCACGA
The DNA here is from genome assembly GCA_963775435.1 of uncultured Chloroflexia bacterium. Taxonomy (GTDB): domain Bacteria; phylum Chloroflexota; class Anaerolineae; order Anaerolineales; family Villigracilaceae; genus Fen-1038. The sequence continues at coordinate 269,213 of CAVZIZ010000011.1, forward strand.
CGACCCGCCCGTTGCGGCGATGGATCCATATTCCGAGAAGGATGAAGGGCGCCAGCGCCAATTCACCCTGTGCAGCAAATGCGTTGAGAAGATTCCACTTGAGCGCAGCAAGTCGGGCGGCGAAAATCGCCGCCCACCCTTGTGCCAGCCACCGGCCGAGCGTGAGCTGGCTTGCCGGATAGAGGAAAGTCTCGTCGTAGTTGTTTAGCCACAGGAGGCGGGAGCCACCGGGGGCCAGAACCGTGCCAAACAAGCCATAAGTGCGCCAGAACCACGCGCCTGTTACCAGGAGGAAGCCGCTGACGGCCAGGGCGAGTTGGAACATGGCTGAACCGATTCGCCCGGAGCCAGGCGCTGCGGGCAGACTCCACGTCTCGCCGTCGGGACTCGCAAGCGGCCCGCGCAGATTGTTCCACAGGACCGCCCCCGCAGTGACGCCCATCCACAGCACGCCATCACTCCGGGCCAGTGTCAAGAGGCCCGCAAGCGCGCCCAACCCAAATACAGCCGTCTTGCGCATGGAGCCCAAGATCAAGAAGAACAAACCACCAACCACAATATAGATGGCATAGTTGTCCGTCACTGCGATAAATGGCGCGTAGTAGCCCGAGAAAACTGCCAGCAATCCAGATGTCACAGCCAGGTCGGCCCGCCGGCTAAAGCTATACGCCAGGGCGGCCGTCACCACCGGGACGAGAGCCGCAAGCACGAGAAAACCCAACCTCGCGGCCCGCGTATGTCAATTGGCCGGCCACCCACATACCTCCGGCGGCGACAATGGAGGCAAGCGGCATCCAGTATGTGTGGGAGGGATGCGGCAAGGCCGCCGGATCGTCGAGATAGTTCCAAAGGTAGGGCTCGGTAAATCCTTTCCCCTCTGCAAGCCGTATGCCCCCTCCAAAGTAATAGTCCCCGTCGAGGTAGCCGGGAAAGGGCTCGAAGTGCGATATCGCCAGCGCGGCGGCAAAGGCAAAGAGGGCCAGCAGCAGGTACGCGCGCGTCTTCATGAGCGGACGATCATATCCGGATGCGACCCTCTGCTCCCCGATCTGAGAGAGCGAACCTCATCCAGCCATGTCCTCCGTGGGCGAATAAACCACGAACGTGTCCAGTAGAGGCCAAGGATGCTAACAATTGGATAGAACAGAAAAAGGTAGTCATAGGCCAAGCGGTCGCCGACCAAGAGCCACCGACCGAAGAGAAACCATGGCATCACAAAGATGCCGGTAAGCACCACGGAGGCCAACCACCCCCCTACCCGGCTCCGCTGGACGAAGGCGGCACAGATCAGCACGACGCTTGGGACCACGGCCACCAGATTGCCAAACTCAGTCCGAAATCCCAAGAGGGGCGTGATTGCCAGCGCAAGAAGAGCGGTCCAGATGAAGCGCCGGAAGTCTTGGTCGCGGCCGGACCACCACTCGTAGACCATGAGCGAAAGCAAGAATATGGTGGCCGCGTGTGCAAGTGTGAGACCATTCGCCGGTACGAGTCGCGCCAAGACGGCGGCTGTGGTTGCGCCATATCCTGACCGCAGCTGGCCAACCGTGGATGTGACGAAGGGCAGCAACCACCCAGGATAAATGAGGAAAGAGACGCCGAGCAGTGTGACCAGCGTCATCGCCAGACCGGCGAAAACGCGCCAACGCCTATGCAATATCACCCACCACAACATCACTGCGAGAAAGAGAACACCCACCTCCCACATGAAAAAAGTGAGAGCCAGAAGCGTGCCGGCCAATTCGTCGCGCCCGGTCTGAAGCGAACGTAGAGTCAAGACGTACCCCAGCGCAAGAAGTATCGCACAAGTACCGGTGACCATCGCGACGACAGAACAGAGGCCAAAGAGGACCACCGAGGCGATGACCAGCAGCAACCCCCGAGGCGGCCGCCACTCCACCAACGCAAGACTGGCGACCGTGCAACCCGCCAGGGCGATCTGATTCAGACAGAGCCAAATCCCTTTGGCGACGACGGCAGTCTGGACCAGTGCAAAAGGAAAGAACAGTGGGAGCAAGAAGAAGGGCACGGTAAGCCGATACGGATTCTCGCCGGGAATCGCGGCTCGGCCATACACCAGGTCCTGGGCCAGCGCAGCAACTTGCGGTGAGTACGGCGAATCTTGTGCCCAGATGAACGCCCGCGCGCCCGCCCAAGCGCTCAGAAAGTCACCGCCGCCCCTTACCATGCTGCTGATGCGGAGGTTGGCAAACAGCAGGCTTCCGAGGACAGCCGCAACGCCCATGGCGATCGCCGCGAGTATTGCGAGGTCGCGCAGAGAAAATGCCGGCCGACGCTTGAAAGCCACCTAAGCCCTGATCACGTTTGGAATAATCGCCTTGCGGCCGGACCCAACGGCTGCTTCGAGGAAGCCCCTTGCGAGCCCTATTGAGATCACCTGCCTCATGTATCCCCGTGCACTTTCCCAGCATCCGGCGAATCTAAGGCAATTATTCTACCCCAGCCCCAAGATTGGGCCAGAATCGCAGCAAGTATTATGAGTGCACACCCAGCAATCTGGATCGGCGACAAGCTTTCGCCGAGGACCAATGCGCCGGCCCCAGCCGCAAACACAGATTCCAGACTGAGGATAATCGCGGCATCAGTGGGCGGGGTGTGCTTCTGTCCCCATATTTGCAGAGTGTACCCCAGCGCCAGTGAAATCACAGCGGTGTACAGAATCGAAACCAGCAACGGCATGGGAAGAGGCCACGGCAACGGCTCTGCAACGGCGCCGGCAAACCAGTTCAAACCGCTTCCGATCATCAACTGACCGATTGAGAACGAGATCGCATCATATGTGGAAGCGAACTTCCCCAGGAGTACGACGTGCAATGCCCAAAATCCCGCTCCGGCCAATTCCAGGGCATCCCCCGGCTTGACTGAGAATTGGCCCGCGGTTGAGAGGAGAAATGCGCCGGCCGCCGCGACTGCGACAGCGAAGAGAGCAAGCCGAGGGGGCTTCTGTCGCCATCCCACGAACACCACCAGGGGCACCAGTACCACGTACAAACTTGTCAGAAAACCGGCGTTGGCGGCACTGGTGGTGAGCAAGCCGGCTTGCTGCAACGCGCTCGCCAGGAACAAGACGGTACCTGCCGCGGACATCCAGAGCCACTGCCCAGGTCCGAGTCTTGTGCGGCGACCCAAAGGCAGCAGGATTAGAGCTGCCAGCAGAAAGCGCGCGGCGTTGAAAAAATAGACGCTGCCCAAATTGGCCGCCAGACGCTGCGCGGCAAAGGCGGAACCCCATAACACCGCCACCACGAGTAAGGTCAGGTCAGCCTTCAAGCGGACGGGCAGAGTCAGAGAAGACATGGAAATCCCAGTCGCAGGCTACGCCGCCGGCGGAACAGCCCGCGTGCGTGCATTTTGGAGCAACTGCCGCCAACTATAGCACGGCGCCGGCGGGGATATTTCTTATCCCGGGTTAATCATCGGCGGCGTGGCTGGCAGTATAGTCGACCGTATGCAGGAGGCCGGCGGGATGCGGTTCGGCAGCGCGGAAGCCGTGAAAGCGGGGCTTGCCCTCAGCAGCTACATTGCTTCGGACGAGATTTCTACAATTGTCTATCTCTCGCAGGAGCTGGGCAAGCCGCTATTGGCAGAGGGACCTGCAGGTGTTGGCAAGACCGAACTGGCAAAGGCGGTGGCGTCGTCTCTGGGCCGAGAGCTGATCCGACTTCAATGTTACGAGGGACTCGACGAGTCCAAGGCGCTTTATGAGTGGGAGTACTCAAAGCAACTCCTATACACCCAACTGCTGCGCGACAAGCTCAACGACACCCTTGGCAAAGCTGCCTCGCTGGCAGAGGCGGCGGATCGCCTTGCCGCAGAGGACGACGTTTTCTTTTCGAGTAGGTTCCTGCTGCAGCGCCCGCTACTACGCGCGATCCTCTGCGATAAGCCAACGGTCCTCCTTATCGACGAAATCGACCGCGCCGATGCGGAGTTTGAAGCATTCCTCTTGGAAGTTCTGAGCGACTTCCAAGTCAGTGTGCCCGAACTGGGGACACTGGTGGCGATCCACCGCCCTTTCGTAGTGCTGACCAGTAACAATTCTCGGGAGCTCTCAGAGGCCCTCAAGCGCCGGTGCTTGTACCTCTTCGTCGGCTACCCGACGCTTGAGGAAGAGCTGGCTGTCATCCGGCTTAAGGTCCCCGACTTAAGTCCGGCGCTTGCGCGCCAGGCTGTTGAATTTGTTCAGGGACTCCGCAAGACGGATCTGCGCAAGTCCCCGTCGATCAGCGAGACTTCTCGACTGGGCACATGCCCTCCTCACCCTCAACGCAGAAAGCATCGATGCAGAAACTCTCGACCGAACGCTATCGGTGCTCCTGAAACACGAGGCGGATTTGCAGAAGGCCCGCAGGCGGATTCGCTCAATCCGGGCGGACGCCGGGGATGAAGGCCGTCGGCCAAATGAACTCCCGGGATATTGAGCGTTCGATGAGGCGACAGACGAGGGCGCTGCCCGACAAAGCTGCAATTTATCAAAGCTTTGTGCGCTGACAGGGCTTGCAGGCCGTAACGCGCCGAGAAACTTACCCATGACAATGGAAACAAGAATCGTCAGGCTGATCTCGGCGCTACGCGGTAGAGGGGTCCGTGTTTCGTTGGCGGAGTCGACGGAGGCCTTTCGGGCGGTCGAGATTCTTGGCCTGCGGCAGCGGAGACAGTTCCGCCTCTCATTACGTGCAACGCTGATCAAGAGTGCCCGCGATCTGCCCATCTTCGACAGCCTCTTTCCCCTCTTTTTTGGTTCAAACGCGCCGCCCATGGGCGGCAGTCTCCCCGATGCGCTGACGCCCGATGAGGCGCGAGCACTAGCCGAGGCGTTGCTTCGATACTCGGAGGGACTCCGATCTCAGGTGGAGCGGCTGATCTCCGGTACGCCGCTTTCGGAGGACGAATTGGAGGGGTTGGGCCGCTTGGCAGGCATCGGCCGCCTTGGCGATGTTCGCAATCACAACTGGGCTCAGCAACGCGCCTTGAGGCTTCTGGCCGTCCCCGAGGTACAAGAGGCCCTCCAAGAAACACTGGAGCAGCTTGCCCGCAGGGGCATCGACGCTGCCCGCATCGAAGAGATCGCGGAGATGGCGCGCCTCAACCTCCGGAGCATACAGGAGCAGGTGAAACAATTTGTTGGGCGCCGACTTGCCGAGAACTCGGGCAGGCAGCCGGATCAGCGAGTCGTCGAGGATTTGATGGATCTGCCCTTCGACTCGCTGTCGGAGGCGGACAAGCGGCAGGTGCAACGTGAGGTGAAGCGTTTGGCAGCCGCGTTGCGTACCCGCATCGCCCTTCGCCAAAGCCGCGCCAAAGCCGGGCAATTGGATCCAAAAGCCACGATCCGCGCCAACTTTAAAGAACCAGGGAGTTCCCATCGAGCTGCGTCATCGGCACCGAATCCGGAGGCCGAAGCTCGTGCTCCTGTGCGACGTGAGCACGTCGATGAGGTTCTGCGCGGAACTCATGCTGGGCTTGTTGTTTGCGATGCAAGGACAGGTCCGCAAGGCGGACACCTTTGCCTTCATCGATCATCTGGAGTCGATCGCCGGAGACCTCGTTGCGGGTGCAACGGACGAGGCGGTTGCATCTGTCCTCCGGCGCATGCGGCCGGGTCACTACAACACTGATCTTGGGGGAGCCTTGAGTGACTTCCAGCAGGAGTACCTGGACAAGATCGATTCCAAAACCACCCTGATCTTCCTTGGTGATGGCCGCAACAATTACAACGACCCGCGCGTCGATCTTTTTGAGCAGCTCTCGCGCCGCGCGGCGCAGACGGTCTGGTTGAATCCGGAGGCCCCGCAGCTCTGGAGCGGTGATAGCGATATGCCGAAGTACGCGAGGTTCTGCAATCGAAGTCTTAAAGGTAGCGAACGTTCGCGAGTTGGCGGCTGCAGTGGATCAAGTGCTCACGGCCTCGCCAACAGGATTCGTGTAGAGCAACGAACAAGATGGATTCCCGCCGCGGGCCTTCGAGTCGCCAAAGGCACCCGCGCTGCGATCACACCTCCTAAGCGCCGAAGCGCGCTACGCAGACAAAAGTCATCATGGTCGAATCTAAGCAGATTCGAGTTCCAGGTAGATGCGTTTGTTGATTGCGCCCTTGCTCTTGTAGTCTACAATCCGAACGCGCCCCACTTCCGACGTATTGTGTACGTGGGTGCCGCCATCCGCCTGCAGATCAAGGCCCACGATTTCCACCGTCCGGACTTCCTGAATCCCAGCCGGGAGCAGATTGATTTTTGTCCGGATCAGATCAGGTATCGCAAAGGCGACTTCGCGCGGCAAGATGTTGACGCGCACGTCCCGCCCGGCTTCGATCTCGACATTTACCGCAGCCTCGATTGTTGAGACTAACTCGCGTTGCAGACGCGCAAACTCGAAATCCATGCGTCCCTTGAGCGGCTCCATGTCGCCCCCCGTCACTTCCGCGCCATAGTCCCGGAACACGACTCCGCACAGCACATGCATCGCGGTATGCGTTCGCATCAACTTGTAGCGCCGCTCCCACTCCAAAGTCCCGTGCACGCTTTGTCCCTCTGCGGGCAGGGTGCCCTCCAGGACATGCAGAACATCTCCGTCAGCTCGTCGGACCCTTGTCACGGCCTCAGCATTCAGCATCCCGACGTCTGCCGGCTGCCCGCCACCCCCGGGATAGAAGGCAGTGCGGTCAAGGACGACCGCGTTCTCGTCTGCGACGGACTTGAGCACTTGGGCGTCAAAATCCGTGAGGTAACTGTCAGTCTGGAAAAGCAGTTCAGTCATTGCACCTCTTTACCGCCGGCGGCCACAGGGGCGAATCGCACATGCAGAATCCGTCATCAAAATTAGCATTTCATTAGAGTTCAACACTCTACTTGACTCTGCTCTTCCTCATACTGTATAGTAACCATCGAATCTAATTGGGCACTGCCGCCCTCCCCGGCGCTGTGCCTTTTGTTATGCAACCTAGCAGCATGAAGGAGCAAGTATGATCCGGGTCCAGGATCTCACCAAAGACTACGGTACGCGCCGGGCCATCGCTGGGCTGAACTTTGAGGCCAAGCAGGGAGAGATCGTCGGCTTCTTGGGCCCAAACGGCGCCGGCAAGACCACGACGATGCGCATTCTAACAGGGTACATGCCTCCGACGGAAGGGACCGCACAGGTGGCAGGCTACGACGTGGTGGACGAGTCCCTTGAGGTCCGGAAGCGTGTCGGTTATCTGCCGGAAACAGTTCCGCTGTACTCTGACATGACCGCTTTCGAATATCTGACCTTCATGGCGGACTTGCGCCAGATGCCGGATTCCGAGGATCGTGCCTTTGAGACGCTAAAGACCGTTGGCATGGATGAGCGCGCCAACAGCTACATCGGCAGCCTCTCGAAAGGGATGCGGCAACGAATAGGTCTTGCGCAGGCCCTGATTCATCAGCCCGAAGTGCTGATACTGGACGAACCGACAATAGGCCTCGATCCTGCTCAGGTAGTGGAAGTGCGTAACATCATCCGGGAGATGGGCAAGCAGCGCACGGTGCTGCTTTCCACCCACATTTTGTCTGAAGCGCAGCAGATTTGTGATCGCGTCTTGATCATAAACAAGGGACACATCATTGCCGAGGACACGCCCGAAAACCTGCAGGCACGCCTGGTCGGGTCCGAGCGGGTGGCCGTGCGCGTGCGCGGCGATGGCGACGGCCTTGCGAAGGCTGTGCAAAAGGTGAAAGGGGTTCGCAGCGTGCACCCTGGGGCCGATGGTTTCGTGGAATTCCAATTCTCCCCGGGGCATGATGTCCGGCCCGAAGTGGCCAAGGCCATCATCACGGGCGGATACGATCTGCTCGAAATGCGCCCGGTGGGCATGAGCCTGGAAGAGATCTTCCTGGAACTGACGCGCGACGATGCCCATTCGCGGCGCAAGGAGAAGTAAACGATGCGCAACATCTGGACAATCGCCCGCCGTGAATACCACCGGTTCTTCACCAGCCCGATTGCTTACGTGGTGGCATTTGTAATGCTCTTGACGCTCGGTATCATGTTTGCCCTTACGGTCATGGTCTACTCGCAGAGTGCGTTAAACGTGGGAGGTGGCGCGCCCCCATCGGCCCCGGACATGAGTGGGATTACGGGGACGTTCACGTTCCTGTTGATTCTGATGATTCCAGCGCTCACAATGCGCCTGGTGGCAGACGAAAACCGGATGGGCACAATGGAACTGCTGCTGACGGCGCCGGTTCGGGATTGGGAGCTCATCGTTGGCAAGTGGCTCGGCGGCCTGCTGTACATGCTCACGCTGATCGCAGTGACGCTTGTCTATGCCTTTATTCTCAACGCCCTGGAGACACCCGGACTCGACCAGAGGCAACTGATGACTTCTTACCTGGGCTTGGTCCTGGTCACGGCGGCCTTGCTGGCGCTCGGCGTTGGAGCCTCCTCCATGTTCAGCAACCAGTTCGCGGCCTTCTTTGTGACCCTCGGCCTCTTCATCTTTCTATGGTGGCTGGTCGGATTTCCGGCACAGTACGTCAGCGCGGGCGGCGACATCTTCGGCTACCTTGACATGAAGGCGCACTTCTACAATTCAATGAATACCGGAGTAATCAATTTGTCAGACCTTGCGTACTATGTGAGCCTCACGGCGCTGGGGCTTTTCGGCGGCACCATGGCAGTCGAGGCGCGGAGGTGGAGCTGATGCCAAAGAAGAAGAATACAGGCACGGCGCGCTTCGCAGTCATCGGCCTCGTTCTTGCGGGGATAGGTTGCGTCGCCACAGGTCTGCTGGCGCTGGTGGAAGGCACGGTCGCACTCAAACTGTTCACGCCGGCAAAGCCGGACCTGGTTACGCAGTGGCTGGCGATTAGCGCGGGCGTCCTCGTCCTGGGGCTTGCCGTTTATGGCATTCTCAATCCAAGTGCGGTCGGCCGTCTTCTCTCCGGCAGACAGGCACGCTATGGATCAAATGCGCTGGTCATGTCCATGGCGTTTTTCGGCATTCTGCTCGTCGTAAATCTGCTCGTATATCAGAATCCTAAGTCTTGGGATTTCACGGAGGGCAAGCAGCACACGTTGGCGCCTGAAACGCTCCGGGCCCTTGACACGTTGCCGGCCAAGATCGATGCCATTGCCTTCTTCTCGACACAAACGCCCTCGGACACTGCCAAGCAACTCCTCGGCGATTTCAAGAGCAGCTCCAAAGGGAAGTTCGACTACCGATTTGTCGATCCGAATGCCGACCCGGTGTTGGCCCGTCAATACGGCGTAACCGGCGATGGCAAGATTGTTTTGGTTATGGGCAAGCTGACGGAAACCGCATCGTATGCCGACGAGAGTTCGATTAGCCAAGCGATGATTCGGCTGATCAGTCCCGAGGCGCGGACAGTCTACTTCCTGACCGGCCACGGCGAACCGGACATCAACGGCACGGATCCCGCATCGCTGTCGCGGGCCCGGGAAACATTGGTAAGCAAGAACTACACGGTCAAGACCCTGAATTTGGCCGCCGACAACAAGATCCCTGATGACGCCAAGGCGGTCATCGTTGCAGGTCCAAGCCAAGCGTTGCTCGACCAGGAAGTGGCGCAATTGAAGGCCTATGTGGACAAAGGCGGCTCCCTCATCGTGCTCGAGGACCCAACAGTCTTCACGAAGATAGGCTCCAACCCCGACCCACTGGCCAACTACTTCAAGACTGATTGGGGGATCACAATCCAGAATGACGTGGTTATCGATCTGACCAGCAATCAGCCGTTCAGCGCGATTTCGTCCTCGTACAGCTCATCTGCGCCGATAACACAGCACATGACAACCGTCGCCATCATGCCGCAGTCACGGAGCCTGGCGATCGATCAGAACCTGCCGCAGAACGTGACGGTCACTCCATTAATTCTGACCTCGCAGCAGTCGTGGGGAGAGACCGATCTTGCTTCGCTGCAGTCTACTCAGCAAATTGCTTTCGATCCGGCCACGGACATTGCGGGTCCCCTGACGCTTGCAGCGTCGGCTGAGAATTCAGGCACACACGGGCGCGTCGTTGTCTTTGGAAGCTCCACGTTCGCAACAGACAAGGGGTTTGATGCCTACGCGAACGGAGACATATTCACCAATTCTGTCGACTGGGCCGCGCAACAAGCCAATCTCATCAACATCACGCCACGGACCCCCGTTTCCAGAACCTTCGACCCGCCCGCGCAGTTGCCGTTTATCGCCATCCTGCTTGGATCCGTCATCTTGATTCCGGGGCTTGTGGTGGTGGCCGGCGTGTCCAATTGGCTCGCCCGACGCAGGCAGGCCTAGCATGATCCGGCGCAACACGTGGATTGTCTTGGTTGTCCTGCTCGCCGTTGTCGGTTACGCGTTCTATTTGAGAAACGCGAAGGCAAAGGAGGCATTGTCCGCCACGCCCACTGCTGGCGCCTCCCCGCTATTTTCGCCGTCCTTTGGCGCGCCAGCGGACATCAAGATTGAAAGTGCCGAGGGGACTTCGGTTGAGATCAGTCGCGACCAAGCCGGCAAATGGGTGTTAAAGGTCCCAACGGCAGCTGACGCAAACCAGGCATCTGCCGAGGCGGCGGCAACGCAGTTGGGCGCCCTGCGAGTGGTTTCCAGCGTCGACCTCGGTCTGGACGTCATAGGCTTGGACAAGCCCGCGTACACTATCACGGTTTTGTATGGAGCCAACCAGACCCATAAATTGCTTGTTGGTGCCGTGACTCCGATACAAAACGGGTACTACGTGCAGCTGGACGGAGGCACGAACCAGGTAGTGGACAAGAGCGGGCTGGACTCCCTGCTGGGCTTGCTGACCGAGCCGCCGTATCTGGCGACGCCAACGCCCGTCGCCTCATCGACGCCGACCCTGCCGGCTCCAACCGAGACGAGCAGCACCACGCCCCAACCCACGGCGGCACCAGCAGGCACGGCCGCCACTTCCACCCCGTAGCCACGACGAAGTAAGACCCCGTCCTTCGGCGTCGTCCCAGTCTGTGGAATGCTGCAGCTGGCGCCGAAATCCTCTGCGGCAAGGGCGGCCATTGATTTTCGGTCTAAAAGAGTGTATTCTGGATACGAATTCCCGAATCGGATGAAAAAATGGATGTAGAGAAGATACTCATAGTCGACGAGGAAGAGGAATTTCCAGCAATTGCCCGGCTCATCGAGCTCGGACGACAGAAATCCTACGTGACTCTCGACGACATACTGCACTTCTTCCCGGAAGCCGAACAGGACGTTGAACAGCTCGAGGAAGCGTTTTCGGCACTCCTAAGCGCCGGAATCCCCTTTGTGGAGGATACTCCGCCCGGGGAACCGACCGAAGACGAACTGGCAGCCGTAGAGGAGGCGGAACCGGAGCCGGACCTTACCCTCGACGACTACCTAGCCAACATCGACACAGACGACACCATTGGCCTGTACCTGAAGGAAGTCAGCCGCGTGCCGTTGCTGACTGCAACTCAGGAGGTCGAACTGGCGCAACGAATCGAGCGCGGCCGCATGGCACGTGAGGAATTGGCGAAAGCCAATGTGGGCAATCGCCGCCGCCTGGAACTGCGACGGTTGATCGAAGATGGCTGGGCTGCCCGCGAGCACTTGATAACAGCGAATTCCCGGCTCGTGATCTCCGTCGCAAAGAAGTACATGGGCCGCGGCGTGCCGTTTCTGGACCTGATCCAGGAAGGAAATATCGGCCTCATTCGAGCGACGAAGAAGTTCGACTACCGGCGGGGACATAAGTTCTCGACCTATGCGACATGGTGGATCCGGCAGGCCGTCACGCGGGCGATTGCCGATCAAGGTCGGACTATTCGCGTGCCAGTCCACATGGGCGATCAGATCAACAAGCTCCTAAGGGTCCAGCATCAACTTACGCAGCGCCTGGGCCGGGAACCCAGCGTCGAGGAGCTCGCCGCATCGCTGGATGTACCTCCCAAGAAAGTTGAGAACATGATACAGGTGGCGCGGCGGCCGCTCTCACTGGAGACTCCCCACCGACGATGAGGAAGACTTCGGTCTTGGGGGATTTTATCGAGGACGACGAAGCTCCGCCACCCGACGACACGGCAACTTATAATCTTCTCCGCGAGCATCTGGGAGAGGTTCTGAACGGGCTGCCGCCCCGCGAGGTAAGAATCCTGCAGTTGCGTTACGGCCTGCTGGACGGGCAAGCTTACACGCTCGAAGAGGTTGGCCGCAAGATGGGTGTAACCCGCGAGCGCGTCCGCCAGATTGAGGCACAGGCCCTGAGCCGGCTACGGCATCCATCCATTCGTCGCAAACTCCGCGATTACCTCGGCGAGTAATCTCCTCGCAGGCTTCCAAAAAGGCGACACAACTTGTGTCGCCTTTTTGTGTACAATCTCAGGATGCTGAAGCGGGGCTTGCCCAGTCTGAGCGACCTGCTCTTCATCTCGGTGTTCGCTGGCAGTATGCTGATCGGTTCGCGGATGATCAATACGGACGGAGACTTGGGGCGGCATCTGACGCTGGGCAATCTCATCCTGAACTCACAGAGCATCCCGACTCGTGATGTGCTGTCATTCACCCGCAGTGGCGAACCGCGGCCCCCCTACGAGTGGCTCTCGCAAGTCTTATTCGCAATCGCCAATCGCCTGCTGGGACTCGACGGCGTGGTGCTGCTGACCTCCGCAACGATCGCCGTGACCTTCACGATTGTTTACATTGACAGTGCCGCAAGAAGTGGTGCGCCACTCATTGCCCTCCTGGTTTCCGCTGCGGCAGCCCTCGCCTCCAGTTTGCACTGGCTAACTCGCCCCCACGTGTTTTCATTCTTGTTCTTTGCGGTCTGGGTCACCGCCCTGGAACGGCTGCGGATCAAACGCCCGGTACCTCTTTGGCTTTTTCCAGTCATCATGCTGGTCTGGGCAAATGCCCACGGGGGCTTTGTATTCGGCATTCTGGCTTGGGGTGCCTACTTGGCGGGCTGGGCGATACACGGCAGATTGCAGGGATCTTCCGACACATACGGGCCAAAACTGATTGTGGCAGGCGTTGCTTCGCTCGCGGCCAGTGTGATCACACCAGACTCCTGGCACAATTGGCAGGCGCTCCTGCAAAATCGGAGTGCATACGTGCTTGGACACACCGTCGAGACAATGAGCCCGCTGCTCCTGCTTCCTGCAACGTGGCCTTTCTTTGCGCTGTTGGCGGTTTGGCTGGTTGGGACGGCCTGTGATTTCAGGAAATTGGAGGTTTCCCACGCGCTACTGCTATCGGGGCTTGCAGCCTTGAGCCTGGTCATGGCGCGTAACATCCCTTTTTTCGCGATTGCTGCAGCACCGATCCTGAGCGCATGGGGGGCGCGCGCGGTACAACGGCATGCGGGGTGGGCACAGCTCGAATCCGCCGATGGCCGGGATTGATACCGAAATCAAGGGGTTCGTCTGGTGGCCGCTCGTGGTCGTGCTGGCGACGATCGGCGGGCTCTCGTATCAATCGATCATGCTGCACGAGCAGGCATACGAATTCAATGCCAATGTTTTTCCGGTCCGGGCCGTCGACTGGGTTGAGAGTCATCGTCCTTCCGGAAAGATGTTCAACGACTTCAACTGGGGCGGCTATTTGCTGTACCGGTTGTGGCCAGTTCAACGCGTCTTTATCGACAGTCAGAGCGACTTCTATGGAGAAGCGCTGGTGCGCCAATACAACCAGGCGATATCTGCGGGCAGCCACTGGCAAGCCATCCTTGACCAGTATGACATACGGTGGATCATCGTGCCGCCGTGGTCGAGGCTTGCGCAGGAGCTAAACTCCGATGCCACCTGGCAACTCGCTTTCTCGGATGGAACGGCAACGATCTACACAAAGGTGACCGTTCCATGAGGCGATCCGATCGGGCGACGGTTGCAGTAGTCTTCTTTGCTACGCTCGTTGGGCTGGGCATCAGGCTGGCAATCGTGACGGCATCCACGTTTCCGCTCAACGATGGCGGCTTGTTCTACACGATGATCATGGATCTCGTCTCGAACCGACTGGCCCTGCCGGTAATCAGCAGTTACAACTCGGTGGCCATGCCCTTTGCCTATCCACCGCTGGGGCTGTACTTCTACGCCATCCTTAGTCTTGCCACTCGCCTGCCCCTCCTCAAGCTCGTGCAGTTCGGTCCGGCAATTGTCAGTGCTGCTTCTATACCGGCGTTCTTTCTGCTCGCCAATGCGATGTTGCGGTCAAAGCCGCAGGCAGCCGTGGCGAGCATCATCTTCGCTTTGGTGCCACGCGCCTTTGATTGGCTCATAATGGGTGGTGGGGTCACTCGTTCGTTCGGACTGCTATTCGCACTCCTGGCAATGCATCAAGCCTTCCTGCTCTTCACCGCCCGCTCCAGGAAGTCGTTCGTCCTGCTGATCTTGTTCGGGAGCCTGGTCGTCTATTCACATCCTGAAGCCGCCACGCATACGGCCCTCACGGCGGTCCTCTTCTATTTATGGCACGATCGCAGCCGCAAAGGCTTCATTGCCGCCTTGCTCGTGGGCGCTGGTATTCTGATCCTTACGGCGCCCTGGTGGGCGCTGGTCGTCGCCAGGCACGGTATCGCCCCGTTCCTCGCAGCGGCTGCCGCGGCCAAGGAGGATAGCTACAGCGTGCTTGTCGGGCTGTTTGACCTGTTTCGTTTTGACTTTGCTGACGAGCCGTTTATCACGGTACTGTCTGGATTGGGACTGCTGGGCATTGCGGTTCAACTGGCGCGGCGCGACTTCCTGCTTCCGGCATGGCTGCTTTCGATGCACGTGCTCGAACCGCGCGGAGGCCCACTCTTCATGACGATTCCGCTCGCCATGTGCGCGGGAATTGCCCTTGAGGGCGTGATTCTGCCCGCGGTCCGACCGGACGGCAAGTCCGTGGCGGGCACCCCCAATACTCTGAGCGGCGAGACGTCCACTTGGCTTGAGGACGCGTTGCGGGGGTCGGCGGCACAACTCGTCGTGGGATTCGTAATCGTCTATGCGATGATGTCGGCGTATGCAACGGGTTGGCGAATTCTACAGGACTTTACGCTTGGGACACCAGACACGCGGGCCATGGCATGGGTGCGCAATAACACGCCGGTCGATACGCCTTTTGCCATTGTCACCGGGGCACTTCCGCTGCGGGACGCAGCCTCCGAGTGGTTCCCGACGCTCACAGGACGAACAAGCATCGCAACCGTTTTTGGATACGAGTGGATTCGAGGCGTGGATTTCGGCGGCCGAGTCGAGCTCTATCGCTCGCTGCAGTCTTGTGCCGCGCAAGAAGCGGAGTGCCTGCAGGCCTGGGCGCGAGGCCATGAAATCACGTACGAATACGTTTACCTTCGGGTGCCCCCCGGCGGCCACACCGTTCCATTGGGCGTCTCACTCGAAGAGTCTTCGCAGTACCAGAACGTCTATGCGTCCGACGGCGTGACAATCTACCACTGGAATGCCCCAGCTCTCACATGGTCAGGTGCGAGGGCGTCACACTAGCACATCGACCACAAGCGCCACAAAAATGAACATCAGATACAGGCTTGACCAGCGATACATAGCCCAGGCGCTCTTGTTTCCTGGCACGGCCCAGACCTTCCACGCGCTCCTGATCAATGTGGCGCCGAGGAGGGTCGCCGCAACGAGATAGAACGTGCCGGCTGCTCCGACGAGTGGCAAGAGCAGGGTTGTGCCGACCAGCAGAAGCGTGTAGATGAGAATGTGCCTTCTGGCAACCTTATCGCCCCTTATCACGGGCAGCATTGGCACACCCGCGTTCTCGTAGTCCTTCGTGCGCACGATCGCCAGAGCCCAGAAGTGCGGCGGCGTCCACATGAAGACAATCAGGAAAAGGATCCATGCGCCAAGGCTCAGATGGCCGGCGGCAGCGGCCCAGCCGACCATGGGCGGTATGGCCCCCGCCCCGCCCCCCACAACGATATTCTGGTCCGTGGCATGTTTCAGCAGAATGCTGTAGAAGAACACATAGTAGAAGATGCCTGCCAGGGAAAGCAGGGCCGCCGTGAGATTGACCATGCATGCCAAAAGGTAGTAGCTCGTCAGGCAGAGGGCCAGACCATAAGAGAGACCTTCGGCTGCGGTCAGCCGACCCGAGGGAAGAGGTCGCCGCGCCGTCCGCTGCATGTTCTTATCCAGGTCGCGATCTATGTATTGATTTAGCGCCGACGATCCGGCAGCTGCGAGGGCGCCCCCTAACAAGGTCCAACATGCCAGGCCAAGTGATGGCCAGGCGTGTCCGCCGGCAACCATTCCTCCGAAAGTGGTGAGCAACAACAGCGCCACGATCCATGGCTTGCCCAAGGCAAAGAAATCGCCGACGCGACGCCCGGACTTCCGTGCGGGCGCGGGAGCGGCCTCGGCCGGCAGACGGGAGGCAATCGCAACCAGCGCGACGAGCGCAATCCAAAGAGACACGGCCGAGGCCGCATGCAAGATCACGAGGTGCATGGGGAAACCGCGAACAACCTGCATGGCGCCCACAAAAGCCTGCCCAAAGAAAAGTATGGCAGTCACGGTTGTAAGCGGCAGAATCGTGGAGTGATCCCGCCAATCGGTCCACGCCGCCATCAGAACCGAGAGCACAAGGATTCCGGCGATCCCCGCAAGCACCATATGCAGATACTGAACCCACGTGGCCAGAGCCGCGGGCACGCAGTATGGCCAGGCCGGGCAGATCCCTGACAACCCGCGTGCACTGGCTGCGCCTCCGGAGAACGTCAGCACAAGGATGCTGGCAACCAGTACCAACACCTGTCGTGCAAAAGACGATTTGAATGAGAGCCTCATGTCCGTGGTCCTTCCCGCCTGTGCAGATAGAACGGATAGCCTACGACAAAGAGAGCAGCAAAGCCAAACCATTGAATCGCGTAGCCTAAATGGGGACCCTCGCTCAGGTCAAGAGTCGGTGCAACAGCCACCGGCGGTTGGAGCGTGTCTCCGTCTGGCTTCTCCTGGATGTAGGCCGGCGCCAACGTGTAACTGATCTGCTTTTGTAACCCCTCGATATCTACAAAGATCCAAAAGTCGATCCTGCCGTTGCCTTGCACCGGCGTGGGTTCAGCTAATCCTGCAAATGACGGCGACTCCGCAGGAAGGCGGAGCACGCCGTTCACGGTGACTGCCGCAGGACCATCGTACTTGCGCCAGTCGGCGGGGCTTCCGTTCCCAGCGGCTGGTACCCAACCCCGGTCAACTAGCACTGCCTGCGGACCGCCAAGGTTCGCGGTATTTTCAAAGACCAGGGGCGTAATCAGATGAAAGCCGTACTCCCCGTTAAGAAATTGATTGCGGATCGCGACCTGGTCCTTGAAATCGTACGTTCCAACAGCGTTCACTGCGCGGTATTCCTGGCCGGCTAGGTCGCCCGATGCCGGCAGCTTGAGGGGGACCATGGCCTCCGCTAGCAGCACTTGTTTGTTGAAAGCGCGTCGTTGCGCAAGTCGATCGATCTGCCATATGCCGAGGCGGATGCAGACGGCGCTCACAGCCAGCACGACCACGGTACCCAAGAGGCGATCCCTCCCAGAAAAGAAATTCCGGAGCCTCATGGGTCAGCGTCTTTCTTAACCGGAAACGCAAATAGACCATACAGGGCGAAGAGAAATCCCATCGGAAGGCCCGCCTCGAGTATTCCAACGAGCCTGGTGCTCCCGTTGAGCGGGGATGCAATTGTGAGGCCAAGATACTGACTCGGCTGGAACGAACAGCTCACGGCAGAGTACTGCGGCGAGTCCAGCTTCATCGTTCCCGAGGCTCCCGGAGGAATTAGGACCGGGCCCAGCGTGTGCACGACCGAGTCTTCGTTCCTCACGAGCACCGTATCCCCGAGCACGAACGTGAGGCTCGTCGGTAGCGAAGGATCGGACCGGCCCGCGCTCACTTCCGCAGCGGTCCCGGGCGGGATATCGAGTTCAATTACCTGAGGCGGCCGCGTCTCACCCGTGTCCAGAAAGTGAAAGGCCGCCTCGCTCAGAACCGCACCCAAGGCTAGCCCAGCAAGTACGAAGATCGCCAATCGCCTGATGGTCTTGGACCGCGGCATATCGGGGCCTACTCGTTCAACAGCAGCCGCAGATCCGCGGCTTCGTCTTGCGGGAGCGAATCCGGAAGAAAAGTCTCTCGGAGCCTGCCTGCCGCATCCAGGACATAGACGTAGTTGCTGTGCGTCTCCCCGCCGTTTTCGACTGCCACTCCATACGCCTGCCACACCTTTGCCAGCTGCTCGGGGGTGCCAACCAACCCCACGAAATCCTGATCAAACTTGCCGAGAAATTCTTTCATCGCTTGGGGGGTGTCACGAACTGGGTCTGTGGTGACCATAATCACTCGAACATTGGCGGCCTGCGGGCCGAGCATGCCGACCGCAAGCTTAAGATGAGCCATCGTCAGTGGGCACTCATCGGGGCAATTGGTGTAGCCGAAATAGAGGACCACAGGTTTACCGCGCGCTTCCGCAAGCGCGAACGGCGCCCCATTGAAATCCGTCAACGTGAAATCCGCCATGGTCATCGGCGGATCTATGACCGCTCCGTGGAGAGTTGGCGTGTGAGTGAAGAACAGCACCCCCGCCAACACGGCCACGACTCCCGTTGCGGCGGCTGCCACCCAGAGCAGTTTCTTTGTCACGAATTCCTCCGTCCGGACAATACGCTAGAGAACCTGAGACCGCGCCGCCAACGCGCTACGGTATCGGATGACACGGGCTGCATCTTGGCGGAGCCCCTCTGCATCCGGTGCTGCCGCTGGCAGGACCGCGATGGCAATGGTGCTCAGTTAGTGCATTCACGCGATCTTGCCGATCAAGTACAGGGCCGGGTAGAAGAATATCCACACTACGTCGACGAAGTGCCAATACACCGCCACCGCTTCGACGCCCCAATGTTTTTCCGGCGAATACACGCCACGGCGCCCGTTGCGCAACACGATACTCAGAAAGACAAGGCCGGTGATGACATGAAAGGCGTGCATGCCGGTCATCATGAAGAAAATGGCTCCGCCTGCGCTCGCCGAGGGAGTGACGCCCTCCGCAATGGCAGAAGGCCACTCGACGCCGAGTACACCGGCCACGAAGCCCATGCCCAGAATCAAGGTCGCCACCATCCCGAGGGTGAAGCCACGGCGATCGCCGTGTTCCATGGATGTTTCGGCGCGATTCATGAAGAACGACGAAAGCAACAAGACCGATGTGACCGCCAGCCCCAAGTACTGATTCAGCGAAAGTCGCGTCATGCCAAGTAGATTGAAGCGCGCCGCGGCCAATCCACCAAAGACGAAGGTGTCAGAAAGCAGAAACAGCCAGAGTCCCAATCGCATGGTCGCCGTCTTGTAGGCCGGCGCGTGACGGTCGTCACCGGCCTGGTTAAGTCGATAGATGTGCATATAGTAGTAGATGACCAGCGCGAACTTGATCAGCGCCACCACCACGAGCAGAGCAACGGCTCCCACGGCGACCGCGATGAAAAACTCCAAGGCGGTAAGAACGGCCAGAAAGACGAAAACCACAGCGCCTTGCCGCAGCATCCCTTTTTCTTCTGAGTGTTGCATGAAAGTGGATCCTCTGAGTTTTTCCTCTAGATGAACCTGGTGTAGCTCGACCCGACCACTCCGTAGTCGTAGGGTTCCCCAATCACCTCAATGGGCCGCTTATAGTTGTCCAAAGGCATCGGCGAGACGACCTGCCACTCCGGGGAACGCGAATTCCAGAGATTGCCCTGCGCCACCTCTCCATGGCGGACGCTCCTCACAAGGTTGATGACGAAGATCAGCACCGAAAAGGCAATCAGAAAGCCTGCGATCGTCATCACCAAA
The DNA here is from genome assembly GCA_963775435.1 of uncultured Chloroflexia bacterium. Taxonomy (GTDB): domain Bacteria; phylum Chloroflexota; class Anaerolineae; order Anaerolineales; family Villigracilaceae; genus Fen-1038. The sequence continues at coordinate 288,988 of CAVZIZ010000011.1, forward strand.
TGGTAGCCGGCAAATCCCAGCGCCGGATCGTAGTCTGCGATACGACGCCGCATTCCCAGGAGACCAACGCGCATCATCAGCAACGTGAGCGTCAGGAAGGCAGGCGTCATTATCCAGAAATGAAGCTTGCCAAGTCGCTCACTCATGCGCCTGCCCGTTGCCTTCGGAAACCAGTAGTAAATGGCGGCGAAGAACGGGAAGACGTAGCCCCCAAATATCGTGTCGTGGAAGTGGCCCACGATGAAGTACGTGTCCGTAAGGTGCAGGTCTGTGGCCACCGTGGCATTGGGGGGCCCCGAAAGCCCTCCCAGCAGAAAGACCACAATTCCACCGAGCACAAAGAGCATCGGAGTGGGGAAGTTGATCTTGCCTTTCCACACGGTGGCTATCCAGGAGAAGAACTTGACGCCTGTCGGGACGGCCACAAGCAGGGTACTGTACATGAATGGAACTTGAAGATATTGATTCATGCCGGACGCGAACATGTGATGTGCCCACACCAGGAAGCCCACCAGAGCGATACCCAGGGACGACATCGCGATCCATCGATAGCCGTAAAGCGGTTTCCTCACGAAGACCGGCAGGAGCTCCGAGATTACCCCGAGTCCCGGAAGCACAAAGACATAGACGGCCGGGTGCGAGTAGAACCAGAAGAGGTGCTGGAAGAGTATTGGATTTCCACCCTTGGCGGGGTCAAAGAACCCCATCCCAAGCAGCCGTTGAAACATCACCAATTGAAAGGCCACACCGATCAACTGCGTGGCAGTCAGGGTGATGATCGAAGTAGCCATGGCTGCCCAAACGAGAATTGGCATCCGAAAAGCCGTCATGCCCTTGGCGCGCATTCGGAGAGTCGTGGCGATCAGATTCAGACCTCCGAGTATGGACGACCAGCCTGCAGTGAAGACGCCCATGAAAAACATTTGCGTGCCCAAAGGTCCACGGGCCGAAAGGGGTGGATAGCCCGTCCAGCCGGTTTCAAAACCTCCGAAGGCCAGACTGGATAACAGCAGGACTACGCCCGGAACTGCAATCCAATACGAGAAGGCGTTAAGTCTCGGAAAGGCCATGTCTTGTGCCCCGATTAGCATGGGCACAAGGTAGTTCATTACGCCTCCGACGCCAACCAAAATGCCGATGATCATCCCTATTCCATGCAGGGACATCAACGTGTTGTACCACTGCAGAGTCAGGAACTGGAGGCCCGGCTGTGCTAACTCGGAGCGAAAAACCAGCGCAAACGAGCCTCCCACGACCAGCAGGAAGAGCGAGGTCACCGTGTACTGGATCCCGATCACCTTGTGGTCAAGTGAAACGCCGATGTACTTTTCCCAGCCCGGCGGATCAGCACGATGCTCAGGCGTTTCTTCGCCCCTGGCCCATCGGAACCAATCGTTGGCGATCCCGCTTCCTGCAATGAAAGAGAGGACGCCCACGAATGCCCCGAACACCCAGGCGGGTTCGGTGAAGATGAAGGGGCCAAAGAGGCTCAACCCCATCAACATGCGGGCGCCCGTCAGCAGAGCTGCGCCGAGAAGCCAACCCGTAACCTGCCACACCAGGCCGTGAAATAGAGCTGATGAGAAGAAATGCTTCATGCAGAGCCTCCGGCTCCTACTTCAGGGTCTCAAGATAGGCAACGATGTAGCTCACCTGTGCGTCCGTCAAGCTGAACTTCGGCATGATGCCGGCCTGGAAGCCTTGCACAACCTTGGCGCCAGGGTCGACGATGGACTCGGTCAAATAAGCGTCGTCGGCAGTCACAGTGGTGCCGTCGGACAGGGTGACTTTGGAGCCAAAAAGGCCTCGCCATGTGGGCCCCGTAAGTTTGCTTCCGTCAATTGAATGGCACGCGGCGCATCCGTTTTGCGCTACAAGCGCCTTGCCGGCCTCGGGCCCACCCTGCGCCAGCAACGCGGCGGCCGCCGCCGTCTGATCCTTTACCCAGGCATCGTAGTCCGCCATGGAACTCACAATGACCGGTCGTATCATGTAGGAGTGGGATGCGCCGCACAGCTCCGCACAGCGCACCTTGTAGTTGCCGATAAGTGTGGGCGTGATGCGGTAGTCCGTCGTTCGCCCCGGCACGACATCTTGCTTTATGCGGAACTCCGGCACCCAAAATGAATGGATGACATCCAGTGACTGCATCTTCAACACAACCTGCCGATTGACGGGTAAATGCAATTCATTGGAGGTGAATCCCGCTGGATAATCGAAGCTCCAGTCCCATTGATGAGCGGTAACGCCAATTTCCAGGGCATTCGGTGCCACGATCCGCGTCTCACCAAGCGAGTACGCGCCCAAGTACGCAAAGACGGTGACCAGCACCAGTGGCAGCAACGTCCACGTGACTTCAAGCGTTTTGTTGTCTTTACCGGGAGCCGCGTCGCCCATGTCGCCTTTGCGCCTGCGAAAGACAATCAGTGCGTAGATCAACGGCACCATAACCAGCGAGAACAGGAATGCGATGGCCGCCATATCCATGTTCCACATCCAGTCCACAGGCACAGCCTGAGCGCTGGCCTCGATGGGCATCACATGGCTGGCATCCAACCCAAAATAGATCAACGGCGTGAGTACCGCGATCAATACTCCGACGATGACGAAGTGTCGCATCAGATCTCTCTCTCCTGGTTGCCTACGCCTGCCGCCTCCCCAGAGCCCGCAAGACCCCGGCAGGATGCAAAACAATAGGCCGGCCCTCCCAACCCACGACCAAATTACAGAAGTGATTTGAGGGCGACGGCCCTAAGTGTGGCGCTGTACCAACACCAGACGTCTAATGTACCAAATTTTCTCGAATTTGTCACCCTTATTCGGAGTGCGGTGTCGTATTTGCGCCGAGCCTGAGATCAGGCCTCAGCTTTCAAAGCGGCAAGCACCTCGGCGCTGTGCTCAGCCGGCCGCACTTTTTCGAATACGCGGATAATCTTTCCAGACGCGTTTATCAGGAACGTGGTGCGCAGGACGCCGTCGTACGTCCGGCCCATGAATTGCTTCGGACCCCACACACCGTAGAGCGAGCATACTTTGTGTCCGACGTCAGCGAGGAGAGGAAAAGGCAGACTGTACTTCGCCTTGAACTTGCGATGCTTGTCCGCGGAGTCCGGGCTCACGCCAAGGATGGCAACCCCCTGCTCCCGATACGCTGCGTACTCGTCCCGAAAGTTGCAGGCCTCCTTGGTGCAGCCGGGGGTGTCATCAGCCGGATAGAAGTACAGGACCACGGGCCTGCCTCGGAATTCCGATAGGCGGCGTTGAACACCGGAATCATCCAGCAGATCAAACTCAGGCGCCCTCCCGCCAGCGCTGATGGGTGCAGCCCGGCTCGACAGCGTTTGCGGTTCTTTCTCTTTGTTTCCTGGCATAGATCTCTCCAATCTGACGACGCCTCAGCCGTCGGGTGGGCAGTTTGCCAACTAGTCATCCTCTAGGATCAATTCTCCCATGACCGAAACGTCATATCCTGGCAACCGGGACACGGCGTTTCGAAAATCCTGTTGCTGTAGCAGGTTCCAGAGAGGAGCCATTAGATCGCTCTTGGCAATTTGGCTGGGCGCCACAAAATCATAACGCTCCTTGAACAGTGGAACGAACGCCAAATTCAGCGCCTGCGCGGCAGCGGCGATCGCGAGCCCGCAGTCGGCCCGGCCACCGGCGACCGCAGCCGCGACGCCCAGATGCGTGTATTCCTCACGACTGTATCCACGGATGGAATCCGTGGCAATGCCCAGTTTCGCCAAATGATAGTCCAGTAGGACACGCGTTCCGGCGCCACGCTGCCGATTGGTGAATGTCACATCGGGGCGAGCGAGGTCACCCAGGGACTGGATCTTTTTGGGATTGCCCGGCCTGACCAATAGGCCCTGCTCGCGTCCGACAAGCGCAACAACCTTTACTGCGATGCCTGGCATGTATTGCCGAATGTACGGAAGATTGTAGTCTCCGCTTGCAGGATCGAGGAGGTGCGCGCCGGAGATGTGGCAGTATCCCCGGGCAAGGGCGATCAGTCCGCCTTGGGAGCCCACATTGGCAGAAACCAAGCGTCTGTCATGGCCACTCAGGTGTTGTGCGAGCAGATCGAGAATCATGTCGTGCGAGCCAATGCACAACACTGTCCGATCAATTTCTGCCCGCGATTTGTAGAGCCGCACGCGAACGCGTGCGCCTGCCTCCATACCTTGCTCTCCGGATGGCACAACAACCAGCCCATCTGCCTGCACCAGCGAAGTTATGACACCGGCACCCCGCGCCAGAGGTGCCGCCAGGAGCCTGCCGCCCACCTTACCAACCGTTACTCGGATATAGTCCTCATCACCGGCTGGCGAGGTGACTTTGCGCGTCAATTCCGCCACTTCAGAATCGGGCCTTACAGGCGGCCTACCGAGCCACTTGGACAGCAGAGGCTCAACAAAGATCTCGACCGTGAGGGCAGCAGAAACCGGATACCCAGGCACCCCGATAATCGGCCGCCAGGTCCCGTCGATGGGCTCTCCTCGGAGGTCGGGCGTGGCGGCGAGCATGCCCGCAATGACAGGATGCCCGGGCCTGACAGCCACGCCGTGGAAGAGTACCCGGCCGAGGCGGGCAATAACGCTGGCGGAGAAGTCTTCCAGGCCCGCAGACGATCCGGCATTCAGCACTACAAGATCGTGTGTGCTGGCGGCCCGCGACACGACCTCGGATATCTGCTCGGGATCATCGGGCGTAATCGGAAAGCGGGTTGCATCCCCACCCATCGATTTGATTTGCGCGGCGAGGACCAGGGAGTTGTAGTCCAGGATACTTCCCCGACCAAGTGATCCGCCGATGGGAACCAGTTCCGATCCGGTGGGGATGACGGCAACCCTGGGCTTCCGCGCAACCTGGATCTCAGTAATCCCTGCGGCGGCGATCGCGCCAAGATCCACTGGGCGCAAGACTTGCCCGGCCGGCAGCACGAGCTGGCTGGCCACGATGTCTTCGCCGAGCGGACGCACATGACTCCAGGGCGGGACGGCCGCCCGCAGTCGAATCGCCGCCGGAGCCCGCGCGTCCTGAGTAGGACGGCCCTTCTCGTCCACCGGCTCCGTGTTTTCAATCGGGACGACCGCGTCCGCCCAGTCAGGCAGTGGATCGCCTGTGTCCACGTACTTGGTCCGCGGCCCCACCCCCCCGTCGCTCGTGCCTGTTACCGCGATGATTACCGGAGTCGCAGGCTGAGCACCTGCCGTTTCGGCGGCCTCGAGCGCAAAACCATCCATCGCCGCGGCGTGGTAGTGCGGAGATGAAACTCGTGCCCAGACCGGCTCTGCCAAGACGCGTCCCAAGGCGTCGTCGTCCAATGGAATAGGCTGTTTATCGAGCGTTCGCCACAGACCAGCAGCAATAAGCGCCGCCTGTAGGCGCTCTTGAGCTTCGGGCAAAGGAATATCGCGAAGATAGACCGACATCGGAATAGAGACGGGGCGCATTATAGCCGACGGCTACCTATTGGCCGGAGGACCAAGACCTGCAGCTGCCGTATCGAGGGTCAAGGAACAGCAGTGGACGCTCCGAACGGACGCCGCATGGCGGGCGCACGGAGCCATCGGCCCGGATTGAAGGCGGTGCCATCAATAGCCGACACCGTAATGCAAACCACCTTGTGGCCAGAAGGCAAGAATCCAATGCCCGTCACAAAGGCCACCGCGGCTGGTGTTGAAGTCGAACGAGATGACCGCCGAGGTTCACTCCTAGATTGGGTGTACGGATACGATTTCTCCCGCAGCCAGCCCGTTGGCCGCCGGCGGTATTCGGATCAGCCCGGCGGCATTGGCCAGACTGAATATGAGATTTGACTTCCCGAATATTGGCTCTGCCAGCCATTCCGGTCCAATCTGATCGGGAGCCTGCAGTTTGACTGGCCACCAGTCTTCGCGCCCGGCCTGCGACGAGAGGTTGACGGTCAGTCGGGCCGCTACCACCGGCGCCGGCCCTCTGTCCACGAGCCCCAGCAGACGGTCCATCAACGGCACCAGAAACAGGTAGCCGATCACGAGCGCGCTGACGGGGTTACCAGGCAACCCAATGACTGCCTTGGCGCCGCAAACGCCCAGAATGGTCGGCTTGCCCGGCCGGATATTTAGTCCGTGCACCACAACGCCTGGTTTGCCAAGTGACTAAATCACGTCGGCAGTTGTGTCGCGCACGCTGGCGGAGGATCCGCCGCTGATAAGAACAACGTCACACTCCTGCAGGGCCGTCCGCGCAAGCTTGTTGACTTCTTCTTCTTTGTCGGGAACGATCCCATAAAGAGCGGGCTCCCCCCCAAACTCTGATGCGAGGGAGGCCAGGGCGTGCATGTTGACGTCCCTGACCTGGCCCACCCCCGGCCGAGTACTGGGCGGCACGATTTCATCCCCTGTGGAGATGATGCCTACCTTGGGTTTCTTGGCTACGCGCAATGACATCTTGCCGAGCGCCATGAGCCCCCCGATTTCAGCAGGCCTCAATCGAACACCTGCCGCAATCACGACCTGTCCCTCCTTGACGTCCTCGCCGGCCCGAATGACGTTTTCCCAAACGGCCACCGGTTTGAGCACCTCAATTTCCGTGCCCGACGAACGACCGTAAACCGCGCCAGCCTGAACCGCCTGCGTGTGTTCCACCATGACGGCCGCATCTGCATTCTCGGGCAGCATTCCGCCGGTGTGAATCAGGGCGGCCGTCCCCTGCTCCAAGACGAAATCCGCGGCGCGTCCCATAGGTATCTCGCCCACGAGCCGGAAATACGCGGGTGCAGATTCCGAGGCGCCAAAGGTATCCTTGGCTCGGACCGCATAGCCGTCGACCGTGGCACGCGCAAATTCGGGCAAGGGATGGGGGGCGATAATCACCTCGGATGTGACACGGTGCAGGGCCGATGCAGCCTCAATCGAACTCGGACACGACCACAGGCGCGCCGATACCCTCCAAGAGAACAGCCCGCGCCTCGTCAGGTGACAGCAGCTTGAGAAACTCAGGCATTATCGAAGCCAGAAGCTCAGGGCCAGGAAGTAGGCCGTGAGTCCAAAAACGGCCACCGCATTGGCCGTGAGCAAATTCCAGACAGGTTTGGCCCCCCCGGCGATATTCCGCAGAAAATGCCACTGCAGGATCGCAAATGGAATAGTCAGGAAGGCGGGGGCCAGCAACGCAAACGAGTAGCCAAACAACATCGAGATGCCCAAGAGCACGTAGGCAGCCAGCAGCAGGCCGTGGTGCAGCCGCAGGGCATTTTCCCAGCCGAGGCGCAACAGCAGGGTTGCGCGCCCATGCTTTACGTCCGCGGCGTACGATGGGAAATCCAGAACGAGATATGTCGCCAACAAGAGCAGGGTCAGCGGAAGAACGCTGGAATTTAGAAGAAGATGATACGCGCCAGCCTGAAGCAGGAAACCCATCGATGGGCCAAGATAGGCGATGTGCAGCGCAAGGAGAAGCTCCCCGAATCCCTTGTCGAGCAGCCTTAAAGGCGGCACGCCATAGCCAAGAACGATAAGTAGAGATGCTCCGGCAACCCCCATCGCTGCGGGTGTGAACACGCCTTCACGAAATAGCACAAAAGCGATAATGGCGCAGGCTGCCAACGCCGCGATTGAGAGGTACAGCGCGGCGTCTCTGATCACCCGCCAGTCTCCGGGCGGGACTCCTTCACTCTCCAATTCGCCTTCGGTCTGGAACACTCCGCCCAGCAGTCCCATCGCCATCTGAGCGAGCAGCACACCCAGAAGCCCCAACCAGAATGCATGCGGCTTCGCGCTGACTCCTCAGATCAGCGCGCGATACCAGTCCCCAAGAAATACGTGAGGGCCATCAGGAGCAAGTTCAACGGCTTGGAAAGCCGTCCGAGCGGCCGTATGAGGTACATATTCGCGGTTACTCGCCCCTCAGGGATTTCCGCATGTCGCGATAATGAGCCTGGTTGTGGATGTAAATCATCTTGACCATCTCTCGCAATGCCACCACTCCGAGAAACGGATGCCTGCCGACCAGCTCAAGGTCGGCATCTGTGAGCGTTGACACATACGCAATCATTTGTCCGCGGGCCGAGCGGAATCGCCTAATGAGCTCGGATACGGCAAGATCGGCAGTTCTGCGTTGTTGACTGGCATTGTAGCGGTCAATTCCAAAATCCTCGGACACTCCGGTGCCTCCACGTTGGATTTGTGCAAACAACTTCAATAACGCGGTTTCCGACGTTACCAGATGTGCCAGGACATTTCGAAGCGTCCAGATCTCCCCGTCTGCGTAAACCTCAACACTCCATTGGTCCTCAGGAAGTGTGGTCATGAAGCTGGCGAGCTTCTCCCCTTCAGCTTGGAGCTTGGCCGCCAGTGCTGCCGCCTCAGTCATGCGAGTAACTAGGGTGCGAGCAACTGGGGCTGGAGCGCGGCATAGTTGATCGCCTTCCGGCCGGAGGTATACCAGGCATATTTCATGGAAGAGATCATATGCAGAATCCTATCGCTATCCGGGAAATCGCGTCTCACATAGTAATAGTGCGTTTCGTATGGGCTGTCCCCGAAGGCTGCAGCCAACACATAGTTGTGGGATTCGGCGTAGCTCTTCAGCGTAATCGTCATGCGAAACCAATCTTGCCCCATATTCTTCTCATTGATTCGGGGCGGGACCAGCGGCGAGAAGTAGGCATGGAAGACGATGACGTTTGGCCGATAGTTGTCAAGGTATGCCGCAGTGATTTCGCCATGGTGAGCGATCCACGCATCATTGAGACCCCAGGCATCCACCGAAGTCCAGCCGGAATAGAGCGGCAGCAGGCCGGCTTCCGTGGTAGCCAACGTGTATCCTTTGCCCTCGTAGTCGGCAAGCGCCCGCCCCAGATCATACCGGCCGTCGGCCTCGTACGCGACGCCGCAACCCTGCTGGGCACTTGTGAGCTTGCAGCTCTGGATGGCTGCGTAGCGGAGCAAGCCGTAGGCCGCCGCCAATCCAGTCAGCGCCAACGCCACGTGACCCAGGAGACTAGGCGGCAAGCGCCAGGAAATCCCCAGTTCGATGTCGGCGCCTCGGATCAATGGGTAGTAGCTGAGCAACACCAATGGCCACAGGGCGTACTGGAAGCGGCCACCGTAATTCGTCTCGTTGGATACCAGAATGAACGATGCGGCGAATACCAACAATGGAATGAGGAGCGCTACGGTACGTCGGAGGGTCCGTCTGGAACGCAAGCCGATGATGAAGGCCAGGACAAATGGTCCGCCGAACCGAATCAGGTTGCCCAAGGATTCCCAGAAAGAGTCCCAATGCAGCAGCCCCCCTCCCTTCTTGTAGTACGGATTCGGCAGCGGATAGCCAAAGTAGCGCCAGTGCCACACGAAATACGCTCCGCCCAGCACCAGAAAGACCGTGGCAAAAATTGCCAGTAGACGGCGGGACGGCCTCCAACCGTTTACCACCACGATTGCGGCGAGCATGGAGGCCGCAAGAATAACGCCTTCGGGCCTCGTGAGCCCCAAAGCGAGGCCGCACAGCGCAAAGAGCACTTCGACGCCGCCCGGAACCGTTCGCCGTTGCATGATGAGAAGGCCCAAGGCCCATGTTAGTGCCGCAAAGAACGCGAAGAATGGGGTTCCGAAGTATGCCGCCACATACCACAGTCCCGTGCCCACGGCCAAATAGAGGGCAGTTAACAAGGACAATGCCACGCCCATCAACCACAGCCTCCGATTAACCCAGTAGACAAGCAGGACCGTGAGGACGTGGGCAGCGTAACCAAGCAGGCGCACGGAGCGACCAATGGCCAAACCGCCCTTGATGAGCGCCGCCACCGCTGTCATGAAAAGGAAGTCGGTGGCGCCGTCCACCGGCGCTTCTCCGATATTCCAGACAATTCCATTCCCATGCGCGAGATGATCCGCGTACCGCATGAGCATGGCGGCATCTTCAAAAGGCGGTACATTGAAATCCACCAAGGCCGAGCCGTAGCCGACGACCGCGGCAACCAGCAGCAGCGATGCCAGCCAATCCCTCGAGCGCCCAAGCCAGGCCCTGGTACTAGCCAAGCAGAGAGTATCCCCCATCGACCACCAAGGTCTGCCCGGTGACGTACTCGTTCTTTAGCAGGAATTCAAGGGCGGACGCGACTTCGTCGACGGTGCCGGCCCGCCGCATTGGAAGCCGTTCCACCAATCGCTTCCACTCTGCTTCCGTAACCTGGTTCGATGGCAGCGTCAGTCCCGGTGCAATGGCATTGACCCTAATGGCTGGAGCAAGGGCCCGCGCCAGAATCCCCGTCAGGGCCTCCAGCCCGGCCTTGCTGACGGAGTAGGCAGGAAAGCGGCTCCAGCTCTTTCGTGCTCCCACGTCGGTCACGTTGACAATGAGTCCGCCCGGCTCCATGCGGGAAGCGGCTTCCCGGGAGCATAGAAATGGGGCACGCAGATTCAGATTGAGAGTCTCGTCCCACGCCTCGGCGGTCAGCGTGCGCGGGTCGCCGGCGCGCAGCATAGCGGCACTGTTGACAAGCACCTTCAGAGGGTGCGCGACCTCATCCACCTGTGAAAAAAGATGAGCGATGCCTTCTGTATCGGTTAAGTCCGCCCGGCAGATGTGGACGCGCGCACCCAGTCTGCGGATCTCCTCCGCGGTGAGCATGGCTTCGGCTTCGGATGACCAGTAGTGAAGCAGGATCGCGTGGTTGTTGCGGGCAAGCGCCGCAGCAAGAGATTTACCGATGCGGTGTCCCGCACCGGTGACGATGGCCCACGCTTCCGACGCCATCTAACTCTTTTACCACAAAAGGCCCGACAGCCTGTGCGTGGCGCTAGCTGCGAACGAAATTCGAGATGAAGAACCAGATATTCGCGGGCCGCTCCGCAAGGCGCCGCATGAAATACGGATACCAATGTGTTCCGAAAGGCACATAGACGCGGACAACGTATCCGTCGCGGACGAGCCGCTCCTGCAAATCGCGACGGATTCCGTAAAGCATCTGAAATTCATAGGCTTGTCGCCCAAGTCCAATGCGTCCAGCATAGTCCTTGGCATAATCAAGGCGCTTCTCATCATGCGTTCCTATCGCCGGCATTGGTGGAAAGCATCCGTCTGTGCCAACCGTCGGTGAGTCGGCGGCGAGAGCTGCGTCCATGAGCAATCGGGTTAGCAGATCGAAGTTCGCATCCACATCGGCCTTCTTTGGAAACGCTTTTTCGGCCGGCTCCTGATAAGCTCCCTTTACCAGCCTGATTCTCGTTCCCACCGCCAGGAGCTTGCGCGCGTCGGCCTCGGTGCGGTAGAGATAGGCCTGCAGGACCATGCCGACGTTGCTGTACCCTTTGTCTCGCACTTTGTAATAGAGGGCGAGGGTCTCGTCAGTGTACGGCGTATCCTCCATGTCGATCCGCACAAAATTATCGTACGTCCGGCCTCTTTCGATGATCTGCTCCAGATTCTCGAAGCAAGTTGACTCATCCAAGCCCAAGCCAATCTGTGTCAGCTTGATGGAAACATTGGCGCATAAACCAGAGTCTCTTATGGCGTCAAGCGTCGCCAGTATGGCGTTGGTGGCTTCGCGAGCCTCGGCAACTGTGGTCGTGTGCTCGCCAAGATGGTCCAGCGTAACGTTGATCCCTTTGTCATTCAGCGCGCGGATGACGCGAATCGCGTCCTCGATCTCGGTCCCAGCCACAAAACGGGAAGCCGTGCGCCACGCCAGGCCCCAACCCGAGACCAGGCGCTGAGCCCACTCAGCCTTGGACAGGTAGATTAGCAGTGACCGCAGCATATGTGCCCTTTCTCACGAGTGTCTTGGCGTATTCTAGCACAGGCACGCATAACCGCCATGTTATACTTTTTCGCTGCAAAAGTGACCTTTGGAGGCTTGTTGAGAAACCGCAACGCAAGCATTCTTCTGAGGGGATTAGCTATCTTGTTGCTGATTGTGGCAACATTTTTGCTGATCCTTTCGCTAATCAGCTACAGTCGGCAGCGCAACAACTACCCGCCAGGGATGTCGATCGGCGGCGTACCCGTTGGTGGCCTTGACCCCCAGGCCGCCTCTCAACGCGTACTGCAGGTCTACACATCGCCGATCGAGATACGTTACGGCGGCGGCGTGATTCACGTGGATCCGACAACGCTCGGTTTCCAAATGGAATTGGAGTCCATGCTTGCTGCAGCGGACATCGGCCGTACCGGTGGGGTTTTCTGGGGAGGCTTCTGGGACTACCTGTGGAATCAGGAGCCCGCGCCTGACGCGGTGCCTTTGCGCGCGTCGATTTCCGAGGATCGTCTGCGCGCCTATTTGCAGACAGAAATCGCCACACGCTACGATCAGCCCGCAACTCCGGCGGAGCCTGTGCCTGGCACGACTTCATTCAAGCCAGGAACGCCGGGACAGTCTCTGGATATCGATAGTGCCGTTCCCATCATCGAAGATGCGTTGCGGTCACCCACGCGACGAACCGTCAGCCTGGGTTCATTCCAGAACGCCGCCGCGGCACGCCCGACGCTGCAGAACCTCGAGATTCTGATGAAACAGGTCGTGTCAACCTCCGGCTTCGACGGGGCGATCGGCGTCTACATGATTGACCTGCAGAACGGACAGGAGATTCACTTTGCGATCAATCAGGGTCAGGAGGTCGGAGTTCAGCCGGATGTGGCCTTCACCGCCTCCAGCACAATCAAGATACCCATTCTGGTGGCCTACTTCATACAGCAAGGCAAGGACCCCGTCCCCGCTGCGGTGGATACCAAGATACTTAACATGATACATAAGTCGGACAACAGTGCATCAGACGATGTCATGGCCGAGCTAAATCCTGACACAGGTCCACTGATTGTCACGGAGGATATGAAGACACTCGGACTCGACAACACGTTCCTGGCCGGATTCTTCTATGCGGGCGCGCCACTGCTGCAAAGGTTTACCACGCCCGCAAACCAGCGCACCGATATTTTCAATGACCCCGATGTCTACAATCAGACCACACCTTCTGACATGGGAGTATTGCTGGAAGACATATACCAGTGTGCCGAGTCCGGTGGGGGCGCTCTGGTTGCCGCCTTTCCCGATAAGATGGATCAGAGCGTATGCCGGCACATCATTTCGTATCTGGTTGCTGACAAGATCGGAGTGCTTCTCGAGGCCGGAGTCCCCGAAGGCACCCAGGTGGCCCACAAGCATGGCTGGGTGCCGGACCCGGATGGCATCGTGCGGAATTTCAGCGACGCGGGGATCATCTACACCCCGGGCGGCAACTTCGTTCTCTCAATCTACACGCACCATCCGGTCCAAATCGTATTTGAAACGGCGAATCAGCTATTCGCCAGCATCACCCAGGCTGTGTACAACTACTACAACACGTCCCCCTGAACCACCTTCCAAGAAACGATTGCCCGGCCGCCATTACCCTTCCGCGACGGGTAGGAGCCACTCGACGATGCCGCCGACCACGACGAGTGACGCGTTTCACCATTCCAGTTCGCTCCTTGGGAGCATGAGGTTGTCATTCGAGGGTAGGACGGAGTGAGGTCGCGACAACTGTTTCGTATATAATGCTGCCATGGGTGCCGCGCTTGGACTGCTTCGCCTTCAGAAGGTGGACAGCAACATCAATCAAGTGCAGGCCCGGCTTGAACAGATCCGCCAGATACTAGAAAACAACGCAGAAATCGTGACCGCCCAGGGACGGCTGGACGCGGCCGAGCAGGAGCAGGCGCAGGCCGAAGAACTCCGGCGTTCCAAACATGCGGAGGCGGCATCTCAGCGGATCAAAATCCAGCAGGCAGAATCGAGCCTATACGGCGGAGCCGTTCGAAATCCCAAAGAACTGCAGGATCTGCAGGCGGATGTCCAATCCTTGAAGAAGCACCTCGCTACCATAGAAGAGCTGGAATTCGATGCCATGGTGAGGCTGGAGGCGGCGCAAACGGACGTGGGATCGGCGCAGGCCGGGCTGGATGAAATCGGCCGGCGCTTACAGGACGAGCACCGGCGGCTCATCGCTGAGAGAACGGATTTGCTGCGAAACCTTGAGAGCCTTCGTGATGAACGCAGCGCAGCCCTGAGCGAAATGGATCCGGGGCACTTGCAGACCTATGAGCGGATAGCGGGGCTGCGACGCGGCGTGGCGGTGGCGGAGATTTCTGACAATGCCTGTGAAGCCTGTGGCACCCGGTTGACGGCGGCATTACAGCAGAGCGCCCGCCATTCCTCCGAGCTGGTGCTGTGCCCATCCTGCGGTCGCATCCTGTTTGGGGGCTAGGCTTTCGCGAGATGCATCTGCCCCTTGAATTCTCAGTCGATCCCCTCTCTTTTGCTTTCGGTTTTGTCGTGGCAACGATTCTCTGGTGGAGCCTTTCACGAAGCCGCCCACTTTGGAAGGAATTGCGCGCCAGGCTTAGGACCAGACAGGCGCAGCTGCAAGGCCGGCGGATGAGCGTCGTTGAAGAAGATTGTCGTCGCGAGACTTTGCGACGAGCACAGGGATTGCACCTGGCCGCGTCGCTCTTCGCCCTCGAGGATATCGTTCAGGAGCCTGAACTCCTGGCCCCGCCGGCGTTTGTGGAGCCGGGCGGACGCCCCCCGACAGACGACGTCGTCACGCTCACTGTGCCGTACATGCCGTCCTGGCCCGAACTGAGCGCCCTGTACGGCGGCGTGACGCTGAGCTTCGGCGAAGCGCTCGCCGGGGGTGCCAACCTGGCAATCATCGGCCAGCCCGGTATCGGAAAATCGGTTGCACTGGCGTGGTTGGCCACACTCTCAGCAAACAGGGATGAGACGCTCGGCCTGCTGCGGGAGGCAGTCCCCTTCTTGCTGCATGTAGCAGATCTGGATCTGCCAAGCCGGGATGCCAGTGAAGCGCTTACGCGAATCAGCGAAATGGCCTCCGAGCGGGCTTCGCTCCTTGAGCAGGGTCGCATGGCCGATTTTGTTAAGGATTGCTTTCACACTGGCCGGGCGCTGCTGCTGCTCGACGGCTTCGATGAACTAACACCGCAGGGTCAACAAGACGTCACGGAATATCTCAGTCTGCTGCTCCACTCATTTCCTGAGACTCGCATTGTCACCACGGGAGCCCCCGAATATCTCGACGGGCTGACGGCCCTGGACTTCGTTCCTCTGGCACTGGCCGCATGGAGCCCGCGGCGACAATCACGCTTTATTCGTCAATGGATGACACTCTGGCCCCGGATCGCGACGGCTGACGCGCGTTCGGAGACCCAGCCAGCAATATTGGATCCACTCCTGCTCGAGGGCTGGCTCGGGGCAAACGATCGCGCCTTCACCCCGTTGGAGCTGACTCTGAGGGCTTGGGCGGCATGCACCGGAGACTTGGCGGGACCGCACATACTTGACGCGATTGCGGCGCATGTGCGGCGGCTCGCGCCGAGCGAGACACCGATGGCGGCGCTCGAGACGCTTGCAATGCAGGTGAATTTGCTGGCGCAGCCCGTTTTTGACCCGCGCAAAGCCAGAGGTTGGGTCAAGGATTTTGAGCGTCTTATCGAGGCCACCCCTGGGAGCCACGACTTGGGTGCCCAAGGTGGGCACGAGGTAGGCGAGCCCGCCGGCGGTTCCGAGAGTATCCGGGACAAGCCCGACGGAGCCTTGCCCGCGTCTCCGACGTCACCCGGTCTCTTGGGCAAACTGGCATCGACGGGCCTGCTTGTGGGTTCGCGTCATAACCGGGCACGATTCGTGCATCCGGTCATCGGGGGATACCTTGCGGGTCGAGCCTTGGGGGCCTACAAGGCAGGCGACACGCTCGTCAATCAACCAGAGTGGATTGGAAAGTTCCTGACCATGCGCTACTTCGCCGCCCTCGGTGACGTAAACGCGCTGGCGGACCTTATGCTCCAATGGTCCCGCCTGCCAATGCATCGACGATTGTTCGACGCGGCCCGCTGGTTGCGAGATGCTCAACCAAGCGCTCCGTGGCGCAACCGGATGATCGCGGCCCTCACAAGGCTAATCGAAAACCCCGACCTTCCTTTGTCGCTGCGGGGACAGGCGCTGACAGCCCTGGTATGCAGCAACGATCCCGGCGTGGCGTCCTTGTGTCGGCAGCTGATGCGGACATCATCTGCGGGACAACAGCAACTTGCTGCGTTGGGCAGTGGAGCCGTCCGCGACGAGCGGGCGGTCGGCGACATTGCCGCGCTCCTGGACTCGCCGAATGCAGCCGTACGACGAGCTGCTTGCTTAAGCCTGGTAGCGATCGGCTCGACCCGTGCCTTGGAACACGTGGGAAATGCGCTTTTGCAGGGAGATGACGAACTTCGTAGGGCTGCAGCCGAGGCGTTGGCAAACCATCCGGACGAGGGCTACGCAATGCTACGGGACGGCGCGGCCATGCCCGACATCCTGCTGCGACGCGCGACAGCTTACGGCCTGGGCCGCATCGCACGAGATCTGGGCAACTGAACTGCTTCATGAGATGCGCTCAAACGATGATCAATGGGTTGTCAGGAACGCAGCGGCAGAAGTCTTGGATTCGAGGAGCCAACCGGCCAATCCGCGCATTCCGCGGCGGTTGCCGCCCCCGTCGGAAGCTCCATGGCTCATTGCTTTTGCCGGCACACTCGGGGTGGGCATATCTCCTGGCGCCGCAGCGACGGACGTTCTGTTGGCCGCCCTAAGAAGTCCAAATGAAGAGGAACGGTTGGCAGCCTTAGCGTACCTCAAGCGGACACCGACTGACGCTGTACTCCGTGAGATGTATGCAGTAATCAGCGGCGATGACGAAGAAATGCGCGAGGCCGCTTTTCTTGGGCTGTGGGAAATTGGCTCCAGCGGCCAGAAGCTCCCGGATCCGGCGCAAATGGTATTCAGCTGATGCTCATTACGAACGCCACGGTCGTTACGCAGGAAGAGCCGAATCGCGTACTACCGAGTTACGCCGTCTATTTGTCGGGGAATCATATTGTTGAACTGGGCTCCGCCTCCGGGCTTGAGAAGAAGTATCCAAAGTCGAGAAGGATCGATGCGCATGGTCAGTTGCTCTTGCCCGGCGGCATATGCGCCCACACGCATTTCTGTGGCGTTTTCCACCGGGGCCTCGCCTGGCACTTGGCGTCAGAAGTTGCCGAAGGCGGGCGTCGGCGGTTGGATCGCGCCCTGCTGGAAGAGGACATCCGCTACGGCGCGCTGCTCAGTCTGGTAGACGCGATCCGCTCCGGCACGACCACGTTGTTTGATCATCACGCTTCGCCAAATGCTGTCGACGGCTCTCTGGATGTGATCGCCGAGGCCGTGGAGGCATCGGGACTCCGTGCGGTCTTGAGTTACGCGGTCACGGATGCTGACGGCCCTGGCGTTGCCGACGCAGCCATAACGGAAAACTGCAGATTCCTGAAAAAGCTCGCTGGCGGGAAAGTCGACCGCCTCGGAGGCATGTTTGGTCTTGAAGCGAGCTTTGCCCTCTCGGGCGGCACGCTTCAGGCAGCCAGGGCGGCCGCGCCTGACGGGGCGGGCTTTCATATCCTGACCGCTGAAGCGCCCTCTGACCAATATGACAGCCTTAGAAAAACGAATATGCGCGTCGTTGACCGCATGCACAATCATGGCATCCTCGGTCCACGGACTATTGCCGCCCATTGCGTTCATGTGGATGCCGTCGAGACAAGTCTGCTTGCAGATAGCGCGACCTGGGTGGCCCACTTGCCACGCTCCAACATGAATATGGGCACAGGCGCGGCGCCCGTCGAATTGCTCATGCGAGCTGGCGTTCGGGTCTGCCTTGGGACGGATGGCTTCTCGCAAGGCATGTGGGAAGAATGGCAATCGGGTTACCTCCTCGAGAGGGCAGCCGGTGATGATCCGGAAGGGACGATTGGCCGGCGCGTGGCTCAAATGGCAATCCACAACGGCGGTGCCCTCGCGAGCATGTATTTTCCTGCCGCTCCAGTCGGCACGCTCGTTCCCGGTGCCGCCGCCGACATGATCCTGGTGGACTACCAGTCACCCACCCCGGTGACCGCGGACAACTTCGACCAACATGTCATTTTCGGCCTGCAATCAGCCATGGTCACGACGACGATCGCGTCCGGTAAAGTGCTCATGAAGGATCGGCAACTTGTGTCGCTCGATGAGGCCGAGATAGCCGCGCGTGGACGCGAGCTCGCCCGACGTGTCTGGAAGCGCATGGAGGACAACGTCGGAACATGAACAATTTGTCGAATCCGGTCACGATCGCAGTGATTGGGGGAACCGGCAAGGAGGGCAAGGGACTTGCATATCGTTGGTCGAAAGCCGGGTACCGGATCGTCATCGGATCGCGGACAGCAGACAGGGCCATCACGGCGGCCTCCGAAATTGAAGGCTTGCTTGATCGGTGTCCGGGTGATGGGCATGGCCAATCTTGATGCGGCGAACGCGGCCAACATCATTGCGCTGACAGTACCGTATAGTGCCCACCGGGAGATTTTGGAGTTCATACGGCCTGCCCTGAGTGGCAAACTCCTGATCGACGCAACCGTCCCACTGGTGCCGGGGAAGGTTTCGAAGGCGCACTTGCCCCCGGCTGGGTCAGCGGCACAGGAGGCGCGAGACATCGTGGGCGCCGACGTGGAAGTCGCGGCGGCCTTCCACAATATTTCGCATGAACACCTTCTCCAGGATCAGCCGGTCAACTGCGACGTGCTGGTGACCGGCACAAGCAAGTCCGCGCGCAACACCGTTCTGGAATTGGTTGCGGCGGCGGGCCTCAAGGGATGGGACGCGGGTGCCCTTGAGAATTCAGCCGTAACTGAAGGGCTGGTCAGCATACTTATCCATATCAACAAGACCTATGGATCCAAACAAGCCGGCATCAGGATCACGGGTTTCGAAAGCTAGCGGTATGTCCCTTGTACTCACTCCGCTGCAGGGAGTCCCGCTGATCGCGTCGGGCGATGATCTGGCGGATGTGATCCTTTCACGCCTCCCGAGCAATGGTCTCGATTTGCAGGACGGCGATATTCTCATCCTGGGACAGAAAATTGTCAGCAAGGCTGAAGGTCGCATGGTCAACCTGGCGACCGTATCGCCCAGCCCGCGCGCCCGCCAACTGGCACGCCAGGCAGAGAAGGACCCGCGCCTCGTTGAGCTCATGTTGGGCGAAAGTCGAAACATCCTCCGAGTTCGCGCCGGAACCATCATTGTGGAGCACAATCTTGGCTTCATTTGTGCCAATGCCGGCATTGACCACTCCAATGTTGCCGGACCAGGAAATGAAGCTGTGGAGCAAGTGCTGCTCTTGCCCCGTGATCCCGATCTATCTGCGCGAACGATCCGCGCGGAGTTGGAGCAGCGTTCCAAACGCGTGCTTGGAGTGCTCATAAACGACTCCCATGGCCGGGCTTGGCGGCTGGGGACCGTGGGGACGTGCGTTGGCCTCAGCGGGGTCCCGCCCCTGGTTGATGAGCGGGGCTGGAAGGACCTCTTCGGCTACAGCCTTAGAGTAACCGTCGTCGGGGTTGCCGACGAGTTGGCCGCGGCCGCCTCACTGATGATGGGCCAGGCCTCAGAGGCAACCCCCATAGTGCATGCCCGGGGTTTCCCCTACCCCTTGCGCGATGGCACACTTAGCGAAATGATCCGCCCCGAGTTCGCAGGACTTGTTCAGGTAGCTGAAAATGAAGACGATGCCCCCATCGCACCAGGATTTGCTGCGCGACTCTGCAGCCGCCTACGCCTACCTGACCACCTTGATGCCAGACGGCTCTCCGCAAGTCACGCCCCTTTGGTTCAATGTGGAAGGGGGGGACATCCTGGTGAACACGGCCCGAGGACGCGTGAAGGATCGCAACATGCGCGCTCGGCCACGCGTCGCCCTTCTGATCACTGATCCCAAGGATCCATTCCATCGTTATCTCCAGATCCGCGGTCGAGTGATCGTGGCTACTGAAGAAGGCGCGCTCGAGCACATGGGCAGGCTTTCGCTCAAGTATCGCGGGCGGCCGTGGACTCCTGTCGAAGGGCAGACTTCGTGTGATGTTTCGCATCTTGCCAGAGAGCTTTTTCGCAGAATGATCCCGCACCAGGACCTGCATACTTTTCTGCGCACACGTCGTTCGATCCGCCGCTATGATCCAGAACTCGTGGCGCGGGCCGTCGTGGAGCGCATTCTGGCGACCGCGATCACTGCCCCGTCGGCCCACAACCGGCAGCCTTGGCGTTTTGCCGTAGTCCAAAACGACTTGACAAAATCGACGCTGGCAAATGCAATGGCCGCGCGTTTCGAGGCTGACCTTCGAGCCGACGGCCTGCCGGCGGGCAGGGTTGCCACTCGTGTCGAGCGTTCCCGTTCCCGCCTTTCCGGCGCCCCCGTCGTGATCATCATGTGTATGGACCAGAGTGAGATGGACCGATACCCTGATGTGGCGCGCTCGGAGTCCGAGCGCCTAATGGCTGTTCAATCCACCGCAAATGCAGGCGTGTTGCTGCTGTTAGCCCTACATGCAGAGGGCCTGGGTGGAGTATGGAGCTGCGCGCCTCTGTTTGCCGGCGAGCTCGTGCGGAAAACGCTGCAATTGCCTGCTGAATGGGAGCCGCAGGCCCTCTTCATGGCAGGACATCCGGCGGAGACACCGCAGATGCCTGCGCGGAAGCGCATCGACGAAGTAGCGATCTTCATATGAGAATTGTCGCCCTTGCCGGCGGCGTGGGCGGCGCGAAAATGGCGCACGGTCTCGCGGAGATCCTCGCGCCCGAGGAATTGACGATCATCGTCAATACGGGTGATGACTTTGAGCATCTTGGTCTTCATGTCTCGCCTGACTTGGATACGGTTTGCTACACGCTGGCGGGCATGGCCAGTACAAAGACCGGTTGGGGGCGCCGCCACGAGAGTTGGAACGCCCTTATCAGCCTAGAGCAGCTTGGCGGGCCCAGTTGGTTCCAGCTCGGGGATCGCGACCTTGCCACCCATCTCGAGCGCACACGGCGCTTGAACATGGGAGAACCACTCAGCCAGATCGTGGAAGAGTTCTGTGGGGCTTGGGGTGTCATGCAGACCATTCTTCCCATGACAAACTCGGATGTCAGGACGATCGTGAAGACCGACGAAGGCGACCTCGAATTTCAGGCATACTTCGTGCGTCGGAGGTGTGAACCTCAAGTGACAGGCTTCGAGTTTCGTGGTTCGGTCCAGGCGGATGCCGCTCCGGGCGTATTGGTCTGCCTGCAGGGTGCGGACGGCATTGTGATCTGCCCATCCAATCCATGGGTCAGCATCGCCCCGATCTTGTCCATTCCCGGGGTTCGGGCTGCGGTCAGCGCGGGGAAGGCCGTTGCGATTTCGCCTATCATCGGAGGCGCGGCGGTTCGAGGTCCGGCGGCCAAGATGTATCGCGAGCTTGGGCTTCAGCCTTCAGCCCTGGCGGTCGCCGAACATTACCGGAATGTGGCGCACTCTTTTGTCCTCGATCGAGTCGATGCTTCTCAGGAAGCCGCAATCCAAGGCTTGGGAATTTCAACGCTGGTCACGAGAACGCTAATGCGCACGAATACCGATCGACGGCGCCTGGCCACGGACGTGCTGGATTTCTTGCTCGGCAGCAGCAAATGACGATCTGGGCCATCGTTCCGGTGAAGCCACTCAGGCGCGGCAAGTCACGCTTGTCCGTTGCCTTGAGCGACGAAGAGCGGGCCGCGCTGAATCGGCAGCTGCTGGAGCGTACGCTGAAAACCCTGATCGACCTCAAGGAAGTCGAGGAGGTACTTGTCGTCAGCCGCGACTCAGCCGCACTGGCGATCGCACGAGATATGGGGGCACGCACGGTGCAGGAGGATGGCGCTCCCGCCCTGAACACGGCGCTCAAGCGTGCCACTGTAGTGGCCCAGGTGTATGCATCGCGTGGCGTACTTATCGTGCCGGCAGACCTGCCCATGATGACACGTTCTGATATTCTTGCGCTGCTCGCCCGCGCCACAGAGCCTCCCGTAGTGGTGATCGCTCCCGATCGGCGCCATAAGGGCACAAACGCCCTATTGCTGGCTCCTTCCAATCTGATTGAGTACGATTTTGGCGGTGACTTATTTCGCCGACATTGCGATCGGGCGCGCCGCGCCGGTGCTCGGTTGGAGATCGTCGACCTGCCATCTCTTGGCTTGGACCTTGACTTGCCGGAAGACCTTGAACTCGTGAGGCATCTGCGGGGTCTCGACTCCGACGCGCCCTAGCCCCTCCGGTACCCGATCTGCACTCGTCGCTGGAGAACGGCCACGCCGCCGGGCCGCAGACGTCAATTGCCGATAGCGTCGCGGACAGCCACGCCAATACTTGGCGCTGCGCGCACTCCATTAATGTGACTTATCGCCATGTGGAGCCGGAGTTTATACACTCTAATGGCAGGGGGCAGATGCTATAATCATTTTGTGCATTCCCGCACAAGACCGATTTCAAAGTAATCCTCATCGAGGCAACGCATGAATGAGACCGCAAGCCCAACATCCCCGTTTATGACCGCGCAACAACTCCAGACGGAACTCGAGCGTTGCGAATATTGCGAAGAGAAGCCATGCAGGACCGCCTGCCCTGCCAACTGCTCGCCTTTCGATTTCATCATGGCTGCACGCGGTGGCAAGGCCTCTGACTTCCGCCGCGCGGCGGGCGAAATCATGCGCAACAATCCGCTCGGCGGCGTATGCGGCCTTGTGTGTCCGGATCGCTTCTGCATGGCGGCCTGCTCCCGAACTAGCTACGACGGGCCGATCAACATTCCGCGGGTCCAGGCCACCATTGTGCAGATGGCGAGGCAGAACGGCGGCGTGCCACAATTCTCTGCCCCCGTCCCAAATGGGAAGAAAGTGGCCGTCGTAGGCGGAGGTCCTGCCGGTTTGGCAGCCTCGGCCGCGCTTGGCCAAATGGGCTACGTTGTCGATATCCTCGAGCAAAACGATAAGCTGGGGGGCATGTTAAGGCTAATTCCCCACGACCGCCTGGACCAGGATGTGGTTGAAGCCGATATCAATTTTGCCGTGTCGCTAGGCACGATAAGGCCCGTGACGGGAACATCTGTCTCGGAGCCTGCTAGCCTCCTGGATCGGGGCTACGACGCGGTTTGCGTGACCACCGGCTTGTGGGAGCCCATTGCGCTGGGAATCGAAAACGAGAACCTAGCCGTCAGGATGATCGACTTGTTGGAAGATCCGCAGGCGCGGGCATACAGCGGGCACGTCGCGGTGATTGGTGGTGGGGCCACAGCTATTGACTGTGCGCTCGTGGCCAAGGCCCGGGGTGCGACGCACGTTGAACTGTTTATGCTGGAAAAGCTATCTGAGATGCCCTTGACCCAACTCGAAAGAGCGGAATTGGTCGAACACGACATCGAGATCAATTGCAGAGTTCGCATCGCGAGAATCGCCAAACAGCGCGCAGGCCTATACTCCATCGACACCATGAAAGTAGCTCTCCCCGACCACACGCCCTTCAGGCCTGCAAATGTCAACGACATCGCCGGGACTGAACTCACAAGGGACGATTTCGAGGAAATCGTAATCGCCATCGGCATGAGGTCGACGCTGCCGCGACTGAACCAGAAAGGCGTTTTCTATGCCGGCGACCTCGCCAACGGGCCAACAACGGTCGTGGAGGCTGTGGCAGCAGGCAAGAATGCAGCCCTTGAGGTCGACGCGTGGCTGAAGCAGGCACCCAAACCGGAGATACAGAGAAAGACCAAGTCACATTGGGCGCTGCCAGGCTATCAGCCGATGCCCGTCCCGTTGGAAGCCGATTTTTTCGGCCGAAAGATCCGTTCACCCTATCTCCTTTCGGCTTCGCCCATGACGGATGGTTTGGAGCAGGTCACACGGGCATATAAAGAGGGTTGGGCCGGCGCAATCATGAAGACGGCCTTCGACAATGTTCCCATCCATATCCCATCAGAGTACATGTTCACGTTTGGACCAGGCACGTACGCCAACGCAGACAACGTATCCGCCCATCCACTGGACCGCGTGTGCCGCGAGCTGGAGCATCTGGTGCGCGACTGGCCGGATCGTCTTACGATCGCGTCCACGGGAGGGCCCGTGACCGGTGATGACGACAGCGACAGCCGGGTCTGGAAATCCAATACTGCGAAACTCGAGTTGGCAGGCGCCATGGGCATCGAATATTCCCTGTCTTGCCCACAAGGCGGCGATGGCACGGAGGGCGACATTGTCTCTCAGAACGCGGCCCTGACAGCCAAGCTTGTCGAGTGGGTGTTGGCGGCGGGCGACGCCGATATTCCAAAATTGTTCAAGCTGACATCGGCAGTGACATCCGTCATCCCCATCTTGCGAGCGGTCCGCCAGGTGCTTGAGAAATACCCAGGGAAGAAAGCAGGCGTCACGCTGGCAAATTCCTTCCCCACGCTGGCCTTTCGTCCCGCTGCCGACGGTCGACGCTGGGAGGAGGGAGTGGTCGTCGGCATGAGCGGCGAGGGGGTGACGCCAATTTCGAATCTGACGCTGGCGCAGGCCGTTCCCGAGGGCATTGAGATCTCGGGAAACGCAGGCCCCATGACCTACAAAGCCGCCATGGACTTTCTGGCGCTGGGTGTCAAGACCGTGCAATTCTGCACCATCGCCATGAAATTCGGTTACGGTATCGTGCACGAACTCGAATCAGGCACTTCATTCCTGATGCGGGAACGCGGCATTAACTCCGTGCAGGAACTGATCGGCATCGCACAACCGCACCCCGTCACCGACTTTATGGCCTTGCCGGCCACCAAACTGATATCTGAGGCCGATCCCGCGCTGTGCGTGGGCTGCGGCAATTGCGGTCGATGTCCGTATATGGCCATATCCTTCGACGACCAGCACTGTCCACACACGGATCCGTCAAAGTGCATCGGTTGCTCCATTTGCGCCTTGAAGTGCTTTGTCGGCGCCATAAGCATGCGCACGCGAATTCCTGAGGAACTCGCCGCGCTCAGCGAGAACTGATGCGGAAAGCGAGACCATGCACATGAGCACCCGCTTTGAGAATGCAATCGTTGTCACTCTTGGCACCCCGAATGCCGTGCTCTGGGATGGCGCTGTGGTGGTGGAGGGAGACACAATCTCAGCGATCGGCAAGACGGCCGATATGCGCAGGCGCTTTCCAGATGCCGACGTCGTCGATTGCACAGGAAAGCTCGTGATGCCCGGCTTCATCTGCGCCCACCATCATTTCTATTCCACGATGGCGCGCGGCATGGCCATTCCGGGAGAGCCAGCCGCAAACTTCGTACAGATCCTGGAACGTCTTTGGTGGAAGCTGGACCGTGCGCTCTCGGACGAGGACATCACCGTCTCCGCCCAGGTACCTCTGATCGAGTGCATACGCAACGGCACGACAACTGTCATTGACCACCATGCGTCCCCTGGCGCCCGGGAGGGCTCCTTGGATCTCATCGAAAAAGCCGTGCGTCAGGCAGGCTTACGTGCGTCCCTCTGCTATGAGGTATCAGACAGAAATGCGGAGGGTGGCGGAATTGGGGAGAACGAGCGCTTCATCAAGAAGACCGGCAAAGGTGACGGGCAAGTCGCCGCGATGATGGGGCTGCACGCCTCGTTCACGTTGTCCGACCGGACCCTCGAGCGGTGCGTCGGGATCGCCCGCGACGCCGACGTCGGTTGCCACATTCATGTCGCTGAAGATGCGGCAGACCGCGAAGACTCCGTGCGCAAGTATGGTCTGCCGACCGTGATGAGGCTGGAGAAGCTCGGGGTCGCGGGCGCCAAATCGCTGTTCATCCACTGCGTCCACGTCGATGAGGCCGAGATCGAGCGCATTGCCGCTACGCAGACTCCCGTCGTTCACAACCCGGAATCCAATATGAATAACGCGGTCGGCGTAACCCCTCTGCTGGAGCTCCTGAAGAAGGGGGCTCTTGTCGGGCTGGGAACGGACGGAATGTCCTCCGACATGCTGGCGCAAATGCGTTGCGCCTATCTGCTGCATCGTCTGGCGAATCATGACCCCAGAGTGGCATTCGCCGAGGCCCCACAGTTGCTCTTGCAGAACAACGCCGAGATCGCGCGCCGGCAGTTTGGAGTGGCGCTCGGGGAGATTGCAGTGGGGGGCCCTGCGGATCTTGCCATTATCGACTACTGTCCCCCTACACCTCTGAACGAGGCGAACTTTCTTGGCCACCTCATCTTCGGCTTGGTGGATGCGACAGTGGACACAACGGTCTGCAGAGGCAAGATCCTTATGCGCAACAAGAAGGTGCTTGCCCTCGATGAGGAGCGCATTGCAGCCAGATCACGGGAACTGGCGCCCAAGATGTGGCAACGATTCTAGTCCGGCACGCATTCCCGCAAGAGTAGTGATACAAAACCAGATGCCCCTTTTCCCGGGGCATCTGGTTTTGTACATGGTTCAGAAGCGTCTTGCTCAGGCGCTAGTGTGCGCTCGTGAAGTTGTGGACTTACGGGACGCTGGTTCACCAGATTCTTGTGGTTCTCGAAGCCGGGGATGATGGCAAAGGAAAGTATAGCCAAACGGAACCGCGTAACGACAGGCGTTGGGTCCCGCTCGCAAGCATTCTTCGAAGTCTGGGATTCCAATCTTCAGAGTTTGGCAGTTCTTTCTCGCCAATGCAATATGCCGGGATCCTGCATCCTTCTTAATTGCCATCTTCTTCTCCAGCCGCAGTCCAGTGCGAGATTTCGATCTCCGTCGGTGCTATCACGGTCCCGACAAAGTATAGGCTCTTCCTCGTAAAATCTCAATATGATGATACTCCCAATTGGACCCGTAGTAAGTACTACTACCGGCCTGGATCAGGGTTCCTCAAGGCGCTTCAGGTATAATCTCGATTCGTACAAAGACCACAGGCAAACTCAAGTTACAGAACGAGTTCAACGATCCTCGACTTGGCATCGCTAGTCGGTATCGTCCACCCAAACGTCTGGGCAAAGGAGCAAACCACGTGGAGAGGGTAGCACTCTATCTGCAAGACTCACATGACCTGCGCGACGGATTGGAGTATGTTCGCTATGCCGAGCAGCGCGGCTTCGAGGCTGCTTGGCAGGCAGAGTCCCGGCTTGTTCGCGACGCGATCGTTCCAATGGCGGCATACGCCGCGGTTAGCAGCCGAATCAAGATCGGATCGGGCGTGATCAACAATTGGACGCGCAACATCGGCCTGCTGGCGGCAACATTTCTCACATTGGACGACTTGGCGCCAAACCGGATTATCTGCGGCATCGGAGCCTGGTGGGATCCCCTGGCAAGCAATGTGGGAGTCCATCGTCGCAAACCGTCGACCGCCATGCGAGAAACGGTGGATGTCTTGAGGCGGCTGCTCAATATGGAACGTGTCACGTTCCACGGCGAGTTTCATGATGTGGAAGGCATTGAGCTGGACGTGGTCCACGGCAGAAGGGAACCTCGCCACATTCCGATCATGATCGGTGCCACCGGCGATCAGATGATGGAGCTTGCGGGAGAAATCGCGGACGGCGTCGTCCTCAACTACTGTGTGCCGCCGGACTACAACGACCGGGCTTTGGATCTACTTACGAAAGGATTGTCCAAATCGGGCCGGAAGCTGGTGGACTTTGACCGGCCACAACTGGTGGTTTGCTCCGTCGATCCGGATCACGACAAGGCCTTTGAAAACACAAAGATGCTGCTGTGCCAGTACCTTGCGCAACAACCGCACATCGCCAAGGCTTCCGGCGTCTCAGATTTTGTAATTCAGGAGATACAGTCGATCCTTGGATGGCCCGCCACCAAAGAACAGATCGACCGCGCCAAACACTTGGTTCCGGACGCCCTGGTCGATCGCATAACGGCCTCCGGCACGCCGGAGGAAGCACGCCAAAAAGTCGCCGAGTATCGTAAGCGCGGCACCACCTGCCCCATCCTTTACCCCGCGGGCGGCAACTTCAAGCTCCTAATCGATACCTTCGCACAACAGTAAAGCAGTCTCTCGCCCGACTCCGCCCACACCAATCAAACTGCGCCGGAATGGCCGTCCCGTCCGATTGCCGACGAGGCCGTTCATTCCAGGACTCTTAGTGGCAACTGGTCGTGTCAGCTTCCTGGTGCGCCCGCTCTCCGGTCCAGGTATTCTGGTATCTCGACCATCGGTGGACGCTCCAACTCAGCGATTTGCTCGACGTCCAGGAGCAGGCGCTGCTGACCATAGCGTATCAGCTTCATGGTTTTGTTCACGTCCTCCAGCAACTTCACCCCGTAGCGGCGCTCCATCCTGCGGATTACCGTTTGGATAATCGCAAACGACATCTTGCTCAGCGATTCGAGCGGCTGATTGTGATGGACCCGCTCCTCGAGGTCCACCTGGGCGATCGCCCCCAGGCCGAACTTCTCGTACAAGTCAATCGCGAGCCCGATTTCCACCCCGTAGCCGGATGAGAACGGCATTTGCTCGAGCGCAGCCCTGCGCCCGCCATACTCGCCTGAAAGTGGCTGAATGAGGCCGGAGAGTTCAGGAAAGAACAGATTCAGGAGCGGTCGCGCGGTCAGCTCCGTGACGCGACCTCCGCCTCCAGCCTGCGTCTTCCGATCCACCTTCAATGGGCGCCGATAGAATCCCTTCACGAACTGGATTTCTGGATGCATGATCAGAGGGCCCAGCAGCCCATAGATGAAACGGGGATGGATGTTTACTATGTCGGTATCCACCCAGATCAGAATATCGCCGCTGGTCAGGTAGAGGCTCTTCCACAGGGCCTCCCCCTTGCCCGATCTTGCACCCAATCGCGGCAAGACCTTCTGGTGGATGTATACCGGGATCTTGAGCGATGAGGCAATTTCGCGTGTCCGGTCAGTCGACGCAGAGTCGACCAATACGATCTCGTCCAGTAGACGTACCCGATCTACAAGAGCTCGCCGAATAGTTCGGATGACATGACCCACCGTTTGCTGCTCATTGAGTGCAGGCAGCGCCAGGCTGACCTTCAAGTGCTGCGCTTCCTTCGCGGCGAAAAGGGTCGCGAGATCGCCAAATTCCGCAGCGTGGTAGGTGTTCTCACCGAACCACTTATCCACAAGGACTGAAATCGCGGTTTGCCCTACCGCCTCGCTCTCCATGTTGAGTGGCACGGGTCGGCTCGATTTCACGATCAGAACGCCTTTTGAACGCCGCCGCAGGATGGTCTGTGCCACTTCTCCGATGGAGCCACTTGCGACAGACGGCCGAGCACTGGCGCCAATCACTAGCAGGTCGGCATTACGCGCGGCCTTTAGTATTGCACCGGCCGCATCGTCTGTTTTCACAGATCTGCGATCGACTTGAGGCAGATTCCTCAGAACGCGGTCCACCCCCTTGAATGCGGCCTCCACAACCGGGGCTTCGTCCCGGGACGTCAAGTGCAACGCCGTAATCCTTGCCCCGCTGGTTCGCGAAATCCCCAGTGCAAGTCGCAACGCGAGCTCGGCGTACGGACCACCCCTCAGGGCGCAAAGTACCCGTGACGGCTTGTCCGGAACGGCGCCCCCGGCAACAATCATGTCGCACGGGGGATTCTCCATTACTTCGTCAATCGTCATCGCCAGCCTGGACAGTTGAGTGCCATCCAGGACCAGCAGGTCCGGCTCTTCCTCTTGCACACTCTTGAGTACCTCTTCCCATGGCGCGTAAGACACGCGTATTCTCGGCATGATTCGTACCGGCCGCCTGGCGGCAGTCTGACGCATCCGCTGGCGGACTTGCCGCGCCGGCAAAGCGGCCGTGCTCAGCGACTCTTTTTTCGCAATGGCGACGATGCCAACGAGGGCGACGTCCGCCGCATCCGCAATTGCCAATGCAAGACCGATCGCTGCATCCGAAGTGGACCCATGGATGAGGGGGACCAGTATCTTCCTGAATAGTCTCGTTGAGTATCGCTGAGCCATGTCTTATTCGCCTGCAAGCAGCGGTGCGAGGTGGGTTGAATAGATTTGATCCCACGTGTGATTGCGAATTATGCGCCTATGCAGGGCATACCGCGATGATTGCGCCAGCGTCGAGGCGATCAAGCCAGCCACGCCCGCGGGGTCGCCGTCTGGGGCGAAGTACTGGGCCTGATTGCCACCGAGCGCACGCAGCGGCATTATGTCAGAACAGAAAACCGGAAGACCAACCAATCCTGCTTCAAGGATCGGGAGGCCAAACCCTTCCTCGAGGCTCGGCAGGAACAACAGATCGGCCAGACGGTAGAGCTCGGCGACGACTGTGTCCGGGAGGACTTTCCCGGTTGCTTCCGTGAGGAACAATGCCGCATCTCCCAGGTCCAAGTCCAGGCGCATCGCCGTCAACCGATCGAGATATCCGACGTTCGCGGCGTTGTGCGGTCCCAACGGGCCCGTCACGAGCAGCCGGGCATCGGGGAGACGATGACGCAGCTCAGCCAACACCCGCAGCGACATCTCGATGTTCTTGCGCGGCGTGATGCGCACCGGAAGCAAGACCAGCGGTGCTGCCTCCAGAAGTCGGAACTCCGCGAGCAGAGCCTCCGTTGCATGGCTCAAGCCCAGGAACGGCGCGACACTGATGCCATTGGGGATGACGCGAATGCGGTCTGCCGCGACTCCCAACAGCTCCGCGAGCTCTGCCTGGCGTTGTGCTGAGACCGTCACCTGGATGGCCTGCGGCCAATCCGTTCGCAGCAACGACCAGGGAAAGCCGTCGTGGAGCTCCTGCCGATAGCGTGGCGTCGTCCATGCCAGATCATGATGCCAAAGAATCAGTCGCGGTGTATTCTGTGTCTGCGAGATGCCTCGGATGGCAGCTGTCAAAGCAAGATTCTTGTTCAACGAGCAGACATTGTGGCATATCAACCAATCCGCCTGCTCCAGTGTTGGGGCCAGTTCTTCCCGGATCTTCCCGACCAGCGAGTTCGAACGCGGCGGGTACGCGGCCTGCGTCGAGTTCAGCCTTCACTTCCAGGATTTCTGGATCACGCGAAATCGACTAGCGGCACGCTGGTGAACTCTACGCCGGAGTCCAACTGCTCCCCTCTCCCGGCCACGATCCGGACGCGGTGGCCCGCCGCTGCCATGAGGCGGGCGTGTTGGCGCATCACATTCTCCACCCCGCCAATCACCGGTGCTGCCGCATAGTGGATCAGGACGATATTAATCACTCACCTCTCGATGTCTTCGCCAGTGAACGACTGCAGCACGCCCTGCAGCTGGTGCTCCAAGAAAGCGAAGGAATAGAAGCGTTTTGCCAACTGAAAGTTGTGCTCTCCCATTTCGGCAGCCATTGCCGGCGTTTCAAGGAACTCGTTCCACTTTCGCAACCGCCTCGTCGGTGATAAATCCGGCTAGCTCAATGGCTTGAAACCCTTTGGGCTTGATATCGATGGCGTAGATTGTGTAATCATTCACCACGATGGGCTTCCTAAAGTACACCAACTCAAGGAACGCATTCCCAAAACCCTCGAGCAGCGAGGGGTATGTGATCATGTCCGCAAACGGGTACACGTCCCACAGGGAGTAGATCTTCCGGCCGTCGGCGGTCGTACCGCGCTGGTCGCTGATCACATCCGAAACGAAGCTCGTCGCAACCTGCAGAAGATCGGAAAATGTGCGTAAATGCTTCTCATAGGCGTCGCCCTCATCCCCACTGGCGTGAGAGACTACCAGTCGGGCGGGCAACCGCAGACGGCGCATAAGTTCGATGGCGTGCTCTATTCCTTTTCGCCGCACGACGCGCGTCGGTTGCAGAAAGAAGTACTCGTCGGCCTTGATGCCCAGGTCTCCTCGCACACTCATTGCATAGGAGTCGGGCTCAGGCGCGGGCCTGTCAAAATCCATCACATTTGGAATAAGCCGGGCAGAAATCCCACGCCGGTAGCTGAGCTGCGCGGCCGCCGGTGAGTTGATCACGATGTGGCGGACGTGCGGCAGGCGCGGGGAAAAGACATGTCCAGGTAGTCCCACACGCAATTGACCAGAAACCGTCGTCGCTCCCAATAGAGGTCATGGTGGTGGGCAATTGTCGGGATGCCGGTTTCGATGATGAATTCGGTCAATGCCAATCCCAGGGGAATATTGAGCGGAATGGAGAGGGCGTTTTCTACGAGAAGAAGTTGCAGGTCGTAGCGTTTCGTGAACTCGTACAGGTGCTCTTTCAAATGCTCGGCAAGGTCGCGAATTTCCCGCGTAAGCCACGGCGGGCGCGCCCGGTTCTTGAACGCGGCGTCATACGTTTTCTCAATCGCCGGATGCGAGAAGTGGGCTTCGGGCACGACGTAGCTCCGGTTTGGATCCCGATCGCATAGGCCCGCGAAGTAGAAACATTGATGGCCCAGGCGCCCCAGAACGGTAGCCCACTTGTCTGCCTCCAACGAGACCCCATCTGTTGAAGCCAGGCGCGTGGAGACCACTCCCACGCGCAGGTTGCTTGTCGGTATCGGATAGGTCACCATCAGGATCTTTCCGCCTCCCGCTGAGTCGTCAGCCACATCGATTGAAAAGGTCTCAGCATCACAACACCATTGGGCCGCCAGTCAACCGATGCACCGCCAATCAGGTCACGCACAGGCGCGCTGCGATCGCTCGGGGATGCCCATTCGTCGCAGCGCAACGGTTGGTCGGTACCTGTGACGTTGTGAATGCACAGCACTTGTTGCTGCGAGTTGTCGCCTCCCCGCACAAACGCAAAGAGCTGATCGTTCCCATGCAGGATGCGTTGCGGTGCATGCGGTGAAAAGCTGGGCACCATCCGTCGGGCTTTGAGCAGGTTCGCCAGGCCGCCATATACCTGGGACCGGACGGTTCCAGGGTCCGACAACTGCGCCGTAAGCACTGGCTCATCCAGCTTCTCGCGATTGATGGACCTCTTGCGACCCGTCTCGTTTACCCCTGCGGGCCAGCCCCGCGATCCAACCAGGCTGTGGAAATACAAGCCTGGCAGGCCCTTGAAGGCCAACAGAATCGCGTGCGCGGTCACGAACCGCTCCACCTCCCCCCTTGTCCCAAGGTGCTCTCGGGGCCGTTTCAAGGCGTCAAAGTAGTTCGCGTTTATCTCATACGGACTGGACGTACCGTCGGGATTGCTCTTTCGCGAGACTAAACCACCCAACTCTTCGACTAGGCCGACCAGCCGCTGGATTTCGTCCTCGCTCAGAATCCCTCGCACCGGATTCAAGCCGATGCCGTCGTGCGAAGCCAGAACGTTGAAGTACGTGGCCGCCTCGGATGGCCAAGCCAGGTCGCGCGCCCACGCGGTCAAGACTCGTGCCTGGCCTGTCTGAAAGGCATGCAGGACCAGCGATGCAAGCGCGAAGTTGTAAACCAGGTGGGCCTCATTCTTGCCGTTCCCAAAGTATCTCAGGTTCTCTGCTTGTGGCACGTTCGTCTCGGTGAGAAGCGTAACGTGCGGCGCCAAGTCGTCGATTATGGCGCGAAACAGCCGCACCAGCATGTGAGTTTGGGATCGATGAACACAACTGGTGCCCACCTCCTTCCACAGGTAGGCCACGGCATCAAGGCGTATGAATGACGCACCCTGGCGCGCGTAGAACAGGAGCAGGTCGATGACTGCCAATAAGACTTCCGGATTTCCATAGTTGAGATCGATTTGATCGGGGCCAAACGTCGTCCAAAGTGCGCTATCGCCATGCAAGCCCTGAAAGTGCGTCAATAGAGGTTGGGCTCTGGGTCGAACGACGTTAGACAGATCAGCAGTCTCCGACGCGCGAATGAAGTAGTCCCGATACGCGGGCTCGCCACGCAACCAGGCCTGAAACCAGTCGCTCTTCGCCGACACATGATTGATGACCGCGTCGAACATCAGGCGGTAGTGTTGCCCGAGCTTCTTGATGTCGCCCCAATTCCCGTACGACGCGTCGACCTTTCGATAATCAATGACGGAGAATCCGTCGTCTGACGACGACGGGAAGAACGGCAGCAGATGAATTCCCGTCACGAGCTCTTTCACATGCCGGGCACAGAATTGAGCCAGACAGGTAAGGGGCAGAATACCCGGTGCACGCACCTGGTCCGGGTATGTGATCAGCAGCACATCGCGTTCGGTCAGGCCTCCGCGTTCGGCAGGCCAGATCGGGGGTTCGTATTTTCGATAGATCGCATCGAGTTTGTCAGCAAGGCGCGACGCGATCTCAGGACCATAGATGGCGGCGAGGTAACGCGATGCTCGTCGCGACCTAGGCATGTCGCCGCAACTCACCCATCCGCACCGCCATAGACCTCGGGGTTGGCGCAGTGCGGAAGGCGTTGTCCGTTCAGGCCCGCCAGGAGATTCTGTGACAGCAAGCATGACCATCTGCTCCCGCGTTCTGTTGCTCGCGCTCCCCAGATGCGGCAAGACGATACAGTTGTCCAGCTCCAGCAGTGGACTGTCGGGCTCAATCGGCTCGGGCTCAGTGACGTCAAGTGCGGCCGCGGCAAGTCGACGGACTTTCAACGCGCCGTAAAGTGCTTTGGGGTCAACTATCGGGCCGCGGGCGGTATTGATCAGTATGCTGCTTGGCTTCATCTTCGCAAGCGTCGCGGCGTTGAACATATGCGCGGTTTCGGATGTCAGCGGGACGTGGACCGATACGAAATCCGCTTCAGCCAACAGCGTATCCATATCTACGGACACCGCTCCCCAGTCTGGCTTCTCCGATGGATCGCAGTACAGGATACGGAGCCCAAATCCTTGGGCTCGCCTGGCCACGGCTTTACCGATACGACCGAAACCCACGATTCCAAGCGTCGCTCCTACGAGGTCCGCGCCAAGCAGCAATTGTAGATTCCAGGTTTTCCATCTGCCGGCCTTGACATAAGCCGCAGCCTCAACAATGTGTCTGGCAGACGCGAGCAGGAGCGCGAACGTCAAGTCTGCCGTAGCGTCTGTAAGGACGTCCGGCGTGTTGCCCACCGGTATCCGTCGGGCAGTCGCGGCTCGCAGGTCCACGTTGTCCACTCCAACGGCACAATTACTGATGACCCTGAGGTTCGGCGCCGAGGCAATGAGGTTGGCGTCGACAGCGTCAGTGAGCAAACACAGTAGCCCCACTGCTTGCTGGGTACCTCGCAATAATTCGGCCTTCGAAGGAGGCAGCTCGGAGGACCAGACTTCCACGTCACAGTGCTCTTGAATGAGGCGCAAGCCGAATTCTGGTATGGCGCGAGTTACGAATACTCTTGGGCGTGCCATCCGGAAAGTATACTTCACGCATGCGGGCCAACCGTTTCGTGACGAGCAGCCTTCACGACGTGCGCATCCTCCGCACGCTCTCGCATGCAGTCGATTCCGTCGATCCAGAACTCCTAGTCTCGGCATACCTGACCGAAAATGCTCTTCCACCGCACAAGCGCCTGTACGTCCTTGCGCTCGGGAAGGCGGCGGAGGGCATGGCCAGAGCGGCCGGCGCCATGACCGATATTGAGGAGATGCTCGTCGTGACGAAGCACGCGGCCGCTCCTCTTGTGCCGCATTCCATGGCGCCATCCCATGCCGGCAGTGCCTCCAGGCGGCAGAGACCGGTCATGGTCCTGGAAGCGGGTCATCCCATTCCCGATAGCCGCAGCCTGGCTGCCGGCCGCGCCGTCATGAAATTCGTCTCAAGACTTCACACCGAGGACCTGCTTTTGTGCCTGATCTCCGGAGGCGGTTCCGCGCTGGTCGCGGCGCCGTCCGCTGGCATCTCCTTGGAAGACCTTCAGACAACAACGAGCGCACTGCTGCGCTCCGGTGCCAGTATCGAAGAAATCAACGTATTGCGACGGCGACTGGATACGCTTAAGGGTGGGGGGCTCGCCGTGGCCACCCAAGCGTCCATCCTGAGCCTGATACTATCCGATGTGGTCGGAGACCGGCTCGAGGCCATTGCCTCAGGCCCGACAGTACTGCGGCCCCATACTTCGCTCACCGCCGCTTCGATACTCAAACAGCGCGGGATTCGTCCTCCAGAATTGATCGCTCGCGCACTGAGCCGGCCGAACCCGCCACAGCCGCAGGCTGCTTTCGTACGCGTCCGAAATATCGTGATCGGCAACAATCGCACGGCCATCGACGCCGCCGTGCAACAGGCGCAAACCGAAGGACTTCATGCAGAGATTGCAGCTCTGGGCATTAAGGGGGAGGCCCGCGACGCCGGACTGCAGCTTTCATCGCGCCTGCGCGAAGCGGCGCTCGTGAAGCGCCGTCCCTTCTGTTTCGTCGCGGGCGGAGAAACGACAGTCACGGTCGACACGAGCGGCAAAGGAGGTCGCAATCAAGAACTGGCGCTCGCTACTGTCGATGCGCTTGATGGCCTTCGCGATGTTTGCCTCGTCGCCCTGGCAACCGACGGAGAGGACGGACCCACGGACGCGGCGGGCGCCGTCGTTACAGGTGAGACCCGCTCCCGCGCCGCCGCGGCCGGGATGGTCGCGGGCGACTACCTTGGACGTCACGACGCGTATCCTTTCTTCGCTGCCTTGGGGGACCTCGTGCGGACGGGCTCCACCGGCACGAACGTGAACGACCTGATGCTCCTGTTCGGGCTCTGATAGAATCGCGGCCATGCATATGATCAAGCAGCCCAATTCAAGAATGTGCTTCATCTGCGGCATGGAGAATCCGGTCGGCCTGCACTTGCATTTTTACGAGACGGGTCCGGGCATGGTGGAGACAACTTATACGGCGCCGGAGCATTTCCAGGGCTACCCCGGCGTATTGCACGGCGGCATCGTAAGCGCCATATTGGATGAGGTATCCGGTCGCGCCCACATGGGATCGGATCCTGCTACACCACGTTTCATGTTCACCGCCAGGTTGGAGATCAAGTACCGGCGCAATGTACCGATTGGCCGTCCGCTGCGGATCGTGGGAAGGGCGGGCAAATCCAGAGGGAAAGCAGCTGAAGCCTGGGCCGGGATCTATCAGGTAGGGAGCGACGACTTGCTTGCCGAGGGAAACGCCCTGCTGATAGACGTTCCGGAGGAGCAATTCGGCTTTGAGAGACTAGGAGAATTGGGGTGGAAAGTCTACCCTGAGTAGCACTTAGGGGCCGGCACGACGCCCGCCGCCTGTATAATGTCCGTGCATATTCAATAGGAGCATTGCAACCAACGTGATCACTGCATATCACCGACCTGAGTCAATTAGCGAGGCGCTGCGATTGCTCGGCCGTACATCGCCGAGAACCGTGCCATTGGGTGGTGGGACCTTGCTTTCCCATGGCGCGGCGGACAGCGTTGAGGTGGTCGACCTGCAGGCATTGGGGCTTGGAGGTATCGCCAAGCGCGGAAACATGCTGGCCGTTGGGGCCACGGCAACGCTGCAGTCACTTCTTGAGAACGAGTCTTGCCCGACTGCACTGAAGCGAGCGCTCAAGCTTGAGGCACCGCTCAACTTGCGCGACACAGCCACGGTAGCGGGCTGCGTGGTAACTTGCGATGGACGGTCGCCGTTTGTCACTACGCTTCTGGCACTGGATGCCGAGCTGACGGTACTGCGGCCGGCTGAAGAGAAGATTGCCCTTGGGCGCTTACCTACCTATGCGCGCTCGCGAGCAGCGGGGTGCTCTCATTTCCGGTCTTGCATTCACCCTGGGAGCTCAGATCATCTTTGACTACGTAGCCCGCACACCGGCGGACAAACCAATCGTGGCACTGGCACTCGCTCAATGGCCGTCCGGCCGGACGCGGCTTGCCGTCGGCGGCTATGGAAAAGCACCGACCCTGGCAATGGACGGTTCAGAAGCGGAAGGTTTGGAACCCGCGGCCCGCAACGCATTTCACGACGCCGGCGACCCGTGGGGATCGGCAGAATATCGCATGGATGTCGCTGCCACGCTTTCAAGGCGGTGCCTCGCCCGATTGAGGGCATGAGAAGCAGATCGTTGAGTTGTGGGTGCGGAGAGGTTGGTCGTTGACGCCGCCTACCAGTCTCCCGACTTCTCGTAGCCCCACTGCACCAGGGTCTCGCCCGCGATGTCCCGGAATAGCCTCTTGTCCCGGGGCGTGAACCACCGCTCCCAGTTGCCAGATTGACCCTTGGTCAAGAATCGGGCCAGCTCATGGCCGCGCTGCGCTTGCCAAGTCTCATCTGGATTCGATTTCAGCTCACGGGCGATCCTGGCGGGCATCCCCCTTCCAACTGCGCGAACTCCAAGGAACTTCCATAGCCAATTCATGCACGCAAATGGATCGCGCAGCATGTCTTCGTAGCGCACAGCGAAGTAGCGCTTTCCAAACAGCCGCTTCGCCTCCCCGTCGGTCTCAATGACATTCTGCGCCCAGCCGCGGGCAACCCTTCGAATAATGGTTTCCGTAAGAATGGAGCGCCCTGCTGAATTGTAAGAGTCCGGATCGCGGCGCAGGCCATCCATAATTCGCCGGTCAGCGGCGCCAAGATACCGCGACTCTTCGACAAAATTGCGGAATCTCTCGGAAATCAGCACGTCCCTCCCGTCGCGTACGATGTATACGAGCCTTGCCTCCGGGAAGAGCTGGTGCAGATCGCGAACGGCCTGCCCATGAATTGTCGATGAGGGACTCTTGTCGCCCACGATCCGCTTCCCAAGCGCCGCGGCCTCCCGCTCCATGATGTACTCCGCAGCGGCGCGAAGCACAAGGGGCGAAAGATCTCCCCCGTTGTTCCAACGATTTGACTTGCGGGTCAGCCACTCCTCAGCCTCCGGCGTTTCGACCAGCGACTTGAGGAGGGGTCTACGCGTGAAGAAATGCGCTTGATAATTACAGTGCACCTCCGGGTGCAGGCGCACGAGTCGCATCAGAAGCGTTGTCCCCGAACGGGCGTGGCCAAAAACAAAGAACTTGTCTCGGGGGAAGAAGCGCTTCATGTCCGCCACGTCGCGCCGCGAAATCGGTGGAATGGGATGCCGTCGGACGGTCTTTGCCTCAGTGCCCGCGAGGATGCGGGCAGCGGTCCTGAGCCGACTGAGTGCTGTCATCTGGCCCTCACTTCATCGCTGCCAGTTTAGCATGACCAATCCGACAAGGCAGATCAGGATCCCGGCCAAGTTGACCCACGTCAGGTGATCCCTGAAATATAGAACGGCTACTGGAACAAGAATCAGTGAGGCCACAACATTCACCAATACGGCCGCAAGCCCGATGCTCCACCCTGAGCGATACACAAGGAGGAATCCGACCTCGAGGCCGACGATGGATACGGCGAGCAGGTAGCTTGCCCAATTCAGGCGCCTCACTTCCGCGAATAGCCCGCCCTGAGCAGGAATGAAGAATAACAGGGAGACGCTGAGGCCGATCGCGACGACATAGGTCACCAAGAGCGCCACGGCCGGATTGGCTTCCGCCGGCGTCGATTTCTGGCTGAAATGGTACAGGACACTTGAGAGAATGGCGAGGGAAATCGAGGCGTAGAACATGGGCATCGGTCGTCTTGAAGTCATCTTATTCGGCACAATCTGAAATATAATGCGTGTGAAGGGCGATAGCTCGATCATACGAAAGGAGTCTCCCATGTCGGTTGCCCAAGTCACAGAAATCAAAGCCTCCTCCACCAAGAGTTTTGAGGACGCCGTTCAGGCTGGCGTCGCCAGGGCATCGAAGACCCTGAAGAACGTCAGATCGGCCTGGGTCCAAAACCAGGAAGTCCTTGTCGGTCAGGACGGCAAGATCGCCGAATACCGGGTCCATCTGAAGGTCACGTTCATCCTCGAGGACTGATTGGTCCGGCAATAGAGTGGCAAAAGGCGTCCGCTCGGGCGTCTTTTTCTTTTCCTGACGCCTGCCGCTCTTCCTGAAACGGGACGTGCCCAGGCAGATGGCTTTCATACTGCTCCGTCTGATGAATCCAGAATAGAAAGAATAAAAGCTGCCGTCCTTTGACCTGCCGAACCATCTGTGAACGTGATCTCACTCTCCACGAACTTCCGGCGCTCTGCAGCATCGAGCTTCGGATCCGCCAGATACATGTCAACGGCGCGCTGCAGTTCGTCCGGCGTGCTTGCAACTCGTCCCGCTTTCGCTTCTCGAAATCTCTGGTGAGTTGGCCAGTTGCCAATGTCCTTGAGAGGCAGGGAGTACTTGCCCCGAGTGTTCCAGCCGCCGGGGACATCCAGAACTGCTGCCACGAGCGGCGTGCCATGAATCGCCGTCTCCACAAGCATAGTTGAGTAGACTGTCACCAACACATCTGAATAGGCCATCATGGATGCCTTTTCGTCCATGTCTTCGCCGCCGTAATAGCCAAGTGAGCCCCCAAGAGGAACCGGCTTGACGACGTGGACGTGGCGGTACTTATGCTCCAATTCCTGTATGCGCTCCCGCTCCTCGGCGAAAATTCGCGGCTTGTCCTGAAAGTGACTCGGATGGAGGCGCACAAGAAGTTGTGATGGACAATCGAGGGCGTCGTCGGACACAAGCCGGGCCAGAGCCTCAATATTGGGGTAGTTAGGCGCAAAGTGAACGAAGCTGCTGGCGTAGGAGATCAGCTTCCTATCCGGGTCCAGGCCGTGCATGCGATAGTAGTCGGGGCGAGGCAGGAGCCAAGACTTGCGGAGATAGCCGTCATACGAGGGGATGCCCCCGACATGCACCCGCGTCGGAGACCAATCAGAACCCTCAACGAGTTCCTGCTTCTGAAGCTCGGACCAGCATGTTGCCCACTTGACCTCGGCGCCCGGGATGGCATAGCTCGAGGGGTTGTCCCAGCCGACGATGGCTGTCATCGTTGTGATACCTCGCTGCTGTGCTTCGCGCAGCAGATACCGGTCGAGCCTCCATCCCGGCGTGGACGCCACCACGAGGCTCGGACGGTGCCGATCGAATAGATCCGCATAGATGCCGGGCGTGGGCGAGAGGTGCTCCTGGAGCCGGACAAGGAATCTCCGCAGAAAAGCAGAAGACCGCAGGCCTAGGATGGCCAGCGCTGCCGGCAACCAAAGGCCCAAACGGAACTTCCAGGAGTTTTCCGTCCACACCTCCCAGATGTGGCTGTCCATCGCAGCGGTATTGATGCGCCATGACCCCCCGACGCGGCGCAGATAGCCAAGAAGCCATTGCCAGCGGGGCTGAGCCCGGCGCGCATAGTCAATTGCCCGCCGGATGCGAAGTCCCTCGAAGATCAAGCCCGGCCGCTGAAACCTTGCCGCGATATCCTGACGGATATCGTCGTCGGTAAGCACGACCACCTCGACGCCTGCCGCAAGAAGCAATGGGACGACATCGCTCTGCAAGAAGTAGATGATCGCTGTCCCGTGGTCGGCGGAGATGAAGACGGACTTGGACACCAGGTCTCCCCTGCGCCTAGGTGTAATACCAACGGAAGATCCGATTGTGTAGCGTCAGGAGGATCTTCTTGACCGGCCCAAACTCCAGCAATCGTTTCGACAGCGCTGTCTTTGTGTCGTGTTGCGGTTGAACCATCTCGCCGCGGAGGTATCCGAGCGTATTGCTCAGGTTCATGGCGAGAGGTTCCGGAATCATCAATCGCAGCAGCCCTGCCTCGTCTACGCGCCTGTCGAGCTGCCGGACTTCACCCATCGGCTTATCCATGGCGAACGGCAGAAACCTCTGCAGTGTTGATTTGTATCCGACGAATTGCCAATGGGAGGCGCCGGCAAAGGCAGTAAGCCCCTTGAAGATAATACGCCGGTCGCGGGTCTGCGCATATACGGCACGATTTTCCTGCTCCGTCTGCCCCAAAGACAAATTGAACTCAAGGAATGTCTCCCAGGGGATGAATTGCCCCTCTTCCAGTTGCGCCTGCTCCCGCGCCCAGGCCAGGGTAGCCGCGAATAGCTCAGGAGGCGTACGAAAAGGACGCGCCGTCACCATGCCCACATTTGGGAATCCTTCCAAGACCTGAACGGACCGCAGGAGCCACTTCGGCGAGAATAGCACGTCGCTGTCACAATAAGCTATGATTTCCCCGGGCGCGCCTCCCATGATGAGGTTCCACGCGCCGCCTTTCCCGACGTTTTTCTCAGACAGTACCAAATACTGGATTCGGCCCGCCTCTCGTTCGCGCACAAGGAATTCGCGCACCTCTCCGCACGAACCATTGTCAAATACCATCAGGTCAAACGGCAGGCCCGGATCTTGCGCAAGAGATTGCAGGCAAGCCTTTAGGACTTCCAGCGTTTCTGCGTAGAAGCCGCTCAGGAACGGGATATAGCTCAAGACAGCCACCGTAATCCGTTCCGGTCGGCTGACGTTCTTCACAAACTTGGCGGGGTTCTGTCCTTTTCTCATGGTCCTCAAGACTTGTCCGACGGTTGGCTCTGACGCCGGCGGCGAGACACCCTAGCGCTTCCCAAAAAGGGCGAGAAAGCGCTTTTTCCATCGTTTGGGACGCGCGACCTGCTCGATCATCGTCGGAGGCAGAAAGAAGAAGACGGCCCGCAGGATCAGCTCTATCCGACGCATGAACCGAAGATAGGTTAGGCGGGGACGGACTAGTCTGCCGCCCACCAGCCAGCGCGTCGCGTCCAGGATCGTGTAACGGATCGCGGCATCGCCACCAGCCAGCTGTATGTTGCGGTCCGTTTCCGGCAGCGTATAGTGCGGCAGGCCACCGGGCAGATGGGCGTAGTCGTGATCCTGATGAACGATTATGAGGGACGGCGTCGCGTCGATTACCTGCCACTTCATTCTGCGGGCATGATAGATCATCCAGTTATCCCAGCCTGCTCTCCCCACGGCGAAATCCGGCACATCTTGGAAGCATGCCCTTGGAAAGAGGAAGAAATCGCTGCCGGCCGGGCGATGGAGCCGCCCCCGATCATGGACTGCAGTGCGAAGACGCGGTTCCCAGCCATCTTGAAAATCCAGTTGCTCTGTAACCGCCAGATCCCAACGCCGGCTCAACAGAACAAAGTTCTGCTGGAAAGACTGAGCCTGCCGCGCCACTTCGACAAAATCCGGCATCAGGATCATATCCGCATTGATGATGCAGAGAAATGGGCTTTCACTGTGCCGCCTGGCCAAATCGATCATCGATGAAATCAGCGGAGTGCCCGAAGCGTTGGTCTCCACATGGCGCACGTGCGTGGCGCCGGACTCCTCAGCCGCGCGCTCGACGCCTTCCTCATCGCCAATCAGCAGCACCTGTCCCTCTCTGAGTCTGGTCCAGGAGTTGATTGCGTTTCGCTGGATCAACGCCACCTTGGGATCGGTGAATGGCTTCGGCGCCGAAAACAGCGTCAGAAGGCTCATTACTGCCCGCTGCCCTTGGCGCGCTCGTCAACTTCTCGAAGGCTTTTGTGCCTGACGCCCGCGTTTATCTCGATCAAGTCGGGGTGGGACCGGATCAGGTCCAGGACCTCGGTCCAAGAGAAGTACTCACGGCCGGCGAAGTGACCGTACACCTGCCTTACGAATTCAAGATCATCGATGGTGTCGACAGTCCAGCGGTAAGTGCCATGGTCTTCGGGGGCCCCCAGGAGCGCCACTCGAAACCCATGCGGCGAATTGCCAACCGAAAGTCCCTTCCCAGCCGGCCTCAACTCCACCTCTTCGTACATGTACGGCATAACATGCTCGCGTTCTGCGGGATCTGAGGCCTCTTTCCAGGCGCGCTCCAAGGCCGCATAGGCGGAAACCTCGACGTCCAGTCCTATGGGAAATGTCCGTGGCCAAGGCGGGGGCAAACGGTTCGCCGAAAAGTCGAATTTGGTGCCCAAACCGGCGTTGCCGCTTTCATCGTCCGAATTCCCGCCCAGTAGGACGCGGATCGTCTCATCGACAAGATCCGCGTCCACGAGCGGACAGTCTGCCGTAATCCGGACAACAATTTCTGCGCTGAAGGCCCTCGCTGCCTGGTAGTAGCGGTCCAGGACGTCGTACTGGCTTCCGCGGTAGCAGGCCAATGAGTGGGAATTGCAGTAGCTGCTCAACGTATCGTCGGCGGGATCAGTCGTGGTAGCCACCACAACTTCTTGCACAAGCGACGCCCGTGACAGGCGCTCCGCTACGCGCTCCAACATCGGCTTTTCGCCAATTTCCAATAGGACCTTGCCCGGGAGTTGGGATGAACTCATGCGCGCTTGCACGATTGCCACGATCCGCCGACTCATAGCGATTTCAGGACCCCACTAGGTTCGCGACAGGCGCAATCGACCTGCATCCGTCGCCAAGGAAAAACCTGATTCCCGCCGCTTGGGCTGGGCGACTTAAGCAAGGACGGTGCCTCGACGTCTCGCCTGTCGGCCATGAGCACGGTTGGGCGCGAACCGCGCCCCAGCACTTGGCAAAGCGCCGAGATCCCAATGGGAGCCGGGGGAGGATATACAAAGGGCGATCCAATCCGTCCCCGCC
The DNA here is from genome assembly GCA_963775435.1 of uncultured Chloroflexia bacterium. GTDB lineage: Bacteria > Chloroflexota > Anaerolineae > Anaerolineales > Villigracilaceae > Fen-1038. Next base: position 333,114 of record CAVZIZ010000011.1, read on the forward strand.
CGTTGTTCTGGGTCACGCGCCCAGACATCTACGCGTCGCCTGCTGCATGGAAGCGAACCGCACGCTCATAGCTGTCGAGCAGAACAGGGAAATTCTGCTTCCAGTCAGCCCGCTCCTCCGCCACTTTGCGCGCCTGTCGGCCAATCGGCCCCAATTCTTCGACGCGGCCAGCGATCCACAAGATCTTCTCGGCCAGCGCTTCCGCGTTTCCATCCGGAAAACACCAGCCGTTGGTATCGTCGCGGACCCACTCCCTGTTGGCCGGGATGTCCGACACCAAAACTGGGAGACCGCAGGCCAGCGCCTCCATGAGCGAGACCGACGATCCGTCGATATGTGACGGTGAGATGAAGAGGTCCGCGCGACCATACCACGCCGGCAGATCGGCCTGCGAAACGCGTCCGCCGAACTGCACCCGGTCGAGGACATCTCCGTCCCCCAACACCTGGCGGATAGCTCCGCCTTGCGACCCGGTACCCAGAAGAATGAGCCCAAGTCGTGGATTCCTCGCCGCCGCCAAAGAGAACGCTTTTGCCAGCGTGTCCACACCATACCTTGGTTCCCAACTGCGATTGCACAACATCACAAAGGGACGCGACGCATCGCGCTCCTTGGTTCTCGAGGGCGAAATGGACTGGCGCCGCGTGGCGCCCACCGTATTCGGTTTGAAGTGCTTCAGGTCGACGCCCCATGGAAAGACGCTCACGCGATCCGGCCTCATGCCGTAACGTATTGCCAAGTCGCGCGTCACGCCAGCATCGCATGTGAAGAACGCGCTGTGTTGCAGCGTGTAACTTGTGATCAAGCGCCAACCCGGGCCCCGGCGGGCATCCTCCTGCAAGTCGAATCCCCAAGACATGCTCAAGACCGGCTGGAAGCCGGACAACACAGCGATGAAGGCACACGTCTGTATCGGACCGGCATGAATGATATCCGGGTCAATTCTCCTAATTACCCGCCTTAGATCCCAAATCAACGCGGGAACTGTGCGCCAGCGGAACGGTCGTCGTCCACCCACCCACAGCACTTGTTCTATGCCGGCAGGAACCGGCCGATCCTCAATTTGGGAAGCGCGCTTCTGGAGCCTGAGCAGAAAGACCCGATGACTGGTCCTGGCCAGTGCTGACAGGAATCGGTGGTCGTGAGGAGTGTAGTCATCCGTGAAGTAGATAATGCGCATGATTCTTCGGTGCTTGTAGTTTCTGGGCTACGCCGTGAGGTCTGTCCAGCGCAGTTCCTGCCCCTGCGCAATTTCGCGCAGCGCTTTGGCGCCCAAGACGTCTGCAAGTTCGTGCGGCTTGATAGCCCCAGTCGTGGCCGGTCGCAGCACGTCGATCATCTCGCGGCTGAGCGCCTCGCCGGATGCGATGTTTCGGGCCGCCCGGAGACAGCGGCGCTGGACGATCTTGGTCTCCTGCTCGTTGGCGGCAACGAACTTCTCGGGCGATCCCAAGGCGCGTTCCAGTTGGCGTGTCTCCTCCACCATATGAGCCCAATCTGCCGGATTCAGCGCGAACTTGTGATCGGGACCTTCGCGCTCGTTGTCGTCAGTAAAATGCCTTTCGATCACGCGGGCACCGAGGGCCACGGCCCCGAGAACCGTGGCGTTTCCATGCGTGTGGTCGGATAGGCCCAGCACAACCTCCGGAAACATGATGCCGTACGTCTTTAACACATTTAGATGGATATGGTCATAGTTCTCAGGACTGGCCGTGTAGTTCGTGTTGCATTGCATCAGCACCAGGCGCCGGTTGATTTTCAGGATCGCATCGACAGCCCTCTGCACGTCGGCCATGTCGGCCGCACCGGTCGCCAGGAACACAGGCTTCCCCTTCGCGGCGATGTGCTCCAGCGCCTCGATCCAGTCGATCTCGCCGGATCCGATCTTGAAAGCGGGCACGAACGGCGCCACATGTTCAACGGCTTCGTAATCATACGGCGACGTGAAGTAGTCGATGCCCACCTCGTCGCACTCGGCCTTGAGCATTGGTGTCCACTCAAACGATATGGACGCCCCCTCGTAAACCTCGAACACAGGCTTGTTCCAGGCGGCCTGATGCGACACCCGAGACTCCATGTGTCGAAATCCATAATCGGACACGATCTTCTGCGCGCGGAAATTCTGGAACTTGGCCGCGTCTGCCCCGGCCTGCTTCGCCATGCGGATCAGCATCCTGGCCCGGTCCAGGCTGCCATCGTGATTTGCCGCGATGTCTGCGATGAAATACGTCGGTTGGGACGGTCCTACGATTCGTTCGCCGATCTTGATATCCATACTTCCTCTAGCTGGCGTAGCGCCACGGCTCCTGTCCGGAATCAGGCCCTCGCGCGTCTGCCGCGTATGCCGCTTGTTGATAACTGCGGATCTTCTGTGGAAAACCGTCTAGGTACTGCCTGTGGAAATCTTCGAGGCCTGTGGAGAAATCGGGGAGGGAAATGCCCGAGTTTGTGGATAACTTGCGGCTCGAAAGTCCCAAGTAGTGAGAACGCTTTGCCTCGAGGCCGAATTCCTCCACGGTGACCGGGGAAATCAGACGCTCGTCGTAGCCGAACTGCCTCGCGATCGCCACTCCAAAATCGAATTTGGTCATGGCTTTCGCGCCCAACACATGATACACACCCCCCAGGTCGGTCTTCAGAAGACTCATGAGGGCATCGCTGAGGTCGTTCACGAAAGTCGGGCAGAAAGTGACGTCGGTAAACCCGCGCACGGCAGAGCCTTCAGCCAGATTTCGGACAAAAAACTCCGCAAGACTGCGGCGTCCTCCGACCGACCATCCGTAGAAGTTTACTCGAGCTACGATGGCGCTTGGATTTGCCCCCAGCACCGCTAGCTCACCGGCGTACTTGGTATTCGCATACACTCCCAGCGGTCTGGGTTCATCGCTCTCGGAGTACGGGGATTCCTTTTCGCCGTCGAATACGGCATCGGTAGATATGTGAATCATCCGGATATCCCTGGCCAGGCACGCAGCTGCCACCTGCCCGGCCACCTCGGCATTAATCCGTCGGGCGACCATGGGGTGTTGCTCGCAATATTCCAAGTCAGCCGCTGCCGCGCAGTGAATCAGCGCATCTGGCGACGCGGCGTCCAGAACATGGCCCACTGCCCCAGGCTCCAGAAGGTCGGCCTGAATGTTCTCAAAGGGCGCGCCTGTCAACAGTCGACGGCTTGTGCCGAAGACCTCATGTGACCGCGCAGCTTGAAGGGCAAGGTTGACGCCCAATAGGCCGCTCGAGCCGGTAATTAGAAGCCTCATTTGCTGGTGCTGGACCTCAAGACCGCCCGGATGTCGGCTGCCCTACCGGGGGCTCTGACTTCTCGAAAGGGGCGACCAGCCTCCGGATACCTTTCACGTCTAGCCACTCGGTATTGCTGTCGCTCGAATAACGAAAGCCGTCCGGCAGTGATTTCCCCTCGTAGTCCAGCGATCGTTCCCACAATGTCTCCGGCGGTTTGACGATGTACATGTGGTCCCTCTCGACGGTGTTGCGGGCCTCATCCTCAGAGATCAGAACTTCATGCACCTTTTCTCCGGGCCTTATTCCGATTTCCTCGATCTCGGCCGACGGTGCAATGGCGGTGGCGAGGTCTACTACCTTCATGCTTGGGATTTTGGGCACAAACACTTCACCGCCCCGCATTCTGTCAAAACAGTCGATGACGAAACGCACACCCTGTTCAAGGGAAAGCCAGAATCGGGTCATGCGTTTGTCAGTGATAGTCAGCCGGCCGGTCTCGCGCTGCTGAAGAAACACCGGCACAACAGAGCCTCGACTGCCAACAACATTGCCGTAGCGCACGCACGAGTAACGGGTCGCCGAGCCGGCGGCATAGGCATTGCTTTGTACCGTCAGCTTCTCCGCCGCCAATTTAGTTGCGCCATAAAGGTTGACCGGATTCACTGCCTTGTCGGTGCTCAGGGCCATGACCTTCCGCACGCCGGCGTCAAGGGCGGCCTCCACCACGTTGCTCGTTCCAACAATATTCGTCTTTATGGCCTCCATGGGATTGTATTCACACGCCGGTACTTGCTTCAGTGCGGCCGCGTGGACTACAACGTCCACCCCGTGCATGGCTCTGAGCAGGCGGTCGCGGTCCCTTACATCGCCGATGAAATAACGCAGACTGGGTTGATCGTACCCGAGCGAACGCATGTTGTGCTGCTTGAGTTCGTCACGGCTGAACACGATCAGCTTCCGGGGGCCAAACTCCCGCAGCATGATCTCGACGAACTTCATGCCAAATGAGCCGGTTCCGCCCGTGATCAGGACTACTTGATCATTCCATTCCATTATGGCCTCTCGACTTGGACCGGGAACGCCTTGCGCCCTGCCGCAAATGCTCGATCACCCTCGGCGGCGATATCGCGGGCCTTGTGGAAGACAATCAGCGGATACTGTCCGTTTTCCCCAAAGAAGCGGGGAAATCTGTCCTCCAGCCAAAATACCAGCCTGAGCCAAAGAGCTCCACCCGTTCCTGGTCGGATGAACCACTGCATGAACCTGGGGCTTAGGCTGCGCCACGAATAGATATCGTACTCGATGACGCCCTTCAGTTCGCTCTTTAGCCATCGCGGAGTCATCTTCTGGACAAACGTCCCGGGTCCGGTTGTGTCGGCAACCCAATCTCTCTTGCGCTTCCAGCCCCGACCGGCAGCTGTTCGACCCAGTTGAATGAGTGGCTCGGCCATGCGCATCAGGAGTGGCCGGTACCAGCCGTTGACCGTGGCTGCAGATCCTCCCGGCCTCAGGACCCGCTGGAATTCCAGGTAGGCGCTCCGATGCTCGTGCAGTGGCAGATGATGGATGGCATGCATCGACACGACCGCGTCGAAGGCATTTGATTCGAACGGGAGTTGGGCGATGTCCGACACGACGTACAGTCCTCTTTCGCCCAGAAGAGAGCGCGCAGACTTCAGTGCCGTTATCGAAATGTCCGCGCACACCCTAAATCGATAACCGGCCGAATATGTTAGATACTCGGGCCACTGCACGGGGCCGGATCCGGCATCCAACAGGTATTCACCGATTCGCGCAATATGCCGATTGACACGCAAATGGCACCGATGGATGTAGTCCCGCGACACGGGCCGCATGTCTTCATACCGCGCGTTCTGATAGAGGCCGTCAGCATCCTGCTGCCAGCCCACTTCATCATAGAAGTCCCGCACCCTTTGCTTCGTATCGTTCATTCCGAAAAATCCGCTGCTACCAGACGACCGCTTCGCCTGCCAGGTAGCCAAACGTCCGTCCGAATGAGGCCTTGCCCTCTTCCGACAGCACGCGTCGCAACGGCCATTCGTCCACATCCGTCCACAAATGCATCAGGCGCCAGGGGAAATCAAACGGATATTCGAAAAAGAAACTATACGCATAGTTCCACGCCGCGTCGATCTGGTCCTTCGAAAGCCGATGCAAAGACGGGGCATCCAGTAGCCGATCAAGCAGGTCGTAGTATTCATCCCAATTGTTGGGATCGAACGTGAAGCCGCGGCCCCGGAAGTGCGTCCTGCCGGCAACAATCACGGGCAAGCCCCGCATCGCCATTTCCAGGCCAACAGTCGTCGTGTAGGCCAGACCAAGATCGGCCAGCTCAACGAGATCGTATGTGTTCGTCGTTTCCCGCGGGCCTATCACGTGAATGTGTTCTGGAGCGCCAGGCGCCGCCCGCTCAACGACCTGCACCATGGAAGGACCGCTGATCAAACGCTCGCCCGGATGAACGCGGACAATCAGCTGGATGTTGGGCCGCGCCACGAAATACTGGATAGTCCGCTGAATCCACTCTGCCATACTGGCTGCAAACACGTTCCGGCCGAGGGTCAGGCTGTCGCCCAGGACGTTGGTCGCCAGCAACACCACGGGCCGGGCATCGAGGTGGAGCGCCTTGCGCTGTCTCGCGCTCCCTTCGGCAGGCGTGTCCTGCCACGGGCGCGTGCCTTTGCCGTAGGTCCGGCCGCCGCTCCGCGCCTCTTCAAATGCGTTGATCTTTTCGCGCTGAGCTTCGTTCAGCGTTCGCCCGGAACGGGTCCGCCATAGTTCGTCGGTGTTCTGGCGCATCACTACGTCATTCTGAGCCAGCCAGATTTGCTCACGCTGATCGTTGAATTCGTACGACACGCTAGGAATTCCGAGATGCCGTGCAGCACGATAGAACACTCCCAATTCTGTGACTAACCCATTTGGGATCAGTACCACATCGGGGCGCTGCGCCTCGAGCAGGCCCAAGGCCGCCGCGCACGCTTCTCGATTCCTCCTCGACCGCAGCCGGTATAGCTCGGACTGGCGATCCACGTCCTCCATTTGCAGCGAGTACATCACATCATAGTCTGAGGCGGTTGACACCGCGTCCTCGAGGGACGAGGGAATCGTCCGCGCAGGCCGCACATCCAGAAGCGATCCGCATCTCACTAATCCACCAAGCGGTTCCAGCACACGGCGCGTGTACAGGTTTTGGCGCCGTAGATCAAAAGCATTGATTTCCTTGTCCCAACTACTGTAGGGCAGATAGGCTAGTGTCACGTCATAGCCCAGCCCCCTCAGCACCAGTCCAACCATGGCAGCCTGTTCGATCCAGTAGTGGAGGGTCGCGAACAGTAACACGTGCGTGCCGAACGGCGCATTTCCAGCTGCAGCCCACGTCTCCGAGACGGCCTCGGGGAGGTGGGCGGCCAATTGCCCCAAGTTGTAGCGCGTCCGCGGCCGGCTCGGTTTGGCGAGATCATAGAGGGTGGCGGCGGCCGGAAAGCGGCCCAGGAGATTCTTCAAGGGTGCACGCACAGGCCGCTATTCCACTTTCACGATTTGCCAGTCAAGTCGTGGGCGAACGGGCCCGTGGCGCATTTCAGGCCATTGCGTGCCTGGCGCGCCCGAAATATCTACATTGAACGATAGAGCATTCTCGTCCATGAAGTAACGCCGAACACCAAACGAACTTGCATTAACTCCCAGTGAATAGCGCCCCTCATTCAGGAAATCTGCAGGCAGCGTGCATCGGCTGAAATAGTGACCGGCCTGCCTTGCACCGAACTGCTCATACTGTTTGGCGTCATCCACGTCGAACGCCGTCAAAACGTACTCGCCCCGCATCGTGCTTAGATACATCCCGACGCGCAGCCCCGTCACGGGCGCGTCCAGGTGGTACTCCCACTCTATCGTGGCCGGCTCCGTCGAGCGGATCGTCTGTACAATTCTGCCTCGGGGATCCTTCAGCCGGAGCGAGATCGGCCTGAATGGTGATGCTGTCGGTGGAATCTGTTCAGCGTCCCACAGGCGTTCCCCAGTCTCCGCCAGACCGGATGCCAGGTAGAAGTCCACCGCCTCCGGCGAGGCTGCCCGCTTGATCAGACGACCCTTCTGCAGAACGATTGCCTCCTGCGTCAGTCGCAGGATCGCCGACATGTTGTGGCTGACGAACAGCACCGTGCGTCCCTGCTGGGCCACATCCCCCATTTTCCCCAAACACTTCTTCTGGAACTCTGCATCGCCAACGGCCAGCACCTCGTCCACCACCAGAATCTCGGGCTCGAGATGAGCGGCTACCGCAAACGCCAGGCGCAGATACATTCCTGACGAATACCGCTTGACCGGCGTGTCGACAAACTGCTCGACCTCCGAGAAGGCCACAATTTCGTCGAACTTGCGCTCGATCTCGGCCCGCTTCATGCCCAGGACCGCGCCGTTCATGTAGATGTTCTCACGGCCCGTGAGCTCCGGATGAAACCCAGTCCCGACTTCGAGCAGCGAGCCCACGCGGCCCCGGACAGTCACCAGCCCCTTTGTAGGTTCGGTGACCCGCGACAGGATCTTAAGCAGAGTGCTCTTGCCGGCGCCGTTCCGACCGACGATCCCGAGCACTTTGCCTTCCTCGACATCGAACGACATGTCCTCCAGGGCCCATATGTAGGAGACGCTGCTGCTCCCCCGCGAGGCCTTTCCGAGCAGCGCCTTGGCCATCCGCACGGGCGTCGTGACAACGTCTGTCAGCACATCTCGCAGCAGCCCATATCGAAACCGCGTTTGTGCGGCTCCGATGCGGTAGCGCTTGCTCAAGTTCTGGACGGAGACGGCTGTTGTCATGCTAGATGGTGTCCGCAAAGGTCCGTTCCATCGAACGGAAGTAGAAGAGCCCACCGATCAGAACGGCTATCGATATGACGACCGAGACCGCCATGTTCAGGTCGGGCCCGGTGTTGGTTCCCAAGAGGGCCCAACGGAATCCGTTGACGACGCCTGCCATCGGATTGAGCGAGTAGACCGTCTGCCATTTGGCCGAAATGACCTTTGCCGAATACGCGACGGGCGTGAGGAATAGCCAAAACTGTGTCAGAAACGGCAGTACGTAGTTCACATCGCGATACTGGACGTTGATTGCCGAAAGCCACAGCGCAACACCCAAAGCTGTGACAAGCGTCAGAACCAGGAAGAGCGGCAGGGTCCAGACTGCCCCGGTCGGAGTCACATGGTAGTAGATCATCATCGCAATGAGAATCACGAAGGCAATCGCGAAATCGACCAGCCCTCCCAAGACCGAGGCAAGCGGCAAGACCAGACGCGGGAAATAGATCTTGGTGATCATGTTTTGATTGGCCGTCAGCGACCGGCTGGCTGTGTTCAGCGCCGCGGTGAAGAGTCCCCACGGCAGCAGCGCTGTATACGAAAAGATCGGGTAGGGCATGCCTTCGGACGACACCTTGGCCACGGTGCCGAACACAAAGTTGAAGACAAGCATCGTCAGCACCGGCTGGATGACTGCCCAGGCAGCGCCAAGCAGCGTTTGCTTGTATCGGACTTTGATGTCACGCCATATCATGAATAGGATGAGCTCACGATACAGCCACAAATCGCCCAGGTTGAGCGCCGCCAGCCCTGTGGATGGGCGGATGTGAATCGTCTCGGGTTCTCGGAAGATCCCGGCAGCCTTGGTCACGGTCACTTGATCTCGGAGCGGTGCTCTTGGAACCACGCGATCGTTCGGCGCAGTCCTTCTGCAAACGGCATTCGCGCTTTCCAGCCGAAGTATGCCTTGGCGCGTGTGGTGTCCAGCGCCCGCCGCGGTTGGCCGTTCGGTCGGTCAGTCTGCCAGACAAGTTTGCCCTGGAATTCTGTTAATTCGACGATCGTTTCAGCCAGGTCGCGAATTGATATCTCGTGGCCCGAGCCGAGGTTTACCGGATCCGCGCCGTCGTATTTCTCGGCCGCGGCCAGGATCGCCTCGGCAGCGTCTTCTACGTACAGGAACTCACGCGTCGGCGATCCGTCGCCCCACAACACAAGCTCGCCCGCGCCGCCGTCCCTCGCTTCAACAGCCTTGCGGATCATCGCCGGGATGACATGCGACGTCTTGAGATTGAAATTGTCGCCCGGACCATACAGGTTGACCGGCAGCAGGAAGATGGCGTTGAACCCATATTGTTCTCTGTACGCGGCTGCCTGCACTAACATCATCTTCTTTGCCATGCCGTACGGCGCGTTGGTTTCCTCGGGGTAGCCGATCCAGAGGTCATCCTCCCTAAATGGCACCGGCGTGAACTTCGGATACGCGCAAACCGTCCCGATCGCGACGAACTTGCCGACCCCATGTTTGTACGCTTGATGCATCAACTCGACGCCCATCATGAGGTTGTCGTAGAAGAACTCTGCGGGGTGCTCGAGATTCGCGCCAATGCCGCCCACGTTCGCGGCAAGATGGATCACCAGGACGCTGCCGGGGTCGATGCCTTGAATGGCCGTGCGATACATCTTGCGAATCTGCTCCGGCTCCACGAGGTTGTAGTCTTCAATTCGCGGGACGAAGATATCGGACACGTCCAATTCACGGAGCTTGGCCGTCACGAACTTGCCCAAGAAACCGGCGCCACCAGTGACGATGACGCGCTTGCTTTTCCAGAAATCCCGTGCCATGCCTGTCTCCTACTGCACAATAAATTGGGCGTTGCGATATCGCTCATCGAGAGGGCTGCGTATCAAGCCGGTCTTGAGCGCAAATAGCAGGTCCCGGATCCCGTCATCCACATCCAGGCTGGTCTCAAATCCCAATTCACGCCGGATCTTTGCAAATGAGACTGTGATGTCGCGCATATCGCCCCCAAAAGTTAGGTCTTTGTACTCCACCTCAGTCTCAGGCATCCGCTTCAGAACCAGGCCGACGATCTGGTCCTTTGTGTAGTTACCGTTTTCCGCACCCACGTTGTAGATCTGCCCCTGGACCTTCTCAACGGGGGCGTCGAGAATCGAAATCATGGCCCGGGCCACATCCGCAACATGCACAAAGGAGCGCGAGTACCCACGCTGATAGATCAGCAGGCGCCGTTTGGTGTAGGCGTCCAGCACAAACTGGTTGACAATCAGATCAAAGCGCGTGCGAGGCGAGATTCCGTACAAGGTCGCCAGGCGCAGAAGCACGGGCGCGGTACCGCTGGACTTTTGTTCCAGCAAGTATTGTTCTGCAGCGATTTTGGTTTCCGCATACAAAGACTGCGGGTTAAGCGGGGATTCCTCAGTTACGGGCTTTCCATCCGCGGCCAGGCCGTAATTGCTGTAGCTCGACGAAAATAGGAACCTGGCGGCCCCGAGCTCGCCTGCCTGCTCGTAGGCCAGCTTCGTGGCATCTACGTTGTAACGCCATGACACCTGACGACCGACCGCCTGGCACGCCGGAAATCCGACAATGGCGGCTAAGTGCACGACGGCCTCCGGTTTCGGCCATTTTCTGCCCGCCGCGGACTCGCGGCGAAGTGCATCTTTGATCGCCCGCCGTTCGATCACGTCGGCCTTCACGAATCGAAACCTTGGATGCCTGAGGAAGGCTAGGAGCAAATCTCCACCAAACAGCAGGTTGTCGATCACCGTCACATAGAATCCGGCGACCAGCAGTTCGGACGCCAGCAGAGAACCGATGTATCCAGCGCCGCCCGTGATCAGAACATGCCGATCCGGGTTCATGCCTGCTCTCCCATATCGAGCACCACCTTCCATCCTCGGAGCTCCAGACCCGGGACACTGGGGTCCTGAACAATTCCGAAGCCTTGTTCAAGGCATGTGAGCTTGCAGATGTCGGCTACGTCCCCGTCCCCCACTATCCGCACCCGGCTGAACCCGGCCGCGCGAATGGTGTTCAGGTGCTCTTTGATGCGGCTCCGAGTGTGGCGGTATAGCTCAAATGATCTTTCTACGTAATCAACGGTTAGCCGCGCCCTCAGGGCAATCCCCTCAGGAGTGATGATGTACCGAAGTTTCTTGCGCTCCGCCCTCTGAACCTTGACATACCCTTTGGCGATCAGCCGCTTCAGGTGCCAGTTCACCGTACCGACGGCTACTCCCAGCTGATTCGCGAGCGTAGACTGGTTAACGTCGGGATCGCTTTCCACGTGTTCCAGTAGCGTGAGCTCGCGCGCGGTATCTTTGTGAATTTCCATGTTTCAAAATTCAGAACCTGAATTATAACATAGACCTTTGCAAAGCCCGCTCCCCCGCGTACAATAAGAGCCGATGGCAGCCCCTCCCGCTCCAGACGTGGTCCAAACCGCTTACCGGCGCGCACGCAGCGCCCACTGGGATCGCGTCGCCGCCAGACGCAACTCCTGGCAGGGTTGGGGTGCGGGCTACCACGCCAGGCTGGCGGAAATCTATCAATTCTTGGTCGCCCCGGGGCTCAGCGTGTTGGAGGTCGGCTGCGGAGAAGGCGATCTCCTTGCAACTGTCCGACCGCGCCGCGCCTTGGGGATCGATATTTCGGGGGAGATGGTCCGCCGCGCCCGTAGAAAGTACCCGCAGGTGGAATTCATCCAAGCCGATGCACACGCGCTCCCGCTGGACCGTGAGCATTTTGACGTGATCATCCTGTCGGACGCAGTCAATGATTTGTGGGATGTGCAGGCGGTGTTTCAGCAGGTCGCCAAGCTTTGCTCGCCTTCCACGCGCTTGATCGTGAATTTTCACAGCGGACTTTGGCAATTACCCCTGGAGGTGGCCCAGCGGGCTCAAAGTTGCCGCCCCGATGCTGCCCCAGAACTGGCTGACGCCGGACGACGCCCGTGGAATGCTTCGCCTCGCCGGCTTCGAGCCAATTCGGGTTTGGCACGAGATCCTGTGGCCATTTGGCTTGGGCGGAATCTTCAACAAGTTCTTGGTGCGCTTCTGGCCGTTCAGTCAGCTCGCCCTGGCAAACTTCATGACTGCTCGTCTTCAACCGCAACCTGTGGCGGAGCAGCCGAGTGTGTCCGTCGTCGTCCCGGCGCGGAACGAGGCCGGTAACATCGCCGCGATCTTCGAGCGCATGCCTCACATCGCCGCCAGAACCGAAGTCGTCTTCGTGGAGGGGCATTCGCGTGATGATACGGTATCGGCGATTGAGCGCGAAATGGCCGCGCATCCGCAGACGCCTGCCCGGCTCTTTCGCCAGAGCGGCGTGGGCAAGGCGGACGCCGTGAGATTGGGATTTGCCAAGGCCACGGGCGACGTGCTTATGATTCTTGACGCCGACCTCACCGTGCCGCCGGAGGACCTCCCCCGTTTCCTCGAAGCGCTTTGCAGTCGACAGGGCGAATTCATCAATGGGGTGCGGCTGGTCTATCCTATGGAGAAGCGCGCCATGCAGGGGCTGAATTTCTTGGGCAACAAGCTATTTAGCCTGGCATTTTCCTGGATATTGGGACAGCCGATCAAGGACACGCTGTGCGGAACAAAGGCGCTTTGGCGCCAGGACTACGAACTGATTGCCGCCAATCGAGGCTATTTCGGTGAGTTCGATCCGTTCGGCGACTACGACCTGATCTTCGGCGCAGCCAAACTCAATCGGAAGATCGTTGACCTGCCCATTCGCTATCGCGAGCGCAGCTATGGCACCACCAACATCTCGCGGTGGCGGCACGGGAGCTTGCTCTTCCGCATGGTGGCCGTCGCGGCCGCGAGGTTGAAGTTCGTCTGAACCTTTGCGACCTCATTCTAGCCCACGACCCGACACACGAAATTCCGGATGAGGCTGCGGCTTCGACGGCCTAGCTTCATGGGCTGATCTGTCCCTGTGGATCGCCGGTCCTGCCGAAATCCGGAGGATGCCTACCTGCAGGCCCTCACATCCAGAAGTCTGCGAAAATCCTTTGTGAAGTCCGTCTCACTGTGGATGCCGTCCACCTGCGCGACCTGACGGACACACGCTGCCCCAAACCCGGACTGCTGCGCGGCGCTGAGACCCTCCCAGTAGTCGCGGTCAAAGTAGACATATGAGAAGCCCGCGGCCCGGATACTGAATGGATCTGGATTGGCGCTCAACGCATCCCATGATGCGAACCGCGTGTACCAACTCGGCGATGAAACTGTGAAGCGGGCGAAAACGGTCGGCGCCCGAAACACAACGGGATCGAAGATCTCTGCACCGGCATCGAGCCGATTCCAGTACTCCTGGGACATCTTTGCATCCATCGGCGAGATGAACGTCGCCAGCACGGGTCGCTGGATAGCTGTCAATTGCGCGCCGAACAGAACAATGCCTCCAAGGCAGGCGGCGAGGCCTGCTGCAATCACCCCCGCCCGCAATCCGTCGCTTCGACCGCGTAGCCAGGTCCACATAAGTGGCACGGCGTACAGCGCGCAAACGAAGAACCAGCCGCCCATCAACCGCGGCGTCGCAGTGTACAAAGGTCCTCGAAACTGCACGAGTATGGCGACCAATGCGCCCAACGAGCTGTACACAAGGGACGCCTCGAACCATCTTTCGAGCCGCAAAGCTTTGCGCCCCCAACTCAGCACCAAGGGCGTCACAAGCACGACCGGCCCAATCTCGAGCAGTCCGCTCACCAGCTGCCACGGATTGAGAAGGGACAATGCTCCGAGGTGCGCGGAGACGATGGTCGGCGGCCACGCAAATACGGGCGTGGTGTCGAAGTAGGTGGCTGTCGCAGCTTGCCGCCTCAGGAAAGCAGCTGCAATCTCAGTCAGCATGCCTCCTTGAAAAACGCCGATGAAGAGCGCCACACCCAGAACGAAGGTCCAATCCCTTAGGTGCTTCGGATTTCCCCAGCCACGGTTTTGCAGGAGCCACGAGTACGACCGCAATCGCGAAACCCAGCCCGATCAGAAGAAAAGAGATTTCGTTGGCAATCGCCAGTGAAGCGAATGAGAATTGTTTCAACGATTCCGGCGCCCCAGTGCCGCCACCGCGCGGCCGTCAACAGAATCAGAAGCAGTATGAGCATGCCTGATCCGGCGATCCCCGTGTAAAGCATGACGTACGGCTGATTCACGCCGCTGTAGAACGCGAATGGAAACGGGAATGGCGGTCCTCCGTCGATCTTCCAAGCCGAGACCATGGCATCAGCGAGACTGGGTGCCGACGAAGCGGCCGACCCGATCAGCGAAACATTTGCAGAGATTCGCGCCAACCATGCCGTGGGTAACAACAGCAGCAGCCAGCGTGTGCCGCCGGAAAGAGCCATGAGGCAGCTTGTCAGGACCGCGGCCGGTCGGCTTCCCGTCAGCCGATATCCCCAGAGTCCGCCGAGGACGAGAGGCAACGCCAGAGAAAATCCTCGGGCCGCATCCAGCGCGCTCCACGGGAACATATGTCCCAGCCGCATTACCTCCGCCGCGAACAATAGCAGGGCATAGTGGTACCCAAAGCTCAGCGCGGGATTTAGGGCGAAATGCGGCGGCAAATCGCCGGAAGCGATCAGCGATACCGTGGGCAGATTCTGATAGTCGTCAAAGACGCCCAGGCCGCGCCCTATTGCCCCAAAAAGCGCTGTCAGCACGAGAAGGATGATCCATTCAAAGATCGAAAACCGAACGGGCATTTGATTGGACAGGCCCCAGGCGGCGACGGCGCCCGCGACACCCACCAGGGCCGCGGCCGCCCAAAACGCCGTCGACACTGGAACAAAGTGCGCCAGGGCATTGGCAAGCCAGATTTCGGTGACTAGGCCGAGGCCCACCCCGACCATGGCTGTCTCGCCGCGCCGAAGCCTGAACAGGTTAGCTGCAAGTAGCCACCCCCCCGCTATCCAAAGCGCCGCCCACGCGGCTGGTAACAAGCCACCCACGACAAGTCTCATCACAAGGTCATCTTCGGGGCTTGGCCGCCAGGATCCGGATCAGCGTAACGGCATCTTCTTGCCGGTCCCCACTGATGAACTCGGGCCGAATCCGGCTCACCGCGCCCTCAAAGGCGTGCTCATCCCGCCCAAGGACCTCGATTTCCACTTGCCCGAAGTGACCCTCGAATACCCTTCGGTAATCCCGCAGTCGAAATCGATTGTGATTACTGCTCGGATTCAGCCACTTCCGCCACACGTCGTCGTCATAGTGGAGCATTTCGAACGGGAACCGGAAGAAGTGATCCCGCAAGTCCACGAAGTGGATTTGGAGGCCGCCGGCAGAGGTCAGGCGCGCCAGGGCCCATGTGACGCCGTCCACATCGTTCACATGCTCGTACACGGAACTGCTGACCACAATATCCACGGGATGCAGGAACTGCTCTTCGGCTGTCTCAACGATATCTCCCTTGAGCAGCGTCATGAATTCGGGCCGAGGACGAGGTTTCCCGTCAATCGAGAAGAGGCAATCAGCGTATTTCTCGACTAGGGCGCTGTTGTGCTTGTCGTCCGGCGGCGCGTATTTGTCGCACAGGACGACGTGCTTGGCGCCTAGTGCCAGGAAACTGATTCCGATATCGAATCTCCCACCATAGCCGAAGACCAGGACTCGTTTCCCGCGGACCGCTCTTCGACGCGAGCGCAAAACGTCTGCGTAGCGCGTAGCCGCCGTTGCCGCGTCGGCGGTTTCCAGCCCCGGCTTGATGATCACGCCTCGAAGCAACAAGGACCGCGTCAGGCTCTCCGGCAGAAAATGGCGGACTACGCGGGGCAGGAGATACTGCCAGGTTCATCGGCAACGTTCAGGGCAGCGTCTTGCTGCAATCCACCGGATCATTTCGAGGCACCAAAAGCTCCGTCTTCACCTCGGTCAGCGTATCTTGCTCGGCGTAGTAGCACAGAATCGGTTTCGCAATCCACTGCACCCATGCATTGTTCTCTTCCCCAAATCCATAGTCGCTGTCCTTGATTGGGGTCCGCAAAGGGCTGCTGACGATCAACGAGAAGCGGTGTGCCGCCAGGTCCGCGTAGAGGTCCTGGAAATAAGCCCGGTTGGCGCTCAATGCTTGATCCATCATAAGCTTCTTCTCGTACTCTGGGATCAGAGGAATATTCCGTATGTTCCCAAATGTCAGGAGTTGTCGCTGGTCCATGAAGAGCACATCGCCTTGCGCTTGGGCTGCCTGCACAGCAGCATTAAGCTGTTCGAGGCTCGAATTCACGACCTCTTCGGTCGGAAGGGATCCCAAGTCTCGCGGTCTTTGGACGTCCGCCAGGACGCTTAGCCAAGGGGCATCCTGCTCAAAGCTCAAAGGTCTAAGCGCCATTAAGGGCTGAAATGCCGGCGCCGCGACAAGCACAACAAGCATCACTCGGGAGACGGCCGAGGAACCTGCGGCCCCAATAAGCCGCCGTGGCCCGACGAATCGCCATGCCACCGCCGACGCAAGTGCCAGGCCTATCAAGAACATATCGAGGTTATGGAGATCTCCACCACCGCCGATCTTGGTGCTTACGATCAGCCCCACGGCGAGGAAGGCCAGCGCCGGCAGAATGATGGCCAGCTTTTGCAGCCGCGTCAGTTCCCAGGATCTGGCCTCAACGATCGCCATCAGGACGACCAACGGCCCCACCGCAATTGCGAGGCCCAGCATTATCCCCGGCCCATACGTCGCGTTCGGAAGCAATCGATACCACAGAAGCGCCTAACTCGTAGATGCTGCTGTCGTGCTGCCCAACGTCCCGCCGGCGGCGGTGAAGACTCCGGCGACACCAATTGCGGCCCCTAGCAGGCCCGCTAGAACGACAAACCCGGCCCGAAGCCAGGTTCCCCTGGCGACTCTCCCACCAATCAGGGGTGAGCCGGCGACTTGAAGCATGCCAGCCCACAGCGCCGGTGCAAACATCCACGTGAAGCGGCTTATTTCTGCAAAGTAGCTTGAGATCGCCACAAGCGCGGCGGCGGGCCAGATCGGGAGCCGCCAGGCCAAGGCAACCAGGATCGCGCAGAGCACCAAGGGCGAGTGAATGGCCCCCTGGTTGAGGAAGACAAAGCACCAAACCGCTGCCAGGATCGAAGGCCCAACCTCGGAGCGCCCGGCCGGCCAAAACAGTATGGCCCCCAGCAGCAGATACGGCCACACGCCCAGAGCGGCCAACCACGCCCGTTCCCCCAGGATTGTCACCTGGGGCAGCAGAAACGGCAGACCGCCGGCAACTTGCCTTCCAATATCCAAGTACGCCACAGGCGGCGAGGCCGGATCGTACGTATAGAGGCTCTTGCCGAAGAGAAGAGAGTAGTCCCACAGGCGATTCCCTTCGGACCAACCTAGGGAGAAGGGATAACTGGTCACGTCCGTGAAGGCAGCTGCAATGGCAAAAGCCGTGCCCGCCGCCAGCAAGCCAGCTACCAATGCCAGCCAAGGCCCCTGCGGGCCGTGAGCCGGTGTCACAAGGCCTCCGATCAAGGCTCCCGCAACGCCCCAGATCATCACGCGCAAGTACGGCCCGCTGATTGCCACACCCCAAGGCGTGTACTGCAGGAGCCAGATTGGTGCCGCTACCATGATGACCGCAAGCGCCCAGCGAGGCCCTGCCGGCAGAACCGACCACCGCATGTCTTTGATCCAGGCAGCCCCGGAAGTGCCAGGGAACAGGGCAACCAGAATCAACACCGCAAAACCCAGGCTGCAGAACGCGATGAAGACCCCAAATCCCAGCGCCCACTTCGCCGAGAATTGGCCCAGCCACGAGCCGGTTCCCCAAGCGATCTCGTAGAATTCCCCGCCCGCCCGCCAGACAAGAACGGCAACTGCCGACAGAAGAATGACCGCCTCTACACGGGCGGTCCTTCCAGGTTTCATCGTATGCCTGCCCAACGGAGGCGCCGTTCAGCGAGCAGCATTCTCCTCCGAGATTTTTTCCATGGCACGAAGATACTTCTCACACATGATGTCGACTGTGTAGGACTCCTGGATCCTCTGGCGGGCTGCAAGACCCATCCGTTCCCGGAGCGCCGGTTGCCCGACCAATTCTATCAAGGCAGCCGCCAGCGAGCCCGAATCCTCTGGAGGCACCAGCAGGCCTTGAACTCGGTCTTGCACGACCTCCTCAACACCTTCGACCTGCGTGGCCACAACGGGCAGACCCATTCCCATTGCCTCGAGCAGCGAAACCGGCAGCCCCTCCCAGCGCGACGGCAGCACAAAGATATCCGCGCTACTGAGAAATCGATCTATGTCGGTCCGGTTGCCCAGCAGCCGCACCGAATCCACCAGCCGCAGAGCTCGAATCTGCGCATCCAGTTCGTTTCGCAGTGACCCGTCGCCGCAGATCACGGCCTTGGCCTGCGGATACCGTTCCAATACGCTGGGCATGGCGCGGACCAGAAACTCGTGCCCTTTTTGATAAACCAACCGGCCCACCGACAGCAGAAAAATGTCCGCGGCCACCAGCCCGATTTCTCCTCGCGCCACCGAGACTTGGGTCTGGTCGCGGCGGGAAGGCACAATCCCATTCTGAATGACAATCATGCGTTCACGCCGCGTGCCGGCGTTGGCCGCTTGCTCCAGAGCCTTGTTTGAAACGCTCACCAGCACGCTGGCCAAGCCGACGTTGACGATCCATGAATGGAGTCTCTCGATCCACCGCGGAAACCCTTCGATCATCCCATGGTGCGTCGCAATTCGAACCGGCACTCCGGCAAGCCAGGCAAGCGGCAAGGCCAGCAAGTTGCTGTCATACGTGAAAGTCTCGATCACATCGAAGTGCCCCCTTCGAAGGAGCGTCCAAAGCCGGATCAATCCCGTGACCAACGCAAAGACTTTGCTCAACAGATCGTTGCCGCGCAGCCGCGTCATCGTGTGAATGGGAATGCCAAGCTGCGCTTGCCACACACTGTGCAACCCCTGCTTGTCGTAGAAAAAAACCGCCGTCACCCTGTGGCCGCGCGATTCAAACCAGCGCGCCTGATCCAGAAGAACCCTCTGCGCGCCGCCAATCGCCATCTGACTGCCAAAAAGAAGAATGGACAGTTCGCGGCCCACTAGACGGCCCCCGCATCGAACACGAAAGCGCCAGCCTCCGAGCTATCCAGCATGGGGAATTGCCCGCCTCTTCATTCCCAGAACCGCGCGACAAACTCCCGGCCCCAGCAGCGTCAGGACGATGTAGACCAACGCGCTCGCGGATGTCGGCCGGCGCTTAAGTGCGATCAGGAAATACCGCCTCGCCTCGTCCAGCCTCAGACTCCTGAAGCACTGCACGCCGGCAGCATAGGACACATTCGCCAGCGCACGACGTCGTCGAGGTTTCAGGCGGGAAGGCTCGCGGTGCACCGCGCGGCCAATGACGGTCTCCAAGTGCCGCACGCGTTCGGCGGTCGGGAGCCCCGAAAGAAAGCTGTCGCCGTGGAGTCGCAATGCGCACAGCGGCTCGCGAACGCCTGCGACCGCGTGGCGCGCTGCAATCCGCAGCCACAGGTCCCAATCCTCGACTGCGGCCACCTCCGGCCCCTCATCGAAATACCCGCATTCGTCCAGCACGGACTTGGCAACCACCACCGTGGAAGCAACAATGAAGTTGTGCAACAAGAGAGATTCAAGTATATCGCCGTCTTGCAGCGGCGAACCGGAGACTCCTGCGATGCTTCCCCCCCCGGCGTCCATCCACTTCGCCTCGCAGATCGCCCAGGAGAGCCTGCGTTGGATCAGCTGCGCGAGTTGACGCTCTAGCTTCTGCGGTTCCCAGTAATCGTCCCCGTCGATGAAGGCCACAAATTCGCCGCTGGCGGCTGCAACGCCCCGGTTGCGCTGGGGCCTGCCGCGGTGCTCTTCTCGCATGTACTTGACTATCCCACCGTAGGATGCGGCGATTCCTGCCGTGTCATCTGTGGAACCATCGTCGACCACGATTATTTCGCGCACAGGATACGTTTGGGCGAGTACGCTGTCGAGAGCTTGGCGAATCCAGCGGCCCGAATTGTAAACGCCTGTGACAACCGAGACGGATCCGCGCCAATTGCTTTCAAGCATCAGCTTCCCCGCTGCTCAAGCACGCTGGAGTACAGCTCGACGTGCAATTTTGCGACGCGGTCCCAGCTCAACTCTTTTCGCCCCAGCAGGTACCCCTGCCGGCCCATCCGCCGCCGACGGGCTCGGATCCTTCGCAAGAGACTTGATCGCCCGCGCCAGGGCATCGACGCTGTTGGGAGGCACAAGCAGCCCGGTCTTTCCATTCTCGACCATTTCGACCAAGCCGCCTACCGATGTCGCGATCACCGGGACGCCCAAACGCGTAGGCAGTGGCGATCACGCCAGACTGACTTGCCGTGGTGTACGGCAGCACGACCATCCCCGCCCTCTGCATAAGTCCGGCTACTTGCTCGTCCGGAACGTAGCCACTCAGAATTTCGACCTCGGGCAATCTGGCGCCATCCAGCGCAGCCGGCAACCGGCCGTTTCCTGCGAGCAGCAGCCTCCACCCGGGCAGATCATGGCGAATCTTGCCAAACGCCTGCACAAGCGTTTCCAGGCCCTTGTACGGCTCAAAGCGGCCAAAGTACAGAATGATCTTTCTTGCCCGGATGTTGTTGTCGCGCCACGTCCGGAAAAAAGAGTACACGCCGTGCGGTATCGCGCGGACCCTGCCGGCGGCAACGCCTCGTGACAGAAGTACTTGTCTCCCATGCTCTGTCAGTACGACGAGAGAATTTGCCATGCGCGTTGTGATCCGGTTCGAAAGTCGAATCGACGCTGGTGCCCCGCTGTGCTCCTCTGGATCGTGCACGGTGTACAGCAGCGGCTTGCCCTGAAGCCGGCTGAATGCAGCCACCAATGGATTCCAGGCGTGCGACCCGGTAATATGGACGAGATCCGGCTGGCTGGCAGCAATCCCTTTCCACAGGGCGTACCAGAGAGCTGGATTAAGGGCACTTGCGATCGAGCCCAGGGTGCCTTTGCCGGCGGGAACGACCGATTTGTGGACAGCGCTTGCCACATACGACACCGGCGCTGCCGCCGACATGACAACGGCCGTCGGAACAAGCCGGGCCAAGCCGTTGGCGAGCTCGACCTGAAAATGCAGCATGCCCCCACGGCGCGCGAGCGACACGAGCACAATCTTCATGTTAAGTCGCCGACGCGCCCCGCTCCGATATCTCGGTACATGTGTATGACTTCTGGGCTTGACAACTCCTAGATCGAGTCGTTTCAACACAAGCTGCAGATTGAATTCAGCGGCGCGATCCACCAGGGCGTCATCCTGCAGCCCACGGCGTATGGCAGCGGATATGCCAGAGGGTTGACTTGGATCAACAAGGAGGCCATTCTCCTCGTTGTGGATCCACTCGGTCGTGGATTGCGTGTCAGACTGGATCGGGAATGCGCCCATGGTCATGGCCTCCAGCATCGCATTGGGCACCCCGTCCGTGTCATTGATGCCGATTGCCAGGCGACTCCGACCAAACAGGTTCACAACCTCGCCGTGCGGGCTTCGGGGCAATACGCGGATGCGAAGCCCCGTTGAGGCCTGCAGCTCCTTGACCCTCTGGACGGTCGCCGGCGATGCCGCATACACAATGATTTCATAACCCGACAACAATTCTTGACATGCCTGTAGGGCCTCTAATGCCTCGATGGCCCGTCCGGCCCAGCCCTGATATCCCTTCACCATGATTATCCGCCTGTTGGAGGGCAGGCCCGCGGTCACGGACTTTCTCATGTCGTTGAACTCGGTACCCCCCTGCACCGGGCAGTATCAGCGGCACAGTCCCTTTGAAGCCGTAGGAGCGGGCCAGGGCCTCGTCTCGCGCACAGTCGGGAATCAGGTAATCGCACTTTCCCAGCAACGAGCGAATCTTCTCCAGGTGCTCGGGGAAACGCTGAAAGTAGAAGATGTCGCTGCCCCATGTGTTTACGATCCACGGTGCACCGAGGTCGCCTCCCAGGCGATCGGCCACGTCGAGGACATGGTAGCTCTCCGTTTGCAGTTCAAAGGAATGGATGATATCCGGATGTAGCTTCCGTATGAGTCTGGCAAGCCGATCAACACGGTTCCGGAAAACCCGGCGCGTGAAGAAGCCGACCAGTGACAGTGGAAACGGATCCCAGCCATATCGCATGAAAAATGGGTGCCCGTACGATGGCGTGTGCCCGCGGCGACGCACCCTGCGCGGAAACAGGAGCGAGTACTCGGTCACTCCGCCGAGCTCCGCATGCGGGAAACTTCCCAGCATGTCGAAAAGGTGCAGGTCCCATCCCTGGTCAGCGATTTGGCTGATCCAGCGCGCAGTATGGATGCTGACGGCCTGGGCCACAAAAAGAATACGCAGGGGACGGTTGGTGCTCGACAAGTCAGGCGCCGCCTTCGACGAGAGGGAGCCCGACTTCCTGATGGCATGCTGACGGCACAAATCCATCCAGGCTTGCCACGTCTATGCGCCGGCCCTGATCAAACAGGGCAGACATGTTCTCCGCGGAGAATTCGTCCTGCTGCCCAGCGCGGTTGGCAAAGACGCTTTGCACGCGATTTAGGGGCGCGCTGAAGGCCACGGACTGCTCCCAACAAAGCAAGTAGGGGAATCGGCGCCCGAATCGGCGCGCCTGAATGGACATTTGACTCTCCAGGGTGTTTGGATTGCTGAACTCCAGCCCGCGAAAAAGCCGCAGCATGTCAGGCACGCGATACAACGAGCTCGAGAGCTCCAACGGATAGGCGAAATCTCCGTCGCCGTTGCGCCATGCATATTTCAGCATGCCCTCAGCCAGCTGCACGAATTCAGGGAGCACTTGTGACCGCCCCAAAACGTAAGAATCCGTCGTGTTGCGACCGAGGCGAAATGAGAAACCGACGGTGTCGGCGTTTGACTGCAGGGCCTCCACGGCCGTGGCGAGATGAAAACGGCGCACAAAGAGTGCATCGTCGACAAGAAAGAGCACGTGGTTGACTGGGCCCGCGCGTCGTTTCCAGGGAAACCGCGGGGAGCTCTCATGCGTCGGCGCGACCTCCGTCCGCCCGAACGACGTGGCGTCCAGCAAGCCGATCAACTGCCCGCGAAACGCGGTCTCAGCAACGAAGCGCGCTCGCCCAGAAAGTTCCCGCCCCAACTGGGCGTACTGGGCCCGCAACCGCTCAGAGGACGCACGATAGAGAACCACAAGTTGAGCGGCTCCCGCATCCTCGGCCTGTCGGAAGAATGATTTCAGCGTGGCGTCAAGCTGCAAAGCCCTATCCCGACTGAATACCACGGCCAGAATCACTTTTGTCATCTGCCTTTGAGGCGCGCGCGGACCTTTGCGACAAGCGAGGCCGCACGCTGCCTTCTTTGCTCCTGCTTGTACGGCGGCAGATACTCGATCCTTCCATCTTCGCCGCGTGCTCCGGACTTAAGTTTCAGCGGATGTTGGCTCAACTCCTCGTACCAGCTCTCCCTTCCCGCCGGGCCCAGCATGTAAGCAATGTCCTCTTCTGCCAGCTTATCGAGAAACGGCATAAGGCCGATCAGTGCGGCCAACGATTGGCTTCCCCGACGCCAATTCTGCACATAATGTGACTTGTGGCCGTAGCGGTGGAAATACGACGTGCCGGACAAAGTGACGATCCTCGCACCCGTGCCAAGCTGGCGGATCCCAAACGTCCAGGAATCAAGGCTGCGATTCTCGAGATACGGCTCGTAGTATCTCCCCGCCCGTATCCAACTTTGGCGTGTAAAGAGGTAGTTACCGCTCGGGCCTGGCCAGATTACCCCGGCCAAGGCATCGGCCAACGTGATCGAGTCCTTGTAGATCCACTTGTGGGTCACCGTCTGCGTGTTCTTTCGAAAGTACCGGATTTCGCCGAAGGCTGCCGCATCAGCCCTGGCGGACCGCAAATGCTCACAAAGGCCGGTAACCGATCCCGGTTCCAGCACATTGTCCGAATCCAAACAGAAGAGCAGGTCGTTCGTCGCGTGATCGATGCCGGTGTTGCGGCTGGCGGCAGCCGTACCCCGGTTGTAGTTGTGCCGCAGCACCCGGACACCCTTACTTGACTTCTCCATCGCCTGCAGCACTCGGGCCGTATTGTCCGTGGAGCAATCGTCAATCAGGATAATCTCGTCTCTCTCGAGAAAGTTGCCCTCCAATATGGATGCCACGGTCTCACGGATCGTGGAGGCGCAATTGTAGGCAGGTATGACGTACGTGATCGGTTCACGCGTCGCGGTCATCGGTAGGTTTGCCTCAGCAGCCGTCGCTTCGCTTGCTTCAGAATCGCGTACGCCCCATCCCACAATCTGTACAGCCAGATGAGCCGCAGATGACCGACATTTCGAAAATGCGAGTAATAGGTGAAAAGATCCGCCGACGAGTCGACGACCATGCTCCGTGGATGAATAAGGGGGAACTCGATATCTTCCGCTGACAGGAAGGAGTATCGCTCGACCGTCTTGGTATGCGTGGCCGCGTCACCAAAGCCGATGTTGGTCACCAGGTTCCGGTTAGGCAAGATACTGACACCACCCCAACGATCCAGAGTGGACTGCCAATGTCGCGCCCAGACTGTCGGGGGCGAACCCGTCGAGTCCTTTTCGAACGCGAAACGCTGCCAGGCCCGCCGCCAGGTCGCCCAGCCCCAGCAGTGCGCGTACTTTGAAAAATAGTATGAGGCATTTCCCCGCATTCGGCCATACTGGAAGTTGTTGCCCGAAATGTGCATGACCTCCGGCGCGTCCCGATAGTAAAGCAGAAGCTCCTCGCAAAACCGGTAGAAAGACGGGACAGGGACGCAATCGTCTTCCAGGATGATTCCGTACTCGACGTTGTTCAGAAACCATGTGACCGCCCCGCTCATGTTCAGTGCCAGCCCCAGGTTCCGCTCCTGGAACCTCGTCTGAACTTTGCAGGGCCAATCCACCGACGTCGCCACGCGCCGAGCCTCGGTGCATCGGTGGCCCTCGCCTTCCACGTGGGGTCGGGGCCCGTCCGCGGCGACGAAAAGCTGCACTGGGTGGATGGCTCTAAGGCTCGCGACAACAGCTTTCGTCGTCTCCGGTCTATTGAACACGACCAGCAGAATCGGAGTTGCAAATCCGCGATGGTTTCCGTAGTCTTGAGCGCTACCAGGGGAAGACGTAACAATCACCGGTTCCATGTTATTGAGTTCTTAGACATGGACTCCCACCTTGGCGAGCGCTTTGCGGGCCCTGGTTGGCACGAGGCCGATCCAGTCCAGGATCTGGTACAGCCACATGAGACGGAGATCGTGAATTCTGCGGAAGTTGGCGTAGTAGGTCAGCGCGTCTGCTCGCCGGTCTACCATGATTTGCTTTGGGTGCCTGAGCGGGAACTCCATTTCCTCCGCCGGCAGAAGCGCGTAGCGCTCGAGCGTCGTCGTGTGCGTCGCATCGGGACCAAAGCCGATGTTCCGCACCAGGTTCACGTTCGGCAGCACCGCTACCCCTTTTTGACTTCGAACCGCCAGCAGCCATTCCCCATCCCAAACGTAGGGACGACTCGCGGCAGCAAGCAGGCTCAGGTCGAAATGCTGCCAAGCCCGCCGCCAGCTTGCCCATCCCCAACAGTGCGTGTACTGGGAGTAGTAGTACGACGCCTCTCCACGACGTCTGCCATACTGGAAGTTGTTGCCGGAGATGTGCATAACAACCTGATCGTCTCGATGATACGAGAGAAGTTCCTCGCAGAATCGATAGAAGGACGCGCTCGGCACACAATCGTCTTCCAGCACGATCCCCTCGGGCACATTCTTGAAGAACCAGGTGATGGCCGCCGCCACACCTTTGCCAATTCCGAAATTCCGGTCGCGGAACAACGTGTGTACCTGGCACGGCCAGTCAACGGCGGTCGTGATCCGGCGTGCCTCCGCGCACTTGTCTGCTTCCCCTTCCACCTCGGGGCGCGGTCCATCCGCAGCAACGTACAGCGTCGCGGGTCGCATCGAGCGTATGCTCTCGAAGGCCACTCGGGTGGTCGCCGGTCGATTGAAGACCAGGAAGAGGATCGGCGTCTCCAACCCCGGAGTCTCTGCCACTTCTAGATTAGCCTCCAGGCGGCGGGATACAGGTCCGGATTTGGACGGTCCACATTTTGATAGTAGCGTCGCGGCGCGTAGACGATCTGCCCTGGCTTCCTCCCAAGCCAGGCGCCCCACCAGCCAAACGTGCTGTTGGCGATGATGTAGTGTTTGCCGAGTGACATCAGCCGGAGATCCTCATGGCTGTGCGCGCCTCGATTGTGGTCCACATAAGTGATACGTAGCCCACCCGGCAGCACCTGCCTCGCCCACGATACGTCATCAGAAAAGACGAAAAAGTGCGGGCTCGCCAACTCGCGCTTCAATTCGTGCACAGCCCGCATATAGTACTCCCCGGGCACCACCCCAAGTCGCTCCGCTATCGGGTTGGCATTGTCTCCGTGCCGAACATGCACGCATACAGAGTTGTCGCCGTCTATTTCCTTGGCGGTCTCCAAATTCTTGCCAGTCATGTCGCGTCGCACCACGAGCTCTTTCCGAAGCAAGTCATCAATCTCCGTAAAGTACTTCTCGGTCTGCCAGAATCCGCGCACTGACACCGCACCGTCGAACCTCCGACGGTACAGCCGCGCATCGAATCGGAAATGGTTCTCCTCTGGTTCCACAATTTCCTTGCGCAGGTAGTACGGCTTCGTCTGACCTGCGAGTATGATCAGTTTGTTCCACCATTTTGCCAGTTTCCGACCCATCCAAGTCTTGGGTGTCCGGCGATCTTGGCCGCGGCGACCGGCGCCAT
This sequence comes from uncultured Chloroflexia bacterium, assembly GCA_963775435.1. Lineage (GTDB taxonomy): Bacteria > Chloroflexota > Anaerolineae > Anaerolineales > Villigracilaceae > Fen-1038. The sequence goes on from CAVZIZ010000011.1 coordinate 359,970, forward strand.
CCTCAATGATGCTGCCTGCGATAGCAAAATTGGACAACTCGCAGATTCGCACGCCTTTCGTATAGTCCGGTACTGTCCCGGACTTGTAGTCAGATGCATCCAAATACAGGCTTGCCTGATTCGCCAATGAGAATCTGCGTCCGAATGCGTATTGAAACAGCTGATTCCCCAACCCGCCTGCGAGATGAACAGTCACCGCGCGCGCCTCGGCGCTCACCGTCTGGCCCTCTGCAACCTGTCTCGCAGCCGAACCCACTGGGAGTTCAATATCCGTACTGGGCCACGTGTCAGCTTATTACGCAACCCGAACAAGACAATTCGTTGGTGAAGAGGCCGCTTGTTCTCTGGATAGGGTTGGGCATACAGGAGCAGCTCCCGCAGGGCGTCCGGGCCGGCGGTGGTTCGGCCCGAGAGACGCAGGCTGGAAAGCAACATTCGGTAGTAGATGATCCTGTAGTTGAATCCGGAGCGCAGCGCATTGCGAAAGTGATGGATGGCTTTGTCGTACGAGGCCCTTGAGTAGTGGTACGTACCCAGCCAGTATTGCATGAACTTGTCGGACGAGCGCGCGAAACGACGCGCAGTCCCATCACGACCGAGTCGCACCAGCGCCCGATAATTCGGTGCATAGATATCGCCCCCGCCCTGCACCAGGCTTGAGATCGGGCCCGGCTCTGGCATACCCGGCCGTGCAAACAGATCGTGCGCAAGGAGTGCAGCCTTCACTTCCTCCCTGAAGATATACAGATGCTCCTCTAGAACGCAAAACCAGTTCCAGTTGAGCATGCCACGGGCGTACTCCCTCAAGTAGTAGCTCTCGTGGAATTCGACACGGTGAAAGTACTTGGCATCCGGACACGTGTAGGCGGTCAGACCGCTGCACAGGAATCGGAAGGCCATGCCCTGCGTATCGAATCCGTGTTCCGTGGGGTATCCTCCCACGGCTTCGAAGGCGCTCCGCGTGATCATGAATACCACGCTCAGCGAGCACCGGGGCCCCTCGAGGAATGACTCAAAACGCACCTTCTGTCCGGGTCCCTCGAATTCGGTTACGTAGGCGACGTCGTGAACATCTCTCCTGCGGAATTTAACGGATGTGCTCATGCCCAGTCCGTCGCACCTCTTTTTGAGCCAGAATCGCGTCATGTTGCGCAGGAAATCCTGTCCCAGGATGTCGTCGCTATCAAGAAAAAACATCAAATCGCCGGTGCTGCGCGCCGCCCCCGTGTTGCGCGTTGCTCCTCCGCCCTGATTGGAGGCATGTCTGACGAGCGTGATACGGGGATAGCGTCCTGCAAGCCGTTCCATCACCGCGTACGTGGAATCATCCGATCCGTCATCGACCATAATCACGTCAAACGGCATCGCCGGCTCTTGCTGGAAGACCGAGGCGACGGCCTCCTCCAGCGTTGCCTCACAGTTGTAGCAGGGAATGATCACAGAAAGCTTGGGCATATGACGTCGCGCGGATCCTGCCGACTAGGCACTGCTCTTGGTGCGTATGCTTGGACTGCCCGCCGGCTATGGACATTTCCGGCGGTCCTGCAGGCGTCTTGCGCTGGACGCTCTTCGTGGGTCATCGGGTAGGGAACGTTCATATGCCCCGAACCTTCCAGTCCAGCTTTGGGCGTGTCGCCCCGCTCCACTTGCCGTAGTCGTGATACGTTTGGCCCTCCCGTCCAACATCGTTGATTTCAAAGACCAGCGCGTCTTCAACGATGACCCCGAAAGTGCCGCGGTAGTGCACCTGAAACGTGACCGTGTACGTGGAGTTGTTCAGGAAGTCGCCCGGGATGCCGCAGGTCCCCTCGACCATGCCTCTTGGATATTCTTGGCGCGGTGACGCCGTATTGAAGATGCAGACGCCATCCTGGTTGTAGACTTGGAAATTCAGGTACAGTGGCAGATCGGGGCGATAATTGAAGAAACGGAATGTCAATTTCAGCGGTGTCTCAACGGTCCAGTAGTGGGGGTCATACCCTGCCTCCGCTTCTGCAGACGCGTACTGTACGCGAACGGTCGCATTGCCGGGCGCGGTCGCGAGATCATCCCATCGGTGTTCCTTGATCTCGTGTGCGTGTTTGCTCAGATAGGAGGCAACCGTCGTTCGGGCATCCCCCGTGAAGACAACGCGCCCGCGGTCCAGCCAGAATGCCCTTTTGCATAGATCCTGCACCGCGCTCATGTTGTGGCTCACGAACAGCACCGTCCGGCCTTCACCCGAGGCGGTGCCCATTTTGTTGAGGCACTTCTTCTGGAATTCCGCATCGCCCACGGCCAGGACCTCATCCACGACAAGAATCTCCGGCTCGAGATGGGCCGCCACCGCGAACGCCAGACGCACGTACATTCCGCTTGAATAGTATTTGACAGGCGTGTCCAGGAATTGTTCCACGCCGGCGAAATCCACTATCTCGTCGAACTTGCGTGTGATCTCCCCGCGCGGCATTCCGAGGATGGCACCGTTAAGAAACACGTTTTCACGTCCCGTGAGTTCCCCATGGAATCCCGTTCCCACCTCCAGCAAGGCGCCCACCCTTCCAAGCAACTCTGCTCGGCCGCGTGTGGGCCTGGTAATCCTCGCCAGGATCTTAAGGAGCGTGCTTTTCCCGGCACCGTTCCGCCCGATAATGCCCACGGCCTCGCCCTGTCGGATCTCGAAAGAGACGTCGTCTAGCGCCCAGATGGTGGGTTGCTCTTGCTTGCCTCGACCCAGCCAACGCCGCGGGGCATCTAGGGCACCCATCAGGCTCTCGCGCAGGGTCCGGTAGCTCGTCTGCTGGCCTCCGATGCGGTAACGCTTCCCCAAGTGCTCCACACGAATCACAACGTCGTTCATCTCAGATCACGTCCGCAAACGAGGCTTCCATCCGCCGGAAATACGCCGCGCCACCCCACAGCATCGCCAGCACGATAAAAACGGAGACCCAGACGAGCACACCAACTTGGCCATGTCCCAGCAGTGCCCAGCGAAATCCCTCCACCACTCCGGTCATCGGGTTGAGGCCGTATAGCAGTCGCCACTTCGCAGGGATGAGTGAACTCGCGTAGGCCACAGGTGTCGCGTACTGCCAGAACAGCGTCAGAAACGGAACAACGTACCGCACATCCCGGTATTGCACGTTCAGCGCCGAGAGCCAAATCCCTACCGCGAGGGCGCTGGCGAGCGCAAGCAGCAGAAGCAAAGGCAATGCTAGGATTCGCGGGGTCAAGGGCACCTGGTAGAAGACCATCATGCCGATCAGCACAACGAATGAGATCGCAAAGTCAACCAGCCCAGGCAGTACCGATGCTATGGGTATCACCAGGCGCGGAAAGTACACTTTGCTTACAAGATTCTGACTGCCCACCAGGCTGTTGCTTGAATTTAGTAACGCGAAGGCAAAAAGCTGCCACGGCAGCAGCGCCGTGTACGTGAAGATCGGATACGGTATGCCATCCGAAGGCAGCTTGGCCAATTGCCCGAATATGATGCTGAAGACCAGCATGGTTAGGACTGGCTGCAGGACGGCCCACGCTGCGCCGAGTAACGTTTGTTTGTAGCGGACCTTCACGTCACGCCATGTCAGGAAGTACAGGAGCTCGCGGTAGCGCCACAAATCGCGCAGTTCCAGGCCCTCCCAGCCGCGGGACGGCTCAATGATCAGGCGCGCCGTCTTCTTTGCATCCGGGCTCACGGCCATATTACGCCTCTCGCGACCCTCTTTGCTTCGAAGGAGCCTCATCGATCGCCACGAAATCCTTGCCTGACGACTTCAATGTCACTCCGCAAGGGGTATCGCTGAGCCCGATGCCGCTCTCGATGCAGGTCAGCCGCAGGATGTCCATCATCTCATCATCCGGGACCATGTAGACTTCGCCGATCCCCCGCTTTTTGAGATCGTCCACGATCTCACGGGCCTTGATGCGCAGATCTTTATAGACCTTCAGAGAGTCGCGGGCGTACAGGAGCGCCCTTTGCGTGAACACCTGCATTCCTTTGCTGGTGAGGTCGTACTTCAGTCGAGTGCGATCAAGATGCGAGACCTTGATCCAGCCGCGCTGAATCAGGCGCTTGATGTACCAATTGACGCTGCCGACCGCGATACCCAGGTCAGCCGACAGGCCCGCCTGCGTTACTAGCGGATCCTGTGCGATTTCGTTCAGCAGCGTGTATTCGTGAGGTTTGATGTCAGACATAGGCGAGCATTCAGTTTCTGAATTCTCGCACAGTTCTGTCAGGGTGTCAAGCGATCTGAAAACCGGACGGTGTGGGATATGTCAGAGAACCTGGCCCCGGAAGCACGCCGCGGCCCTCAATGGGTCTCGGCAGTGGCACCGCGGTCAGCCGCCTCAAGCCTCACCCGGAGCACCGTCCACAGGTACTTGATGCCCCGTCTCAAGTATTCGGGCAGGGACGTGCCTGTCTTCGATACGCCGCTTCGGCGCGGCGGAGCCACAAAGGGCATTTCACAGAGCTTAACCCGGCGCGATCGGATCACTCGGTAGATGAAATCGATGAAATATTCACCGTAGTCACCGCGTAGCTCAAATTCATCCAGGATTGGCCGTCTGACAGCAACGAACCCGCTGGTGTAGTCGGAGAAGGAGGGCTTGAGCATGAACCGCGTCCCCCAGTTCAGGAGCCTGCTCAGCACCAATTGAGTTGCCCCCCCTTTGCCGCCGCGGTCCTCTCCTCCGCCCACCACGTACCTTGAATTCACGACAACGTCGAACCCCTGATTGATCATGTAAAGCATCTGCGGGATCTTGTCCGGCGGATGTGAGAAATCGCAGTCCATCCATACGACGACCTCCTCGCGGGCCGCCCGGATACCTTCGCGCAAGGAGCGCGGCCAAGCCGTGGTTATGCATGCGGCGAATCACCCGTATCTTGGCTTGGTCGACACCCTCCACGGCGGACGCCAGTTCCGATGTCCCATCCGGCGAATCGTCGTCGACAACGATGATCTCGTAGGTTTGAACCCCCGCATCTTCGATTGCCCGCGCGGTCTCTCGGATCAAGTCCTGGATGTTTCCGGCCTCATCATAGGTCGGCATAATTACAGAAACGCTGAGGCTGTTCCCCGCCTTCATTTGCCGATTCCCTTGACAAGGACAAAACTGCCGGCTCTCTTGCCGAGCTCGTCAAATCCCAACGATCCGTAGAACCTCCGAGCCGAGTCGTTCCCAACCAACGTTTCCAACCGATACGCATGAACATCGCGTGTTGCAAAGAAGATCTCCAAGGCATTTACCAGGTTCCTGCCAAACCCACGACCTTGGAACTTGGCCTCTACTGCAAGTGTGGTCAGCACCGCCGAAACGGACGCGCCGCGATACCGCAACGGTGCTCCAATGATGCTCTCCGTGATCCACTGGGCCGTCATCGACGGGTGGAACAGCAGGGCAACGGCGATTTCGAAGATCTGTCTGACCGCCATTGAGCGCAACAGCCGGGATTTCAAACGCCTGGCATCCAGGGTCCCACTTATTACCCCGACGGGCTTCCCGGAGGCCGTCGCAGTCCCCACGTAACAATCTGGGTCGCTGCGCATTGTCTCATAGAGAAAACCCAGGTGTTCAGCGCCCAGCCGGCTATTCAGCGTGTAGCCCAGTTCCGCCCGATGGATGGAGACGACCGCGTCGACGTGCTCGGTTCGCAGCGGCTCAATCCGGATGTGCTCCGAGGTGTCCACGGACTATGTTCTGAGCGCCCGCGTGACCGCCTCAGCGACTCGAGCTTGCTGCGCTTCCGTGATTCCGAGCCCACTAGGCACATAGAATCCCCTTCGTGCGATCCGCTCGGTCACGGCGTAATGTTGGTCGGCGAATAGCCCCATCCGCCGAAAGACCGGCTGCTCATGCATCCCCCAGAAGAAGGGCCGCGTGCCAACGCCCATCGTGTTCAGTCGCGACTGCATCTCATCGGCATCAAATGCGAGTTCGTCGGCGAGCACCATGCCGTAAATCCAATATATGTTCTCAGCGTAGTCGGTGTTCACCGGCGGCAGCTCGAGCTCGCCCAATTTCGAGAAATGAGAATTGTAGAACGCACCGTTGCGCCGTTTCTTCTTCACGGACTCGTCCAGACGCTCCAACTGCGCCAGGCCGACCGCCGCTTGCAGGTTCGTGAGGCGGTAGTTGAAGCCCAGCTCATCGTGCAGGAATCGCCGTTTCGGGCTGTGGCTCAGGTTCCGAAGTGAACGGCAAGCCGCGGCCAGGTCCGCATCATCGGTAAGCACCATTCCGCCCTCGCCGGTTGTGATGTGCTTGTTCGGGTAGAAGCTGAAGATACTGGCGTCGCCAAAACTGCCACATGCTTGGCCCCGGTAAGTCTGTCCATGCATTTCTGCGGCGTCCTCTACCACGCGAAGGCCGCGCTGATCTGCCAGTTCCAGAATGGGTTGCATGTCCGTTGGGAGTCCGTAGATGTGGACCACCATGATCGCTTTGGTCTTGGGCGTCAGCCGCTCGGCAATTTTGCTGACATCCATGTTCCATGTCCCTGGTTCGGCGTCCACTAGAACGGGCACCAGGCCTGCACGCACAATCGCGGCCGCACACGAAATGATCGTAAACGCCGGCATGATGACTTCGCTGCCTTCGGGAAGTCGCAGGACCCGGACCGCAAGCTCCAACGCCGTGGAGCCGTTGCTTACCGCGATGCCGTGTTTGCGCCCGACCCGGGCGGCCATCTTCTGCTCGAATTCCTCGACCGCGGGACCTTCCGATGAGATCCATCCGCTTTCGATGCATCGCATCAGGTATGCCTTCTCATTCCCGTCCAGGACAGGCTGGTTGACCGGTATGAATTCGTCCATGCCTACTCAGTAGAGCCCTTAAGGATCACCTCTCCATCAGCGACGCCCTCAAAACGCACCTTATCTTCGTCTTCGGCGTATGGCCCTTGCTTGACCTCGAACATTTCCACGTCCTCCAGCACCTTGAATCCATGACCGGATCCAGCCAGCAGAATGACGTCCCCTGCTCCTAGGATCTTGCTTTCGAGGTATTCGTGGGCGCGGCTGTAAAAGTCCACCCTGATCCTTCCCTTCCGGATGAAGAGCACCTCTTGTGTGTACTTGACCTCACGCTGAACCGGCCTGTGAACATGCGGTTGGATTCCCATTCCGGCAGGATGTTGCATGTATCCCAGTTGCTGCGAGAAATCCGCCGGCGTGAAGAAATGCACGCCCCCGCCAGTGTAGTCTTTCCGGACTATGACGGCCAGGATCTCATCTTTCTGTGTGACCTGTTCGATTTCCATTTGGGCATTCCCCGGCATCAGTGACGTTGTGCGAAGACGAAGGCGCAGAGCCGTGGTCGCCAAGCGTCTGGCCCGAACGTCTGCCCCTTGGGGGGCAGACCCACCTCGCGGGCCTCCGCAGGGATTACTCGAGCCGTCGCCATTATATATCTTGGTCTGGCGGAACCCGGGCCTGAGCCTTCTAAGACTCGGAGGCCCTGGAGCCTGATAACAGCGCCCTCCGCAGCTTGGACGACCCTACAGCGCCCCAGGCGACTCCGTATGCGGCGAGGATCGCCAGCAAGGGTTGCACGGGAACGCGAAATCGTTCATGTCCGCCCTGACCGGGCGTGAGAACCAGTACAAGAATGCTCAAGCCGATCACGATGATATTCCACCGGATGGCCATCGTGTCCGCTCGCCTATACGCAAGGAGGCCCGCGAGCGCAGCGACATACATCAGCAATTGCCAGAGCACCAGCCCGGCCATCACAAACATCGCCCCTGGAAATTGGATCAACTGCTGCCCAAGTACGGATGCGACTGCGGCCACGCCCCCGTCCATGAACGGTCGCCACAAGTCAGGGAGCGCGTAGCTACTTCCAAAGAATTCAAGCCACCTGTCAGAACTCGTACCCAGCACCACGGGGATTGTGCCGGCGACATGCAGCCGCGCGTAGATTTCCGGGTGGGAAACGATGATTTCAACATACTCCGCGCTGCCGCCCGGGCACACGCCCGGGTAAGTCTGCTGCAGCTGAGCCTGAGCATCTTCCAGCGGAATGTTCTCATACTCCCCGATCACTTTCGCAGCAACGTAGTCACGCATCGTGACCCTGTCCACCGACGAGAGCGTTGGGCAATTCCACAGGATTGCATTTCTCAGAACCCACGGCACGGTAAGCGCGAGGACCGGAATCAGCAACATTGCCGCGCCTAGCATCCCGGCACGCAGCTGCTTGAGGTGGCCCGCCCCTCCAGGCGAAGGGCGGAGCAGGATGGCGGCGGCCCAGACCAGCACCAGCAGCAGCGCGTACGGCTTCACGAGGCAGGCCATGCCCAGGCAGAAACCGGACAAAGCGAGGGTCCACCACTTTGTCGTTGTCGACCAACGCACCAGCAGCACGGCTGCGAGCCCTAGACAAACCGCGAACAGCGTTTCGGTGAGTATGGTCAAGGACCAGAGGATTGTGAGCGGATCTACTGCGAGAATCATTGCCGCAAAGAGTGCCGGGGCATCGCCGACGGAGGCCCGCAGTCCAAGAAACAGCGCCACCACCAATGCGCCTGACAAAAGCAGCTGAGCGGCGGCCACATCTCCTGGTGCGCTGCCTGCGATCAGGTAGACCCCGGCTAGAAAGAGTGGGTAGCCAACGGTATTGAGCAGTTCGCCGGGCCGGCTTGTATTCCACGCATAAGCATGCCCGGACAAGATGTTTCTGGCGATCGGCACGTAGCGATCCGTGTCGTTTTGCAGGGCAAGTTCGGGCCGGGCGAAAGCGAGCGCAGCAAACCCCAAGCGGGCGGCGATCACAACGAGCAAAGCCAGCATCGCCCATCCGGGCCTGCGCCGAACGGGTCCCGTGGCGTTACCCAGAGTTCACCGCCCGATTGAGATCGCAGCCGCAGCCATACCCGCGCCAAGCCAGACAGATCATGCTGCCTCAGCGGATTGAGCCCAGACGGCCAGCATGCTAAGCGCGTACAAACGTTTGCCGTGGTCGGCCCGCCCCGCCTGATGCTCAACAAAATACGACTTCAGCGCGTCCTCATTGAACCACTGACGCAACGGCGAGCCCATTCCCAGAATCAGTTCCCGTGACCAATTGGCAAGGGGTCCCCGAAACCAAGCCGCCAACGGGATGCCGAATCCTTGCTTGCCGTGTCGTTTGACGACCTTTGGTAAATCATCAGCAAAGGCCAGCCTCAAGAGGTGCTTGCCTCGACTTCCGCGGATCTTCATGGAATCCGGCACACGCGCCGCCCACTCAACCACTTCATGGTCCAGGAACGGGGAGCGCCCCTCAAGAGAGGCAGCCATCGTCATGCGATCGGCCTTTACGAGCAGGTCGCCCGGCAAGTACGTGTGGATGTCGGCATATAGGGTGCGGTCCAGGGCCGAACCTTCGCCGTGTTCATAGGCGTCGACAAGAAAGGACTCAGCCGACGACCCGTTGGCGCCCGACAAGAATTCCCCGCGCCACAGATCGCGCTTCTGTAGGGGCGAGAAGTACGATCCCCACCTTAGAATGCTGGCTCGTCGATCCACTTGGCCCAACTGTCCCAAGCGCTTCAGTCCGTTTCGAATGCTCTTCCCGCTGGGTCGATCTGAGTCGTCGCGTAGCTGCCGCGCAGCGGCAGGTAGCCACCCCCGCGTAAACCAGCGTGGTCCCTTCAAGTAGAGGTCCGCCAATGGATCGAGCCAGTACCGCTGGTAGCCCGCGAAGTCCTCATCGCCCCCGTCTCCATTCAACGCCACGGTCACCGTCTCGCGCGTAATCCGGGAGAGGTGATAAAGCGGAATCGCTGACGCGTCGCCAAACGGCTCACCGAAGTGACTGGCAATTCTCTGCAGCGTGGAGGGCAAGTCGTCGTACTTGAGCACGTACTCACGGTGATCGGTTCCGTACTTGTCGGCGACTGCTCGCGCGTAGGCCAACTCGGAGAAGTCTTGTTCCTCAAATCCGACCGAGAATGTTTTCACGGGAGCCCCGCTGAGCTGGGCCATAAGGGCTACCACGATGCTCGAATCAAGGCCTCCACTTAGGTGCGCCCCCAGCGGCACCTCGCTCATCAAGCGGATCTTCACGGCCTCACGCAAACGCCGTCTGAGTTCCTCGGCCAAATCGCCTTCGCCCCCTTTGAGTTTGGGCTGATAGGAGAAGTCCCAGTACCGGGCAGTGGTGGCCCTGCCGTTCTCCCAGACCAGCGTGTGGGCGGCCTCCAGCTTGTGGATGTCGTTGTAGGCCGTCAGGGGTTCCGGCACGTACTGCAGGCTCAGATAGAGATCGAGGGCACCCAAGTTCACCGCGGGCCGCTTGGGAAGCACCTTGAGAAGCCCATCCAGCTCGGAACAGAAATACAGGACGCCATCCCGAACGGCATAGTGCACAGGTTTCTGTCCCAGTCGATCGCGCGCAATCAGCAGGCGACGCTTTCGTGAATCCCAAAGTGCAAACGCGAACATGCCGCGCAGGCGCTGCACGCAGGCGTCGCCCTCGTCCTCATAGTAGTGCAGGATGCACTCGGTGTCGGATTTTGTCTTGAAAGCATGCCCTCGTTTTTCAAGCTCGACGCGCATTTCAGGGTAGTTATAGATCTCGCCGTTCAGCACGATCCAGACGGAATCGTCCTCGTTGGAAATGGGCTGATCGCCGCCCTGTACGTCAATAATGGCAAGCCGCCGTATGCCAAGTCCGACTCCTGGAGCGGAGTGGACGCCTTCGCTATCCGGCCCGCGATGAATTATGGAGTCGTTCATCGCCTGGACCAACTCGCGATCTCCGACCCTCTCATCAGAATATGAGATCCCGCAGATGCCGCACATACCTAAAGCACCTTCTCCAACGCGCTTTGATACTGGGCAGCGGTCCGCTGCCATCCATAGTGTCGCTCGACCCTGTCACGGGCGGCTTGGCCCATTCGGGCACGTTCCTCGCCGTCTGCCAGGAGCTGGCGGAGCGCTTCCTGCAGCGCCTTCACGTCCTCGGCCGGGCACCAGGATCCCTGTCTGGCCGTCCTCGACGAGCTCTTCGTTGCCTGCAATCCGGGTGGCGATGACCGGCAGGCCGGTCGCCATGGCCTCGAGCACGGCATTGGGCATCCCTTCGTGACGCGACGGGAACAGGAACAGGCTCGAAGCGGCATATTCCGCCTCGAGCTGTGTCTGACGACTGCCACCCAAGGAATTGGATGCGGCCCTGAATATGGCTGACTTCAGCCGCGCGCCTGAGGCTTGTGAGTTGTGGGCCATCACCGGCCACGTGCCAGTGCCAATCCAACTCCTGGAGGCCTGCAAGTGCCTTGACAGCAAGGTCGAGGCCTTTCTGGTGGACAACGCGGCCCACGGAAAGAATCCGCGCAGTTGACCAGTCCCGATCGGGAACGATATAGCGCGTCAAATCAACGCCGTTGGGGATGACAGCGATGTCCCTGCTCGCATCAAAGCGCTGCGCCAGGTCTCGCAGGCCCGCGCTGTTTGCGACAAGCAGTGCAGCCCGCCTCCAAATGACGCGCAGGAACGGCACGGCAATTCTGTGATACAGCCAGAAGTCATACGGACGAAACCCGGGCACGTCACCGCCCCGCAGCGATACCACATACGGAATGCCATGGAATGCCTTGAGCAACCACGCGACCGCGCCGGAGGGGAGTCCAAAGAACGCTAGCACAACATCCGGTCTGAACTGGTGCATCAGTGCCAAACACCGGTAAGAGGCCCCGAGAATGAAAACGACCTGCTCCCATGCCGTGGATCGATCGATTCTTCGGCGTCCGGCCGGGCCGCGCAAGATGCGCACACCGTCCAGGCTCTCGTCCCTCGGCAGGTCGGCATGCGCGGCCGTCACGACGGTGACCTCGTTGCCGGCTTTCACCAACAGCCGCGCCAAGTTGGCGCTGGCGTTGCCAGCTCCGCCGCCGACTGGAGGATATTCGCTATTTATGAATAGTATTCGCATGTCGAACCATGGACGCGCCTACGCGGCGACGCTTGTCCGCGCCCGGAGGATACCCGGGCGGATCGACGACTCCACCTTGCATGGGCGTCACTACGGTGCATGGACATCCGGAGGATACTCTGCGCACGGCCTTGCGCGGGGAATCAGGACCTGCACGTGTGAGTAGGCCAGTGTCAGCACGGGTTTGTATTGGCACAGCATCGGTTGGGCGACGAGCCGGTTCCAGGCATTGCTTTCCTCAATGAAGTCACCGGTCTCCACGCCAAGGTTCTGGGGATGCGCAACGATCGCCGCGAAGCGATGCTTGGCGAGGTCATCGTAGAACTGCGCGAGATAGGGCTCGTTCCCGGATATCGCCATTTCCATCAAAGAGACCACCTCATCCTCAGGTACCAACGGTACGCTCGGGATCAGCCCAAACGTCAGCAATTGCCGCTCATACATGAAAAGGATCGGACCTGACTGCCCGTAGGTTTGGATTTCACGTCCCACGGCAGACAAATCGGCGTCGGCCTTGACCCGGTCGTACGAGAATGCCGAGCCGATGCCCACGATGGCAAACGCAACCGGAACAAGCAGCAGAAGCGCCGCCACAGGCCATGGTGCTGCGCCCGGACGACCGGCCTCATCTGCCTCTGGCAAAACTCGTGCTGTCAGGATGTACGCCGCCGTCATGCCCAGAAGCACTAGGTAGGCGTCCATGTTGTGCAGGTCCCCGCCGCCACCGATCTTCGTGCTCACAACCAGTCCGCCAACGAGCAGCACCGCCAACAAGGCCATCAGGCCATACCAGCGCACAGGGTGCAGATGCCCCCACGGCTGGCGCGACATCCACAGGAGAAGGAGCCAGCCCGGCAGGGAAACCAGCAGCACTCCCGGAATTATTCCGATCGGATTGGTGGCGCTCGGAAGCCACCGATACCACAGCAGCGCGGAGGTCAGGCTGGAGCCGAAGGCCTGCAAGTTCGTGTTGCCCGAAATGGCGATATAGAAGGCTTGCCCGAATAGGGCCGCGGCCATCCCCGAGATCCCCCACAAGACCGGCTTCCTCAGGTAACGCGACACCTGATCGCCGCTCGGCAGCGGCTCCTCAAGCAGATACAAGGCAATCGCCAGCATCGCGGGCACGGGGTACCAATTCAGGCAACTCATGCCCGCCCAAAAAGATGCGACCAGCACCGCTGCAAGGGATCGCCACGGATGATCCGCCGCCACACCCAACAAGATGATGATGACGCACACCTGCAAATGGTAGTAGACAGCCCCTTGAAACAAATATAGAAAGAACCATGCTCCAAGAATTACGGCCAGCATCCGGTCTGAAATCCTCAAACGACGCACCAGCGCCCAACTGGACGTTGCGGTGACGCCCAACCACAGGAGAACTTGCCAGAGTCTCGCCGCCCAAATTGGCAGGCCCTTGATCAGAAACGGAATCGCCAACATCAAGTACCGGCTCCCGTGCCACACCGACAGCGGAACACGGGCGCCGTAGATGGTCTTTGAAAACACCAACGATCCGTAGTAGAAGCGGCTGGCCTCTGACCACCCCATCGAAAAAGGATAGTTCGAGACAGGCAGCATCAACGTATAGAGCTCCGCCATACCCCCATCGAATACCAACACGCTAGCCAGCGCCCGCGGCCATGACACACGAGCGACCAGCCTGAGGCCCGCCGCCTGGACGAGGGCACACCACCAGAATAGCCACAGCAATCGGAAGACGGCTTCAAGGCCCCTGCCAAAGAATTGTGCCCTTGCTAGCCAAAGGATCGGTAGGGGCGCCACCGTCAGAATAATCCCTGCGATCCGGTATGGCGCGCCATCAAGGTTGGCCCAGTCCAGCCGCTCCCAGAATCTTCCCTCTCGATTATTCCGGAGCACTATTGCCAGGGCAATTGCCGCATTCACCGCAAATAGGATCATCAGGAGCGCCCACTTGTAGCGCGTCCTGATCTTCAGAAAAGCCTCGGTTTGGACCTCTGTTTGGTAGAGCGCCGAGAGGCTGACGATCGCCCCGACGGCGAGAAAGGTCTTGAAGAAGGTCCTGTCACTAACTGCGTCGTTCATTCAATTCAAGAGGAAGATTGCAGAGGGCGGAGCGCTAGTCCATGGGTGGGTCCGAGAACCCTCGCCGATCGGCTGAGCCCAGGACGCCAGGCATATAGAACGCCCCGATCAGGCTTACGCCCACGTAGAGAGCCCGGATCAACACCGCCAGCGTAAGGCTCGTGGCGGTGGTCAGTCCGGCAACCGTGGAGAACAGAAATGTCAGCGAAAGTTCCTGAACCCCGTATCCGTTGATGGAGATCGGCACCAGGCTCACGAAGTACGCAAGGCTCCACAACCCAGCGATCAACCAGAAGTTGACGTGGTAACCCAGTGCTTCGATGAGTATGTACATCGTCAGAAATGTGCACAACATGTGGCCCCATGTGCAACCAAGGGCAGCCAGCAGGGCGTATGGTCGCCCCAACCAGATCGAGAACGTTTGCAGGGTGCGCCTCGCAAAGCCAATCGATCGGGTGATCAGCGCGCCCACGGCCAGGGATTGCGTGGCGCCCGGGCCAACCCCTTGCAGGGCAGGTACCAGCCCCAGTGGCAGGGTAAACAGCATCCCCAACATGCCGACAAGCCGATCCGCCGCAATCGATGCCAGGCAAACGGCACGGTCGTAGCCGAGCCGCATCGCGCCCGCAAGCCTGACGACGTCTCCGCCGATTGTTGTGGGCAGGAAATTGTTCGAGAAGAGGCCCGTGAATGTCAGCGCAGCGGCGTCCGCGACGGAGATCTTGACGTCACCGGCCCTCAGCAGTACGTACCAACGCGTGGCCACAAACAGCCTGGATATCAGCACCAGGCCAAGCGCCCATGCGATCGTCTCCCACGAGATCTGGCGCAGGGCATCCACCACCTCGTGCCAGCCTTCATCGCGCAGCAGCACAAAGATCAGGGCGATTGCGACGATGGTTCCCAGAAGCCGAAGGAGCAGCCGGCGGTTATCGGCGAGCCGCTTGAGCATCTGTGAGCCTGGGTGGAATGGTTTCCCGGATCGTGTAGGTCAGTTTCCTCTGCGAACTCATGATAGGTGCGCGCAAGCAATTCGGCCATCAACCCCATGAGGATCGATTGCGCTCCGAGAATCAGGACCATTATCGCCAGCTGGAAGAGCGGGGAGCCCAGAACGGGCACGCCTTCGAAAAAACGCCGACCGAAAAGGTATAGGAGCATACCCGAGCCGCCCGCGATCAACCCCAGGCCGACGCCGCCGAAAAGACGCATTGGCTTGTTGGAGTAGCTAAGCAGGAATTTCGCAGTCATTAGGTCCAAGACGACCTTCACCGTCCGGTCCAGGCCGTACTTCGTCTTCCCGTACGCCCGGGGGTGGTGCTGCACCACTACTTCTGTGATCCGGGCGCCGATGGAGCTGGCGAATACCGGGATAAACCTGTGCATCTCGCCGTACAGACGAAAACCCTCCAGGGCACTGCGGCGGTAAGCCTTCAGCGTGCACCCATAGTCATGCAGGTGAACGCCCGTAACCGCAGAGATGAGCGCATTCGCCAGCACGGATGGCAGGGTGCGGGTCAGCGCGTTGTCTTTTCTTGACCTGCGCCATCCGCTGACTACGTCGTAGCCCTGGTTCAGCCTTGCCAGCAACAGAGGTATGTCTGCCGGATCATTTTGGAAGTCAGCATCCAGCAGGATGATGATCTCTCCGCGCGAGTTGTCGAGGCCGCCGGCAATGGCTGCCGTTTGGCCGAAGTTGCGACGATATACGATTACCCGGACGTGCTCTGGCTCTTTCGACGCCAGGTCTCTGAGCACTTGGAGGCTGGTGTCGGTGCTGCCGTCATCCACAAAGATGACTTCCCACGATTCTGTCTCTGGTTTCAGAGCCCGGCTTATCGCGTCGAATAGAGGGCGCAGCGTGGCTTCTTCGTTGTAGACCGGAATCACGATCGATAGTTCCATGGAATTCACTGCAATCTCACGCCCGGGAGCGTCCAACCAGACGTGCGCTGCCAATGCCAAACGTATTCGTCGCCAAACATACCAATATACTCGATTTGATCAACGCCGGTGAGATCTCGGGGTGAGAGCTGCCGATAGGTCAAGGCGGATTTGGTCGACAACAATCCAACCCGACGGGTTGTCATCGACGATCTGAAGTATGTCCTTCCTCGGCGTGGCCGACGTGATGCGATATTGGGCCCTAAACCGCGGGGCTTGCTCCCACGTCGAGTACAGGCCGTACACGGTCGAAACCAGCACATCATTCTGCTGAACATGCCCAAGCATGAAACCCTGAAGTTTGGACATATCGTGAAGGTAGTCCTCGGAGATGGGCATGTCTGGATTTGTGGAGACACTTGGCAGCACGATCTGTGAAGTGTTCGTTATCGCCAAACCGAGGACCAGCGCGAGAACCACCCTCGTGTTCCCACGGATCAATGGTACTACGGCCAGCAGGAGGATCCACAAGCCATAAAGCCCGATGGCGACCACAACCACGTACCAGAGTTGCGTGGTCAGCAGGTGCCGGGTGTGAAAAAATGTCTTCGCGAGAAATGCAAACACGAGCAGATACGCGCCAAAGAGCAGATACATGAATCCCGCAACAAACGATCGTCGCCGCAATGCATAGGCATACACCCCTCCAATGATGAGTGCGGCGGCGATGATGACAACTCCGCGGTCAAAGTACCATTGTTGCTGGGGGTTTGGCAGGAAATACTCAAGCGGCACTGGGTTGAGACGGGGAACCGTGAGCAATTTGCTGCTCTGCTCCAAGTACCACGTTCGTGCACCGAACGCGACCCCTGTTCCGAGGACGCCGAGAATGGGCCAGTTTCGGCGATCGGCCCAATCGAATTCTAGTCAGGACGGCAATTCCGAATACCACGTAGGCAATCAGAATCGTCCTGAATGTCGAGAGCCAGTCCACCTTCAGGCCAAAGAATGGAGGAAAGGACAATACCGCCGCAAGCACAATGGTCCGGGACCTCAAGAGTCGCTTCCAATCACGCGTGAAGACAAAGCCCGCCGGAATGGCTTCCACCAGCACGATCATGCCATACACGATCCAATAGAAGTAGAACGGATAGACGGCGTACTCTCGCGCCACTCTTGCAAAGGTGATTATCCAGGGACTAATGGCGTACAGCGTGCCCGCCAGAAGCGCGATGGGACGGTTGATCTTCCTGACCAGCAGATAGAGGGGAATGATCGCGAGGACATTGAAAAGCACGCCCACCATGCGAGCGGCCCAGATTTGATGGCCGAACACCCGCAGCGCTAGGGACACGGGCAGTGTCACCAACCAAAGACCGCGTGGATACACGGCGGCCAGTGCGGTTCCTTGCACCAACTGCTGCGCAGCAATGAGGTGATAGTACTCGTCCACTGCAGGAAATGCGGTTCCCAGATTGAATCCCCGCAGCAACACCGCAAGCACCATCAAGGCCAGAACCGCTGCCAGGTCTTTGCGGATCGGCTGCTTCTGGCCGTTTGGAGCCGAATGTTCCATTGCGGGGCGCCACTGAGCCCGCCTCCGCCTCAAGAACAGCATGAGTCCAAAGGAAAGCACAATGAAGTTCAGCAATCCAAGCTCGACGATGAAGCCTTGCGAAGCGTAGTACGGAACGTGAAACAGCCGCTCGTATGTGGTTTTGCCTTTGGGGAGGCTCAAAGACTCTTCCTGTCCGTCCCACGTTGCAACAATTCTGCTACCCGGACTGGTCGCCTGGAAAACCATCTGGATTCGCGCGCCCGTTATTCCTGTCCAGTCCAGAGCATTGTCCGACGTTCCGTCTAGTACCAGTTGCTCGCCGTTGCGGTGCCAGCCCTGGGTTTCCAACACAGCAAAAGATACGTCGCCCACGGATGTATTGAACCAAGTCAGAGCCGGGAGGTTGGTCGGCTTCGCCCCCACCACGCGTAGCCCCAGTTGGTGATGTGGCAAGAGATATCCGATATAGCGTTCATTTGCGCGCCATTGCGATGTCCCCCCAAAAAAGAGGAAGCCCGCCGCAAGCAGGCTGATCGTTGCCAGTCCCCCCCGCTGCATGATGCTTAATTCACGCCACTGCCAGCGGATCCAGGTCAGCAAGAAGACGTAGCCCAAGCCTCCTGCGACTCCAACCGCTGCCGTAAGCGCCAGCAGCCCTCGGCTCTGGACTGGCAGAAAATCGACCAGCCAGTAGCCGTTCACGAATAGCGCTAGAGCCGCGCCCAGGACAACCGCTGGAACCACGGTCCAAGTTTCCCCTTGAAATGGGCCAATTGAAAAGCGACGCGATCGCATCGACATTTTGATCAGGGCGGGCAGTGGATCCCTCCGAGCGGGCCACACTCAGCACGAGCGCAAGGTGCTTCTCACGGGGCTTTAACCCGTTCCAGGTCAGCGTCGACCATCATCTTCACGAGGCTTTCGAAACCCACGGTCGGCTCCCACGCCAGGCTGGCAGCCGCCTTCCTGGGATCCGCCACCAGGAGGTCCACTTCGGCAGGCCGGTAGAAAGCCTGGTCCTGCACCACAAAATCCCGGTAATCCAGTCCGGCGTGCGAGAAAGCAATTTCGCAAAATTCCCGAACCGTGTGCGTTTCCCCGCTTCCGACCACGTAATCGTCGGCCTGCTCCTGCTGAAGCATCATCCACATGGCCTGCACATAGTCGCCCGCAAAGCCCCAGTCCCGTCTTGCCTCGAGGTTACCCAACCGTACCTCCTTGGCCAGGCCCCGCTTGATGCGAGCCACACTGTTGGAGATCTTCCGCGTCACAAAATCCAATCCGCGACGGGGACTTTCGTGGTTGAAGAGGATTCCCGACACCGCATACACGCCAAACGACTCGCGGTAATTTACCGTGATCCAGTGGCCGTACACTTTTGCCACCCCATACGGGCTCCGGGGATAGAACGGCGTCGACTCCTTCTGCGGCACCTCCAGGACCTTGCCGAACATCTCACTGGACGAGGCCTGATAGAACCTGGCCTTCAAATTGACAAAGCGTATCGCCTCCAGCATTCGCGTGACACCCAGAGCCGTGACATCGCCGGTGAGGGCGGGTTGATTCCAGGACGTCGGCACAAAGGACTGGGCCGCCAGGTTGTAAACCTCGCTTGGCTCGTACTTTTCGAACATGGCGAGCAGCGAACCCTGATCCGTAAGGTCCCCTTGTATGACCACGATATCGTCCAGCAAATGCTGGATTCGTTCGTACGTGACCGTGCTCGCACGCCGGGCCATTCCCACAACCCGGTATCCTTTAGAGAGCAGTAATTCGGCCAGGTACGACCCATCCTGACCGGTTATGCCCGTAATCAGAGCTGTCTGCACGAGGAACTCCTTCGTCGACTTGCGGAATCCGCTTCGATGGCGACATCGGCCATCCGTGGGCGGCAATCGATTGTATCTCGTAAACGGGCAGATCCGGTCCTACGGCGCGGTGCCCCTGCGGCGTAACCGTGCGTCCCACAGCCAGCCAGCGGCCACAATCAGCAGCACACCGCAGAGGCACAGGCTCAGCACCACCAGGATTGGCAGGTGTATACCCAACAGATAATAACGCGCCACGTACCACTGTCCCAAGACCAGCACGCACCATACTTCGGCCGCCACAATCCGTGGCAACCATAAATCCGGCTTCTCGCGCCAGGCGAGCCAGGCAAAAGCCGCCACGATCGCCTCCACGCCAAAGAAGATCAGCCGATAGCGAGGATTGTCCCACTGATCCCCGCCCGCGCGCACCGCGCACACTACGATCCATGCCCAGCTGAAGAACGCGAGCCAGACCCAGACGCGGCGTCCTCCCCCGGGCGGAAGCTTATACGCTGCAACCGGGGCATACAGTAGCAGCGGCAGCAGGAGGTACCAGCCTGAGGAGCGCAAGATCGCGATAATGTGCCACGTCAAGGTAGTGGGCTCGAAGAAAGCCGGGGGCAGGACGGGCTGCGTGATTCCGTAACCGATCACAAACAGGAATTGAGCGGCGGGATTGAGCTTGGAGAACACGTTCTGAACCTGGCCGGATCCCTGCTCCAGCTGGTAGATCACCCAACTGACTGAAGCCTTCGCCCACGCACTGAGGACCCCCACCGGACCTTCCGCCGTTGTGCCACGGCCGCCGAGGCTCCACACGAGGAACGCCACGCTGGCGATGACCAACAGGCCCGCCCCAAGCGCCACCGGCCAAGGAACGCGGAGCCGTTCTCCGCGCATGACCCACCAAACCCCGAATAATAGCAGCGCAACAAGCGCAATCGCCGGGGAAACGAGCAACATGCCCAGAAAACCAACCGCCATCCAGACAAGGGCACTGTGCCTTCGATTCTCATTCCACCGCGCAAAGCCGAAGAGTGTCAAAGCCAGGAGCGTTAAGAGAAAAGGCTCGCGCATTTGTGCACCGCCCGTCAAGACGAACTCGGGATAAAGCACGAAGAGCCAAGTCGACAGGCTCGCCAGGCGCGCATTCCAGAGAAGCTGTGTGGCCCTGAAGAAGAACGGCACGCCAAGTGCGGCGGCAATTGCCGCCAGCGCCAGAATAAGCAGCGGACGGTGGCTGTCCGCCGAAAAGACGCGATACGCGATTGCACTCCCTGCCAGGAGTCCTCCGTATTGATCGGTATAGTAACTTCTGTCAAACGCGGACCAGATGGGTTTCCCGGAGCTGGCAAGCTCCCACGCCTGATCGTCGCGCCGGTGTGCGTCCGTGAAGACAAAACCTGCCTTGTCGTCCGGCACGTTGTACCCGTCGATCGGTAGTACGAGGTAAATGCCGACTCCCACCGCCAGTCGGAGAACCACTGCCAGCACGGTCATCCATGCAAGCGTTTTCCCGCCCCCGGCCCAGCGCCACGTCGCGAGCATCGCGACGATCCCCAGCGTGAACAGGCACGTAAGCCCAATCCAGCCGCCCCAACTCGCTCCGGGCTCGATCAACGCGAACCCCCCGCCCAGAAGCAGGGCCACCGGCAGCACAAGCATTAGATCGCCCACTCTCAGGATCTTCATTCCGGGTTCAGGCCAGCAACCGCTGACTGGGCACGCGCCAACCATGTGTGTCTGAGAACTGCTCCGCGGGCGCTTCGGGCCAACGAGGATCTCCTATCGGCATCGCCCGCCAATTCGACGATTGCACCTCGCCACGCGTCCACATCGCCGGGCAGACAGAAGACAGCCGATGCGTCATTCAGTATCTCGCGAATGGCAGGAAGGTCGGCCGTGATGATCGCCCTGCCCGCCGCCATGTACTCGAACATTTTCATTGGATTGATCACTTCGGCGATGTCTTGCCCGCTGCTGGCCGCCACTCGGCTTCCATACGGCATCATC
Organism: uncultured Chloroflexia bacterium; assembly: GCA_963775435.1. GTDB lineage: Bacteria > Chloroflexota > Anaerolineae > Anaerolineales > Villigracilaceae > Fen-1038. The sequence goes on from CAVZIZ010000011.1 coordinate 381,213, forward strand.
AGGATATCTGCCGCGGCTTGATACATTGGCAGCCGACTGTTTTCCACAAAGCCTGTCATGACGACGTTCGTCCGGTTTGCCGCAGAAAGCTCGTTGCGCCAATGCTCCACGGCATCCGCCGTGCCTCCAACCCACAGGAATTGCATATTCGGCAGGATCCCTGCCAACTGAAAGAGCAGATCGATGCCGCGTCCCGGGTAGAAGTGACCGGTGAAACCCATCGTGATCTGGTCCGGGAGGCCTAGCTGCCTGCGTGCCTCACTGGGGGCGGGCAGACCTTTGTAGCGCTCAAGGTCCACGCCGTTCGGTGCAATTTGCACGGACGCGTCCGGAAATGCGATCCCGGTTGAACGCTCGAGCGCCCGCCTAAGCGCCTGCGTCGTGACCAGCAGCCGGTGCTTGCCTCCATGTGCCCGAAATTGGCGGAGCCACCACGGGCCGAAGCTTCCCGCCACGTCCGCATGCATCTCCAGCACCACGGGCGCCCCTCGCCAGGCCTCGACGACGGCGCTTTGGGGCAACCAAGTGTAGACCAGGTCGGCTCCCAGTTTGCGGGCGTTTGTATGCGCCTGCCAGACGAAATCGAGCCGCCGAAAAATGCGGCGCGAAGCGAATTGCTGAATCCGGAAAGGGTGACGTATGGCGTACTGACGACTCAGTACTTCCCACGGCGTTTCCGGCGCCTCAGCAGGGATCAGCAGGTGCACCTCGTGTCCGGCTTGGACAAGGGCATCGCACATCTTCATGGCCTGGATCGAATTGGCCGTGGCCGATGGTATCCGGGAGTTCGAGATCGCTGCAATTCGCATTCAGACCTCGCCCCTCATGGCACACGTTGCGATGCGCGGCCCCGTGGGGGCCTCTGCTGCCTGCTGTCTGTGGGCAGGAATGCGCCCGCCGCCTTGTTCCCGTAACCGGCTCACATTAAGCGTGACGCGCTCCGGATTTCTTGAAGTCGCAGTTCCTTCAAGCCCCTCCAAACGATCAAGCCGACCGACAGGACGTAGTATACGGATAGCAGCGCACCTTCCATCACGTAGCCATAGCGCGGCACGAGCGGAAACGCGAGTCCGATCTTGATCACCCCGGCGACCACAATCGCGATCAGCGCGAAAGTCTGCAGCCCAAAGGAAAGCAGTAGCGGCCTGTTCCAGAAAAGCGTGTAGTTGAAGCTAAGACCTATCAGCAGCGCCATCATGACCGGATAGGCTGCAGCGTATTGGCTGCCAAAGATTGCCAGGACCCAATGTCCTAGAAACGCCAACCCCAACGCCAACGCAAGATTGTAGGCAAATGATAGCAGCGTCACCTTCTTGAGAAAGTCCCGTAGCCGCGCCCACGACCTTTGAACGATCAGCCGGTTCGTTTCCGGGTAAACGCTCAAGATCAGTGGATCGGCAGGCACGGAAAGGAAGCCAACAATCGTGTACGCGATCTTGTAGAGACCTGCCGCCTCGCTGTTCAGAAACAGCCCGATCCAAAGCAGCTCGCTTTCGCGAAAGATCAATATGGCCGTTGCGCTGAGATTCGAGCTGAACGCAAATCCAAACAGCTCACGGAATGCTGGCAGGCTGGAGTACGAAGATCTCAGCCAGTCCCGTCCGAGCACGGTACTCAGCCTCGCCCGCGCCACGCCGAATAGTCCGAGTCCCAGGATCGTCTTGCCCAGAAGGTAGGCACCCAGCACGACCACCAGGGTCGTTGAAGGGCTTAGGCTCGCACGCGCGCTCAGCAGGAAAGCCGTCCCAATTACCAGCGCTGAGAAGACGCTCTGAACCAGGTTGACGGTGCCCCGCACCTTGATGCTGTCCGTGATTTGGAGCACGCCCGTGGATGTCTCGGCGTTGAAGTTGGCCAGCAGACCCAGAGCATAGAAGACAAACATCCATTCCGTGCCGGGTGTCTTGGCAAAGACGCGCGATCCGATGCCGGCCGTAGCTGCCACCAGGATGAAGGCCAGCAGCGAAACGATCCCCTCTGCCGTGCCGGCCGCTTTGATCAGCGCTCCGGCTTTTTCTTTCTCGCCCTCTTCAAGATACTTGCCTCCGTAACGAACAACCAACTCGCTCATACGAAATGAGAGCAGCCCATTGAGCGTCGATGAGTAGCTCATCACGATGCCGATGAGCCCGAACCCCGCCGGCCCCAGCATTCGCGCCGCCAACACGCTTTGGAGCACGCCCAAGACAAAACTCACGGAGTTGCTGCTGAACAGATGGGCGCTGTTGCGCACCACCCTTGCAAGCAGCTCGTCCTGCCGCAGCCGTTCGATCAAGATCATGGGGTCGCGACGAGCCGCGCCCAGTCACGTTCCGCGTTGTACCAGTCGACGATCCGTCTCACGCCGTCCTGAAGCGTGACCTCCGGTTTCCAGTCCAGTAGGCTCCGGGCTTTGCCGACGTCTGCCCAGTTGGACAACATATCGGCGGTATTCGGCGGACCGAACTGAACATTGGCGTCCTTTCCGATCATGCCTTCCAGCATGCGGATGAGATCATTTATCGTGATGACCTCATGTCCTCCGAGATTGATAACCTCGTACCCTAGGGGTCGCAGTGCCAGGATCGTGCCCCTGGCGATATCATCCAGGAATGTGAATCCGCGTGATTGCTCGCCGGTGCCGTTTACAAGCACGGGTCGCCCTTCGGTGATCCACTGGCAAAAGCGAAACATTGCCAGGTCAGGTCGCCCCGCGGGGCCGTACACCGTAAAGAACCGTAGCACCGTAATGTCCAAACCGTGCAGATAGTGATACGCGTGTGCCAGCACCTCGGCCCCCTTCTTGCTGGCTGCATACGGCTGCAGGGGCTCACTGCTCGAGGCGGTCTCCGGGGTCGGATAGGGTGGATCGGCACCGTAAATGCTCGAAGTCGAGGCCAACACGAATTTCTTGATTCCCAGACGTCGGCTCAACTCCAGGAGGTGCAAAGTCCCCATGAGATTCGTTTGATAGAACAACTCGGGGTCCTCGACGCTGGCGCGCACCCCCGCCCTTGCCGCCAGGTGGATCACCGCGTCGAATCGCTCCCCGCCCAGGGCCTCCAACTCAGCCCTTGCCGAGATGTCCAATTTCTGGAATGCGAAGCCGGGCAGGCGCCGCAACCTCTCGAGGCGATAGTTCTTCATGCGGATATCGTAGGCATCGTTGAGATTGTCGATACCCACAACGGAGTGCCCCGCCGCCACCAGCATTTCGCTGGTCCGTGCGCCGATGAAGCCTGCTGCGCCGCTGATTAGATATGTCGACATGCGTCCTCAGGGTATTTCCAGGCCGGCCGTTTGCGGCAACCGGATGCGCTCAAATGCCATCCGCAGCGGCCTGTATGTTATAGGCTTACGACCTTGGGATCGCCGTGCGCTAACGTGCCCAACGCGTTTCGCGTGTCGAAGACAAATGTCGCCGCAGCCAGTATCGCGGGATAGTCATAAGCCGAGTGGTTGGTCACGATCACAACGGCATCTGCCTGTCGAACAGCTTGCATCACGTCCGGAGTGCTGGACATTTCCCAGCCTTCCATCTCGTGATGAATCCTGGGAATGTACGGGTCATGGTATTCGACAATTGCGCCTTTCTGCCGCAGCAGCGCAATCACGTCCAGGGCGGGCGACTCCCGCACATCATCGATGTCTGGCTTGTAAGCCGCCCCCAGCACCAGCACCTTTGAGCCCTTCAGGACTTTGGAGCGGTCGTTCATGGCGTCCAGGATCCGACTGACGACGTAGCGCGGCATGCTTGTATTGATCTCCGACGCCAACTCGATGAAGCGCGCGCTGTAGTTCAGCTCTTTCATTTTCCAGGATAGGTACATGGGATCGATCGGGATGCAGTGCCCGCCCAAACCCGGTCCAGGGGTGAACCTCATGAACCCGAACGGCTTCGTCCCTGCGGCCTCGATGACCTCCCAGACGTTTACCCCCAACCGGTCACATATGATCGCCAGTTCGTTCACCAATCCGATGTTGATCATGCGGAAGGTATTCTCAAGCAGCTTGGTCATCTCTGCCGCTTCGGCTGTGGACACCCGAACAACCGTCTTGATGGCGCCGGCGTACCAGTCCTGCGCTACGTCGGCGCAGGCCGGCGTGATCCCGCCAATGACTTTGGGCGTATTCAGGGTGGTCCAGTCCTTGCGCCCCGGGTCAACGCGCTCAGGGGAAAAGCAAATGAATATGTCCTCTCCAACCTTCAGTCCCGCGTGCTCGGTCAGCCTCGGAACCAGCACCTCGCGCGTCGTTCCCGGATACGTCGTGGACTCCAACACGACGACCATGCCCGGATGAGCATATCGGGCCAGTTGCTCCGTAGCCGATTGGATGTACGACATGTCGGGGTCGCCCGTTTTCCGCAAGGGCGTGGGCACGCAGATGCTGACGGCATCGGCGTCCTTGAGCTCGGAAAAATCGCCGGTCATGGCGAGCCGCCCGGCAGACTGCAGGCGTACCAAAGTCTGGCTCGGCACGTCCTGGATGTAAGAGACTCCCTTGGCGAAACTCGCCAGTTTGCGTTCATCCGGATCGATGCCGACTACTGTCAAACCCGGCCTCCGCAAAAGCAACGGCGAGCGGCAGGCCGACGTAACCCATCCCCAGCACAGAGACCCGCGCGCTCTTATCCTGCAGTTTCTTGCGCAGCACATCCTTGACTGACATCTTGTCTCCACATGCCCTTGGTCTGCGGTTGTCGCGAGGTGTCCGCCCTCTGCCCGGCCGCCGTGCGGCGAGGTGCCGCTGTCGCCTAGAACAGGCTCAGTTGTTTCGGGTCATCCTGCGGTGCGGGAGGCGGCTCACTGGCAGGCGCTTCCGCCCGGCCAAGGCCTTTGCGCGCCTCGTTCAGCAGCTGCGGGAGCCTTGCGAAGTCTGCAAGGATCGCCGGTTTGAGGGAGGCCTGGTGCAGCGCCGCGGCCGGATGGAACATCGCAATGATATAGCGTTCGCCGATCTTCCTCATCTGCCCGTGCACGGCGCTGATCTTGGCGCCGGGCATGAATCGGCCCATCGAGTACCGCCCCAATGTGATGATTACGCTCGGATCAATGGCATCGATCTGCCGCTGGAGGTAGCTGCCGCATGCTGCGAGCTCTTCTGGTAACGGATCGCGGTTTCCCGGCGGCCGGCACTTGACCACATTTCCGATCCAGACTTCTGCGCGCTTCATTCCGGCCGCGGCAAGCAACTCATCGAGGAACTTGCCGGCCGCTCCAACAAAAGGACGGCCCTGCTCGTTTTCGTGAAATCCTGGTCCCTCGCCGATGAACATGATTTCGGAATCTGCTGGCCCTTCGCCGGGAACGGCCAGCTTCCTCGAGTGGAAAAGACCGCACTTCTCACACACCGATACTTCTTTGGCAATGACTGCAAGGGACTCAGCCGCGTTCATTCTTTTTCCGGCGGCTCCAGGGTCATCAGCAGCGCCGCCTCGTCATTGTCTCTATAGTAGCGCGGACGGCGTCCGGTGACCTCAAATCCGAATTTGCGGTACATTGCCTGGGCCGGAATGTTGCTCTCGCGGACCTCCAGCATCGCCCGTACGGTGCCTCGCAAACGTCCGTCCTCAAGGGCCTCGGCCAGCAATCGCGAGCCAATGCCCTGCCTTCGAAAATCCGGGTGAGTTGCAAACGTCGCGATGTGCAGCTCGTCGATGATGATCCATGAAACGATCATCGCCGCGATCTTGTTCTCCTCGGTTTCCGCCACCAGGCACCGGGCGGCCCTGTTCTGCATGACCTCGTACCGGAAACTCCCCTCGGGCCACGGAAGGCTGAAGGACATATGGTCGATTTCGACGATGGCCGGCAGATCCTCTATGCGCATCTCTCGGATCGCAATCGTCATTCGCCAATCGGCTGGCCACTGTGCAGATAGATGGGCGCGAGGCCTGCCGTGTCGTCAACGCGCCCCGACTGATAGCGCGCCCACCCGATTTCTGCAAGCAGCGCTGGTCGCCGGACGCACAGAGGAGGCGCCGCCAGCACGACTTTCACCTTCTTGCGCGCCAGTCGCTGACGCTCCTCCGACGTGAGCTCACCCGCAACCAGCGTAGGGCGTTCGATTCCTTTGGCGAGCGCATCCACCGTTGTGACCTCCGCGGATCCTTCAGGCTCCCACTCTCCCCGGGACGCCATACCGGCGCTCCCGTGGCTGCTCGCTGAAAGCGGCGCCGGTTTGTACCATCCCAGCGCAATCCGTCCTCGTCCTGCTCGCAGTATCGCCGCCAGGGGCATCGCCGAGCGGGGCTGACCCGCGGCCAACACATCCAGCGTCGGTACTCCGATTAGCGGCACGCTTCTTGACACGGCAATCCCCTTCGCCAGGGCGAGGCCGACTCGCAGGGCCGTGTAGGAGCCGGGTCCGATCGCAACCGCTACCGCCTCGATGCTGTCCATCGGGATGTCCGCGTGGCGTAGAAGCTCCGCTACCGCCGGTGCAAGCTCCACGGTGTGATATTGATGGCTGTACCAGATCGACTCCGCAACAACCTGGTCGCCATCGCCCAGCGCGATGCCCAACTGCTCGGTCGAGCTATCAACCGCCAGCAACATCAGGCGACTCCGAACAGTGTGCGTTGCAGCTCTTCCAGCAAGTCGTCATAGCGCGCCCCTTTGGAATTGAACTGTATGTGCCGCTGTTCCTCGGCGACATCCTCGAGGGTTACGCGGAGCTCATCGGTGGGAAGGGCCGAACCCGCGCGCTCGGGCCACTCGACGATCAGAGCACCCCGCGCAATCATGCGATCGATGTCCAGCTCCAGGGCTGCCAACCCCGATTCAATCCGGTATGCATCCATGTGGAAGAGCAGTTCGCCGTCGGGGCGCCGATACTCATTCACCAGGATGAACGTTGGGCTTGTTACGGCATCCAGTGAGCCCCAGCCTTGCGCCACGCCTTGCACAAAAGTGGTTTTCCCAGCCCCCAGCTGACCTTCCAGACATACGAGGTCGCCGCCGCTTAGCCCCTCCCCGAGGCGAGCGCCGATGCGTCGAGTCTGATCGGGGCTGCGGCTGAAGAAATCGAATGTATGTTTGTCCAGGATGGGCACGACGGCATTATACGTCAGCGGTAGGCACGCGGCAAGCCGCGGTCGCCGAAGGCCGTTGCTGAACGCCACGCGACCTTGAGGCGACGTACGCTGCTAGCCGCCCAATTTCGCAGATCGTTCACGCAACCGGCACGGAAATTGCGACGCGGATCTGCAAGCCTAGGCGCTCACCCAGGATTCGTGCGATTAAGTGCGCCGAATCGGGCCGGGCCGTCCGCCGGGTACTTTCGACTACTCTCGCGCGTTCATGCGGTCTGCTGATCCATCGCGTCAGAGCCCTCACCACAAGTGGAGCTTTGGGCGCCCAGACCCCAGCGCCCTCCGATACAACGAATGTCACATTGCCGTCTTCTTGACCGGGAATCTTGGAATAGAGAATGATCGGCAGATTGGCATTGAGCGCTTCCGCAATGGTGCCGGGGCCCGCTTTGGTGACAATGACGTCCGCCGCCCGCATGAATTCAGGTAGGTCCCGCGTGAACCCGTGGATGAATGTGGGGTTGTCCCAAACATGCGCATCCAACTTTGCACGCAGTTTTTCATTGCGGCCACAGACAATGACCATCCCCAGGTCAAGGCCTGATTCATCGATCGCTTGCGCGGTCTTCGCCAGCGGACCCATACCGTCGCCGCCGCCGACCAGAAGCACCACGGGCTTGTCCGGGGGCCAACCCATTTTGGCCCGAAGTTCCCGCTTGTTTCCGACTGGCGCACAGTATCGTTCGGCCACGGGCAGCCCGACGACCTCTATTTTCTCTGACGGCATGTGATACGCCACGGCCCGCTGGCGGGCCAACTCGGTCGGGACAAGAATGCGATCCGCACGCGTATCGAACCACAACGCGTGAGTCGTTACCAGATCTGTCACGACCGTATAGAACGGCGGACGCTTGGCCCCGAGCGCCATCAGAGCAAACGTGTTGGCAAGCGGGTGCACCGTGACGATGAGGTCGGCGGGGTGATTCCGGACCAACTTTTTCATTCCGGCGCGCATCAGCGGCCACAGCGACGCCGTCATCAGGCGCGCCTGTGGTCGCCCGTTCGTGGCATAGAAAGATGCTTGCCACAATCGTCTTGCCTTCACCATTTCGGGGTAGAGCTCCGGCATCGAGCGCATCGGTCCCGGCCCAAATCCGCGGTAGAAGTCAACCATTTCGCTCGAGAACGCGTCGCCATAGTCGAGCTCCATGGCCTCGATGATCGCCTCCGCGGCGGATCGATGGCCCCCTCCCGTATCGGAAAACAGGAAGAGCACATGCGGTTTCGCCCCGGATACGCTAGACATGTTCCTTTGTCAGGTTTCGCTTCAGTCTCTTTTGAAGTTCCCTGCGTGTCAACATTACCCTGCGACCGCAACCCTTGCACACGAGGCCGATGTCGGCACCCAGGCGCACGACAGTCCATTCAAACGAGCCGCATGGATGCGGCTTGCGCAATCGGAGTTGATCGTTCAGTTGAAGATCTAGCAGCATGGTCGCGCGATCTCGGCACTCGCCAACCGACAGGACACCTTGTTCATGATCGCAGCGGCATTATACCGCGGCGACCGGCACGCCCCTCTGCGGGTACTTATGATAGACTTCGCAAGTTATCGCAAGGTGTTGCTGGAGGGAATAGATGGAAACGCATGACACCTACCCGATCGTTATCGCGGGCTTGAAGCGTGAGCTCCGGCTCTTCGAAATCAAGCCTGGTCTCCGCATTGCCATCTTGAATATTCTGGGTGACACGGAGCTGGTTCAGGCCTGCGCTCGCGAGCTGGCCAAACAACTCCGGGATACCGCCTTGGATGTGTTGGTGACGGCGGAGGCCAAGTCGATTCCCCTTGCCCACGCCCTCTCGGTGGAAATGCAGAAACCGTATGTTGTCCTCCGCAAGACCTACAAGCCGTATATGGGTGACGCCCTGCGGGCAGAGACCCTTTCCATTACCACCGGCATGCCGCAGTTACTTATTCTGGACGAGAAGGATCTGAGTCTCGTCCGCGGTAAGAAGATCCTCATCGTGGACGATGTGATCAGCACGGGTTCCACTCTGCAGGGCATGCGCATGGTGCTCGAACAGGCCGGGGCCCAAGTTGTAAGGGAAGCCGCCATCCTCACCGAAGGCGAGCGGTCCCAGTGGGAAAACATCGTTTCGCTCGGGCACTTGCCCCTGTTCACGGACTAGTTTCTACGGCCGCTGCTTCAGCCGCCGTTTTCCGGCACGGCGTGCGACCGATGCGCCGGCCCGCGGTGATGCTGTGCCCTCCGCAATCAGCCTCATCTTGCGCGGGCGAGTCAGCTTCTTGATCGCACGCTCCCGTCGCATCGCCTTCTTCCGATCTGCCTGGCGCTCCAGGAATACCAGTCGCACGGGTCTGCGTGCACGCGTATAGCGCGATCCCGTACCCGCGTTGTGGGCCTTGACCCTCTGCGCCGGATCCGTCGTCCAACCGGTATAGAAACTTCCGTCGGCGCATTGCACGATGTAACAGTAGCACCGGGGCTTGCGGCCTGCCTGTTTGCCTTCTGACGCCCCCAAACCGACTATTCGCGGCCCTTCTTTTTCAATTTGGCGCGGTCGACGATGCGGCTGCCAAAGAGTGTCTGCATCACCTGCTCGCCAAGCCCGGGCAGCTCCGCGGGTTCGCCGCCCTCCTGAAGCCACGCTGCCGCCCCGCGCTCATCCAGCCACTTCTCGCGCGCTTGCAGACTGTGGGCCAGTCTTTCCCCCACGTTGGCTTGGTTGCCTTCGGCGATATCGTCCCGCAGCCCTTTCAGAGAGGCGATCAAGACGTCCAGTGCGTGGACAATCGCCGGCTTGCTTGCAAGCGCCGCCTCCTCGAGCGAGGCAGGCCCATCGTAGTACGCGATGCCTCCTGTTACCCCGGCGAAGGGTATCCCCGCCAGCTTCCGGGCCTCAACCCAGCCTGGAGCGGAGACTAAGGCCTCCACAAGCGCGGCTGCGGCAAACTGTGGCATCAGATGAGCCACTGTCATGATCCCGTCCGATTCGTCCGGATCGGTCAGCATGGGTTTGGCCCCCAGAAGCCTCGCGACGTTCATCGCGATTTGTTCGACCTCGGCTGGCGTCCCTGGAGGAGCCGAGATCATCATCACAGTGCGTCGGAACAAGTCCGGGTCCGCACCCTCGATGCCTCTCTTCGGCGCGTCCAACATGGAATTGGCGATGGCCGGCACCAGACCGACGTAGTATCGCCCCGCCGGAACGTATTCGCGAACCAGCGCCATGACTGGGCGCTTCACAGGCGCTGTGTCGAACAGAACCGCCTGGTCCGCCAGGACGGGCCCGATCCGCTTGAGCGTCTCTGGCATTTCGCTGAGCGGAAGGCACAGAAATACGATCCCAGCGTCACGGACGGCGCCCGCCACGCTGGTTGTTGAATCCACCGCGCCCATCGCCTCCGCCGCCCTGGCAGTCCGGGCATTCCGGTCGTGCCCTGCGACAGTGTGCTGGCCGGCCCTGGCTTTGAGGGCTAGCCCAATCGAAGCCCCGATCTGCCCGAGCCCAACGATACCGATCTTCGCCGTCATGGTCTCACATCCGCCTTGGGATGCGATTATACTCGGCAGAATTGAACAGGTGGAGTAGGAGCGCATTCAAGGTCGAAGGGCGGCCTCGAGTGTTGCCGTATTTCGGCGCTGAGTGCGGTGACTTCGCTTCCCGCGACTCGCCTGCTTAAATTGCCAGGGCCGCGGACGCCGACCGCGGCCCTCTCTTGAAAGGAGGAGAAGAGAAATCACCTTACGAGCGCAATATTATCATCGGCCGCCACGGCGTGCTTGACGCCAAACCTACGGCCCCCATACGACCACCCTACGCAGTAATGCTATTGAAACGATTCTTGGCCTCGCGGCAGTACCATGTGTCCAGTTTCGCAGCCTGGGTCGAGAGTTCTACGGCTCTGCCGCCCACGGACGCCGATGCACCCTCGGACGGCTGGCTGAATGGAAAAACCAAATGCATGGCACCAAAAGGCGGAGGCCCTTGGCCTATTTCGGAAATCGCACTACGGATCGCTTGGGCGACCTCTGGGTGGCAAGCTCCACACGCGGCCTCGTTGCCGTCGAGTTCGGAATCTCCCGGCGGAGCCTTCGAAGCCGGGGTTCGGCGTCACACGGGCATGCAACTGATCTACGCCCCTCACCGCGTACGGGGGCAGCTTGCTCAGCTGCAACAGTACCTCGATGGCCGGCGACGCCGCTTCAGCGGCAAGATCGATTGGTCCGTGGTTCCCGCGGCCTTTAGCCGCGCGGCGCTGGAGGCAGTGCTGGCGATTCCGTACGGTCACACCCGCACATACGCTCAAATCGCCCGTATCATTGGACACCCGGGCGCGGCGCGTGCCGTCGGACGCGCGAATGCCACCAATCCCATGCCGCTTGTCATTCCCTGCCACCGGGTGATCGGCACGGACGGGAGCCTGCGCGGATATGGTGGCGCCGGCGGCCTCAAGACCAAAGCCTGGTTGCTGAAGATGGAGAGTACTCATGTCCCTCGAACCTGAAAGTCCAGTTGCCGCAATCGCACGGCCGAGGCCTGGAGCGCGAAACGTGCGACACCCCGGTTCTAAGAGGAGTTGAGTTTGAAGCCAAAGGATTGGTTCGTGTTCTTTCTGCTCGGTGGCATCTGGAGCTCTTCATTCCTCTGGATCAAGATTGCGGTTCAGGAAATCGGTCCAGTCACGCTCGTTGCCTGCCGGGTGCTTTTTGGTCTCATCTTTGGAATCGTCGTGGTTGCCGTCACCCGTACCCGCCTGCCTCGCGATGCGAGGCAGTGGTTGCCCCTGCTCGTCCTCGGCATCAGCAATGTGGCTATACCGTTCTTTCTGATCTCGTGGGGCGAACAGGCCATAGATAGCGCGGTGGCAGCCATCCTCGACGCAACGGTCCCCTTGTTTGCGATCGTGATCGCCCACCTGGCCTTGCATGACGACAAGATCACGCTCCCCAAGACACTGGGACTGCTTATGGGCTTCGCTGGCGTGGTCGTGCTGATGAGCAAGGATATCGGCGCCTCGCCCGGATCCTTGCTTGGTCAGGGCGCCGTCGTTCTCGCCTCTGTTTTCTACGCCGCCAGCTCCGTCTACGCCCGCAAGTCGACCGAGAATGCGCCCGGCATCCTGCGGAGCGTCGGACCGTTGCTATCCTCCACAGTCGTCATGTGGCTTGCCGTCCCGCTGGTCGAGCACCCGGTTCAGCTCCCGCAATTGCCAATCACATGGATTGCGCTTCTATGGCTTGGTATCCTGGGATCTGGTTTCGCCTTCATTCTCCTCTATTACTTGATTCACGCCATCGGCCCCACCCGAAGCACGATGGTCACGTATCTGTTTCCGCTGGGAGGCGTGATTCTGGGAGTGGCCTTTCTGGGCGAGCAGCTCACGTGGCAGCTCTTGGTCGGCGCGTTGCTCATCGTCGCCAGCTTGGCGGTTGCAAATCTGCGGTCGGGCGGGCAGCCGGAACTGGTTAGCGAGGCGCCGTAAGTCGGCCCACCACATGGATGAATTTCGTTCGGGTTTTGTCGCCGTCGTAGGGCGGCCCAACGTCGGGAAGTCCACCCTGATCAATGCTCTTCTTGGTCAGAAGGTGGCTGCCGTGTCGCCGCGGCCGCAGACCACTCGCCGGCGGCAGCTTGGCATTCTCACGCGGCCCGGGGCGCAATTGATCTTTGTCGACACACCGGGCATCCACACCCAGCGTCATAAGCTGGGCGCTTTCCTCACCCAGGAAATCCAGGCCTCCCTCGCCGACGTGGACATCGTTCTCTGTATGGTCGACATCTCACACGAACCGGAGGACGACGATGCCCGCCTGGCTTCCCTCGTTGGCGGCTTGCCCCAGGCGGTCGCGGTGATACTTGGCTGCCAACAAGACGGACCTGACCTCCGAGGCGTTGGCTTCCCGGCACCTGGATGAATTTGGATCGATCTTGCCGCGCGAACTCCAGGCGATCTTGATTTCGGCCACCCGCGGCGATGGTCTGGACCAACTCGTTGACGTGCTGGTCCAGCAATTGCCCCATCCGCCCCGCCCCGTTTGAGGCCGATCAAGTTACAGATCTCTATGAGCGCGAAATCGCCGCCGATCTCATTCGTGAATTGGCGCTGCTCAGCCTCCGTGACGAGGTGCCTCACGGCATAGCCGTGCGTGTGGACGAATTCAAGGAACGCCCGAATGGCGCTGCCTACATCGCAGCCACGATCTTCGTGGAACGGACCTCACAGAAGGGGATCGTCATCGGTCAGGGTGGCAAGATGCTCAAGCAGATCGGCAGCCAGGCGCGGCAGGAAATCGAGGCCATGGGAGGCCGGCGAGTGTTCCTGGAGCTGCGCGTCAAAGTCGAGAAGGGCTGGCGCAACAATCAGAACGTCTTGGATCGGCTTGGCTACCGCATCAAACCCTGACCGTCCGCTCCCCCGCGGATCAAACCGTGCGTCCGAGCGACTTGAAACCCTCGCCCAAGGCCTCGTAAGCGTCGCCAATCACGATGAATGCCTGCGGATCGGCTTCTCGGACGATTGCTTTGAGTTGCGCCACCTCGGAGCGCGTGATGACGCAGTACATGACGGTACGGGCGTCGCCGCTATAGGCACCCTTGCCCTGAAGCAGTGTTATTCCTCGCTCCATCTCGTCCAGCACCCGGTCAGAGATCTTCGTGGCTTCTGCCGAGACGATCAGGACTGTTCGCACCGTACCCCGTCCCTCCAGGATACCTTCGGCGACAATGCCGCTCACGTATAGCGCGATCAGCGCATACAGCGCCTGCTTCCAACCGAACACAAATCCCGCTCCCAGCACAACCGCAGCATCGACCGCCACGTAGCTCTGAGACATTGGGATTCCCCTGAAGTGCGTCAGGATGCGCGCGATGACGTCCGATCCTCCACTGGTGCCCCGGGCGCGATATACCAGGCCGTATCCCGCTCCGCTCAGGATTGCCCCGTACAGCGCGTTCAGTAAGATGTCATCGGTGATTCCGCCTGTGGGCAGAAGACCCAGGCGCGGGATCAGATCCGTCACCGCGGAGAAAACCACCACGGCCAGAGCCGACCGAAGTGCGAACCGGCGGCCGCCCAGAAATCGCCATCCAAGGGCAAATAAGGGAACGTTGCCGACAAACACCATCAGCCCGATTGGCCATCCGCTGTAGTGATTGATGAGTTGCGCGATCCCGCTGATGCCGCCGCTGGCAAGGTCGGCGGGCACAAGAAACAGACGCAGCGCGATGGCCTGTATCGTCGCGCCCACCAGGATTAGTGAGTAGTCCAGAAGAGTGGACCATCTTTTCTGCTGGGCGGTGACTCCGCTCATCGGCCGGTCGATGGCAGCGTCGCCGGGAAGCGCCGACGTCCTCCGACTATTCTTGGTCAAGCAACTTCATCCCGGCGAGGCGCTCGAGCACCCCGACGATGGCCGAGTTGTCCAGTTCTCCCATCCCCATTTGGATCATCTGCTCGAACAACGCAGTGTTGCCGCTGGTGGCAGGCAGTGGCATCCCATATTCACGCGCCGTGTCCATGACGATTTTCAGATCCTTCAACTGCATACGGGACTTGAAACCTGGATTCCGATTGCCCGCGAAAAGTCGCGGCGGCTTCACGTCCAGGGTCCAGCACTGGGCGGCGCCGCCGCGGATCGCATCCACGACCTTGCGCGGATCCACCTCGGCTTTTCTCGCAAAAAGCAATAGCTCGGCCATGGCGACCATTTGGGCCGCCACCATGATTTGATTGGCTGCTTTGGCGACTTGGCCCGCGCCCGCCTCACCGACATGGGTGATGCTTTTCCCCATGGCCTGGAGTACCGGCTTTGCCTTCTCAAGTGCCTCCGCCCTTCCCCCCACCATAATGGTCAATGTCCCATCCCGGGCGCCGATGTCTCCACCGGACACGGGCGCATCCAGCGCCTGGACATGCTGCATTCCCAACGTCCGGGCGATTTCCCGCGCACTTGCCGGCTTGATGGTCGAATTGTCGACGAAGATCAGCCCGTCATGGGCGCCGTGGATGACCCCGGAATCTCCTAAAGCCACCTGCTCAACGTCGGGGGAATCCGGCAGGTTGGTGAATACCACGTCGACTTGCTTTGCAACCGCAGCCGCCGACGTTGCCCGTTCTGCCCCCTCGGAAACCAGCTCGTCGACCGCCTCACGCGACCTATTCTGGACGACCAGCGGGAAGCCCGCCTTCAGGATATTGCGGGCCATCGACTTGCCCATCAATCCCAGACCAATGTATCCGACTCTCAGCATTGCGATTCCTCTTTCGTTTGCTATCCGGATGGCGTCGGCATTATACCAACGCGTGCTTATAGGCCTTCCGGATCCCCTTCCAGCCCTTTCGGTCCCGAGCATTCGCCTGGCCCGTAGCCGCGCGGCAGAATGGGATCAACGCGCGCACGACCCGGCCTCACCTGCAGGCCGGGTCGTAACTGCTCAGTCGCAGTTCGGCTTACTTGATGGCGTAGCTCATATTGACGGTCACAGTCAGCATGAGCTGGCCGCTCTGGATCGGAACAGCCGCCTCGGCTGCGCCACCGCCGCCTTTGCCGATGCCATTGACGGTCGGCGTCGGGATCGAGTTATAGAATTCGACGGTTTGAATAGGTCCCAGGGAGATGCCCGCGGCCTTTGCCAGCTCATCCGCCTGGGTACGCGCATCTTTCACCGCCGCGTCGCGGGCCTGCTTGATTGCGGCCGTCTTGTCGGCCACATCAAACTGAATGCTGTTCACGCTGTTTGCGCCCGCAGAAACGGTGGCGTCCAGCAGCGCTCCCAACTTCGCGATGTCATGCGACGTCACGTACACCGTGTTATCCACCACGTAGGTGGTACCGACCTTCTGGTTGGTCTGGGGATCGTACTGCACGTTTGGATAGATGCTGAAATTCGTGGTCCGGATGTCCTTTGCGTCCACGCCAGCCTGCTCCAGCGCATCGATCACCTTCTGGGTCTGGCTGTTATTCGCGGAGACGGCCGCTGAGGCCGTGTCCATCTCCGTGTGGACGCCGATGTTGATGTACGCGACGTCGGGCGTTAGCGACACGGTTCCGCTGCCTGTCACGCTCAATAGCCGCTGAGCAGGTGCAGGGTTGGCCACAATGCCGCCGGGGGCACAGGCACTCAAGAGCAGCGAACCGGCTAACACCGCGAAGGGAATTACAGTACTTCGTTTCATAAAAGTCTCCTTATATAGTTGTTTCGTATTAGGACGTCGGCCGGCCGCGAAAGTTCCCCTGCGGCACCGACAAGCGGTCTCAGTGCATGAACATCTTGCATTTTAGTTGATTTGCCGATAGAATTTTGATACAAATGTTCTAAGGATCTCATGCCTGCCAATCCCGAACAGATCCACGCCGCCTTTCAAGAAATTGGCCTCGGCCTCAACGGCCACGTCGAGTCCGAGGCGGCCGCTCGGCGCGAGGCGCTGCAATTGCTGGAAGCCTGCGCCGCGCAGCCAGCTGCCTTCCGGACCGCCGCCGAAACCGCCGCGGCATCCGGGTCGGCTCTCCGGTGCGCCCTCCCGATGATCGAGGATATTTCGGCGGCGTACTCCTGCGGTGGCCAGCTGCCGCCACACACGGTCGTCGCTGTCGACGGTTCACAAGCCGTTCCCGACAGACACGCAGAAGTCCTTTTTGGCATTGTCAATGTGGGCGTCGTATCCATGGACATGGGTTCGGGCACGGCGCCCGCAATTGATGTCGACACGACGCTTCTTTTCGGCGACGACTTGTACCCGGGCGACGGCGCCTTGCTTTCCGAGGGCGAAATCGCCTTGCGCCGCGACGCTGCCGAACGGGCATCCCTGCTCCGCCACGCACCGCCTGTCTCCGCCGTGGCTATTGCGATGCTCGACGGGCCTTTGGAGCTTTGGGGCCCTAAGGAGCTCTCCGACGGGCGCGCTTTTGCTTCCGCCCTCGCGCAGTACCTGGAAAACCTGCCGCGAGTTGCAGCACCGGGGCTGGATCGTTTCGGGCTACGTGGACAAGCCCGGCGCCGACCTCGTCATCAGGCTATTCGAGATTTGGAAGCTTGGGCCCGTCGATGCAGGACGGCCCCGACACGACCATTCGTTGCGCTTGGTTTCCGATCGCTGGCTCTTCGGACAGTTGCTGGGGCCGCGGCAGAGATCGGCGGTCTTGGCCATGCAGTCAACCTCCAGGGTCAGATACACCGGCAGCCTGGAACTCCACTTCTTCTATCTCAACGTGGGCAGCGCGGGTTACCCTGTGATTGCGCGCGTGGAGATTCCTGGCTGGGTTGCCGGAGACCAGCGCAAAGTCGACCTGCTCCATCAGGCCCTGCTCGCGCAGTGTGAAGTTCTGGGCGCTCGGCCCTACCCGTATGCCATCCACCGCGCCCACGAGACGGCCAGCATCTCCCCGGCCGACATCGAAATGATCAAGAACCGCCTGATACTTGAGATGCGGGCGCACGGCGTGGAACCGGAGGGCTCTTCGGCTAAGGCTTCTGCAAAACGCGCTTCCGGGGCGAAAGGGAGTACATAACATGCCGGAGCAAATCGAAATTGGCCGTCTCTTGCGCTCGACCACATCCGGCTTTGTCGTCGGATGCCGCGTCAACCAGCTGGACCTCCCCTCCTTCGGGGCTCTGGTACGCGCCCCTCTGGGTGATGGCTACCAGGTCTACGGGCTGGTGCACAACATTCAGGTTGGCGACGACGGGCTCGTGCGTCAAATCGTGACCGCCGACACCGTAAGCGCAGAGGTCATTCGTGACAATCGCGAGCGGCGTATCGTGCCCGTGGAACTTTCCGTCATAGCCGTCGGATATTCACG
The DNA here is from genome assembly GCA_963775435.1 of uncultured Chloroflexia bacterium. Taxonomy (GTDB): domain Bacteria; phylum Chloroflexota; class Anaerolineae; order Anaerolineales; family Villigracilaceae; genus Fen-1038. The sequence goes on from CAVZIZ010000011.1 coordinate 399,054, forward strand.
CGCCGGCATGTTCCATCACGAGCTGCCCCCTCGCCCTCCCGTCAGCCTCGACCTGATTTATCTCTGCGATGATGAAAATTTGCGGAGCTTCACGGCGGCTGGACACTACGGGTATTTCCGGATGCTGCTGGCTTCATCGGACCTGCCTCTGCCGCAGTTATTGGCTGTGCACGTCCGGCAGGCGCACGATGCCCAGCACGACGGAACTCGTTGGAGAGACGGCGCCATTCGCGAGCTGATCACTCTGCTGCGGGAGGACTATTCTCTTCTAACTTCAGTGCTGGATGCTTTGCGTGACACATGAGCGCACCTCTGGCCGCGTCTTGTCCCGCAGCCTGACAGGCATAGGGTGCAATCAGATAAATATGGGCGGAATTTCGGGAAGAATGTCATTTGCCGGTTGCCCGCCTGAATGCTAGACTGTGAGAGCCGTACGGAGGAGCAGCCCATGAAGACTATCGCTTACATCGCCGCTGGCATTTTCATCTTTTTTGGGGTGATCTTCATTTGGGGCGCTTTTGGATCGGTGCCCCATCCGGAATGGATCGTCGTGGGCGTCATAAGCGCCCTTATCGGTTTCGGATTGATCTGGCTCGTGCAACGGAGTCCGGCGGCCCCCGCCGCCCCCCAAAACGTGACGCTCAATGTGGACTTGCCCGGTGACACCAAGGTCTCAGCGCTTACCTGCCGCAATTGCGGTGGTGCACTGAAGCCCGAGAATGTGAAGATGGTGGCCGGGGCGCCGATGGTCGAATGTCCCTATTGCGGTACGACATATCAACTTACCGAAGAACCAAAGTGGTAGCACATTTCAGGACTTAGTGGTGAGACGGGTGACGCCTGCGTCGGCGTAGACGCGTAGCGGCAATCTGAAACTACATTTTGCCGGGGAGGGTCCATGTCTCGTAGACTTCTTGTCTCCATCTTTGCCTTCTTAATCCTGCTGGCGCTCCCGGCCAGCGCTTTTGCCCAGGAATACCTGTTCAGTGTCGACAAGGAAAACGTCGACGTCCTCTGGAACGCCGATGGCACCTCGTCCCTGGAATACACTTTCGGTTTCACGAATCAGCCCGGCGCGCACCCCATAGATTTTGTTGACGTGGGCATGCCCACCAGCTCCTTCGACATGTCTACAGCTTCGGCGGATGTCAACGGCGCTCCGGTCGGTGTGTCTCAGAGCGACTATCAGGGCACCGGTTCAGGATTTTCCGTCGTCATGGGTTCGTCGACAATTGAGCCCGGTGCGAGCGGAACTGTGCACGTGGTTGTCGGCCGCATCACCGGTGTCCTGCATCCGGACACCTCCGACGATACATACGCCAGTGCCGTCTTCGCCCCCACGTATTTTGGTTCGCAGTACGTCGTGGGCAACACCGATCTAAGCGTAACATTCCATTTGCCGCCGGGGGTCAAGCCCGATGAGCCGAAGTACCACATGGCCGAGAATTGGCCGGGTTCGCCGGAGCCACAGGCAGGCCTCGACGCGCAAAATCGGATCACATACACGTGGTCTGCAACCAATGCGACGGCCAGCGGCCAATATACCTTCGGCGCCTCTTTCCCGAAGTCCTATGTTCCCGCCGACGCCATCGTCACGGCGCCCGCGTTCGACTTCAGCGGCGTGATCGGCTGGGTCTTCGGCAATTTGGGTGCCGTGGCGTGCTGTGGCCTGTTTGCCTTCCTTTTCGTCGGTATGCCGGTTCTCGGCGTCATCCAGGGACAAAGGCGCAAACTGCAATATTTGCCGCCGCGCGTGTCGATCGAAGGCCATGGCATCAAGCGCGGCCTCACCGCCGTTGAGGCTGGCATCCTCATGGAGGAGCCGCTTGACAAAGTCCTGACCATGACCCTCTTCGGCGTTGTCAAGAAGGGTGCGGCGAAGGTCGCATCCCGCGATCCGCTCAAGGTGGACGTTACGGCACCCCTTCCTGACGGGCTGCACGACTACGAGAAAGACTTCTTGACGGCCATGGACATGTCAAGTGATGCCCAGCGACAGAAGAGCCTCGAGACCATGATGATCAACCTGGTCAAGGCCGTCACTGAAAAGATGAAAGGCTTCAGCCGCAAGGAGACCCAGGACTATTACAAGAACATCATGGAGCAGGCCTGGGCGCAAGTCGAGGCCGCGCAGACCCCCGAAGTCAAGGGTCAGAAGATCGATGAGAATCTTGAGTGGACCATGCTGGACCGCAACTACGACGACCGCTCCCGCCGTGTATTCACGGGCCCGATCTACGTCCCCATGTGGTGGGGAAGCTACGATCCTTCATGGCAGTCAGGCGGCGCGGCCGGCGGTGGCTTGGCGCGGCCAGCCGCGCCCTCCTTGCCCCGGGGTTCCTCTGCCTTGCCCGGCGCTGACATGGCTGCATCCGTGGTTGGCGGCGTGCAGAGCTTCTCCAGCAAAGTTGTCGGCAATCTGAACACTTTCACGAGCAAGATCACCAACGTGACCAATCCCCCACCTGCCCCCTCCCGCAGCAGCTACAGCGGTGGCGGCGGGGGCCACAGCTGCGCGTGTGCGTGTGCCTGTGCAGGCTGCGCCTGTGCTTGCGCCGGTGGAGGTAGATAGTCTTGTCTGCATGTTGGCCCGGCACCGGCTCGTGGTGATCTGATGGCATTCTTGGACTTTCTCAAGACCTCTCACGCTCCGACGTCAAGCTCCCCGACGCTTCTGCACTTCGTGAGGGAGACGGACGGCGAGAAATCCAGGGCCCACTTGCGTGTGGATGCCGACGGCGCCGGGACGCTGATTGTGAACGCCGATCGGGTCATGCACCTCAATCCGACCGCCGCTTGCATGGCTCGGATGATCATGGAGGATCGTGGCGACTCCGAAATCCTCCGGGAACTCGGCAGGCAGTACCGGGTGCCCGCACGCCAGGTCGAGGGCGATCTTGCTGCGTTCCGCAGCCAGTTCGATGAGCTGCTCAGGCCAAACGGCGCTTGCCCCATTCACGAGCTGGGCCTTGAGACCACCATGCCGTTTACGTCACGGCCGTCAGCGCCGTATCGCATGGACCTTGCACTGACCTACCGCTGCAACAACGACTGTGCCCACTGCTACAACGCCCGGGAGCGCAACTTCCCCGAGCTGGATACCTCCTACTGGAAGCGCGTGCTCGACCGCTTGTGGCAGCTGGGCGTTCCCCACATTGTTTTCACAGGTGGCGAGCCAACCTTGCGATCCGATCTCCCCGAATTGATCGCTCATGCCGAATCCCTGGGACAGATCACTGGCCTGAACACCAACGCGCGCCGTCTTGCCGATGAACGCTACGTCGAGCAGCTCGTGAACGCCGGCCTGGATCACGTGCAGGTCACAGTTGAATCGAGCTCCGAGCAGACGCATAACCAGATGGTGCGTTCCAGCGGCGCATTCAAACAGACCATCCACGGTCTTCAGAATGCGTTGGCCTCGCCGCTCTTCGTGATGACGAACACGACGATGCTGCGCACCAACCTGCACACCCTTCCCGCGACGCTTGATTTCCTCGCGGAGCTTGGGGTCCCCACGATCGGACTGAACGCGCTGATCTATTCCGGTCATGGCCTCACCGTCGGTACCGGCCTCGCCGAGAAAGAATTGCAGCCGCTGCTCGACCTGGCCACAGCCAGGACCGCTGAGCGCGGCCAGCGCCTGATTTGGTATACGCCCACCCAATACTGCGAATTCGATCCGACGCAGCACAATCTGGGCGTTAAGGGTTGCACGGCCGCCTTGTACAGTATGTGCATCGAGCCGAACGGGGACGTCCTGCCATGTCAGTCGTACTACCGCCCGCTTGGCAGCATTCTTGACGATCCCTGGGACGCCATCTGGAATCACGACCTGTGTGTCGGGCTCCGGGAGCGCCGCGATCTGCCCGCGAAGTGCGGCGGCTGCTCGCTTCTTCCTGCCTGCGGGGGAGGCTGCCCTCTTCAGGCCTCCCACGCACCGGCCGAGGCCGTGCCTCTCGAAATCTAGCGTCCGCCCGCCAGGAGCTGATATGGACGAATTCCAGTGGGTGCGCGAATTTCCTGCCGCCATTACGGTTTGCGACGAGGCTGGCATCCTTCTCGAGATGAACGATCTTGCCGCCCGCACGCTGGCAAAGGATGGTGGCCGGGCACTGATCGGAAAGAACATCCTAGACTGCCATCCCGAGGCCGCACGTTCCAAGACCCAGGCCATGCTTGCGACCCACGCGAAGAACGTTTACACAATTGAGAAGGACGGCATCAAGAAGTTGATCTTCCAATCGCCTTGGTACCGGAACGGCAACTACGCGGGTTTGGTCGAGATTTCCCTGGAGATTCCATTCGAGCTGCCGCATTTTGTGCGCTCATAGGTCTGCCACTGGAGGGAACCATGCAGCGATTTTTCAACTTCACCAAAGTGCAACCCATCCCTGCCGGCGTATATCAGAAACAGTCTGGTCCCGAGGATCATCCACCCTATCGCGTCCACCTGCGCCTTCAGCCGGACGGCTCCGGTGTGATGGTGCTCAATGCATCCACGGTTCTGCACCTGAACCCGACCGCTGCGGAGTGCGCCTATCACTTCATCAAGGGCTCCGAGCCTGAAGTTGCCGCCCGCGAAATCGCGGCGCGCTATCGAGTGAGCAGGGCAACCGCGCTGGATGACTTCCGCGGCTTCGCTGATCGTATGGAGTCCCTGGTCACCACGCAAGATCTGGACCCGGAAACGTACCTGGACTTCGAGCGCGTTGCGCCGCACTCTGCCCATCTCACGGCCCCTTTGAGACTCGACTGTGCACTCACGTATCGTCTGCCTGCCGGCACCCAGGCGGCCTATGCGCCGACCAAGCGGGTCGACCGTGAGTTGGATACCGCGGAGTGGTTTCAGATCCTCGAAACAGCCTGGCAGGTCGGCATCCCCCACGTTACGTTCACAGGTGGTGAGGCAACGCTGCGCGACGATCTTGTCGATCTGGTCGCACGCGCAGAGGCCATCGGCCAGGTCTGTGGTCTTCTCACCGACGGATTGAAGTTGGCGGACAAGAAGTATCTCGACAGCCTGTTGCAGGCCGGGCTTGATCACATTCTCTTGATGCTGCAACCCGGTCGGGATGCTTCCTGGACCGCACTCGACGCTATCCTGCCGGAGGATATCTTCCTTACGGTACATCTCACAGTGTCTGACGACAACGCCCGGGATGCCGGCGCATACCTCGAACGCCTTGCGTCTGCGGGAGTGAAATCGCTTTCGCTCACCTTCGCGGATTCCGATGTTCCAAGCTCCAACCTGCTTGACAAGGCGGCGTCGCTGGGATTGGCGCTGAAGTACGATTTGCCGGTTCCATATTCTGCTGATCATCCGGTGGCGCGCGAAACGCAGCAGGACATGACTCCGAGTGGCGCCGGAACCGCTTGGCTCTATGTCGAGCCGGATGGCGACGTTTTGCCGGCGCAAGGGATGCCCGACAGTGTTCTCGGCAACTTCCTGCGCGACCCTTGGGAAAAGATCTACCGACTCTAATCTGATCCGCGCAAAACCCGGCTGTTCTGGTCGTCGCAGCCCTCGGACCGCAGGCGCCAAGAAGCGCGCGCTGAAGTGCCGTGATAGCGCTTCAGTTGACCGGCCAACACTACAATAGGCTTTCCAAACGCCGCGAGCGTCTCGTGCCGCCTCCGCAGCCAGCCCGTTCGCTATAGCGCCAGTGCTCGTAGCGCATTTCGCACGGTCCCGATACCCGAGCATGCATACCCGTTACCTACAGCAGGCCGCGTGGACCCGGCAGATCCGGTCCTATCTCTTCCAGCAGGCAGGCCTGCAAACTGCGCAGCATGTTCTGGAGGTGGGCTGTGGCACGGGGGCAGTTCTGAGTGACCCTGCTGCTGCCGGGCCGGCGGCGCGGGCCAGCACCCAGCAGTTCTACGGCATCGATCTATCGGCGGATGCCCTCGCGCAGTGCCGCGTTAACGCCTCTTCGGCCACTCTCGCCCGCGCCGATGCACTGGCCTTGCCATATGCAGATGCGGTCTTCGACATCACATACTGCCACTTCGTGTTGCTTTGGGTGAAGGATCCAGTCGGGGTCTTGCGGGAGATGAAACGCGTGACTCGCGGCCATGTGCTCGCCCTGGCGGAGCCCGACTATTCTGGCCGCATCGACCGACCGGATGAACTTGCCCCCCTGGGACAACTCCAGACTCAGTCTTTGCGCGATCAGGGCGCTGACGTTTCGTTGGGCTCGCGCCTCGCAGACCTCTTCGAGGCCGCCGGGATCCGCGCAAGTGAAGCCGGCATCATTAGACCGTGGACTCAGGCTGTTTCTGCTCCCGCGGATCTGGAGGCCGAATGGAACATGCTGCAGCAGGATATCGGCAACCGCTTGTCGGAGGTTGACCTCCGCCGAGATATCGCGGTCTCGATGAGCGCGCTCGTCTCTCCGGAGAGCGCGTCCTGTACGTTCCGACGTACTTTGCTTGGGGTCAGGTATAATGCCGTCGAACCTTCTGGGAGACTAACTTGGAAAGCTCTGCAAATCTGCCCGCCGAAGAGTCAGCGGTGCAACAAACCGCGGCGCCTTCGTGGCGGCGCAATCTGCTTGATCTGTTGGAAACGGTTGTACTGGCCGTCGTTCTGTTCCTGGCCATCAACGCGGTTTCCGCCCGTGTGCGCGTGGATGGACTAAGCATGCTGCCGACCCTGCAAGACGGCGAATTCGTTCTAGTCAATCGTCTGGCCTACCGCCTGGGATCGCCCACGCCCGGCGACATTATCGTCTTTCGATCCGTCAACCAGCCGGATCTCGATCTCATCAAGCGCATCGTCGGCACGCCGGGGGACAGCATTGTCATTGGAGACGGCAAGGTTGTCGTTAATGGCGTGACGCTCAACGAGCCGTACATCAACGCCGCCCCCCGCTACAGCGGGCATTGGAGCGTGCCCGACGGGTATCTATTTGTCCTGGGCGACAATCGGAACGACTCGTCCGACTCGCACGCCTGGGGATTGCTGCCCATCAACAACGTCATCGGCAAGGCCATCCTGATCTATTGGCCGCCTCCTGAATGGGCTATGATTGATCATGTCAAGATTGCCGCGGCGGCACCTTAGAGGTATGCATGGCAGAAAATCCGGCTCCCGAACAGCCCCCTGGTCCTTTTCCCTGCGAGGAATGTCAGGCCGGCGTGATGCGCCTGCGATTTATTACCTACTTCGCCTGGCTTGGCGAGGAGCTGGTCCTCGTACCGAACTTCCCCGCCTGGATTTGCGACGTCTGCGGCCGCCGGGAGTACGACGATAAGTCTCTTGCCTGGCTCGGCACGCTGCTTAATCCGGATGCAGGCACCTCCCCTAACTCCGCACCTCCCGATAAGCGCCGGATCCATCGGCCCCCGGCGCGGCCTTCCGCACGTTCCTGAAGAACGCACATAAACAGATTTCCGATGGGCGGTCGCGGCCGCCAGCTTGACCGGCCCGCGGCCGGATGATAAAATCCGCCCGCTTGGCCGAGATGACCGGCCATCGCACTGCCCCCATCGTCTAGAGGCCTAGGACGCGACCCTTTCAAGGTCAAAACTGGAGTTCGAATCTCCATGGGGGCACCTCTCGAAGAGCTGAGAACGCCAACAACAAGCCCGCCTAATTCGGCGGGCGGTTCTTTTCTAGTGAGTCCGTAAGTGGTCCGGGAGCGGCGACTCAGCCGGCCAGGCGGAACATCGACCGGTAGGGAATCAACATCAGAAATCCGATCGCGATAAGCCCTTCGCCGATCACCACGCCCGTTGCCTGCCACGGACCGAAGTACGGAACGCCCGGAAGCGGTTGCGAGCCCATTCCGAAAACGTCGGCCATGCCGGCAAACACCGAGATCACGTAGCCGGTGCTTACGAGGCGCAGGCCGATATCGGCCACAATTGTGCGGCCTCGTCCATTCCATAGCGCCAGCAGACCGACGCCTCCGCCCAGGCAGATTAGCCCAAGCCCGGCCAGGAAGACGGCCAGCTGCACGAAACCGACCACCGGGCTGCGATCCCAGGAGAACCACTCCGGTTTCGCTCCGATAGTGAACACCACGAACCCGAGTACGCTCGTTATCAGGCCTGCGCGCAGGTGGGTGCCGGATGGCCCGGACGCCGCCGCTTGTCCGCCGGAAGCCGCATTGTGTTCCACGGAATGGTTCATGCTGCCTAGGCCGGGAGGTTTTCCTTCAATAGACGAAACCAGTTGAGACCCAGGATGTTGGCCGCGTCGGCCTCCGTGTATCCCTTGGCTTCGAGCATCGGCGCGAGTTTCTGCAAATCGGCTACCGTGTCGATTTCCGGCGGCACCGATTGCACTCCGAAACCCCCATCAAAATCCGATCCGATCCCGGCATGCAGCGAATCGCCTGCTAGCTGGCACACGTGATCGATGTGTGCCACAAACACGTCCAGAGGAACCTCTTCACGGGTTGACCCCTTGTTGCGCCTCCAGCCGCTCTTCAGGAAGCTGTTCACCGGCACGTTTCCGATAATGCCGCCTCTCTCGATGATTCTCTGCAGCAGGCTGTCCGCGTAGTGCCGGTTGGTGGGGAAGTCCGGAAGCAGGGACAGGCAGTTCACGTGGCTTGCCACGATGGGTCCCTCGTAGAGATCTAGCGCCTCGGACGCCGACCGCTCATCCATGTGGCTCAGATCCAACACGAAGTTGTAGGCGGCCATCGCCTTTAGCAGCCGACGGCCGTCCTCGGTCAGCGGCCCTGGTTCCCTCGTGCCGCCCGCGTAGCGAGTGCCGGCCCATGCCAGCCCGATCAGGCGCACACCGCCCTCGTACCATTCACGAAGTTCGTCGATGCTTCGAATGCCGTCTGCCCCCTCCATCAAGACCACCAAACCCACTGGCCTGCCGGCCGTGGACGGTTCATTCCACGCATTCATATGCGCATCCAGTTCGCCTGAATTCGCTATGAGGCGGAAGTGCTCCGGTTTGCTCTCGACCAGCTCATGGTACAGATCGAGTTGCTGGGCATACAGCCGATGCGCCTCATCCGGGTTCGAGTAGCACAGGTTGTCCCAGGCACCCTCTTTGGATCGAACTCGGCGCCGCAAACAGGGTCGAGAATACGATCGCCACCTGGCCTCGCTGATAGTCGGGCCACCCGATCAGGGTGTCTCCGTTACGCTCTACGGCCGCACTTCCCCGTTCACGCATGCGCGTTTCGGCGGCCGCCACCGTATAGTCCCGGCCGAAGCTGAGCATGTTCCAGGCTAGATCACAATGGGCGTCGATGATGATGGGCATCAGCATGAAAAAGCGCACCCCCCGGTGCGCTCTCCTCTTCGTCGCCTATTCTTCGGCGTCCTGCTCAGGCTCGTTGTCCTGCTCAGGCTCGTCATCCGGCGGCGATTGACCGAAATCCTCGATCAGTTTCTTGTAGTCCTTGTCGGCATAGGCCCCTGAATCGACCTTCCGCAGGCTCAAGCCGATTCGATGCTGTTCGGGATCGATCCGGACGATGCGCAGCGTGCACACTTCGCCTTCCTTGAGCACTTCCTTCGGATGCTCGATGCGGTGATCCGCCATTTCCGAAATGTGGATCAGGCCCTCGATATCGCCTTCCAGTCTGGCGAATGCGCCAAACTTGGTAAGTCGCGTGATCACCCCTTCAACCAACTGACCGACGGCGAATTTCTCGACCCGGGACTTCCAGGGATCGTCAGCCAGGGCACGCAAGGAAAGCCCGATCCGCTTCTTTTCACGGTCGATATTGATAACCTTGACCTTGACTTCCTGCCCGACTTCGAGCACCTCCCGCGGATGCTGCACCCGTTCCCACGACAGCTCCGACAAGTGCACGAGGCCATCCGCCCCATTGATGTTCACAAAAGCGCCGAAATCCGACAGGCTGGTCACCCGCCCATCGTATACATTCCCCAGCACGAGTTCTTCGATCACGCGTTCCTTGATCGACTGACGGGACTCCGACGAGGCGGCTCGCTCGGAGAGAATTAACCGCCTTCGGTCACGGTCCACCTCGATGATGCGCACCGAGATCGGCTGCCCGACCATCTTCTGCCATCGCTGTTCCGGAGTGTCCCCGACGGCCTGCGCCCGCCTGCCGCCGCTGATCTGGGAGGAAGGCACGAACCCTCGCAGCCCGCCGACCATGGCGATTAGCCCGCCCTTGTTGAATCCGACAATGCTGCTCTCGTAGACCCGGTCCTCCTCCTGCAACTTCTCCACGGTCTCCCAGGACATTTGCTCCTGGGCCCGCCGCAGAGACAGGACCACGTTTCCGTTTTCATCCTCGGGATTCTGAACGTAGACCGGGATCTCCGCGCCCACTTGCAGCGCCGCACGGTCTTCTGCCGACAGCTGCTCCAGTTCGCGTGATGAGATCACGCCTTCGGATTTTGCTCCGATACTGACCAGGATTTGGGAAGGACCGACGCTGGCAATCACGCCCTGGCGGATTTCGCCAGCCTTCGGCATGTCGACATTCAATTCCTCGTTGGCGAGTAGCGATTCCATGCTCTGCGAGCTCTGGTCTCCCTGCTGGCTGGCATCACTCCCCTGAGGTTGCAGGGTTTCGTTCAATTCCGTCACTTGTTGACTCCGGTGGGTAAGAAGTGGGCCGAATTATAAAGGTTATTGAAGAAGTTGACAACCCTCCCTGCCGCCATGGCGGAGTGCATGTGGACCTGTGTGTCCGCCTCGTCGGTTCTGACGCCAGCTATCCGTGCCGATTTAAGTCCGCTCTACGCCTCCTTGCAGTTCACTGGTATATAATGTGGCCCGGAGAAAAGATGCCTGCGATCTATCCTTTTACCGCGATAGTGGGCCAGGAGCGGATGCGCCGTGCCCTGATCCTCAATGCCGTCGAGACTCGCATTGGTGGTGTTCTGATTCGAGGTGAGCGCGGCACGGCTAAATCCACCGCCGCCCGCGCGCTGGCTGCCCTGCTGCCACAAGTCAAGGTTGTTGACGACTGCCGCTTTGGATGCGATCCCGACAAGCCCTCGACATGGTGCACAGAGTGCCGGGAGCGCTTTGCCGTCGGCAACGGCCCGCTGCCTTTTCATGAACGTACGACGCCTTTCGTGAATCTTCCGGTCAGTGCAACCGAGGACCGGGTGGTTGGCACCCTGGACATTGAGCAGGCCATCCAGAAGGGCGAACGGCACTTTGATGCCGGCGTCCTGGCAAATGCAAATCGCGGACTCCTGTATATCGACGAGGTCAATCTCCTCGACGATCATGTCGTCGACGTTCTGCTCGATTCTGCTGCCATGGGCGTGAATGTCGTGGAGCGCGAGGGCATCTCATTCTCCCACCCCGCCCGCTTCATCCTGGTCGGCACGATGAATCCCGAGGAAGGTGAACTGCGCCCCCAACTCCTGGATCGTTTTGCTCTGTCGGTGGACATCATTGGCATCCGCGAGCCCCGCGAGCGCGTCATGATCATGGAGCGCAACCTGGCTTTCGAGAGTGATCCGGAGGCATTCCGCGAGCAATGGCTGCCCAAGGAGCAGGAAGTCTCCCGGCAGATCGAACGCGCCCGGGTGCTGCTTGACCAGGTCAAGCACTCCAGCCGTGACCTGCTTTCGATTGCCGCCTTGACCGCTTCGTTGAATGTCGACGGCCACCGCGCCGATTTGGTCATCCTCAAGGCCGCCCGCGCGCAGGCTGCTTATGAGGGACGGACGGCCATCAACGATCACGATATCGCCCTGGCGGCCGAACTGGCCTTGCCGCACCGAATCAAACGCACTCCCTTCCAACAGGCGGAGATCACGTCGGACCAGCTTCAGGAACGCATTGAGCAATTGGCTGGTCAATCCGCACCCAGTGATGAGGCCGAGCAGCACGAGCCCGAGAAGGCCCAACCGCAGGAAAAAAAAACTTAAGACTCGAGGACGAAGTCCACGAGAATGAGAAGCAGGCGCCGCCTGAGGCCATGCCTCAGGACGTCTTCGCGCACACCGATGCCAAGTGGTGGGAAGGCGGCCAGAAGATCAAGACCGGCGAGACCTTTCGTCCGCGCCGGCTGAATACTCCCCTCGACAAACTGGCCCGCAAGCAGGCCGGCCGGCGTTCGCTGACCCGCACGGAACGCAAGCACGGCCGCTATATCAAGGCGCGTCCCGCCAACAATAAGCTGGATGACATCGCCTTCGACGCGACCTTCCGGGCTGCTGCACCCTTCCAGAAACGCCGCATCGAACGGCGGAAAAGAATCGCCTTCGCCATCGACAGGGCCGACCTTCAACGCAAGGTTAGGGTCAAGCGCGTTGCCAACCTGGTTCTATTCCTGGTCGACGCCTCCTGGTCCATGGCCGTGGCCGAGCGTATGAACGCCACCAAAGGCGCCATTCTCTCCCTCTTGACAGACGCCTATCAGCGCCGCGATCGTGTGGGTTTGGTCGTGTTTCAAAAGGATCGAGCCACGCTCGTTCTGCGGCCCACCAACTCCGTGCTGCTCGCCCAGAAGGCCCTCATGGACATCCCCGTGGGGGGCAAGACCCCCCTTTCCGCGGGCCTGCTGCTGGCTGCGGATGTGCTGAAGCACGAGAAGTACTCGCATCCGGAGATTGAGCCGTTATTGATTGTGCTGACGGATGGCGCCGGCAATGTCTCGCTCGGGACCTTGCCGCCGCAGGAGGAGTCTTATCGGTTTGCCGAATTGATTGCTGCCGAGCATGTCCGCAGCATCGTCATCAATATGGAGCATGCCGCCTTTGACCAGGGGCTGGCTCAACTTCTCGCCAAGCATCTCAAGGCACCGTGTTTTGCCTTGAGCGAGCTAAAAGCTGAGAATCTCTATCACGCCGTCAAGCACGAGATGGCCTCCCCCGGCAAATAGGGCTTCGGCCTTCCGTTTGGCAGCAACGCGGGAAACATCCAGCCCTCGGTCGCTATGATGGCTCGGGGATCCCCGCATCCGGCGTCGCCGCGCCGTTCCCTGCGGCATGCGCAGCCTGTAGGTAGGTCTGTCGCAGCACGTCGATTGGCTGACGTGTCCCGTCGGCGTCTTCGTAGAACCAGTGCTCCCAGCCATTGCATGGTGCACCGCTCAGTTCTCTTCCCACTTGGTGGATGGATCCCACGCTGCCTTGGCATTGAATGGCCCCGTCGGCGCGTACCTTGGCCGTAATTTCCCCGGCCTTTCCAAAGTACAAGACCTGGTCCGGCCTCACAAGTCCTGCCTCCAACAGCCGCCCAAATGGGACACGCGCTCGAGCGCGCGGCGAGGGAAAGACATAGATCTCCTCGGAGAACAAGCCTGCATCCACAGCCTTGATCCGCTGCCTGGCAAGTTCGGCGTAAGCGGGCTCGCGTTCAATCCCGATCCAGCGCCTCTGTAGCCTCTTGGCGACAACGCCTGTGGTGCCCGTTCCAAAGAACGGGTCCAGCACGATATCATCGGGATTCGAACTGGAAAGGATCACGCGGTACAACAAGGCCTCCGGCTTTTGAGTCGGGTGAGCCTTCGTGCCATGCACGCGCAGACGCTCTTTGCCGCTGCAAACGGGGATTACCCAATCGCTGCGCATCTGTAGGTCTTCGTTCAGCGCCTTCATGGCATGGTGATTGAAGGTGTATCGCGCCCCCTTCTTCTTCTGTGCCCAAAGCAGCGTCTCATGGGCGTTCGTAAACCGGACGCCCCGGAAATTCGGCGTGGGGTTCGACTTGATCCAGACAATATCGTTCAGGAACCAGTACCCCAGGTCCTGCATGATCGCACCCACCCGATAGATATTGTGGTACGAACCGATGACCCAAATCGTGCCGTGGTCTTTCAAGACTCGCCGGCAGGCAGAGAGCCACTTGCGCGTGAAGTCGTCATAGGCTGGCAGGCTCTCGAATTGATCCCAAGCCTCATCCACCCCGTCCACACGCGTCATGTTTGGTCGATACAGCTCTTGTGAGAGTTGCAGATTGTAGGGCGGGTCGGCAAAGATCAAATCCACGGATTTTGCCGGCAGAGTGCCCAGCAGTTCGATCAATTCCCCGACGAGCACCTGACCGACCGGCAGCTTGCGCCCCAACAACACGGCCTCGCCTAGCTTCAGGGCCCCTCGGACGCTCGGCCCTCGGACTGGACCAGACGGCTGGTTGTCCCCGTCGGGCGAGCCCCCGCTCGCTCTAAGCAGGCGGGTTATCCAGCCGAACGCCATGGCCACGAACTGTGTCAATGTAGGGTTGGTCGGGATCGAGTGCGCTGAGCCGGTCGCGAAGTCGTCGGATCAGGGCATCCAGAGCTTGATCGGAAACGCCCGCCGCTTGCTCGTCGCCCCATACGGCCGTGACAAGATTCATCCGGCTGATTACTTGTCCCTGGTTTTCATATAAGAGGGACAGCAGCCGGAACTGCTGGGCCGAAAGCGGTGGCACGACCTGCTTCTGATCCACCCACACGCGGCGCGACTTGGAATCCAGCACCAGCCGGCCCGGTCTGCCCATGCCTTCGCCGAGTGGCAGCGTCGCATCCGAGGTGAAGAACAGGAAACCCTGCACAAAGCTGATCTGCACGGCATCGCCGTCTTGAAGGATCACCGGGGAACTCAACTCGGTGCCGTTGTGGTGCGTGCCGTTCTTGCTGCCCAGGTCCTCCAGGATGATCCCCTCCGGTGTCGGCGTGAGCCTTGCGTGATAGCGCGACACCTGCCTGTCCGGAATCACGACGTCGCAGGTCGCCTCGCGCCCCAGGATCATCGGCCGGCTCACGGACCAGCGCTGCCCCTTGAGCGGGCCTTCCTCGCCAACGAGCATCGGGTATTCTTCGGTACGCGGCATGCTCTGCCTTGTGGCTGGAAGCCCCCGCCTGCATCCGCGCGGCCTGTCAGGGTTTCGCAGGCAACTGTAGTCTATCTGGAGATACGCTGCTCTCGATCCTTGCTGCATGCACCGACCGCAAAGCAACCGTAAGGTCGATCCATGAACAACGGATCAAAAAAGGCATTTATAATATAGCATAAATCCGCTTGCTGTGCACAATCGACGCCGAGAGCACTCGCACAGCGGCCACTAGTCGAAGTCCATAACAGAACGCCGTAAGTACTCGGCGCCACGGAATCCTCGGAGACGATCGTGGTACTTCTCCGTAGCATCCTGTTGCCGCGTCCTCCCGTGAATGGAGAAGATGTCTGCCCCTTTGAAGAGCCAGGAAATCCTTAGAGAGCGCTACCGCATCCGCGAACGAATTGGTCAGGGCGGCGCCGGCGCGATCTATCTGGCGGATGATCTCCGCCTGGAAGGACGTCTCTGCGCGCTTAAGGAGGTTGAGTACGACCGCAGCCTCGCCGAGAACATCCGCGAGGAGGCACGCCAGCAGTTTCTTCGGGAAGCAACCATCCTCGCGCGCTTCGATCACCCCAACCTCCCGAAGGTGTCCGACTTCTTCTCCAAGGGCTTGCGCGATTACCTCGTCATGGATTATGTCCCCGGGGATGATCTGCGTACTCGGATGATGGAAGCCCGCCGCGCCGGCAAGTTTCTTGCCGAAACGGAGGTTCTGGGCTGGGCCCGTCAACTCGCCGACGCGCTGACCTACCTGCACAGCCAGGACCCGCCTGTCGTGCACCGCGACATCAAACCCAGCAATCTAAAGATCACGCCTGGAGGCGTGCTGAAGCTGGTCGATTTTGGCCTGGTCAAGATCATGGCGCCCGACCAGGAGATGACCATCACCGTCATTCAGGGTCTGGGGACCGCTCTCTACACGCCCCTGGAACAGTACGGCAGCGATGAAACGCACACCGATACCCGCTCGGACGTATACGCTTTCGGCGCAACCCTCTACCACCTTTTGACGAATGAGCCGCCCGTCGACGCGCGGCGGCGCTTCATCCAGCCCTCCAGTCTGGTCGCGCCGCGACAGATCAATCCGGCGCTTGCCTCCAGGACGGAGAGAGCCGTATTGTGGGCGATGGCATTGCATCCGGATGATCGACCGCAGTCCATGGAAATTCTCACCACCTTCCTCTTCGGTGGCGGCAATATCCTGACGCGGCCTCGGCCGTCTCAGGTGGGCAGCGAGCCCCCACCACCGGAGGTCTTTGCGTCCCGCGCAGACTCAGTCGTCGCCTGGGCCGCAGCCAGCCTGCTGCTCCTCAGTCTCATCGCTACTTTGATACGCTAGGATTAGGGATGCGCCGCATGGGCGCCTTGTGGGTCTAGCCCGGCAGTTCTTATCGACCAGCGCCACCATAACCAGCCGGCGCCCCACCCCGCAAACAGCCCCACGGTAGCCAGCACGATAATCCCGCCCATGCCATTGGTTGTGGCGAACGGCGCGCCGCCTGGCAAGCCCAGCGCCATGTAATTGTACGGAATCAGGCCACCCGCAACCGCCAGCAGCCCCCAGCGCAGTCCCCAACTGGTTCCGGCCATTCGATTCCCCGCCAATCCTGCAAGCGCAGCGCCCACGAACAGAAGCAGGACTGTGAGCAGCCAGGCCGAAAAGCGCAGGCTGCCCCCCGGTGTGATGAACTCACTTTCGATCGCGACGGCCGTCGGCTCGACCGGCGGCTCGGCTTGCGGCGTCAGTTGCGGGACAATCACTGTCACCGCCGCGGGCGCGCCCGCGCTGGATACGTCCATTTGCAGGACATCCGACACGCGTGCTGGATCGCTCGTCGCCTTGATCTGAAGCAGGCCGGGTTTGTCCAGGCCAAAAGAGACGCGCGCGATCCCTTGCGAGGTCGTGGCCTGCGCCTGCTGCAGGATGCCGCCGCCCTCCCCTGTCAGGTTCATCGAGAATTCCACCACCGTCCCATCGGGCACCGGCTGGCCATTGTGATCCTTGATCATGCCGGTGCGGATTCCGATGGTGTCTCCGATCTTGAACAGTGGCACTTCTGTTGGCTGAGGCGTGGGCGCGCTGGGAGACGTTGGCACCTCCGGAAGATCCAGGGCTAGCGAGATGACCTGGGTCGGATCGGGTGCGGTGATCGATATCAGGTCGTATCCCAGTCCCGGTACCGATACGGGGGGTGCTCCGCTGGGCGTGATTTCTTGGAACAGCAACCGCGCCGCAACCTCGATGAACTGCGGCTGCTTGCTGTACAAGGCATAGTAGGCGGTCAACCGCGAGATGTCCGTCGCGTCAAGGTAGTACGGCGCGCCGAAAGCGAACAGGATCACGCGTTTGTCGCGCAGGACGTCCTGCTGCTCGGCCAGGAAATTGCTGACCAACTGAGCTTGGCCGCTGTTGTTGCTGGCCAGCGCAAAGACGACCCAGCCCGCAGCCGTCAGATCGTCGGGCAGGTACGGCGGATTTTCTCCCGCCAGATAGCTCGCCGCGTCCGCGAAGGAGTACGACGACAGGCGAAACGACGATGTCTGATTGCCGCCCTCGGGTCCGTACAGCGTCACAATTGCATGCTGCAACGCATCGACCGCTAGGCTGGCTGTGTTCTCGCAGGTGCTGCACTGCTGAGCCTCCGAGGCGTCGGTGAAAAAGATGATGCGGTCGCGGACCTTGGGCGGAGCCTGCAAGACCGACGCCAGATCTTGCGCGCTGGGGCTTAGCAGAGTGGCGGCTCTGCCGGCCACATCCAGCGTCACTTGCTGGGATCCTCCGAGGCTGCTGGCGTCCCCCGTGGCGCGCAGCACGGCGCCGATCGAGAATGCTCCAAACATGCGGTACTTCAGCGTCAGTATTCGCAGGACGGAGGCATCCACGGTCTGGGCGAAGGCGGGATCCTCCCTGTACTTCTTTGAAAAGAAGGTCAGGATTTCCAGGACCGTCTGATAGTTGTCCGGTGCATCGCTGGAAACGATATCGCCGAGATACAGCAGGTCATTCCCCGCCACAAAGGCGTCTCGGGCAACCGTCCTCGCAGGAAACTCCGTACCCAAAGAATAGAACTGCTTCACGGCCTTCGTGCCCAGATTGTCGCTGACCACCACCCCTCCGCCCGCACGCCACTTCGCAAATGCGTCCAGGCTCAGGATGGAGGCCAGGGCTTGGGCGTCGAAGCTCACCGGCTTGGTCGTCGCGCGAATGTTGCCCTGAAAACCCTGATACCGGATGTGCGATACCAACAGGCCATCTGCTGCCGCTTCCGGTGCCGCGGCTCCCCCGGTGACGGCAAAGAACGGCGCCAGCTCGATCTGCTTGAGCTGCTCCAGACTCTTTCTTACCGTCGCAACTTCCTGATCGCTTGATCGATCCGCGCTGCCCCGTCCCGGGAAATGCTTCGGCACCACCGCCAGCCTTCCGCCGGAACCCTCGTGCAACCCGCGGACGTAGGCGCCGCCAAGCACGCCCACCCAATATGGATCTCCACCAAACACGCTCGCCCCCAGGTCGTTGCCGGGCGTGCCGCTTGGATTCTCCAATACGTCCAGGTTCGGGCCAAAGTACATATTGATCCCGAGGCCGGGAGAGCTCCTGCCCCGCCACCGTTCCGACTTTCTCTGCGAGATCCGGGCTCCATGTGGCGCCGATCGCCATCTCAGATGGCAGCGGCGTGAGCCCGGAAAGGATCTGATCGCCCGGAGGGCCGTCGCCGTCTTGAGCAGTCGCGATGAAGACAGGTATGTACGCGTGCGGAGCCGCCACGCCGGTTGTGGGATCCACCGGAGGGTGCAGCGCACTGGACCATTCCAGCTCTTGCAGATTGCGTGTCAGAGTGCTCGCCGCTTGCAGGGTGTCGGGCGCGCCCACGAAGTTGTCGTTGCCTGCCAGCAGCACCACGCCGCCCACGTGCTGGTTGACGATCAAATCGTGGATCGGCGTTTCTTCGCCGGTGTCGGTGCCCGTGAAGGTCACGAGAAAAAGCTGACCCACGCGCTCCTCTGGAGTCATCTCATCGAAGAGCTGCTGCACCGCCGGCGGCGTTGGTGGCAGCGGCGTCCCCTGGGCATTGGCGGTCATATTCACGCTGCTCAGGCACAGCCCGCACAACGTCGTCGCCAATGCAATACGTCTCAGCTCCATGCTTCACCGGCGTATTTGGCGGTCAATGCGTCGAAGACGTGCCCCTCGATATTCCCGCCCGTGATGACCATCAGGCACGGCCGCGCGGTGATCGTTCCATCGAGGATCGCAGCCAGCCCCACCGCTGCCGAGCCCTCGATCCTCTCTGCGTAGATCGACCACGCATACGCAATGGCCTTCGAAATCAACTCTTCCGAAACAACGATCATGTCATCCACGAATTGTCGCAGCATGGGAATCGTGACCGAGTCTTCGTCGATCGCACCGCTTAGCCCCTCCGCCAGCGTTGGACCGTCCTGCACGCCCTTCTGTGTCCCGCGGTGAAACAGGCGATGCGTGAACGCGGACGCAGCCGGCTGAACCCCCACTAGCCGGGGCGGTCGATTTTGACGTGCCAGTACGACCCCGGCCGAGCTGATCAATCCTGCCCCGCCGGTGGGCACGATCCAGTCGACGATTCTGCCGGAATCGCGGGCCCGTTGGGTGGAATCCCGATTCATCGATTCCAATTGGCGCAGGATTTCCATGAATAGGGTGCCCTGGCCGGCGATCACCTGGGCGTCGTTGTATGGCGACACGAACACCTTGTGTTCCACTTGTGCGTACTGTTTGGCGGCCAGCTCCGCGTCGGCATAGCCTCCTTCGACAAAACGCACTTGCGCCCCTAGGCTCCGCATGCGATCCACTTTGCTCGGCGCGGCCTGGACGGGAACGAAGACTTCAACGCGGGCGCCCGTAATTTGTCCGGCGAGGGCCACCCCCTGGCCGTGGTTTCCGGCGGACACCGCAACCAATCCTGCCTGGCGTTCCCAATCCTCTAGCCCCAGGACCTTGTTCAGCGCGCCCCGCGGCTTGAACGAACCGGTCACCTGGTGGTTCTCCCACTTGAGGTACAAGCCTCTGCGCTCATCATATTTGAGGGGTGTCTCTACTATATAGGGCGCGATGCGCTCCCTGGCCTGCTCAAACCATTCGTACGGAATCACGTCCCGCTCCCCAATGCGCTGACGGCCGCGCTGGGATCATCAGTCAAAATACCGTCCACGCCCCATTCTGCGAGAAGCTTCATCTCCGCCAGTCCGTTGACCGTCCAGACCAGCAACTGCCGCTTCAGCCGGTGCACTCGCAGGACTTGCGCGCGGCCTACATCCGTGAAATGTGCCTGCAGCGCTGCGAAATCACCGAACGAGAATCCGAAGGACCGCGCCCACGCGCCCCTCCATCCCGGCCGTGCCAGAAGACTGCGCGGCACCGCCGGCAGAAGCCGCCGGGCCTGCCATAGATTGGATGGCAGGAATGACGAGAACATCACGCCCTCGTGCAGGGAGTGTTTCCTCACAAGTTCGCAGACCCGCTTTGCGAGCGCATCCCACGGCCGGTCGTAGTTCTTGAGCTCCACGTTGATCAGTAGTTTCTTTCCGAAGGCCTCGAACACTTCCTCCAGAAGCGGTATCTTCTCGCCGGAAAATTCCTTGGAAAAGTAGCCGCCGGCATCCAGGTCCCGTAGCTCCCGGACCGTGTGACTCGAGACGCTCCCGGTGCCGTTCGTCGTCCGCTCAAGCTGATCGTCGTGGAAAACGACTACCTGGCCGTCCGCACTGAGCTTGGCGTCAAGCTCGATAGCTCGGGTACCCTGCGCCTTCGCCATCCGGAATGAGGCCATCGTATTTTCTGGCGCGTGAGCCGAGGCGCCGCGATGTGCAAAAATAATCGGACGCGGCAAACTCCTGAGCATCCGCCAATTATACAGTGGCCATTGTGCGTCGTTTCCCCGTGAGCCGCCGCGAGTTTGCGCGGTCACAAGATGCAGATACGTTCGAAGGCACAATTTCGGCGCTTCGGGTAAACTTCATGCAATCCCCGCCCGGGGTGGCCAACGAGACGTAGGCACACTCACCACCGACGGCGTTTGAGCCATCCGGCCCTCATGCTGCCCGCGGCATTAGCGGTGGCGAGTCGCTTGAGGCGGTTCGTTCAAGCGCCAAGTGACGGGTGCGGGACTGAGTTGGTGAGGTCGCTGGGGAGGAAGTACGTCATCGGCGGGCTGGACATATGGCCGGAGTGCAGCGCGTCGTCGGGCGGAACGCTGGCGGTGGGAGATCGCTCCGAACATCACGGAAGCGTTGCGGCTTCGCTTGAAGCCGCCGGCAAACGCCCTCACATCCGGATGGCACATTGCCTCTGCACACTGTGACCGTTGGTCCACGGGGCTTCCCCACCGCGGACCTTGGTAAAGGACGGCTATGCTGGACAACTTAATAAGCGCCATGGGCGCTGCCATCGAACAAGTCAGGCAATGGCCTCGGAAAACGGTTCAGCTCTTCCATCACAATGATTCCGATGGGCTCACTTCCGGTGCGATCCTGACGCGGGCTTTTGAGAGGCAGGGTTTCAAGGTTCAGCGCTTCTGTTTGGAGAAGCCCTATCCCGCGGTCTTGAGCAAGGTGTTCGAACAGCAAGGCAGCCTCCTTGTCTTTGCGGATTTTGCCGGCCGAATCGCCCCCATGCTTTCAGATCTAAATCGCGGCAGAAATCTGACTCTGATCCTGGATCACCACGTCGCGGAACGCTCGACGGATCCCACAGTCATCAATCTTGACCCCGACTTGTTCGGCCTGAAGGGGGATCGGGATATCTCAGCTTCGACCGCTTGTTATCTATTTGCAGTCACGATGGACTCTGCCAATCGAGACATGGCCTACATGGCAACGGTCGGTGCCGTCGGCGACGGCTTCTTCGTCGACGGCCGCCTGGTCAGCCAGAACCGCGACGTGGCGTTGGAAGCCGCCCAGCAGGGGCGCATCGAGATCCAGCAACACGACGCTGGCGAACACTATCTCATCAAAGGTTCCGCGGGCAACATGTCGGTGGCCGCGTTTGGAGACTATCTGGATGTCCTGGGAGGCGTGGGCTACTACCAGCAGGGCCCGGACATGGCAGTCCGCGTTTGCCTTGACGGACCGTCGGCAGACTCCGACCGCATGCTGGCAGACCTGAAGGCCGTCAGGACCAGGGCGTTTGATGAGGAAATCGGCAGGCTCAAATCGGGAGGCTTACAACAGGCGCAGGACATCCAATGGTTTCATGTCCAGAAGCGCTTCTTCCCGATGGGCGTCAAGATGATTGGGGCATTCTG
Source organism: uncultured Chloroflexia bacterium (assembly GCA_963775435.1). Taxonomy (GTDB): domain Bacteria; phylum Chloroflexota; class Anaerolineae; order Anaerolineales; family Villigracilaceae; genus Fen-1038. The sequence goes on from CAVZIZ010000011.1 coordinate 421,071, forward strand.
CGATGCTATCCGCGAGACCGACCTGATCGATCCCCGCAAGTACCTCGCCGGCTTCCAGGTCATCCCCGATCAGATCCCTGGCTTTCAGGACCTCTCATTCAATGAGGTCAAGATCTCGATGAGGGTTTCACCCTATATGGAGGGCGAGATCCGGGCCTCCAGAGCCATGGGCCTTAACGTGTTGCTTCCGGAGGCCACGACCAGACTCGGCGGCTTTTCCGATGCCTGCCACAGCCTTACGGCTGCCACCACCGTGGCTATCGGTAAAGAAGAACTGCTCATCGAAGAGATGGAAAAAATCTTGCAAGGAGGTTCACGTGGGTAGAGGAACGGGTTTTGGAAAGACAATCCTCATAGGGGACCAGTTTGTTCTGGAGGAGGTCCCGGCGATCGTTTCGGCGATTTCCTTCGAAACGGTCGCCACAGTGGAACGCACCACTGGAGATGGTTGGACCTTGGAAGACAACCGCATTGAGGTGCCAGGCTACAAGGATAAGAAGAAGGAACAGCAGGCGCGCTCCATCGACAGGATTCTCGAAGTCATGAAGATTGACGTCCACAAGAATCCCATCAAGATCACTTATGGCGGCACCTTGTTGGCCGGCAGCGGAGTCGGCGCCAGTGCCGCGAGCTGCGTTTCCCTTGCCCGGGCACTCGATCAGGAATTCAAGCTCGGCTATTCAATCGAAGAGATTAATCGCGTCGCCTGGCAGGGCGAATTTCCGTATCACGGTGTCGCCAGCGGTGTAGACAATACCGCCTCCACCTACGGCGGGCTGCTTCTCTTCCAACTGAAAGCCGGCGAACAGCACTTCGAAAAGATACCGACGCCCAAACCGTTTGAGATCGTCTTGGCCAACAGCGGCATCACGGCCAATACCGCCCTGCTGGATGAGGTCAGCGAGAAGCAGAAGCAGGCAGATCCGCAGCTCTTTGCCTCGCGCATGCAGACCATCACGTCGCAGGGCCGGGAAATGAAGAAAGCCCTTGAAGCCGGCGACTTGCCGGCCGTCGGCAAGATCATGTCGGACAACCACAAGGTTCTGAAGGACATGCAGTTTTCGCATGAGACCCTTGACGATCTGTGCAAGATGGCTCTGGAAAAGGGCGCCTTGGGCGCAAAGGTCACCGGTGGTGGCCGCGGCGGCTACATGGTGTCTCTGACCCCCGGGAAAGAGCTGCAGGAGGCCGTGGCCTCCGCCTTCGACCAGGAAGGCTACAAGGTTATCCGCGCCACGATTGGTGGCAGTTGACCGCCGCCATCGCTCTGGCTTGTCGTACCGGCCCGCAGGTCGGGCCGCGTTGAACGGCCCTTCGCATCCGGATCGCTTCTTCGCCGGCTACGTCTTCGATTTGGACGGGACCGTCTACCTCGGCGAGTCCTTGCTTCCTACGGCGGGCGAGACGCTCGCGACCCTGCGGTCGCATGGCTCCCGCACGATCTTCATTTCGAACAATCCCACGCACAAGCGTAGCGACTATTCCGACAAGCTCGACTCGCCTCGGGGTCCCGACGCCGGTCGAAGACGTGCTCACTTCCACGTTGGTGCTTGTGGACTTTCTGCAGAGCCGCCTTCCAGGCGCCCGCCTCTTTGTCATCGGCGAACAGCCTCTTTGCGATACCCTGGGCGCCGCTGGGTTCGAACTCGTCGATGATGCGCGGCAGGTCGACGCGGTGATTGCCAGCTTCGATCGCACGTTTGTCTATCGCAAACTCCAGGTCGCGTTCGATGCCATCCGGGCCGGCGCACGCTTCTTCGCCACGAACGCGGATCGCTATTGCCCGGTCCCGGGCGGGGGTGAACCCGACTGCGCCTCCATCATCGCCGCCATCGAGGCTTGCACCAACACGCACGTCGAGGCTGTGGTCGGCAAGCCGTCCCACTACATGATCGAAGCCGCTCTTAACTTGATGAAGCTCCCCGCCGCTGATTGTCTGATGACTGGTGATCGACTGGAGACCGATGTCTACATGGGCGATGCGGCCGGCATGTCCACTGCCCTAATGATGACCGGCACTACCAGCGAGGCCGCCCTCCAGGCCTCCACCATCCAGCCAACCTATGTTGTGCATCGATTGGGCGAGTTGTTGCCCTGAGCCGGTACGGCTGACGGCCGCCTGGTCTGCTCGCGGGCAGAGCGTCGATGGACCTCCACCCGCCACTTCCCCCGTGGATTTCTCGACCTAGAGATCGACGAAGTACGCCTGGGCAGCGCGATCGATCAGGTCAGGCGTCATTTTTGGCGGAACACCCAGATATCCGGATATATCCAGGAGTTGATCGCACAGGTCGCGGGGGTGAGACGCCCGCAGTTTGCGCTCGCGCTTGATGTAGTACTCCTGCAGGAGGTAAGCCAGCGCCTGATCGTCGTATTCGATCTTTCTGTTCGCCGCTACCCGCCGGAAGATTTCTCTGTAGTCATCGAACGAGGGATCGCCGATCTCCACCTTGTGACGTAGGCGGCGCAGGAATGCTTCATCGACCAGATCGCGCGGCGGTAGGTTGGTCGCGAAGATCACGAGCACGTCAAAGGGAACTTCCACCTTGCGGCCCGTGTGCAGCCGCAAATAGTCGACGCGACTCTCCAGTGGCACGATCCAGCGGTTCAGCAGGTCGCGCGGTCTCGCGATCTGTCGTCCAAAGTCATCGATCAGCAGGATTCCGCCGTTGGCTTTGACCTGAAATGGTGCTTCATAGTACTTGAGCGTGTCGTCAAACACCAGGTCCAGCCCCTCAAGCGTCAGTTCCCCGCCGGTGACGATAAATGGCCGCTGGATTTTGACCCAGCGCGGATCCCGCCGCGTCAGCGGCCGCCCGTTCGACGTGAATGCGCCCGGGACGTGCCCATCGTCAGCCAGCCTGTGACTCACCGCGTCGTACAACTTCACAATCTGCCCGTCAAGGTACAAGGCGGCCGGAATGTACATCGTCTGATTGAGGGCCAGGTTTCCAAACGCGCTCGCGATGCTCGTCTTGCCGTTTCCGGGCGGCCCGTACATGAATATCGATGTGCCCGAATTCAGCGCGGGCCCCAGGCGTTGGAACATCGCGTCGGATACCACCAGCTCCGACAATAAGTGTCGTACGGTCTCCGGGCTCACCTTCATGCGCCCGGCCTTCTGCTTGCGCACGGAGTCGTTGTAGTCGTCGAAGGCCACCGGAGCCGCGCCGGCGTACTGGCTCCGGTCGAGCGCCTCGCGGGCGCGCAGGTTTCCGGCGCCGGTGATCCCGTAGGTGTATACCCCCTCGCCCAGCCCCCCCTCCGAAGATTTCACCTCGATGAGTTTCTCTTGTTTCAGCGCCATTAGCAGCTTGTCAGTAATGCCTGCAAATGGCAGCGCCATCGCCTCTGCTATGCGTGCACCCGTCAAGTCGCCGTGCGAATACAGGATCTTGAGCGCCAACTCCTGCAGCCACAACGGCGACAGTTTCGTCTCCGCGATCGTGTTGATCGGCGGGGGGATGAACGTGTTGGCTCGTTTAGCGGCGATTGCGACTGGATTGGTCATGCGGCCTGCCCTGCTGCGAACTCCCGGCGACTAAGGAGTCGCATTATAGCACCCGGGTATGGACGGAGGCCTGACAATAGCATTTCGGAAGCGGCCGCCATGGTCGCGATCTCTCGGCGACGCGCATGCGTTGTCCTCGGCCAACGGGCTTCCGCGGCTCAGCGGTTCGCCTCGCCTGCGCCCTCCTGATCTTGTCCCGCCGACGACGGGTATAATCGCCTCCTCATGAAGGTCTCAGTCGTCATTCCCGTGTACAACGAAGCGCGTAACATCGCGGAAATCCTCAAACGCGTCCGCGCGGCCAGGGCGGCCTACGAAATCGTCGTCGTCGATGACGGTTCGCAGGACGGCAGTCGCGAGCTATTGCAGCAACTGGATGGCAAGGGCCGTCTCAGGGTCATCCTCCACCCCCGGAATCGTGGCAAGGGCGCCGCGGTCCGCACCGGCATCGAGGCCGCCCGCGGCGATGTGGTCCTCATCCAGGACGCCGATCTCGAGTACAACCCCGGCGACTATCCCGCCTTGCTGCAGCCGATCAAGGATGGCATCGCCGACGTCGTCTACGGATCCCGCTTCCTCGGCGGCCCCCGGCGGGCGGTCATGTTCTGGCACATGATTGCCAATCAGTTGCTCACTCTCATGACCAACATCCTGTACAACACCATACTCAGCGACATGGAGACCGGCTACAAAGTCTTCCGCCGCGCCATAACCGCGGGCATGAACTTGCGCGCCAACGGCTTCGACTTTGAGCCGGAATTCACCGCCAAGGTGCTCAAGCGCCGCTATCGCATCTTCGAGGTGCCCATCACTTTCAATCCCAGGGACTATACCGAAGGCAAGAAGATCAAACTTTGGGATGCCTTCGTCGCGGTCTGGACTCTTCTGAAGTACAAGTTTACGGACTAGCGCCTCACGTTCAACGTCCCCGCGAGTCAAAAGGAGCGCGCCGTTTCCGGCGCGCTCCTTTGTATGTCACTGCCTCAATGAACAGACAACTGCTGCTGGCTGCGACCAGCCCTGCGGGACGACTCTAGCCGCCGATCTCCTTCTCCGCTGCCTCCAGCACCACGTCTTCGCCGTTGGCTTGCTTCTGAAGCGTGTCGGCGGTGACGGGTACCCTCACCGTCGGCACCACGCCTTTTCCTTCCAAATGCACATTTCCATTGGGATCCAGCGCCCGCCCGACCGTGAGCTGGCAGTACATGTTCTCCGGCATGAAGAAGGCTTCCACGCTGCCGCCCGCCCCTTCGGACGGATATTGGCCCACCACCGTAGCGCGGTCATTGATCGTCATATCGTACGAGAAGAACTCGCACGCGCTGGCGCAGGCTGGGCCTACCATGACCGCTACCGGCCCTTTGTATTGCAGATCGGTTGGCGGCGGAATCATGATCGATTGGTCGCCGGGGTCCATGTAGAATTCGCCGCTCCCCTTGTTGTAGTAGGCAATGTTGCCGACCACCGTGTCCTTGTCAAAGAAATACGCGGCCATCTGATCGGCTAGCCATCCGCTGCCGCCCGAGTTCTGCCTCATGTCCAGGATCACGCCCGGCACTTTGTTCTCGTTGAAATACCGGATCGCTCTTTCCCAAACCTGGATGGAGAGCACATCGTTGTCCAGAAAGCTGTTTATTTTGATGTAGCCCAGCCCGCTCGGCAGGACCTGGAACTCCACCGGCAGCGCCGTCGGCGACTGCCCCGCCAGGAAGGAAGCCGCCTGGAAGCTGTCGTACTCATTCACCACATCCAGTTTCGCAGTCTGCTGCGAACCGCCCGGGTTGGAAAACACCACCGTCACCTGGCCCTTGTCCATCTTGAAGCGCGTGGCGTAGCGGAGCTGCTGCAGCCGCTTGATGATCGGGTTGCTGAACGGCGAAGACCACGGCACGGTGGCGCTGACCACATCCTCGATCGGGGTTCCGTCGAAGGACACGATCTGCGCTCCCCACTTCATCCCTGCCTTCTCCGCTGGCCCGCCCGCCGTAATGTAGCTCGCTATGGTCTTGCCGTCGTCGGTTTCGCGAATCCCAAAGCCCAGACCGCCCGCTGCGTCCGTTTGGAAATCGGACTGCAGCAGCGACTGATCAAAGCCCACATGGGTATCGGGTATCGACCAGAAGAAGTCCCGCATCGCCAGCGCGTAGGCGTGCGCGTCGTGGCTTTTCTCCGCCGCCTCGAACTCGGGCCGGAATTGGGCCGCCTTGGCGTCCCAATCGATTTTCTTCAGCTCGGTCCAGGCATATTCCTTCTTGAACTTGTCCACCATCTTGTCAAATGCCGCCGTGTAGGACAGGTTCGAGAAATCATCCTGCTTTGATCCTTCCCCCTCCAGCAAATCGATCGACAGGTTTGTGGCCTGACTGATCCCGAAGGGCGTCTTGTCCATGTCGATCATCGACCACCCCGCCGGCAGGCTCATCAGCGGGTCGTCGTCTGTAAAGAGTTTCTTGTCGGCGCCGAAGCCCGAGGGGAATTGCTGCTGATCGTCGGGTGCGTACACCACGTACTTGCCGCCGTATACCTCGAGGTACGTATCGCGATCCACGCTCACCTTGGTCGACGCATACGCAGATGACCAGCCGCCGCCGCCTTCATCGCGCCGCTCGAGATACGGATCCCCCCACGTGTTCGTCCAATAGGCGATGGCAAAAACCATCACGCCCTTGTCCTTCTTGCCATCGTGGTTGACGTCATTCAGCGGCGCATTCGGCTGCGGCCGGCAGACTAAGGCTGTACGTAAACGGCGAAGTGTAGAAGTCCGATGTGATCTGCCCCAGGACCTGCGACTGTACCGGAATGATGTATTTTCGATTGCGCGTTACGAATCCGGTTTCATCTTCCAGGATCACTTCAGGTTCGGCCACGCCCGCCGTGAAAAATGAGTTGGTGTAGGCCACGCTTCCCGTAACTGTCTTCGGTCCGCCCTGGATCCCGGCTGGAACAACCGCGCTCGGAAGGCTCATCGAGCTGCATGCGGCGATCGCAATGCTGACCGCAGCCAGCGCGGCTGCAAATTTGGATACTCGTGACTTCATCTCTTCCTCCATAACAATCAACTCTTGCCGGCTCCGGCCTCTGTTACGCAAACGCCAGCCAGGCTATCATGAAAGCGCCGGGTGCGGCGCTTTCAGAACGCGGACATTATAATGCCGGCTGGACGATGCCCCCATGGATTGGCGCGACCTCTTCGAATCGGAATTGACCAAAGCTTCACAGGCGCGCTCCCGCCGGAATGAAGGACAGGCCCGTGTTTGCGCCCGTCGGGCCGCCGGCATCGTGGCCCGTCAATACCTTGAGCGCTCGGGCGCTTGGGCCGGCAAGGCCAGCGCCTTGGACGTGCTTCAGGAGTTACGACTGCATCCCGCCGTCCCTCCGGCGGCTCGTCTGCTGATCGACCGCCTCACGCAGCGCGTCGATGCGGCCTTTCGTCTCCCCGCAGATGTTGACTTGATCCGAGATGCCCGAGAATTGCGTGCAGTCCTTCTTCGGGACTGAGCGCCTCGGTTCGCCTGGCTTGCCCGCTAACCGACTTGCCGGCGCCCCACCAGGTGGTAGAGCGCGCGGGCCACGGTCAGCAGCGCCATGCCGCCGGTAATCACCCCGCCCAGCACGAACATCAGCCGTTGCCAGTCGCGGAAACGTCCCACAATGACGCTTCGCTCCGGCACGTGCATTCGATCACGCAGGCGCCTCACGAGATCCCGCGGCGCCTCGATTGGCCTCAGCATGCCGGCCAATTGAGCCTCAACGGCTTCCAGGCGTTCTGCGTCATCGTTCATCTCGATATCTCCAGACTAACCGCAATGCGTAAGTCAGGCCCGGTGTCCGCCGCCGTGGGCCGCGATGCCCTGCACCGGGGCTGCGTCATTCCACTGGGTACAACACCAGACCCACCGTTCCGGGTCCGAGATTAGCGGCAACCGAAATGGACAGGTCCGTCAGCACCGGCTCCCCAATCACGTTGAAATGCGACTTCGCTTCTTCGCGCAGCGCTTCACCCGACGGCATATCGTTGGCCTGTACGACTCCCAGGTATATGGGGCTCTTGCCAAATTCCTGCTCTGCCATGGCGATGATCCGGGCGATCGACGCCTTGCGTGTCCGCACCTTGTCCGTCATCGTGAGCACGCCGTCCTTCAGCACGGTGATCGGCTTCACGTTCATAAGCGACGCCAGCGCGGCCTGCATCGCCCCCACACGCCCGCTCATTCTTGCGTACTCCAGCGTGTCAAGTGTGAAGAACGCCCGGATGCGCCCGCGCACCTCCTCGAGATTCTTCACGATCTCCGGCGCGCCTTTTCCCGCCCGGTCCATCTTGCGGGCTTCTCGGCACATCAGGCCGATCGCAACCGAGCCCACCGTCGAGTCGAACGGCAGCACCTCGAACTTGCCTTTCACGTCCTCGGCCGCCTGCACGGCGGACGCATACGTTCCGGACAGCTTGCTGGTGATGTGGATCGATAGGATCGTGTCGCCGGGCTTCGCGATCTTGGCGTAGAACTCGGCGAATTGGTGCGGCGAGGGCTGTGCCGTCTTCGGGATCGTCTTCGTTTGATCGACCATCCGATAGAAACCGGCATTGTCAAGCTCGCTGTACTGCAAGTACGTCTTGTCCCCAAAGCGGATGTTGACGGGGACGATCTGGACATCGTATTCCTTCTCCCACGCCTGCGGCATGTCTGCCGCCCCGTCCGTGACAATTCTCAGCATCTCTCAGTCTCCCTCGTCCGCCTCAGACTGTGGCCCCAACTCGTCCCGCAGCGACAGCAGCGTGCGATGATACAGGCTCTTCACCGCGCCTTCGCTCCTGCTCATGATCTGACCGATCTCCGCGTTCGACATGTCTTCCACGAATTTGAGTATCAGCAGGGTTTGCCTGTCTGGCGGCAGCTTGCGGATGTGCCGCATCAGCGCGTCCTGCTCCTGCGTCCGGACCAGCAGCTGCTCGGGCCGTTCATCCTTCGACGGTAGCACGGGCACGTCGGTGAGTGGCACCTCTTGCCGCCGGCCGCGATCGCGGTGCCAGTTCGCCACTAGGTTATGCGCAATCCGGTACAACCAGGCCGAGAACGGCACTCCCCGGTCCCGATAATTTCTGATGTGGTTCATTGCCCGCTGAAACACGCGGGCAGTCAGGTCCTCCGCGTCATGTACGCTTCCCGAGCGGTAGTACACGTAGTTGTAGATGCGCTCCGCGTAGTGCTCATAGAGCTCGCCGAACGCTTCGCGATCCCCGCCCGAAGCCCTGGACAGGACTTGCTCTTCGTTGAATTCGTTTTCCGGCAAAGGTGGATTCCGCCGGCGGGATTCAGACTGCATAACCCCGCGGTCATTCAGACGTTTCACGAGTTGGTCTCGCGGCGGAGTATAACATGCAGGTCGCGCCGCCTCGAATCACCGGCCTTCCCCCCGTTCTGAGTCTCAGCAAACACGCTCACCGACCGCGCCCCCTCTGCCGCCATACGACTGCTACCGCTGAAGGCGACGCGTTTCCAGGCGGTATAATGGGCAGCCTTGCAGGAAGGAGAGTTTGCCATGCATACTCGAAAAAGAAGAATAGGCCCTCTGGGCTTGGTACTCTGCACTTTGACCGTGGTATCGCTTACCGCCTGTGGCGCCAAGGCCGCCGACAGCACCCCCACCCCGGGCGTCGAGGAGATCTTCACTGCCGCCTATGTGACCTTCCAGGCGCAGCAGGCCACGGAGTTGGCGTCGACTCCGCCCACCCCGCTCCCCTCACCTACGTTGTTCCCAACCCTTCCCCCTCCGTCGCCCGTGGCCACGATCGGCGGCGCGCCGACGTTGTCGGGCGGAGGCGGCGCCTGCAATAGCGCTACCTACGTCAAGGACGTGACCATACCCGACAACACCGTCGTGGACGCCGGCTCGAGTTTTGACAAGACCTGGGAATTGCTCAACGACGGAACGTGTGAGTGGAGCACCAGCTACAAGCTCGCTTTCAGCGATGGCGATCAGATGAGCGGCGCGGACACGAATATCGCCGTACCAGTCCCCGTCGGCGCCGTTGCCGACATCACCGTGCACATGGTCGCGCCCTCCGACGCCGGTACCTACAAAGGCAACTGGCAGATGCAGAACGACCAGGGCCTCTCTTTCGGTAACGTGATCTACGTCCAGATTCAGGTCGGCCAGCAATCGACGGAGACTCCTGGCCCAACCGCCACACCATAGAAGCCCATCGGCGTCCTGCACCAGACAGCGTCCCAGCTTTGCTTGCACAAGGGCGAGCGGCTTTGCGCCGCTCGCCCTTCTGTTTCTCGGATCATCGCATCCCCCGCAGGTCCCGAGTCCTCGCGATCTCACCGAATGCCAACACGGCAGGCGTTATAATTCGCGCCCGTTGTTGAAGGAGATTTTGACCATGCACACCCAGACTCGAAAAATGGCCCCATGGGGCTTGGCGCTTTGTATCGTGACCGTCGTTTCGCTCACGGCCTGCGGGAGCTCCGCATCCAATAACACTCCCACCCCGGGCGTCGAAGCGGTCTTCACCGCGGCCTTTGGGACCTTCGAGGCCCAACAGGCCACCGCCTTGGCTCTTACCCCGCCGACCGCCGTGCCGTCGCCAACCTTGTTCCCGACTCTGCCGCCTCCGCCGACTCTCGCTACATTCCCTGCTGCGATTCCTACTACGGGCGGCGGCAGCACCGCCAACGGCTGTAACAATGCTGCCTACGTCGCCGACGTCACCATCCCCGATGGCACCGTCATCAAACCGGGTGCGTCGTTCACCAAGACGTGGACGCTCCTCAATACAGGCTCGTGCCCCTGGACCACCGCCTACAAAATAGCGTACTTCAGTGGCGACTCAATGGGCGGCTCAGCAGCCGCCGTTCCCGCCAGCGTGGCACCCGGCGGACAGGCCAACATGTCGGTAAGCCTGACAGCCCCCTCAACCTCCGGGAGCTACACGGGCTACTGGCGCATGCAGAACGACTTGGGCCAGGGCTTTGGCGGCAGCGTCTACGTTCAAATTAGCGTCAGCGGCACGGCCGGCCCCACCAACACCGCCGGCCCGTCTCCAACAGCCAGCGCAACCCTCTCCTCCGCCGATCTGACTGCCACGGCCTCGGCCGCGCCCACCTCAGGAGGCGCCGCATGTCACGATCTCCGGTAAGACCGGCGCCGTGCAGCGTGACAGCATCACGACTCGGGAAGGCAGAGGCAAGACACCAGCGGCCGAATTCGACGGCGATGACGTGGAGCTACTCGAGTGTCCCGGCCAATTGGGACGGCACTGTAACACCCTCCAAGGGAGAATAGGTCTTTACGCCTCCGAGCAGCTACACTTACACCAGCGAACGACGTGCAACTACAGAGCCACCGGCCAAGACTTCACCGTCCACTTATGCCGTAGCAAGCGATCCGACATCCCGCGGCAGCCGGCGGTTCGCCATCAGCTGCGGCGGACTGCGCTTGCGCCCGACTTGCTTCCGGAGCTTTCCGATGCGCACTGAAAGGAAGAAACCGTTTGTATCGGATTGCCCTCATCTGCGCTGCGGCCCTCCTGGCCCTCACCGCCTGTGGGTCCAAAGCCGACGCCACGCCCACCCTCGGACTCGAGGCCATCTCGACCTTCGCCGCACAGACCTTCACGGCGGACATGGCCACGAGCGCGGCCCTCACGCCGCCAACGCCCGTGCCTTCCCCCACCGTCCTGCCGTCGCCATTTCCAACGCTCGCTCCGCTTCCGACGGTTTCCTTCTCCGAGACCACGCCTTTGCCGAGCGGTGGCACGAACTGCGACAACGCCATCTTCGTCGCCGACCTCACAATCCCCGACAACACGCATCTCAATCCCGGCGAGAAGTTCACCAAGGCCTGGCTCGTCCAAAACAATGGCACCTGTCCCTGGTCGACGACCTACAAACTCACGCACCTGGACGGGCTCGCGATGTCCGGATCGGACATAACGATCCCATTGGCGGTTCCTGTTGGGCAACAGGCGCAGCTCGCGATCGACATGGAGGCCCCCACGTCCCCGGGAGACTACTACGGTCGCTGGCAGCTTCAAAACGCCAACAACGTAGGCTTCGGCAGCATCCTCACCGTCGTCATCAAAGTCGACCCCCTCGCCGACACCACACCGTAATCATCTAACCGAACGTCGATGCGAGGCGGGCGCAGCCCGACCGCCGCGCCGCCCACGTCGTTGCGAGGAGGGTGCGCTTCCCGACGAAGCAATCTCCTCGCCACTTTCGCCGTCATCATCATCGGACCCGCACCGCGCGCCGACCTCGGAGGTCTTTGAGACCTCCGAGGTCTACGCCAAAACGAGTCCGCCCACCGCCGCGCCGCCCACGTCGTTGCGAGGAGGGTGCTGCTTCCCGACGAAGCAATCTCCCTCCTAACGTAGGGGCGCAACGTGTTGCGCCCAAAGATCGAAGCCTCCAATATCCTGCGCCGTGGCAAGCAGGCCGAATGGCGCCGTGGTCGTAGAAGATCCTTGGCTTCGTTGCAAGGAGAGATCCTGCGAGTATTCCGCAGGGCAATCCCTTGCCTCTTTCTCCCCTAAATACGCAACCTCATCGAACGGTTTGCTCGCGGGCGCACCCAGAAGCGTATTTGGGGGAGATGGCGCGAAGCGCCAGAGGGGGTCATTGCGAGGAGCCCGAAGGGCGACGTGGTCGAAGATCCTGTGTGCAGTCCGCAGGGCAATCCCCCCAGGGGCATCTCAACCCTCGGGCCTCATTTGCCCGTTCGCCGCGAAATCGACGCCCCCCCGCACCCACTTGAATCACAACTGCTTCAGTGTTGTTGCTCCGCCGATCCAACCGGCAAAGGCGCCTCCAAGAACGCTTATGAGAGTAAACAATGTCAAACTCGGAAGGCCCGGATCATACCCGTAGGTTGGTCCGAGCGAGTAGTTCACCGCGATTTGAAACCCCATCGTCCAAACGATCCAACCTCCGATGCCAAAGCCTGCTGCCCACCCAATCACTATTGCGGAGAGTTGCTTCCAGTGCAGGCCCCGAACTGACCATAGGAGAATCAGAGCCATTAGGACCCCGCCTGCCAGGCCGCTCAGCGGACCGCCCATGCCGTACTTGATCGGGCTGCCCGACAGCGCAGCCAGCGCAATCCCGGAATTCTGGTGGCTGATCGGAGCGGCCCCGATCACAAATCCATCCATCCAGTCGTAGAAAACGATGCCGGCCCAGCCCGCGGCCATAAGAATCAGATGGTACGGTCTCAATCCATTGAAGGGTCTTGCCAGCCTCAGAATAATGGCCGTACCGACCCCGCCGATCAATCCTGCAATTCCTCCGGCGATCATGCCGCCGACTTTTCCGCCCACCAGGATGTAGCCTGAGACCGCTGCGGCCCTCACGCTACTCCAGCCGACCGCCCAGGAAAGTCCCCAGGCTATTGCCCAAACTAGAATCCATGCAGCGATTAATCGGCCGCGCACCGCCTCTTTCGGTGGTGACGTGACCGGCTGTCGCAGAGTCCAAACCAGGACAGCGCCTGTTACAGCCCCGGCTATCGCCGCCACAAAGAGATCGCCGATGATAGGTGCACGGATTGCACCAGTCGGGGTGATAGCGTCCAGCAACGCGGGGCCGAGCATCCAGCCAACTGCACTGGCGGGCACCCACCAACCTGCTCTGGTTCGCCATTGTTTCAAGATTAGCCATTGAGCGGTGCCCAATACAATTCCACGCACCGTCGAATATATGGCCGACGACCAGAAGCCTGCCTGGAGACCAAATTGCCGATTGATTAGGACAATCGCGATCGATCCTACGAGCACGCCAACCGCGCGACCAAGTGTCCCCGCAACCAGCCACCAGGCAGCTTTCGGCAGCTCACGGCGTAACAAGACCCATTGAGCCGCACTCACCGCCAAGGCGAAAACTCCACTTCCTGCCATGGCGAAAAGGATGCCTGCATCGCTCGGCCGATTTGGCATCCCCAGGCTAAACGTGTCCGCAACGTAGTTGCCCGCCAGCCCCCCTACCATTGTTAGGGCTGTCCACCAAATCCAAAAACCCCAGCCGACCTGTTTTCGCTGACTAATCACTGTGGCTTCCTAACCCGGCCCGGCGTTAAAGGGATCTTGCTGAGGTGCAAAGTACGGCCATCTTCTCAGGCCTCCACGCCCGCAACGAACTGCACCCTACGATAGGTCTCATGCGCGGCAACGGCGCGGCGGCGGTGGTGCTGTCAAAGCTGACGAACTCCAACTCGAGTATAACGCTCGGATTCGCCGCCGTTTGGGCTCGGTCATGCAGCAGCGTTGCTATGGGACCGTCGCCCCCACCGCTCTGGCAATCCCCCGCCTGCACCTGTCGTTGCGAGCCGGGCGCAGCCCGACGAAGCAATCTCGCTCCTAGCGTAGGGGCGCAACGTGTTGCGCCCAAAGATCGAAGCCTCCAATATCCTGCACCGTAGCAATCCCCCCGCCCGCACACGTCGTTACGAGGAGGGCGCAGCCCGACGAAGCAATCTCCCTCCCAACGTAGGGGCGCAACGTGTTGCGCCCAAAGATCGAAGCCTCCAATATCCTGCGCCGTGGCAAGCAGCACGAATGGCGCCGTGGCAATCCCCCCGCCCGCACACGTCGTTACGAGGAAGGGCGCAGCCCGACGAAGCAATCCCCCGCGCGCCTGTTGCACCCCTAAATACGCAGCGTCATCGAACGGTTTGATCGCGGGCGCACCCAGAAGCGTATTTGGGGGAGCTGGCGCAAAGCGCCGGAGGGGGTCATTGCGAGCAGCCCGCCGCCCGACGAAGCAATCCCCTCCCACGCACACGTCGTTGCGAGAAGGGTGCAGCCCGACGAAGCAATCCCACGCCTGCCCACGTCGATGCGAGGAGGGTGCTGTTCCCGACGAAGCAATCTCCTCCCCATGTTCGCGGTCATCATCCTCCAACCGCCACGGCGCGCCGACCTCGGAGATCTTGAGACCTCCGAGGTCTAAGTGCAAAGTCGGACTACCGCCGCCCGCGGCGAGGACTCCCCTCTCCATTTTCGCCGTCATCAGCGTCCAAACACCTGTATGGACTGGATAGATGGTATACGGGTGTTCGGACACATAGTATACGCATGGATTTGTTAAGGATTGTGGGCGCGCAGGTCGATCTGAGCAATTCGTTGGCGCACGAAGTACACGTTGAAGAGTCCATCGACCTCCGTTGGCCGGAGCGCGACCGTGGATAGCCGGAAGGCCTTCCCAATGCGGAAGCGCTGGGCGTGGAAGAGCACTCTCCCATAGACGTCGGCATGCCGGAGAATGTCGTTGGGGTTGTACTCAATTGGCAGCGGCTGCCCCGTGTATGGGCGTCGGCTGGGCAGGTAGCGGGACGCAGGCGTTTGCATGGCAAGAGCTTCATGCGGGCGGTCAACGTTGTAGACGTCTCGCCATTCGTCGAACTTGTCCTGGCAGTCTTGCAGGTCCGAGAAGTGCTGGTGGCGCAACAGCTCGTCTTTCAGGGTGCGGTGCAGCCGCTCATCCTTGCCCTGGGTTTGAGGATGATACGGGCGTCCATGCACGACTTGGATCCCCAGGCGCACCAGCCAGAAGGTCAGGCCCGTGTGGAATCCACGCCAGGGCGAACCATTGTCCATCAACATGCGTTCCGGCAGACCATAGCGCTCAAATACGGCTTCCAGATGGTCTTTCACCCTGCGGGAGAGCTCCGCATGGCAGGCTCTCAGACCCACCAGGAAGCGCGAATGATCGTCAAGCACGGTGAGCGGATGGCATACCGCACCGTTCATCATCTCAAAGTGCCCTTTGAAGTCCATCTGCCACAACTGGTTGGGTTGCGCCATCTCAAACCGCTGCACCGGCCGATGCTTATCCCCCTCGTGCG
This sequence comes from uncultured Chloroflexia bacterium, assembly GCA_963775435.1. Lineage (GTDB taxonomy): Bacteria > Chloroflexota > Anaerolineae > Anaerolineales > Villigracilaceae > Fen-1038. The sequence goes on from CAVZIZ010000011.1 coordinate 436,426, forward strand.
GCGGCAGCATGTCGTGGCGACGAAGGATGGCTGTGATCGTGCTGGCCGAAGGCACGGGCACAGGTCCTGCTGCACCAACTTCCATTGGATCTTGCGCCCACCCCAAGCCGGATGTTCCGAGCGAACTTTGAGCACGGCACCCTCGGTCCGTGCGCCGCTCCGGCGCGGGCTGTGCGTGGGGCGACGGCTGCGATCGTACAGCCCTGCCTCGCCCTCGTCGCAGAAACCGGTTAAGCCACTTGTATCCCGTGCGCGGGTGATACCAAACTCGCGGCACAGCGCTCTCACGTTGGCGTCATCTCGCAGCGCCAGTTCGACAAAATCTGCTCGTTGAGCCATGACCGTGACCTCTTCCCAGGGCATATCGGCCTCCTGCTCTCCAATATGCCCATTCTACAGAGGGCGTATACCATGTCTCCGAACGAGTGTTTACCATGTCCCCGGTCTATACAGCAAGCCACGGCCCGCGCCCCACCCGCCATCACTCCGATCCTGTAACCGCTGGACTCCTCTTCCCTTGACTCCTGAACACATGTTCTATATAATCGACCTCGTGCCCCCCGTCCACTCCTTCCCACTTCCCTCCCCAGGAACCTCGTTCGTTCCTCTTTAGATCCGCGGGGCGGCATCGAGCCGCCGCCGCGCATCCCGATCCCACGAGGGAGCGGGAAAGCACATTCACCCGCGCCACTCCGTCGTCCACGCCGGACGCCCACGAAGCCACTTGCAAGCGTCATTGAACTAATCGCACACGGTAGCCCCGCATCCACCGCATGCAGTTGCGCGGACCGCGTTACACCCACATTTGCCGCTTCACGTCCCCCAGGCCTCCGGCACATCGCCGAGCCGTCCCGTAAAGAATGGGATTGTTCCGCGTTGTTTTTCTGGACGAGGCGGCCGCAAGCCGCCATCGTCCAGCCCCGCACCCATAGGGGTGCGGGGCGGCGAGCACGGCACACGCAAGCCGGGATTCCGGCGGGCGGGTCAGTGAGCCTTCCTCATTCTCCCTTGGCGCCCTTCGTGCCCTTTGTGTTAAAGAATCTGGTCGAGGAAGAATTGAACCTCATTTGAACCACGCAATCGCGCAGGCAGGCGGGGGCGAAGCAGGCGCATGATGCGAAGAGAAATGTATAATACGGGGTCGCGTCGCTGGCGAGCGGGCCTCAAGCCCGCATCGCCACGTCCCTGCGCCACGAGGCGCAGGGACCGGCCGCTCATAGCTGATTGCTGACCGCCGCTTGCCTCCTCTCATGAACTCCAACGTCATTCGCGTCGTCGGCGCCCGCGTCCACAACCTCAAGAACATCACCGTCGAGATTCCGCGCGACAAGCTCGTCGTCATCACCGGCCTATCGGGCTCCGGAAAATCCTCCCTCGCCTTCGACACCATCTTCGCCGAAGGCCAGCGTCGCTACGTCGAATCCCTCTCCGCCTACGCCCGGCAGTTCCTCGGTCAGATGGACAAGCCCGACGTCGATTACATCGACGGACTCTCGCCCGCCGTTTCGATCGATCAGAAGGGCACCTCGCATAATCCGCGCTCGACCGTCGGCACGGTCACCGAGATCTACGACTACCTCCGCCTCCTCTTCGCCCGAGCCGGCATTCCCCACTGCCCGATTTGCGGTCGCGAAGTCGTCCGGCAATCGGCTCAGGAGATCGTCGAGGCCATCGAGGCCCTTCCGGATGGCAGCCGCATCATGCTGCTCGCCCCCGTCGTGCGCGGCCGTAAGGGCACCTATCAGGCGGTCTTCGAGGAGATTCGCAAGGCCGGCTTCACGCGTGCCCGCGTCGACGGCGACGTCCACTCCCTCGATGATGAGATCGGCCTCGACCGCTACAAGCAGCACGACATCGACGCGGTCGTCGACCGCCTCGTCATTTCAACCGATGGCTCGGAAGAGGACGCCAAGGCGGCGACCTCGCGTCTGACCAATTCGGTGGAAACCTCCCTCAAGTTCGGTGAGGGCTTCCTGACGGTTGCGATGGTCGAGGATCGTAAGGCTCCCCCCTCCGACCGTAAGGCCGCCGCGGTTTCGCAGAAGTCTCCCGCCAGCGATCTGCACTTTTCGGAGAATCTCACGTGCCCGGTCCACGGCATCAGCCTGCCCGAGATCGAGCCGCGCACCTTCTCCTTCAACACTCCTCACGGCGCCTGCCCGGATTGCCAGGGCCTCGGCAACAAGCTCGAGATCGATCCCAATCTGCTCATCCCCAACAAGGATCTCTCTCTCAACGAAGGCGCCATCGTCGCCATGGAGTGGAGCGGCCCGAAGGAAGAGGGCGGCTTCTACTGGCAGTCGTTGCAGGCCGCCGCGCGCTTCTTCAACGTCGATCTCGACAAACCCGTCGGCGAGCTGACCGGTGAGCAGTTGGACATCGTCCTGCACGGCACCCGCGGCAAGGAAATCCCCATCAAATACAAGAGTGCCCGCGGCCACGAGTTCACTTTTGCGCGCGATTTCGAAGGAGTGATGGGCAACCTGGAGCGCCGCTATCGCGAGACCAACTCGGAGTACATTCGCGAGCGCATCACGGAATTCATGTCCGATAAGCCCTGCCCCACCTGCAAGGGCAAGCGCCTGCGGCCCGAGGCCATCGCCGTCACCGTATCGGGCGCCAACATCATCGAGGTCACTTCCTGGCCGATTCTGCACACGCTCGAGTGGGTCGAATCGCTGGGCGGCAAGAATTCGGCGTTGACCAGGCGACAGCAGGCCATCGCCGAGCGCCTGATCAAAGAAATTCGTTCCCGGCTGGGCTTTCTCGTCGATGTCGGCCTCGACTACCTGACTCTGAATCGTTCCGCGGGATCGCTCTCGGGCGGCGAGGCCCAGCGCATCCGCCTGGCGACTCAGGTCGGTTCCCGCCTCGTCGGTGTCCTCTATGTCTTGGATGAGCCCTCCATCGGCCTTCATGCTCGCGATAATACGCGGCTGTTGAACACGCTCAAGGGCCTGCGCGATCTTGGGAACACCGTCCTCGTCGTCGAACATGATGACGAAACCATCCGCGAGGCGGACTGGATCGTGGACCTCGGTCCCGGGGCGGGCGAGCACGGCGGACGGATCATTGCCGAGGGGCCGCTCAAGGCCATCCTCGCAAATCCGCACTCGCTGACCGGTCAGTACCTGTCCGGCAAGAAGCAGATTCCCATGCCCAAGAAGCGCCGTGACGGCAACGGCAAGCATCTGACCGTCGTCGGCGCGCGTGCCAACAACCTCAAGGACCTCACGGTAAAGATCCCGCTTGGAAAACTGGTCTGCATCACGGGTGTCTCCGGTAGTGGCAAGTCCACCCTCATGACTGAGGTCGTCTACAATGCCCTCGCCGCCAGGCTGATGGGCGCGCGCACGCAGGCGGGTGAGCACAAGCGCATCGATGGCGTGGATCTGCTCGACAAGATCATCAACATTGATCAGTCGCCCATCGGTCGCACGCCTCGCTCGAACCCGGGTACTTACACCGGCATGTTCGACGAGATTCGCAAGCTCTTTGCCGAATTGCCCGAGAGCAAGGTCCGCGGCTACAAGCCCGGCCGCTTCTCCTTCAATGTGCATGGCGGTCGTTGCGAAGCCTGCCAGGGTCAGGGCGAGCTGCGCATCGAGATGCAATTCCTGCCTGACGTCTACGTTCCCTGCGACGTGTGCCATGGCAAGCGCTTCAATCGCGAAACCTTGCAAGTGGAGTTCAAGGGCTACAGCATCGCCGATGTCCTCGACATGACCGTGGAACAGGCCCGCGCTGAGTTCTCCGCGTTCCCTAACATGCTCAACAAGCTGTCGCTCCTCCAGGAAGTCGGTCTGGGTTACGTCAAGCTCGGGCAACCGGCCACCACGCTCAGCGGAGGCGAGGCCCAGCGCGTGAAGCTGGCCAAGGAGCTCTCGCGCCGCGCCACCGGACGCACGCTCTACGTGTTGGATGAGCCCTCCGTTGGCCTCCACGCCGCAGACGTCCACAAGCTCATCGAGGTGTTGCAGCGCCTCGTCGACGCCGGCAACTCCGTCCTGATCATCGAGCACAACCTCGACATTATCAAGGTAGCCGATTGGCTCGTCGACCTCGGCCCCGAGGGCGGTGACCGCGGCGGGATGCTCATCGCCGAGGGCACCCCCGAGCAGGTGCAGCAGAATGCGGACTCCTACACAGGCAAGTTTCTCAAGGCGCACCTGCGACGCATCAAGCGACGTTGATGCTGCCCAGTCTGCCGCACTCTACGGCCCCATGATGATTTTTCCCTGCCTCCAGCCCGCAAATTTGCGCATCGGCTCCAATTCCCACCTTTGGGGCAGACCCGGTTGCCATCGGCGCCTCCCATTGATTCGCCGAGTTCAGGTAGAATCGGCACATCGTTTCGAGAACTAAGCGCGGGGTACACAGGTTCAGCCATGGATAACAAGGGAAACATCGGCGATGGGATTGCCTCCTACCGGAGGCGCCGGCAGCAAAGCAACGTGATCTTTGTCTACGGAGTGGCCGGCCTGCTGGTCGTTGCCGGACTTGCCCTGTTGGTCATCTGGCTGACCGGGCCTAGCCAGCCCCTTAGCGCCGTCAGCGGGCTATTCGCCTCCGAAACCCCCACCCCAACCCTCACCTACACGCCCACGTCGACGTCGACGTCCACGCTGACGCCCACCATCACCTCCACCGTGACGATGACGGAAACGAGCACGCCATCCGCTCCCTTCCTATACACCATTCAGGAAGGCGAACTCACTGTCCGCGATTGTCGACAAGTTCAGCCTCGGCAATGACGGCATCGCCCTGATTCTGCTTCTGAATCCCTACAGCGTCGATGCCGGCACGGGTATCGACCCGGCCACCCAGAGCATCTATCCGGGACAGCAGATCTTCATCCCCAATCCTGATCTCCAACTCCCGACGCCGACGCCCATCCCGTCCAATCTCGCACGCGGCACGATCATCGACTATCAGGTTCAGGCAGGGGACTCGCTGGCGGGCATCGCCTCCAAGTTCAACAGTACCGTGGATGACATCGTCACGAACAACGACCTTGCCGACGCGAATTCGATCTTCGCGGGGCAGCTGCTGAAGATTCCCGTCAACCTCGTCACCCCGACGGCGACCAGGCCCCCGACCAGCACGCCGCGTACGCCGCTGGCCCCGGGAACGCCGACGCCTTAGTGCCTGGGACCGGCTCTCGGGGTGCCAGCGCGGCATGCTGCGCATGAATTTCACTGCGCTCCCGCTGCCTCGCTTCTGGACAAAAGCACTCCCCTCATGTACAATAGTTTCCGCCCATTCGATCGTACCGGGGCACCGGACTTGCTTCCCACCCATGAGGGCTTGCAACCGTCATTAACGCCGGGCTCAGTCTTGCACTGAGCTGGTTCATGTAGGCTTGTTGGAGGAAACGCATTGGCAAACATCCCGTCACAGTTGAAGCGCAATCGTCAGAACGAGAAGCGCCGCTTGCGCAACCGCACGTTCCGCGGCACGGCCCGGGCCGCGGTCAAGACCGCCATGACCAATATGAGCGCCGAGCAGGCTTCCGCCGCCGGCATTAACGAGGCGATCCGGGCGCTGGACAAGGCCGCCCGCATGGGATCGATTCACCATCGCAACGCCGCCCGCCGCAAGAGTCGCCTGATGAAGCGTTTGGCTGCCGCGGGTCTGCAATTTCCCAGCCGCGCGGCCCAGGCGGATTCCGGGACCACAGCTGCAGCCCCGGAGACCAAGGCGAAGAAGCCCGCTGCCAGGAAAGTGGCCAAGAAAGCTGCAACCAAGAAGACAGCCGAGAAGTAGGCTTTGACTGAACTCCGAATAATTGGGCGGGAGCCGCATTGCGCTCCCGCCTTTGCGTTGTCTCCCTATGCCACGCACGCATACCGTCTCCTGGCCGAATCTTAACGATTTCCCCCGAATGTTATAATGCGCCGGATGTTTGAAGAAGAGCAGCAGGCCGTCGAAGTCCAGCTTCGCACATTCTGCGAACGCCGCGGCATTCCTCTTCAAGATCTCAAGTGGACCCAGATTCCTTTCGCAGGTGAGTGGGGATTCTCGACCTCCTTCTTTGCGACGGCGGCAGCCGAGGCTCGCAGCGGTAAGAAGGTCAGCGTCCCGCAGCGCGCACAGGAAATCGCCGAACAGCTCAAAGCGGACCTCAAGTCTGCCGGTGGTGTCAGTCGCATCGACGCCACCCAGGGGTACCTCAATCTCTACTTCTCGACTTCTGAATATGCGCGGCGCGTGGTCGACGAGGCCCTGAGGTCCGGAGAATCCTTTGGCCGCGGACCGACGCGGAACGAGCGCGTGATGGTCGAGTTTGCTCAGCCGAACACGCACCACTCCTTTCACATCGGCCACTTTCGCAACACCGTCCTCGGCAAATCGCTCGCCCGCCTGGTGGAGTTCGCCGGCTTCGAGACCGTGCGCGCATCCTATCCCGGTGATATCGGGCTTGGCGTGATCACCGTCTTGTGGATGTATGACAAGTTCTACCGGGGCAAAGAGCCGGACGGCGTGCATGAGCGCGGTCAATGGCTGCTTAAGCTCTACGTCGAAGGCACCGCCCTGCTCGAGCCACGAGATGGGGAGTCCGCGGAAGAAAAGACGCGCCGCGAGGGCTATGAAGCGGAGCGCCGCGAGTTGTACCGGAAATGGGATGCGGGCGATCCTGAGGTGCGCGAGCTCTGGCGTCAGACTCGAAGGTGGAGCCTGGACGAACTGGAAGATATCTTGCGCATCCTCGACGTTCACATGGACGTCTGGTTCTTTGAATTGGAGGCCGACGAACCCGCCAAAGAGATCGTGGATGAGTTGATACAACGCGGCATCGCCGATGACGAGCGCCCGGAAGGCGGAGCGGTGGTCGTCAAGATAGACGAGAAGCTCGGGCTGAAGAAGGAGAAATACCGCTCAAACCTGATCCTGCGATCAGACGGTACGACGCTCTATCTCACGAAAGATCTGGCACTCGCCAAACAGAAATTCGAGCAGTATCAGGTCGACCGGTCCATCTACGTGGTAGACATCCGCCAATCCATGCATTTGCAGCAGGCCTTCGCCATTCTCAGATTGTGGGGATTCCCGCAGGCTGAGAAGTGCTACCATTTGGGTTACGGGTTCGTGACGATGCCGGAAGGCGCAATGTCTGCCCGACGCGGTCGCGTCGTGCTATTCAAGGATGTGCTTGACGAGGCCGTGCGCAGGGTGCTTGCTATGGAATCGGGCCGCACCCCCGACATGTCCGCCGATCAACGCCAGAAGGTTGCGCAGCAGATCGGACTCGGCGCCCTCACCTACTCGATGCTTTCCGTCGACAACAATCGCGACATTGTCTTCGATATGGATTCGGCGCTTGCCTTTGAAGGTCACACCGGGCCGTATATCCAGAACGCGCATGTGCGCGCCAACAGCATCCTCAAGAAGGCCGGTGAGCTTCCGGCGGCGGCGGCCTTTGACTACCCTCTCGCCTCGCACGAGATCGAATTGATCGAACTGGTCTCACGCTTCCCGGAGACCGTCGATAGAGCGGCTGCCGAATATCGCCCCCTGATCATGGCAGGCTTCGCCTACGATCTCGCCAATGCCTTTCACTCGTTCTATCATGCACTCCCGGTGCTGCAGGCCGCGGATCCTCAGGTGCGCGCCGCCCGCTTACGATTGGTGGCAGCTGTGAAGCAGGTTCTCGCGAACGCTCTGAACCTGCTGGACATACAGGCGCCGGAGGTGATGTGAGGCCTCGGATGGGTCGCGTGCTTCGGGCAGGACTGTTCAATCCTCGGCTCTCAGTTCAACCTACTATGTACCCGACGCGCAGATACTGATGCACGCCACGCACTAATCAACATCAAAAGGAGACTAGCAAATGCCCGTCAAGACGATCATCATGGGTGCGGCCGGCCGCGATTTTCACAATTTCAACACCTTCTTTAGAGGCAACAAAGACTACGAAGTTGTTGCCTTCACGGCGACACAAATACCTGACATCGAGGGCCGCCTCTATCCGCCAGAGCTCGCTGGCAGCTTGTATCCGAAGGGTATTCCCATTCATGCCGAGGCGGACCTGCCCAAGCTCATCTCGGAGCACGGTGTCGAACAGGTAATCTTCGCCTATTCTGACGTGCCCCACGAGTACGTCATGCACAAGGCCTCCCTGGTCAACTCTCTGGGCGCCGACTTCCGCCTCATGGGCACAAAGTACACGCAGGTCAAGTCCTCCAAACCGGTGGTCTCAATCTGCGCCGTCCGCACCGGCTCAGGCAAGAGCCAGACCACCCGCCGCGTTTCGCTGATCCTGCGCGACCTCGGATACAAGGTGGCGGCCATCCGGCACCCGATGCCCTACGGCAATTTGATCCGCCAGGAAGTGCAGAGGTTTGCGGACTACGGCGATCTGGACGAGCAGGAGACGACCATCGAGGAGCGCGAGGAGTACGAGCCGCACCTGGATAACGGTGTCATCGTCTTTGCCGGCGTGGACTACGAGAAGATTGCGCGTCTGGCCGAAAAAGAAGTGGACATCATCTTGTGGGATGGCGGAAACAACGATCTCCCGTTTTATGTTTCGGACTACCAGATCGTTGTGGCGGATCCCCACCGCCCGGGTCACGAATTGCGCTACTACCCCGGCGAAACTAACGTGAGGCTGGCGGATGTGTTCGTGATCAATAAAGTGGATACCGCGAACCCCGAAAACGTGATTGCCGTTCGAGAAAGTCTGCACCAGCTAAATCCCCGTGCGGTCCAAATCGAGGCCGCTTCGCCGCTCTTTGTCGACGATCCCGAGGCGATTCGCGGCAAGCGCGTTCTCGTGATCGAGGACGGCCCCACCCTGACCCACGGAGAAATGGCCTACGGCGCCGGCTACGTGGCCGCGCGCCGCTTCGGTGCAGCCGAAATCGTGGACCCCCGTCCGTTCGCGGTCAAATCAATCGCGGCAACATACGCCAAGTATCCGAAGACTGGACCGATACTGCCGGCCATGGGGTATGGCGACGCCCAGATGCGTGACCTGGAGGCCACCATCAACGCCTCCGACGTGGATCTCGTCATCGTTGGCACGCCCATCGATCTGACGCGCGTCATCAAGCTGACCAAGCCATTCCAGCGGGTCCGCTACGAACTCCAGGAATTGGGCCAGCCTACGTTATATGACTTGCTTCTTAAGAAATTCGGGAAGAAATAGCTTGAAGGCAGTTCTTCAAACCGATCGCGCCATGTAGGATTGCAGGTTGCTGCTTTGACTCGGGCGCACGGCACTCTGCCGCGGCGCGGCTCGTTTTGGCCGCGCTTACGGCGTGAACAGCCGTGTGACCACGCCGCCGAATGAGTAAACGCCGGCGGAAAGAACGAACATAGCCGCCGCCACCGCCATCGTAGCGGGTATCGTAAGAATCCAGGCTGTCGCCATTTCTCCCGCGATGTGCCAGCGCACCTTGTTGGCGCGCTCGGATGCGCCGGATCCCATCAACGCCGTGCTTATGATGTGCGAGGTGCTGACAGGAAGGCCAGAGGCCGACGCTGCGAATACAACCAGCGCCGAGGCGAGCTGAGAGTCGAGTGCGTTAAGCGGCCGTATTCGGAATATCTTGCCGCCCAGGTTGCGGATCTGCCGCCAGTCACCCCGGGATGCTCCCAGCGCCATTGAGCCGGCGCACGCGCCCACGACCCACAGAGGAACTCCAAACTGCGAGGTGTGGCCTGCCAGCACCAACCCGAGGGCAATGATGCCCATCGCCTTGGGTGAATTGTTGGCGCTGTTGGACATGGCAAGCAGGACGGCTGTCAAGATCTGAATACGCCGGAAGAGAGAATTGATCCGGGGGGTAGCCTCCCGGAAGGCCGCCACCAGCAGGCTCATCCCAATGTGCCCCAGCACGAAGCCCACGATCGGCGCGATAAATAGAGGCAACACTGCATGCAGCAGGCCACGCGTCAAAATGGCCTGCGGCCCGTGGATCGCCCACGTCGCGCCCACGAGGCCACCGATCAAGGCATGGGTGGACGACGATGGAATGCCCCGCCACCAGGTGAAGAGATTCCACATCACGGCGGCAATCATCGCGATCACAACCGTGCTCAGACTGATGGCCTGCGCGTCCACCAGGCCCGTGGTGACCGTTCGAGCAACGGCTGAGCCAAACAAGAATGGCGCAATTAGCTCGGCGCCACTGACCAGATACAACGCCAGAGCGGGTCGCATCGCCCGGGAAGCGATCACGCCGGCAAGTACGCTCGATGAATCGCGGTAGCCATTGAAAAAAGTATAGAAGAGGGCGAGACCGATCAGGAGTATCAGCATGGCGCAGGGAGCGGCGATTTTACCACGTTCATCTTGCACACCGTTGGGTCAAGGCGACGCCCGTCCCATCTGGCGGCGTTTCAATGGCGAGAAACCGGTCGGTCGAGGTGAGTAGGATCGCCAGCTCCCAAATGCTCCGTACGGAGCAGGTATCCAAGCTTGATGCGGGTACTCCGCGACCCACACCGACTATAATTCCGGGGGGCCATCATTCAGTCACTCCAAGAATACGAGAATAGGCCCAAGGAATCTGGCACAATCATGTTCATTGATGAAGCCGAGATCATCGTCCGCTCGGGTAAGGGCGGGGACGGAATGGTTCATTTCCATCGGGAAAAATACGTCCCACGCGGCGGTCCTGACGGCGGCGACGGCGGCAGGGGTGGCAGCGTGGTTCTGGAGGTGCGACAAAGTGTCAGCACGCTGCAGGCATTGCGTCACACGAAGCGCCACATCGCGGCCGACGGCCGCAATGGGGGTCCGAACAACATGTCGGGCAAGTCGTCAGACGATCTTGTCGTCCCCGTTCCGGCCGGGACGGTTGTGTCGGACGCGTTCAGTGGCGAGCAGCTCGGCGATCTGACGACCGCCGGCATGCGACTCGTTGTGTGCAATGGCGGTCGCGGTGGGCGCGGCAATCAGCATTTCGCGACCTCCCGCAACCAGGCACCGCGCACCGCGGAGAAAGGCGAACCCGGGCAGGAAAAACGCCTCAAGTTGGAGCTGAAGCTCATCGCGGACATTGGGATAATTGGCGTCCCGAATGCGGGAAAATCCACCCTGCTGGCGGCCCTCACAAATGCGAAACCAAAAATCGCCGACTACCCGTTTACCACCCTGGAACCGAATTTGGGTGTGGCCCAATTCGACGACGACATCACCGTAGTTTTGGCCGATATACCTGGTCTCATCGAGGGAGCCGCGCAGGGCGCGGGCTTGGGGCACGACTTTCTGCGGCACGTGCAGCGGACACGCACTCTGATCCACGTCTTGGACGGCGAATCAACGGATCCGATTGCAGACTACACGCAGATCAATTCGGAGCTCGCCCTCTTTGACCCGCGTCTGGCGGCAAAGCCACAGGTCGTGGCCCTAAACAAGGTGGATCTGGCGAGCGTCCAGGACCGCTTGCCAGCGCTGCGCGCCGCCTTCGAAAGGTCCGGCGTCCAAATCTTGCCAATCTCCGCCTTGGCGCGAACCAGCCTGCGCGTCTTGCTGAGCAGGGCGCTTGAACGGCTTGCTGAGGCGCCGGCAATTGTCGAAGCCCCGGCGTCGCTGCCCGTCTATCGGCCCGACGAGGATGCACGCAGTTTTCGCGTCAGCCGCGACGGACCCCACAAATGGCGCTTATCCGGGGTTGCGATAGAGCGTGCCGCCCTGATGACCTTCTGGGAACACGACGGATCCGTGCGAAGATTCCAGAAGCTGATGAGATCACTCGGCGTGGATGAAGCGCTGCGTGAATCGGGAATTCAAGAAGGCGACGCCGTGGCAATCGGGGAGTACGAACTGGATTGGCAGGAGTAGGTCAGTCCTGCCGACGCGTGCGCGCAGCCGTGCGAGCCACAGCGCCAAAGTGTCGTGATGACGCGACCGCTAACGCGACCCTGCCGCCTCTTGAGGTGCGACGTGGGCAACCCGCCTTCGCCGCCGCCTTCCGGACAACCAACCGCGGAACAAACCTAACGCCGGCTGACCGCCTTCTTAGCCACCCGTTTGGCGGCCGGGGTTTCGCGGTTCATCGCATCCATCACTGCAACAGCGGCGATCTGGACGATGTTGGTCACCTCATCGCCAGTCTGAAGCACGTGCACAGGCGCACCCATGCCCAGCAGAATTGGACCGATGGCCTTGGCCTTCCCCAGGCGCGCCAACAACTTATAGGCAATGTTGGCGGACTCCAACGAGGGAAACACCAGCACATTGGCATCCTTCACCGCACTGAAGGGGTAGCGCGTCTCAACGATTTCGGGTACGACCGCGGTGTCAGCCTGCATCTCGCCGTCGACGCTGAGATCCGGGCGGCGCTGCTTCAAGAGTCCGACAGCGCGCCGCACTTTTTCAGACAGGGCATGGGGCGTCGAGCCAAAGTTCGAGAACGAAAGGAAAGCCACGCGCGGCTCGATCTCCAAATTCTTCGCGAAATCAGCGGCCAGAGCCGCGATCTCTGCCAGATCGTCGGCATTGGGGTCAATATTGACCGTCGCGTCCGTAAACAAATAGACGCGGTCTTCGATGATCATCAGGTACACGCCCGCTGCCCTGGCGACGTTCTTTTGCGTATGATGGATCTCCAGCGCGGGTCGGATGACCTCCGGGTAGTCATACGTCAGCCCTGAGACGAAGGCGTCCGCCGCACGCATCAGCACCATCAACGGCCCAAAGACGTTCGGCTCCCGCACCCGTTTTACGGCATCGCGCATGGTCATGCCCTTGCGATTCCGCAGATGGTAGAACTCCTCTGCGTACTTCCCGATCTCCTTGAAGTCAGCCGGGTCGACGATTTCCGGGTGGAAGTCGAGCGCCAGAATGTGTAACTGTTCCTCGATCGTCCGCTTGCGACCAATCAGGATTGGCACGCCGATCTTTTCGTCCTGGATTTGGTATGCGGCCCGGATCACTTTCTGTTCTTCGCCCTCCGCAAATGCGATGCGTTTCGTGCCGCCGCTGGAGCGGGCCTTGTTCATTATGAAATATCGCACCTGCGCCCCGAGGCCCTGGCGATAGGACAGTTGCTGCCGATACTCGTCCATATCAATGACCTTGCGCGCCACGCCGGATTTGATGGCGGCTTCGGCCACGGCAGGGTGCCTCCCAGAGCAAGACCCGGGGATCAAGCGGTTTCGGAATGATGTAGTCGCGACCGAACTTGATGGCTTCCACATCGTAGGCACGCAGAACGGAGTCAGGCACGTCCTCCTTGGCAAGCGCCGCCAGGGCCTGCGATGCCGCGAACTTCATTTCGTCGTTGATGGCTCGGGCGCGCACATCCAGTGCGCCTCGAAAGATGAAAGGAAAGCCCAAAACGTTGTTGATTTGATTCGGATAGTCCGAACGCCCGGTGGCGATAAGCACGTCTTTGCGCGCCTCCTTGGCCAGCTCCGGGCTGATCTCCGGGTCAGGATTGGCCATCGCAAAAACGATCGGATCCTTGGCCATGGACTTGACCATCTGCGGCGTCAGGACGTTTGCCACGGAGAGGCCGTAGAAGACATCAGCCCCGCGGACCGCATCCGCGAGCGTTCGAGCCTCCGTCTCGACCACGAAGCGCTGCTTGTACTTATTGAGGCCTTCTTTGCGTCCCTGGTACACGACGCCGCGTGAATTGACCAGCATGATGTTTTCGCGTCGAACGCCCCAACGGATGGCCAACTCGGCGCAGCTTATCGCTGAGGCGCCCGCTCCGGAAATGGTCAGGCGCACGTCGCGGTGCTTCTTTCCGACCACGGCCAGCGCATTCGCCAGACCGGCGGCCGAGATGATGGCCGTTCCGTGCTGGTCATCGTGGAATACGGGTATGTCGAGCATCTTCTTCAGTTCTTCTTCGATGTAGAAGCACTCCGGCGCCTTGATATCCTCCAGGTTGATGCCGCCGAAAGTCGGAGCGATTGCGGCGGCCACCCGGATCACATCATCCGGATCGTGGGAGTTGACCTCGATGTCGAAGACGTCCACATCGGCAAACTTCTTGAAAAGCACGCCCTTCCCCTCCATGACGGGCTTGGCGGCCAGCGCACCCCGATCTCCCAAGCCGAGGATGGCCGTTCCGTTTGTAAGTACAGCGACCAGATTGCCCTTGGACGTGTACTCGTAGGCAAGCGCGGGGTCCTTCTCGATTTCCAGCACCGGCACGGCTACACCCGGGGTGTACGCGAGGCTAAGGTCCCGTTGAGTGTCCATCGGTTTCGTGGGCACCACCGCAATTTTCCCGGGTCTGCCTTTTAGGCGATGGTACTCAAGGACTTCTTCACGTGTCACAGTTGCCATTGTGCCTCCGGTTCCGGCGCCGAGCCGGCGCGAGACGCTGCTGTCCGCGGATCCCGTGAAAGAATGATGGGCCAGTCGCCATCACCATCCATGGCGCGGTTATTTCGCCTATCTTACCCCACGAAAGGCGATTCGATGCGCGGGTGCGCGGCACGAGCTGCCCGGTAGATGGCCCGCGGCGAAGCGTTCAACGACCGAGGGCTCCGCGGCGGGTTTGCCGCCCGCCATGCGTCTGCTGGCCGGCAAATCGTGTATAATCGACACGAAATTCAAGGATTATCAGGATTATTCTTGCCGTCAAAACGGTCCGGTATGCAAACAGAAGCCCAGTCTTCGTATGGAATTCAGACTTCAGGAGCCTTGCAAAGTCATCGTTTTCCCGGGTGCGACGCATTCCGAGAACAACGTATCAGATTGACCAAGGGGCTGGCGTGAGCGAACCAGATCACGCCTTCTTGAGTTGCTCCCATCCGGCTACGTAGCGGATCTGGGGCCAATTTCTGCGATCGGTGCTCTGATGGCGGCTGGAACCGGGAAGACCGGCTTTCGGCTGCATGTGCTTTAATGGCCAGGATCACCGCCATCGAGACTCAGAAAAGAAACCCGGCTCGCGTCAATATCCATCTGGATGGAGACTATGCGTTCAGCCTGACGGCGATCGTTGCCTCGGGTCTGCGAGTGGGATTGGAGCTCGAGCCGATCAAAATCAAGTCGCTCCTGGCAGACGACGCAGTGGAAACGGCTTACCATAAAGTCGCGCGTCTCATCGACCGACGCACACGTTCTGAGGCCGAGATAAGACAGTACCTGCTGAGACAGAAGACCCCGGGTGACGTGCTTGAGCGCACGCTCATCCGCCTCCGAAAAAACGACTTGGCTGACGACGGCCGCTTCGCGCAGGCGTGGATCGACAACCGGGGCGCCTTTCGTCCTCGCAGCCGGCGGGCGTTGACTTGGGAACTCCGGCGCAAGGGCGTTCCGGCAGAGACAATTGAGAGCGTCGTTTCACCGCTGGACGACGCAGATTTGGCCTATCAAGCCGGCCTTAAGCAAGCCGGTCGACTGCGCGGTTCCCCTTGGGGGGACTTCCGACGCAAACTGTACGCGTACCTCGGCCGGCGCGGGTTCGCAAGCGACGTCATTGGCCCCGCCATAGCGCGCCTGTGGAGCGAAACCACGGCCGGGCAGCCCCCTTTTGAAAACGAGGAAACTGTATGAACCCCTTCAGCATAGCCGTCGACCTGCTCGTGTTGATCGTGGGCGTGGCGGCGGGATATCTGTATCACCGCTTCCAAAGCGATCGCACCCGCAAAGGTCAGGAAGACAAGGCAGACAACATACTCCGCGTGGCGAATGAGCAGGCCCGGCTGATCGAAACCCAGGCCCGTGACAGCGCCACAAAGCTCGTTCAAGCATCCGAAACGGAGCTCAAAGAGCGACGAGTTCGAACTAAGCAAAGAATCTGACCGGCTCGACAAGCGTCGCTCGGAGGTTGAAAGCCGTGCCGACAAATTGGAGCAGCGCGAGCAAGCGCTTAACAAGCGGCAGAGCGCCGTAGACAAGCGCGCCAACGATACCGACAAACTCTATGAGGAGCAGGTCGCGAAGCTTGAGCACATTGCCCAGTTGTCTCAAGACGAGGCCAAGAAAGAGCTGATGGCGGCGGTGGAGAAGGAAGCCCGGGCAGACATGGCCCGGGTCTACAGACAAATCGAGGCCGAGGGCGCGTGAGGAAGGCGAGAAGCGCGCCCGCAAGCTGATCGCCGATGCCATCCAGCGGGTGGCGTCAGAGCACGTCGCCGAAGTGACGTCGTCCGTCGTGCCTCTGCCAAACGAGGAAATGAAGGGGCGAATCGTCGGCCGCAACGGGCGCAACATCAAGGCGTTCGAGCAGGCGGCCGGCGTGGACGTCATCGTGGACGACACGCCCGAGGCGGTGACGGTCTCCTGCTTCGACTCCGTACGTCGTGAAATCGCGCGCCGCGCCCTCGACGCGACTTACCGTCGATGGCCGCATCCACCCCGCGCACATTGAGAAGATTCTCGAGGAGGAAGGCAAGGCGGTCGAAAAGATCATCAACGAAGCCGGAGAACAAGCGGCGTTCGAGGCCGGCATTGCCGGCCTGCACCCCGAGGTGCTGCGGATGATGGGCCGGCTCAAATTCCGGACAAGCTATGGACAAAACCAGTTGGCCCACGCCGTGGAAGTCTCCAAACTTGCAGGCATCCTGGCCGCGGAGATCGGCGCCAACATTGAACTCTCCAAGCAGGGCGGCTTCCTGCATGACATAGGCAAAGCCATGGACCACAACCAGGATGGCACGCATGCCAAGCTGGGGGCGGAATTCTGCCGACGGTATGGTGTGAATTCCGCGGTCGTAAACGCCATCGAATCGCATCACCATGAGGTGGATCAGCTTAGCACCGAGGCGGTGATTGCCGAGGCCGCTGACGCCATTTCCGGTGCCCGACCGGGCGCCCGGCGCGAGGATCTTGAGGCCTACATCAAGCGCATCCGTACACTGGAGGAACTTTCGCAGTCCTTTGACGGCGTTGCCCAGGCCTTCGCAATTCAAGCGGGGCGCGAAGTGCGGGTCATCGTCAAGCCGGACAACATCGACGACCTGGCCTCCGCCCGCCTCGCCCGCGATATTGCCAAGAAGATCGAGGAGAGCATGCAATATCCCGGACAGATCAAAGTCACGGTGATCCGCGAAACCAGGGCAACCGAATTCGCCAAGTAGCCTGGCAATGTCGGCGATTAGTGGTCGCCGCGGTCTCAGGGCCACCGCATCAGCGGTATCGGGCTGGTTCTAGGCACCTTGCTGCGGCGTTGACCGAATTCACGCTGCACATTGCAGAAGCATTGCGGAACTCAGGATACGGGAAGACCTGCTTAGTACTTATCTTGACAATCTAGAACATTAGTTCTAAACTCTGCCTACCTTACCCTAAAGGAGGCAGAAATGAACACAGTCCGGTCATCCGGAAAGAGCATCGGTGATAGCTTGGCCAGCATCTGGCGTGGTATAGGCCAGGGACGAGGCCCAAATCGCGGGGCAGCGTGGGGCGTGATGATCCTAGGTGCGCTCCTGGCCTTCGAAATCTTCAATTTCAGCACGACGCAGTTTGCGCTCCAGGATGTCCTCGGCGACCTCGCTTTTGCGGGCTTGCCTTGGGCGACCGTCCTGGCAATCGCGTTTTGCAGCATCGATTTCGCCGGGATTGCACGGATATTCACTCCACAGCAAGGCGGCGACGAGCCCGCGGAAGTCTGGTATCTGTTCGGTGCCTGGCTCCTGGCAGCCGCATTCAACGCCACGCTGACATGGTGGGGCGTATCCATCGCGATCGTCAACCACGGCAATTCTGGTAGCGCGCAGGTCTTTGGAGGCCAGGCCCTTACCCGAGTGGTGCCGGTTTTCGTGGCGGTCATGGTCTGGCTGATCCGGGTTCTAATCATTGGCACATTCTCCGTCTCAGGCGACAAGCTCTTTTCGACGGCGCGGCCGCGGTCACGGGAGCCGCAATCTGACTACGGAACGGCGTCCGGCCGGCCCGGAACCGCACAGGCGGCATCCTTCGCGATCGCATCGCGGATCAGACCATCTCAGCGCCCATCGATGAGGCCCTCAAGCCCACCGGCTCATCACGCCGTCGAGCCGACCTACCAGACTCTGGCCCTCGAGGCCCAGCCTCACGAAGGCCCGCTTGGACAACCGCAAGGGCGCATCCAATAGTTGACACACTTCGCTCGTGCATTCAATCAGGACAGCCGGGCCCCTGCCGGCTGTCCTGATTGGCTGCCGGGCATCAAAGTCATGTAACGCTTTGGGTGCCCATGGAATTCCGCCGACCTCCAAGACGCAAACTTAGGCGCGCCTCGAACGCGGCCCTCCGCGCCGACGACCCCGCGCGGCTTGAGTTGGGAAGCGCCAGGGGTGCCTCATGGCGGCTGGCCTATCTGATGCCGCCACTTGCGGTGATTATCCTGGCGGCCGTTTTCTCCGGCATTGCGCTGCAAAGGGTTGTGGTCGAAGGAGGCGGACCGGGGGGGCCGAACTTGGTGCCGGCACTAAGCCAGGTCTTCACACCTGAGGTGCAGCACTGGAGCGCGGCCATCGAGCGCTGGTCGGCAGCCAGCGACCTGGATCCGAACTTGGTCGCCGTGGTGATGCAAATCGAGTTGTGCGGCGATCCGTGGGCTCTGTCGTCCTCCGGCGCAACCGGCCTGTTTCAGGTAATGCCATATCATTTCCTGCCGACAGACGATCCCTATTCGGCGGATACCAACGCGACGCGGGGCCTTGGCTATCTGCGGCAGTCGCTCGCGGCGGCGGAGGGCGACGCCGGTCTGGCGCTGGCTGGCTACAACGGGGGAATCGGCGTGATCAACACACCGGAATGGGATTGGCCGGACGAGACCCAAAGATACAGATACTGGGGAGAGGGTATCTTCGACGATGCGGAAAAGGACGGGAGCGTCTCCCCCAGGCTGGCAGAATGGCTGGCCGCCGGAGGCAGCGCCCTATGCAGCTCCGCTGCGCACAACCTTCAACTCGAAGTGCAGCCGTGAACTAGCGCTGCCCGGGTTGCGGCGATTGCGATTCTGGCCCGGAGGTCCGCAAGGGCAGCCAGATGGCAAATGTGGTTCCCTGACCTTCCTCTGATTCCACCTTGATCGTGCCCTCATGGTTTTCGACAATCCATTGAGCGATGGAAAGCCCCAGCCCGAAACCGCTGATCTTGGAGCGCGTGCGGGCTTTTTCGGCCCGATAGAATCGTTCGAAGATGTACGGCAGATCCTCTTTCGGGATTCCCGGCCCGGTATCGTGAATGATGATGCGCGCCTGCTCACCGATCCTGGAAAGGCTGAGGACGACTTCCCCTCCAGCCGGCGTGTACTGTATCGCATTCGCCACGATGTTTAACAGGACTTGTTTCAGCCGGTCCCGGTCTCCCAGAACCTGCATCTCGTCGATGCTGGCGATCTTGAGCTTGACTTTTCCGCCAGCCAGGATGTGCATCTCCTGAAACACTTCAAGCAGCAACGCATCCATGTCCACCGGTTTCAAGTCCAGGCTCAATTTCCCTGACTCGGCCTGAGCCAAGAGCAGGAGGCCTCCAACGAGACGTGTCAGCCTGCCGGCCTCCAGATCGATGTTAGCCAGCGACTCGTCGTCGAGACGCTTCATCCGGCGCATCAGATCCACGTTGCCCTTTATGACAGTCAGCGGCGTTCGCAGCTCATGGCTTACATCGGCAAGGAGGCGGCGCTGAGACGTGAAAAGTCCTTCCAGTCTCTCGAGAGTTTGATTGAACGCTTCGACGAGCCCGCCAACCTCATCCTGTTCGGAACCCCGGTAGGGAATCCGGCGCGACAGGTCATCGGCCCGGTTTATGGCCCGGACCGTGTCGGTGACAGTCCCAAGAGGTGACAGCGACCGGCCGAGGACCAGCCACGACCCCAGCGCCGCCAGGCCCGCCGAAATGGCGGCCGAAGCCAGCAGAATGTTCACCAGGTTCGCGTGGGCGGCATCGACCACCGTAAGGGTGGCTGCCACCTGCAGCACCGCAATCTGATGCTCACCTACCTCCAGGGGGACGCTCAGGACGCGCAGATGAATGCCATTGCTGCTGTCCTCCCGGTAGAGCGGATAGCGCGCCTGCAAACCCGTCGGATCCAGGGGCACGCGCATCGCTGAGATGCCGGGTGAGCTTGACTTCAGCTTCCCGTCCCTGCCCCAGACCTGCACGTAGGTATTCGCCGTCAACTCCAGAGAGGGGAGACTGATGGCACTGACTTCGCCCGCGGGACTTACCGCGGTAACACTGATAATGTCGTGCGCGGTCGAAGCCAGGCTGTTGTCAACCTGGTTGAGAAGCACGATGCTGATGAGAATGTAGACGGCCGCCCCAAAGACCAGCAGAATTCCCCCAACCAGCGTGGAATAAAGCAGCGTCAGGCGAAGGCGCAGAGACACACTATTTGTGGCTATTCACTTCGGCGAGCGGCCTAGGGATTTTCCCGCAGGACGTAACCGACTCCGCGGACAGTATGAAGCAACCGGGTCTCGCCTTCGGCTTCAAGCTTCTGCCGCAGGTACCGAATGTAGACCTCCAAGACGTTGCTTTCGCCACCAAAGTCGTAGCCCCACACCCGGTCGAATATGATTTCGCGCGTCAGGACTTGCTTGGGATGGCGCATGAAGAGCTCAAGCAACTCGTACTCTTTGGCGGTCAATGCCACCAGGCGCGAGCCCCGTGCGGCCTGCCTGGATCCAGTGTCCAGCGTGAGGTCGGCGAACTTCAATACGGGGACACGTTCGGGCTGGGTGCGCCGCAAGAGGGCGCGGACACGCGCCAGCAGCTCATCCAGATTGAACGGCTTGATCATGTAGTCGTCGGCGCCGGCGTCGAGGCCCTGGATGCGATCCTGGACCGTGTCCTTGGCCGTGAGCATCAAAATGGGTATCGATCCGCCGGACCGCAACCGGTGGCAGACTTCCAGCCCATCCATGCCGGGCAGCATCCAGTCCAGAATTACGATGTCCGGGGTGTGATCGCGTGCGAGAATCAAGCCGCTGCGGCCATCGGTGGCTGTATCCACCGTGTAGCCTTCGTAGGCCAACCCCCTCTGAAGCAGCTTTAGAATTGCCTGATCATCTTCGATGATCAATATGCGTTCGTTCATCCCTCTGGTTCCCGATTCAGATAATACCACATTTGGTAGAATGACCGCATGCCCCGAAGCAAGCGGGTCTTTGATCTTGTGGCGGCCTTGCTTGCCGTGGTCATACTCTCGCCCGTCCTGCTCCTGCTGGCAGTGCTTGTACGCATCTTTGTGGGCTCGCCCGTCCTTTTCCTGCAACGGCGGCCCGGGTACGGCGGACAGCCGTTCTACATCATCAAGTTCCGCACAATGGCTGAAAGCCGAGGGCGCTCCGGCACTCAATTGGCAGACGCGGCCCGCCTGACCGCCCTGGGCCGGCTGATGCGCTCACTCAGCCTCGACGAGCTTCCCGAGCTTTTTAACATCCTGCGCGGCGAAATGAGCATCGTCGGTCCCCGGCCTCTACTCATGCAATATCTGCCGCTGTACAACCCCGAGCAAATGCGCCGCCACGAGGTCCATCCGGGACTCACGGGCTGGGCACAGATCAACGGGCGCAATGCCCTTGATTGGTCCTCTCGCTTCAAGCTCGACGTGTGGTACGTGGACCACTGGTCTTTCTGGCTGGATCTCCGGATTATTCTGCTGACCGCGTGGAAAGTCGTCCGTCGGGAAGGAATCAATCAGGCCGGATCAGCGACTGTGGAATACTTCACGGGCAACAGGGATTGACGGCTCCATCCCAGCGCGTATAATCTCCTCCAGAACAAAGCGTGAAGCCCAAGAATTGCATGGCGACGTTCAGCGAGCCGCCGGCAGGTGTGAGGCGGACGGCGCCACAATGCTTTCCTCTTCGCCAATTCGCCCTTGCAGGGATCGCCCCGGAATTGCCTGGATCGAGGCGTGGGGGCCATCGTAAGAGGGACGCGGGCGCCCGTTAAAGCGCGAAACGAGGTACGGCCGAGCCTCGCAGCCAGCGGCACCAAGCGTATGGCGGGCCGCACAAAAGCAGGTGGCACCACGAGACGCCCCTCGTCCTGCGATTGGATGACGGGCGTCGTTGATTCGGCTTGAAGGTGAGTTGCACGCCATGGGAGGTGCACGGTGCTCGACATAAACATAATCAGACAGGAACCGGAGCTCGTAAGGGCCTCTCTCAGGAGCCGCCAGATGGATGCCGCTCCTGTCGATGCCATCCTGCGATTGGACGAGGCACGGCGGGCCGTCCTGACCCAGGCCGAAAAACTGAAGGCCGAGCGCAACCTGGCATCCAAGGAAATCGGCCGGACGACGGATACGTCGGCGCGCGAAATCGAGGATAGAGGCCATGCGCCGTGTGGGCGATCAAATCGCCGCCCTGGACGCCGAAGTCGCGGAGCTTGACGCGCAACTATTCGAGCTTTCTGCCGGTGTGCCGAACATTCCAGATGCGCGCACCCCGATCGGCAAAGGCGATGACGATGATGTGCTACTGCATTCCGTGGGCGAGCCCAGGACCTTTGACTTCACCCCGAAGCCGCATTGGGACCTGGGACCAGAGCTCGGGATGATTGACTTCGAGCGCGGCACCAAGATCGCGGGCTCACAATTCTATGTCCTGAATGGGCCAGCGGCGCGGTTGCAGCGAGCCCTGATCGCCTTCATGCTCGATTTGCACGGTCGCCAGGGCTACGTCGAGCGCTATCTGCCCTTCATGGTGAAAACGGAGACAGTCTTTGGCGCGGGGCAGCTCCCGAAATTCGCTGACAACCTCTACAAAGATCATGAGGAAGATCTGTACATGGTCCCTACCGCGGAGGTCCCGCTCACAGGGCTGCATATGGATGAGATCCTCGAAGAATCCGATCTTCCGCTGAGATACACAGCCTATACTCCATGCTTCCGCCGAGAGAAAATGAGCGCGGGGCGCGACGTGCGCGGCATCAAGCGGGGCCACCAATTCGACAAAGTCGAAATGTACATCTATTGCAGGCCGGAGGAATCGGATGAATGGCTGGAGAAGATGCGCGAGCACGCCGAGCAGACCTGCGTCGCCCTGGGATTGCCTCACCGCGTGAAGCAGCTCTGCACCGGCAGTGTCGGCTTCTCAGCTGCCATCACTTACGACGTCGAGGTCTGGGCTCCGGGCTGCGGCGAATGGCTGGAGGTTTCGTCGATCTCAAACGTGCGCGATTTCCAGGCCCGGCGCGCCAACATCAAGTATCGGCCTGCAGACAAGGGAAAGGTACAGCTCGTTCACACTCTGAACGGGTCAGGGCTTGGGCTGCCACGCACGCTCATAGCGGTCATGGAAAACTACCAGCAGGCAGATGGAGCGATACTCATGCCGGAGGCGCTCAAACCTTGGATGGGGGGCATCGACGCCATTCGGCCATAGTGCGGGCGCAGCGCCGTGCCCGTTCCCGCGGCCCGTTTAGATCGTCACGCTAACATCAATCATGCCGACCGATCCACATGTCTGGAGCCAGATTTTGGTTCAGACCCTCACGCTGTTCGTGCTTATTGTCGGCTGGCTTGGCGTTTTCGTCCCCGTTTTCCCGGGTCTTGTCGTAATGTGGCTGGCGACCGCCGCCTACGCCGTGTTCGAGGATCTGGGTGGGCGCATGGCCCCGATCGACTGGATCCTATTTGCACTCGATCTCTCTGCTGATGCTCGCCGGCAGCATCGTCGACAATATCATCATTTCCCACAAGATGCGCGGGAGGTCGATTCCGTGGATCTCCATCCTTTCGGCTTATTTTGCCGGCATTGCGTGCAGCGTGTTCTTCACGCCTGTCGTAGGCATAGCGGCCTCTCCCTTGACGCTCTTTGCGGTGGAGTGGGCCCGCTTGCACGACCGAAAGAGGGGATTTGAGTCGGCGAAGGCATACGCCGTGGCCTGGGCGTGGTCTTTTCTGGCTGTGTTTGGAATAGGGGCGCTGATGATCGTGCTGTGGATCGTGTGGGCCTTCTTCTAGGCAGTGCCCGCGCCACGGGCGAGGCTCCAACTTGGCATATGCTTCAGGGCCCAGAAAGAGGTAGAGCCTCTTCCATGCGGCCGAACCCTGGTAACTGGTAACGCTTCTGGACTAGTTGGTCTGCTGACTCTGGCACTGGGATTTCTTGTCTTGGGGTCTGCCCTGGAAACGGTTCTTGCTGGACAACCCCAAGACTTCGGAGTGGGGAGTCCAGGTGGACTTGGTGCCTCGACTCTTTGGCCCGCTTATCGCCTTGACGGACTTGGGCCCGCCTGGGTCGGTTGGCGCGTTCGCGTCGGTCACAGTAGCGGCCTATTTCCTCAATCTGCCGCCCGACAGGGCGGCAAACCCTGAAAAACAGGAGTAAGTCTCAACCTCCTCGGACAGGTTCAGTCCAGTTTCACCGGCGAACGCAGGAGCGCCACGATCAATTTGACCGCGTTCTCCACATCCTTCATATCCACCATCTCGGATGCCGTGTGAACGTAGCGACACGGTATGGAAACACATCCCACCGGAACCCCTGCCCTGACGAGCTGCATCGCGCGTGCATCCGTTGTGCCGCCCAGCAGGACCTCGCGCTGAAACGGGATACGGTTCTTTTCGGCGGTGCGAATCATCCAGTCGACAATGCGCGGATCAGACAGCATGCCCCCGTCGCGGATCTTGATGGCCGGTCCTTTGCCAAGCGCGATCTCGAAATCTCGCAGGCCCGGTGTATCGCCCCAGCCAGTCACGTCAATTGAGAAACCCAGATCGGGGTCGATGCCGTATGCGGATGTCTGCGCACCGCGGGTGCCGACCTCCTCCTGGGTCGTGAACACGACAAAGACGTCGTGTTCGCTGCGGCCCATCCGACGCAAGACTTCGATGGCCACGGCGCAGCCGATGCGATCATCCAACGATTTGGCTGCGATCCGCGAGCCAAGATCGGCAAACGGGCGCTCGAAGGCCGCCACGTCTCCGGTTTGGACGGGGCAGGCGTTTCTACTGTCGGCTCCCACGTCTATGAACATCTTGTCGATCGGCGGCAGGTCGGAGGTGTGCTCCGTGGGCTCCAGGCCGATGATTCCGGTGGTGCCATCTTCGAATCGCACCCGCGCCCCCGGCAGGTTGCGGGGATACACCCCGCCGATGGCCGCGAACCGCAGGAAGCCTGCCTCGTCGACGTGCGAAACGATGAGTCCAATTTCATCCATGTGCGCGGCGATCATGATGCGCTTCGCATGCCCCTTGGCGCCCGCTTTCGCTGCCGCGTGGCGGTGAACAATCAGATTGCCCAGGGCGTCTGTCCGGATCTCGTCAGCCAAGCCGCGGACTTCCTTCCTTATCAGTCCCGGATGGCGCTCTCATGTCCTGAGGGGCTGAAAGTATCGGTAAGTCTTCGAATCAGTGGTTTCATCGTCTGCCTTTCAGGGCATGAGGATCATTGCAGCCTAGGGCGAACAGGCCGTTCATGGATCAGCAAACAAACTAGCGGTCTGGCGACAAGACGCGCGCGGTCAAGCTCCCTGAGGGCCGCCCTTAGGAGCATAAGCGTATTGCCCCAATCGGCGATCCGGGCAACGCTAGAGGCGCTGTGAGAGTAGCGGTGTGGTACAGACACACTGACGACCGGGACACCTTTCACGGCCCGCTGAATTGCCCCTGCATTGGTGCCGCCACCTCCCGGCTGACGGAGCTGGAAAGGAATCCTCGCTTTGCGCGCAGTCTCGGTTAGGAACCGTACCAAACGCGGATCGTCGATGACGGACCGATTTGCGACGTAGATTGCGGGACCGAGGTCTAGCTTCGTGTTGTAAAAGGTGTTCTCGCCGTCGCGCTGCATAGGCAAGTCATAGGCGGGGGTCGAATCAATGACAATGGCCAGGTCGGGCTTGAAGCGGTGCGCGGCGATTTGGGCCCCGCGCAGGCCGATCTCCTCCTGCACCGTGAATGCAGCCAGCAAATCGACGTTGGGCGCCGCCCCTCTAAGTAGCTCGATCAAAGTGGCCACTCCCAGGCGGTTGTCCAATGCCTTCGACATCACGGACGGGCCCACCCGCCGAAAATTGGGGGCAAACGTGCCGCGGTCGCCCACTTTGGCTTTGCCCCCGGGCCCAAGGTCCACCCGCAGGGCGTCGACTTCCACGGGGCGCTTGAGTTCCTCCGTCTTGCTGAGGTGGACTGGTTTCGCGCCGATCACCCCGGGTGTATTGGCGGCTCCCACAACCACCTGCTTACCCACAATGTCGCGGGCGTCAACGCCTCCAATAAGACGGAACTGGTACAGCCCGTCAGCATCCTCCGCAACCAACATGAAACCGACCTCGTCCATGTGGGCGTCAAGCATCACACGCAGGCGCCGCACCCCGCGACCCCGTCGCGTTACAAGAAGGTTCCCCATCGCATCGACGCGGTGGCTGCCTGCTTCAGGACGCAGCTCATCCAGAATGATGCTTCTGACCTGGCCCTCGTCGCCGGAAACCCCGGTGGCATTGCAAAGCCTGGCAAGGAGCCGAAGCTGGGATGCTCCAATGCTTGCCGCTCTACCCGCCATCGGCAGGCTCCCAAACCAGGCTATCCATGAAGTCCAGCGGAAGCCCGCAGATGAATTCGGCAAGCAGCCGACCGGCACGCTGCACGTCCCGGACCGCCACGAGCTCCGTGGGCGTGTGCATGTAGCGCAGCGGAATGCCCAACAGCATCGTGGGAATCCCGTTGCGGGCCACCTGGATTGCATGGGCATCTGTACCGGAAAACGTCGGAGCAATCTCCATTGATACCGGGATCTCGAGCTGTTTGGCCAAATCCTCGAATCGCTTGTACAAGAACGGATGCAAGTTAGCGCCCCAACCAAGCGTGGGGCCCTTGCCAAGCACGGCAGTCTCCCATCCGTCCGCGCCCGGGCCCTTGGCGAAGGTAACGTCCAGGACGACGGCCAGATCAGGGTGCAGGCCGAAGGCTGACGTGGCGGCGCCGCCTAATGTCTCTTCCTCCTGAGAAGTGGCTACTGCCCATACGTCCCAGTCGTGCTGCCTGGTCTGAAGATGCTCAAGACACACAGTGAGCGCGGCGACGGAAGCCCGGTTATCCAGAGAGTGGCCACTAATGGTTTCCCCCGCCAGCTCCGTTGCGGGAGTGGCAAACGATATGACATCACCGACCCGAACCGATGCGGCTACACGTGCAGGCGGCAAGCCGACGTCGACAAGTAGATGCCGAAGACCGATTGCACCGGCGCGCGCCTCCTCCGGCAGAGTCGACAAAGGTGGAAGCGCCACCACGCCGGGAAGTTCTCGCCTACCGTGGACAACTACTGGGGTGCCGGGAAGAATCCGCGGATCGATGCCGCCGATCTCGTCGACGTGCAATACGCCGTCGGCCACGCTGGTCACCAACAAGCCGATGGCGTCCATGTGAGTGGCGACCATGATGGAAGGGCGCCTGCCTCGTCCTCGGCCCCGCTTCAGGCCCTGGAGCGAGCCGATGCGGCTGGTGGAGACTTCGTCCACCAGAGGCTCCCATTTCTCCCGTATCAAGGGGAGAACCGGCCCCTCATAGGCGGAGACACCGGCAACCGAAATGAGTGACTTGAGGAAGGGCAGAATCTCTGTCAATGGCGGATACCAGTAATGACGATGGGCAGAACCAATCTACCCATGGAATTTGACGTCGGCATGGTCAGTGAGTGGCAGTCGCGGTAGGAACAGGCGCCTGGGTGTCGGTTGCCTGGGGTGTGAAGGTCGCTGTGTCGGGTGGCGTTGATGTCGGGGTGTCCGAAGGGATCGCAGTTTCGGTTGACGTGGGCGCCTCAGTGAACGTGGCGGTCGGGGGAGCGAAGGCCGTGGGCGAGACGGTCGCAGTTGGCACAGGACTGGGGGTCGGAGACAACGTGACCGTGGGGGTAGAACTCGGTGCCGGCGTCAATGTGCTTATCGGCGTGATGGTAAACGTGGCAGTCACCGTTGGAGTGCCGACCCCGCCGCCGGGTTGCGGGCCCAAAGGCGAGGGCGATGACTCCGAGGCAGTAGCACGGGAGCGTTACGAGCACCACTGCTGCCAGCAGCAACCTCCGGCGCGCCCGTGGATCATCTGCCGCGTACATCCCCGCGATGATAACATACATGTTTCGACGAAGAGCTCGATGGCGAGTGCCGGCTTCGTTTGGTCACGGTAGACGGTGGTCCGCGAACCGACAGGTATAATCTCGACGATGATTCCCCTGCGCCTCGGCATTACCGGTTTCCTGTCGTACCACGAGGCCGTCGAACTGGACTTCACACGCTTTTCACTTGCATGTATTTCGGGGCCGAATGGTGCGGGAAAATCCAGCCTACTGGACGCGATCACCTGGGTTTTGTTCGGTCAGGCACGAAAACGCGACGAATCGCTGATTAACCTTCAGTCACCGGCTGCGGAGGTCGTGCTCACGTTTCGGTACGAGGCGGCCGATTACCGGGTGCAACGGACTCTCGCACGGGGGAAGGGCACAACTCTCGAGTTGCAAGTCCGACCGTCGACAGCTGGCCCGGGGAGTTCGACGACTGCGATCGCCGAAGCTGACGATGTGGACGCCTGGAAGCCCTTGACCGAGCGCACACTCCGCGAGACGCAATCCCGCCTGCAAGAGATCTTGCGTCTGGACTATGACACGTTCGTAAATGCATCGTTCTTCCTGCAGGGCAAAGCGGATCAGTTTGCACAGCAGTCGCCGGCGAGACGCAAAGAGGTTCTAAGCAGCATCCTGGGCTTGGGCGTGTGGGACTTGTATAGATCCCGTACGAGTGACCGCCGACGCAACGTAGAAGTGCAGCTCACCGGTATTGAGGGCCGCCTGGAGGAGATCGGGGTGGAACTGGCGGAAGAAGTTCCACGACGGAAACACCTCGAGGGCCTCGAGACCGAACTGCGCCGCGTCAAGTCTGCCCGTGGTTCGCAGGCGTCGGCCGTCGAGGGTCTCAGGAAGGCACACACGGCTCTGGAGAGGCAGCGGCTCGTGATCGATGGCATAGAGGCCAGCCTTGCGCAGTCGCGACAGCAGTTGTCGAGTTTGGACCTGAAGCTTCGGGACCGGCGAGCCGCGCGCGGCGACAGCGCAGACCTTGTCGATCGGGCGAACCAAATCGAGAAGGCGTTCGCGGATTGGCGGGCCTCTGAACGTGCCCTGGCAAACTGGAACGAGATTGCGCAAGCCTTTCGAGAGCGGGAGAAGAGCCGCGAGCCGCTCATCACAGCGATTGCTGCAGAGAAGGCCCGCCTTATCGAAGAACAGCGCCAATTGCTGTCGCAGCAGGCGGAAGCCGCCGACCGGGCGGCGGCGCGCCTCGATCTGGAGTTCGCATTTGAAACCGAAAAACAATTGCGGACCGACGCCGAGAGCCGGGTCGAACGCAGGGCTCGACTCCAAGCCGACCTTGCGGCTTCCCGCGAGGCCTCGGCAAGCCTGAAGGCCGAAAACGAGGCCCTTAAGCTCGAGATGGACGCGCTGGCGGCTCGCATCGGAGCACTGGAGTTGGCCTCGGGAGCGGCGTGCCCACTTTGCGGGCAACCGCTGAGCGAGGCGCACCGTGTCTCGACGCTGGAAAATCTTCGGAAAGACGGCAAGCAGCGCGGCGATCGCTTCCGGCAAAACAAATCAACGTGGGAAGAGCGCCAGGCCGAATGCCTACGGCTGGAGACCGAGCTGCGTGAACTGGTTGGCGCCGACGCCGAAAAGTCCGCGCGTTCTCAAGCGGTGACCCAGCTCGCGGAACGCATTGCGTCTCTGGAAGCGGTCAGCTCACAGTGGGAGTCGGTCGGACGCCCGCGCTTGTTGCTGGTGGATCAGATGCTTGAGCACGATGACTACGCCACTGAACCGCGTGAGTCGCTTGCCCGGCTCGACGCGCGTCTGGCGGAATTGGGCTACGACGCGGCGGCGCACGACACCGCCCGGCTGGAAGAAGAAGAACGGAGAGCAGCCGACCAGGATCACCGTCGGCTTGAAGCAGCGAGGGCAGCCTTGGTGCCCCTTGACCAGGAAATTGCCGATCTGGAAACTCAGATCACGGAGCGCGCCCGGGAAATTGAGCGGCAGACGTCTGAGCTGGCGGGACTCCAGCTTGCGCTTGCCGAAGCAGCCAGGGACTTACCGGAGCTCGCCCCTGCAGAGCAATTGCTGTTTGACGTACAGGAGCAAGAGAATCATCTTAACCGAAGAGGTTGGCGCGGCGCGGCAGCGCGTGGCGGTACTCGATGATCTCCGACTGCGCCGGGCCGAATTCGAGGCGACGCGTCAAGCGCTGGCCTTGACTATCGGGCGCCATAAGATGCTCGAACGCGGTTTCGGGCAGGATGGTGTGCCCGCGTTGCTGATCGAGCAAGCCTTGCCCGAGGTCGAAAGCAGGGCCAATGAAATCCTCGACCGGCTCAGCGATGGACAGATGTCCGTCCGATTCATGACTCAGAGCGAATACAAAGACAAGAAACGTAGCGACCTGAAGGAAACACTTGAGATTCAGATCCGCGATGGCGCGGGCCGGCGCGATTACGAAATGTATTCGGGGGGCGAGGCGTTCCGGGTGAATTTTGCCGTGCGCCTTGCGCTTTCTCAAGTGCTCGCTGCCCGGAAGGGCGCCCGACTTCAAACGCTGGTCATAGACGAAGGCTTTGGCTCACAGGATAGCCGCGGCCGCCAGCGCCTGATCGAGGCAATCAACCTGGTGAAAGAGGATTTCGAGAAGATCCTCGTGATCACACACCTGGATGAGCTCAAGGATGCATTCCCGGCACGCATCGAGGTTGAGAAGACCGAGCATGGAAGCATGCTGCGGCTGACGTGACACTACCGTGCGACGGATCGTTGCCCCGGCAGTCTGGCTTGGCGCCTTGCATTTGACGCCCACTCTCCACGCACAGATGCAGCTCTCCGCCATGGTCCCGGTCTTCGCTTCGGGTATCGATGCTTGCACAACCGTGCCTGTCGCGATCGTGCTGTCCACGGCTTGCCTGATATTGGGGCTCTGGCTCAATCATTGGATCCACTCGCAGAACAAGCTCGAGATTGTCGTCGGCGAATCCGAGTTCCACGCAGTTCGTGGAGTCCATCTCCGTCTGTGTGCCGGCCCGGAACGAGCAACGCAACATCGCGGCCTGCATTGAAGCCATTCTGCAGCAGACCTACCCGGTGTTTGAAGTCATCGTCGTAGACGATGGGTCCTCAGACCACACGGGAGCAATCCTGAGCACTCTGAAGCAGCAGTCGCCGCGGCTGCGGGTCGTCAATGGAACCGCCTTGCCGACCGGCTGGGCCGGCAAACCTTACGCCCTGCACCAGGCGGCAGGAATCGCCTCCGGCGTATGGTTGTGTTTCGTGGATGCCGACACAGTGCTCGGCCCCAAGGCTCTTTCCAGCTGCTTATCCACGGCGATGCGTACCCGAGCCGACCTGCTCTCAATCATTACCAGCCAAGTCACCGCAAGCTTCTGGGAGCGGACTGTGCTGCCACTCGTCCTAACGGCACTTTCCGTGGGCTTTTCCCCGCGGAAGGTCAACGACCCAGGACGTCGCGAAGCCATTGCCAACGGTCAGTTCATCATGATACGGCGCGGCGTGTTCGATGCCATTGGCGGCTATACCCGCATCAAGGACAGAATCGCCGAAGACAAGGCCATTGCCGAGCAGGTCAAGCGAAAGGGCTATCGCCTCATCCTTGCCGACGGCCGTCAGATGGCACGCACCCGCATGTACACGACGCTGGGCGAAATGTGGGAAGGCTGGACCAAGAATATTTACGTGGGGCTGCGAGACCAACCTCGTCTCCTGCTCCTGGGCCTCTTCGGCGTGGTCCTTTTGCTGCTGGCGGCCTTTTTTGTTCCCCTGTGGCCCGTTCTCGGATTTTGGTGGTTCGCTCACGGCGGCGGATGGCAAGCCCTTTTGGTGGTCGCAGAAGCCAGCATAGTGTGGATCGCCATTCTCGCGGCACGCGCCGCGGCAGCCTCGGCTATGGGAATACCCCGACAGTATGCCCTGACCACACCGCTAGGCTGCGCAGTCTTCGCGGCAATGATGCTTACTTCCGCCTGGCTGGTTCTCTCTGGTCAGGGCGTAACCTGGCGCGGTCGGCGATACCGGCCATTCTAAAATCGAGTAGGTGACGCGCTATGCCCCTTCGGCGCCTAGAATGATCTTGTCGCCGCCGCGATCGATCTCCCAGGGATAGATTATGAAGGCATCTGTGATCGCCGCGTAGTAGTCCGGGCGCACCTTTCCGAACAGGCTTCGATAAGGGTTGAAGTGCAGAACGCAGGTCTCGGGAAAGCCGCCTGCGGCAGAGACTCAATTCTTGACGGCGGTGCTCGTCCTGCCGGAACCCCATACATCATCCACGATGAGGGTTGGGCGACCACGCAGCTTGTCGTCCGCAGGGAATTGTATGAAAGCGGGCCATACCATGAGAGGGGCGTTCTCCGTGCTGGATTGCGCCGGGAAGTCTACAGCCGCCGTGAGGATGTGCGTAATGTTCATTGCCTCGGCGAGCATGCCGGCAGGGATGATCCCTCCCCGGGTCACTATGACCATCGCCGTGAACTCCCTGCGAAATTGCGGGAGGAGGTGATCGATCAGACGATCGACCTCCTCCCAAGAGATAATCTCGCGTCGCGGGCCGCCTCGCCTGGTCTCCATTATCCGGATCGGCCGATCATCGCAGTGCCGCGGCAAGCGGTGCTGGAGCCGGCACCTGGGCCGCTTGCCCTCGCGCCTGAGCCCTTTCGACGTCCCGTGCCCACAAGAATAGGCAGGTGTTGTAGGCGGTCATCGTGTAAGAGCTGATCAGATTTGCGACTGCCACAAATACAAAGAACAAGATCGCCCCAAGTCCGACCGCAAGAACCAACGCGCCTGTCCCAGTTCCAAACGCAGCTATCAATCCGTACCCCAATCCCAGACCAAGCACGAGGCCTATAACACCAAGCAAGAAGCCGATGAACCCTGTTATCCAGCGGACGCCAACCGTGCTGACGCCGATCAGGAGGAGGTTGCCTTTCGCAATCTGGGTGGCGCGTTTGATGCCAGCGGCCAAGGTGGCATCTTCGATCATCATCGCCGGCAGAATAAGGAAGGACGCTTCCGTCCAGACCGCTTCGAGGAGGCCGCTGAGTGCGCCGCCGAGCACGCCGACAGCGCCACGCCTTCCTGCCCGCCGCATGCGGCCGGCAACCAGGCTGACCAGAGTCGAGGCCGCGGCAAGGCCCACCACGTTCCAGAACTCCTGCCGAATCCTCGCCCAAGCCTTGTCCATGCGCCCATCGCCCTCTGCGACGTATCCATAGATCAGGTAGGCGGTCATTCCCGAGAACACATAGCCCACAACATAGTGGGCAAAAATCAAGAGTGCCCCGACGACAGCCATGACGATCTGCCCAAGCCCGGTGCTGCCACCGAAAATCAGAAAGGCTGCCACCAAAGGAACAATGCCAATGAGCGTGACCGCGAACCCCGCGATCAACGAGTAGAGTGAAGGCTTCAAGAGGTCGTGGTCCTTGAAAGCCATCTGCCAGGCTTGCTGCAGGAATGAGAAGCCCCTGGAAATGCTCTGCATAGACTGCTCCTTCTACTGGTTGGATCCGCCTGCTCTTGTGACTGCCAAGGTCCGCGGGTGCGTAGCGCAGGCGGCCCAGGCTTCCAGCCCCATCGCCGACTGATTATAGCAAACTCACGGGATCAACCTCGACTCGCCAATCCGTCCATCGTCTCCCGGCGAGGAGGTCATCGAAATCTGCCCCTCTGACGACGATCTGCCACCGGTACTTGCCATCAAGCTTCGAGAAGAAGGACGGCGCCGGACCAATGAGTGTGGTCTTGGTCCGAGGAGCCGCTTCCAGCAGCTTCTCCAATCTGACCGCTTCTGCGCGAACCACTTGTTCGGCCTCAGAGGAGTCGTAATGCCGGTACTCAAGCCGCAGTAGTCGCGCGAACGGCGGAAATCCCAATCGTCTGCGCTCGGCTAGTTCATGACCGTAGAATCCGTCGACGTCGTGCTGGGCAGCCGCTTGGATAGCATAGTTTTCGGGCGCAAAGGTCTGCAGCACCACATGCCCCCCTCGCCTCGAGCGCCCAGCCCTGCCGGCAACTTGCGTCAGAAGCTGGAAGACCCGTTCCGCGGCAAACGGATCTGGCAGGAAGAGCCCGGCGTCCGCCATAATGATCCCTACAAGCGTTACCTTGGGCAGGTCCAGGCCCTTTGCGAGCATTTGTGTGCCAATCAGAATATCGGCCCCACCGGTCGCAAAGTGGTGCAGGATTATCTCGTGTGCGTCCTTCTGACGCGTGGTTTCCCAATCCCAGCGCAGCGTCCGCGCGCCCGGAAATGCCTTCTGGGTCTCGGCTTCGACCTTCTCAGTCCCAAGCCCATAGGCCCGAATATCAGAGCTTGCGCACTCCGGGCACCTCCCGGGCATCTGCCTGCGATAGCCGCAACGATGACACAGCAAGCCGTGCTCCCCGGAGACGTGATAAGTCAGCGGCGTTTCGCAGCGCGGGCAGCGGACCACGTAGCCGCAGTTGCGGCAGAAGACGTAGGTAGCCGTTCCGCGACGATTCAGGAACAGGATTGCCTGTTCACCCTTGCTCAGCACCTGCTCTAGCGCCGCACTCAGGTCGCGGCTGAATACGCTGCGGTTGCCAGCCTTCAGTTCCTCCCTCAGATCCACGATTTGAACCGGGGGCAAATCCAGCATCGTCGCGGGATGCGAGGACGGTGCCGCCCCAATGCGGTGGGTCAGCTGCAATCGCACGGTCTTGCCAACCTCCGATTGGTAGCGCTGAACGACACTCGGAGTCGCCGATCCCGCCATGCAAAGACCACCACAAAGGCGGGCGTACGCTTCGGCCGCAGCGAGGGCATCGTAAAACGGCGGCTCAGACTGATGGTACGAGGGGTCGTGGCATTCGTCCGCGATAATCAGCCCCAGATTGGGAACCGGGGAGAAGAGGGCGCTGCGCGGTCCTATGACGATCCTGAGAGAGCCTGCCCTCACCCGGCGCCAGGTGTCGTAACGTTCCCCCGCGGAGAGCCGGGAGTGGATTAGCCCTACCTGCCCCGGGAAACGCAACACGAATCTATCGACAGCTTGGGGCGTGAGGGCGATCTCCGGCACGAGCACAATCGCTTGCCTGCCCCGGAGAAGCATCTCTGCCGTCGCCCGCAAGTACAGCTCGGTCTTGCCCGATCCGGTTACACCTTGAAGCAGCAAGGTCGGATTGGGGAGCCCGTCAGACATTCGCTGCACGTGCGCGGCGATTGCCCGCCAGGCAGTCTGCTGCTCATCCGTCAGGGTGAGCGCCTGCGCAGCCGTCGCCGAGCGTGCCGGGCGGCTCGCGTCAGACCGATTTACGGGATCGCGCCAGATCTCCTGTTCGCGAAGAATAACCAGATCGCGCTCGGCAAGCTCCTGCAAGTCCGCCAGGCCGCAGCCGCTTTCGGCATACAGCCAAGATACATTCATCGCCTCCGGATGGCGAATCAGGACGCGCAACGCCTTCTGCCGCCGAAGCCGAGTTGCGTCCGTATGGCCAAGATCATCCATGGCTTGCTCGGCGATTTCGGGCGCCGACGCGAGCTGCGCCGTGCGAACGAACTTGGGGCGGACACTGGCCGGAGGGAGAACGGACTGACCGGTCAGGAACCCATGCCGGATCAGGCGCCTGGCGGACGTGCGCCACTCCACGTGGGCAAATGCCCGGTCAAGTTGACGCCCCCGCAATGGTCCACGGGTTTCCAGCAGTTGCATCAAACGGTTTTCGACGCGCCGCTTGGCCTCGACCTGCTCGCCGCCATCCCCGTTCCCTCTTGGCGCTCCCGTCGCGGCAAACAAAGTATCCGCTTGCTGGCCGATGCCTTGGGGAATGAATAGCCCGATGATTGCGCCGATGGGTGACAGCGTACTCTCGGCCATCCATGCCGCAAGCGCAAGTTGCTGGGTCGTCAAAACGGGATTGGGGTCGACCAGCTCAAGGATCGATTTTGTCTTGGAGGTCGCCGGCGCGTCGATCAGGCTGAGCACTACCGCCTGTACCGTACGGGCACCGAATGGAACGATGGCAAGCTGGCCCGGGGCCACAGCTTCGACCAGCCTCTCGGGAATCTCGTAGTCGAAGCTGCCCGCATTGCTGCTTTCACGGGCAGCTCGCCGATCAACGAAAACGCCCGCCATTGACGGGACGTTTACCGCAACTCGCACGTAGGACGGCATGCGACTCTAGTGCGTCTTCATCATTGCCGCGGCCCCGTACCCCACCACGGCTGAGTAGTCGCCCGTGGTATCACCCGAGGTGGCGTGGCGGAGTATTTCCACCTTATCGGCGCCGAGTTCACGAGCCGCCCACATCACAGCCGCCAGCGCGCCGAGTCCACAGGCAGATCCCCTGCCGCTGCGCTCGAGGTCAAAGAGAGGTTCGGGCTCAAATGCTTCGACCTGGTCCAGGAGGGCACGATCCAGTTGCAGGGCTGTTTGCTGATCGTGATAGTGTGACAGATCGGTGCTGGCGACGAGCAAGGCGTCACGGCCGTGAAGCACGCCGGCCAAGGCCATGCCCAAATCCTTGCACGTCGGCGCGTCCTGCGCGCGAACCATCAGCGGCAACAGCTTCCACTTCGATGCAAGCGCGCGCTGAAGAAACGGCAGTTCTATTTCGAGGGAATGCTCCGGGTCGCTTGAGATGCGTGTCAAACCTGGCCCAGAAACCGCCGCGAGGGCGACCTCCAACGCGGTGATGGCCGCGTCGTCGACTGGAATCGATCCCAAGGGGGTTACGTACGCGTCAAATGCAGCCAGAAGGAGGGGCGCCTGATGGTAGTTGTGAAACGGTGACAGGACGGCGACCACATCCGGCGAGCGCCCCCGGACGGCCGCGAATGCATAGCCAGCGACCGGTCCAGAATATTGATGGCCGGCATGGGGCGCAACCAGCGCGATTACCTCCCCACCGAGCACAGGCAATTGCGCCGCATCCAAATAGGCATCAACGGCGCGCGCCAACGCCTTGCGGTCGCCCTCGTACCACGTGCCTGCGATCGGCGAAGGACGCAGGTCAACACTCATCATCGCGATTCTAGCACAACTGGAATTGCAGACGCTGGCGCCCGTCGGACGGCGGCACGTCCTGGTTGTGCGCCGGCAGACAATGCACCCGCCGGAAGCGCGGGCCGGCAGGCAGCCGTGCCCGACCCGTTCAAATGATCAGGGCACTCTGTAGCTGGAAACTATCTCATCGAGCGCAGTCTCGTATTGTGCGGCGTAGTCGTCGTCCCACCAACTTGTGAACATCAAGAACGCGGTCCTGTTGCGCACCTCGAAGAACGACACTCCAGAATAGCCTCCGCCGCGCGAACTCCACGTCAGGCGCTCGCTGCCGTCCTTCTGAATACTATCGCCACTGATGCGTATGTCGCCTTCTGCGCCCGTGTTGCTATAGAACTTGTTCAGGAGATAGAGGGCCTGCTTTCCGTTCTGCGATCCGGTCCAGGCCGTGCCATCGTCGTAGACGACGTTCTCCACTCTGGCATGCTGATCCGGCGCAGTGAACACATCCCAATACCAGTAGTTGTTCTCGGTGTCGACGTCCTGGGTGTGATCCCAGTCGCCCGGCAAATCGATGACGTAGAGACCATTCTGATCCGTGAAGGATACAACTTCCGCGCTGCCTCCGGCATCCATACTGTCGGTGCTGCCTGTGCTGCTGCTCTCCGTCGGCTGCGGCGCGGCGGTCGGCGCCTCTGTTGCGGCAGAAGGTGCAAGCGTGCTGCAGGCAAGTCCGACTCCGACAACGGAGACGATGAAACCTATCAAATACAACAAACCCCGGCGTGTGATGGGCATCTCTCCTCCTATGGTTGCCCGATTATACAAACGTCGCGCGCTACGGGCAAGGACAATCCACCGCCAACTTCAATGAAATCCCGACGTTGGGCCGAGAACGGTCTGTGTGGAACTGAATGCGAGTGGCGGCAGATGGTCGTGGTCGAACCACTGAGCTGCGTCGGCATCGTCCCCTGCCAAGAGCTCTCCCGAAAGCAGGTCGGCCTCATACACGATGATGAAATCGGCGCCACGGGGATGTTCCTGGCCCGCCAGAACATCACGGACCCGCAAGGCGTGAACGCTCAGGCCCGTTTCTTCCAGGCACTCGCGCTCCGCCGCTCGGGCAGGATCCTCCCCCGCATCGACAAATCCCGCAGGCAAAGTCCACAGTCCACGAAATGGATCGTTGGCGCGCCGCACCAGAAGGACGCGGCCGTCTCGCTCGAGCAGGATAGCAGCCGCCACTTTCGGATCAGCGAAGTAGACCCAGCCGCACTGCGGACAAACTGGCCGCTCCATGCCAAAACGCTCAGCTACGATTACCTTGGTACCGCAGCGAGTGCAAAATCTCACGTCGCCGGCAATCACGTGTGCGCGACCAATTTCCAGAGACAAGGAACGCCCCGCTCCGAGCTTGCTGTGCCAACGTTCATTTCGCTTGTGGCCTCACGCCAATACCGCGACAACTCTTCCGCTGCAAATCCCAGGACCCATAACCGAACGCGACCGCGGCGATTCCAAGAAAGAGTTGCCAAAGTGCGGGCACCCGGGTGGCTCTCTGCGTGCCGCTCGCAGCCTGGGCTCCCGCAGAAGGAGGTGCGAACTTGGGGGCGGCCCCTGCCGGAGCGGCTCCGGTCGGCGCGACCTGGTCTTGCGGAGAAATCACCGGCGCCGCGTTCAGCACTGCCGTTGGCGCAGCCGCAGCCAACGACTCCAACGGCTGCTCAACAGTAGGGGTACCGCCCTCACGGCCCCCCTCAGCGAGTGGCACGGACGCCGCAGCGGGAAATCCGGCTGCTCGCGGGGCAAGGCCATTGAATGCAAAAGTTGCGATCAACAGCGCCGACGCCAGAACGCTCGCGTAGCGCAGGACGGGGACGGCAGCCGGCAGGGGCGCTCGGAACTCCGCCATTTGTGCGGAGAGTGCGAAATTGCGCGGCGCGACTCGCCTGGGCATCCGTCCAAGCAGCCGTCGGGCCAGCCTCAGGTCTTCAAGCGTCGCTCGCAAGTCAGGCTGGGAGGCCAGCCGGGCTTCTAGGCGTGTTGATTCGGCCACGCCCAACCGGCCATCCAGATATGCCGAAAGTTGCTCCGTCTCACGCGATTTCATGTCTGCCTAGGCCACGGGCTCAGCTTCTAGACGAAATGCGGAGGGCAGAAGTTCC
This sequence comes from uncultured Chloroflexia bacterium, assembly GCA_963775435.1. Lineage (GTDB taxonomy): Bacteria > Chloroflexota > Anaerolineae > Anaerolineales > Villigracilaceae > Fen-1038. The sequence goes on from CAVZIZ010000011.1 coordinate 475,460, forward strand.
TCAAATCCCCGCAAACACTCGCGAAGGTGGAGGCGGGCGCGGGCAAGCCGAGACTTGACAGTTCCCAGGGGCACGCGAACAGATGCCGCGACCTCCGCGTAGTCCAGGCCCTCAATGTCTGCCAACACCACAACGGTGCGGAACTCAGGGGCTAGGCCCTCGAGGCAGTGCTCCAGGGCATGTTCGAGCTCGCGGGCCTCCGCTTGCTCTTCTGGTGATCGGCCGGGATCTGCCATCCAGCGGGCGGCGTCCGCCGGCTCGCCGCCGTCGCCTTCGGGTTCGAGCGGCGTCGTCGGCCGACGCTTGCCACTGCGCAGCTCATCGTAGCAGGCGTTGGTAACAATGCGCATGAGCCAAGCTTTGAAAGAGCCGCCGCGAAAACTTCTCAGCGCTCTGAAGGCCGAAAGGAACGCGTCCTGCGTTGCGTCGGCCGCCATGTCTTCATCCCCGACTATGCGCAGCGCAACATTGAAAACGGCGTCTTGATAATGCAATACAAGCGTATTGAACGCGTCCAGGTCTCCATGTTTTGCTTCCGAGATGAGGGCGGTCTCGTCCATGCACGGCATTCTAACATGCTGAATATGCAGGGCAAAACTGGGACCTTTGGCGAGTGCTCGGCTGCAGAGGGGCCGACACACTCGTTACGCCTGGCCTCGGCGAGGCATCCCTCCCAGAGCAGATCTCCGGCGGCATGTTCCAGTGGGGGCGCCTCGGCCGCCACAGTCCGGCTCGGCGCGACAGGCTTCATTCCTGCCAAGCAGTCTTCCCTATTTGCCTGCGCAATGGTCGGAATAGGCCGAATCTCGTCTGCACGATTAGGCCAGGATAAGAGCAGGGATGGCACGCATGTTCAGAATGTGACAGACGTAGTAGATTTGGCAAGTGTAAGGAGATCAAATGGACATCGGCGTGCCGGAACTTCTCATCATCTTGGTAATCGTCGTCCTGGTGTTCGGTCCGCGGCGCCTTGGCGACGTGGCCGGAGAATTGGGGAAGGGCATCCGCAATTTCCGCGACGGTCTTTCGGGCAAGGATGACAATGCGACGACGCCTGCCGCCAAGGAGGAAACTCCCAACGAGCCGCCGAAGTGAGCGTGGCGGCGTAATCGACGGCGGGCTCAGTTCCGCCAATTGCTTGTGGATCCGCGGAGCAGCTTCATATCCCACCGAGCTTGGTCTCCCATGGCAGCGTTCGCCCGCCTGAACAGCTGGAGAAGGGCTCTGGGTATTTAGCAACACGGCCTCAGGAGGTTCGAGGTCACTCTGGACGGAGTTGATTGGCGGTGTGCGCGATGCTGCCGGCACACTCTTGATGGCGGGACCCGAGTTCAGGCTGATCATCGTGCCTTCGCACCGCAACAGGGCCTTGGCATTCACCACGAGGGGGCAAATACCGCTGGAAGCCAGAAAGTCGATTCCGAAGAGACCCATCAGGAGGCGCCCGATTCTCCACATCCTAAGATCCGTTGAGGCCCGCTTCAATTTCATGCCGTCCGACCATGTGCACTCTCCCGATCAGCCTGATCGTGCTGAGATGATTATCCCGTTCAGGGTGTTGTGAGGCCACGGACTGACCTCCGGCTAACAGAAAGCCCTCGATGGGCAGGCACGTGCCATAAACGCTTGAAGGGTGCAAAGCGGGGGGAATGCCCGGGATATCCGGCCGTCAACGGTGCCCAAGTCCGTGAGCCCGCACAGCTATTGTCGTCGGAGGCGTGTGCCGGTCGCCTCCCGAAGCCGCCACCGACAACCATGCAAACTACGGGACGCCTGGGCGACCAAGCACACGGCGCCCTTTGGCAATGTGTTTTGAACGACTCTCTGTCATGAGTTCCCCACATCTCAAAATGCTATAATTTTTTTGCGGATCAATTGACCTGATGACAAGGCGACGGCACCCAACAACTTCTCGACGCGATTTCCTAAAGCTTGCAGGAATTGGTGCAGGCGCGGTGCTCGTGAATGGCTGTTCGCCGAGAGCGCTGAGGTCATGGCTCGTTCCCACCCGGATCGTGCCCCCAACGCCGTTGCTCATGCCGACAAGCGGGCCATCGCAGACCGCGTCAGCATCACCCACGGCGAGCATGACGCCGACCGACACGCCGACGGCAACGCCGACCGAGACGGCTACCGCGACGTTCACGCAGACTCCCACGGAGACTCCCACCCCCCCTCCAACAGAAACGCCAACCTCATTCGCCGAGGAGGAGACTGGAGTGGGCAAGCTGTGCTTCGTGCTCTGGGATCATCAACTGGCTCGATACAACTACATGCCCCGCAATCCAAAAAGGGCTTTGCCGGAGACGTGCCCCCTGAAATCGGGGGTCAACAACCGCCTCAACACGGCATGGACAGAATATTGGCGTGGAATTCTTCACTTGTGCAATCCTGGAATGGGCGACGAGGCATTCGAGAGTTCCTGGAAGGGGTTGACTTCGGATGCCCGGGCATTCACAAACAGTAGCAGCCCCACCTCCGGGAATTTCGGCCTTCACAGCTTGACGTGCGGAGGCGCTACGCACGAGATGGTCACGGGTGTTCGTGAAAAGGAATACATGCGGATCTACACGCTAAACATCCACGATCCGCCCCCTGAGATCCCAGCCAGTCCAAGCGGCATCGATATCACGCGACACTTCTTCGCCACGACGGGAAGCACAAGAAAACTGCCTAATGGCAGTTATGCGGTCTACGGCTTTCCTCAGTTTGAGAATTGCATCGTGCCGCTGGTGAGCCCAGATTACACGGACCTGATCGAGGTCTCCAGAATAAAGATCGTCTCGTCGATCCAACGACCATACAATACCTAGTCCGAGGGGTTACCCTGGGCGCCGGAGTTCACGGTCAGGCATCGCGGCGGTCCAGTCGGACGCGCCCCTCATGATTTTTTCGGCGCCGCGTCCTCGGCCCTCAGAGCCGGAAACAAGAGCACCTCGCGGATGGAGTGCTTGTCGGTAAGAAGCATGACCAGTCGATCAACTCCCATCCCAAATCCGCCGCTGGGGGGCATTCCGTAGCGCATGGCCCGCAGGTAATCCTCATCCATCGGGTGCTTCTCAGCGTCGCCGACGGCGTAATCGCGCCCCATTTCAAGAAAGCGTTGTTCCTGATCGAGCGGATCATTTAGTTCGGTGAAGGCATTGCACAATTCGAAACCGGCCACATAGGCCTCAAAGCGTTCCACGGTCGTTGGATCGCCAGGCTTGGATTTGGCCAGAGGCGAGATATCGCGCGGATAGTCGTACAGGAATGTGGGGGCGATCAGGCTGGGCTCAAGATATTCGCTCAGCATGAAGTCGATCAGTTTGCCGCGGGTGGCATTCGGATCGGCAGGCTTGCCTGCCTGGATAAGCGCCGCGCAAAGCGAGGCGGCCACTGCGTGTTCGGCGATGTCAATTCCGCTCGCTTCCCGCAACCCAGCCCTCAGCTCGAGCCTTCTCCACGGCGGCGTGAAGTCGATCTTGTGTCCCTGGTAGACGACCTGCGATGTTCCCAGAACCGCCTGGGCGGCGTACGACACCATTTGCTCCGTGAGTTCCATGACCTGCAGGTAGTCGGCATATGCCCAGTAGAATTCCAACTGCGTAAACTCCGGATTGTGTTTGAAGCTCACACCCTCGTTCCGAAAATCGCGCCCTATCTCATAGACGCGCTCCAGATTTCCAACCAGCAGGCGTTTCAGGTACAGCTCGAACGAGATTTGCAGATACATGTCCTGCTCCAGCTCGTTGTGGTGCGTCGTGAAAGGCCGTGCAGCGGCTCCGCCATAAATCGGCTGGAGGATCGGCGTCTCGACCTCCAGAAATCCCCGATCGTCGAGGAACGCCCTAAGCGCTTTGATTGTTGCCGCCCGGGCGCGAAAGACCTGACGCACATCCGGGTTGACGGCAAGATCGGCGTAGCGCTGGCGCGCACGAAGTTCGGAGTCTTCCAGGGCCGCGTGGCGGACGACGCTGCCGTCGGGCAAGGTCTCGTCCTTCGCAGCAGGCAATGGGCTGACCGCCTTGGCCAGCAGCCGGAAATCATGAACCTGAAGCGTTACTTCGCCGGTCTTGGTCCGCATCATCACGCCCGAGGCCTGGACGAAGTCGCCGATATCGAGCATCCGATTGAAGAACTCCACGCGCTCCTGACCGAGTTCGTTCGCACGGAGGAAGAGCTGCACTTTGCCTGCGCCGTCCTCGAGCTGGGCGAAAGAGAGCTTTCCCATTGGACGCGTGGCGCGGAGGCGGCCAGCCAGAGTAGTTTGCACCTCACCCGGCGTCTGCGCCCTCTCGAAAGCCTTGATGGCCTCGGCGCTCGTGAGAGTCCTCTCCGCACGCGTGGGATATGGTTCCACGCCTTGGGCCCGCAGCTCTTCGATTTTCTGCAGTCGGATCTTTTCCAATGATGTGTAATCAGTCATGAGTAAGGTCCTACTCTTCTACCCCTCGCGCCTGGAGCTGCGCACTGGCCGCAGTCGGGGTCGTAAGATCCGAGGCCACGCGCACTCGACGCAACCCCGGCCGTGTCCCTCTCAGACAGGCCCAGGCACAAAACAATCTCCGCGCCACCCGTCTCCCAAGGGAGGCAAAGTTGCGCGGAGTCTAGAAATCTGATCTGCGGGCTGGGATGCGGCCCGCGGCCCCGCTACTTCACCCCAATGATCTTCACCTTGTAAACGCCGCTGGGGGTCTCCACGGGTACCGTCTCACCGACCTCACGACTCAAGATGGCCTTGCCGATCGGCGATTCGTTGGAGATCTTGCCCTCGCGGGGATTCGCCTCCGCCGCGCCAACGATCGTGTAGGTCTCGGCTTCGAAACCCTGCTCCTGGATGGTTACCGTTGAACCAACGACGACGGTGCCATCGGGTTGAGTCTTGTCCTCCCGTTCGATGACCCGCGCGGTGGCTAGAAGCATGTCCAGCTCCTGGATGCGCCCCTCGACAAAGGCCTGCTCGTTCTTTGCGGCCTCGTACTCGGCGTTTTCGATAAGCTCGCCGCCCTCCATGGCCTCATGGAGGCGGTCGGCCACCTCCTGCCGCTTAACCGTTCGCAGGTGGTCGAGCTCCTCTTGAAGCTTCTGAAAGCCTTCTTTGGTGAGGAATTTCGTTGCCATCGTGATGTCCCTGTTATAGAATAATTAGCATCCCATACGGGATGCAGTTTTCGCCTTCCACGGCACCTGAAGGCCCGCGTACTATATCATGAATTGCCGCCTGCGGCAAGACCGGCCCGTTGCCGGTCGGCGACCGGGGCCACGGAAGCCCGACCGTCCAGCTTTAGCGACAGGCGGTCGACAGGCCCACGCCGAGGGGTTGCACCCCTCAGGGCCCCGCCGCTGGACGCACCTTCGAGCAACCGGCCCACTCGGGCGGTTGACCGGTGAATCCGGTTTCGGTATGATGCAAGACGTGCAGGATCATCGGCTCTCGGTGAAGGCACCTGCAGCCGCGAAACGCGAGCCGCCCCCCGGATCCCTGGGTTTCACCAATTCCGGGTGGGCCTTTCCGGCCACCGAACCTCGCGGACAGCGTGAGGACCTGCCCCAAGGTCGTGATGAGGGTACCGAGAGCGTTCGACCGCAGCAACCGCCAGGAGCACATGGGATCCCATGAGAGACGTGGTAGGTAGCCCAGAGGCCCTCAAAGCAGCGACTTCATCCAGGTACCTGATCTCAGGTGCAATCTCCCTGCTGCTCGTAGGCTCCGTTTTCCAAGCCGCGGCCGTCTTCTCAATCAAGACGCAGCAGGGTTTCACGGCTGGCGTCGCGGCATACTGGCTGCTCGTCCCGATCAGTCTCGCCGTGGCGATTCGGTTTTGGCGGTCGGCGAAGCTCGACGCCCGAGGGCTGCTTCCGCGGGAAGTCCGGATCGCCAGCTGGTGCCTTCTGGCCTTTGCAGCCTACGGGGTGCTCTCGGCCTTCATTCTGCCGTTTGTCTTTCATGGCATCAAGGTCGTGGATCCAAGACTGGGAATTACCGAGCAGTATCTCAATCCGTCGACGCTGAATTGGAGTCTCTCCAACGCCGGGCAGGCCGGCTACATGCTGATGAACTGCGCGGTCTTCGTGCTTCTGGCCGGGGCAGGGACGGAGCGCAGGATCTTTGCGCGTGCCCACTCCACTCTCGTAGTAACGGCATTTCTTGTCCTCGGATTCGCCGTGTTCCAACACATATCTGTTCATTACGCGCCGAATAGCACTTACACGATGCTATATGCAGTCACCCACAGCAATCCGGCAACGTACTCGTATCCAGTGACAGACCCCAGAACCACATCCTTCTTCTTGGAGCCCTCCTTCTTCGCGGGCTACGCCGCAGCCATGTCGATAATCGGACTCAATGCATACCTGTTCAAGGGCGGAAGAGTTGCCCTGGCATTGTGCGCACTGGCTTTCTATGGGATCTTGACGTCCGAGTCCACCGTGGGCATGCTGGCCTTTCCCGTCGGGCTTGTGCTTACGGTGGCAATTCTGGCTGCCAGACGCGCGCGAGCCCCGATCTCTTCGTCAAGTTCGATGGACAAGGGTCGATTGCTGATCAGCCTCGTGACGCTCGGATGCGTGTTCATCCTGTTTTGGCAGGAAACCGCCGTGGCGAACCTGTTCGGGATTCGGACCGTTGGGCCAACCGTGCCGGTGGCAGCCACGGCGGGCGCTACAAGCGCGATTCCGACGGCGGTAGGGGCTCCACCCAGCGTCACGCAGGCGGCGGACCCAACGGGCGCTGTGCCAACGCAGTCGCCCCAACCGGTGCCACCCGGCTGGCTGGCCCGGTGGACGCTGGGATCCAGAACGTGGGAAGACCGGCTTCAGAGCGTCCAATATAGGTTCTGGGCGGATGAATTCTCGGTGCTTACCATCCCCAAAGAAACCTCGTTTCTCGGAGCCGGCCTGGGCAGCAACCGACCTCTTCATTCATTGCGTACGTCATTTCCAATTTGGGCCTTCCGGGTATGCTGGCCTTCGCTGCATTCATTCTGCTTCTGGCCAGATCATTCTGGCGTCGCGTGGATACCTTGGGTCCCCTCGCCATTGGCATGGGGCTCGGATTTTGCACATATCTCGTGAGCATGTTTGGCGGACTGCCCGATCCGAATTGGCCGCCATTCTTGTGGATATTTGCCGGTCTCACCGTGGCAGGAATGGTTGAGACCTCCAACGATTCGAAAGGACTGAGCCGCGCGTGATGCGCTCCTCAGAGCCAAGGAGCAGCAGTCCAAAATCAGGCGGGAAGCGTGAGAGAAGCGACCCGTGGGAGGCAACGAGGCCTGCATTGCGGGCGACCGGCGCGGCCGAGCACAGCCAGCTCGGCATGACAGAAGACATCGAGGAGATACGGTGGCAAGACTTGATCAGCATTATGTCGATCCTCGCCTCGTGGATTTGTACGACATCGAAAACCCGCGCGGAGCCGACACTGATTTCTATGTCAGGTTGGCGGCGAAGCTTGGTGCCCGTTCGATCCTTGATCTGGGCTGCGGGACCGGTTTGCTGACACGCGAACTGGCAACCCCTGGTCGGCAGGTGACCGGAGTTGACCCCGCCCCGGCGATGCTGGCATTCGCCCACCGGCAGCCGGGAGCCAACTTGGTGCACTGGATCGAAGGAGGGGCAAGCGCCCTTGGTAGACCCGACGCGGACCTGGTGGTCATGACGGGCAATGTGGCCCAGGTATTCTTGGACGACGATGATTGGCGGGCAACCCTGGCGGCCATCCACCAAGCCCTGCGCCCGGGCGGCCATGTGGCATTTGAGAGCCGCAACCCCGACGTGCGCCCCTGGGACGACTGGAACAGAGCAGCAACCTATGCCCGTTTCGATTCGGCCAACGGCGCCATGGAAAGTTGGCTGCAACTCGTAGCTGTCGCAGACGGACTAATCAGCCTGGAGGGTCATAACGTGTTCCTCTCCACGGGAGAGGTAGTTGTTGTGCAGAGCCAACTGCGTTTTCGAAGTCTGGATGAACTGAGCCAGAGCGTCACGGGGGCGGGCTTTGCCATCGAACACCTTTACGGCGACTGGAATGAAGGTCCCTTTCTACCGACGAGCCGCACAATGATCTTTGTCGCTCGCCGCGACTGAGCCGGGACCCACACATGTGATCGGCTTGAATTGGGGCGAATTTCGCCTAGGAGCACTCAGAGCCGGGCCGTAACGCCGGTGGTCAACCGGGTCCGGGGTGACCAATACGATTTCGGCGGTGACTTGCGCCACGAGCCGTTGCGCTGACGGCGGGCTTTCCAGCCGCTTCATTGGGTTCGCGTAACGGCCTTTTTCGCCGGTCTTTTTGCTTTCGCCTTCGTCTTGACAGTGGCCTTTCTTGCCACGTTCTTCTCAGGGATCCGTTTGTTGGTGGACTTTTTTGGCGATTGCTTGCTTTGACCGGCCTTGGTAGAGGTCGCCTTCGCGGGCAGCTTCCTCACGGCAGGGGGCTTCTTCGGCAGTCGGTTACTAGGCGCCGGTTTTGTTGCAGCGGCTCTCGCCGTGGATTTTGCGTTCTTGGCAGCCGCTCGCCGACGGCCGGCCGTCTTCGCCGGTACTTTCCCGCGCCACTTCCCCGTCGCTGCCGTCTTAGGTCGGACCGGCGGACCAGCGGCCGCGGCGCCGCGCAATTGCTCCAACATCCTTTGGACGGATTCCACGCCCTGGCCGCCGAGGACAGCTGCCACCTGGTTCCATTCTGCTCCCTCGACGAACCTCCAGTCAAGCAACACATGGTGTTGAAAGCCTTCAAGGTCCGCAAACAGGCCCTTCTCCCACAGTTCAGCACAAGGTCGAATGAACTCCAGGTGCGATACATAGTCCGTGACAATGGCGCAGCCCGTCTCAGGCAACACCAGTGCCTCGGCCAGCGATCTTTGCATCGTGAGCCCGGTGCGCTTATCCAAGGCAGCTGTCGAAGTTCGGATCCAGCCGGCAGCACCGCCCTGGCGGTTGTTGAATAGCACGAGCGCCCTGTCCTCGCCGCGACGATTCGAGTACGCAATCACGTCTTCGTTCACCTTCCCATTTGCGGCGTAGAAGTCAAACAGGCTGAATTGCTCAACGTCCGCGAAGAGCTCGCGTCGGCGCAGCAGAGGGAAGATCTTCCACTCGTGTCCGCGGATCAGGGCCTCGTCGGCAGCCTCATCCAGCCTCGGCCTGCGGAAGTCCATACCGTACTTCTCTCGCAGGCCCTCGATTTGCCCGTGGGCAAACATGGGCAGGCCTGGAAGCGTGACCAGGAGCGTGCAGACCCCAAAGTACTTGTCGCCATTCCCAAATTGCTGAATCGCGGTCTTCTCGTCCGGATTGCTCATGAAGTTGACGTAGCGCTTCAGGATCTGCGGATCGAACGAAAGCGTATTCTTTATCAGCTCTCTGTACTTGGCGTTCTGCTCATCACGGAGCATGTGCATGAAGGCGGAGTTGTAGACACGGTGCATACCTAGGGTCCGGACAAAGTAGCCTTCCAGGAGCCAGAAGGCTTCGGCCAGGAGCAGGGTCTCGGGCACCTCGGCGGCTACGCGGTCAACGACCTCGCGCCAGAACTCTCTGGGCATCACATCGTTGAATTGTCTCCAGGTCATGCCGTGCTCGGCGCGCGATGCAATTGCACCGGCCCTTCCGGGCTGGGGGAACCACAGGCGCTGGAAGTGCTTCTTTGCCAGAGTCATGGCAGAGTCGAAGCGGATTATCGGAAAGTTCCTGGCGACGTGCAAGATGGTTTGGATTACAGCTTCGCGCACCTCCGCTTTTGTGTAATCCAGTTGGGCGGTGTCGTTCCACGGCAACCCCGTCCCGTCGTTGCCGTGATAGACATAACGCCGATCCCCGGTCTGCAGATCACGACGCTCGAAGACCACCGCCGCGTCGGATCGGTCGTAGTAGTGGTCTTCCAGGACCATGGCGATCCGTGGGTCGTCAGACACATTTTCCGAGTTGAAGCTATACGACGGAAATGGGCGGTCATCGATCGCAAGAAACCAGTCAGGGTGCTCGATCACCCACCGAGAGTCGATACCCATGTGATTGGGCACCATGTCCGCCGAGAGCCGAATTCCGCGCTTGCCTGCTCGGTCGCCCAGATTCCGCAGTCCGCTCCAGCCCCCAAGATCTGGAGCGATGTCGTAGGCCCTGACGGCATAGGCGCTGGCGACAGCATCCGCATTTCCCATCCGTTGCTTGATGCATTGCGAGGCAGGGCTGCGCTCCCAGAGGCCAATCAGCCAGAGCGCCGTAAATCCGCGGGCGGCAAGCGCGTCCAACTCTTCGTCGGGGATCTCCTCGAGGGTTCGGATCCAGCGCTTGTACTTGCGCGAAAGCTGCTCCAGCCAGACATAGCTGTTCTTGGCGAGCAGGACCACGCGCGGCATCCAGTCCAGGTCGGAGCTGTACCGCTCATCCTCAGGCTCCCCGCTATAGTCCGGCACCGGCGCGGAGGCTGGAAAGCTGGGTCGAATGGCGGCGCGCACCGTCTCCTCGCGCATGAGATCCATGGCTCGGACGATGAGTTGGCGCACCTCCGGGGCCAGAACTGGACCCCACCGCTCCAAAAGATACTGCAACTGCCCTTCAAGTGAGTGCGGCGACATCTTCAATGGAGCCATCAAGAGGTCAATCAACGTGTCGCCCGTGCGGCCCATTGCTGCCGGCATGCTGGTCTGGTTCGAAAAGAATCCGATCAGCACAGAGGATGAACTGCGAATAGGCGGTTTCGTTCAGAACGCCGTCGTCAAAGAAATCCTTGTACGCTTCCAGGGCAGGATTGCGGTTAGCGATATGCAGCAGGAGCATCTCCTCCAGCGTTATTTGCCGATGGGGAATGCCCTGGCTCGAGCCCGACAAGTAGTCCGCGACCGTCTCCCGACCTGCATAGACTGAAGAAGGCGGAAACTCGACGGTGAATTTCTCAAGCGTTGACTGCAGTCGAGGACCAAGCGCCAACTCCAGGGAAAGGAGCGCAGCGCGAAGGATCCCCGGATAATTCGCCTCGTACTGACAAATCACCAGGTGCATGATCTCCTCGATCAAGGCGGCGGCATAGATGTCCGAAGCGGGGAGAAGCCTGCCGGTGCCGCCGTAGACGCGCTCCACCATGCGGCGTGCCGCCCTCATACCTGTGGCGTGGCTACCGCCGGTAGAAACGATCAGACGGCCATTCGTCCCGAGCAGGGCTTCGTCAAAATGGTAGCGGTCACGGGCGCGACGGGAGATGTGGAACTCAAAGGGCGGGGCCATGCCGCAATGATAAGCCCGCCCGGCCCGTCGGGGCAACTCTCCAGAGGGTTTCGCTCCCGTCGCCCCATGGACCGTAACAGGAAGATGCTATTCGAGGATAGCAGGCGGGTCGAAAGGGGGCGCAGTCGCCCTCCGGCCAGCACGCCCGGGCCTCGCAGAATGTGCCGACCCGGGATGAGCGGTTTCGGAGCGCACCCACATGCGGGCACCGGCGACATGCGGCCAACTGCAGCCTGGAATCCAACGTTCGCTGGTGACCGCGCCACGCCAAATGGCAGTTTAGAGCAACATTAAAATCCTTGACGGTTTGGACAATTCCCTTTATTATCCGCACGCTAGATGCCAGTACGTTATCGTTTGGAACCAGGACAAAGTGACCCGACGGCTTTCAGCCGGGTCGTTTCGTTTTGACAGCCGACGAACGTGCGACATCATCACCATTTTGTCCCGTGCAAGAAGGAGGCAGTGCAATGTCCGAACGTATCGTCGGAACGGTCAAGTGGTTCAATGCGGAGAAGGGCTACGGTTTCATCTCCCGAGATGGCGGCCCTGACGTATTTGTCCACTACTCGGCGATCCAGAGCGACGGTTTCCGCAAGCTCGTGGAAGGCCAGAAGGTTGAATTCACGGTCGAGCAGGGCCCCAAGGGCCCGCAGGCCGCAAACGTAATGCCCCTTTAAGCACACATCCCCTCAATCAACGAGAGCCCCGTCCAATCGGACGGGGCTTTTTTTTGTCTCCGGGGGCGCAGGCGCTAGATGGAACGCCGGTAGACGCGGTGGTTCTTGTACTCGATTCCGTTGAGATTCTTCAAATCGGCGCGCATTTGTCGGGTGGTCTCGGCTACCTGCGTCATCTCGACATGCTTAAATTGCGGCTCGCGGCGAAGATAAGCTCCCATGTCACCCCAAAGGAAGGCCAGAGCTGATACCCGATCTCCCAAGACGGTCTTGCCCATCTCGTTGTATAGCAGCGCGTTGCCTCCCGTACCCTGGTACTCGGGGAGGATGCCCATGCCGTTGCCGGACACAATCCGCGTCCGCTTCGTCTCAAGAAGAATATCGAAGATGCGGAACGGGAAGAGGTGGCCTTTTCCGCGCTGCAAGGCCGCGGAGACATCCGGGAAGGCGAACAGGAATCCAACGATGTCCTCACCGTGGGTCACCACTTTGATCATGCGGTGATCCGCGAAGTTGATGACATTGTCCACGGCGTACTGAATATCCCCTTTCGTGAACGGGTAGTACTCCCAGTTATGGATGAAGGTCTTGTTGTAGGCCTCGCCAATCCGCCAGGCCCACTGCAACAGTTCGCGCTTACTCTTAAAGTTCTTGACGCGCAGGTTGCCACGCTTCATGGCGCGCTCCGCGATGCGCTCCACCCGCTCGGGCACCCTGAAGGCATCGGACGGCAGGTAGCAAGAGACGAAATCGACTTCCTTCTCAAATCCCAGCGCCTCCACGAGTTTTGGGTAGTAGTCGTAGTTGTAATTCATCATCGTCATCATCTGGCGCTGCTCGAATCCTTCGACCTGGATACCGTAGCCGTCAAACGGAGAAAGGCCTTTCGGGCCAATCAATGTGTCCAAGCCACGCGCCCGTGCCCACTCAAAGGCCGCCTCGAACAAGGCGCGGGCGACCTCAAGATCGTCTATCGAATCGAAGGCATAGAAGTGCGCCTTGCGGGTCTTGTGATACTCATTGAAGGGTCGGTTGTCAGCGGCGCAGATCCGACCGACCACCTTGCCGTCCCGGGTGGCCAGGAAGAAATCCGCGAAGGAGTGCTCAAAGAAAGGATGTTTCTTTCGATTGAGCGGCAAGTAAGCGTCACCAAACGGTGGAGGCACGAACTGTGGGCAGTCCCGATACAGATCATAGTAGAACTGGACAAAGCGTTTGACCTGGGACCGGTCATCGGTATCGACCTTCTCAATACGTACCATTCCCTGCCTCCTGGTCTGGATTGCGAACTGCACGCATTATATGACAGACCTGCTCGTGTGTCGCCGAGCGGTCCGCCGAAACACGATGCGCTTCTGGCGGCCGCGCTGATTTTTCGAGTATCCTTGCCCGATGTCCGTCGGGCGGAACCGTTTACTTGGCATAACTTCAGGGCTCCCGCGCAGCTATTGGTTCCTGTGGGTGGGTACGGTGATCAACCGCCTCGGCGGGTTCGTCATCCCCTTCCTGAGCCTGTACCTGACAACCGAGCGCGGCATTCCCATCGGCCAGGCCGGACTCATCGTCGGTTTATTCGGCGCGGGCTCGTTTGCAGCACAGCTGGTCGGCGGCGAGCTCGCGGACCGGATCGGCCGCCGACCGATCTTGCTCATGAGCCTGCTGTTGACGCCGCCAATCATGCTGGGACTTGGATTTGCGCGCGAGCTTCCTGTCATTGCGGTAGCGACGACAGGCCTGGGTTTCCTGACCGATTTGTACCGACCGGCGGTGAATGCGGCGGTCAGCGATCTGGTTGCGCCAGAGGACCGGACGCGCGCCTTTGGCTACATTTACTGGGCGATCAACGTCGGCGCCGGCCTCGCGCCTATCGTCGCGGGACTTATGGCGCACGTAAACTACTTGCTGCTGTTTGGCGGTGATGCGCTGACAACCTTGATATATGGCCTGCTGGTGTTGTGGCGTGTTCCTGAGTCGCAACCCGCTTCGGCCGTTCAGGCTGCCAGAGTCCCGATGAGGGGACGGCTCCGCCAATTGACTCGGGAGCCGATCCTGCTGATTTTCACACTCCTGGCGCTCGTTTTCGGGTCCATCTACATGCAGGGATACGTCACGTTGCCGCTCGATATGCAGCGGCACGGATTTGGGCCCGCCGACTACGGCGTGGCAATTGCTGCGAACGGCATTCTGATCGTTTTGGTCACGCTTCAGGTTAGCAAGTTCATCGGCCGGTTGCCGCGTTTCGAGGCCATTGCGCTCGCCGCCGTCCTGACGGGTCTCGGCTTTGGGCTGAATTTCCTGGCCCGCGGGCTCGCCATGTACGCGCTTGGAGTGGTTGTCTGGACGCTGGGCGAAATCATCGGTGCATCGATTGCTCCGACCATCATCGCTGACCTCTCACCCCCAGAACTGCGCGGCCTTTATCAGGGGATCTTCGGTTCTGCCTGGGGTCTCTCTTTCTTCGTGGGGCCCTTGCTGGGCAGTTGGGTCCTCGAGAACTTCACAGCGGCCGCATTGTGGCTGGGTTGCGCCGTGGTCGGCACGCTCCTTGCGGCCGCATACTTGGCGCTTGCGGGACCCGCTTATCGCAGGCTGGCGACCGCATAGCACCGGAGGGAACGGTCGAGACAAGTCCGAGCGACCCATTCCGGGAAGGCCTCTCGGGTGCCCCATGATATGATTCGCGAGCGGGCCTGTTGTGGGCCAGGGTCGAGGTCCGACCGAAGCATTGACCCGACACGCGGATCGCTGCCAATCGAAGGCGGGCTCAGTGACAGGCTCACTTAGCATACGGCTCATCTAAGCAATGAAGAATTTGGAGGGCAAGATGTCATCAGAAAAGGTTCGCACCGAAGAATTCCGCGTCAGCGGCGAAGAACTCCTTGGCCGAATCAAGGGCCTGGTTCACGAGGGCAACATCCGCCGAATTGTCATAAAGAACAAAGACGGCGGCACGGTGATGGAAATCCCTCTCACGATCGGCGTCGTGGGCGCCCTCCTGGTTCCAACGCTGGCAGCCGTGGGCGCAATCGCTGCCCTGCTTACGGAGGCGACGGTCGTCGTTGAGAAGGCAGAGCCGGATTGATCGAAGCCGGAGACGACGGCCGCCGGCGCAGCGCAATCGGGGGGCTTGTTCGATGAAATCTCACCGCAAAGAACTTTGGTTCAACATCCCCGCGCGCCGCGGCTTCGTGAACATTACCGGCCAAGTGGAGGAGGCGCTGCGGGAAAGCGGCATCCAGGAAGGGCTGTGCCTTGTCAACGCCATGCACATCACAGCCTCGGTGTTCATTAACGACGACGAAAGCGGACTCCATCAGGATTATGAGAAGTGGCTCGAAGCCGTCGCGCCACACGAGCCGGTGCATCAATACCTTCACAACCGCACCGGGGAAGACAACGCCGACGCCCACATCAAGAGACAGATCATGGGACGCGAGGTGGTCATAGCCGTTACGGCCGGCAAGCTGGATTTCGGGCCCTGGGAACAGATCTTCTACGGCGAATTTGATGGGCGACGGCGGAAGCGAGTGCTGATCAAGATCGTCGGAGAGTAAGGCAACCATCCATTGGCGCCTGGGTTGTTGCAGCCTGGGCGCGGGAATCAATTAACTCTGTCTGGGGGCATAGGCGAAGCACCACAAAGCGAAGCTCATCTCTCGGTTGGCTTATGGTGATGGCACGTCGCACGCGGGCCGCAGCGGGGACAGATAGGGCCTTCCGTGCGATGAGCGGCTAATATCGCCGGCATACCCCCAACGCCCACTCAAGCAGCACGCATATCATCCGCAAGACGTTGCCCACAACGGGCCCCGCTCTTTCTTGGATTGCTCGACTCGGCCTGCAACTTCGCGCGCCTTGGCTCGTATATCTTTGCATGACGCAGGGGATCCACAGGAGGATTGCATGTTCAAGACGCAGAAGATAATCACAATACTTGTCCTTGTGATGGTACTGTTGCTGGGATCGACCAGCCCGGCGTATGCCTACGAAGGACGCAGCGGTGACAAGGTCGTGATAGCGGCGACTGAAACCGTTAATGACGACCTTTTCGTCGGAGCCACCGAGTTCGTCCTGGACGGAACTGTTAACGGGGACGTCATCGCGGCAGGCCAGACGATCACCATAAACGGCACGATCTCCGGCAATCTGATCACGGCTGCCAACACGATCGTCATCAATGGAACGGTCGGGGGCGACGTTTGGGCAGGAGGATCAGTGCTCTACTGGGGCGAGAGCTCCAAAGTAGGCGGCGATATCCTGGGCGCTGGCTACAGCCTGGAGATGCGCAAAGGGGGCCTGGTGGGCAGGGATGCCTTGTTGGCAGGCTACCAGGTGCTGCTCGGATCCGAAGTTTCCCGCAACGTCGAAGCGGCTGCTGCTGCTTTCGAGGTCGCCGGCACTGTCGGCGGCAACGTCGTCGCCAAGGTCGGTGAGGTCGGAGGGACTCGAAGCGGGCCACCTCCCGGCATGTTCATGGGACCATCGACAGTTGCAGTGCCTGTGGTCAAGCAGGGTCTGACAATCGATCCAGGCGCCAAGATCAGCGGTAATCTCGAATACACGCAGAACACGGATCTGTCATTCCCCGCCGGGGTGGTCCAGGGCTCCGTGACTAGAAGTGTGCCGCCTCCCAGCACGGCCCAGCCCAAACCGCAGGAGACTCCCGCCGATAAGACGGGAAAGTGGGCTCTCCACCTCTTGCGGTCACTAATTACGTTGGTCCTATTGGGGCTGTTCCTGAGCTGGGTCGTGCCCGGGTTCATTAGAGGCCTCACCGATCAGCTTCAAGCCCACGTTTGGCCGAGCCTCGGATGGGGGGTGGTGGCCTACGCGGGCTTCTTCTTCCTCATCTTGCTGATCCTGTTCGTAATGATCCTTGGCGCGGTAGTCTTCGGTCTGCTGACATTGGGCGGCCTCAGTGGCACGATGGTGTGGCTGGGACTCCTGGCGCTCTTCGCGCTGATCCTCGGATTCGTCCTGATCACGTCGTTTGTTGCGAAGATCGTGTTCGGCATGATGGCGGGAAAGTGGATCCTCCGTCAGGCGAATTCGCCCCTGGCGGAACACCGAATTTGGCCCATGATTCTGGGCGTGGCCGTAACCGTGGTTGTGATCGCCCTGCTGTCGTTCCCTCTGATACCGGGTTTCCTTGGAGGCCTGCTTGACTTTGCAGTCGTCCTATTCGGACTTGGCGCGCTGTGGCTCTGGCTGCGTGAACTCTGGACCAAGCGACCGATCACCACAACCTAGTTCGGTCGGTTCGCTTCATCAGGCACTCCTTGTTGAGGGAAAAACGAGCGAGCGGCGCGGAGCCGCTCGCTCGTTTGCGCATCTCGCCGCTCCGGGCCTCAGTCCGAACAATCTATCGTGTAAGTGATCTGCCCCGGGATCTTGGCGCTTCTTCCAAGTACATCTCCGAGACTGTTCGTGCCAACGAATTGATAGTCGAACCAGGCACGGTGGCTCCGCAGGTCTTGGTCCACCCGCGTCGCGGGAAAATCGAGGTTGAAATTGCCTTGCTTATCAGAAACAAGTGTCCCACCGTATTCCCAGTTGCTGACGGAGGGGTTGATTTGATCCTGGATGCGATAGTACAGATCCACGCCAGTCACGTGCGTGTTCGTCGTTGACACCCCGAATGTGATCGTGTCAGGCTGACAGCGAAGCGCAAAGTGATCGCTCGACCTGGTCAATTTCGTGAACAGATCGCCGCCGGCGTTCGCCGGCAATGTCGCCGTGGGATCAACGGTCACGGCCCCAGCGATCGCCGTCTGAGTGAGCTCAGCCGCGCCGGGCGTTGCCGTAACGACGATGATCCAAGGCGTGCTTGTCGGAACGGGCGTGCGGGAAGGCAGGACGAACGTCGGGGGCCACGTAGGGATCACGGTCACCAGCACAGTCTGGATGATCACCGCAGGAGTGTTCGTTGCAGCGGCAGTGGAGGTCGCAACCGGAATACGTGCCCCACAACCAGCCAGCATCACCGCCAGCACGACCATCAACGGGACCTTCACGCGTGGACTCTCAGTCCAAGCCGACGGTCTTGATGCGGGCCGAGCTGGATGGCGATGCGCAGGAGGCAAGAAGTGCGTTTGCATCGTGTGCAACAAGGATTGCAGATCTCGCGTTCGTTCCAAGCCTATATTTGATAGATTTAGTCGGGTTCCAGTATAATGCCGAGATGCGATCCCCTGAAGAAATTGAACTGCAATTGGACAGAATTCTACTCCAAGTGCAGAAGCCCGGTCGCTATGTGGGCGGCGAGCTCAATGCCGTCGTGAAGCCTTGGAACGATGGAACGCTCAAGGCAGCCCTTGTGTTCCCGGAC
Source organism: uncultured Chloroflexia bacterium (assembly GCA_963775435.1). Taxonomy (GTDB): domain Bacteria; phylum Chloroflexota; class Anaerolineae; order Anaerolineales; family Villigracilaceae; genus Fen-1038. Next base: position 493,676 of record CAVZIZ010000011.1, read on the forward strand.
ATCTACGACATCGGCGTTTCGAATGTCGGGCTAAAGATCCTCTACGATCAGATCAATCAGCGGCCTGACACGCTGGCAGAGCGCGCCTATGCGCCGTGGCCCGACATGGAAGCACTGATGCGGCAGAATGAGATCCCGCTGTACTCCCTTGAGTTCAAGCACGCGCTCTCCGAGTTCGATCTGATCGGTTTTTCGCTGCCGTACGAGACACTCTACACGAATGCGCTCAACTGCCTGGACCTGGCGGGCATTCCGATCCGTACGGCGGAACGCACCGATGGCGACCCGATCGTCATCGCGGGCGGGCACGCCGCGACGAACCCGGAGCCGATGCACGCCTTCATGGATGCCTTCGTTATCGGTGAAGGTGAGGAGGTCATCCACGAGATCATCGAAGTCGTCCGTGCCTTCAAACCGCACAATCCGGGACTAGACCCAGGGGTCGCGGCGCCGCAGCGCTTCGCGTCGCTGGGGGGCCACCGTGACCGGACGCGGCTGCTCGAAGCCTTGGCAAGGATCCCGGGCGTGTATGTGCCCAGCCTGTACGAGGTTTCGTATCTCGCCGATGGCACGGTGGAAGCCGTGAGGCCACTCATCGACGGCATCGCCCATCCGGTTGTGAAGCGGATCGTGGCGAAGCTGCCGCCCCCGCCCACAGAGTTCATCGTGCCCAACATTGGCATTGTTCACAACAGGGTATCGGTGGAGATCATGCGCGGCTGCACGCGCGGCTGCCGGTTCTGTCAGGCAGGCATGATCACGCGGCCGGTGCGGGAACGCAGCATCGACGAGATCGTGCAGGCGGCCGAAGATGCGGTCAATGCAACGGGCTTCGAGGAGCTGGCGCTGCTGTCGCTTTCGTCGTCGGACTTTGACCGCATCGTCGAGCTCGTGAACCGAATCAGCGAGAGATTCCACGGTCGTAAGCTCACCATCTCGCTTCCCTCCCTGCGGATCGAATCTGTTTCCATCGACCTGATGGACAAGCTCCGCGATCACTACTCGGGCGGCTTGACCCTGGCGCCCGAGGCGGCGACGGAACGCATGCGGCGCATCATCAATAAGTACATTTCGGACGAGGACCTGATCGCCACCACACGCGAAGCCTACCGGCGCGGCTGGACAACCATCAAGCTGTATTTCATGATCGGCCACCCGTCCGAGACACTGGCGGATGTGCAGGCCATCGCCGATCTTTGCAAGCGCGTCATCGACGAGGGTCGCAAGGTATCCAGCTGGAAAATCAAGCTGCATGTGGGCGTCGGTACCTTCGTCCCGAAGCCGCAAACGCCTTTTCAGTGGGTGGCGGTCGACACCCGGGCGAGCATCGTGAGCAAACAGGCTCTCCTAAAGCGCCAACTGCGCGATCCAAATATCAAGTTGAGTTGGACCGACCCCGATGACACGCTGCTCGAAGCCTGGTTGTCGCGGGGCGATCGGCGTCTCGCCGAGGTGATATACGCTGCCTGGCGCGCGGGCGCCAGGTTCGATGCGTGGAACGACGAGCGCAAAGCAGGCCTGTGGCGCGATGCATTTACCGGGCAGGGGCTTGATCCGGCGTTCTACACGCACCGACAGCGGCGTACAGATGAGGTCTTCCCGTGGGATCACATCAGCGCCGCGGTGCGGAAGAACTTCCTGTTTCAGGACTTTCGCCAATCCCTCGAAGGGCAAATCCGGGTTGACTGCCGCCTCAATTGCTTCGCCTGCGGCATCCTGCCGACCTTCTCCAATCTGCGCCGTGAGCATCCGGGAGAAGGCTGGAAATGTCCCGATGTCAGAAGCCCGGCCCGGACCAGCCAGCCGGTTGCAGCTCCCGTAGAGTTGCCCATAGCGGGCGACTGAGCCCGGCAACTTTTCGGATCCGCGTCGTTCGATGCGCCTGCGCGTTACGTTTGCCAAGAGTGGTCCCCTGATCTTTGTTGGGAATCTCGATCTCTTGACAATCTGGGAACGAGCCGCTCGCAGGGCCGGATTGGCCCTGGAATACTCCAAAGGTTTTCACCCACAGCCTAAGATCCAGTTTGCGTCGCCGCTCCCCCTGGGTTTCTCGTCGCGGTGCGAGATCCTTGACATGCGGCTCAACGAGGATGTGGTGGCTTCCGATGTCGCCGGGAGACTGCAGGCGGTATTGCCGGCCGGTATCCTTGTATTGGACGCTGCGGGCGTGGACCCCGAGGCTCCTGCGCTGCCTACGCAGGTGCAGTCGGCGCAATACGAAATCACCTGGCCCACCGGGCCCGAGACTCTTGAGCTGGAGACGCCAGTCCGGGCGCTGCTGGGATCTTCGTCCGTACCACGCGAGCGCCGCGGCAAACGCTACGACCTGCGCCCATTGGTCGAGGAGTTACTGGTTGTGGATGCTGCCAACAATTCGACTCCGAAGCTCTTGATGCGCCTCACTGCGCTGGAAGGGGCGACGGGGCGGCCAGATGAGGTGCTTGAAGCCCTCGGCCTGCCACGCGCAGGCGCTCGCATCGAGCGGACCGCACTGATTCTCAAGGCTTAGCAAGTACAATCCCAGCCGTACGTTCGGATCCAAGCTATCCGGAGGAACCGTTTGGCCCTACTCGTCGCGGTCACTTTCGCATTTGTGCCGGCCTTTTTGATGGCTGCTTTCGTCTACTGGCTCGACCGATACGAGAAAGAACCGCTGATCTTGCTCGGTCTTGCTTTCTTTTGGGGCGCGGTGATTGCGGCCGGCGGCGCCTTTGTGATAAATACGCTCCTCGGTATGGGGCTCTACATGCTGACCGGATCCGGCACAGTGGCCGAATTCACGACCGCCTCGCTCGTGGCGCCCTTTGTCGAAGAGGCGTTGAAAGGCTCAGCCCTGCTTCTTATCCTTCTGGCATTCCGAAACGAGTTTGATTCGGTGCTTGACGGCATTGTCTACGCCGGCGTCACCGCTCTTGGTTTCGCAGCCACCGAGAACGTCCTGTATATCTTTCAGCAAGGCTACGCGCACAGTGGTTGGCAAGGGCTGTGGCAGCTGGTGGTTGTGCGCGATATCGTCGTCGCATGGCAGCATCCGTTCTTCACGGCATTCACGGGAATAGGCCTCGCCGTGGCCCGCCTGAACAAGAATGTCCTCGTTAAGTTGGTTGCTGCGCTCACTGGCTATTCCTGCGCCGTTCTCGTGCACGCTGTGCACAATACGATCAGCAGCGTGATCGGCGGCGTCACCGGCTTCGCGGTCGGCAGCCTGATCGATTGGTTCGGCTGGTTGATGATGGGGATCTTCATCCTGTTCATGATCGTGCGCGAGCGCAGCCTGCTGGGACGTCAACTCCGGGACGAGGTCACGGCGGGCGTGATCTCCCAGGCCCAGTACGACCGGGCGCTCACCCCGATGACCATGTCCACAGCATACTTCAGCGGCGGCAAATCGGCGGCGCAGTTCTATCGGCTGTGCGGCGAATTGGCTCACAAGAAGGAGCAGCTCATGAAGTTCGGCGATGAGCAGGGCAACACGGCTTTGGTCGGGGCGCTCCGAAGCCAGTTGGCCGCGCTGGGAACCAGAGTCGCCTAGCATTTTTTCGTGGGCTCTGGTTGACGTGCTATTACCGGGATGCGCTGGAAGGCGCGTGTGATAGAATCCGCGCGTTCGCCCCTGTAGCTCAGCGGATAGAGCGTCGGCCTCCGGAGCCGAAAGCGAGAGTTCGAGTCTCTCCAGGGGCGCCTAAATCCAACACAATGGCCGTCAATTGACGGTCCTTTTTGTTACTGGCTACCGTGAGGTCGGGGATATGGATGGCACGGCGCCTGGGTCGTTTACAATAGATTTGTGCGTAGGACCACGTTGGCGTTCGGTTTGTTGGCGTCCCTGATCTGCGGATGTGCCGTCGCTCCGCCGTCCAGCCAGCCGACCGCAGCTCCCCAATTTGTTACCTCAACGCTGCCTGCCACGCGAGTGCCCAGCGCGACCCCCGTACCTCCGTCATCCACAGCATCCCCCAGCGCGACTCCGCGGGCCGGAATTACCTCCACCCAGTTGTATGTGCGCGATCAGCCTTCGGCGGCCGGAGCACAGCTCGGCCTGATTGGTCCGGCCGCCCCGCTGCAGATCGTCGGCAGGGACTCGGGCGGCAACTGGTACCAGATCATATTCCCCGCGGCTTCGGCCAGCACAGGCTGGGTATCTGCGAAGTACGTCGTGGCGGAGGACCCGAAAGCGATCCCGATTGTCGGAGCAGCCGGGGATCAGGGCATAACTGCAACCGTTGTCCAGCAGCTCAATGTCCGCAGCGGTCCCGGTACGGGGTTTGAACTCGCTTGGCACGCTCAATCCTGGCGATGTCCTAATGCTTACCGGAAGAGACAGCTCGTCCACATGGCTGCAGATGCAGTACTCTGCCGGACCGAATGGAAGGGGTTGGGTGGCGGCAGAGTACGTCGATGCGCCGAGCCTCGATGGCCTGCCCGTCATCGCGGAGGCAGGTCAGGAGGCCGTCACAGGAACGCCAGCAGCGATTCCGGCAACGCCGACGCCTACTGCGCTGCCTGCACCGGATGACGGCGACTCGGCGGATGCACCTGGCGTCAGCGTTAGATTTTCGCCGACCGGAACCGGCGCCCTTCTGTACTCTGGCGACGTCTCCTCGCCCGAGGGCGACGCCCAAGACTGGGTTAGCTTCACGCCTTACACTGCCCGTGTGACCCTTGGTCTTTCGTGCGCGGGCAACGGCGAGATTGCAGGCACCTTGACATTGCGGGGGCAAATCGTGCCGGATTGGGCAGGGTTGGCGTGCGGCTCCTCCGTGACACAGAGCCTATCGCCCGATCAGCCATATCTTCTGCGACTGTCCATCGGCGCCAAGCCGGGAGAACGCTTGCACGTGAACTATGTCGTGAGCGTCCGCGGGGAACCCTAGGCCAATCCGGGACAAGTCATGGGGCGTCGCCGGGGATAGGCTGCCCCCTCCGCGCATTGCTTGTGTATAATTGCACAAAACTCTCTTTTATGGTAAATTCGCGAGGGAGAATGCTCCTCGGAGGGACACATGAATGCCGATAAGATTCCCGATATCATCATCGGACGCCTTCCCGTCTACCTGCCGCGCACTCCAGCGCATGTCCGAAAAAGGCATGAAAACGACCTCCTCGCAGGAGCTGGGCGATTATGTCGGAATCTCGGCAGCGCAGATCCGCAAGGACATTTCTCAGTTTGGGGAATTCGGCAAGCAGGGAACAGGCTACGCTATTCCTTTTCTGATCGATAAGCTCCGCGAAATCCTGAAAGTAGATCGCATGTGGGACGTCGTGGTCGTGGGCGTCGGCGATGTAGGCCATGCGCTTGCCCGCTACGGCGGCTTTGCCGAACGCGGATTCCGCGTGGCGATGATATTCGATGTGGACCCAGCCAAGGTGGGGGAAAGAGTGGGTGAGTTTACGATCGAAGATACGACCCAGCTGGTGGAACGCGTTCGATCTGAGAAGATCAAGTTGGCCATGGTTGCAGTGCCGGCTGCAGCGGCCCAGGCGGTCGCCGACATGCTGGTGCAGGCTGGCGTCCGGGCCATTCTCAACTACGCCCCCACTGTTCTCACCGTTCCAAGCGGTGTGCACGTCCAACACATCGATCCATCCACGCATCTCCAGCGCATGACGTACTACCTGGACGGATCCAAGATGGCGGCTGGGACCTTCGTGCAGGCCCGGTGATCGAACTACGCCCCATCGACAAAGAACAAACAAGCGGGCCGGCTGCGAAAATTCGCAGCCGGCCCGCTTTGTGATTTCCGATAGTCGCGCCTAGACCTGAGGCAGGTTTCTCCTCAGGACATTCATCATGCCCAATCCTCGTATGGCGCCCTCGACCACGCATGTCATGGGATTGTCCACAAGGTAGGCAGGGATCCCCAGCGACTTGGTCAGGAGTTTGTCCACGCCGCGCAGAAGCGCGCCGCCCCCGCACAGGGCCACGCCGCGGTCAATGATGTCCGCCACCAGCTCGGGCGGCGTCCTCTCCAACACCTTACGGCAGGTCTCGGTCACCTCTTTCAGGGGCTCCTGCAATGCCTCGACGATCTCACCGGTTGTCAGCGTGACCGGCCGAGGTAGACCGCTGACCTGGTCCTGACCCTGAACCTCCAGGGTGTTCTCGGTATCCTGCGGCACGGCCGCTCCGATCTTGAATTTCAGTTGCTCCGCCGTGAGCTGGCCAATGATGACGCCATACTTGCGCCGCACGTAGCTCACTATCGCCTCGTCCAAGTCAAGTCCACCTTTTCGGAGGGTGTCGGCCGCGACGATGCCGTACATGGCCATGATCGAGGCTTCCGTGCAGCCGCCGCCCAGGCAGATGACCATGTTGCCCGACGGTGACCCAATGGGAAGATCGATCCCCAGCGCCGCGGCGAGCGATTGCTGAATCAGAGTGGCCTCGCGCGCGCCCGCCTCCATGACGGCTTCATAAACAGCCCGCCGCTCCACGCTGGTGACTCCGTATGGTACGGACACCATCACCCGCGGCCGGAACACACGCAGCGAGCCACTGACGCGCTGAAGCACGTACGAAAGCAACGTTTCCGTGATTTCGTAATCGGCTATGACGCCGTGGCGCAGCGGACGGGCGACCTCGATGTTCTCGGGGACTCGTCCGGACATATCAAGGGCCTCGCGCCCCACCGCCACCATCTTCTGCTCCTCTACTTCGATGGCTACGATGGTCGGCTCCTGCATCAGCACTTGCGTGCTGTCGGCCAGACGCACGAACATGGTGCCCAAGTCAATGCCCAAGTCTTTCGAGAAGAGGGCCACGATTTATGACTGCCCGGGGAATCGATTCTGAGTCTTGCGATAACGGCGTGCGACGTCCAGGCGGAGCTTGGAGCGCCGCAGGGCGGCTTCCACGTGCAGAAGTGCATCTGCCTCGAGCGGTACGCCTTTGGCGAGCGCTTCTTCGGCGCGCTTCCTCGCGAACTGAGGCCCGTTTGACGTCGATCTCTTCGACATTCTCGGCTGCGTCGGCAAGCACGGTGACCAAGTCGGGTCGGACTTCAGCCACGCCGCCCGCCACCGCGAAAATCTTCTCAACCCCGGTCTGGCGGACCCTGACAACGCCGTACTTCAATGTTGTCAATACGGGAGCGTGGTGCGGAAGAATGCCCATCTCCCCGCCAGCGCCAGGGAGAATCACCATATCCGCGTCACCCTGAAAGACGGTGCGATCCTGGGACACAATTTCACAGCGAATGGGCATCGATGCTACTCAAACAAGCCTGGCGCAGCCCAACAACAATCAGGCGTTTGCGATCCCGTCGTCGGAAAGCCGGCAAGGCTCACGAAACCTTCTCCAGTTTCTCCGCCTTCTCCCGAACGTCTTCGATGGTACCTGACATCATGAAAGCCTGCTCCGGCAGATCGTCGCAATGGCCGTTCAGGATTTCCCCAAAGCCGCTCACGGTCTCCTTCAAGGGCACGTACCGGCCGTCAATTCCAGTGAAGCGTTCCGCTACATAGAATGGCTGCGAAAAGAAGCGCTCGATCTTGCGGGCGCGCGCCACAATCAGTTTATCATCTTCGCTAAGCTCATCAATGCCAAGAATGGCGATGATGTCTTGCAGGTCTTTGTATCGCTGCAGTACGCGCTGCACTTCGCGCGCCGTATTGTAGTGGTCCGGCCCCACGATGTTGGGATCGAGGATCCGCGAAGTCGAGGTGAGCGGATCCACGGCAGGATAGATACCCTTCTCAACGATGGATCTTTCCAGGGCGATGGTCGCGTCCAGGTGCGTGAAGGTGGCCACGGGCGCAGGGTCGGAGTAATCGTCGGCCGGTACGTAGACCGCCTGCATCGACGTGATCGACCCGGTGCGCGTCGATGTGATCCGCTCCTGCAGCTCGCCCATCTCCGTTGCCAGCGTGGGTTGATAACCAACGGCCGATGGCATCCGTCCCAAAAGCGCCGAGACCTCGGAGCCCGACATCGAAAACCGGAAAATATTGTCAATGAAGAGCAACACGTCCCGGCCATGGTCGCGGAAATACTCTGCCATCGAAAGGGCAGCCAGGGCGACGCGCAGACGCACGCCGGCGGGTTCGTTCATCTGACCATAAACCATCACGGTGTCCTTCATCACCCCGGATTCGATCATCTCCCGATACAGTTGCGTTCCCTCACGCGTGCGCTCCCCCACCCCCGCGAAAACCGAATTGCCTTGGTGCTCGCTTGCCACGGAGCGAATGAGCTCCATGATAATCACCGTTTTTCCGGTTCCGGCGCCACCAAAAATACCCGTCTTGCCGCCCTTGGTAAACGGCGCAATCAGGTCGATGACCTTGATGCCCGTCTCGAAGACTTCCACTTTGGTGGCCTGGTCGGCGAATACGGGCGCAGGCCGGTGGATGGGATACATCGCGCTGGCCGGCACCTCGCCCTTGTTGTCGACGGGTTTTCCGAGGACGTTGAAAATCCGGCCGAGCGTGGCGGCGCCCACCGGCACCAAAATGGGCGACCCCGTGGCCCGGGCTGGCGTGCCCCGCTGCAGTCCGTCTGTAGCGTCCATGGCCACAGTGCGCACCCAGTTATTTCCCAGGTCCTTTTCGACCTCGAGCACCAGCGGCGACTGCCCCTCGCGCTCAACCTCAACGGCCTCGAAAAGTTTGGGTATCCCGCCCTCAGGAAACTCCACGTCCACGACTCCGCCGAGAATTTGCACCACGCGCCCAGTATTGGTTGCCACTATGCCCTACCTCCGGGACTGCCTGCCTGAACCCTGCAGGGGATTATTGCCACACACATCCATGCTTGCCGGCGTCAGGACGCACCCAACGCCTCTGCCCCCCCGACGATATCGAGAATGTCGTTAGTGATCGTTTGTTGCCGCATCTTGTTATATTGCAGATCGTAAGCACCGGCCAGTTCCCTCGCATTGTCCGTGGCGCTGTGCATGGCCACCATACGCGCGGCGTGCTCGCTGGCTTGTGATTCAAGGACGGCCTGGTAGACCTGAAGCGCCGTGAAGCGCGGGATGATTTCATCCAGAAGCTCGCGCAAGTCGGGTTCATACTCATAAGCAGCCGGCGCCGCACTTGTGCGATTGAGTTCCATGACACCCTGGCCTTCGCGAAGTTGCAGCGGCAGCAACTGCTTGATGGTCGACGTCTGCCGTGCGATATTGACGAAATCCGTGTATACCAGAAACACCTCGTCAACGTCCCCTTGCTCGAATTCCCTCACGGCCAGGTGGCCAATGGCGGACACATCGGCGAAGGCCGGCGGAGCCGGCAAATTGCTGAAGTCCGCCACCAACTGCTTGCGCCGACGCACCAACAAGTCGCGTCCCTTGCGACCGACAGCCACGTACCTTACCGGTCTCCGATAGTCGTCGAAACGCTCGGCGATGAAGCGCACTATGTTCGTGTTGTATGCGCCGGCAAGGCCGCGGTCGCCGGTTATCACGATCACCAGTGCCGCCTTGGGATCTGGCCGCTCGCTCAGCAGCGGGTGGAGATTGTGGCGGCCCGGTTGCGCGGCAACATGCGTGAGGACTTGCCACGCCTTGGTCGCGTACGGCCGCGTCGCGGCCACCGCCTGCACGGATTTTCGCACTTTGGCTGCGCTTACGGCCTCCAGCGCCCGGGTGACCTGGGCGATGTTCTTGACGCTCTTGATGCGCAGCCGCATCTCTCGTGCGGAGGCCATGCCCTACGCGCTCCAGGAGTCGCGGAAGATCTGAAGGGCCTGCATCAGCCTGCCACGATTGTCTTCGGTGATGAGCTTCTTCTCTTCGAGTTCCCGGCCTATCTCAGGGTAGGCAGAAGTCCATAAACCGCAGCAGTTCCGTCTGCCAGGCGCCCGTCTTCTCGACCGCAACCTGATCCGCATACCCGTTCGTGCCGGCGAAAATCACGATCACCTGGTCCGAAAGTGACATGGGTCGATATTGGGGCTGTTTCAGGAGTTCCTGCATCCGCTGGCCTCGCCCCAACTGCTGCTGAGTGGTCTTATCCAGATCGGACGACATCAAGGCGAAGGCGGCCAGCTCCCGATAAGCGGCCATGTCCAGTCGCAGCCGGCCGGCGACTTGCTTCATCGCTTTGGATTGAGCGTCGCCTCCGACGCGCGATACCGAGATGCCAACATTGACGGCAGGCCGGATGCCGGCGTTGAACAAGTTGGACTCAAGATAGATCTGACCGTCCGTAATGGAGATCACGTTGGTTGGGATGTAGGCGGAGACGTCCCCCAGGAGGGTTTCAATGATGGGTAGGGCCGTGAGCGAGCCGCCGGAGCCCCGGACTTTGACCGCCTTGTGCGCTTCCGGATTCGACATCGCTTTGATGGCACGCGCCACGTCATCGCGGGAGGTCGGCCCCCCGTAGGTTTTGCCATCAACGGCATCGGACTCGGATGCCTCCGCATCTGCATATTCTGCCGACGTGATCACGTAACGATTCGCCAGCCGGGCTGCGCGCTCCAACAAGCGCGAATGCAGGTAAAAGACGTCGCCGGGGTACGCCTCGCGGCCTGGTGGGCGGCGCAGCAGAAGCGAGACCTGGCGATATGCCCAGGCGTGCTTCGAAAGGTCATCGTAGACAATGGAGCGCGTCGCGCCCGCTTTCCATGAACTCTTCGCCGATCGCGCAGCCGGCATAGGGTGCAATGTATTGGAGTGCGGGGGATTCGTCGGCAGCCGCCACAACCACAATCGTGTGTTCCATCGCGCCATTACGCTCGAGGATCCCAACGGTCCGCGCAATCGACGACTTCTTCTGGCCGATCGCTACATAGATGCACGTCAGGTTTTTGCCCTTCTGGTTGATGATCGTATCGATGGCCAGGGCAGTCTTGCCTGTCTGACGGTCACCGATGATGAGCTCGCGCTGGCCGCGTCCCACGGGGATCATGGCATCGATCGTCTTGATGCCGGTCTGGACGGGCGTATCCACGTCCTGGCGTTGGATAACGCCCGGAGCGATGCGCTCAACGGGTCGATACTTGGTTGCCGCGATGGGCCCCTTTTCGTCAACCGGCTGCCCGAGGGCGTCAATCACCCGGCCGATCAGCGCGTCCCCGACCGGAACCGAGGCGATGCGCCCTGTTCCGCGTGCCGTCATACCCTCGATGATGTTCGAATACTCCCCCATCAAGATCACGCCGACGCTGTCCTTCTCCAGGTTGAAGGCAATCCCCATCATGCCGTTGGCAAATTGGACAAGCTCTTGCGAACGAACGCTGGGGAGTCCCCGCAAGCGGGCAATGCCATCCCCGGCATCGATCACAGAGCCGATGTCGGTAACACCTACCTGGGGCTCGAAATCCCGTATTTGGCCGCGAAGATCGTCGGTGATTTGCGCGATCAGATCTGCCATTGCGCCTCCACGCCGTGCTTTTGACGTACTCTCCCGGCCCCACTCTGAGCGTCTACCGTACTAAAAACCACCCGGATGAGCACTCTATCCGGGTAAGTCGTGTCTATGGTTACGAACCACGGTAATGATAACGGAAAGCATCCTTCTTGTCTAGTTTGGCCCGTGCACGCCACGGTTCCAGAGCGCGCGGCATCCATCGAAGGCCCTGCAGGCACCCCCAGAAAGCCATGCGGCCCTGGTAGCCATGCCCGCCGCTCGATCCTCGACCTTCAGGCAGCTCGGTGAGCCCGATGTGGCTACGGTTGGGCTAGGTCGTAAATCCTCTCAAATTCCCGGGTGTACTGTTGAGCGATTGCTTCATTGTGGATGACGAGCACGTTTTCGTCGTTCGAGTTCTCGGCGCTTGCGCTGAAGTTGTACGACCCAAGGACAACCACCTTGCCGTCGACGATAAGCGCCTTCTCGTGCATCTGCCCCGGGTTGCCGTCCAATCTGACATTTAGTCCGGCAGATCGGAACGTGGGCAGCTCGGTCCCTTGATTGGATTTTGCCTGGTCAGCGTCCATAACGCCCGCCACGTCCACACCGGCGGCCTGGGCGCGCAGGAGCGCCTTTCCCAACTCATCTGAAGTAAAGGAGTACGCCAGAAATCGAATGCTTGAGGTGGCGGTGCCCAACAGCGCGCTCAACCTGGACGCCACCCCATTCTCCGGGGAGAAATACACTTGGACATCTGTGCCGTCCACCGTTGCTGTCGGGTACGGAGTAGCGGAGGCGCGAGCGGGCCCAAAACGATCTTCCACGTACATTTCGTTGAACTCCGCTTCGTAGTGCCGGGCAATCTCGGGCGAGCGGATGCGCATGAGAACATTGTTGTCGAGGTAGGCTCCACTGTTGGTCAGGTTCATGGATCCTGTCCAGACCTCGGTGCCATCGATGACGACGAACTTGTCGTGCATCAGGCCCTGGCGACGATCTCCGAGCAGCGGGATGCCCAACTCCAGAAGTATCTGAGGATCCTCGGAACCGAGATTGTCGCTCTCCATAACCAACTTCACATCGATGCCGCGCCGGTAGGCTCGCAAAAGCGCCTGTCTCACGTCGTTTAGCGTGAGGCTGTAGATGGCCGCGTGCACCGAAAGCTTGGCGCCGTCCACGGCCGCTACCAAGGGTTCCTCTATCCCGCCCGAAAACTGCGCGGAAGCAGGATTGGCAGGGTCGGTGAAGTACAGCTCGAACCAGGCGCTTCGTACTCCGGAGCCCACATGCAACGGGACGGCCGCAAGATCGTCCAAGCCATCTGAGAGCGGGCCGCTTGTCCCGGACGATGGTGATGGTGCCGGAGACTCTGCTGTCGGCTTAGGCCCCGTGGGGGCGTAGCTGCAGGCAAGGAGGGCGGCTGTCAGCGCCAAGATGGCAACTAGGATTCGCCTCATTCTGCAAGTCGGGTGTGATTATAGCGTTCGCAGGTATTCATCAGGCACATGCGGAGGATAGGCTCTACGTCCGGTGCATACTTGCTCAAGCAAGCTGCCTCTCATCCGCCCTACACTCGGCTGAAGGGCATCCAATCGCCAAGGCAGTATAATCGCCGCGCCCCAATGGATCAGACCCCCCCGGCGACATCCGCAAATCGACAAATCGCTCGCGCGGCCGGCACGGTTATGGTGGCCATCCTGGCAGGCCAGCTGCTGGGCTTGCTGCGCGGCATCCTGGTGGCCCGGGCTTTTCCGGCCGCTGAGCTGGATGCATTCTTTGCTGCAAACCGCGTCTCCGAGACGCTGTTCATGTTGATCGCAGCTGGTGCCTTGGGCTCTGCCTTCATCCCAACTTTCACGGGGCTTCTGGCCCGGGGCCAGCGCGAGGCCGCCTGGCGACTGGCCTCCGCGCTGGCGAATTTGATTCTGCTGATCTTGAGCGCACTCGCACTGCTGGCGGCCGTGTTCGCACCTGCGATCGTCAGATATTTATTGGCGCCTGGTTTTTCCGCCGAGCCCGCTGTGTTCAATCTGACCGTCGAGTTGCTGCGTCTGCAACTGGCCTCCGTGGTTTTGTTCGGACTGGGTGGCTTGCTGGTGGGCGTCCTGAATTCGCATCAGGTATTTTTTGTCCCGGCGCTCACACCATCCATGTACCAACTGGGCCTGATATTCGGTGTCCTGGTCCTCTCACCTGCAATGGGGATTCGCGGGCTTGCCTGGGGCGTCGTCATCGGCGCAGGGCTGTACCTGGTGCTCCAAATTCCGGCCGTGGTTCGATTGCCCGGACCGGGCCAGCAGGAAGGCAAGTACGTGCTCACGCTGGGACTGCACGATGCGTCGGTGCGGGAAGTCGTCACACTGATGTTGCCACGCGTGCTTGGGATCGGCGTCGTGCAACTCAATTTCTGGGTGAACACATGGTTGGCCTCGCAGATGCAGACCGGCAGCGTCGCCGGATTGCAATACGGTTTCTCGCTGATGCTGATGGCGCAGGCGGCCATCGCACAGTCCGTAGCCATAGCGGCAATGCCCACGTTTTCTGCGCAGCACGCCCTTGGCCAGCGGGCGGATTTGCGCGCTTCCCTGGCAGCAGCCCTGAGGGGAGTGGTCCTGCTCGCTGCGCCGGCCAGCCTGGGACTGATCATCCTTAGAGAACCGATCGTAGCAATGCTTTACCAGCGCGGCCAGTTCGATGCTCACATGACTGCCCTCGTATCGTGGGCGCTTCTATGGTACGCAGCAGGGCTTGTTGGGCATTCCATGTTGGAAGTGCTGACGCGGGCCTTCTACGCACAGCACGATACGAAAACTCCCGTGGTGGTTGCGGTCGTGGCCATGGGCTTGAACGTGGTCTTCAGTTTTGCCTTCGCCAAACTCTTTGCGAGCGTCGGGTGGATGCCGCACGGGGGGCTCGCTCTGGCCAATTCCCTCGCCACCGCCCTGGAGATGAGCGCTCTATTCTTGATAATGCGCCGAAGGCTCCAATCCCTGCAAGGGGCCCACATCGGGCGCGGCTTCGCGTACGCGGCCACCGGAACCCTGGCAATGGCGGTGATTCTTATGGCATGGCTGCGCACGCCTGCGGGGCCATGGATCCTTGGGCTGGGAGGAGTTCTTCTGGGTGGCGGGGTCTATCTGGCGGTTATGCGGGTATTCAAGGTTTCGGAACTGGATGCCGTGTACCGGGGGATTGTTCGCAAACTCATGCCGGCCGCCTGGCGAGGTGGCTCCTCCTCGTAAGACGGCCGGTCAGACCACCCGCCGCGCCTACTTGAGCAGGGACCACGCAATCGTCGAGACCAGCAGTCCCCAGATTACCCCGCCTGCCACTTCGAAGGGTGTGTGTCCGAGCACCTCACGCAATTCGTCTTCGTTCCACAGATGCCCCTTCAAGAGCTCGTCGAACAGGAGATTGATCCGCTCTGCGTGCATGCCAGCCTGGCGACGAACGCCCGCTGAGTCGTACGTAACAATCATGGCGACTGCAATCGCCAGAGCAAAAAGGGCGCTGTCAAATCCGATGAAGAGACCGATGGAATTGGCCGCGCCCACAATCAGCGATGAATGCGAACTGGGCATGCCGCCGGTCGCGAGCAGCCAGCCCCATTGCCATTTTCGAGTACGAAAGTACTCCACCGGCACCTTGACGATCTGTGCGGTCGCCCAGGCGGCCAACGTGCACATCAAGACGCGATTCGCCAACATGCCGGACAACGCCATCTCACTCCTCCGGCGCGGCGTCCGGGTCGGCGCCGGAGAGCCGTCTTACTTTCAGGTCAGCATCATCCAGGAGTTGGGCGCAGCGCTTCACAAGCGCCTGGCCGCGTTCAAAGAGGGCCATAGCCTCGTCAAGCGAACGCGGCTCGCCCTCCAGAGCGGCAACGATCTGCTGCAGTTCTCCGAATGCGGTCTCGTAGCTGAGGCGGTCAACAGGTTTGGGCGCGGAAGTCTTTGCCATGCCGGTTTACCCTTTGTAGGCGCTCTGTTCGCGTGGTGGGCGCGAGGCTATGTTGCTTGAGGCGCCAGCAGGCAGCGGGTCAGGGCGGACGCCGGCCCCGAGGCCGGCGCTCATGTCTCCACCGTGCCGACGTTGGCATCGAAACTGCCATCCGAGACGCGCACGTGGATGCCGTCGCGCGCCTGGGCCACTTTGCGTATGATCAAGCCATCCGCATGACGAGTAACTACGGCATAACCTCGACCCAGAATATCCAGGGGACCGAGCGCCCGCAGTCGTTTGCCCCAGCCCTCAAGCTCACCGCCTCTCATTTCCAATCGGTGGGCTTGCGCCGTGTGGATGCGCCGGCTGAATTCGTCCACGTCCTGCCGATCAGCTTGGATGCGACGTTCCGGTGAACGGAAGTTCAAGTCCTGCCCTGCAACGCCCAGGGCGCTGCGACGCGCCGCCATCAACTGCTGAATGGACCATGCAAGCCCGTCGCCGATACTGCGCAAATCCCGCTGCAGCTCCACCACGGTGATCGGTGTGGCGACCTCCGCCGCAGCCGTCGGCGTAGGTGCCCGCACATCCGCAGCGAAATCGGATAGCGTAAAGTCAGTCTCGTGTCCCACTCCACAAATCACAGGCACGGAGGAGGCGACAATTTCGCGAACGACGCGCTCGTCGTTGAACGCCCACAGATCCTCGATCGAGCCGCCGCCACGCACAAGCAAGATGACATCCGGTGGGGGTCGCCGGGCATTGAGGGCCTGCAATGCGCTCACCAACTGGGCAGGCGCCTCCACCCCCTGGACCTGCGCGGCGGAGATCACGACTTCGACCAATGGCAATCGTCGACGCAGCGTGTTGAGGACGTCCTGCAAGGCCGCGCCCGTTGGCGAGGTCACGATACCAATGCGCCTCGGCAAGACCGGGGCTTGACGTTTCCGCGCCGCCGCAAAGAGACCCTCGGCCTCAAGGGCGGACTTGAGGCGCATGAATTCCTGGAAGAGGGCGCCCTCACCGGCGGGCCGCACCTGATCGGCATAGAGCTGGTACTGGCCGCCTGCGTCGTACACGCCGATCCTGCCGTGCGCCGACACCGCCATGCCATCCAGCACCACGCCCCCGAGTCTGGACACGGCTGACTTCCAGACTATACAACGCAGGGACGCGCCGCTGTCTTTCAGAGTGAAGTAGAGATGGCCCGAGGCCGGGCGGGACAGGTTGGAGATCTCGCCTTCAACCCAGACGTCTTGAAGCTGGACATCTGACTCCAGCGTCTCGCGTATGTGCCTGGTCAGGGTCGTAACGGTCCAGCGGACCGCAGAAAAGAGCGAGGTCTGCATACGGTAGTAGGATACACAATGGAGGCGGGAATGTCAACAAGGTCCCTGGCCAGCGGACCGAAACTCCGCGCCGCCTGCCAAAGCGGGCGGCGACGCGCACGGCACAGGCGGAATGATAGAATATGCCAAGCCGTTCGTTATGAAACATATCTGGTCTCCCTGGCGAATGGAATACATAGAGAACCACGACAAGGTCGAAGGATGCGTGTTCTGCAAGGCCCTGGAACTGCAGGACAGCCCTGAGAACCTGATCGTTTACCGCGGCTCGCATGCATTCGTGATCCTGAACCGTTATCCTTACACCAGCGGCCACGTAATGGTCGTGCCGATGCGGCACCAGCCGGACCTGGAAGGGCTCCAGACGGCCGAGCGATCGGAGATGATGGAGCTGACTGCCCTTGCCAGTGGCGTTCTTCGCCAACTCTACAATACTGGTGCGTTCAACATCGGACTCAACATCGGGGTAGCGGCAGGGGCCGGTATCAAGGAGCACGTCCACATTCATGTCGTGCCCCGCTGGGTGGGCGACACCAATTTCATGTCAACTTTGGCGGAGGTCCGCGTGCTGCCGGAGAACCTTGCAGACACGTGGAGCAAGATCCGGCATTCCTTTGGGGATAGCGCACACCTCAAGGCCGCCTGAGCCCGTTGTACTCGCAGCCACATACCAAAACTGTTAGGCTGTTCTCTCTTTCGTTGCGCAACGCGCTGAGTTATCCTCCAGCGCAGTGAATCGCGGCATTGAGATGGATAGGGCCCGGGTGCACGAACATCAAGGGGATGACGCGCCACCGTAGACCCAAGTCATGGCGGGGCGTCGCCGCAGCCGCTCTCATTCTGGCG
Organism: uncultured Chloroflexia bacterium; assembly: GCA_963775435.1. Classification (GTDB taxonomy): domain Bacteria; phylum Chloroflexota; class Anaerolineae; order Anaerolineales; family Villigracilaceae; genus Fen-1038. The sequence goes on from CAVZIZ010000011.1 coordinate 511,108, forward strand.
GGCTGCGCTCCAGCGATCCGTCCCACCTCAATTGCGAGCGAAACTCCTACCGCCGCACGGCGTTCGTCTCCCGTGCCCAGCACCGCGCGCCCCTTGGCGCCGACGAGCACGCCTCAAGCCACCGCGACGATGGCCGCCTACGGCCCGGAAGCCAGCCAATTCCCAACAGGTATCAATCCCTTGACAGGCTTGCTCTCCATCGACCCGGCGCTTCTGAAGGTTCCGGCGGTGCTGGTGTCGATTTCACATTTTCCCGCCACGGCTCGCCCGCAGGCGGGGCTTTCATTTGCGCCCTTCGTCTATGAATTCTCGATCACCGGCGGCGAGACGCGGTTCTTGACCACCTTCTACGGTCAGTTTCCGACCCGGAAGTACCCTTGAGCGGGGACTGCGCCATTCGTCACGATCCGTTCGCAAAGACGGCAACAATTCTCGGCAACCGGGTCTGGAACGATATGAATTGCAACGGCATCCAGGACGGCGGAGAAGGCGGTCTTCCAGGAATTTGCGTCGGCCTCTATGACAGGAGTGGTCATTGGCTCGCTTCCACGACGACGGACAGCAATGGCATGTATGGATTCAATGTCGTTCCGGGAGCGGCCTATGTCGTTTCATTCAGGAAGCCAGCCTATATGACATTCACCAAGCCCGATGTCGGCTACGACGATACCGACAGCGACGTTGATCGGTTAACCGGTAGGACTCCCGTGATCCGCGTGGACCGGGACACGTTGCTTTGGGACGCGGGCCTGTTCATCAGCGACGGGGCAGCCATGCCCACGATGGCAGCAGCGCCCAAGGCGGAGGTTGGCCCTGTTCGATCCGGTCGCCTTCTGTATATTTACGTTGGTGGCTTCTATCAGAATAGTTGTCTGATCTACTCCTTTGCCTCACCCGAGGTCCTGGAGAAGCTTCCACACTGCGCGTTCGTTTCGCATGAGGAGGTCGGTGGAGGTGAGATGCTGACGATCGACCGCATGAAGGCGGTTGCCGAAGACAATATGCGTCACATGGCAAGCCGGCCGTTCGATTACAGCAGCAACGTCTATGCCGAGGAGCCACCTACCGGCGGCGAGCCGGCCTCAGAAATCCACGTGTTCTTTGGCAACTTGAATCAATCGGGCTGGACATACGACCCGCTCTATCAGGCATACTTGCGTTACGTCGATTCTGCTGACCCGCAGGCGCGGGGGGTGTTGCATGCCGACGTGGATCGTCTCACCGGCAGGCAGCTGCACTTCGAGAACCTGATCGTCATTGAGGCCGACACCGACGTAATCACGTCGACGAACATCGATATTCACTTGGATGAGGGCAATACGGGGAAAGGCCTCCTCTTTCGGGACGGGCGGGCCCACCCGATCACTTGGAGCACACGGGCCGGCAAGTACGAGAAATCCACGGGGTTCAGGCGTCCCATTCAATACTTGGATCTTGGCGGTTCGCCGATCGCTCTAAAGCCGGGTCACACTTGGGTCATTATCGTGACGCCTTACAGCCAGCTACAGCCTCAAGCGGACGGCGTCTACCTCATAAGGTATGGGGCGCCGGAAGGCGAAGCCAGGTAGCCTGCAAGGCGTTGGATCCCTGGCACTTTCTGCCTCAGAATTGTTGTAGCAGTGCGTTCTGCAGCCCAGCGCGCCGCCGGACTTGCTGGACCAGCCGGCTCGCTCGTGGGCAGCTCATCCCCGTCATCCGCCTAGACGATTGACACGGCAAACTATAATTACTCCATGCCTCCGCCCGAGTATCAATCCGCGCGGGCACTAATGGCCGCAGTTCTGCTGCTTGGCACTAGTTGTCTGCCCTCATCCGCCGAGCGACTTCGCGCCGCGGCTACAAGCACCACAGCAGCGACGACGGCGGCACCCTCGACCGCGACCCGAACTCCACCTCCGCTCCTTCCCCCGGGTCCCGGCATGAATCCGTTGACAGGTCAGCCGGTGGCGGACGCGGCTCTCCTCCAGATCCCGGCCGTCCTGATATCGATCTCGCACTTCCCAGCGACGGCGCGACCTCAGTCCGGGCTGTCTTTCGCACCGTTCGTATACGAATATTACATCACGGAGGGGACCACTCGCTTTCTGGCCGTGTTATATGGAGAATTTCCGGAAGTCGAATTGTCCGTGCAGGGAGGCTGCGAGACGCGCGTCGGGCCAATTTCCAGGACGGCCAACATCCTGGGAAACCTGGTTTGGTTTGATTCAAACGGCAATGGCATTCAGGATCCTGGTGAACGCGGCATCTCCGGGTTGTGTGTCAATCTCCACGACGGCCGCGGCAACCTCATCCAGCGTACAAGCACGGACTTAAACGGCTTCTACGCTTTCAACGTGAAAGCCGGCAGATACTACGTCGAGTTCGTCGTGCCGGACCGCCTCCGGCTGACGAAACTCCACGCCGGAGATGCGGCCCGCGACAGCGACGCGGATCCATCCACGGGGCGAGCGGCGGCGGACCTCACCTCGGACGATCTGTCCATCGATGCGGGACTCGTGCCTGCAGCGGGCTCGGCGCCGCCAACGGCGGCCACAAGCGACTTACCGCCGGCGCAGGTCGGCCCGATCCGTTCCGGCCGCCTGATCTATCGCTACATCGCCGACTATTTTGAGGACAGCTGCCTGATCTATGCGTCGGCCTCTCCCGAGGTACTTGCGTTGCTGCCCAAATGTCTGCTCGTCTTCCATCAGATCTCGGGCGGCGGCTACATGTTGGACCTCAGTGAGCTGAGGTCGGTGGCCGTGGAGAATCAGCGGAGTGCCCGGACGGAATTCGACTACTCGGGGAACCGCTTCGATGCCGCTGTTCCTCCGGGCGGCGCCTCAGCCTCAGACCTGAACGTCTACTTTGCTTACCAGAACCAATCTGGCTGGTCGTACGACGCGGCCAGCCAGTCGTACTTGCGCTATGTGGACACCTCGGAATACGATCAGGCCGGTATTCTGCACCCGGAGATTGACCGCCTCACGGGTCGTCAACTGCACTTCGAGAACCTCATCGTTCTCTTCGCCAAGCATGATGTCATCTCGCCGACGAACCTGGACATACATCTCGATCGCGGAAGGAGCGGCGACGCCCTCTTGTTCCGCGACGGCTCCATGTACAAGATCAGTTGGGCCACCGCCGCGCCGACAGAGGGTGACGGTAGTCCAATACGCCCAATCAGATTCCTCGGTTCGGATGGCGAGCCCGCGCCTCTTAGGCCAGGTCACACGTGGATTATCGTCGTCACGCCGGAAACAACCTTGGAACAAAGCGAACCCGGCAAATGGCTGCTCACATTCTTTCAGCCGGCAGGGGCCAAGTAGCGACGGTCGACTGACGATGACGAATTTCTTGGTCGGCGCGGCGCCAACTGAAAACCCGGGACTCCTGTCCTAACGAGAGGCCGGACTATAATGGGCCCAAGCTGCATCCGAAAGTGAGAAGAAATGGGCATGGAAACAGAAGCGGTGATCCTTAGCGCCGTCCGGACCCCCTCTGGCAGATTCCTGGGTGCTCTCAGTTCGGTTCCGGCCACCAATCTGGGTTCAATTGCCGTCCGGGCCGCCGTCGAGAGGGCCGCGGTGGAGCCCGCGGAAATCGACGAGATCCTGATGGGCAACGTGGTCCAGGCCGGCGAGGGGCAAGCACCCGCCAGGCAGGCGGGCATTGGCGGCGGTGTGCCTGCCTCCGTGGGCGCAACCACGATAAACAAGGTTTGCGGCTCGAGCCTCAAGGCGGTCATGCTTGCGGCCCAAGCCGTCCGCGCCGGCGATGCAAACCTGGTGGTGGCGGGCGGATTCGAGTTCGATGAGTCGGGCCCCCTACCTTGTGCCAGGGCGGACCGGCGAGCTGAGGTTCGGCAACCTGCAGCTGACCGACGCACTTCTGAATGATGGCCTGTGGGACTCCTTCGAGAACTGGGGCATGGGAGAAGCAGCCGAGTTCATCGCGGATGAGTATGAGGTGACGCGCGAGGCCATGGACCGATTCGCATTTGAGAGCCACCAGAAGGCCGTCGCCGCGCAGGCAGCAGGCAAGTTCCAGGACGAGATTATTCCCGTCGAGGTACGTGCACGCAAGGGCGAGATCACGAGAGTGGTCGCCGATGAAGGGCCGCGTCAGGACACGTCGATCGAAACCCTGGCCAAACTAAAGCCCTCGTTCAAAGCCAATGGCAAGGTCACGGCCGGGAACGCCTCGACGATGAACGACGGAGCCGCCGCAACGGTTGTGGCTTCCAGAGCTTATGTCAATGAGCGCCACCTCAGGCCCATGGCGCGTATTGTTGGATATGCGCAATCTGCCGTTGAACCCAAATATCTGTTTGCGGCGCCGGCGCACGCCATTCCGAAGCTACTCAAGAAGATCGATTGGACATTGTCCGACGTGGACTTGATCGAGCTAAACGAAGCCTTCGCTGCGCAGGTCTTAGCCGACGGGTACGCGCTGGCCGATCAAGGCTGGGATTGGAGCAAGGTGAACGTCAATGGCGGTGCGATCGCCCTCGGACATCCGCTGGGCGCCAGTGGTGCGCGAGTTCTTGACCACCCTCCTGTACGCCCTGAAGGACAGAAGCCTGAGAAGAGGCGTTGCCGCATTGTGCCTCGGCGGTGGTGAGGCAGTCGCCATGGCTATTGAGATGGAGTAGTACGGCTGCAGTTTCGTGATGCACGATTTTGACACCGGAAGGAGAGACACGGGATGGATGAGGTGGAACGCAACCAGAAGATTGAAGAATACGGTCGTGGATACGATCACTTGCTGGAAGCCCTTGCCGATATCCCGCGTGAGGCCTGGGACTACAAGCCATCGGCAAAGGACTGGTCTGTCCACGAGATCCTTGTGCACATGAGTGACAGCGAATCCATGGCTGCACTTCGCCTTCGAAAGTTGATTGTCGAGCCCGGCAGCATGCTCATGGCATACGAAGAGGCCAAATGGGCGGACGCCCTCGAATATCAGAAACAGGACGCGGATGACGCGGTGCAGATCATCAAGCTTGCGCGCCAGACATCCTATCGCTTGCTCAAGACTCTTGCGCCGGATGTTTTTTCGCACTCCGTCCAGCATCCAGAAATGGGCGAAGCCTACACGTTCGATACGTGGCTCGGCATTTACGCCAGACACATCCCGGATCACGTCCGGCAGATGAAGGAATCGTACGCGGCTTGGAAGAAGAAATAGCGGCAGCGATACGCTGCCTGGATTCCCGGTGTTGAGGAGGGCACATGGCGCTCAAGCGGATCTTCGTCGTCGGGGCCGGCACAATGGGAAGCGGAATTGCCCAAGTGGCGGCGACTTCGGGTTACTCCGTTACCTGCATGGATGTGGTGCCGGCCGTCCTTGATCGTGCAAGGACGACGATTGGGAAATCCGTCACCAAATTGGTCGAAAAGGGGTTGTTGAGCGCAGAACAGAAATCGCGGGCGGACGAGATCACATTTGTGCCGGACCTCAGTGCGGCGGCCAGGGCCGACATGATCATTGAGGCCGCCACCGAGAATCCGGAGCTCAAGTTCCGAATTTTCAAGGAGATGGATGAAGCCGCTTCCTCCGCGGCGATACTGGCCTCCAATACCTCCTCGATTTCGATCACCAAGATTGCCGCCTGCACGGCTCGCCCCGCAAATGTCATCGGGATGCATTTCATGAACCCGGTGCCACTGATGAGGCTGGTCGAGATCATTCGTGGGCTCGCCACTTCGGACGAGACCACGAGGACAGTCATCGATTTGTGCACGGCTTTGGGCAAGGAAGCCGTTGAGGCAAATGATTCGCCCGGATTCATCTCAAACCGCATTCTTTGCCCCATGATCAACGAAGCGGTCTTTGTTCTCCAAGAGCAGGTTGGCGCGGCCGAAGCGATCGACGCCGTCATGAAGCTTGGGATGAATCATCCGATAGGACCCCTGGCTTTGGCGGATTTGATCGGCTTGGACGTGGTGCTCTCCGTGATGGAGGTCCTGCAGCGCGATCTGGGCGAAGACAAGTACCGCCCCGCGCCCTTGCTGCGAAGGATGGTCGACGCCGGCTACCTCGGGCGCAAGACCGGTCGCGGCTTCTTCGAGTACAAGAGCTGAGTTTGGACGTGTCCCACGCGCCCAGCCCTCTATCTTGGGCGCGCACGCCCCCTTACAGGGTGGAGGTCTGGAGAATCCGTGACCACTAGTGACGATTGGCGCCAGCGCGCCTTGCTCTTGGACGCCAGCGACCCGCTTGCTGGCTTTCGCGACAAATTCGCCATTGCCGATCCCGGACTTATCTATCTCGATGGCAATTCGCTGGGACGTCTGCCTCGGGGCGTCACGGAACGCGTCAACCGGGCTATCCAGGCGGAATGGGGCGTTGATCTCATTGGCGGTTGGAACGGCGGCTGGTGGGACTCGCCAGCCCGCATCGGCAATAAGCTCGGCGCACTGCTGGGTGCCGCCCCCGGTCAAGTCCTGGTGAGCGATCAGACGTCGATCAACCTGTTCAAACTCGCCGCCGCGGCGCTGAGACTGCGTCCTAACTCGCAGCCGCATCGTCACCAACTCGCTTAATTTTCCTTCAGACCTGTATGTACTGGAGGGACTCGTAAGCCTGCTCGGAAATCGACACAGCATCATCCGCATCGGCTCCCAGGACGACGATATCACCCCGGATCTGGCTGCACTGAAGGCCAGCCTGGACGACCGAGTGGCTCTTGTAACCTTGTCTCACGTAACCTTCAAGAGCGGCTATCTCTACGACATGCAGGTGATCACGGAACTCGCACACCGTTCCGGCGCGCTGGTCCTCTGGGACCTCAGTCACTCCGTAGGTGCCGTCCCGATCGCGCTGGATGCCTGCAACGCGGATTTTGCAATCGGCTGCACGTACAAGTACCTGAACGGCGGCCCGGGCGCGCCGGCCTTCCTGTACGTCAACCGCGCCCTGCAAGACGAGGCCATCTCGCCCATATGGGGTTGGTGGGGCCAAACCCAGCCATTCACTTTTGATCTCGACTATCGACCCGCGCCCGGCCCCCAGCGCTTCCTTACAGGAACAGCGCCGATCCTTTCGTCGATCGCGCTGGAGGCGGCGCTGGAGCCCATCTTGGAGGCCGGCATCGACACGCTGCGGGCCAAGTCCTCAGGCCTCTCGGAGTTCGCGATTGAACTCTTTGAGGCAATCCTCCGACCTCTGGGCTTTTCGCTGGGTTCGCCGCCCGAGGCAGCCCGGCGGGGATCCCACATCAGTATCCGGCACGCCGAAGGCTACAGGATCAGCCGCGCTTTGATCGAGGAAATGAATGTGGTTCCGGATTATCGCGAACCGGACAACATTCGTATGGGATTTGCCCCCCTGTACGTGTCATTCCGGGATGTGTGGGAGGCCATTGATCGTACGCGGCGTGTCCTGGTCGAGAGGCGATTCGAGCATTATCCACAACAGCGCCTGACGGTCACGTGAGCCTGCCCGATCCATATGGCGACGCTGCCGGACACCGCTGAGAAGCCATACTCGCGCTTGCCGGCTAGGTGTGCTTCGTTAGGTCTGCGACGTATACCCTGACGGCTTCCCGCATGAAGCCGGCCAAACCAGGGGCAAAACGCTCGTAGTTCGCCTTGAATCGGGGATCTTCATTGTATAAGTTAGCCAAGCCCTGGAGTTGCTCATTGCTGGGCGACCAGAAATATTCCATGTGCTTGCGCCAGCGTCGCACGAGCTCCTGGGCCTCGGGACTGGAGGCGCCCTTCGACATCACTGCCGCGAGTTCAGCATGCAGCGCATTGCCCTCATCTAGGATGCGCTGTCTCTCTTGCGGTGAATAGCCCTTCCATCTCTTGTTCGAGCTGTGAACAATGTGCGCATCCCATCGCTGCGCCGCCTCGACCTCGAGCTCTGCCTGCTCGGCATCGCTGAAGCCTTCGAATAACTTCTTCGGTTCCATCTTCCCATTTCCTTTCAGTCGTCCCGCCGTGTTGTCGATTGTGCGGATCAGCCGGTGGAGCCGCCTGACCTCGGCCTGCAATGCCGCCCGGTGACTCCTCAGGGCGCCGAGCACCTCGAAATCCGCAGCGTCGATGATCGCTCTGATATCTTTGAGAGCAAAGCCCAACTCCCTGTAGAAAAGAATCTGTTGCAGCCTGTAGAGCTGACTCGTCTCCGTAGAACCGGTAGCCATTCTTCCCTATCGACGTAGGTTTGAGCAAGCCAATTCGGTCGTAGTGATGGAGCGTGCGGGCAGTGACGCCGGCCATCTGAGCGAGTTGCTTAACCGTGTACATGCTGCCTTCGCCAGGTACTATAAACCATGACGTAACGTCAATGTCAAGGAGGCGCCGCCGGATCACCGTAGGCATGTTCGACCGTGGAGAGCCCGAGGTCATGCACCCGCCGACGCCGGGGCAACAAAAAAGCCCTCCTGTCTGGGGAGGGCGGTCAGCAACTACGGGGACCCGCATCTAGGGGGTCACGGTGATACTTCCGTACAGAGACGAGACGGCTGTAGAGTGATACGGAAAGACCCCAGTCTGCGCAAAAGTGTGGACAAACGTCGCGCCGGGGTTGAGTGGACCACTGTCGAACAAACCGGGCGTGTCAGACGTCACACTCTCGGGCACGGTATCATTGTTCGTCCACGTGATGGTTTTTCCCGCCGCAATCGTCATGTTCTTTGGGCGATAATGTGTATTTGCAATTAGTACATAATCTCCGGACTGCGATGCTGCATGTGAAGCCTTGGGTGCCGCTGTGCCTCCGCCGGACTTGCTGCTCCCGCCGCCTAAAAGTCGGCTGAGGCCAAGATGGGTGGAGCAAGACGAAAGCCACAGGGCGGGCACGAGCATGATCACGAGCAAGTAGGGGCGTTTCATGATGCGGTGTCCTCCAGACGACTGGCAATCCTATGCCCACAAGCTTAGACCACCACGAGAATCTCATGAGACTTCGAGGATCGCGTCGCAATGATGTCCGCCGCCCGCGGCATCGCAGCCGCCAGCCCCCACAAGCGGCTTGGTGCCCGGGCCAAGCCATGTTCCTTCAAGCGGCACAGGGGCGCGCAATGGAGGACCCCGCGTCCCTCGGGACTGGGGCAAAGGGCCGTAGCTAGTTCCCTCGGGGCCCGACGGCGAGCGGCAAGCCTCGCGCCAAGACCGACGAATGTGGTTAGACTAGGCCACATGGAGGTCCTGCACGAGGATGCTGCTTTGCTCGTTTTGAACAAGCCTGCCGGATTGCCGGTATTGCCAGATGGATGGGACCAGGCGTCACCGTACCTCCTGGCGCTTGCACAGGCCGAATACGGCCGCCTTTGGGTCGTGCATCGTCTGGACAAAGTCACCAGCGGCGTACTGGTGTTTGCGCGTACCGCCGAGGCCCATCGCCTTCTCAGCATGCAGTTCGAAAGGCATGAGGCCCAGAAGACGTATCACGCCCTGGCGAACGGCCAACCAGCCTGGGACGAGAGAACTACCCGACAGCCGCTGAGGGCCAACGTGGGCCACAAGCATCGCACGCAAGTCGACGACCGGCGCGGCAAGCCGTCGGCAACGGCATTCCGGGTGCTTGAGCGGCTGCCATCCCACACGCTACTCTCCGCGCAACCGCTCAGCGGCCGCACACATCAGATTCGGGTGCACGCGGCGGCCCTTGGCCTCCCGCTGTTGGCAGACACCTTATATGGCGCGCCGGCCACAAGTGTTATTGGACGGCCAGCCCTACACGCCATGAGCCTCACCGTGATCCACCCGGAGACTGCCGTCCCCGTTACTTTTGAGGCAGCCTATCCCGAGGACTTCCAGCGGGCCCTGGCAGCGCTTCGAGCACAATAAGCTTCCATAGTGGCAATGAAGAGCGCATGGCTTGTCAGCCATGCGCTCAAGTTCCCAACAATCCAGCCGAGTCTCAGGCGATCTTTCGCGCTTCCATGTAAAAACGCTTCTCCGAGGCTTCACCCATGGAAAAGGTCTTGCGTGGCAGAGCTCCGTCCTGTATCACCGTCCTGAACAGGGCCGATTTGTGCATCGGCGGAAGATAGAAGCCGGCATTGGCGGATTCCGAAGCAAGCTGCTCAAGGGCGGCGCGCCCGTGCACGTAGTCTATCTTGTCGGCGCCTCCCCCCTCCACAAACGCATCCAGAAAAGTCTGCAGTGTGCCCACCGCCAGTGAGGAGGTCGGCTTCTGGAATTCTAAGATGAATGGCTTGTCCGACTGCCCCTGCAACAGGCCAACCCGCTGGGTGATGCCATGATCGCCCTCAACTCGATCAACCATTTGGTCGACCGTTGCCACTTCGGAAACCAGCACATGTCCGTTGAGCCCCGCCATCAGGGCCGTGATCAGATCTTGTCTCAAATTGAAAAGCACACGGTGAATTGGCTCAAAGTGCAATCCCTCGTCATGCACGTTCTCTATCTCGACCAGCGCATAACGCGCCGGATGATCGGTCTGCCCGCCCGCTTTGAGTTTCTCCCAGACTGCCTTGGCAGTCGCCAGCGAGTGGTTGCCATCCCCCATGGCGAACAGGAGCACGGGCGCACCCGGCTCCACGTCGTACTTCGTTTGGAAATCAGCTTCGACCGCCAGTTGCTTCAGGCCGGCAATGGCCCTCTCCTCGGCCGTTGGGCTTATCCCAAATCCGGTCAGGTGCCCGCTCCCAAACATCAGATCGACGTCGTATAGCAACTCTCTTTGTTTCGAATCGGCTCCGAGCGGCTCGATCACCGTCCGGCCGGGATCATCTATCAGCACCAGGATGTGGGGCAATTCCAATGCCGCCCCCTCCCGGATGGCCATGCGGGGGGGCAGTCGATCCACGATTGTGCCCTCGGTGGCGCGAATCAGGCTGCTTGATCCTTTGTTATAGTCATACCGCTCCAGGTCCAGGCACAGCAGCAAGCCTTTGCGGCTCTTGCCTCCAACGGATCGTTCGACATATACGGGCCCGGCTCGTGGAACCAGCAATCCGTCGGCGAGATACCTGCGCATCGTGGCCTGGATCGATCGAATGCGCTCATCTTTGTGAGGTTGCGTCAGGTAGATCTCAGGGAACACAAGGTTTAGTGTGCTCGGCGCATCGCCGACTTCGCGCTGGACACGTTCCCAGTACTCCGGTTCCGACGTGTATTGATCGCAGGCGATGATCGCCCATTTCTGAAGGTCGGTTCCGGGGCGCGGCAGATGGATCTCGGGAATACCGACGCCGATATCATTGTAGGTTTTCAAGATGACGTCTCCGACCGATGGCAGGCTAGGCCGGCTGTTTGCTTCTGGCGAAGTCGATCAGCTTCTGCGCAACCTCCGCGCCCACGCGGCTCTGTGCCTCGACAGTGGCCGCCCCGATATGCGGTGAGCAGATTACGTTCGGGTGCTTGGCCAACGTCCAATCCGTCGGGGGCTCTTCCGCGTAGACGTCGAGAGCTGCGCCGGCGACTTTGCCGCTCGACAGCGCCTCAACCAGAGCCAACTCATCGATGATGCCGCCTCTGGCGCAGTTAATGATCCGCACGCCCGGCTTCATCCGCTCGAAAGCCTCCCTTCCGATCATGCCGGCGGATTCCTTGGTCTTCGGCAAATGCAAAGAGATGTAATCGGCTTGGGCGAGTAGCTCATCCAGAGGCACCAGTTTTGCATCGTCGGATTGCTTCACATAAGGATCGTAGGCAAGCACGCGCATGCCGAGGGCATGGGCGCGGCGAGCTACCTCGCGGCCAATGTTGCCGATGCCGATCAGGCCCAGCGTTTTTCCACCGATCTCCCGGCCCTCAAACCTCTTCTTCTCCCACTTCTCGGCCTTCATGGACTCCGAGGCCTGAAATGAAGAGCGCGCCAGGGCAAACATATACCCGATCGCTAGTTCCGCGACCGAGGCCGAGCTGGCCAGCGGCGTGTTCATGACCGTGATGCCCTTGGAGCGGGCGTACTCCGCGTCGATGGTGTCAAGGCCCACGCCGCCTCGCACAATCACCTTCAGATTAGGGCACAGATCAATCAGAGCCTGCCGCACTTTGGTGCGAGACCGCACCACCATGCCATCATACGCTGGCAAGACGGCTGCCAACTGCTCTGGCGTGATTTCGTCCTGGACGTCAACAACCAGGCCCGCGGTCCGCATCTGCTCAACCGCCGCCTTTTCGAGCTTATCGCAGATCAGCACCTTCATTGTCGTCCTTCCCGGGAGTCCCACCTACGAGCAGTAGGACGCCGCCTCGCGGATATTCTGGTTCCGATTTCTCCGGTTCCAATTTCCGGTCAAATCATTGTACTGATGCGGATTCTTCATGTCAACGACCTTCGTCAGGGTGGAATAGTGTGAATCGTTATTGGAACCTGTGGCTGCGTTGGATATAATCATTAGCTGGGGATATTTCCGAGATCGCATGACTTCTCACATCCGGAACATCGAATCGACCGCTACGAGGAGGTCTGCCATGCCCGAGAACTACAAGCGTGTCCATGACTTTAATCCGGGTCCGGCCGCGTTGCCCTTGGAGGTCCTCCAGCAGGCACAAGCTGAGATGCTGGACTACCGGGGGACCGGCATGTCCGTGATGGAGATCAGCCATCGGTCCAAGGAGTTCGAAAGCATCATACATGGCGCCGACGCCGATCTCCGCGATCTACTTGGTATTCCGGCCAATTACAAGATACTGTTCCTGCAAGGTGGCGCTTCCTTGCAGTTCGCGATGCTTCCCATGAATCTCAGGGGACCGGGTGCCAGCGCCGACTACATCGTTACCGGGACCTGGAGCAAGACCGCCGCAAAGGAGGCCGCCAAGCTTGGCACAGTTCACTTGGCTGCCAACCTTGAAGGCGCAGGCTTCAACGACTTGCCCGCCAGCCTGGACCTGGACGCCCATGCGGCGTACCTGCACTTTACGTCGAACGAAACGATCCATGGCATCGAATTTGCGATCGAGCCGCAGCCTCCGATGGGGGTGCCTCTCATCTGCGATGCCTCGTCGGATTTCATCAGCCGTCCCATCGACATCTCGAAGTATGCGCTGATCTATGCCGGCGCGCAGAAAAACGCAGGCCCGGCAGGTGTCGTGATTATCATCGTTCGGGACGACGTTCTCGATCGCTCGCCGGCCAACTTGCCGATCATGCTTGACTACAAGGCCCTGGCGGCCAGTGGCTCCTTGCACAACACTCCGCCCTGCTATGCCATCTACATCTGCGGCCTCGTCTTCAAGTGGGCCAAGCAACTGGGAGGCCTCCAGGCAATACAAAAGCGTAATCACGAGAAAGCAGACCTGGTTTACAAGACCATCGACGAAAGCGGCGGCTTCTATCGGGGGCATGCGAAGTCCGGCGCCCGATCTGTCATGAATATCCCGTTTCGGCTCCCATCGGTGGAGTTGGAGGAAGCCTTTGCCTCCGAATCCAAAAAGAACGACCTGATCGGTCTCAAAGGACACCGCTCTGTCGGCGGCATGCGTGCATCCCTTTACAATGCCCTGGGTCTTGATGCCGCACAGGCTCTGGTGGGTTTCATGCGGGAGTTTCAGAAGCAGCACGGCTGAACAAACCTCCGGGCAGGGCACGGTCACCCGGTGCCGGGTATGTGCTGATTTCCAGCTGCTCTTGACCTCCGCGCCCGCTTGCGCCGAGCAGCGGGCGTTTTCGCTTGGTTATAATGCGTCCATGGGATTCTTCTTCCCCGAGGACGGTCTGAAACGCCTCCCGCCTGGCGAAACGCGCATCCTTTCGGTGGACGCTGAACCCTATCCTGATGGCGAACGCGTCCGGGTCAACCTCAAAATCACGCCGTTCGAAACGCGCCCGCATATCGACGTCTCACTCACGGACGTGAACGGAGACGAAGTCGCCGCCGCCAGCATCGTGGAACCTATGAGCTGGCAGCTCGAGTTGACGCTGCATCTGCGCGGGGCAACGGCAAGTCCGTTCACCGTGTCTGCCCGCCTCTTCTATCCCGACGGACCGCAGGCCGAGCCCGTCACAGTCGTCTTTGAGAGCACCCGCCCCACGTGAGTCCCACGGTATCGCCGCTCCTACGATCGCTGTTGTGGAAATCGCTGGCACTGGCGATCTCGGTGCTCGGACTCACTGGCTGTGAGCAGTACACCTCTGCACCCGCATTCCAGCCCATTTTGCTGCTGACGTCCGTCGCAGCACCAGCCAACGTTACGGTTGCGCCCGGTCCGCCCAGCGGCCCGCCTGTAATCGTCTCCCTTGAAGAAGACGGCTACGCGCATTTGTTTGCATACGCCCCTTCCGACGGAATCCTGACGCGGCTTACTTGGGGAGGATGGAGTGACATCACGCCCGCCGAGAGCCCGGACGGGAAATCGATCGCCTTTGCTTCGAACCGCGGTGGTTTCTGGGACCTTTACCGCATGGACCTCCACACCGGATCGGTGTCACAGCTTACGAACACGCCCGCGTACGACGCCTCCCCCACTTGGTCGCCCGACCAGGCTTGGATTGCATACGAGACGTATGGCGGAGGCCACCTGGACATCGCCATGCTGTCCCTGAATGATGCTTCACAAGCGCCGGTTCTTCTTACGGATGATGCCTCAACCGATGTTTCACCGACCTGGGCCCCAACCGGGAGGCGCATAGCCTTCGTATCCGACCGCTCCGGGAATCCGGACATTTGGCTGGCGGATCTGGATAGCCCCCAGAACCGGTTCACAGACGTGACGAATAGCCTCCAGACTGCTGAGAGCCATCCCGCATGGAGTCCAGATGGCGTGCACCTCGCCTGGGCGGCATCTGTACCCGGCCCCGGCTTTTCAGGAATCTACGTCTGGAACTCAGTGGAGCCGGACCATCCCGCCGTTTGGGCAGGCGGCGGAAACTGGCCGTCTTGGAACTCCACCGGCACGCAGTTGGCGACGGCCGTGGCCGGGCCGGACGATGATTTGCTTTCGGTGTCCACGCTGACGGGCGATCCCGTGGCGCTTCCATTTCCAGTGCCAGGCCACATCCGCGGGGTGACATGGCTAAGCGACCCTCTGCCGGCTCCCGTGCCAGAGCCGTTCGCTCAGGCCTCAACCCAGACAGTCGCCCCTCACGTCGTTGGCGGGCTAACGGTGGCGCCGGACGTGCCGGCGCATCGATGGTATGTTGTTCCGCTTCAGGACGTGACGGCCCCATACCCTGAACTCCACGCCCTCGTGGCGACCTCGTTCGAGGCCCTCAGGCAACGGGTAATTGCGGAGGCCGGCTGGGACGCCATGGCCAGCCTTGAAAATGCCTACGTACCCCTCACGACGGCGTTGGATCCTGGCTTCGCACAGGACTGGTTGTATACAGGCAGGGCCTTTGCCATAAACTCGCTGATGGTCAACGCTGGCTGGCTGGCTATTGCGCGGGAGGACATCGGAGCCCAGACGTATTGGCGGCTCTACGTCAGAGCACAGAAACAGGACGGGTCACAGGGTAGTCCCCTTGAAGCTCCCCCGTGGGACTTGACGAAGCGCTACCAGTTGGATCCCCAGGCGTATGAGGCTGGCGGCGACTACGCGCCGGTTCCGCCCGGGTATTGGATAGACCTCACTTCTCTTGCGGCTGCATACGGATGGCAGCGCCTGCCTGCCCTCTCCGATTGGCGGAACTACTACCCGGGCGCGCGCTTCACGGAATTTGCGATGACCGGCGGATTGGATTGGTATTCTGCGATGCTTGAACTCTATCCGGCCGACGCGCTACAGACGGCGACGCCTGTCCTGCCGCCTACGTCAACGCCAACGAGAACTGCCACGCCGACCAGTACGGCCACTTTCACGCGAACACCGACTGCCACCTTCACCGAGACCCCGCTGCCAAGCCTCACTCCAACCGAGACCCTGCTGCCAAGCCTCACTCCAACCGAGACGCCGGAGCCCACGGCGACCTTGTACACGCCTACGCCGAGCCCGCCTCCTCACATTCCATGATCTGGCATATGTTTCGGGCGCTACGCGCGGCAGCCTCCGGATCACGAGACCCTTGGACTGGGTCGGGACGGGGATCGGCGGCCTGGCGCCGGCGGGCACGCTTCGGCGCGGTCGTATGGGCCTCATTGACAAGCCTCGCACTGCTTGCCGGATGCGCTGCGCTCAGCGCCCGCTCTACGCGCACGCCTGTCATTGCGGGCGTCACCCCCTCCGCAACGCTGGGACCCGTTGCCGGCGCCACACCCACCGTCGTCCCTTTCCGGATCGATCTTCCTGCGAGGTACGAGCCGCCCGTCGTCGGCTGGCGGCCCCCGCTGTACCCCATACCGTGGGCCGTTTCACCGTATGATCACTTCTACTTTGCGCGACCCATCGCTGCGGACCAGGTAAACTGGCCGTTGGCAAACTATCGATACGGCGGCGTGTTCTTCGCCAACGTCGTTCATACCGGCGTTGACATTGATGCGCCATATGGCACTCCCATCCTTGCTGCTGGCCCGGGGACGGTCACTTGGGCGGACTGGGGTTTGTTTTGGCAGTCGCCTGGCCTGATCACTGACCCGTACGGGCAGGCCGTCGTGCTACGCATGGACTTTGGCCGGGAAGACAAGGCCCTCTACAGCATCTACGCTCACATGAGCAAGATCATCGCACTGCCGGGCCAACACGTCGAGACCGGTGACGTGCTCGGCCTTGTGGGCGACACCGGTGCAACGACGGGCCCCCATGTCCACTTCGAAGTGCGATGGGGTAAGAACTCGTTTCAGGACACCTACAATCCGGAACTTTGGATGGCGCCGCCTGAAGGACGCGGCGTGCTGGCAGCGCGCATTACAAACTCCCGCAACGTGACACTTGATCAGCTGGACGTGTACGTACGGAACACGCAGTCGGGGCCAACTCACTTGGTGAGAACATATGGGGGCGATCCGGCAAATTCCGATCCCTACTATGATGAAAACTTGGTTATCGGCGATCTTCCGGCCGGTCTGTACAAGATCACCTTCCAATACAAGGAAAAAGACCAGCAGGTTTGGGTAAGCGTCTATCCGGGTCAGGTGTCCTACTTCAGCTTCCGTGGGACACAGGGTTTCAAAACGGGTTTGCCGTCGTCCGGTCAACCGGAGCCGACTGCCACCGCCGGCGTGCCATAGCAGGCGGGCGGCGGTTGCCCTTGACTTAGTGAACATCTGTGCTATACTGGGCTCATGGTCTGCTCCCATTATTTGTCGCCGCTCGCCGACACAGCGCGACGGTCATTCGTTCCTCTTCGTTCCTCGAAACGAATGCAAGCCCCACCTCCCGCAGTCGTTGTCGCCGTAGGCCCTGCAGCGTTTGCCGCTGCAAGGGCAGATCGTGTCTGGCCTTTTCTCTGCGAGGGCGTTCTTCAGGGCGGGGAGGAATTGAACCTCATTTGAATTAATGACTCGCCGTCGCCCTCAACCCGCGGCCCAAGTCCCACCGTCCGCCCGCCGCCTACCCTTCGGTCTGGAGACCATCACATGTCACCACGAAAATCACCTGCCACGAAACCCGCTGAAAGCACCGCACTGCAACCCAATGAGGGAAAACGGGCGGTCCTGGACAAGGCCGTCGGCGATATCATCAAACGATACGGCGAAGGTTCCATCATGAAGCTGGGCGAAGCGCACAACATGCTCAATACCGATTCGATCTCGACAGGTTCGCTCTCGCTCGACATTGCTCTCGGCGTGGGCGGCGTGCCCCGAGGTCGCATCACCGAGATCTTTGGGCCGGAGGCGTCTGGCAAGACCACTCTGTGTCAGCATATTGTGGCCGAATCCCAGCGCCGCGGCGGCACAGCAGCGTACATCGACATGGAGCACGCGCTGGATCCCGGCTACGCTGCCAAATGCGGCGTGGACATTGACAATCTGCTCATTTCCCAGCCTGACACGGGCGATCAGGCACTGGAGATAACCGAGACGCTGGTGCGCTCCGGAGCCGTGGATGTCGTCGTGATTGATTCGGTCGCGGCCCTGGTCCCGCGCGCCGAGATCGAAGGCGATATGGGTGATCCCACGATGGGCCAGCAAGCGCGGCTCATGTCCCAGGCACTTCGCAAACTGTCGGGCGCCATCAACCAGACCAAGACCACGGTCGTGTTCACCAATCAGCTGCGCCAGAAGATCGGCGTCATGTTTGGCAATCCGGAAACGACAACGGGCGGGCAAGCCCTGAAGTTCTACGCTTCCATCCGGCTCGACGTCCGGCGGATCCAGGCCATTAAACTTGGCGCCGAGATCATCGGCAACCGAACCCGTGTGAAAGTCGTCAAGAACAAGGTCGCGCCGCCATTCCGCACCGCGGAATTCGACATCATGTACAACGAGGGTATCTCGAGAGCCGGGGACGTCCTCGATTTGGCGGCCCAGTTTGAAATTGTGCAGAAGCGCGGCGCCTTCTTCTCATATGGAGAGACTCGCCTCGGACAAGGTCGCGAGAACGCCAAGGAATACATCCGCCAGAATCCCGAACTCCTTGCGGAGATCGAGCAGGTCATCCGTCAGAAGGCCCTCAGCGGCGAGGTCGCGCTGCCACTGGATATGGGCACGGATGGCGCTGACGACTCCTCCTCCGGGTCGAGTTCGACGTCCGAATAGCAGCAGGCGCGAACGCCGCTCGCGCCCCCGCGTGATACGGTCGCAGGCGCATGAAGCCCAAAGCCCACAATATCATCAGCCTCTCAGCCGGCATTCTAGGGCTCGGCCTGGGATCGGTTGCTTGTTCTCCGCTCGCCACACCCACTTTTTTCGTTCCACCGACGGAATCCGCCCCCTTGCCGCCGGCAGCGATTGCAAGCCGTGAGCCGGCAGCGCCCACGGGCGCGATAGCGATTCCGAGCGTCGTGCTGCCTTCCCCGACGCCCACGTGCATTGATGGTCTGTCCTACTTGCAGGATCTGACGATACCGGATGGCACCAATGTGCAGCCGGGCCAATATATCGACAAACAATGGCGGGTGAAGAACAGCGGCTCGTGCAACTGGGATCAGCGCTATCGCTTAAAGTTGATCAGTGGCGCTGCCATGGGAGCCGATTCGCTGCTGCCGCTGTATCCGGCCAGGGCTGGCGCTGAGGCGACGATTGAAGTCCGGTTCACGGCGCCGCAATCGGCTGGCCTCTACGAGTGCCACTGGCAAGCCGTCGGTGCCGATGGGCAGCCCTTTGGAGATGCCTTCTACATGCAAGTTGCCGTAACACCGTGAGCCCGAGGCCGTAAGTGTCCAAGTCAGGCGATTACCGACAGCGTCTGCGCTCCCTCAAGGATTGGACCGCCTTTCTAATGGCTGAGTCCGGGCTCCCCGGTCCGCGGGGAAATCTGGAATTGGCAAAGGCTTTTGCTGAAGAAGCCAGCCCGGCCCAGATCGAGTCCTTCCTCTCGATCGCTGTCGAGAAGGCGCCGGAGAATAGCCCCCAGGTTTTCCTGGTTTTTTGTGGGGTTGCCGCCCTTGGAAAGCAGCTCACTCCCGCGGATGCCGCAAGTCTTGCGCGCTTGCGCACTTTTGCCTCGGATTCTCGGTGGCGGATCCGCGAAGCCGTTGCGATCGGTCTCCAATACTTCGGAGATCAACATATGAGCGCCCTGCTGCGTGAGATGCGCCGCTGGGCCAAGGGCACCTGGTATGAGAAACGCGCCGTTGTGGCAGCCTTGGCGGAACCCAAACTCCTCACGGAACCCCGCGCCGCTTCCCAGGTGCTGAAGATAGTCGATGGCGTGACCCGAGCCGTCGAGGGAAGTGATGCAGAAACGTCCGACGCGTTCCGAACACTGCGCCAGAGCATGGGTTACTGCTGGAGCGTGGCGGTTGCAGCCCTCCCCGCGGTCGGCAAGCCTCTATTCGAGAGTTGGTTAACGAGTGCGAACAGCGATGTTCGCTGGATTCTCAAGCAGAATTTGGCCAAGAACCGCCTGCTGAAGATGGATGCTCCCTGGGTACGAGCGTGCCTGACGCGGCTCACTTCCTGACCCTTTTCTGGCCCGTTTAGCGCAGATCCCGCAGGCGGCCGCGGCAGTGAAGAAGCAGAACTGTGCCGGCCTTGGCCGTTGATTGCCGACGGCTGGCTCACCAGTATATAATTCGCAGCGGCCGCTTGTGTGGCTGCTGCGAAGGACCTTGCTTCACCTCGGGGGGAAGGCATCGGCCTCAGGTTACCGATGCTTTCCGAGGCGCAGCCATGTATAAGTCTTGAGGAGGGCACATGGATCCAATCCTGCTGTCGCGCTGGCAGTTTGGGCTGACCACCGTCTACCATTTTCTGTTCGTCCCGCTTACGCTGGGTCTGGGATGGTTCGTGGCGTTCATGCAGACTCGCTACTACCAGACCCGCGACCAGACCTACAACGAGATGGCGCGGTTCTGGGGGAAACTCTTCCTGATCAACTTTGCCATCGGTGTCGTTACGGGCATCGTACAGGAATTCCAGTTTGGCATGAATTGGTCCGAATATTCGCGGTTCGTCGGCGACATTTTCGGCGCGCCCTTGGCAATTGAGGCGCTGCTCGCCTTTTTCTTAGAGTCCACCTTCCTCGGCGTTTGGGTCTTCGGAGAGGGCAAGGTTTCCGAGAAAGTCAGGCTTGTGGCCATCTGGTTGGTTGCAATCGGCTCCAACCTCTCGGCCCTGTGGATCCTGCTGGCAAACGGCTGGATGCAGCATCCCGTCGGATACATCCTCGACCCTGCCACAGGCCGACCGATCCTGAACGACTTTCTTGCCCTGGCGACAAACCCAAAAGGCTGGATCTTCTTCTGGCACACCATCGTTGCCGGTCTCGCCACCGCCAGCTTCCTGATCCTCGGCATTAGCGCGTACCACCTCGCCCGCAAGAGTCATGTTGACGTGTACCGGCACTCATTTCAGATAGCCGCCGTCGTGGGTCTGATCTCAGGTGTGCTGGTATTCCTCATCGGCCACACGCAGGGTCAATACATCTACCAGACGCAGCCCATGAAGATGGCCTCCATTGAGGCCCTCTGGGAGACGGCGCAGCCGGCCCCCTTCTCGATTCTGACCATCGGAGACTTGTCCGGCAGGAAAGAAGTGTGGTCACTCAAGATACCGGCACTCACGAGCTTCCTGTCGTGTAACAATTTTAGCTGCAAGGTTGAAGGCGTGAACGAGCTGCAGGCTCAATATGTTCAGGCGTATGGGCCTGGTCAATACGTGCCGCTGATGGTCTTCGTCTACTGGGGCTTCCGCTTCATGATGACAGCCGGGTTTCTCATGATAGGTCTGTCGGCCTTCTTCCTGTGGGCGCTGGAGCACAGGTTGGAGGAGGCCCGCTGGCTGAAGTGGACGCCGTGGGTGATTGTCCTGCCGTATGTCGCTAACACGAGCGGCTGGATCGTCACAGAGATGGGCCGCCAGCCTTGGATCGTACAAGGCTTGCTGAAGGTTCAAGACGGCATCTCCCCCAATCTCACGACGCTTGACTTGCTTATCAGCCTGATTGGCTTCGCGCTTCTGTACGGGATTCTGGCGGCCGCGGACGTTTATCTCATGCGCAAGTTCGCCCTGGCAGGGCCGGAGGCGGCGATGCACGAGTCGCTGGACTTGTCGCCCGAGCCCATCGGATCCCAGGACTAGGCAGGAGGACACGATGTCTCACGAGGCTCTGCAAACGCTTTGGTTCGTTCTGATCGCCGTGTTATGGATCGGCTTCTACTTTCTCGAGGGCTTCGATTTTGGAGTGGGCATGCTGCTGCCATTTCTTGGGAGGAAGGATGAGGAGCGGCGCGCCATCATTAACACGATTGGCTCTGCTTGGGACGGCAACGAAGTCTGGCTGCTGACCGCGGGCGGCGCCACATTTGCGGCTTTTCCCCAATGGTATGCCACCATGTTTAGCGGCTTCTATCTGGCATTCTTCCTCTTGTTGGTCGGCTTGATTATCCGCGGGATTTCCTTCGAGTACCGTTCCAAAGATGCCAACCCTCATTGGCGCCATACGTTTGACTGGATGATTGCGGTCGGCTCATTCCTTCCCTCGCTCCTGCTGGGTACCGCATTTGCCAACCTGGCGCGCGGCCTGCCCATCAACGAGCAGATGGTGTTCACCGGCAATCTGCTTACGCTTCTAAACCCATACGGCCTGATCGGCGGCCTGACCATGGTCTCTGTTTTTCTGTTGCACGGAGCCAACTTTCTAACGTTGCGCCTGGATGGAGAGCTGCGGGAACGCGCTCGCGCGGCCGCACGTGTCGTCTACTGGCCAGCGGCGATAGCTGTCGTCGTGCTGGGAATAACCACGTACGTCTACACCGACATTGCTACCAAGATTGGCATAAATCCAGGTGTCGTGCCGATTGCGGCCGTGTCGTTCCTGCTTTTCACAATCTACTTCATCAACCACAGGCGCGAGGGCTGGGCCTTCGCATTCACGGGCAGCCACATCATCTTTACGCAGATCGGCTTTTTCACATTGATGTTTCCGCGGGTCATGATCTCAAGCACCAATCCTGCCTGGAGCCTGACCATCTACAACGCCTCATCGTCACAGTACACACTGGGCGTTATGAGTGTGGTGGCTCTGATATTTGTGCCCATCGTACTTGCCTACCAGGGCTGGACATATTATGTGTTCCGCCGCCGCATTACCACCAGGAAGGAATCTCTGGTCTATTAATGGTCTATTCGGCGCGTCGCCGGACGTATAGAGACGTCTCTTGACCCGAGGCGCTGGCTGGGCCTGAGCCCGCACAACAGTCGCCATCCGGACTGCGCCGCCGCGCTTTGGACTTGCTGTCATCCAAAAGGGGATCCTGCTCGATAGAGGCTGAAACCTGACCCTGCATCACAGGCTCATCCTGCTGACCAGCCGCTCCCGGCTGCCGCTCACGGTCGGCATCATTAGCGGCGTTCTGGCTGGACTCTGTGGTCTGGTGCAGGCCTACGCGCTCAGTTCGACGGTCGCCGGCGTTTTCCTGGGACCATCTACACCCGCGGTAGTCGCGCGCTGGCTGGTGCTCTTGCTTGGGGTTGGAGCGGCTCGTGCGTTGCTGATCTGGACGCACGAGGACGCCACGCAGAAGACCGCGATTCAGGTAAAAGCTGAAGTTCGTCGAAAACTCTTCGAGCACATCCTTGCGCTGGGACCGGCAGACAGCCGCGGCGAACGCACGGCCGAATTGGCCACAGTGGCCACGCAGGGCGTCGACGCGCTGCATGCCTATTTCAGCCAGTACGTGCCACAACTGGCCATCAGTGTCCTGGTTCCTCTGACTATCCTGGCGGTTGTCTTTTCGCTTGATCCGGTCTCAGGTCTGATTCTGCTGCTCACTGCCCCGCTGATTCCATTCTTTATGTGGATGATCGGGAGAAGTGCGCAGACTGTCCACCGAGCGCCAATATCAAACCCTTGGCCGCCTTTCCTCCCATTTTCTGGACAGCCTGCAGGGTCTCACAACACTCAAGCTTTTTGGCCAATCCAAGGCCCAGGCCGCGAACATCGGCCGCGTCTGCGACCAGTTTCGGGTGGCAACGCTCAAAGTCCTGCAAGTGTCATTCCTGTCCGCCTTCGCCCTCGAATTGATCGCGACCATTAGCACCGCCATCATCGCCGTCGAGGTCGGGTTACAACTCCTCTATGCTCAGATGCAGTTCCGGGATGCCCTCTTCCTCCTGATCCTGGCACCGGAGTTTTACACGCCGCTGCGCTTGCTGGGCCTGCGCTTTCACGCCGGCATGGCTGGCATCACGGCTGCGGGCCGCATCTTTGACATCCTGGATGCAACGACTGCACCTCCCGATTCTTCGTTGCCGGTCCGATCCGTAGAAGAGCCTGTTCCACCGGCGCCGCAATTGCAGCCAGCCGACCGACAGATTTCAGTTGACGTGCTGGACGTTTCCTTCACGTACCCAGACCGCTGCCGACCCGCCCTGGAGCGCTTGAACCTGTCCATTGCCCGCGGACAACATGTTGCGCTGGTGGGAGCCAGTGGGGCCGGGAAGACGACACTGACCAAACTGCTGCTCGGTTTCATGCGGCCAACAAAGGGCGAGATCTGGGTGAACGGCGAATCCGTCACGAGTATGGATCCGCATAAGCTGCGCGCACTCATTGCGTGGGCGCCGCAAAATCCCCATCTATTCAATGACACCATCGGTGCCAACATCCGTCTCGGTCGACCCTGCGCCGGGGAAAACGAGATACGACGCGCCGCCAGTGCAGCCCGCCTCGACGAGTTCATCGATTCGCTGCCTCGCAAGTACGAGACGTCGGTTGGAGAGGCAGGCGCTCGAACTCTCCAGCGGACAGGCGCAGCGCCTCGCACTCGCCCGCGCCTTTCTAATGGATGCCCCCTGCCTGGTCCTGGACGAGCCGACTTCGAGTTTGGATCCGGACAACGAAGCAATGCTGGATGACTCCCTCAGGCGGCTGTGCGGTGGACGCACTGTGATCACGATTGCGCATCGCCTGCACACGGTGATTGACGCCGACCAGATACTCGTCCTGGCCGAGGGGCATCTGGTGGAGCAAGGCACGCATTCCACACTCCTGGCGCTCGACGGCGAGTACGCCCGCCTCTTTCGCTCCAACGCCCTCTTCGTCGCAGAAGGTCCGGTTACACCCGGCAATCCGTCGGCGCCAGCGCAAAGTGACAGGCCGGGAACCTACTCGCCGTTCACGACAGTGCCAGTGCCCCCCGTGTCGGTCTCGACACGCCCGTCCGTACCAGACGGCAAGCAAATCCGGCCCAAGATGTCCATTGTCCGCCGCCTGCTCGGCTTTGTTCGGGGCGAGTGGGCATGGGTGTGGCTCGCTGCGTTGCTGGGCAGCCTGACGATAGGAAGTGCCGTTGGGCTGATGGGTGTTTCCGCCTGGCTGATCTCCACGGCGGCGATGCATCCGTCCATTGCGGTGTTGGGCGTGGCCATCGCCGGCGTTAGATTTTTCGGGATCGCCCGTGCCGCGTTTCGCTACATGGAGCGGCTCGCCTCTCACAGCGTGACGTTTCGTGTGCTCCGCAACATCCGGGTGTGGTTTTATGAGCGGCTGGAGCCGCTCGCACCTGCCTTGTTGATGGACCGGAAGTCAGGTGACTTGCTTGCACGGGCCATCGCAGACGTCGAAACACTTGAGAATCTGTACGTCCGGCTGCTGGCGCCGCCCGCAACGGCGGCCTTGGTCGCTGGGGGAACGTACATGTTCTTTGCGTCGATCGGCCTGACCCAGATCGCCATCCTGGTAACCACGTTCCTCGTGCTCGCCGGAGCATTGCTACCCCTCCTGACACAGCGGCTAAGTCGGCGTGCGGGCCACGAGGAAATCACCGTTCGGGGCGAACTGTACGCGGAACTGGTCGACAGCATTCAAGGCAGTGCAGACATCCTGGCATTTGGCCAAGTCGCAGATCGCGTCCAGAGAATGGCAGCGATCGGAAGCAAGTATGCGGATGCCCAACGCCGGATCTCACAAGTCGCGGGGTTGCAGGCCGGTTTGGCCAACTTCCTCCCCAACTTGGCCGTGTGGCTGGTCCTCTTGATGATCACTCCCCAAGTGAGAGCTGGCACGCTTGACGGCGTGATGCTCGCCCCGGTTGCGCTTGTTGCCATGGCGGTCTTTGAAGCCGCTCCACCGC
This sequence comes from uncultured Chloroflexia bacterium, assembly GCA_963775435.1. Classification (GTDB taxonomy): domain Bacteria; phylum Chloroflexota; class Anaerolineae; order Anaerolineales; family Villigracilaceae; genus Fen-1038. The sequence continues at coordinate 536,569 of CAVZIZ010000011.1, forward strand.
TTCAGGCTGCCGGGGGCCTGTGGCAGGCTACACGCCAGGCCGCTAAACGACTATTCGAGATAGCCGACACTCGTCCCTCTGTAGCCGAGCGACCGGAAGCCGGCACAGCCGTAAAGCAACCCGCACACGCGAGGCGGGACGGACCACAGGCGCCTGGGCTCGCGCTTGAGTTCGGCGACGTGACATTTCGATATCCCGGGCAAGCCGCGCCCGCGCTCAAGCACGTGTCCTTCGAGCTTCCGCGCGGCAAGTCGCTGGGAATTGTGGGGCCCAGCGGGGCCGGCAAGTCAAGTATCGCCCATCTCGTCCTGCAATTCTGGGACTATGACTCTGGCGAAATTCGGTTGGGCGCAGTATCTCTGAAGGATCTAGCGCCAGACGAGGTCCGGACACAGATCGGATTCGTGTCGACGGAGGCGCACTTCTTCGACACTTCCATCTACGAGAATCTGCGTCTGGCGCGACGCGGCGTCACACGCCCGGAAATTGAGCTGGCGGCAAGAAAGGCGGATATTCACGAGTTCATATGCAGCCTGCCCTCGGGCTACGACACGCCGGTCGGCGAACACGGCCTGCTACTGAGCGCCGGTGAGCGACAGCGTCTTGCTCTGGCGCGGCTCCTGATCAAGGACGCGCCTTTCTGGATCCTGGACGAACCTACGGCTCATTTGGACATGGCTACGGAGTCGCTGGTGCTGGCCAGCCTCTTTGGGGCCATGCGCGACCGAACAGTCTTGTTCATCACGCATCGTCTTGTAGGCCTCCAGAATCTGGACGACCTGCTCGTACTTGCGGGTGGCCAGGTCGTCGAACGGGGCCCGCATCAAGAGCTGGCAAGACACGCCGGCCTGTACCATCGCCTGTGGTCTCTTCAGGGGCATGTAGTACCGCAGTCCCAGACATAGCGGCTTGCGCCGGCCCATCGAAGGTGCTATAATCATTACATATTCCCCGTTCGACCACAGCATAGTCAACTCGGCAGGGCAGTCTGGTGTATCATCCTGTAACCGCATATTGAGCGCATCCCCCCATATTCAAGTCTCAATGTAGTTCGCAGCCGCACCCACGGGGGCACCGGCCTTGAAGTCATTTCATCACAAAGGGCATCCACGAAAATGAAGATTCTAGAGCTCGAGAATGAACCTCTGGCAAAATTGCGCTCGGTTGCCAAAGACCACAGCATCTCCAATTTCAACCGTCTGAAGAAAGAGGCCCTGATTGTCCAGATACGCCAAGCCGAGGCCCAAAAAGAGGGGGTCGAGCTAAGAGGCGGGGTTCTGGAAATCATGAGCGAAGGAATTGGCTTTCTTCGGTCGGCCAATTATCGCATCAGCGATCAGGACGTCTATGTGTCACAAGCGCAGCTACGCCGATTTGAGCTGCGGTCCGGGGACCTTGTCATAGGCCATGTCCGCCCACCGCGCGAGTCTGAGCGACATTACGGTTTGCTGAAGGTCGAGAGCGTCAACGGCTTGGACCCTGAGGAAGCGACCCGACGACCGATGTTCGAGAATCTAACCCCGATATTCCCGGAGAAGCGCTTCGACTTGGAGATTGACCACGACACGCTCTCTTCGCGGCTGATCAACCTGGTCGCCCCGATCGGGCGCGGGCAGCGCGGGCTCATCGTGTCTCCACCAAAGGCCGGCAAGACCACCATCCTCAAGCATATCGCCAATTCGATTTCGACCAAGTATCCCGACGTGCACCTCATGGTGGCACTTATCGGCGAGCGCCCGGAGGAAGTGACCGACATGGATCGATCGGTGGACGCCGAGGTGATTGCCTCCACGTTTGATGAACCCGTAACCTCTCATGTGCGGACAGCCGAGATCGCCTTAGACCGGGCTAAGAGAATGGTGGAGATAGGGCGCCATGTGGTAATCTTGATGGACTCGATCACACGGCTGGCGCGCGGCTACAACCTCGTAGTAAATCCCTCCGGCCGCACGCTCTCCGGCGGCATGGACCCGTCTGCCCTGTACCCACCCAAGCGGTTCTTTGGTGCGGCACGGAACATTGAGGAAGGCGGCTCCCTGACGATTATCGCCACGTGCCTCGTGGACACTGGTTCCCGCCTGGACGACGTGGTCTACGAGGAGTTCAAGGGAACGGGCAACATGGAGCTGCTTCTCTCCCGGAAACTCCAGGAGCGCCGCATATTCCCGGCTGTCGATATCGAGCGATCATCGACCCGCCGTGAGGAGTTGCTTCTGGGTCCGGACATTCTGCAGCGCGTCTGGCTGATGCGCCGAATGTACGGCCAGATGGTGAGTCCGCCTCCGGGCGGTGCCGGCATGGACCAAACGGTCGCGACGGAAGCCATCTTGACGCGGCTTGATCGCGCGAAGGATAATCAAATGTTCCTGGAGACTCTGACCGACGACGTCTAAGCCCCGGACCCGGGCGCGCTGCTTGCCGAGTCGGGATAGAACGGACTTGCACGGAAGTATGAGCACCATAATCAGTAAATTCAACCAGAATCGGTTTACGCTGATCTCGTGGGGGGTCACTGGACTGATCGTCGCGGCCCTCTTGGGCTCGGCGCTCTGGTGGACTAAGCAGAGCGCAGCCTCGTTGGCGGCAGCTCCAGCCGGGGCCGATCCAAACACGCAGGAGCCCGCGGTTAGCCTGCCTCCCTCCTCAAGCAGTGCGGCGGCATCTGCCGGAATTGGCCGTGGACTGGCGCTCAAGACCGACATCTCAACCCAAGGCAGTGCCAAACCAATTACGTATCGGGTGCTGGCGGGCGACTCGGTCTTCGGCATTGCCAAGGAATACAACATCAAGCCCGAGAGCATCCTCTATAGCAACGAAGCCACCCTGAACGACAATCCGTCGAATCTCACGCCTGGGATGGAGCTGACGATTCCGCCGGTCGACGGGCTGACCTACACCTGGCAAGACGGCGACACGCTGGACAAAGTTGCCAACGAATTCAAGGCAGACCTCAACGGCGACAAGAAGATCGATGAAAAAGACGCGGCATTATTGCGCGATGCGATCGTTAACTTCCCCGCCAATAATCTGGACCTTACCGATCCGGTCGTCAAACCTGGGCAGGTCATCATGATACCGGGCGGTCACCGCGAGCTCGTCTCGTGGCTTGATTTTGTCCCAACCACGAACCGAAGCGGCGGTACGACCGCCACCTCGGAGCTTGGCGGCGGTGCATGCGGGGCCGGGGGCAGCGGCTCGCCCCCTGGTATTTGGCCCACTGATGGACCGCACACCATTTCCGGCAACAACTATTCACCGAGTCACTTGGGCATTGATATCACGGCAACGCCGAGCACGCTTGTTTTGGCCTCGGGCGGAGGCGTCGTCGTCTTTGCCGGCTTCAGCCAATACGGCTATGGAAACGTCGTCCAGATAGATCATCTGGATGGCTTTGCGACGGTCTATGGCCACTTAAGCCAGATCAACGTGAGTCAGTGTGAAGTTGTCTCTGGCGGACAGGTAATCGGCATCGCAGGCAGTACTGGAAACTCGACGGGTGTCCACCTTCATTTTGAGGTCCGCGAAGGCAACGTCAACATTAATCCCTGGAGCATCGTCCAATAGATGGACGCGGACTCAGTAAGGGCCGCTCTGAGGGAACTCCCTCTGGGCGGCCTTCGTGTATTTGAACGCATCGGATCCACCAACGATGAGGCTCTGGCCTGGGCCGCGCGCGGCGCGCGGGACTTCTCCCTGGTCCTGGCAGACGAGCAGACCAAAGGCCGCGGCCGATTGACCCGGCGATGGCACACCCCGGCCGGCATGGCGCTCGCATTCAGCCTGATCCTGCGACCGACGGCGCCCGAGGCCAGATTCCCGATGAGGCTCTCCGGATTGGCTTCGCTCGCGATTGCCGACGCACTGGCGAACGTGGGACTGCAGTCCGCAATCAAGTGGCCCAATGACGTGCTCGTTGGCGGTCGGAAGCTGGCTGGTATCCTGGTTGAATGCACGTGGAAGGGCGCGGTGCTGGACTCATGCGTGATTGGCATCGGCCTCAATGCATTCGTTGGCTCCATCCCAGAAGCCAAAGATTTGCGTTATCCCGCCACCAGCGTTGAGACCGAGCTCGGGACACGACCGGAACGCCTGACGCTGCTCCATGACGTTCTGGCAGCCCTGGCTCATCGGCGCGACCGGATCGCAACAGCGGAGTTCAAAGCGGCATGGGAGGATCGCCTCGCGTTCCGCGGTCAGAACGTGATCCTCTCGAACGAGGACGAAGACGATTTGCAGGGGATGCTCGTGGGTTTGGATGCGGATGGAAGTCTGCTGCTGATGACCGGTGAAGACTCCCTTCGCGTGCAGATGGGTGAACTTCGGCTCCGGCAGAGCGGTGATAAAATCGGGTAAGGCTGAGGGTAACGATGTTCGATAATCTGCGCGATCAGTCGGAAACAGGTCCGGGATACCCATTGGATTCGCTTGGCACCGAGGATGCACCCGCGGCGTCCTCCGGGACATCGGGTTTCCTGGGTATGACCGCGCGGCAACGTCTGATAATTGCCGTTCTACTGTTGATCGCTGTGTGCGTACTGGGGACCACGTGCCTGTTGGTCACCGGCGCGATCCAGATCTAGGGCGCTTAGCGGGGAAATCTAACCCTTCTCACTTGCGTCATGTGATACTGCGGCGCCCGCGTCTTCGGCGCCGGCTTTCTTTAAGTCCTCCGCAGCGATGCGCGCCACGGTTGCAACATAGTCACCTGCCTGCGGCTTGATGAGATGCACGCCGCGCGTGGCGCGCCCCGCCTGCTTGACGTCCTTGACCTTCAGGCGAAGGGCCACGCCTGCAGCAGTAATGATGGTAAGGTCGTCGTCCATCTGTACAACTCGCGCAGCCGCGATTTTCCCGATCTCGCGCAGCGCCTTCGGATCAATTGTTGCGACACCCTGTGTGGCCCGACCCTTGGGGGTGTATTCCTGCAGCGGCGTCTGCTTGCCGAAGCCTCCTGTTGTCACGACCAAGAGCGAGCCCTTGGGATCAACCACATCCATACTGGTGACCGCATCGCCCTTCCCCAAACGGATGCCCTGGACGCCCGCCGCAGGCCGCCCCATGGAACGAACCCGACTCTCGCTGAATCGGAGCGCCTTCCCCTTCTCCGTCACAAAAATAACCTCATCCTTGCCGGACGTCAGTCGGGCCCAGCCCAGCTGATCGCCCGCGTCAAGGCCCATCGCGATCAGGCCGGATGGCCTGACTGCCGCGAACTCTTCCATGAGAACGCGCTTGACCCTGCCGCGGGCCGTTGCCAGCATACAGTAGCCGTGAGCGGAGAAGTCCGACACGGCGATGGCGGCGGTAACCTTCTCATCCGCGCCCAACGACAATACGTTGACCAACGGGATTCCCTTGGCGGCCCGATCGGAATCAGGGATCTGGTACACCTTCTCTGAATAGACTTTGCCGCGGTCCGAGAAAAACAGCATGGAATCCAGGCTTCTCGCCGGTACGAGCATGACGACTTCATCTTCTTCCTTGATCGTATGTCCCATCACGCCGCGACCGCCGCGAACTCTGCGACCGGAACACGGATGCAGCCACGCGTTTCACGTAGCCGCGTTCTGTCAGGCTGATGAGAACCGCCTCGTCCTGGACGAGATCGGCCTCGCTCAATTCCTCCTTGGCGTCGGCAGCAATGTGCGTCCGGCGGTCGTCGCCGTACTTCGCAGCCAGCTCTTGCAGGTCCGACTTGATCAGGGCCAGGATTTTCTTCGGGTGGGCAAGCAGGTCCTCGAGTAGGGCGATCTGATCGGTTACCTGCTTGTGTTCATCTTCAATCTTCTTCCGCTCCAGCGCTGCCAGCCGGCGAAGTTGCATGTCCAGTATGGCCTGGGCCTGCAACTCGCTGAGCGAAAAGCGAGACATCAGGTTGCTTTTGGCAACATCGGCGTCGCGGGATTCGCGGATGGTTTTTATAACCGCATCCAGGTGGCCCAGCGCAAGCAGGTAGCCATCCAGGATATGCAACCGAGCGCGTGCCTTGGCCAGCTCAAAATTGGTCCGGCGCACGATGACCGTCTGGCGATGCTCGATGAAGATCTGCAGCGCCTTCTTCAGAGGCAGCGTGCGGGGCTCCCCGTCGACCAGAGCGAGCATCTGGACACCAAAGGTGGACTGCAGCGGCGTGTACTTGTAGAGCTGGTTCAGCACCTTGCGCGGCTGGGCGCCGCGTTTAAGTTCGATCACAATGGTCATGCCGCGCTGATCGGATTCGTCGCGTAAGTCGGAAATCTGGTCGATCTTGTCCTGACGGACCAGCTCAGCGATGCGTTCGATGAGACTCGCTTTATTTACCTGGTAGGGGATCTCCGTGATGATGATCTCATGCCGGCCCCCTTTGCTTTCCTCGATATGGGCAGTCCCCCTCACCACCAGCCGGCCGCGGCCCGTCGCATATGCCGCATCAATGCCCTCCCTCCCGACAATGATTCCGCCGGTGGGGAAGTCGGGGCCAGGGAGGCGCTGCATCAGCTCGTCCACGGGGACTTCATCGATGTTTTCGAAGTTGTCGATCAGGTAGCTAATCGCCGCCGCCAGTTCACGCAAGTTGTGCGGCGGAATGTTCGTAGCCATCCCCACGGCGATGCCCGCCGAGCCGTTCATCAGAAGGTTCGGGATCCGCGAAGGCAGTACCAACGGCTCTTCCAAGGAGTCGTCGAAATTCGGTCCAAAATCGACCGTATCTTTCTCGATGTCCGCCAACATTTCCTCGGCCAGACGATGAAGTCGGGCTTCGGTGTACCGCATGGCCGCGGGTGCGTCGCCGTCGACGGATCCAAAATTGCCCTGCCCGTCCACGAGCATGTAGCGCATCGAGAAGTCCTGTGCCATGCGCGCCATCGTTTCGTAGACGGCGGAATCGCCGTGCGGGTGATATTTGCCCAAGACCTCGCCAACAATTCGCGCGGACTTCTTGAAAGACGAATTGGAGCGAATGCCCATGTCTTGCATCGCGTACAGGATGCGCCGGTGAACGGGCTTCAGTCCGTCGCGCGCGTCCGGAAGAGCCCGAGCAACAATGACGCTCATGGCGTAGTCCAGATAGGCAGACCGCATTTGGGCGTCGATATCGACGTTTTGAACTGTTCCGATGTCCATGGCGCTTCCTAAGGGGTATTAAAATACACGAAGCCGTTGGCTGGGCGACTTCGTGTCGCGTTAAATGAAGCACGGGCTGGCAATAGAGTAAGTATACCACCGCGTGCAATACTCGGTTTCAGGAGCTGTCGGTCCAAATCGACAGCATTTGCGGCTGCGAACCCGTCCAGACATGTCCCCCGGAGACTTTAGCGGCCGTTCGTGGGCATTTTGGGGGCCCAATCGTGGTGTGCCGAAGGTGGGACTTGAACCCACATGAGGTTACCCTCACTACGCCCTGAACGTAGCGCGTCTGCCAATTCCGCCACTCCGGCAAGCGCGTGTATTTTATCGCAAACACCTCTACTGTCAACCGGCGCGGCCTCATGAGTCCCCAGATCGGCTGCCACTTACGGCGTCGACGTGCTCCGAGCGGGGGGAGCAACTTTTTGAGGCCACGAGCGTTATATACATTGGATGAAACCGGCACAAAGAGTGTTGAAGATGTTTGAGGTTCTGGTATTTTTCGGCCTGACGTTTCTGCTTTCCCTGGCGGCATCCGACTTGCTGATCTCGGGTTACACCGCGGACGAACTGGACAGCATGGGGCTTCGTCAGGACTGATCTGGCGAGCGCGCTCTTGCTCGAAACCCGGCACGTCTTAAGACGCACCGGGTTGGTGTTTTATCGGAAGGAACGCAGAACACGGCACTGCGCGCCCAAGCCGGCGCGTAGCCGGACTGCGGACTGCAGCACGGGCAAGACCGCAAATCTCCATACGATATAATCCGGAGATGGACTTTTCCCTGTCAGAAGAGCACCTGCTGATGCAGAAGACGGTCCGGGAGTTCGGCCGGAAAGAGGTCGCTCCGGTCATCAAAGAATTCGACCGTCGCCAGGAGCCAATTGATGGGGTCGTTCGCCGGATGGGGGAATTGGGCATCCTCGGGCTGCCTTTCCCCGTGAAATACAGCGGTCAGGGCATGGACTATGTGAGCTTGGGACTGGCCTGCGAGGAGCTTGAGGCCGTCGACACCCATCTCAGGGTCGTGATGTCGGTGCACGTCGGTCTCTGCGCCATGACGATGTTCCAATGGGGAACCGAGCAGCAGAAGCAGGCCTTCCTCTTACCGCTCGCCAAGGGAACGAAAATCGGCTGCGGCGCCTTCACGGAGTCGGGTATGGGATCAGATGTGGCCGCCATGCGAGCCTCCGCAAGGCGAGATGGGGCCGGATACGTATTGAACGGCGAGAAGATGTGGATCTCGCTGGCGTCCAAGGCCGATTTTGCCCTTGTAACCGTCAGGACGGACCCAAAGCCGAAACGGAGTTCGGATGGACTTTCGACCTTCATCGTCGATCTGACGTCCGCAGGCGTGACACGCGGCGATCTGCATGGCAAGCTCGGTGTTAGGGCAGGCAGTACGGGTTGGATCAGCTTCCAGGACGTGCACGTGCCGGCAGAGAACCTCATTGGCGGAGAGGGAGAGGGCTTCAAGATCACGATGTCTGCCTTTGATCACGGTCGCTACACGGTCGCTTCTGGCGCGGCTGGAATCATCCGGGCGTGTCTGGAAAGCAGCGTGGAATATGCGAAAGTCAGACAGACATTTGGCAAAGCGATTGCAGAGCATCAGCTCATCCAGGCGAAGATTGCCCGCATGGCTCAAGACTACGAGATAGGCAGACTGTTGTACCTGCAAGCAGGATGGCTGCAAAATGCCGGCAGGCGTTGCACCCTGCAGATTTCCTACGCCAAGAAATTCTGCACGGAGGCCTCGTTTGCCGCGGCGAGTGAGGCCATCCAGATTCACGGTGCCTATGGCTACAGCGACGAGTACGATGTCGAGAGATACCTGCGCAATGCACGTGGCGCCATGATTTACGAAGGCAGCTCGGAAATCCAAACGCTGATCCAGGCCGGCTATGCCTTGGGCAACCGCCAAGACAAGCCGCTGCGCTGCGAGCTGCCGGCCTATGATCCGTCTCTGTGGCAATAGCGGAGCGCCTGCGTGTTCGACGAAGAGAAAGCCCGGCATACCCGCATTACGAAGGTGATCAGCGTCGCTGGCGGCAAGGCCATTCTCGAGGACCACACCCGCTATCCGACGGGCGAATCCAATCTTTACTTCATCGCCAAGAACGGCGCGGTGCTTTGGAATGCCGAAAGGCCGGCGCCGGACACCCACTACATCCGGGCAAAATTGAACCAGGATGGCCGCACCCTATCCGCGTACACCACGGACAGCACGGCTTGCGAGATCGACATCGAGACCGGAAAACTCCTTAGTCAGATTGCCTTCAAGTGAATACCTGGCAAACAGTAGCCGCCGCGCCGGCAGCCGAAGGGGCCCTGGGTGAGGACTGCCAGAGGCCGGGCGCGGCCGAAACTTAAGACGAAATCCGCCCGAAACCGTGCCATCTTTCAAATCCGGCGTCGACAATCGGCGCTTATAATGCGAATTGTCACAAGGGACGGTGATGACTTTTTGCCGGCTGGCTCCGCCTAAAATCGAAACCGGCGTGCCCGCATCTCTGGCACGCGGCGCCGAATAGGCAGACTGGTGGGCAGCCGGGCGACGTTCAACTCCCCGGCCTGGTCGAGAACGAAGAGCAGGTGCGCGATCCAAACACTTCTTGCGGAGGTACGCTGTGAAGATCGTTGTGTGCGTCAAACAAGTGCCCGAACTCGGAGGCCAAGGTTAGTGCCACGGGCGACAAGATTTCATGGGGAGAGGCACCACTGGTAATCAATCCATTCGATGAGTATGCCGTCGAGGGAGCGTTGCTCCAGAAGGAAGCCGGCGGCGGCACGGTCACGGCAGTCTGCCTGGGTCCGGAAGCCGGACGGGAAGCCCTCAAACATGCCCTGGCAATGGGTGCCGACGACGCAATCCTGCTTTCAGATCCCGGTTTTGCCACCCTGGACACGCAGGGCGCGGCGCACATACTGGCGGCGGCGGTCACGAAGATCGCCGACGTTGATATGGTCTTTTTCGGGCGACAGACCCTGGATGATGGCTCAGGCTTGACGGCGGCGCAAACGGCCCGCGTGCTCGGCTGGCCCATGCTGGGGTACGTCGGCCATATGCATGTCGAAGGCACGACCGTGCAGGCATCGCGCGTGATCGAGGAAGGCAGGCAGAACGTCGAGCGCGCCGCTGCCAGCCGTCTTCAGCATTGTGCAGAGCATCGGCGAGCCCCGCTACCCATCGTTCATGGGGATCCGGAAGGCCTCCAAGGCAACCATCCCAGTTTGGGGGCTTGCCGACCTCGGCACAGCAATGCCCAACGCCTACGTAACTCGCACGGAGCTGATTACCCCTCCAAGCCGAGAGGTTACGTGCGAGATCATCACGGGTGACAGCCCGGAAGCAGTTAGCACGGCCCTGGCTGAAAAAGTCCTGGCGGAGAAGGTACTATGAAGACCCTGGTGTACGTAGACCATTTCAAAGGTACAGCGCAACCGGCCTCATGGGAGGCACTTGGGGTGGCAGAAGGTCTGGGAACGGCAAGCGCGGTCATCTTTGGCACGGACCTCAGCAGCCTTGTGAAGAGCGCCTTCGAGATGGGAGCGGACGAGGTGCTCGTTGCAGATAGCCCCGAACTCGTGGATTACCGAGCGGAACCCTTTGCCGCCACCCTCGCCGCTGTGGCCTCGGCGCAGTCGGCCGACCTCATCCTGTTGCCTACAACCACCCGGACCCGAGAGATTGCGGCAATCGCCGCTATCGAGTTGAGCAGCGGCGTACTGGTAGATCTAGTGGGTCTCACTCTTGTTGGAGATCATCTGGAAGCCCTCCGCCCCATCTACGAGGGGAAACTGGCTGAAAAGGTCATCTGCACAGGGCGGCCGGTTATTGCGACGTTGCGGGCGCGGGCGTTCCCTCGGCCGGCCCAGGATGCGGCCCGTACCGGCACTGAAAGCAAGATCGAGGCCAAGACCGAGTGCGCCACGACAGTGACCGGCTATGAGGTAGCAGAGCAAGCACTCAGCGTAGCGGATGCCAGCGTGGTGGTGTCAGGGGGCAGAGGGGCATCAAATAATCCCAGCTTGACGCCGCCGGCCGATCTGGACGAGAGGCAGGCAGAGATCTGGCGGGCCCACGAGGGTTTCAAGTTGATCGGCGAACTGGCCTCGGTTCTCGGGGGCGCCGTCGGCGCCAGCCGGGCGGCAGTTGACGGCGGGTACATCCCGTACTCGCATCAGGTGGGCCAGACCGGCAAGGTGATTGCACCCGATTTGTACATTGCCTGCGGCATTTCGGGCGCCATTCAACACATTGTCGGCATCCGCTCTGCGAAGATGGTGGTTGCGATCAACAAGGATCCCGACGCCCCCATCTTCAAGGTCGCACGGTACGGTGTCGTCGGCGACCTCTTTCAGATTGTGCCAGCCCTCAGCCAGGCCTTCAAGGCGAAGCTGGGAAAGTAGCGGCGCCCTGTGGGCACTCACCACCAAAAAAGAAAAGCCGGGTTGCAATGGTGCAACCCGGCTTTGTGGTGAAGCTGGGGCTATGCAATCAAGATGACGTTTGCGGCCTGTAGACCCTTCGGCCCTTCCTCGATCGAAAACTCGACCTTCTGCTCAGGCTCCAGCTTGCGGTACCCGTCCATCTGCAGCGCGGAGAAATGGACAAATACATCCTCTCCTTGCTCGCGGCCGATGAAGCCGTAGCCCTTCGTGGCGTTGAACCACTTCACGGTGCCGGTGAAACGTTCTGACATCTTTCCCTACTCCTGCATCAGAAAAAATACCCCGATGACCTGGTATGTCTTGCGCATCAGGCGCGCCCGGGAGTTCGGCCAAGATTATCATGCGGGTTTGGGGGTGTCAAGCTTTGCGCCCAGCAGCTTCCGCCACCGAGCATAGCGCGACGAAAAGTGGATCCAGGCGGGGGACAGTCGAGTTTGGGCTTGCCCGGCGCGGATGATCCGTCGCAGGTCATCGGCATCGCCGAATTCCGGCAATGAGAGGACCGAGCGCCCCAGTTCCCACGCGGTATGTGCGTCTGATCCGACCGTGCCCGCCAATTCGTGTCGTTGGGCGAACTCGAGCGCAGCACGATTCGCCGCAGGCAGCATGCATCTGGAATTGAAGACCTCAATTGCATCGATGGACGGGACAATCGCCAGCAAGTCCTCCTCCTTCCAGGCGCCCTTTCTCTGGCGATCAAATGGGTGCGAGACGCTGATGAAGGCACCTTGATCACGCAGCCGGGAGATCGTTTCGAGCGGCGCTAGCCCCGGGGGAACCGCAGTCTTGACGAACGCAGCAAGGATCTCACCGCGGGTGGTCATGATCTCCTCGCCGATGATTACGCGGTCCGGGTCGAGCGCCTCGGCAATGATGGCACCAGCGGTGCCATTGTGATCGGTCACCACGACCCTATCGATGCCTTTCCGGACGCAGGCCGCAAGGAGTTGCTGCGGACGAAGCAACGAGTCCTTTGACGCGAGAGTATGGCAGTGGAACTCAACGACCGGCATGTTGCCGATTCTAGCGCAATCCGGTTGCCCAATTCCCGCTTTTCCTATAGAATCCTGTCGATGCGGCCGATGCCGTTCTACCGTAAGCCCTCATTTCGCATACTTGTTTTCGCAGCCCTGTTGGCGGGTGTATACGTGTATGCGTATCTGGTTGGCGCCGGCTTGGTTTCGATTCTTGCAGGAGCGGCCCTCGACCTCGCCGTGCTGTTCATTTTCTTGCAGCTCTGCGTCTTCTTCTATGCTCAATTTGTGGCTCCGGTGCGAACGCAGGCGGAACGATTCGAAATGTATCGTCGCCTGCTTCTCCATTTGCTGGGAGCGCACGGGGCGGCTATCTTTGTCAAGGATGGCCGCCTTGTAGAGCGGCGCGGCGAAAGATCCAAGCCCGGGCCTGGGTTGCTTTGGTTGGATTCGGCCAGCGCCGTCGTCACGCGCTCGGAAAGCGGCCGGGGCCGCGCACTGGGGCCGGGTGTCCATCTTATCGGCGCGCACGAGAAGATTGCCAGCACGTTCAGCCTGCACAAGCAGAGCTCCACGCTGGGTCCAGCGGTCGACGAGCAGATTTTCGCACGGCCGCAAGAGGATGCCCTGCCGGAGAATCGCGGCCGCAACGACGTGACACAAGACCAGCGGATGTCGGTCACCGCCCGCACGCGAGACGGGAACGAAGTGATTCCGGAGATCCAGGTCGTCTTCAAGCTGGACGCCATGCCCGCCCGTTCGGGCGCTCCAGGATCGCGATTTGGATTTAGCGAAGAATTGGTGCTGCGCGCAGCGCGCGGCGAGGGCGTGAGCGCGGGCTCCAGCGGCGAGAACCTCCATCACGTCGCTTGGAATCAGCTTCCGACCCTGATAGCTGTTGATCTTTGGCGAGAGTATCTGGGAAAATTCACGCTTGATGAGCTCTTCAAGCCCAGCTTCCCGGGTTTGCCCGCTTTCTTGCAACCGCAAGCCCCTGCCTCCGAAGCCGCAGTAGCACTCGGCCGGCCAACCAACGCAGGCCCGGCAGCCCGATTTGTGGGCCGCATAAACGACCGAGTTGAACGCTGGCTCGCAGATCGCGGGATCAACGAAGAGGTACCGCCGCCCGGGCCGTTCGTCCGCGCCGCGGAGTTGAGCGACCGCATACAATCCAATCGAAACTACACAGCCCTCGAGATTGTTGGACAGATGATGAGGGAACGCATGACCAAGGCTGTGGTGCCAATTCTGGATGACTGCGGCAGGCTGATTAAGGGACACGTACCAAGCGAAGAATTCAAGAGACTCAAAGAACGGGGGGTCGCCGTACTGGACGTGAGTATCGGCCGCATTCGCTTTGATCCTGCCGTCGAGTCTCAGATCGTGCAGCACTGGAGCACGGCCTGGCTGGCAACTGCCAGAAACGAGCGGAAGCATATAGAACAACTGGAGCTGCTGGCGACCCATACAGGCAGGCAGAAGGCGCTGCTCGAACACGCGGCGGCGCTGGCAGAGGCGGTCAGACGGGAACAACCGGAAACGATACCGGCGGCGGTTCGGACGCTGCTACGTTGCACGGAGGATGACATCCTCACGGACGAGCGCCTGAGCGGACGGGGGAGCAGCGAGCTAGAATCGCTTTCCCAGGTTCTGAGATGGGTCGAGACCGGCGACCATGAATAGGGATGGCAGCCGCCCGGTGAGGCCGTCTTCTGACTTCCAATTCGAACTCCGACGACTTGGGTCGTTGACGGATCGCTGGGCCACGTATCAACTGGATCGGTTCTTTGATCTGTCGATCCGCGGCGGCCAACGTCGAGTTTTGTGGGTAGCTGTGCTGCTTGTCGTGTTGTGGGGCCTTGGCGTGGGCGCACACATCTGGCTTGCACATGGGCTCCTGTTTGCATCTGCAGCGGACGGCCGTGTGTTAGGGCTGTCGTCGCAGGCGCCATTCTACGCCGTTCAAATCATCTTCGTCATGGCCATCGCCGCGTCGATTGGCCTGCGGGCAGCCGGTGAACTTTTGGCGGATGTGTTCGAACTCAGAGACGCTGGCGCTGGCTGGTCTTTTATCAGGCGAGTGGCCGCGGGTGATCCAAGCGAAACCCTACACCTTCGCGAAGGCCAAGTCGCCGACGGTGACAGAGCCTCGCCCATGTTTCTGATCGGGGGTCCCGGCCGCGTCTATGCAGACGCCGATACGGCGGCAGTATTCGAGCGGGCCGATGGCACGCCCCACGTCGTCGGGCCTCCTGCGCAGGGCCGGCACTCTTCCGATCAGGCAGGCGGCGCGACCCTGGTGGACGGCTTCGAACGGATTCGGGAGCCGGTTGTTGATTTGCGCGATCAGTACATCGGAAGCGCGGGAGGCGAGCCCATGACCGTTGTGGGCCGGAGCCTGGACGGCATGCCGGTGAGCGTGGTTGACGTGCGCGGCGTGTTCAGCGTCCGCCGTGATCCCAACGCGACCGCGGCCGACTCCCCGAACCGGCCCGGTTTCGCGCTTCGGCCACAGGACTTGGAGAATTTGATCTATGGCCAAGCCGTCCCGGTTCTCTCAAGTGGCGAGCATGCATCCGGCGTTCCCGAGGAATGGGCGGCCGCGATGCAACATCTCATCCGCAGCTCCCTGCGCGAGTTCATGAGTTAGAATTCGACTTACCGACTTTCTTTCAGGCGTCGGAGCCCAGGAGGTCGAAACAGCTGAGTACCGCGAGGACACGATCCTGGCCCGAAGCATCCAAGTGTCAAGCGACCCCGCCGGGATCGGTGCGACACAGCCAGGCTCTCAGGCCAACATGCGGCCGCGGACTGATCTGAGTGCAAAATTCAAGAAATACGGGAGCGAGTTCTCGACGCGGGCTCAGCAATTGGGTTTGGAGCTGCACTGGATTGGTGTCGGCACCTGGAAGATCCCTGAAGAGGCCAGCGGAGAGGCTGTCAAGGAAAAACACTTGGAGGCCTGGCGCATCAATCGCGAGAACGCCGAGCGCTCCGAATCTTCAGCTCTGAAGAATGTGCAGGAAGATGCGCTCCTGGATGGCAAGCTGCAACTGATCCAGGAGGTTCCAATATCAAGCCATCAAGCTAATCAACAGCGCTACACGGAGAAGTCCGTACTGATTGAATGCTTGTTACGCGACATATGGGCACAACTTGGAAATGCGCTGGATGTCTATTACCGCAATGAAGTCCGCTCTTCCGAGGTGGAGAACCTGGAGCAGGCGGTTCTGAAAATCGAAGAACTCCTGGGTGTTCAGCCAGAGCAGGATCTGCTTGGCACCGGACCTTCAAGCCGCCTGCGCTCGCGGCCACCGGCACCAAAACAAGACGACGGTCCACCTGCTCCTGCATCCCGCACTGAGGCAGCCAAGTACCAACGCCTGTTGGGCAAGCTGGACGGCAGCTACAAGGTCGCCGAGGCCATCATTGCCAACGAAGCCCGCCGGCACGCAGAACTCAACAGAGAAGAACTGATTACACGGATCGTTCAGCGTTTTGAACGCCAGGGCCGCTAGTCCGGAGAAGTTAGGCGCTTGGAGTCATTCGTCCGCGGCTGCTCGAAAATGCGTGGGGGGCGTGGCATTGGTCGCCAGGATCCATTTGGCGCCCCGACACGCACCGGCGTGCCGGCCACGCGCCGTGTCCACAGCCCAAAAAGGGAGCACAAGCTATGAAAACCAAGTTTACCGTCCACACGATGCTGCCCACCGAGCCGGAGAAGGTGTTTCGGGCATGGCTGTCCACTGAGGGCCATGCTGCCATGACCGGAAGCCCCGCCAAGGTGGAGCCGCGAGTCGGCGGCACTTTCATCGCCTGGGACGGCTATATTACTGGCAAGACGCTTGAGTTGCGGCCGTACTCCCGCATTGTGCAGGCCTGGAGGACGAGCGAGTTCGCCGAGACGGATCCGGACTCACGAATCGAGGTGGTGATTGAGCCTGCCGAAGGCGGGGCAATGCTGACGCTGACCCATTCTGACATCCCGGCTGGGCAGGCAGAAAGCTACGAATCAGGTTGGGAAGAATCCTACTTTGCCCCGATGCGAGAGTACTTTAGCAGCTAATCCAAGCCCTGACGCGGCGCCGCCTGAATCACGGCGCGCCTGGCTTCTCCAATAGCTCCTGCACGAGACTGTCGGGCACTTGCACGGCGACGAGTTCGCCGCGCACCGTAACCTGGTCGGCCGCAGAAATCCACTCTTCGATAACAACCTTTCTCCCGCGGAGCTCCTTCACGCGGCCTCGTACCTCGAGCAGGACACCGAGCGGCGTGGGTTTCAAATACTCGACGTGCAATGCGGCTGTCAGGTAGCGCAGGGCCGGTTCTGAATCCATGGTCCGTCCCTGGGCGCGGTAGCCAGCCGCCGCGGCGGTTCCGGTGCCGTGGCAATCCATCAGGGAGGCGAGCAGACCTCCGTACACGTATCCGGGGACCGAAATGTACTTCGGTTCGGGCATGAAATGACACACTGACTGGTCGCCATCCCAGTAGCTCTGAATGTGGTATCCCTCGTCATTGAGGCGCCCGCATCCGTAGCAATGCGCCATGTGATCCGGATAGAAATCTTGAAACGCCTTGGTCGTCACGGCGTACCTGACACAAACAGAGTAGGAGTGCCTGAAGCCGTCCGCGTGGCAGACGGCGTCGCCTCTGGAGAGAGCGTGAAGGTCGGGGTTTCGCTTGGAGAAACCGTCGGAGGATTCCCTTGCACCAGGAAGCGGCCATTACCAACGTATTGTTCGCCCACGAAAATTTGAACTTCATATACGCCCGGCTGCCATTGATCCGGTGCCGGATCCCAATCAACAAAACCGGATCCGCCGGTGGCTCCGTCCCACGGACTGCTATCGGCGAAGACCAACGTGCCGTCACGCAGCCACAGGTTGGTCCACTGGACACCAGGCAGCATGCCATCATATGTGAACACGCCGAACAAGTGCCCAACTGGATTCTGAAAAGACGTTTCCGGATTCTCGACAGGGTAGCTGCTGCCCGCCGTTGTGAACTCCAGAGGCGAGAACGCAACATCTGGATTCGGCGTTACCGAGCTGCTGAAGCGAGCCAGGACGGCAGCCGGAATGTGCGGCGTCGAAGAGGCGGTGGGCGTATCGGAGACGACCGGCGTGTCCGTAATGGTCGGGCTCAGCGTTATTGAAGGGGTAAGCGTAATAGTCGGGACGAGCGTAATGGTCGGCGTCAGAGATGGGGTAGGCGAAGGGGGAAAGTATTGATACGCCACGGGCAATCCGTACAACGGAAGAGCAGCGCCCACAAGCAGCAACAGCAATCCCGCGCCGAGCCGCCGCCACCCGGAGGCCTCCCGCTGTCGTCGAAGGTGATAGAACGTCATCTTGCGGGCCGACCTGATCGTCCGCAGTCCGCTGCGCACTGCAATCACGGCGAGAACTGCGCACAGCGCTACGAGCGCGATCGTGCCGGATTGCAGATCCATGCGCGGCATTATACTGCGTCCACCGCGGCTCCCTGAAAAGGCGGATTCGGCAGCTCAAGACAACCCGCGAACCGGGCTGCTTTGCCGCTCAGCGGGCGTCAAGGTACAATTTGGGACGTGCGCGAGCTCGTCTTTCTGAAACTAGGGGGGTCCCTCATCACCGACAAGAACCAACGGTATACGGTCCGCTTGGATCGGCTGGCCCGCCTAGCCGCGGAAATCCGCACCGCCCTGACCGATCTGCCTGATCTTCGCCTCGTCCTGGGACACGGCTCAGGATCGTTCGGACACTATGCCGTCCAAGATCACTTGGCGCCTGCCCTGGCAAACCGCTCTCGGAAGGCGGACCCCCACGGCGACGACCCATACTGGGCCGGGTATTCCGAGGTCTGGTACAGGGCCTCAGAACTCAATCGCCACGTCATGGAGGCATTGCATGCCGCCGGAGTTCCGTCCATTTCGCTGGCCCCGTCTGCCACGGTCCAAGCCTCTTCCGGCGCCATCGTACAGTGGCACCTCGGGTCGCTGCACGCCGCGATGGAGGCCGGGCTATTGCCTGTGATCTTTGGGGATATCGTTTTCGACACGGTGGAAGGCAGCGCTGTGCTGTCCACCGAAGCACTAATGATGTATCTGGCCTCCAGGCTGCGGCCCAACCGGATCCTCCTGGTGGGAATCGAGGCCGGCGTGTGGGCCGACTACCCGAAACGGGCCACGCTGATGGGCCGGATCACGCCTTCAACCTTTGAATCCATCGCAGCCAGCATCGGTGCCTCGCAGGGGACGGACGTCACGGGCGGTATGAAGGACAAGGTCCAGAAAATGTTGGCGGTCGTGCAGGCAGTGCCCGACCTTACGGTCCAGATTCTGTCCGGGGAGTTGGAAGGCAACCTCAGGGCGGCGCTCGGCGGGACCACACCGGGGACAGTGATCGCGAGTGACTAAAGTACCGAAAGCGGCGGACAGAATGCCATTGCCAAACTTGTGAAATTTTTCGATAATGGGCTAGAATCACCCGAAAGGAGAAAACATGGCAGCCAGAACCAAGACATCCAAGAAGACTTCGGCGAGAAAGTCACCCCGGACCGCCGTTTCCAGGAAGACGACAGTTCGGCGTGCCCGCCCCGCCCGATCATCCAGCGGGAGACGGCCCGGTCACCCATTTGTGGTTTCGCGGCTGAAATTGCGACGGCCTGTGCCGTCCGACATTGAGATCGCGCAAGAGGCGAAGCTCAAGCCCATCCTGCAGGTCGCTGAGGAACTGGGCATTCGGCCGAACGAACTGGAATTGTACGGGCCGTATAAGGCCAAAGTAAAGCTCGAAATACTCGAACGCCTCAAGAACCGTCCCAATGGGAAGTACGTCGATGTTACGGCCATCACACCCACCCCCTTGGGAGAGGGCAAAACGACGACCACCGTTGGTCTTTCGCAGGCCCTCGGAGCTCATCTGGGGAAGAAAGTCATGACCGCCATACGTCAACCCTCACAGGGACCGACTTTTGGCATCAAGGGGGGCGCGGCCGGCGGCGGATATTCGCAGATCATCCCGATGGAGGACTTCAACCTGCATCTCACGGGGGACATCCATGCAATCACGGCGGCGCATAATCTGTGCGCCGCCGCTCTTGACACGCGGATGTTCCACGAGGCCAAGCAGGACGACCAAAAACTCTTCGATGCGCTTTGTCCTCCGGACAAACACGGACGGCGAACATTCTCGCCGACGATGTTGCGCCGACTCAAGAGGCTGGGAATCACGAAGACCGATCCTGAGACCCTCACACCCGAAGAGCGGAGCAGATTCGCACGGCTCGACATTGATCCGGCGACCGTCACATGGAGACGCGTGATCGATGTCAACGACCGAATGCTGCGAGAAATCGAAGTCGGTTTGGGACCGAACGAAGAAGGGTTTGCACATCGATCCGGCTACGACATCACCGTGGCGAGCGAGATCATGGCAATCCTGGCACTAACCACCGGTCTCGAGGACATGCGCGAACGTCTCGGGGCAATGGTCGTGGCCACGAACAAGCGAGGCGAAGCCGTGACGGCGGAGGATCTCGGTGTGGCAGGCGCGCTCACCGTGCTGATGAAAGACGCTATCAAGCCGAATCTGATGCAAACGCTCGAGGGCACCCCGGCTTTTGTGCATGCCGGCCCCTTCGCCAACATCGCACATGGGAACAGCTCGATCCTCGCCGATAAAATCGCCCTCAAGCTGGCAGACTACGTCATCACGGAATCGGGTTTCGGCGCCGATATCGGCATGGAGAAGTTCTTCGATATCAAGTGTCGATTCAGCGGGCTCATCCCACAGGTGGTGGTCCTGGTCGCCACGGTCCGGGCCCTCAAGATGCACGGAGGCGGCCCGAAGGTCGTCGCCGGCAAGCCGCTCGCGGCGGAATACACCGAGGAGAACCTGGACCTGCTTCGGAAGGGGCTACCGAACTTGCAGCGGCATGTTCAGAACGCCTTGAAGTACGGCGTCAATGTGGTCGTGGCCGTCAATTCTTTTTCGGCCGATACGCCCGCAGAGGTGGAACTCATTCGGAAGGCCGCGCTGGGATTTGGAGCAATGGACGCGGTGGTTTCCACGCACTGGGCAGACGGCGGCGCGGGCTCCGTCAAACTTGCCGAAGCGGTCATCAGGGCGGCCGAGAAGCCAACAGACTTCAAGTTCCTGTATGATGTCGAACGCCCCATCAAAGAGAAGATCGAGACGATTGCGCGTGAGATCTATCGCGCCGACGGAGTCGACTACAGCCCTGAGGCCGAAGAACAAATCGCCCGATACACGCGGCTGGGCTTCGACAAGCTGCCTATTTGCATGGCAAAGACCCACCTGTCTTTCACTGGCGAGGCGGCCATAAAGGGTGCACCCGTCGGCTTCCGTATGAGCGTGCGTGAGGTGCGGGCGTCCGTCGGCGCAGGCTTCATTTACCCACTGCTGGGCAAGATGAGCACCATGCCCGGCCTGCCCACGAGGCCAGTCTTCTATGATGTCGACCTAGACCTCAAAACCGGAAAGGTAGTCGGGCTGTTCTAGGAGCCTTGGTCAACACCGAAAAACCGCAGCCCCCGCGGAACCGCGGGGGCTGCATCCATTTGGCCGTCAGATCATCAGCCGCCCGGCGCTGGTCGCGGCAACGGGCATCCGCCCAGATTGACTTGGATGGTGGCGGAACCGGGGAATGGCCGTCACGGGAGCACAACATTGCTGGCCGCTATCATAGCCGTACCCGTCTTGACACTGGCTCGTTCCGGTATCCAGAGTTGCACCCCCGCCGCAGGACGCACCGCTCAACTTCACATCGAAGCTGAATAGCTGTTTGCCATGGCAGGTCAGTACGGTTTTGCCGTCTACAACGGTGCCGCTGTCCGAACAGTCGAAATTCCCGGACTTGTCGAGGACCTGATACTCCGTGTCTGCCGGCACAAGGACATTCGTATACGGGACCTTGTCGACGCAGCCTATCTCATGCTGCTCGGCTGTGGGCGCCTCACACGTGTTGGCGCCCTGGCAAATCGGCGCCAAGGCGGCAGCGGCGGTCGGTTGAGCGCTCGCTCCACTAGCAGCCTCTCCCGCCGCCGCTGGCTGCGTAGCGGCCACAGGCTGCACGGTCGCTAACGGTTGGTTAAGCGAACCGTCGGCGGGCGGGGCCGAATCCGTGCCGGCCGTCGAGCACGACACCCCAGCGACGACGATCAGGGCCGTTAAGGCGACCAGCAAGATCGGTTTTCTATGCATTCTGAACCTCCTTGGCACGCATGGTTGACTACGAGGAACCTTCATAACAGTCAACCGCGCTAAAGCAAATGGGCCAATTGTCCTAATGACAGCCCTCAATTCGATTCCCACAATTGATTTGGTGAAGTTCAGAATCCACGCCCCTGTTGCTCACTAGTCCAGGATGTATCCATGCCTACAAATGTGGCGAGTCTCACAGTTTGAACGAAAAAAGAGCGGCTCGGTGAGCGCAGGTCGCCGTCGGGCGCGGCGGAAGCCAGAATTCCAGGCGAACAGACTTTAGCACCGCTCGACAAACGCAGTGCACAAGATCTCAAGTGTAGACTATGGAGCCGGGGAACTCACCCAATAGATCTGCCCCGTCTTGTCCTGATAGAGCAGCTTCATGTCGGCTAGCGTTTGTAACTCGTCGGGCGCAGCGATGTGATGATATTGATTGGGAGTGAACCAGATGATGTATCCCGGTTGAGGAGGCCAGCCGGGATAGTTGCTTCGCAGAGCTGCCAGCCTCTGATCCCTGGAGAGGGACGCATCCTCAAAAGGAAGGGCGGCAACAGGATGGCCGTAGATGAACCAGACGATGTTCACGTAATTGCTGTAGACGAGGGCTTGGGGGGCTGTGGCCAGGATCGGCGCGGCAGCTCGGACAACGCTCATTTCCCTGAAATTCGCCGAGTTCGCGATGTTGTAGTTGGTGGGCTCACCCTGGATTAGGGCCTGCCGTAGGTATGACTGCATGCCATAGATGGGATACAGCATCCAAATCGCGAAGAGGGCCACAAAAACGTAGCGACTGTGCGCCGTGCCCGCCCTGGCCCGATCAACGACAAAGGTGCGCAAGGTCAGCAAGATGAAAGCGACGACAAAGGGAAGAAGGACCACATAATACCGATCGGACGTCAAATCCAGGTGGTCAGCAGTAACGACCGTGAAAGCCAGAAGCAGGAAGTAGACGGCCGTGAAGAGGACGCCGGGCCATACATAATCGCCGGCCATTGCTGCCAGCCAGGTGCCTCGTTCACGCTTGCTGCTGCTCGCCGCCAGGAGCACAAGAAGAGCACCCACAGAAATCCATGGCCGCAAGACCAGCCAGTCCAGTATGCCAAAGCGCGGCACGAACCACCACATGATCTTGGTGAGCGACAAACCGATGTTCTGCATGGGCAGCATTGCGCCGAGTTCTCGGGGGCCGAACAGGGTGCCACTCACTGGAAGATTGTGCAGGCCGATCCAGGCAGATATGGGCAGAACGGAAACCAGAAGGGGCAGAGTTGCGCGCCGAATAGCGAATTGTCTGTCGCGGTAGAAGATCACGGCCAGAGCAACGGCCACCAGCACGATGCCGGGATAGCGTTGCAGCGCCGCAAGGCCGGCCAGAATGCACATTGACCAAAGGGATCTGGTCGCAGAACTCTGCAGGTACTCGGCCGCGGTCAGGACAAAGAACAAGATCAGAGTTTCAAAGAGCGGTTCGGATGCGACGTTGGCGTGGATTCGCAGCATGGAGCGCGAGAGGGTGATAATCAGCGCTCCGGCTGCAGCGTAAGCAGGCGCATCCCGAAAGATCAGGTAGAGCAGCCAGCCCGAAAGCCAGATGTTGAGCGGGTACAACAGCAGATTCAGATACCAGGCAGCTTGAAAGGTGCTCCATTTTGTGGCCCAGCTCAGGGCAGCCAACAGCATTGGGTACAGTGGCGGCCACAGAATGAAGGGCTGGCCAATCATGTCGACGAAGCCCTTGCCAGCGAGCAGGCTGTTGGCAGTGGAGAGGTTTCGAGCCGCGTCGGACGAAACACCGGCCCCGTACTTCGAGGTTGCGAGAACTATGAAACCAGTCGCGACGACTGACAAAACCAGAAGATAGATGCGAAACCGATGGTCCTGCAATGAACTCACTGTGCATGAGCGAGCATTATAATGGAGTGGATGGGCGGTCCAAATTTCCTAACCCTCAAAGAGGCGCTGCGGCAGATCGACACCGGGAAACTGACACCGCCTGAACTTCAGCGGGCGTGTCTGCAACAGATTGAGCGACTGAATTCCGCGACTCAATGCTTTTATCACGGTGGGGCAGCTCCCCGGTAACGGGGACCATGCACGTGGAAAAGAAGAACCAGTCGGCGATACCAAACCACTTGGCGGCATTCCGGTCGCAGTTAAAGACCTCTTTGACACGGCGAACGTTCGCACAACGGCGGGCTCGCTATTCTTCAAGGAACGGGTGCCGACGAGTGATGCAGCCGTGGTGGGCAGACTGAAACAGGCGGGTGCTTTCATCATCGGCAAGACGAACACTCACGAGATCGCCTTGGGGGTTACATCCGCGAACCCGCATTTTGGATCCTGCCTGAATCCATGGGACGACAGCCGCACTCCGGGCGGCTCCTCAGGAGGCTCTGCAGTGGCTGTCGCCACCGGCATGGCCCTGGCCGCCCTGGGCACAGACACCGGTGGCTCCATCCGTATCCCTGCTTCCCTTTGCGGCGTGGTCGGCCTCAAACCGACTTATGGCAGAGTAAGCCTTCGCGGCGTGTTTCCGCTTTCGTGGAACCTGGACCACGCCGGGCCCCTGACTCGAAGCGTTGCGGACGCGGCGTTGATGCTGCAGGTGATGGCGTCATACGATCCGGATGACCCCGGCTCCGTGGATGCGCCTGTCGATGATTTTCAAGTGCATCTTGAGGAGGGGATCGCCGGCTGGCGGATCGCCATCGGAGTAGGAGAATACGTCGAACAGGCCGACGCCGAAGTGCGAAACGCGCTGGCCATCGGCGCAGACGTAATGGCAACGCTTGGGGCACAGGTACGTCCTGTGGATGTATCGTTCCTGCACCAGGCCGCCATTGCCAATAGCCTCATGACGCAGGCAGACGGCGCGGCCTTCCACCGAGCACGGCTGGCTGAGCATCCGGATTGGTTTGGTGTCGGATGTCCGACAGCGACTGGAAAACGGCCGCGATTTGCCGGTCTCAGACTACGTGCTTGCCCGTCGTACCCAAACGGAACTCAAGCGACGGCTTTCCGGATTCTTCGAGGACTACGAGATCCTGCTTCTGCCCACGACACCGACGATAGCGCCCCCGATCGCGGGTGGAGATGCGCTGGAGAAAGCCAGACAGCTGACCCGCTTCACCTCGCCCTTCAATCTCGCAGGCCTGCCGGCGGTGTCATTGCCCGGCGGCTTCGACAAGCAAGGCCTCCCCATCGGACTCCAATTCGTGGCAGGCGCCTGGAATGAGGCCGCGCTGCTGCGCGCAGCCAGAGCGTACGAGCGGGAGACTGACTGGGGAACGCGGCGGCCGCCGGTTGTCAGCTAATCAGCCAACATCTGGAAAATCAATAGCCAAACGCCTCTAGGGGGTCGGCTTCTGCAGGCTGCAGACGCCCTTCCGGTCGTCCCACGAGCAAGCCGGATTTCGCAGGCACGTCCCCTCATATGTGATACCTTCGCACACGTCAGTGATCTGGGTGCAGCGAGCAATATTGAGCGCAACCGAGACGCAACCCGGGCCGCTGACACTGACTTGCTGGGGGACGCACGCGTGCTTTGTCGAATCGAACGTGAACCCGACAGCACAACCGGGATAGGCGCCTCCCGCGTTGGCCTGACAGCACTGGTACTGCGAATCGTAGCTGTAGCCTGCAGCGCATCCTTGGTAGGCCTGATCGGCGCGGGCGGGATCATCGATGCCATAAGGAACATCGGCCCCCGCGGTGGGCGAGACGCAGGCGCCATACTGTCCGTCGAAGTACGTGCCCACCGGGCACTCACCATTCTGATTCCGTCCAATGGCGCAGATCTTCTGGGCGCCCCGATCGATCAGGTTGTATCCCACAGGGCAACCTGAGACCGCCGGCTGGGCGCTGACAGGCGCGTAATTGCACGCCAGGGAGGATGCGTCGAGGCTGTAGCCAGGATCGCAAGTGATTGGAGCACCCGTCTCACTCGGGGCGCCGCCGCAGGCGGTATTGCAGACCGTCACCTGGCCTGAGGAACTATCCGGGCCACTGCATGTCAGCAAGCGCTCACCGTTGACGACAGCATCGCTGCACTTGTATCCCTTGGTGGTGATTCTGTAGGACGCGCCAGCAGGAATGGTGATCGTGGCGTAGCCGACCTGCGCGGAGCAATAATTGCGCTGCACGCCGGTCTGCGGCACTTCGCAAGTGCTGCCCGATGGCCCCGCACCCGTCGGGATGTACGAGCTCAGCTGACAGAACGGTGCCAGTGCCTTGGGTTCCTGAACGGCACATCGGAAGCCAAGGTCGGCGTTGTGGTAGTCTGCAGCCGCAGGATGCCGCACTCCGGAAGGCAGCAGGGAGGCCTCGGCGGTCTCAAAACTCGAACCGCGAACCACGTGTTGGCTGCCAGAGGCAGGCCCCGTAGGATTGCGGGATGGCATGCTGTCGTAGGCGTGCTCGTCGTAGAAGTCGCTTACCCACTGGAAGACGTTGCCGGCCATGTCAAAGGCGCCGTAGAAACTGCGCCCGTCAGGGTAGTCTATGGCGCCACTTGTATGTCCGAGACAGCCTTTGTAGTTCAGCAGACTGCAGCTGGGCGGATTTATCCCCCACGGAAAGACATTGCCTGCCTCCCCACGGGCCGCCTTCTCCCATTGGGCCTCCGTCGGCAGTCCTGCCTGCGCCCAATCACAATAGTTGGCCGCCATGTCCCAAGTGACTCCAACGACAGGGTAATCACCGTATTGAGGATTTGTATAGACCGGTGCCCCGACCTCCTGAGCCGGCGGGGCGCAATTGCCGGTGGTGACACACTGCGCGTACATCTTGTTGGTAACATCTGTTGAGTAGATCCAGTAGCCATCCAGATAGATCGTCTTTTCCGGGGTGCTGCCTACCCCGGTGCCCATGATGAAGTCCCCTGCCGGCACGTAGACCATGTCCACGCCGTCCAGCCAGGTCATCGAGCTTCCGGATTGCGGTCCGGCGAGGGCAGCGGCAGCGAGGGTCGGAGCCTCCGTGGCTGCGGGTACAGCCGTCGGTTGCGCGGTCGAAGTTGCCGGAACCGCCGTCGGAGGGGGCGTCGGAGTGATCGCCGGCGCGCACGATGCCAACAGCAGCGCCCCGGACAAAACCAGCCAGGCCAAACGGTTCATTGCAGATCTCCCATGGAAGAAGATTATACCTTGCCGCAAAAA
Source organism: uncultured Chloroflexia bacterium (assembly GCA_963775435.1). Taxonomy (GTDB): domain Bacteria; phylum Chloroflexota; class Anaerolineae; order Anaerolineales; family Villigracilaceae; genus Fen-1038. The sequence goes on from CAVZIZ010000011.1 coordinate 563,471, forward strand.
GGGGGCGAGAAGGGCCTTCATGTGCGTCGCGTGGCGTCGGTTGAGCTCTTCTTATTAGGCTAGTGGGTTGGGCACTTGACGCCCACGGAAAGGCACGCGCAAGTGTTTGGACAGAAAACCAGGTTCCGGACGCTGCACTGATCCACGGAAAGCTGACACGCGCCTGGGCAGACGGGAGGGTTGATGCCTTGGCTCTGGGATGGCACATGACCGGCGCTGCCGGCCGGGAAGCATGCGTAAGCCCCCGGGCCCGTCTTCGTGAAATCCGTCCCGGGAGGACATGCCGGATAATCTCCAAGATCTCCCGTCGACACGGCGCAGCAATGGCTGACCGGATCGTAGAACTCTCCCGTTGGGCAGTCGATGCCGACCGTGAGGGCGCCGTCCCAGCGGCAGCTCGCAGAGGCAGCGTCCGGTGCGTAGTGCGAGCCGCACGCGAATGCGGTAAGTCCGGAAAAAGTGCAACTCGAGCCCATGACGGCTGTTGAAGCGCGCTTGCATTCGTAGCTCAGGGGGTATGAACCAGGTTGGCCCGAAAGAAGCGTGCAGCCCACAATCCCCCCAAATGAGGCGTTCGGATCCTCCGAATGGTCATCCTTGAATGTGACGACCGCCCCGCCTCCGTAGCGGCAGGCAGTGGTTTGCACGTCTATCGAAATCTCCGGGCAGTCCTGCACCACCGATGCCAGATCCTGGCTCTCAAGTACTGGCGCTAATCGGCAAGCTGGCGCAAAGTAACCCGGATCTTTGACCACACACCGAAAACCCAGATCGGGACGATGATCGGCTGGTGCACTGTAGGATCTCGCGTACGAAAGCGATTGGTTGGCGGTGCTTCGAAAAGCAGATGATCTGATGACTCGGGCGCGGCCGGTCGACGGGCCAGGTGGATCGCCAGCGGGAGAGCCCTCGTAGTACACGGGGTCGTACCAATCGGCAACCCATTCGTAAACATTCCCCGCCATATCCAGGGCACCGAAAGCACTTGCGCCCTTGGGATGGCTGGTTACGTCGCTCGACAGTTTCGAGCATTCGCCGAAGTTCAGAAGATCACATGATGGGGCTTCCGATCCCCACGGATAGAGATTCGCCTCCGGACCGCGAGCCGCCTTCTCCCACTGAGCTTCAGTCGGGAGATCTGCATTTACGTAGTTGCAGTATTCCCGGGCTTGATCGTAGGTGACGCCGGTAACCGGCCGATTCTGGTCGCCGTACTCCAGCACGCCTGGGTCATCAGCGGCGTCGGGGGCCGCGCAGCGTCCTTGTGCCACGCACATCGCATATTGGTGATTTGTCACCTCGGTACTGTAGATCCAATAGTCGCTAAGGATCACGGTGTGCTCAGGATTGTCGGCTGTTCCGTGTCCCATGACGAACGCGCCGTGGGGCACAGCCACCAACGTGGTCCCGTCGGCATAGAGGAATGTTGCCCCGATCTGCGGGGGCGGCACCAAGTCCACGGGCGCAAGCGTGGGGGTGGGTGCCGGCGCCGTGAGCGTGACCGGGATGTCGGTGGGAGCCGGACCGCAGCCGGCAATAAGCAGGGAAATTACGACATACGGCAGGCAGCTTCTCACGCGAGAACTCCCAGCTCCCCAAAATCAGTACCGCTGGATCCAGCACACGGTAGGACAGTATGAGCGCAAATGCAGGCGGATTCCGGGGTCACGAAAATGTCATCATGAATGCCCATGCAACGTTGCCTACACGCAAGCCGGACCATTTCTCTGGCCATGAGTTCACGCCCACGCGGAGCCCATTGGGACGGCTTGCCAGGCGGCATTGGGTGCGAGGCCGAGGAGCAACCCAACGGCAAAAAGCTGGACCCTGGCGATGTAACGTAATCCCTTCTTGTCGCGAAGGAACCATGCGGCCATCCAGCAAGCGGATATGCGCTCCGCATCTCATCCTGGCCCTGGCCAGCCTGGGCGGAGCGCTGCCGTCACACAGAGCCTATGCCACCGCGCTCAACAACTGCTTGGCAATCCCGTAATAGTAATCCAGCGAATCGGGGTTGACCAAAGCCTCCCTATTCGACACCGGGCGGCCGTTCATAATGTTGCCAACGGCGCTCTCAACCTTCTTCAGGTTGAGAGTGTATGGTATGTCGGGCGTTTCCAGTATGAGGGCCGGTACGTGCCGAGGCGATGCGTTCTCGCGGAGTGTCTTTCGAATTTCAGCCCTTAGGTCGTCAGTCAGGGTGGCGCCGGGAGCAAGCTTGACAAAGAGGATCACACGCTGATCGTCGTGCCACTGTTGGCCAACCGCCAGGCTGTCGGCGATCGCTTCAAGCTTGTCGATCTGGGCATAGATTTCCGCCGTGCCTATTCGCACCCCGGACGGTTTCAGGACGGCATCTGAGCGGCCGTAGAAGGTCACTCCGCCGGTGTCAGAGTGGAAGAGGACATAGTCGCCGTGCCTCCAGCAACCGGGGTATTGCTCAAAATACGCACCCTTGTATCTTGAGCCGTCGTCATCGTTCCAGAAATACAGCGGCATGGAGGGCGCCGGGGCTTCGCACACCAGTTCACCCTGGCGATCCGATACAGAGCGACCCGATTCGTCGTAGGCCTTGATGGACATCCCCAGCGCGGGTCCTTGAAGTTCGCCCGCGTAGACAGGTTGGATGGGACTGCCCGCGGCAAAACATCCGTTGATGTCGGTCCCGCCGGAGATGGAATTCAGGTGCAGGTCTTGCTTGATCTCTCTATAGACGTACTCAAAACCTTCCACGGAAAGCGGTGACCCCGTTTGAGATATCTCCCGAAGCGAAGACAGATCGAAGTCCCTGCGCGGGGAGAAGCCGCTGCGCTTCAAGTACAACAGGTAACTCGCGCTGCAGCCGAATACTGTCAGACGTTCCTCCTCGACGATATTCCACATCGCGCTTGCATCCGGATAGTTCGGATTGCCATCGTAGAGCACGACCGTGGCCCCCACCGCCAAAGAGCTGAGCAGCCAATTCCACATCATCCAGCTGCACGAGGTAATGTACAGGATGCGGTCTTCCCTGCGGAGGTCAGTGTGCAGAATGAGCTCCTTCAGATGGTTGATCAAAACGCCACCAGCGCCCTGCACCATGCACTTGGGTTTGCCCGTGGTGCCGGAAGAAAACATGATGTACAGCGGCTGATCGAACGGGAGCTGCTCGAAGTCGATTTCCCCGACACTATGCCCGGCCAGGAAGTCGCTCCAGTGAACGGCCCGAGGTATGGCATCGATGGCTGGGCGTTCCGTCACGTAGGCAACGACCACGACCTGCCTTAGGGTCGAGATTCCGCGGGCCACATCCGCCGCGTGCCGCAGCGTCTCGAAGGTCCTGCCCTTGTAGAAGTAGCCGTCGGCCGTGATCAGAACCTTCGGTTGCAGCTGTCCGAGGCGTTCAAGTGCCGCCGCAGGCCCAAGATCCGTCGCACAGGACGCCCATGCAGCGCCGATGCTTGCTGTGGCCAGCATCGCAACTGCAGTCTCCATGAGATTCGGCATGTAGGCTGCCACTCGATCGCCCGGTTCGACCCCGAGTCGCCGTAGAGCTGCGGCGCAGCGGGAAACAGCTTGATAGAGCTGGGCATAGGTCATGCTGCCAGACTTCCGCGTTTCGCCGCGGAAAATGAGCGCCGGATGGTCATCACGGTATCTCAGCAGATTTTCCGCAAAGTTCAGCTTCGAGCCCGCGAACCATTTGGCGCCCGGGAAGTGATGTACGTCATCGAGCACGGTTTCGTACGTTGTGCTGGCACGAATCTCGGCGAACTCCCACATCATCGCCCAAAAGTCGCTGATCTCCGTCACCGACCAATCGTAGAGTTCCGCATACGAGTCGATCTTCAACCCATGCGTGCGATTGATTCGATCCATGAATCGTGTGATATTGGCAGTCCGTTTACGGCTCGCGGATGGAACCCAAAGAGGCCGCCGCTGCCCTTTTTCTACTCTCATTGAGCCAAATTATACGACCGCAAGATGGATTGGCCTGCCAGGGCACATGAGGTCCACGGAGGCCTGACCGCCAAGGCTGCCGGATACTTGCGGCACGGCGGACAACAGGCCGGCGGCCGGCTATTCTGCAGCTGAGTGGCGAAGGCGACGAGTGATTGCAGGCACTGAGCGCCAACGTTTCCGAGACGGGCCGGTGCCCCATGGCAAGGCGCCCTCGCCGTATGCTCGTGGGCTTAGTGTGAGCCAGGCGCCTTCTGCTGGACGCAAGACAGGAGATCCCGGAGGCCGCCTTGCGGATCGGTCCGAACAATCGCCAAGACAGGGATGGACGGAAGAACCAGAGCCACCCTCGTATTTCCTGTCTCCAGACGCTTCGGAAGCACCCCGATAGACCCCGGCAGGGAGCCGACGGCATCCGACAGGGCTTGGGATGTCGCTGCGAGGTGCGCCAGAGAGGTAACCGGCCGCCCGTGCATGACAGTTCGATCGAAGTACTGCTGAATGTCCGCGCCAGACGAGTAGGTCCACACTTCAACCGGAAGATCGGCGCCTCCCAGATCCGCCCATCTCGTCACTTGCCCCGCGAACACGGATTGCACCTGATCTTCGGAAAGTGCGCCGACGCCGTTCTGGGGATGGAGAACGACCACTATGTCGGCGACACCAATCTGGTACGCGGGTGAGCTGAGGTCCGGGGGCTCTCCAAGCCGAACATTTATTGCGGCGGAGGCCGGATCCGACAACCGCACGACGAGTGTGTTCGAGGCGCAAGCATAGAAATCACCCAACCACGGGTACGCCGCTGATGAGGAGTGCACATTCACCACGTCCAACGGCACGTCGGCTCGCGGCGTTACGCAACCGGCAAGCACGGCCGCCGCGAAAGTCACCGAAAGTCCCGTCCGTAGCCGCGCTGGTATTCGCACTTCCTACAGCCGGAGCAAGACTAGACTCAAGATCCCGGCCGCGGCGCAGTAGGCGGCAAACGCATAAAGAGAGTGAGAGCTTACATAACGGAGAAGCCAGCGGATCGAGATCCAGCCCGTGACGGTCGCCACCACCAGTCCCAGAACCAATGGGATCAACAAATCGCCGAATTGTCCGCCCTTCAGCACGGAAAATGATTCATAAAGTCCCGCGGCAATCATAACGGGGGCGGCCAGCAAGAAAGCGAATCGCGTCGCCGTCGGGCGATCGAAATTCCGAAGCATGCCAGCGCTGATTGTGGCGCCCGATCGGGACGATCCGGGAAAGACCGCCAGTACCTGGAATAAACCGATCACCAGAGAATTGAGCCACGACATGGATTCGATCAACCGCGTCCGCTTGCCGAACCACTCGGCCAACGCCAGAAGAATCGCGGCTGCAAAGAATCGGATCGCCGCCTCCGAGAGAGGATTCTGGAACAGGCTCTGCACAACATCTTTCAGCAACGCGCCAGCCACGAGCGCAGGTATCGTGGCGATCACTATGTACCAGGCGAGTCGGTTTTCGGCGCTGGAAAACGGTTTGGCCACGAAGGACTTGGCGAGGGACCATAGTTCACCCCAAAAATAAACGAGCAGCGCGGCCAACGGTCCGAGCTGGATAAGAACCAGAAAAGCGAACACAGAATCGCTGGCCGGGATCCGCAGGATGCTCTGCGCAAGCAACATGTGGCCCGTGCTGGAGACGGGGACGAACTCAGTGAGACCTTCCAGAACCCCCAGCAGCAGCGAGTGCAACAGATTCATATGACTCCTTCTGACTGAATATTATCGCCGGACCGCAATTGTCCCAAGATTCCGATACCCCTTCGAGCTAGACGCGAACCGCATTGCCCTGCCACAGTGCCAACCACTCGGGCGCTCTGCCATCAAATGTCCCATCAAGGATGGAAGCGCGGATGCCCTCCACGAGTCGGATGAGGGCGCGCAGGTTGTGCATGGACAGCAGGGTCCCTGCCACGAGTTCCCTTGCAGAAATCAGGTGCCGCAGATAGGCGCGCGAGAAGGTCTGGCATGTATAGCAATCGCAGGCGCTGTCGATCGGATCCTCATCGTGTGCGAATTGTGCATTCATGAGATTCAGGCGTCCCTGCGGGGAGAACACGGAATGGTGGCGCGCCAGCCGCGTCGGAAGAACACAATCGAAGATATCAATGCCGCGGCTGATGCCGTCTATCAGATCCTCCGGCGTCCCCACGCCCATCAGGTAGCGCGGCTTGTCGGGCGGCAGGGAGGCGGTTACGGTATCCAGTATCGTCCGCATCTCGGCCTTGCTCTCGCCGACGGACAGACCCCCAATGGCGATGCCCGGCGTGTTGAGCGATGCCACGAAAGCCGCCGATCGCGCGCGCAGGTTGGGATCGACTCCGCCTTGCACGATCGCAAATAGTGCCTGATCAGTGCGCTTCTTGGCCCGAAGACACCTCTCTGCCCACACGTGTGTTCGCTCCATCGCAATCGGGCTGTGTGCATGGTCATTCGGATCGGAGCACTCATCGAAAGCCATGATGATATCTGCGCCGAGGTTTTCCTGGATCGCTATGGATTTCTCCGGGGTCAATCTGTGGGTCGAGCCATCGATGTGACTCTTGAAAGTCACGCCGTCGTCATCAATGGTCCGTGTCTTTGCCAGGGAAAACACTTGAAATCCACCGGAGTCCGTGAGCAGCGGCCGCGGCCAAGCCATGAAATGGTGCAGGCCCTTCATGTCACGCACCAGCTCATCCCCGGGGCGCAGATACAGATGATAAGTATTGGCTAAAACGAGCGAGGCTCCAATCTCCCCCAGCTGCCGGGGCGTAAGGGCTTTCACCGTTGCCTGCGTGCCCACCGGCGCAAATAACGGCGTCAGCAGGTCTCCATGGGGAGTGGTAAGAACACCGGCCCTGGCGCGTCCGCTAGTTGCGTGAATTCTGAAGTCAAACATCGGTGCCGATTATAAGCGACCGCTTCGCGTTTCTATTTCCCGGGCACCACGGCACAATTTTGTTGCGAGTCAGCGCTGTGGCGCCGCTACGAGAAGAAGCGCCAGGGGGCAGATACGGCGTGCTGATCGTCCAACGCCGTGAACGATTCAAGCTGGGCAAGGCGCGGGGCACACGCCGGCCCGAAGCGCACCTAGGGCCCGGGCCCGACACTACCGACAGGCATGGCGGCCGGCACGGGCGGGCACTCTGTAACTGCAGGCTGCACAAGGGTCCTCGTAATCGTTGGGCCGGGTGTGGGAGAGAGGGTTGCGCGTGGCGTGACGGTCGCCATCACCGTCGATGTGACTGTGGGGGTGGCAGAAGGTGTGGCTGTGCTCGTAGAGGTGGCCGCGGCCGTGGGAATGGAAGTCGGGGTTGGTCGGCCAAAAAGGATCCCCGCGCGCTGTGCATTGTAAAGGAGATATCCCAGCGCGGCCAGCATTGGGACAACCAACAGGAAATCGACAATTCTTCGCATTTCAGATGCAGCTGTTGCCTCACGGCTGTAATGATCTCTGCCGTGGAGGCCATGGCGCCGACTGGATTATAGTCACTCTCGACATACGGCCTGATCCACTGTGCTGCCCTACCCCGCTGTGGGCTCCCCGCTTATACTGAGAAAGCGCCAAGAATAGGAGATACTGCCTGTTGAGGAAGAACTGGGTCGTGCCACCGCCGCTCTCGAAGGATGCAGACAGGGATCTGTCATCGTTCCATCCAGTGTTGCGGCAGCTGCTCTACAACCGCGGAACAGCCACGCCAGAGGCAGCGACGCACTTCCTGCAAGCCGACGTCGCCTTCGATACGGATCCGTACCTGCTCGCAGGGATGCAAGCCACGATCGACCGGATCGACTTTGCAATCACCCACCAGGAGACAATTGCCATCTACGGCGACTACGACGTCGATGGCGTGACCTCGACTGCCTTGCTCGTCCAAATCCTGCAATCCCTCGGAGCCACGGTCCGTTCGCATATACCGAACCGCTTCGAGGAAGGCTACGGATTGAACCGCGAGGCTTTGGATAGTCTCAAAGCGGACGGCGTGACGTTGGTCGTGACGGTCGATTGTGGGATTCGGTCACCCGACGAGGCAACGTACGCCCGCGATATTGGGTTGGACCTGATTGTCACAGACCATCACCACCCGCTGAACGGTTCGGTTCCTCCCGCTTTCGCCATCATATGTCCAAAACAACCGGAAGACACGTATCCGGAGAAGAACCTTGCGGGGGTTGGCATCGCGTATAAGATTGCGCAGGGCCTCGCAGCAAGACGGCAGTGGCTGCCGGGCACTCAGGCGCTTCTCGACCTGGTGGCGCTTGGAACTGTTGCAGACCTGGCTCCCCTGCTCGGCGAAAACAGGGCGCTTGTTCGCCTTGGCTTGGAGGAGATCCGGCGTACCACGCGGCAAGGGCTCTTTTCCCTGGCAAATGTCGCCGGACTGGCAATTGCCAAAACCACGGCGAGCCAAATCGGGTTCGTGCTTGGACCCCGGCTCAATGCAGCCGGCCGCCTGGACACCGCCCGCGCCGCGCTGGAGCTTCTCGTCACGACAGACACCATGAAAGCCGGTCAACTTGCGCAGCAGTTGGACACGCAGAACAGGCAACGGCAAACCTTGACTCGTGAGATGCAGGAGCGAGCCGAAAGTCTTGCCACGGCCGATGAATCCGATCCGATCTTGCTCTTCGCGGTCGATGAGGCCTTCAATCCAGGCATTGTGGGGTTGGCCGCATCGCGGCTTTCCGAGACCCACTATCGTCCGGCTGTGGTGGCCGCGAAGGGATCAGAAGAGACGCGCGGCTCGTGCCGCTCCATCCCCGAGTTTCACATCACGGACGCCTTGGATCGGTGCCGCGACCTGCTCGTGCGGCACGGTGGTCACGCCGCCGCGGCGGGCTTCACGGTGCGCAACGAGAATCTCATGGATTTGAAGCTCCGACTGAAGGCGCTGGCGGCAGAGCAGTTGGGCAGTCTCGACCTGCGGCCCGTGCTGCGCGCAGACATGGAAATCAGCCTGTCGGCTTTGAACTTCGACCTGCTGCGCCAACTGGCAGAGCTGGAGCCGACCGGTTATGGAAACCCGGAGGCGGTCTTTGTCTCACGCGCAGCGCGCGTGAAGTCCGCACGGGCGGTGGGTGCGGAGAGCCGGCATCTCAAATTGACACTCGAAGACGAACGCGGCGCGTCCATTGACGCGATCGGGTTCAGGTTGGGACCGGAGCTGAACGACCTTCCCAACCAAGTGGACATCGCCTACGCGCTGGAGTCGAATGAATACCGGGGACGAACCACCTTGCAGCTCAATTTGAAGGATATCAGGCCCAGCCAGGGCGCGTGATTTCCTCATGCCCCGCAGTTGGTGCACAGGCCGCGTCCTTATTGGACACCTCTTGCTGCGTCGGTTCGCTCATCGGCCCCAGCGAGGCTGGTAGTCACAATAGTCGTTGTTAGTCAGGCGTCTGAGATCAGTGCCATCTATGCGCATCACGTAAATCTCACAACCGTTGATGTCATTGAACTTGTCGAAGTACGCGGTGAAGGCGATCCACGCCCCGTCGGGCGAGAAGCTGGGTCCCTGGCTGTTGCCGCCCGCCGGTGAAACCTGGTGCTCGTCGGAGCCATCGCTATTCATCACGAAGATCTCCCGGTGCCAGGCCTCGCCAGAGTATGTTGTCACCAGGCCGAGGGATGACCAGTCACTCCGTCCCCGGATGGCCGGCAGGTTGCTGACCCGCCGCAGACCCGTTCCGTCCAAATCGACCGTGTACAGTTGTATCGAGCCTTGCCTGTCGGAGGCAAACAGAATCTGATCCCCGTCGGGAGCCCACGTGGGGTCCCAGCCTGCGCCGCTGAGCACACGCCGCGGATTGGCGCCATCGCGGTCCATCAGCCAGACCTGATATTGATCGGACGAAGGTGTCCAACGCATAAAAACAATGGATCTTCCATCGGGGGAGATTTCGGGGCTGTTCAGCACGCCAAGTTTGTCGGTCAGGCGTGAGGCAGCGCCGTCGGGGACAGACATCTCGTAAATTTCATAGACGTTGTCCTCTCGATATTGCGAGTAGACGACGCTCGAGCCGTCCGGACCCAGGGAGGGATAGTAGTGATTGATATCATTTTCCGTCGTCAATCGACGAACGCCCGAGCCGTCAGCGTTCATTATGCAGATCTGATTTGATGATTGAAACTTGTAGATTTGGCACGTGAACACAATGTGACCGCCGAGCCCATCCGGAAGAGCAGTGGAGGCAGGCATTGTGGCCAGAGGCAGAACCGATGTCGAACCGATCAAAGCCTCAAGCGTCGCGTCAAAATCTGGCGGCGGGGCGCTATAGGACTTGACGAGGCGATACACGCCAGGGCCAAGTAACCCTGCCAGCGTCAAACAGGCGCAAATCAAGATGAGGCCGCCGACCAGTAGATACGGCCAGCGCCAGCGGCTCATATCCGAGTTAGGGACCGCCCATACCGGAAGTACGCTGCGCAGGCGCCTTCAGAGGAGACCATCGTGGCACCCAACGGATGCTCAGGCACGCACTGTGTGCCAAATGCCGGACACTCATGCGGTTTCTTTAGTCCCTGAAGCACCTGGCCCGCGATGCAGAGCGGGGATTCTTCCGCGCTGATCTCGCCCACATCGAACTTGATCTCAGCATCAAAGTCGCGCCACGCTGGTTTGAGGCGCCAGCCACTCATGGGGATGGTTCCAATGCCGCGCCACTTGCGATCGCAATCTTCGAACACATCATGGATGATCCGTTGAGCGGGAACGTTGCCCTCGAAGGTCACGGCCCGCGAGTAGGCGTTTACCAATTCGGCCCTGCCCGCTTCCAAGGAGGCGACTGTGGCCTGAATGCCGCGCACAAGATCGAGCGGCTCAAAGCCCGTCACGGCCATCGGAACGGCGTACTTCTTGAGCAGAGCAGGATACTCGTGGTAGCCCATCACCGTGCACACATGCCCCGCCAGTAAGAACCCCTGCACACGGCTCTGCGGCGAAGACAGAATGGCATCAATCGCAGGCGGCACCCTTACATGCGAGACGAGGATGCTGTAGTTTGTGAGTCCAAGGGCCCGCGCATGGACGACACTCATCACATTCGGTGGCGCCGTGGTCTCAAAGCCGATCGCAAAGAACACGACCTGCTTCTCAGGAAAGCGCCTTGCAAGCTCGACTGCATCGAGCGGCGAGTACACAACACGAACATCGCCGCCGGCGGCCTTGACCGAGAATAAATCCCTCCCGGAGCCGGGCACGCGCAGCATATCTCCGTAGGAACAGAAAATCACGTCCGGCCGTGAAGCAATCGCCAGCGCCTTGTCAATGAGCTCAAGCGGCGTGACGCATACAGGGCAACCCGGGCCATGCACGAGCTCGATCTCTGGGGGCAGTAGTTGATCAAGGCCGTAGCGAACGATCGCGTGCGTCTGTCCCCCACAGATCTCCATGAGCGTCCACGGTCGCGTGATGGTACAGCGAATATCGTCGATTACAGCCCCGACAAGATTTGCATCGCGATATTCGGCTACGTATTTCATATCTCAGATCCACGAACCCTGTCAGCCTGCTGAAACGGGCGCCATCCAACCGGCCGGTCTGCATGCCACCGATGATCCCAGTCGCCGCGCCACCGAACTTCATGGCAGGCCTCGGCGCCGTCTTGCATAGTCCGCTCATGACTTGAGCAGACCTCCAGCGTCAGATCGGCTAGAATCCCCGCCCGAGTGACCGTGCGAGACGAAGCGGAGCATGTCGGGGTCGCAGTCGCCCTCGCTTTCAAAGGCTCGTCGACCCAGGGCCAGGCAAGAACCCGTCCTTCACTCTGCACGCCGCGATCGCAGCCTGCCCTAACGCAAGGCCCCCATCATTCGTGGGAACCTCTCTGTGGATATATACCCTGAAGCCTGCCAGACGCAAAAGTGGCAAAGTACATCGCATTAGGGTGATATTCTGCCAAACTCCTCCGGAAAGCACCACCTTCTCGATTCCGGTTTCGGATCCCAGGTAGGAAACCGCCTCCCCGATCATGCCTGCAATACCGTTGTGAAAGCGGGCAGATATCTTGGATGCGACCACGCCACTCAACACGTCAGCAACAAGTGCGGCGATGCCGTCCCCTACCACCAGTGATCCTTGCTCCAGGTGAAAGGGGTATGCGGCAGTTTCCCCGGGATCAACCAGTGCTTCAAACTCGATTGCGGCCTGCGCCTCGTAGTTCACCGCTTGTCTGATGCCGGCCAACGATGCAGCTGCATCGAAAAGCCGCCCCATGCTCGAAGTCAACGGCGCATTAATGCGCCGTTCCATTTGTTGAGCGAGGACTCGGAGCTGGTCGCCTGCCAGATCTTGAACCGGCGCGAGCCGGTCGTCCCAATCCAGGCCCAACGACCAAAGAAGCGCGAGGGCGATACGGGCCGGATGCCGGATGGCGGCATCGCCGCCAGGAAGCGGGAAGTATGGCAAATGGAGCGCCCGACGGTAGTCTCGGTAGTCAGCGACCAGCAGCTCCCCACCCCAGATGGCCCCGTCCGATCCGTAGCCTGTCCCATCCAATGCCACCCCGATGACTGGACTTGAGCCGTCCATTCCATGCTCCGCCATGCAGGATGCAATGTGGGCATGGTGATGCTGCACGCCAACGACAGGCAACTGATCGATGTCGGCACGCCGCCGGGCGTAGCGAGTGGCCAGATAGTCCGGATGCAAATCGCACGCCAAAGCTTCGGGCCTCACCCTGAACAGTTTCTCAAAGTGAGTGATGCCGGCCTCGAATGAGCGCAGGGTTTCGTAGTTCTGCAGGTCACCGATGTGATGGCTCATGAACCCGTAGTTTCCATGCGTAATACAAAAGGTATTCTTCAGCTCGGCACCGACCGCAAGCAAGCTCGGGACCGACCAGGGCATTTTGACCGGGAAGGGCACGTATCCACGCGACCTGCGGAGCGGGAAGACCTCAGGCGCCGCCTCGGGCCTCGGTTCCTCGTGCGGCGACTCGTCTGGCACAACTTGCATAACGGAGTCGTCGCAACGGACCTGTATTTCCCGGTCATGCAGCAGGAACGCATCGGCGAGGCCCGCCAACCGCTGGCGTGCCTCGTCATTCTCGGTTGCAATCGGCTCCTCGCTGAGATTACCGCTCGTCATGACCAGCGCCAGCGGAAACGACCCCGCTCGCTCCATCAATAGGTGATGCAGCGGCGTGTACGGTAACATGACTCCCAATCGGTTTTGTCCAGGCGCCACGGCTGGAGAAATACCGGAGCCCCGGCGACGCAGCAGCACGATCGGTCTTGCAGCGGATGTCAACAGCGACCTCTCAGATGGACCGACCCGGCAGCATTGCTCCGCGGCTTCGACATCGGGCAGCATGATCGCAAAAGGCTTGTCAACGCGCAGTTTGCGCTTGCGCAGCTCACGCACGACCTCGTCGTTTGTCGCGTCGCAGGCAAGGTGGAAGCCACCAAGCCCTTTGATTGCAACGATCGTGCCTGCAGCAATTAGGCGGCGCGCTTCCTCGATGGCGGCTTCACCCTGGACAAGCGGGATGCCGACGGCAGCCGGACTGGCCTCAAGCCACACTTTGGGGCCGCAGACAGGGCATGCAACCGGCTGGGCATGGAATCGTCGGTTGCGCGGGTCGCGATACTCGCGGGCACAGTCTGGGCACATGGCGAATGGCGCCATCGTCGTGCTGGGGCGGTCATAGGGCACATCCAGGATAATCGTGAAGCGCGGACCGCAGTTGGTGCAGTTGATGAAAGGATAACGATAGCGCCTGTCTTGGGGATCCCGCATCTCACGCAGGCAGTCTTCGCAGAGTGCAACGTCCGGGGATACGGGCTGAAAGGCTTCAGGAATGCTCTCAGAGCCCCGGATTTCAAATCCTTCAAATCCGTTCGCCGGTCCGTAGACGACGGCCAAGGCATCTATGTGCGCAAGGGGGGGCGCTTCTTCACGGATGGCGCGGGCAAAGGCCTGCAGCTTTTCAGGCGGGCCGTCGACCTCGATTTCAACACCGGCCGAGGTGTTTCGGACCCAACCGGTGAGGCCGAGGCGATCCGCCAGAGAGAATACGAAGGGCCGAAAGCCAACTCCCTGGACGATGCCGGTGATGTCGAGCCTCGCACCGCCGTTTATCTCATTGGCCGTAGCTGGCCTCCATGGAGAATTCCTCGCCCGCAAGAATCCTGGCGCCCCGGCTTCCGCAGTGCGGACAGATGGTCTCTGCGGGGCGGTTGGGATGATATTTGGTGAAGCAGGCCATGCACTGCAGTTCCGCCGGGATGCCACGTATGTGAACCGTGGCTCCCTCTGCAATTGTGCCGCGGCGGATGCGATTCAGATGCACGGTGACTGACTCGTAGCCGCCATAGCCCGAAAGCTCACCGACCACGATGAACAAGTCCGTGATGCGCGCGGCGTGCTCTGCAATGGCCGTCGCGATAACCTGCTTGAAGGCAAATTCCACCGCGCCCAGATCATGCATCGGCATGTGAGCGCGCGAATGAGCACAGCGCGCTCCCGGCCCGGCGCCGATCGCATGAGGGTTTTTGAGAAATTTCGCGTGCTTGCAAGTTCAAGACCGGTCCCACTACCAACCGTTGCCAATGCCGGTCGTGCAGTGGAAGTGCGCCTCAGGTCGGTCTGTAAGCCGCATTCTGTCCGGCGAGGCGCACAGGTTTACGCCCGAAGGCTTCGTCCCTGCCGCCTCGCTTCAGCGATCATCCATCTATGCAGTCTACCCGAGACTCGGGCGGAGCGGGCCGCTCCATCGTCTCTGCTTGACCTTGCTCCCGACGGGGGTTACCTGGCCGCCCGCATTGCTGCGAACGCCGGTGGTCTCTTGCACCGCCTTTTCACCATGACCGGAGCCCAAACGTCGGCGCCAAAGTTCGTCGCCGAACTCAAGCACCGGACGCCACAACCCCGGCTGTTGTTTTCTGTGGCCCTACCGACAGATTTCTCCGTCCCGGGGTTTCCCCGGCGCCGTGCCCTGCGGAGTACGGACTTTCCTCGACTCACCGCTACGGAGAGCCGCGATCGCCCAACCGGCCTGAGGCGCATTTATCATACACGCGAGCCAACCCTCCGTCAACGCCGCCGCGGCACCCCGCAGACGTTGGCGAGGGCTCTGTGGCGCTCCATATCGCCTTCGGCGCGTGCGCCGAGCGGAAAGCAGCGTCCTTGAGCGCCCAACACCCTTAATGGCCCGTGCCGAGAGGCTTTTTAATGTAAAATTGACGCACAGATTGCACTCTCGAGGCAAACATTGGGCAAGACCCCGGGGAAGTACATAATTGGTTTGACGGGAAATATCGGGACAGGAAAGACCGTCGTTCGCCGAATGCTGGAGCACCTCGGAGCCTATACGATCGACGCGGACGGTCTGTCTCACCGCGCTATTACGAAAGGTGCGCCGGGCTACAAACCCGTGGTGCTCACGTTTGGCAAGTGGATCCTTGACGGAAGCGATCAGATCGATCGCGCCAAGTTGGGCAATCTGGTGTTTCACGACCCCAGCGCCATGGCCCGTCTGGAAGAGATCGTGCACCCTTTGGTGCGTCAGGCCGTGGATTTGCTCATTCGGCGCACTCGACGCCCGGTTGTGGTCATTGAAGCGATCAAGCTTCTGGAGGGAGAGTTGAAAGGCTGGTGCGACGGGATTTGGGTGACATACGCGCCGCGGGCTCTGCAGATTGACCGCTTAATGGCGCGGCGTGGGATGAGCGCCGACGAGGCCCTGCAGCGTGTTGCGCTGCAGGGGCCTCAGACAGACAAAATTGCTGCAGCCAACGTTGTCATCCGCAACACCGGCTCGTTCGACGACCTGTGGAAGCGGGTCGCGGACGCGTGGCAGAGCCACGTACCGGCCTTTGGGCAGGTCGGGACTCAGGCGCCTGAGGCCGTCGTCGCCGCGGCCTTCGGCGTCAGCCGCGGCCGGCCGAAGGACGCGGGCGCGATCGCAGGCCTTATCAACAAGCTCGGCAAGAAGAGCCCGGCCCTGACGGCGGACGACATCATGGCGGAATTCGGCGAAAAGGCCTACATGCTTCTATATTTCGACAAGCAATTGGTGGGGCTGGCAGGCTGGCAAGTTGAAAACCTGGTGGTGAGAATATCTGACCTGTACCTTGAGCCAGGCATTGATGCAGGCGCGGCCATTGAGAGCCTGATCCGGGAAATCGAGACGGTGTCGAGCGATTTACAGTGCGAGGCGTCCCTGATCTTCCCCGGCAGAATACTGGCCAAAGGAGTAGTGTGGGCAAAACTGGGCTATCAGAATCGGTTGCCGGATGGCCTTGGGGTACAGGCATGGACGGACGCCGCCATGGAGTCCATGCCTCCACAATCAGAGCTTCTTTTCAAGCAATTGCGTAGTGATCGGATCCTGCGGCCGATCTAGCCAACATCGCGACGCCGTTCTTCCCAATCGGCCTGCGAACGGGGCCAGCACGGATAATCCGAAGGCTCTCCGACGCGCTGCCTGGTCAGCATCTTGCGAGGCACTGGATTGCACGATTAAGCCAGGACTAGTCCAATCATCGCCCACTTCCGCGGCGGTCAGAGCCGGAGTGGCCAGGGCATCAAACCGGTACATATTGTGACGGAATTTCTCAATAATCTGCTCTTCATCTTCCAGCGCTTCGATGTGCTCAGCGCCGTCGATATCTTGCTGGTTACGGCAATCTTCTATTCGCTGATGCATTGGCTGCGCGACACGCAGGCCATGATCTTGCTGCGCGGCGTCATTGTCATAGTTGTCGTTCTGGTTCTCCTGACGAGCCTGGCGAATCTGCCTGCGTTCTCGTGGCTGGTGCGGAACTCAATTCCCGCGATGCTGCTGGCCATCCCGGTCATATTCTCATCGGAGATCCGCAGAGCGCTCGAAAGAATTGGACGCGCCGGCACGCTACTGACGCGCTTCAGCAAGACGAGCGAAGCGGAGCTCGAGGAGTTGATACGCGCCGTAGTAGCGGCCGCAACCCGGCTTTCGGCGCGGCAGCACGGGGCGCTGATCATCCTTCAACGGCGCGATAACCTGAGCGACAGGATCGAGACGGGGGTCAGCATGAATGCCCGGGTGACGCCGGAACTCCTGCTGCAGATCTTCTACCCCAACACGCCGCTGCACGACGGTGCGGCCGTCATCGTTGGGTCGCGTGTGGCCGCCGCCGCTTGCGTGATGCCCCTCTCTGCCAGTGGCATCCTCAACCGCTCGCCCGAGCGACAGATGGGGCTCCGGCACCGAGCCGCACTTGGGATTTCGGAGGAGAGCGACGCCATCTCTGTGGTGGTTTCCGAGGAAACAGGCGGCATATCGATTGCGCACGGGGGACGGATGATACGCCGCATCGACCCCGAAAGGCTGGAAAATATCCTGCTGGCTTTCTTCCGACCTTCCAGTGCCCAATCGCCCAGACCGTGGTACGAGAGACTGTTCCCGGGCTCGCTGAGTCCCAAGGATCCCGAAGATGCTAAGTAGCCTGGGCAGGAACTTGCGGAGTTTGCTATGGGCACTTGTCCTGGCTCTCGCCGTATGGGTTGCGGCTGTTACCTCGGCGGATCCGGACGAGGTGCGTCCGTATCCCAATACCATCGGAATCGAGCTCGTGGGGCAGGATCCAGGCTTGGTCATTACGAGCGACGTCCCCAAGGACGTACAAATGACGATTCGTGCGCCGCGCTCCGTTTGGGATCAACTGACCGCGCGGCCAGAGAGTGTCCGGGCGATCCTGGATCTCTCCGGGGTGGGCGCGGGTGAACATCGATTGGATCTGCAGGTGCAGATTGATGCGCGACCGGTCCGGGTCGTTACGGTCACCCCGTCATCCGTGCTCCTGACTCTGGAGCCGCTCATCAGCCGAACGCTCCCTGTGCAGACGACACTTTCGGGACAGCCGGCCGTGGGGTATCAAGCCGGTGATCTCTCCGTGGATCCCAAGCAGGTGGTTGTCGCCGGGCCGCAATCTCTTGTCACGCGGGTTGCGCGCGTTCGGGTGCTCGTGAATGTAAGCGGCAGCCGGGAGAGTGTCGAACAGGACATTCCGGCGGAAGCCCTGGACGCAAACAATGCACGCGTGACCGGCATTACGATTCAACCCGATGCCGCCCACGTCTCCTTGCCCATCAGTCGGCAAGGCGGTTTCCGGGATATGGCGGTGAAGGTCGCCGTGCGGGGCCAGGTGGCGCCGGGTTACAGGCTGGATAGCATCTCCGTGTTTCCGCCAGTGGTGACCGTCTATTCAGACAATCCTGACCTCGTCAACACGCTGCCTGGGGTCGTGGAGACGCAGCCCGTGGACCTGGATGCGGCCAGCAGCAACGTCAGCCTGCGGGTCTCTCTGGACCTGCCCGAGGGCGTGTCTGTGGCCGGTCAGCAGACGGTGCTGGTCCAGGCGGCGATCTCGGCAATCCAAAGCAGCTTTACGCTTTCCGGGCAGAAAGTGGAAGTGACCGGCTTGCCGGCAGGCTTGCAAGCCCAGATCTCGCCCGCCGCCGTGGATGTGATTCTTTCCGGGCCCTTGCCAACGCTTGATGTTCTCAGGCGGCAGGATATCCAGGTGAAAGTGGATGTAACAGGTCTCGCCCCAGGCTCCTACCAACTCACGCCGAGCGTACAGGTCTTGGCGTCCAACGTGAGCGTCGAGTCACTGCTGCCGGGTACCGTCGAGGTGATTCTGGCGCCGGCCACCGGACCGACCACTCAACCGTGATCAATTGGCGGCCTCACAAGTCGGGCCGCCCAAGACCTCCCTGCCGCACCCGGAAAGCGACGGCAGCAACAGGAACCGCCGTTTGGAGCACAAACCATGTCAAAGCCTGTCGTAGCCCTGGTGGGAAGGCCAAATGTTGGGAAGAGCACACTTTTCAACAGGCTCGTCGGCCAGCGGCTCTCGATCATCGATGACGTTCCCGGCACGACACGGGATCGGATCTATGCGGAGTGCACCTGGAATGGCCGCGTGTTCGGAATTGTGGACACAGGCGGTATCGATCCCACGCACGGGGGGCGGACCGCCTTGTCGACCGGCTCCGCCGAATTCATTCAAGAGATCAAGGCGCAGGCGCTGGTTGCAGTACAGGAGTCCGACGCCGTTCTATTCCTCACAGACGGTCAGGAGGGAATCACTGAACCGGACCGGGAGGTCGCCGAAACGCTCCGGCGCTACCAGATCCGGCAGGCAGACGGCACAGTCAAACCCCCGATCCTGGTTGTGGTGAACAAGTGCGAGACCCCCACTCGCCGTGCAGGCGCCAGCGAGTTCTATGAACTTGGCCTTGGGGATCCGAACCCCGTGTCGGCGCTCCATGGGACCGACGTGGGCGATTTGTTGGATGCCCTGGTTGCAGATCTACCCGAAGGTCACGAAGAAGAAGACGAATCGATCAAGATCGCGATCGTCGGCAAACCGAATTCGGGGAAGTCCAGTCTGCTCAACAGGCTCGTTGGTGGGGAGCGCGCCATCGTCAGTGCGACGGCGGGCACGACGCGTGACGCGATCGACACCAAGCTGGAGGTTGGGAGTCTGCCGATCACGTTAATCGACACCGCCGGCATCCGTCGCCGTGGCCGGATAGAGAGCGGCGTGGAATATTACAGCGTTTTGCGTTCGTTCATGGCTATCGAACGCGCGGACGTCGTACTGCTGTTGATCGACGCGACCGTGGGGATCACCGCCCAGGATGCCCACATCGCTGGATTCATTCTCGACGCCTCCAAGTCCTGTGTGCTATTGGTAAACAAGTGGGACACGGTCGAAGGCGGGCCCGAGTTCAGTGGAGCAGTATACGGCCAGGATCCGCTCCGACCTGAAGTTCATGCCCTACGCACCCTTGCTCTTCATTTCCGCAAAGACAGGTCAACGCGTGGATCAAGTGCTTCCGCTGGCCTTGCGGGTTCAGGAGGAGCGCTTGGTGCGCCTCTCCACGTCCAAAATCAACCGTATCCTGGTCGACGCCCAGGATCGTCAGGCTGCTCCTGCCCGAGCTGGCCGCCAGCTTAAGATCTTCTACGGGACCCAGGTGCGTTCCGAACCTCCCACATTTCTTGTCTACGTCAACGATCCCTCTTTGATGCACTTCAGCTACAGGCGCTTCCTCGAGAACCGGTTAAGGGAGGAGTATGGCTTCTTGGGCACACCGATCCGGATCGTGGCAAAAGGCCGAAGAGAGAAGTAAGCCGCTTCGGAGCAGGGGGAGGTTCGCTGCAAAGAGGAAGCGGAAATTGAAAGGTGCGCTCGGCAGTATGCCGAGCGCACCTTTTTGATTCAAACAACCAGTCAGGAAGAACCGATCACGGATCGATTGTCACCGCATTCAACACCCAACTCGCATCTGTGCCACCATTGTCGTGAATGGCCAACTCCAGAGAGCCCGAGCTCACCGTGACGTTGAAGGTGTTATCGACGAATACACCGGCGGTGCTGTCCACGTCCGCCAGCACTGTAACCCCGTTGGCGACTACGACCATGTTGTCATGATCATAGCTCTGGTCGCCCATGGTGACTTTCACGGAGTAGGTGCCATTCGGAAGGGCCACCTTGAACGTGCCGGTCGCGCCCGTGTCTTGGTAGACGAAGTCTCGATGCAAATCATCCGGCGCCGTTCTATCAGCGGAGTGGAGCAGCGAGGTGTCAGTCCAACCATAGCCAAGGGCAGCGGTGTAGGCAGTAGCCTCTGTCACCTGTGTGTACCCGGCAGAAACCGGCGAGCCACCTGTGCCGAAGTCAAACTTGTTTCCAATGGTTATGGCGTTGACTACCCAGCTGGGATCCGTCCCGCCCGTGTCCGAGAATGCCAACGCCAGGGAGCCACCAGTGACATCCACGTTGAAGGTTGTGTCCACAAAGGTGTTGGCTGCCGTATCCACGTCCGGGGCCACGATCGACGAACCGCCGCCGCCATCGGCACTTATCTGCATGTTGTCGTGGGCATAGTCGTGATCGCCCATCCTCACAGTAACCGAGTAGCTGCCATTCGGTAGATCGACGTTGAACGTACCGGTGCCCCCCGAATCGTTGAGTGCAAGGTCGCGATTCAGGTCGTCCGCTGGCGCGCCTCTGTCTCTGGATTGGATCAGTGAGGTATCGGACCAGCCATATGTGCCCGCCGAATAGTCAGTCGCCTCGGTCACTTGCGTGTACCCGGCCGCAACCGGCGAGCCCGTGGTTCCAAAGTCGAACTTCAAGGCGCTTGGCGTCACGGACGGGCCGGACACCACGATTTGAACATACCAGGACTTGCTGCCATCCACACCAATTCCGAACTTCTGGCCGCTTGCGTTCTCGAACTTCCAGAAGCCGTTGTAGGTGCCCGGTGAGGCAGGCGCTGTGAGATTGACGCTGACGTCGATGGTGCCGCCCGGCGGGACGCTCATGGGCAAATTCTGTGAGCTCGGTCCGCCCATCTGCTCGCCTGAAATGAAGTCCAGCTTATAGGATGTGGTCCAGGTGCAGGTGCCGACATTCTTCAGGCGCCAGGTCTTTACGAAGGCCTCGTTTGGAGCGAAGATCGTGCCATCGGGGACCGTCACGTCTGTTACGAATGCAGCACGGTCACAGCCTGGCGCCGGCGGAGGCCCGTATGAAGGAAGGACCGTCAACGCGTTGACCACCCAGGTCGGATCTGTCCCACCACCGGCGTCCGAGAATTCGAGATCGAGACGCCCGGTACTGACATGCACGTTGAAGGTATTGGTCGCGAATGCGCCGACCGCCGTGTCCACGTCGCCGAGCATGGTCGCGCCGTTGGCCTTGACCACCATATTGTCATGGGCAAAGTCATTGTCACCCATGATGACCGTCACCGCATAGTCTCCGTTCGGGAGGTCACCCCTGAATGTGCGGGCAGCCGAAGCGTGCATGACGAAATCACGTTTCAGATCGTCTGCCGGGGCACTTCGATCGCGGGACTCGAGTCCAGTTGTGCTGGTCCATCCAGAATTGCCGCACGGGTAGCTCGTAGGATTGGGATATGCGACGCCTGAGTAGGCCGTCGAACTCGGTCACGCGTGTGTAGCCAGAAGCGAGCGGCGAGCTGCTGGTTCCAAAGTCGAATTTGCAGCCAGTCGGCGTGGGCGGAGGCGAAGGTGGTCCGTGCCGGACGATTTGCGGATTGGACCAAACAGCCTTGTCATCACCGGCAGGGCCAGTGGCCAGGACCGTCAGTATGAACTTCACGTCGCGTCCCGCCAACGCTTCCAGGGGGAGATCGACGCGATAGTACAAGCCCTCATACTTCTCGCGGAATGCCCACAGCGTGTAGATCGGGCTGTTTCCAATCTGGTAGTCAAGACGGAAAGTGACGTAGCAGCCGGTGGCGTGGTAAGCACAATTTACCGTAGCCTGGAACCGATCGCCATGCTGCACGTGGAATTCGGGATACTTGCCGTGTATGTCCCCGTTGAAAATGTTGCGGGGATTCGTGAGCAGGCCGCTGCCAGTGTCGTAGGTTCCGTCCTCGAGTCTCGGATTGTCGAGTTTCAGCACGAACCCGCGAGGGTCTCCGTCCGAGCCCGGGCACGGCAGATTGCCCGCCGTGCTGAACCAGGAGGCAGAGCAGTAATTGGTGGCAAAGTCGTAGGCGACGCCCGACGGATCCGCCGCCTCCGACATTGATATCGACCCACCAGGCCTTGTTCATCGTCGCGCCAATTCCGAATCGAGAGCCCGACGCATTCTGCAGTTTCCAGTAGCCGATATAGTGACCGCCGGTTGCAGGCGCCGTGAGATTGACCGAGATATCAATCGTCTGTCCCGGCGCGACGGAATTCGGGAGATTCATCGTCGTGGGTCCGCCCATGCTGTTCCCTGAATCGAACACCAGGGCGTACGAGGTGGTCCATGTGCAGAACCCAATATTCTTGATTCGCCAAGTCTTAGTGAAAGCGGCGTTCGCAGCGAAGCTCGTTCCATCGGGAACGCTGACATCGGCTACGAATTGGGCCCAATCGCAGGTCGACAGTGCCGCCGCCGATTGTGTTCCAACAACGGCCACCGGCACAAACGACAGCACGAGTGCCACCAACATCAAGGCCAAACCTACAGAGAATTTAGTTTTCATGACCGTCTCCTTGTTCTCAGGGTCAAGACACCCGCCAACCCTTTAACGACGCCCCAACAGCTGAAGAGTTCCACCGTGTCTGTTCGCCACCGTGAAGTGACTTGGGGACTGGGGCCCAATCAGAGGCCGGGCCAGATGGAGCCCGCCCATTTGCGTTTGCTCCCCGTGGGGCCGCGACGTGCGAACAGGCAACCCGGGGTAAAATGCCAGTACAGCCAGCGAATCCAAACGCCATGAATTCTCCTTGTTTCGTCCCGGACATTATATTGGCGAGGCGCCGAGGCGAATATAGCGTTTCCCTGACAATTCCTCCATATCAGAAATGACCGCTTTTTGGCCCCCGGTATTCTTGGAATGAGCGGGACTGCTTCGATTCTGCATCTGGACCTGGACGCCTTCTTCTGCTCCGTTGAAGAGAACCGCCAACCGGTCCTGCGGGGTAAGGCCTTCGCCGTTGGGGGCCGGGCCGGCGAACGAGGGGTGGTGTCTTCGTGCTCGTACGCTGCACGCCGCTTTGGCGTCAGATCGGCCATGCCCACGAGCCGGGCCCTCCGCCTGTGCCCCGGATTGGTCGTGGTTAGCGGCCATCACCACCTGTACGGTGCCATATCGGAACGGGTGATGGCCAAGATCAGAGACCTCAGCCCACTTGTAGAGCAAATCTCAATTGACGAGGCCTTTGTTGATATCGGGGGACTGCGAGAGAAACCACGCGCAATTGCCCGCCGCCTCCAGGCTTCCATCCGCGACGAGCTTGGGCTGCCAAGCTCCATAGGAATCGCATCAAACAAACTGGTTGCGAAAATCGCCACAGAAGTCGGCAAGAAAGCCGCCACGGGCGATGACGCCCCTTATGCACTGACGATTGTCCCGCCGGGTGAAGAGGCCGCGTTTCTGGCGCCACTCCCCGTAGAGATGCTCTGGGGCGTGGGTCCGAAGAGCGCCTCGAGGCTGGCAGCCTTGGGAATACGCACGATCGGGGATCTAGCGACATGGCCCGAAGGCAATCTGGTGGACTTGTTCGGCGAGAACGGCCGGGAACTCGGCCGGCACGCCCGCGGCGAGGACCACCGACCGATCTCCACGGAACGTGAAGCCAAGAGCATGAGCCAGGAAACGACCTTCGCGCGGGACGTGCGAGACGACAATACCCTCGAGCGGACCGTGCGCAGGCTTGCAAGTGAAGTCGGCAGATCGCTGCGTCGCTCGAGCCTGGCTGGCAGCACCATCAGGCTTAAGATCCGCTGGCCAGACTTCACGACCTTGACGCGTCAAACCACGCTCCAGCACGCCACCGACGACGAGGCCGAGATCGCGGAGGTGGCTCTGGAGCTGATGGGGAGCGTCAGGCGGCCGGGACAGGCCGTACGGCTGATCGGGGTCGGCTTGAGCGGCCTGCGGTCTCCTAGTCGCCAGCTGGGACTGTGGGAAGCGAACTCCGACAAATCCAGGCGTTTGACGTCCGCAATCGACGCTCTTCGCGAGCGGTATGGCGACCACGTAATCCACCGAGGCGAGCGGTGATGGGCTGCGACGCGTGGTGAGCCACCGGAAGCGGGCCTGCAAGCCAACCGGGAAACAGGAATGAAGACAATTGATTTGAGGAAGCAGCTCCGGCCGCTCTACTCTCCATCGGCGCAGCATGTTGAAGCCGTTCAGGTTCCGCCACTCCAATTCGTGGCGATCGATGGGCAGATCAAAGAAGCGCAGGGCCCTACGTCCTCGCCCGGCTTCCATGCATCCACCGTGGCCATCTACGGCATCGCCTATACCTTGAAGTTAATGATGAAGAAGCGCCAACGCCGACCCGTTGAGTATCCTGTCATGGCCCTGGAAGGGCTCTGGTGGGTAGAGAACGGAGTCTTCGACATTGCCAAGAAGGATAACTGGCGCTACACGCTGATGATATTGCTTCCCGGTGTGATATCGCCGGACATCTTTGCGGCCAGCCTTGCTGAACTCCGGCGCAAGCGTGGCGGCGACGCCGCATTGCAGGGACTGCGGATCGCCACCTTCGAGGATGGTCTCTGCATGCAGGTCTTGCACATCGGCCCCTATGCTGATGAGCCTGCTACCGTCGAGCGCATGGCAGCGTTCGCTCGCGCGAATGGATACGCGGACCGCGTCGGCGCAGGGGGCAAGCACCACGAGATCTACCTGGGAGATCCGAGGCGCGCCAAGCCGGACAAACTCAAGACCAACCTACGGCATCCGATACAGAAGGTAACAAAGTGATTAGGACCAGCACGATCTCTTTTCGTTCCACGGGAAACGCCGACTTTCACGACATCACGGAGGCGCTGCAAGATGCTGTCTCATCGGGCAGCCTGAAGGACGGCATACTCACGGTCTTCTGTCCATCCTCCACCACGGCGGTCACGACGATCGAATACGAGCCGGGAGCTCTCGGCGATCTGCGCCGCTTGTTCGATGAAATCATCCCCCAGGAGCGCGAGTACGGTCACAACGCCCGCTGGGGGGACGGAAACGGCCACAGCCACGTGCGTGCCGCCCTCCTTGGGCCTTCACTGACCATCCCCGTAATAAACGGAAAGCTCGCTCTGGGGACATGGCAGCAAGTCGTCCACGTTGACTTTGATAATCGCCCGCGGCATCGAGAGTTGCTGGTGCAGTTGATGGGAGAATGACATGCGATGTTACTATCATCCCGAACGCCAGGCAGTGGGGACTTGCGTCCATTGCCAGCGAGGCATTTGCCCGGAATGCCTCGAACTCGTCGATGACCGGCTTGCGTGCAAGGGCCGGCACGAATCCCAGGTGCAAGCCGCCAATCAGGTGGCACTGCGCGGTATGGTTCAATTGCAGCGAATGGGGTCCGGCTACGTGCGGAACGCGGTCTTCTATGGACTTGCCGGCGCGCTTTTCACGGGATTCGGCGCCATGGAGTATCGTTTCCTGGGCCTGCAGGCCGTATTCTTCCTTTTGATCGGCTTATTCCTGCTCTATGCGGCGGTCGCCAATCTCGTGGAGAGCCGCAAATACAAGTAGTCTGTGCAACCAGGACCCGGTCACGATCGTATGCATGAATGACATTACCGGGAGAAAACCATGGACACAAATGTACGGCAACTTCACAGGAGCGCCAGCAACCGGATGGTTGCGGGCGTCTGCGCCGGGATCGGGGCCTACGCCAACATTGATCCCACGATCGTTCGGCTCATGGCCGTGCTGCTTCTCTTCCTCAGTGGGGGTGGAATGATTATCGCCTATTTGGCCATGGCGCTGATTATTCCTGAGGAGCACACATCGCAGGTCAATTGACGGTTGAGTACCGTTGCGGCATGGCCGTAAGTCGAGACCCTATTCGGCTAGGGAGAGGAAGACGTCCTCCAACGTCGGTTCAGCGTGCGCGATGGCGGAGAGACGCACGCCATGCTGCTTCAGCCGGGCCCGCAGGTGCTTCTGGGTAAGCCGAGCCTCGGTGATGGTGCGGATGTGATCGCCGGCAAGACTTACCCGAAGCACACCGTCAAGCGTGTTGAGTGCCGCCAGGCCCGCCTGCAGCGGCTCTGCAGAGAGCTCCCAGATCAAACCGGGGATGAAGTCTCGTTTGAGCGTTGCTGGCGTGTCCATCGCCAGGAGTCGGCCGTCGCGCATGATGCCAACTCGCTCGCAGTACTCTGCCTCGTCCATGTAGTGGGTCGTTACCAGCACAGTGACTCCGGTCTCGGTCAGATCGTAGATGAGATCCCAGAAGGCGCGCCGGGCTGTCGGATCGACGCCGCTCGTGGGTTCATCAAGAAAGAGTAGCTCCGGCCGGTGCACCAAGGCAATGCCGAGGGCGAGCCGCTGCCGCCAACCCGCCGAAAGCGACCCGGTGAGGCTCGCGCCGTGGACTCCCAGGCCCACCTGTTGGAGCGTCTCCCGCACGCGGTCTTGGTCGCGGATCCCATAGACTCCTGCGTAGAAGACCAGGTTTTCGAGAACCGTAAGATCGTCGTACAACGCGAATTTCTGCGACATGTACCCGGCCCGCGAGCGCACCGCCGCCGAATCGCTGAAAGCGTCGTGACCCAAAACAGTCGCCTTGCCCTCCGTGGGCTTCAACAACCCCAGGAGCATACGTATGGTGGTGGTCTTCCCCGAGCCATTGGGACCCAGGTAGCCCACCACCTGGCCTCGGCCCACGTCAAAGGTCACGTGATCCACAGCAACAAAGTCACCGAAGCGGCGCGTGAGCCCCTCAACCAGGATGACAGGGTCACTCATAGGCGCGCTCTGAAAGGAAGATGAATACGTCCTCCAGTAGCGGTGGAATCAATCGCAGGTACTCCACGCTGCCTCCGCCAGCGACGATGTCGTGCCGCAGGGCCTGCTATGCGTGGCGCTGTTGCCCGCTCTGTCATTCGCAAGTGCAGGCGGTCCCCAAACGCTCGCACGGCGTCCACCGCCTCGTTGGCCTCCGCAAGCCTGCGCAGCAGACGCGTCGGCCCACCTCGCAGCTCAAGGATGCGTCCCTTGAGTCGATCGCGCAGTCTCGAGGGGCTATCTTCCGCAATGAGCTTGCCCTGGCGCATGAAACCGACGCGATGACAGCGAGCAGCCTCGTCCATGTACGGAGTGGAGAGCAAGACCGCCACTCTGCCGCCGGCCCCAGGCGCCTGCGCGGAATCTGCCTGGGAGGCTGACGCAGGGACAGGGGCAACGAGAGCAATCAGCAATTGCCAGAAGTCCTGCCGGGTAACAGGATCTACGCCTGTCGTGGGTTCATCCAGAAGCAGTACTCGAGGCCGCGTCACCAGAGCCGTAGCCAGTCCAAGCTTCTGCCGCATGCCGCCGGAGAGTTGACCCGCCCGTCGATCCTTGAACTGCGCCAAGCCAACAAATTCCAGGATCTCCATGCATCTTGGTCTCCATGCCTCTGCGCGCAAGCCACGGACTTCGGCAAAGAAGCGGATGTTCTCCAGGACAGTCAGATCCTCGTATAGCGAGAAGCGCTGAGAAAGATAGCCCATCTGCGCCCGACCGTCCTCCGCCTTGCGTGCCATGTCAATGCCTGCGACTTGGCAGTCCCCGGCATCCGGCTTGATTGCCCCCACGATCAATCGCATGGTCGTCGTCTTCCCTGCCCCATCTGAGCCCACCAATCCATAGATCTCGCCGGCTCCCACACGCAGGTCGACGCCATCGACTGCGCGGATATGGCCAAATGACTTCCGGAGGGCCCGTGCCTCGATCATCGCTGGTGCCGAGGAGGCGGCCGGTTTAGGCACACGATCGTCCGTCCCTCCCACGGGCAAGCGGCGCGAGCCAGTGCCTTGCTTCATGCTCACTTGGCGGCGAACGTCACATCGGCGGGCATGCCGGGTTTGAGTTTGCCCTGCGTGTCCGTCACCGTCAGCTTGATGGCGTACACCGTCGAGCTGCGTCCCTCCACCGTCTGCACGTTGCGCGGCGTGAATTCCGCCTGGTCGGAGATGTACGTCACGTCCGCCGTGAAGGTCTGCTCCGGGAACGAATCCACCTTCACGCTCGCCTGCTGCCCCAGGTGGATCTCCCCGTAGCGATCCTCCGGCACGTACACCGTGATCGTCAGCTGGCTGATGTCCCCCATCGTCAACGCCGCCGCCCCCGGTTGCACGTACTCCCCAGGCTCCACGCTGCGCGTCAGGATCACTCCATCCCTCGGCGCATATACCGTCAGCTTCCCCAGCTGGGCGTCCAGCAGGTCCAGGTTGGCTTGCGCCTCCGCCACCGCTTTCTGGCTTTGATCGTAGGCCGCCTGCCCCTGGTCTACCGCCCCTTGCGCCGCAACCACGCCCGCCGATTGATCGTCGATCTGCAATTCCTGCAACCGCTGCAGCGCCGCATAGTACGCCTCTTGCGCCACCTGCACCTCCGCCCGCGCCTGCAGGATCGCATCCGCTTCCTTCGTGCTCAGCAGCGCATCGTACGCATTCTGCGCATCCGTCAGTTCCGCCTTGGCCGCATCGAATTGCCCCTGGCTCACGTTCGTCAGGTACGCATCCCCACTGCAGTCGTAGTACACGTTCACCAGCTTCTGGTTCTGAAGCACGTAGTTGTCGTTCGTCCCGCAGTGCGTGCTGTTGTAGCGCCCCTGCGGCGCTTTCGCATCGTTCGAGTTCTGCGCCCGCGCATCCACGTCCTTCGTCACCTGGTACGCCACCCGCGCCGTCAGCAACCGCTGTTCCGCCGCCAGAAAGTCCGCCTCCCCCACCGACGCCGACACCGTCGCCAGGTTGCCCTTCGCATCGTCCCACGCACTCTGCGCCGCATCCACCTGCGCCTGCATCGCCTGGATCTGCTCCGAGCGCGCAAAGTACCAGTTCGGCTGGTCAAACTGCTGCTGCTGCTTCGAGAACCAGTCCTGCAGCCGCGTCGCCTTCCCCGCCGCCAGCGCCGTCTCCAAAGCCTGCTGGTACTGCGCTTTCGCAATCGCCAGCGAGTTCGCCGACGTCACGCTCGCCGCCTGCGCCGACGCCAAGCCCGCCGAGGCCACATTCCGTTGCTCCTGCAGCAGCGCCCCGTCCAATACCAGCAACTTGTCCCCGGCCTTCACGCTCTGCCCTTCGTCCACCAGCACCTGCAGCACTCGCCCGCTCAGCTCCGGCGAGATGTTCACGCTCACCGTTTCGATCGTCCCCGAGGCTTTCAGCGCCGTGCTCGCCGTCCCACCCAGCGCCCGCGCTCCGTAGTACCCCGCAATCGCCAGCACGACCACCAGCACTACAATCACTGCCCTTGTCGGTATTCGTCTCTTCATTTCCTTCTCCTTCTTCGTATCCACTGCCCCTAGTCCAGCCGCTTCCGAAAACGGGCGGCGGCGGCACCCATGATGAGAACGGCAAACAACGCCAATGCCAGGGTCTCCGATTGCAGAGACCCAATTCCAACGCCCTTGATCAACAGAGACCGCACAATCACCAGGTAGTAGCGCAGCGGAATCAGATAAGAGACCAGCTGGAGAAACTGCGGCATGGCATCGATCGGAAAGAAGAAACCGGACAGGAAGACGCTTGGCAGCAGCGTCATCATGACAGCCAGCATCGCCTCCTGTTGCGTGTTCGCCAGGGTTGAAGCGAACAGCCCGATGCCCAGACCGGAGAGCACAAAGAGCCCGGAGAGAAGAAACACCAGGCCAAGATCTCCCCGGATTGGCACGTCGAACCACCAGTGGCCGATGACAAGGACTTCCAGAACGTCGACGAATGCAAGGAGCGCGTAGGGAAGAATCTTGCCGACTATCAATTCCCAGCTGCGGATCGGCGTCACGATCAATTGCTCGATGGTCCCCCGCTCGCGCTCTCGCACCACGGCCGTCGCCGTAAGTATTGCGGTGATGAATGAGAGAATCATCCCCATGACGCCCGGGATGTTGAAATATGCGGAGATCAAGTCGGGGTTGTACCAGACCTGTGTCCGCAATTCCAGTGGCGGCGTGCCCAGTTCCGCCCGGCTCGAAAGGGCGCCCTGCTGGGTCACAATCGTTGTCGCATACGATTGGCCGATCAGGCGGGCAGCAGACAACGCAGTTCCGCCGACGGTTGCATCTGAGCCGTCCAGCACCACGGAGACCTGCGCGGTGCCTTCCGCGAGCTGCCGGTCATAGTCGGGCGGTATCACAAGCGCCGCCCGCGCAAGCCCCTTTTCGATCAAGACCCTGTACTCGTCCACGGATCCGACCGAGTAACTGATGCGAAAATAATCCGCTGCCCGGAATGCATCCAGGAGGGCACGCGACTGCGGCGTGCGAGATTGATCCCACACAGCCAGTGAGATATTCTTCACATCCGTCGTGGCGGCGTAACCCAGCAGAAAGAGCTGCATAATCGGCATGATGATGATGAGCATAAGCGTGCGGGCATCGCGCCGAATCTGGATGAACTCCTTCCGGATAATTGATAGAAGCCGCAGACTCATCGATGGTTCTCCTTGAGCACACCATGCAGGAAAATATCCACAAAGTGATCGACAGCATGGTGCGACATTTCCGGCGGCATGGCCTGGCCCAGCAGGATCTCCGT
Organism: uncultured Chloroflexia bacterium; assembly: GCA_963775435.1. GTDB lineage: Bacteria > Chloroflexota > Anaerolineae > Anaerolineales > Villigracilaceae > Fen-1038. The sequence goes on from CAVZIZ010000011.1 coordinate 594,440, forward strand.
GATGTAGTACGAAAAGAACATTCCCAGGAATGCGCGCGCCAGGACAAGTGGAGGCAGCGGCCGCAGCCTGCCACGCGCCGTTGTCATCCGCTTCGAAAGCGGTGCAACCAGGGGCATGAACTTCTGAAAAAGGATGGGAACATGCCGGGCCTTGAATTCAACGATTTCGATCAGCATCAAGTTCAGAAAATCCGGATGGCGACCAAGCTGCTCGACAAGAGTGTGGGCGGCATTTCGTACGTAGGATTCGACCGTGTCCCCCTCCACGGAACTCAACACCGGAATGATTGTCAGGAATGGGTGGCGTTCCTCGATGGTGGCTTTGAATATCGCCTCCTTTGAGGAAAAGTGATTGTATATTCCCCCAAGCGCCAGATGCGAGCGCAATGCAATGTCACGCATCGACGTGGCTGCATAGCCCTGTTCTACAAAAAGCCCGTACGCCGCGTCCAAAATGGTGCCTTTCGTGCGCTCGCCGCGTGAGAGCACAGCCTCTTCACTGTTGTGTTTCATAGCATATGAACGAACGTTCGTTTATATTATGCCATTGAGCCTGAGACTTTGTCAAGACTATGCTCGGGCCCGGCAGTCTCGGCTGCGGGGTGCGGTCTCGGGGTTGGCCAACGTTCTCTCGAGGAAGAAGCCGTTGGGGAGGTGGCCACCTGGCTGCAACCCGAGGCGGTGCGAGAAAATGAAAGACGGATGGGTGTTACCCATCCGTCTGTACGTCTTGCACAGGGCAAGTGAAGGGGCGGAGCGGCTGGTTGTGGCCCAGCGGGCCTCTGGCGCAAGACCAAGGTCTTGCCCAGTTCTAGTGGACTCCGGTCCCTCCGTCGGTCTGTATCTCAGGCGGTGTGTCGATAGCGCACCTCCTTTCCCATTCTTGTTATATGCTACACCAAATCGCTGAGTTCCACATTAATTCCCGGCATGACGGCCGAGGAACCGGTAGATCAGCTCGCGATGCAGCGGGTACAGGGGCAGGAGGTCAATTCGATAGCCTCTTCCTGCATAGGAACGCATAAGCTGGCGCGCCGTGCGCAGCACCGATCGATTCCAACCTAAGGGAAGGAGCAGCAGCGCGGCAATGACAGCGCTGTGATCGGGAGCTTCCCCATGGGGCCCATTCACGGATTGCAGGAATTTGAACTGCTGTTGCCAGGCGTCCAATTCCCCGTATACCGAGAGCGCCGTCAGCCAGCCCTGTTGGAGATGCCGCACCTCGTGAACCACAAGGCTCATGGGGTACGCCGGGACCGTTCGTCCATCAACGTACCGAGGGTGCAGTTCTATCGCCCTCCCCGCCGTCCAGCGCGCGCCTGCCGATTGCCGCCGGACTCCGATCCGGATCCGATGATCGCTGATGTAGCTGACCGTCGCTTGACCAACCGGGCCGGCCTCCTGCAGCTTCGCGAGCAATTGACCGACCCACTCCGCGGCTGCAGGCATCCTTCGGCTAGGGCTTCGTGAGGGCCGCATCTCCCAGGCGCAGCAAGTATGTAACCAGCGGTCCAACGCCCGAGTCAGCCAAGTTGGTGTCATCCACGGTGACGTGGACGCTTCGAGTCTCGGAAGCGAGTTCGAGATCGTACTGGAAGCAGTCCGCGGAATTGGACTCTTGTGGCACGACTTGCACAGAAATTGCGTCATCAGAAAGGCGCCGGATTTCCGACGCAGACTCGGCAGACAACTGAGTAATGACTCGTTTCCCGGATCTTTTGTTCGTCGCGATTAATTGACCATCGCTCGTCGCCTGCACTGTCCGATCAACACCCACAAATCCGCCTGATTGTCTCAGTATGATCGTCCAACCAAGCGCGTTCGTCGATGTCGCGAGAACAGGTGGCACGGCCGGTTTCAAGCCAGCACACGCTCCGAGCAACATGAGTACCAAGCTCCCGCACCAAAGAAGGGGATTTCGCCACATACAGGCTCCGCGACGGATAGTATACACGGCCGGAGGAGGGCTTACGGTTGTTCCCGAGGCGCCCTCTGGCAACATTGTGTATCTGAGAGGCCCTGAGAGACACGACTGGTAGAATTTGCACATGCGAAAAGTTGCCATTCTCGGTATAGGGCAGACGGTTGTCGGTGAGCACTGGGACAAGTCACTGCGCGAAATCGGGGGCGAGGCGGCATTTGCCGCCATGCAGGATGCCGGCATCGAAAAGGTGGATTCGCTCTACGTCGGGAATATGCTTTCCCCGCTGGTGGATGGCCAAAACCAGCTGGGGGCCTTCTTCGCCGATTGGATCGGCATGTGGCATCAGGAGGCCGTCAAACTGGAGGCCGCCTGCGCCTCCGGAGCAGCCGCCTTTCGGGCGGGCCTCATGGCCGTGGCATCCGGCGAGATCGAGTCCGCCCTGGTCGTCGGTGTGGAGAAGATGACCGACAAGGCAGGCCACGATGTTACGGCTGCGCTCGCCACCGCGGCCGACGCAGATTATGAGGCTGAACAGGGCGTTTCTTTTGTAGGCTTGAATGCACTGATCATGCAGCGCTATATGTTCGAGTTCGGGTGGAAGCACGGTGATTTTGCCGCATTTTCCATCAACGCCCATGCCAATGCAACCCATAATCCCTTCGCCCGTCTGCGCGAAACGATCAGCTCCGATCGATTTGATAAAGCGCCGATGATTGCGACCCCGATCAACCTGCTGGATGCATCGCCCATCGGCGACGGCGCCGCCGCCGCCGTACTCGTGCCTGCCGAGCACCTCGCGCCCAACCCTCTCCGGCGGCGTATTCTGGTCTCTGCCTCGGCCTCGGCGACGGACACGATTGCCGTTCATTCGCGGAAGGACGCCCTCTTTCTGGCGGCCGCAGCGCGGTCGGCCCGGCAATGCTATGCCATGGCGGGCGTCGGGCCACGCGATATCGATGTTTTCGAGCTTCACGACGCGTTTTCGATCATGTCGGCACTGTCTCTTGAGGCTTGCGGATTCGCCGACCGGGGCCAGGGGGTCCGCCTGGCATTGGACGGCGACATCGCCATCTCCGGTCGGGTGCCTATCTGCACGCGCGGCGGCCTGAAGGCTCGCGGGCACCCCGTGGGTGCCACCGGCATGTACCAGATATTGGAAGTCGTGCAGCAACTGCGCGGCGAATGTCAGGAAACGCAAGTTGAGGGAGCTTCCGTCGGTATGGCTCAGAACATCGGCGGCAGCGGAGCCACAGTCTTGACGCATATTCTAGAGTCCGGCTAGCGGGCGTCACCGCGCTCGACGCCACAATCGCTTGGCGCTGGTTCCGGCTTTCTCAGCCGCTCGGGGCTCATCGCCCGGCCCGGCTGCCCCTGTCGCCCTCGGAGCCCATCACCGGGGATTCGACCGCCTGCCTCCCCTGGGCCTTGACCGCAGACAATCGGCCCTAATCATTCGTGTAGAATCACCTCGTGCGTAATTTCCTGCGGTGGCTCGTCCGAAGATTGCTCGACCTTATCGCCAGGGTGGAAATCCTCGGGTACGAGAACGTCCCCCAATCCGGGGCCTTTGTCATTGCCACAAATCACCTGGGTATGATTGACTCGCTTCTGCTCTTCTACGCCCTCGACCGGTGGGACGTCTTTATCCCCGTGGCGGAGAAGTGGGAAGAAAGCGCCTTTCTCCGCTGGCTCGGCAAGTACTTGAACTTCGTCTTCATCGATCGCTTCAACCCTGACATTGCGGCTATGCGCAAGATAATCGGGCTGATGCAACGAGGGTACGTCCTTGTGATCGCGCCGGAGGGAACGCGTTCGCGCGTGGCGTCCATGATCGAAGGCAAGCCGGGCGTGAGCTATCTGGCTGCCAAACTGCAGCGGCCGATCGTTCCGATAGGATTGGCCGGAACGGAGGATCGGGCAATCCTCCAGAATCTCCGCGGCTTGCGCAAATCACCGATCTTCGTGCATGCCGGCAAGCCGTTTTCCCTTCCCCCTTTGATGGCCAAAGACAGGGCCGCGGCGCTGCGAGCAGACACCGACGAAATTATGTGCCGCATCGCAGCCCTCATACCGGAAAGGTACCGCGGCGTGTATTCTGACCACCCGCGCCTGAAGCAGTTGTTGGGCGCGCCGCCGCCTTCGCCGGTGGCCGCCATGGCACCCAAAGGTCAGAGAATGTCGCCCGTGCGCCGCTCCAAGTAGCGTCCGCCGCCCCGTCGACCGAGCCAGGTTTCGCCGTCCACGATAAGCTGACCGCGCAGGAAGACTTTCTCGGGGTAGCCGACCAGTTCCCAGTTCTCGTACAGGTTGTAGTCGGTCCGCTGCTGCGACATCGCGACCCCATAGCTTACTTTTCGATCCGGATCCCAGATCACCAAGTCGGCGTCCGAGCCGGGCAGCAGCGCCCCTTTGCGCGGATAAAGCCCGAAGATGCGCGGCAGGACTTGTGCTGGTTAGCGCAACGAATTGATTTGCGCTGATCCTGCCGGCACGAACGCCATAAGTCCAAAGGATCGGCAAACGATCCTGTACGCCGGGCAATCCGTTCGGAATCTTCGTGAAGTCTTCCCGGCCAAGTTCCTTCCCCGGTATCTGCACCGGCTGACCCTCATACACGATCGGCCGGCTGCCATCGAAGAAGAACGCACAGTGGTCGGTACCGATGGTCTGGACGGTACCGTCCTTCAGGCCCGACCAGAGCCGGGCATTGTCCGCTTCGCCGCGCATCGGAGGCGAGCAGACCCACTTGGCGCCATCCGGACGGCGAAGAGCGTCCAAAGTGAAGAAGAGGTACTGCGGGCAGGTCTCGCCCATGACCTTCGTCCCGTGCTCGCGACCGTAGCGGAGCATGTCCACTTCGCCGCCCATGTTCATGTGCACGATGTAAACCGGCGCATCGGCCTCGTGAGCCATCGCCACGAGGCGCAACGTGGCCTCCACCGCCCCCCACCCCGGACGCGTCAGTGCGTGCCATTCCGCCGTTGTGTGGCCGGCAGCCAGTGCCTCGGGCACCAGCACGTCTATCACATCGCCGTTCTCGCAATGCGCCATTACCAACATCCCATTGTCTCGCGCCACCCGCAGGGCGCGGAAGATACTGGCGTCGTCCAGGCGCAGGCGGCCATTGTAGGCCGTGAAGACCTTCAGGGTCGTGATCCCCAAGTCCTTCAACAAGGGAATCTCCGCTTGTATGCGATCGTCGAACCTGGTCAGATTCATGTGGAATGAATAGTCCACCGCGGCCTTTTCTGACTTCCTCCTCCACGTCTCTACCGATTCCGTCATCGTGGGAGAATCGAAGGGCACAAAGTCGATCACGGTGGTTGTGCCGCCAAAAGCTGCCGCCTTGTGCCCGGTGTAATGGTCATCCGACGAAACCGTTCCAAACATCGGCAGATCGAAGTGCGTGTGTGGATCCACCCCGCCGGGCATCAGAAGTTTCCCCGTCGCATCTATCACCAGCTCCGCTTGCGCCTCCAAGCCTTGGCCAAGCTGAGAAATCTTCTCGCCCTCGATCAGAATGTCCGATTGAAATGTCTCTGCGGCCGTAACCAACGTGCCATTCTTGATAAGGGTGCTCATGCTTGCTCCTAAAGCCGCCAGAATACAACCATGCCGATCAGAAGCATGACGAAGCTGACGACCGTCAATGGCCATCCGTTGCGCACGAAGTCTCCAAATGTGTAATTACCTGGAGCGATCATGAGAATGTTGACCGGATGCGCAAGTGGCGTGAAAAACGAAGCGGAACATCCGATGGCAGTTGCCACGGCGATGGCCTGAGGACTCACCCCCATCTGAATGGCCGCGCTGATCGTTACCGGACCGGTGACCAGCGCCGCCACTTGGCCCCCCATGAGCTGCGTCAGAAGGGCTGTGAGTAGATAGGCCCCCGCAGCCAGCCCAAGGCCTCCAAACGGCGTCACCGCCCTCAGGACGCCGTTCCCCAACAGGTCCGCCAGGTGCGTTTGGACCATCGCGTCGCTGACCACATACATGCCCGCGATCAGGAAGATTGCCTGCCATTCCACCGAAGAATAGGCTTCTTCCATCGTGAGGCGGTGCGCCAGCAGCGCCACCACGGCCCCGGCGAGCATGGCGAGATAAACGGGCACCCCGGCAATGGAGGCCGCAATCGCTGCGCCGACGATCAGGATGGCGGAAAACGCCAAACGCGGCATCCACCGGCAAGTCACTCAGGTTCGGCTCGAATACGATGAAATCCGCGCCGCGATGCAAGTTGCGGAGTTGTTGACTCGGTCCGACTGAGTAGAAGCAAGTCGCCGGCTTCCAGGGGCATGTCGGCGATGTCCGTACGAAAGCTTCGCTGCCGCCTCAGCAGAGCTACCGCCACGAAGCCGTATTGACCTCGAAAATTGACCTGTCGCAGAGTTTTTCCGAGGGCCCCGGAACGCGGTGCAGGGATTACCTCGGTGAGCGCCAGTCCAAATGTTGTCAGCGGGTGGGTCTCCGGTCGTAATTGCAGCCCAAATTCAGTCAAGCTGCGGACGCGTTCCTCGCGGCCCACGATCAGGAGCAGATCCCCTGACCGTATCGTTTCGGACTGCGTTGGTATGAAGAAGGCATCGCGGCCGCGGCGCAGCGCAGCGACCACTACGCCCAGTTTCTCGCCAATGCCGCAGCTCCGCAAGGAGAGTCCGACCAGGCCGGAACTCATCTGGACGCGGGCTTCCCACACTCGTTCCCCCAGGTTGTAAAGCTCTTCAAGTTCGCCGCCCGTTAGCCGTGCAAGGCTTTGTTCTTCGGTCGGTCGCCTATCCGGAAGCAGCCTTTTTCCGAACAGGCCCAGGAAAACCAGACCCGCCGCGACGATCAGGCCACCGGTCGGCGTGAAGTCCAGGATACTCAAGGCAGACTGTGGCGGCTGTGCACTCTGCAGCAGCGCGCTGACAATGATATTTGCCGATGTGAAGTAGGTGGCCGTCCCGCCGAGCAGGCTTCCATATGCCACTGGGATCAATAGTCTGCTGGGGTTGCGTCGCGTTCGGCGGGCGGCGTCCATCGCAATCGGCAACACGAGGGCCCCCGCTGCCAGATTGTTCATGAATAGCGAAAGCATGGCCGTGGTCCCCGCCAGCAAAACGATGAGGCGCCCTTCGTCCTTCCCTCCCAGTTTGACCACACGCTGCGCGATCCAACGTGTCACACCGCTCTTCTCCAGCACCCGGGTGAGCACAAAGAGGGAGATCAGGATAAGGATGATCGGCTGGCTGAATCCCCCAAGGACCTTGCCAACGGCCAGTGCATTGCCCTGCGCCCCGAGTATGCCCAAACCCGCAAGCTGGAGGATTCCGAGCGTGACCGCCATCAGCAGGGCAGCCAAGTCGATCCGCAGGCGGTTTGCAGCCACAAACCCCAATGGCACTACAACCACAACGATCAAAGTCCATTGTGAAGCCGTCATGGCGCCGAGCAGATTCTGGCGGATCGCCGGCCGGAGGGCAAATGCCCCTGACCCAGACTCATCGGCAACCGATCCTCTGCCATCGTCCTAGTCGAAGTCCGCCGGATCATAGCCTTCTGGGCCATCACGGATTTCCAGGAGGGCCATGAGTGCTGCCGGCGGCAGGTCCAGATCCGGCGGCGCAGCTTGGTATCGCTGATCTCCCTGAGCGCGATCACGCAGAGACCGCCAGAGCATTTCACGATCCTCGGAGTCCACGACCAGGTCACTGAGCCTATGGGCCTCGAGCAAGTACTCGCCGGTTGTGTATAGGAACGTCACGCGCCTCCACTTCTCGGCCACGACCGGACGGGACAGAGGCTCCAATGCGCCAAGCTGGATGCGGAAGTACTCTTCGCGGGCGCGAGGGTGGTCGGCTTCCCCTTTCAGGAGCTCTGAGCGTGTGGTCAACTCATGTCCCCGCACAGGTGCGGTTACATCGATGCGCCCGCCCAACTCACCAAAACTCGCCGGTTGATAGAATGCCAGCCGATCGACCGCGATTACTTTGGGCGCCGTCCGCAGCGGAATGCGATACCATCCCAATAGCCTCGCAATCTCCAGATCGCGCGGCGTCGGCAACAGGCAAACCAAGATTAGATCGGTACTCAGAATGGGCATTTCTTGCGGATGGGATCCAAAATTGGGCGTTGCCCAAACGGACCGCGGCGAAGGTCTAGCTGGGCAACCCCACTTCCTGATTGAACTCCATGATGAGATTGTCGATCTCATCCGCCTGCTTCTGGACTGGGCTCCAGTAGTCTGGCTGCGACCACATGGCAAGGATTTCCTCGTAAGACTTGCCTTGTTGCTCGACCCAGGTATAGTACTTGAGGTTATGCACGCGCCGCCGATCGGGGTAGCGCAACTCCAGCATGTTGTCCGTCGTCTGCCCGTGCAGGTAGCGAGCCAGGTCAGCAGCCGCGTCGAAGGCCGAGTATTCGCCGGATTCCATGTGCATTTCGTGCAGGCGCGACCGATACAGCTCCATCGAGTTCGGTCAACACGGTGATCATGATGTCATTCTCGTCCATTTCAAAATACTTGGCCGCCTTGATTGCCGTCAAGACGTTTGAGATGCCCGAGAAACCGAGCAGATCAAGCTGTGAGACCAACGACTCGGGTACGCCGCGCTCCACCAGGTACGCCCGACCATTTTCCTCGTTGAACAGTCTGGCCAGATTGACGACCGCATTGTCGTCAATGGCAACAACCATGTCTGTGTTCTTCGTGTTATGGATCCAGGGCACATGCTTGTCGCCGATGCCTTCTATGCGGTGGGCGCCAAATCCATTTTCAAGCAGGGTGGGGCACTGTAGGGCTTCACTGGCAACGATCTTGCTGTCCGGAAACAACTGCTTCATGTAGTCGCCGCTGGCAATCGTTCCGGCGGAGCCTGTGGCGGATGCCATCCCCCGATAACGCCCGTTCTTGCCAAGGACTTCCCGAAGCACTTGCTCCATCGCATGACCGGTGACTTCATAGTGCCACATATAATTGCCAAATTCTTCGAACTGATTGAAGATCATCAGGTCCTGGCCTGATGCACGCAGTTCCTTGCACTTGTCAAAGATCTCCTTGACGTTGGATTCGGAGCCCGGGGTCTTGATCGTCTCGCCCGCGATCTTCGAGAGCCACTCGAATCGCTCCTTGCTCATCCCCTCGGGCAGGATGGCAATCGATTCGCATGCAAGCAGCGCGGAATCATAGGCCCCGCCTCTGCAATAGTTGCCCGTGGAGGGCCACACAGCCTTCTGCTTTGTCGGATCAAATTGGCCGGTCACCAGCCGCGGCACCAGACATCCAAAGGCGGCGCCGACTTTGTGCGCCCCCGTCGGAAACCACTTGCCCACCAATGCGATGATTCGGGCTGGAACGCCAGTCAGGCTCGATGGTAATTCAAGGTAGTTGACGCCCCCGAAGCCTCCGCCCGTAGGCTTGGGCTCGTTCCGCCAGGTGATGCGGAACAGGTTGCGGGGATGAAGGTCCCATAGGCCAATTCCTTTAAGCTCCGCTTGAACTTTTGCGGGTACTTTTGAAGGATCCTTCATCTGAGCATACGTGGGGATTACAATGTTGCGCTCTCTGGCACGCTTGATGGCGTTCTGGCGGCCGGCTTTCTCAATGGTCAAATCAATAGTTGTCATGGACACGCTCCAACGTGAAAGATATCAAACGAATCGGATTATATCTCAGGCGCAAAGACCAACAAATATGGAGGCCGTGAGCGCCCTGCATCCAGGCGGCCGCGCCGCAACATAAGCACTCTTCGGGTGGGCCTGAACTGCCAGCCAGCGGAGATCAAGGCCGCCCTCGCGCTCACCTGGAATCCGTCAAGCGCTGAGACCGACGGCTATTTCTTGAGTGCGACGACAATGCCGTCGCGTATCGGCAGCAACGATACGATCCAATCGGGATCGCCCGTTATCTCCGCCGTGAACCGCCGCACACCCTCCGTTGCAGGTGTCGTGTTTTCCACGCTGAAGATGCGGCCGCTCCAGAGGATGTTGTCGATAATCAGGACACCACCACTGCGCAGCCTCTGCTTGATTACTGGCAGGGATGCCGGGTAGTCCTCCTTCTCTATGTCGTTGAAGATCAGGTCAAAGGGACCAGCCTGTTGTCGGAGGGCCTCCACAGCCTCGGCAACATGGTATTCGACCAGACCGCCGAGCCCGAGCCGACGCAGATGTTCGACCGCCCGCGCCGAGAGCTCCGCATCCCAGACAACATGGTGCACGACTCCGCCGCCGTTTTCCTTCACGGCCCTGGCAAACCACGCAGTTGAGTACCCGTAGCCCGAGCCCATCTCGAAGATGGATCGGGCGCCCGTCATGCGGGCGATCTGATAGCATGCATACCCGGCGGCCGGCCCAATAATGGGGAAGCCCGTTTCCTCAGCGTGTTTCTCCATAGCCTGCATTTCCGGCTCGCGCATCGGAACCAGACCAGTGAGATACTCCTGGACCTTGTCGTAGCTCAACCCGCTCATGTGCCGCCTCGCAGAGATTGACCCTGACCGCGCCTCAATCGCGCGGTCCTTCGCGGACAATGTATAGCGGCCTGCCCTTCGCCTCGTCGTACAGCCTGCCGATATACTCGCCAAGAACCCCCAACGAAATCAACTGGATGCCGCCCAGAAAGAGGACGGCGATCAGCGTTGTGGCTTGCCCGGTAAATTGAGGGATGCCCGCCATTCGGAGGTACACCACTACGGGTATGGCCAGGATGGCGAGGCCCGCCGAGAAAAATCCAAAGAAAGTGGCGACCTGTAGCGGGAAGTACGAAAAACTCGTGATAGCGTTCAGAGCCAATAGCAGCATGCGCCTCAAGGGGTACTTCGTGACGCCCGCGTACCGTCGGCTCCGCCGATAGGCGACCCCAATCTGGCGAAAGCCTACCCAGGCCGACATGCCGCGTGGGAAACGGTGGCGCTCCCGCATCTGCTTCAGCACGTCGACTACCTTGCGATCCATTAGCCGAAAATCCCCGGAATCCACCGGTATCCTGACATCGGTAATGCGGTAGATCAGCCTGTAGAATAGCGCCGCGGTAAATTTCTTGAACCAGCCTTCGCCCTCCCGTTCGGATCGCACCGCGTATACGACTTCGAAGCCCTCGCGCCACTTGCTCGCCAGTTCTGGTATTGCCTCGGGTGGATCCTGCAGGTCTCCGTCGATCGTCACCACCGCATCGCCGCGTGCATAGTCCCATCCGGCCGTGATCGCGATTTGATGCCCGAAGTTGCGCGCAAAGATTACGGGGCGAACATGGCGATCGCGCTTCGCCAGCCTCCGTATGACCTCAGTGGAGCCGTCGGTGGAACCATCATCGACGAGTACGAGTTCCCACGGTTCGCTGCCGGCTCCCATGACCTTCTTGATGCGCGTGTAGAGCTCGGGGAGGCTCTCGAGCTCGTTGTAGATGGGCACGACGATTGAATATGTGATTTTCATGACTGGTGATGCAGAAGGGTCCTCAAGGCTGCGATCGTCGGCTCAATCACCGGCGCCTCGCCGGCTGCCAACATCGCGGCCTTGATGTCCTTGAGACCGCTGCCTGTGTTCAACACAAGGACCGGGTCATCGCTGCGCACCAGGCCGGCCTGAAAGGCCCGAAGAAAACCCGCGTAGGCGGTTGCCCCTGCCGGTTCCGCAAAAATGCCGATCGCTCCCAGGGTTGCGACCGAGGTCAGGATTTCATCGTCCGAGACCACAACGTACGTGCCGTTTGTCTCTCGCGCGGCCCGCAGTGCCCGCACGCCGTCCCTTGGCAGGTCAACTGAAATGCTGTCGGCGAGGGTATTGGCGGCCACCGGGACGATCTTCTCGGTATCCGCCCGGAAGGCGTTGGCAATCGCTGCCGAGCCCTCTGCCTGGACGCCAATAAGGCGGGGGATGCGTTCCATCCAGCCCAGTTCCAACAGATCTTTGAAACCCTTGTGGAGACCGGAAATTATGTTTCCATCGCCCACAGATACAAAAACGGTCAGCGGGGCATCCTCCGCGCTGTCGCCAATTTCGCGATGCCAGTCTTCGTGGGCTTGCTGCCACCACTCCCAGATCTCAAAGGCGGCTGTCTTCTTGCCCTCCGCCGTAAAAGGGTTGTAGCCCGTATTACGGCAGTACCAGTCGAATTCCTCGGCCGCCTTCACAGTCAAATCAAAGGCGTCGTCGTAGGAGCCTTCCACCAGCGCCACGTTGGCGCCATAGATGAGTAGCTGCGCCACCTTCGCGGGCGGTGCCGTCCTGGGCGCCACCACGACGGCCTTCTGGCCCACCGCAGCGGCCATGCCTGCCAGTGCCGCACCTGCATTCCCCGTGGACGCCGTGATGACTACCTCAGCGCCGATTTCTCTTGCCCTTGCGACCACCAAGGCGCTGGCGCGGTCCTTGAAGGATGCGGTCGGATTCCGGCTTTCATCCTTGAGCCACAGCCGTCGGATGCCGAGTTTTTCCGCAAGGCCCATCAAACGGTAGACGGGGGTTCCCCCGGCGGCGTGCAGCGGGGTTGTGCCGGCAGGGGCTTCAGCTACGGGCAGAAGAGGCAGATATCGCCAGAGAGAAGGATCCGCGCGGGAAACGATATCGGCGGGCTGGTACTTGCCGCGCAGTGCGGCAATATCGAGCACCACGTCCAGGTTGCCGCCGTCTTTGGGGCACGTGTACGTGACCTCATGCGGGCCGTATTCCGTTTTGCATAGAGAACAGCGATAACCTAGGTACTTGTCCATCTCGCCCACCCAATTCTACCCTCCCGGCCCCTAAGCGGCCGGTAGGCGCCGCCTGGCGCGCCCGTAGGCCGTCCGCCCCCGTCCAGCCTCCAGCCCGGTCGCTTAGGGTCGCTCTGAAAGCGCTTTGGCGATGAGTTCCTGGTCCACGGGCAGCCTATCTACCCGGACCCCGACGGCATTGTAGATGGCGTTGGCTATCGCGGGCGCCGTAGGAATAGCGCATATCTCGCCGACGCCTTTTGCCCCGTACGGACCCTCCGCGGTGCCATGCTCCACCACAATGGAAGTAATCTCCGGTGTCATCATAATGCCGGGCATGCGGTAGCGGGCGAGATGATCGGTGACGATCTCCCCGTTTTCGACAAGGAACTCCTCGGTCAATCCGGTGCCAATGCCCATCATGATGCCGCCTTCGACCTGCCCCTGCAGTCCCACCGGGTTGACCGCCGCGCCGACGTCGTTTGCCGCGATGACCCTCAACACCTGAACTTCGCCAGTCCGGGTGTTGACCTGAACCTCCACCGCCTGAGCCGCAAAGGAGAACGCGAAGTGCATATCGCCGCCGGAACCAAGCGGCCGAGTTTCCGGAGCCTCGTATTCATATAGGACTTTCGGCTGTTGGCCTGCAGCCTTCATCTCCTTGGCGATTTCGGCAAAGCTGAGAGAGGCGCCGTTTGCCCGCACCCGGCCATCTTCGAATCGCACTTGCTCGGGGGGTACATCGTATTTTTCGGCGAGCGCCACCGATATGGCCTGGCGCAATGTTTGGGCGGCATGCCTGGACGCATTCCCGGTCATGTAAGTTTGACGCGAGGCGGTGGTTGGGCCGCCGTCGGGTGCAAGGTCCGTGTCCATTACCAAAACCCGGACTTTTTCGGCGCCCACGCCAAGCTCTTCCGCGACCGTCATCTGCATGACGGCAACCAGACCTTGTCCCATCTCAGCCGAAGAACTTCTCACCTCGAAGGAGCCGTCGTCGTACAGTTCCACCTCGGCGCCGGCTTTGTCGGGCGCGCCGCCTCCTAGGCCGGTGTTCTTGTACCCGGCGGCAAATCCCCAGGCGTGCACAAGGTGCGGAGCCCCGTTTTCCGCATGTGGCGCAAAAAGGGAGCTTTCGTTAAGCCCACACTTGGAGGCCGCCACGCGTAACATCTCAGCCGCCACCTTGTCAATGCATTCGGTCAAGCCCACGGATTCTCGAAGCAACTGCCCGGTGTTGGTTGTGCTGCCCACTGTCAGTGCATTCATGCGTCGAAGCTGCACGCGGTCCAGCCCGAGCCTTTCCGCCAGCATGTCCATCATCGAACTCGACCGCGAAAGCCGACTGCGTAACCCCAAACCCTCGAAAGGCGCCTGCCGGGGGATTGTTTGTATACATCGCATAGCAATCCGCGCGCACATGCGGGATCTCATAGGGACCGGCGGAGTGCGTCGTTGCCCGTGTCATCACTTTGTCGCCCAACGACGCATACGCGCCCGTATCGCCGTACAGCTCTGTTTCCACCGCATGAAGGCGGCCATCCTTCTTGGCGCCCATCTTGACCCGTATCTGGGTTGCGTGCCGCTTTGGATGGACGAGCATGCTCTCATGACGGTCGAAGAGCAACTTGACTGGGCGCTTCGTCGCGATCGCTAGCAGGGCCGCATGGATCTGACCGGCGATGTCTTCCTTGCCGCCAAATCCGCCGCCCATCAGCTGTCCCACGATCCGAATGCGTTCCTCCGGCCAACCCAGCACGCGCGCGACCTGGGTTCGGTCTTGATACGGAATTTGTGATCCCACATAGATCTCGAGACGATCGTCTGGCGTCGGGACGGCGACGCTGCATTCCGGCTCCAGGAACGCGTGCTCCTCGATGGGCGTATGGAACGTGTGCTCGAGAACGACGTCTGATTCGGCAAAGCCCAGATCCATGTCGCCTTTCCGCACTTTGATGTGTTTGAGCAGGTTACCGCCCGCGTGTAGTTGCGGGACATCGTCGCGACGCGCCTGGACGGCGTCCGAAACGATCGGCAGAGGCTCAAATTCCGCCTCGATCAAGGCAGCCGCCTCGGCTGCGATTTCCGGAGTGTCGGCTGCGACAATTGCGAGCGCGTCGCCCACATATCGAATGCGCTCGCCTAGACCCACCATGACGGGCCAGTCATACACAACGAGGCCATGGTTGCGCTCGCCCGGGATGTCCTTCGCGGTCAGGACGGAAACCACTCCTGGCAAAGCGCGGGCCTTCGAAACGTCAAGCGCCTTGAGGAGAGCGTGCGGCACCAGGGCCCGTCGAACTTTGGCATGCAACATGCCTTCAAACGTGAGGTCATCGGTGTAAATGGCCCGCCCGTTGGCCTTTTCAATCGCATCCGGACGCACGTGGGGGCGACCGACCACTCGCCCGGCATGCCCGGAGTCCGGCACGGTCGCTGTTCGCAGCGCCTCGCCGGTACGCATGGACTCGGCGGCTGCAAGAATGGCACTCTCGATCGCTGGATAACCTGCGCAACGGCACAACGTGTCCTTGAGCGCCTGCCGTATGTCGTCTCGGCCTGGATCCGGATTGTGTTCGAGGAGTGCGTAGGCCGTCATGATCTGGCCAGGAATGCAGAACCCGCACTGGATCGCGCCTGAGTCAACAAAGGCTCGTTGCAAAGGATGTAGACCGTCGCCAGTCGAGCTGCGGTCGTCCCTATCGCTTGACGCTTCCAGCCCTTCTATTGTTAGGATCTTCTTGCCAGCCGCGCGCGCAGCCGGATAGTTGCACGAGAGCACGGCCTCACCCTCCACAAGCACGGTGCACGAGCCGCACTCGGATTCCCCGCAGCCAATCTTGGTACCGGTCAGCCGCAACCGATTTCGCAACAGATCAGCCAGCATCTCCCCCGGCACCACGGGCAAGCTGTGCAAACGACCATTTACCTCTAGAGTAAGCTCATCCATCTCAATCGCCTTTCTGCGCGGCGCCATTCCAGGCCGCGGTCACCGTCTCCATGAATAGCCCGTCTACCAGGTGACGACGGTACTCTGCCGTCGCACGCCGGGGGCTCGATCGAAAAGCAATATCGGCTAAGATCGCCGTCAGGCCGGCCTCGAATGTCTCCCTTGTGCCGCGCCGACCCGCCAACTGCTGCTCTGCGGCGAAGGCGCGCCACGGCTTCGGTGAACCGGGACCAACCGCCACGCGGGCAGCCTCGATCGCGGCGCCGTGGCGCCTCATCCACACAGACAGGTTAACGATCGGCAGCGCCACGCCCTGCGGTCGCATGATGCGCCTGAAACTGGAAGCCTCCTGGGGACCCGCGGCGGGGATGTGAAATCCGACAATCAATTCCTGTCCAGCCTTTAAGGCGGACTTTCCGGGACCGAGGAACAGGTCAGCGATGGGGACCAGCGAGGTGCCGTCGGCGCCGGCAATTTCAGAGACCGCATCCAGGGCCAGGAGCGCGATGGTGCCGTCGGCCGCGGGTAACGCATGCGCGACGTTCCCACCCAGGGTCGCTACGTTGCGCACCTGGGGACCGCCGATGAGTTCGCAGGCTTCCACAAGGGCCCGGGCGTGCTCCGCCACCAAGGGATGCTTGGCAATCTGACTGAGTGGCACTGCCGCCCCAACGAACAGGTCGCCGCCGCGCATTTCGACGGCTGTCATCTCGCGGACACTCGTCAGATCGACGAGCGTGCTGGCAGGCGAATGCCGGCCCTGGGTAAGGTCGATGATCAAGTCCGTCCCACCGGCGATGGGCAGAACCGGGGGCGTGGCGGATGCCAGCGCGCTTAGGGCTTCAGATAACGAATGGGGAACAAGATACTGTGTCCAAAGGTTCATGTGGCAAGGCCCTGATTTCAAGGACGGCGGCACTTTTCGAGGGGGATTACCCCACGCCGCTGCATGGTATAGGCCACACAGCGACCACCGAACCGATGGATCTACATTCTACTGCTTTTCGAGGGGACGGTGCCGCCTTCCTCCGGGCGCACGCCGGCCATCAGCAAGCCGATCCTCTCGGCCGCTGCATCCTGTCGGCGAACAACGTCCATGATCCTGCCCTCGTAGATGATCGCGATGCGGTCCGAGAGAGTCAGAATCTCATCGAGATCCTCCGAGATTAGCAGGATCGCAGTGCCCGCCTCACGCTGCGCCAGCAGGCGCTGATGGATGTACTCGGTGGCACCGATGTCCACGCCGCGTGTGGGCTGGGCCGCGATCAGGACCTGGGGACGACGTGACAGCTCCCGCGCCATGATGAGTTTCTGAATGTTGCCCCCTGAGAGATTCTTTAGGGGCGTGTCCAGGCTCGGTGTCTTGACTGTGAATTCGTCGACCAATTCTGCGGCATGCGACGCCATGCTGGCGAAATCGAGAAACATGCCGTGTGCGTATTGCGGGGCCGCGTGATCGTGAAGATATATGTTCTCTTCCACGGAAAACTCACGTATGGCGCCATCCCGCATGCGCTCTTCCGGAATGTAGGCCATCCCGGCATCGATCCTCTGGTTGAGCGAGAATGACGTTATGTCCTGCTGCCCGATCGTGACCCTGCCGGAGACCGACTTGCGCATTCCCGCCAGGCACTCCGCCAGTTCCCGCTGGCCGTTCCCCGATACACCTGCCAGGCCGAGAATTTCGCCGGCATGGATTTCGAAGCTTAGCCCGTGCAACGCCTCGGCGCCGCGGTCGCCCATCGCCTGCAGCGCCGCAACCTGAAGTCTGACCGGTCCGGGCTTGAGCGGGCGCGGTTCCAGCCTTTTGAGCTCGCGCCCGACCATCATCTTGACAAGTTCGTCCCGTGAGACATCCGCCGTGCTGCGCGTCCCAATCCCTCTGCCGTCGCGAAGCACGGTCACCCGGTCGCTTATTTCCATCACCTCATGCAGCTTGTGCGAAATGAAAAACAGCGAATGGCCCTCGCTCACCATGCGCCGCAGCGTCGCAAACAAATCGTGGACTTCCTGGGGCGTCAGCACTGCAGTCGGCTCGTCCAGGATGATCAAACCCGCCCCCCTGTATAAGGCTTTCATGATTTCCACGCGCTGCTGCTCGCCGACGGAAAGCTGCCATACGTAGGCATGCGGGTCCACTTTCAGACCGTACGCCTCCGCCAACTCCTGAATCCGGAGTGTGACCTTTTCGAGATCGAGCAGCGGCTCCCGGGATGAACGAAGCCCCAGTGCCGTATTCTCCGCAACCGTCAAAGTAGGAACGAGCATGAAGTGTTGATGAATCATCCCAATGCCGGCGCGGATCGCATCGGCTGGCGAGCGAAATGTCTGGGGCTTTCCATCAATGAGTATTTCGCCTTCGTTCGGTTGGTACAGGCCGTACAACTGCCGCATCAGAGTGCTCTTGCCGGCGCCGTTCTCGCCGAGCAATGCACGCACCTCTCCGGCCTGGATTTCAATGGACACCTTGTCGTTCGCCAAGACCCCCGGAAAGCGCTTGACGATATTGCGCATCTCAACGTGCTGGATGGGCCGGGGTTGTGGGAGTACGGTTCCAGATGTCATCTTCAAAAGAGGGGTGCTCGCTGCGGTTCAGACCAACGATCTAGAGTTCCCTCTCCCGCATGTTGCGGGAGAGGGAATGGGTCGTCTAAGAACTATGGTTCAACAGTGATTGATCCGTCCTTGATGCCTGCAATTGCCGCGTCGCCTGCAGCCTTGACATCCGCGGACAGACTGTATCCCGGATTGTAGGCCATGGTCAAGCCGCCGTTCGCTAGCGTCAGCGTATAGGTTTCGCCGCCCAGCGTTCCGGCCTGATGCTTGGCAATCATGTCCTTCAGCATGGCCGTCCAATCGTAGACCTGGCTCGCGACGACCAACTCAGGCGCCAGGGAAGCCTGGTCCGACTGTGTGCCAAACCATAGCACGTTCCCCGCGTCCTTGGCCGCGCCGATCGAGCCGACGACCGATTGCGAAGAGCCCGTCAGGATATCCGCTCCAGCTGCAATGTGGGTTTTCGCCGCAGCCGTCATGAGTGCCACATCGGAGAACGAGCCGGTCCACGTCTTGTTGACCTGAATGGCCGAATCAACCGAAGCCACTCCCTGAGTGAAGCCGTCAATGTATGTCTTGGCGTCGCCCACTTCGACGGGGCCGGTAACGCCGATGATCTTGCTCGTCGTCAGCTTGGCCGCCATGACCCCGTTGACGTATCCGCCCTGTTCCGCAGCTGCGGTGTATGCATAGACATTCGGCATGCCGAACGTGTTCACGTCCGTGCCCCACGCAAACGTTGTGGTCGGGAAGTCCGGGGCAATATCCTGGACGGACGAACCGTACTGCGAACCGTGGGCAATCACAATGTCATAGCCCTTGCTGGCATAGTCCCGGATCGCCGCCGCGGCATCGGGCACGCTGAAGAGATTGTCAGTGTAGGCAATCTCAAGACCCGACGGGCCGCCCATTTCGCTTTGCACCGATTGCAGGGCCGTCCACATGGACTGACTGAATGCTGCGTCGTTCGTAGCGCTTGGCATGATGACGGCAATGCGGAACGTCTTGGGCATTGCCGTCGCGGCCGGCGCGGCAGCCGGCGCTTCGGTCGCCGCTGGCGCTTGGGTTGCAGCCGGCGCTTCCGTCGCGGGAGCCGCAGCGGGTGTCGCGGCGGGGCCGCAGCCTGCGACCAGCAAGGCCGATCACGAGTAAACCGGCGAACAAAATACTCTTGTGTTTCATTTTCTTCCTCCTGTAGATGAACCATTGAACCTTCGTGTTGCTGATGGCTGACGCAAGGGCGCCAGTTTCCGCACAGGCATGTCGATCCTAGGGTTTCCGGCCAATCACCTCCTCTCGAGAATGGCTCAACTTTCGCCTCTTTCAAACGGCTTGTTGAGGGCGGCCGGTTGGCGTGCCCGATTGACCGCAACCGTCAACGCGGCGATTGTCAACAGATAGGGGAGCATTACAGCCACGTCGGATGGGATCTTGACCCCCAACACCTGCATCCACAGCTGAATGGAGTTGACCCCGCTGAAGAGCAAGGCGCCTCCCATGACTCCCCAGGGACTCCAGCCGCCGAAATACACCAGGGCCACGGCAATAAATCCTTGTCCCGCCGTGAGATTGTCTTGAAACAGATTGACGAGCGCAATGGACAGGGACGCGCCTGCGATGCCCGCCAGGACCGATCCCAGGCAGACGCTGAAGTAGCGGATCCGATCCACATTGATCCCGACCGAATCCGCAGCGGCAGGATTTTGGCCAACGGACCGAATCTTGAGCCCGAGTGTCGTCTTCGAGATCACCCACCAGGCAAGCGGGACGAGCAGGAACGCTCCGTAGACCGGGATGCTGTGCTGAAAGAGAATGGGACCCACAAAGGGGAGATCCCCCAGCACGGGGATTTTGACTGGCTGGAATCCGTCGATCGTCTTGACAGTCCCAATGGTTGTCTTGAAGAGCAGGCTCGACATGCCAAGTCCAAACATGTACAACCCGATGCCGCTGATTCCCTGTTCCGCCTTAAGAGTCACGCTGATGAAGGACATGAGCAGGCCCATCAACAATCCAATGGCCATCGCGACAAGCATGGCAATCCACAAGTTCCCCGTCTGCAGGGCCACGTAGAAGGCGCCGTAGGCGCTCAGCAGCATGATGCCTTCCACGCCAAGGTTCACCACGCCGGACGTTTGCGCGAAGGTTTCTCCGATGGCGGCATACAGGAATGGCGTCGCCAGGCGGACCATCGAAACAAGAATACCGGCCAGCACGCTGGAAGAGATCACCTGGTTCATGCCTTATCCTCTTCGCCCTCGGAACCCAGCCTGCGCCGGGCCTCCCAACGACGTGACCAGAGCGCTGATCCGGACACAAACAGCACCACCAGGCCGAGTATCCCCATGATGAGTGAGGACGGGACTTGGACTGCCCGCTGCATTTGATTCGCACCCACCAACAACCCACCGAATAGGATCGAGGCGGGAATTAGACCGAGCGGATGCAGGCTGCCCAACAAGGCGGCCACAATTCCAGTGAAGCCGTAGCCGCTGGTGATGCCGTCCAGGAGGCGGTGCTGCACTCCGATCACCTCGATCACGCCTGCAATGCCGGCGAAGCCGCCGGCCAGCGTCATCGAGAGCGCCTGGTAGAACGGGACGTTTATTCCGGCATACCGCGAGGCATCCGAGTTCAGGCCGACGGCACGAATGCGATAGCCGATGGTGGTGCGCCACAGGAAGAAATACACGACCAGAGCCAACACCACTGCCAGGATCGCTCCTGCGTGCAGCAACGTCTGGGGGATCAAGCGGGGCAGCCAGACCTGCAGGGGCAGTCGGGCAGACTGGGCGAGAAAGGTGCCGGCCGCTACGCCCGCCGGATCCATGAGCGGTCCGCGCAGCAGCAGATACATGAGCTGCTGGGCGATCGAGTTCATCATGATCGTGCTTAGTATTTCATTTACTTGCAGTCGGGCTTTCAGAATGCCCGGAACAAAACCCCACGCTGCGCCGGCGAGGAATCCCACGATCAGAGTGGCCGGGATAAGCAACCAGCCTGGCCAGGTGCTGAATGTCAAGGGGAACCAGGTCGCCGCGATGGCGCCCACTATGATCTGTCCTTCGCCCCCGATGTTGATGACGTTCGCGCGAAACGCGATGCAGATTCCCAGGCCCACCAGCAGCAAGGGAGTGGCTTTGACCAACGACTGCGTGATCCCCGAGACGCTGCCAGCCGCACCATTCACCAGGGCGCCGTACGCCGCGAGGGGGTCGGCCTTCAGGATCACCAGCATGATGGCGCCGATCCCGAGCGCAAGCAATACCCCCGCGAGTGGCAGCAACACGTGAAGTACGATCGCCCCCCAATCAATTGTCGGGCGATGGGGCGCCCCTGGGCGACTCATTTCACGCTTGGCCGGCATGGCAGTTCTGGTCCGTCGACCCTTGAATTCTTGAGGCGATTGGACTTCCAGCCGGGTCGGTTCTTTGCCTGCCAACCCCGGAGATTTGCCGTTCAGGCACAAGAGTGGCCTGCGGTCGGCAGACAATTCGCTCCCCATTGGCGGAGCAAGGCAGCATTCGGGGCGCCGGCCGAGGTTATTCAAATTCGAAGGGACCGCGCGGAGTCACGGATCCGGCAAGCCGCGGTGATCGCCGGACAGCCGCGGCCAACGGCACAAATGCCCGCAAGGGCTTCTCAATCTGACTCCCCCGCCGTTCGCCTTGCACTGGGTTGGTTGTCATCGGAAGCATGCGCATCTATGGGGTCCATTATACGGGGGCAGGCCCAAAGTTGTCAGACAACTTGTCACACTTACCATGTGATATTTGTCAAGAATCTGACAGCCCGTCTGGCCGCGGCCATGATCAGAGCGACGTCCGAGCACAAGCCCGCCCCCGGCTTGTTCGCGTGGATGCTCGGATCCACCAATTGCAGGCCGTATGCGAGACCATCGCTTTAGGTCGTGGCATCTCCCACCTCGACGCGGCCTCGGAGCCGCTGATATGGCATCCCTGCTCGGCCGCCGCAGCCTGGGCTTGGACGTTTTTCATCCCAAAGGTGTGGACATGAATGCCAGTGCCGCACGCGCAGCTGGTATCCGGAAAGGTCCGGAGCGATTGCTTGCACAGGCGGACCTTACTGCAATCCATTCGCAATCACAACATCATTGCCCATGCTGGCCTGCTCCGGGAATGAGACCGCAGCATCCGGCACGTCGAATAGGCTGTCGTCGTTAGCCAACTTCAACGCACAGGGACCGGCTGCCGATCGGTCTGGACCAATGAGGCGCCAACGACCTGGGATTGATCTGGCCCCAGGAACGTATCCAGTGCTTTCCGTTAGGATCGGAGTAAGGAGATAAGCAAGCTGCAACGCGGCCATCCGGAGAGATGGTTGAAGACTGGTCTGTTGCCGCCCCTCCTTTCAGCGTGTGCTGCAGGTCTACTCGGCCACCACTAGGTCCACGAATTTGGGCAGCTGGCCGGGTTTCAATTCAACGAGGCCTTGATTGGAAAGGTGGAGTTCCTCAAGAACTATGAGACCCAGCAGGGTGATTGTCATTTCCACGGAATCGTGTGTGGCTCCGGCCTTCTTCAATCCGGCTTCAATGCCCTTTAGTTGCTCTGCAGCCTTCTCTACTGGTTCCAGGCACATGAGTCCGCCGAGGGGCATCGGCATAACAGCCTCCACCTTGCCATCCACCACGATGCAGAGGCCGCCCCCGACGCGGATAAGTTCATTAGCGGCCAGGGCCATGGCGTGGTCATCGTTGCCCAGCACCTGCAGATTGTGGCAATCGTGAGAGACAGTTGAAGCGAAGGCGCAGTTGGGTTTCAATTTGAGACCCGTCATGAAACCGAGACCGCGGGTCTTGGTAACCTCGGGCCGGGGCTCGTGGCGGTAGAAGATGGCGATCTTCACGAGGTCGCGTGAGGGGTCAGCCTGAAGAGCACCCTTGACCGGTTCCATTTCGGCATGCTCTTCCTTTGAATGGACCATACCGGGGAAGATGCGCATCACGCGTACCTTGACCTTCTTTTCTGCCGGGATGCGGAAGTCTGCCTCGGAGAGGGCGGGCACATGGACGGAGTGCAGGGCCCATTCCGGATACTGGTAGGGGCTGAACTCCATGACCATCTTCCCGTTCTCCGCCACCAGGACGCCGTCGGCAAAGACTTGATCGATGGCAACGTTCACCAAGTCGCTCATAATTAGGATATCCGCGGCATGGCCTGGCGAGATCGTGCCGATCCAGCGGGCTTTCTCGAGCAGCTGGGCGGCATTGATCGTCACCATTTGGATCGCCAGCATGGGGGAAACGCCCTGCTTGATGGCGTCCCTAACGACGCGGCTTAAGTGGCCCTGTTCTACGATGGAGGCCGGGGTGACATCGTCCGTGATCAGGCTGAAGAAGCGGGTATCCATACCCGGGTTCTCGGTGATTGCCTTGATCGTGCTGGGCATATCCAGCCAGGCCGTGCCATACCTTTGTTGTGCGTAGCAGCCGAGTTCGGCTCGGCGTAGGGCCGCATCTGCCGTTGTGGCTTCATGGCAGGCCGTAATTCCGGCCGCTATGAAGGCCGGCAGGCCCTTCTCCAACTCCAGGCTGGCGTAGTGCCCCGTGAGAACGTTCCCCGACTTGAGGGAGGCGGCGGTGATGGCGTGCACGTGGGGATCGCCATAGATCACTCCTGGGAAATTCATTTGCTCCCCCTGGAGTTGGGCCCATCCTTGCTGGTACGCTTCACTCACCTCTTTCGCGGTAATAGTAGCGCCGGCGTCTTCGAAGCCTGGGATGGAGGGCACACATACCGGCATCGCTACGAGCACCTTGAGAGGCAACCCCTGCGCTGCCTTATGGAACAACTCCACTGCCCGGATACCCAGGACATTGGTGAGTTCGTGGTTGTCGCAAGCTATGGTGGTGGTCCCGTGCGGCAGGACGGCGCCAGCAAAGCTGACTACGTCCACCATGCTGCTCTCCACGTGATCGTGAGTATCGATAAACCCTGGCACTAGGAAGCGTCCGCCGGCGTCGACCACCTGGGTGTGAGAGTCCGCCACGATGTGATCGCCTTTGCCCACGTAGGCAATAATGCCGTGCCGGACGGCAACGGTCATGTTGTCCTGGATGCGCGCCACATTGACGTTGACCAAGCGGCCATTCTTGATGATCAGGTCCGCCGGCTCGCGACCCATGGCGGTAGCGACCACGTCAAGCGTCACCTCGTGCAGCATGCTGCGATGATGGGTGTATCTGGCTTGTTTCTGTTCAGTCACTTAGGCCTCCGATTCCAGTTATGTCTTCCAAGCCTGCACGTGCCGCAGTCTGTGCCCCACTCACTCCTGGGCGCCTGGCAATTTGACAGGCACAACGACGGAGCAACTTTCGAGCTGGGGGCCGTTCAATGGTACCACCGAGGTTTATTCAGAACTCGAAGGGTACTCCGAGCTGGGCTGGCGGCAAGGCGCGCATGGCACGCAAGACTCGCGTCGCCAGCCGTCGCGTCGGCTCCGGCAGCGTTGCCAGTCCTCGCCCCACCCACTCTGCGTCGCCGATATTTACCAGCAGTAGGGTCAGGATCATCAAGGGGAAGGGCGCAACCTGAAGTACTTGTGAGGGGACGCCGGAGAGGCTGGGTTGAAGCACCAGTCCCAGCCACTGGAGCAATGAAAAGAGGTACGCGCCAAAGGCGGCGCGCAAAGGGTTCCAGGCGCCGAATATGGTGATGGCCAATGCGATCCAGCCAACGCCATCCAGGCCCGTCTGCGTCCCCATCCATCCTGCTTTCACATTCAATGTGTAAGCCGGCCCCGCCAAACCGCCGATGGCGCCGCCGATCACCGTGTAGATATAGCGCAGCCGGTTGACATTCGCGCCGCGCACGAAGGCCGCAGCGGGTCGCTCGCCGATCCCTTGGAGAACCAGGCCCGGTTTGGTGCGAAACATCCAAAGCCATGCCAGAATGATCACCACGTAGCTCAAGTAGGTGATCACGTCCAACCTGAAGAACACGGGGCCCAGTACCGGCACATCCTTCAGGATGGGAATGGACCATGTCGCCAGCGTGGGCCCTGCCCGGTTCATATACGGGACCCCGAGGAAGTATGACAAGTCGCGGCCCGCCAGCGCCAGCACAAAACCCACCGCCACCTGCGATTGGTGGAGCGTGATGCTGCTGAAGGCCACGATAAATGCAACAAAGGCGCCGATCAGCATACCCGCCAGGAAGCCGAGTGCAAGACTGCCCGTGACGTACGCGACGGCAAAGCCGCCCATTGCAGAGAGCAGGACCGTTCCGTTCAAGGACAGGTTGATGATGCCCGCCCGTTCGGTGATGGTCTCACCGATCACGGCAAAGAGGACCGGTGCCGCCGCCGCCAATACGCCCGCCAACCCGAGCAGCACATTCGCTGGCATGGTGCTCTCCTAGGCCCTTCTCATGAAACGCTGCCTCAGGCCTTGGCCGAGCAGCACGAATAGAACCAGCAGGTCTTGGAGTACGCCGCCGAACGCTGAGTCCAGCTTGTAGAGGATCTGTAGTTGCACGCTGCCCGCGTTAACGGCGGCAAAGAAGAACGCGATCGGGATGACCCACACCGCCTGATAGTTGATCAGCATCGCCACGAGCAGGCCGAGAAACCCGTAGCCGTTCGATATGTTGGGCAGTAACCGGTGATAGACCGCCATTACCTGAATTGCCCCCGCCAGTCCGGCAAGTGCCCCGCAGAGCAGAAAAGAAAATATGCTGTACTGCCAGGTGGGGACTCCCAGTAGGAATGCCGCCTTGATGTTCTTTCCCACCGCCTTCAGGCGCAACCCAAAGTACGTCCCGCGCAGCAGGAAATAGACAATTACGACGGCCACGATGGACAAGCCGAGCGCCCAGGGACTCAGCCCCGTGTGCGCCACTGTCGGGAGCCAAAGTCTCTCGTCGAATGGCTTGGTCCCCGACATCGAACCCACGCCGGGGCGTTTCCATGGCCCAAAAACCAGGTAGATCGTGAGTGCTGTCGCGACGAAATTGAGGCCCAATCCGCCGAAGATCTCGTTTACGCCGCCAAAGGTCTTCAAGGCCCCTGCCAAGCCTGCCCACAGCGCCCCGCCCACCACACCAGACAGAATGCCAAGGAAGATGATAAGCCCCGCTGACATCGAGGTGTCCTGCAGCAGGCGCAGCATCCATGTGGCGAAGATGGCGCCCAACACCATCTGCCCTTCCACGCCGATGTTCCACAAGCCGGCGGCAAAAGTGACCAGAACACCCGCCGTGGTCAACAGAAGGGGTGACCACGTGATCAGCACCACCACGACATTGTTGCGGGAACCAAATGCCCCTTTGAGGATGCTGCCATACGCTGCAAAGGGCGGTGCGCCCGCCGCGACCAGTAGCAGTGTCGTGACCATGAGCGAGAGGACCAGTGCGCCAATCTGGAATCCGACGTTCACGAAAGCGCGGTTCTTCATGCCGGCATCTCCGTGCTCTCCGATGGCCAACCCATCCCCCCGATCAATTCACCAAGGCGGTCGGTGGTCAGGGATCTGGCATCCAGCGCAGGCGTTACCCGGCTGCTGAAAAACACCAGGACGCGGTCGCTATACTGAAGAATCTCGTCAAGGTCGGATGAAATGAACACGATTGCCGTGCCTTGCCGGCAGCGCTCCTTCAGCTTGCCCCAGATGTATATCGCCGATTCAACATCCAGGCCACGCGTCGGATGCTCCAGCAGGATCAGGGAAAGCGGAGTGCGCAATAGGGCCAGGAGCGCGCGTTGCTGATTCCCGCCCGAGAGTGATTCAACTGTGCTCGTGGGCGTGCCGCGGATGTTGAACGAATTGATTCGCTCTCTTGTCAAGGTCGTTCCATTCTCGTGATCCAGGAACACCCCTTGTGCTTCTTCGGCCAGCATGCAATGTTCGGTCAACGTCAGCCCGGGGACCAAACCCTCCTCCATGCGCGATGCGGGCATGAAGGACACGCCAGAACGCTTGAATGCATGATACGACCGGCCCGTCAGGTCCTTGCCACCCACCATCACCTTCCCGTGTACGGGACGAACCAGACCGGCACAGGCACGCAGAAACGGGCCCTGCCCGCTGCCTTCCATGCCCGCAAGGCCGATCACTTCGCTGGCATGGACATCAAGATTGACGTCCGCAAGCCTGAGGCGCACGTCCTCCACGCTGACGTTCTGCAGCTGCAGAACCTCGGGCCCCGGCTTGAGCGACGTTCGCTCCCCGACCGAGACATCTTTGCCAAACATCATCGCCACGAGTTGCCTGGCATCAAACGGCGACTGCATCTCCCCGGTAAGAACACCCGCGCGGAGCACAACCGCCCGGTGGCACAGCGCCTCCACATCCTCCAACTTGTGCGAAACAAATATCACGGTCACACCTTGTTTTGCCAGCTTGCGTAGCGCAGCAAACAGCTTGATCCTCTGGCTGGCACTGATACCGGTGGTCGGCTCATCCAGGATCAAGACCCGCGCTCCAAGCCACAAGAGGCGCAGGATTTCGAGTTGTTGGCGCTCCCCCACCGTCAGCGAATCTACGTATGCCTCCGGATCCAGAGAAAAGTCGAACTGCCCCCCCAATTCCTGGATGTCTTGGGCAACCGCCTGGTGCTCGATGAAGAAGCCCCCTGGTCTGCCCAGGAGGAAATTGTCAACCAACCGCATCGGCGGGAAGTCGAGCGGATCCTGATGCAACATCCCTATTCCATGGCGAATCGCGTCGGCTGGCGTGCGAATGATCACTTCTTTTCCGTCGAGTAGTATTTCCCCGGTGTCGGCTCGGATGAATCCGGAAAGGATCTTCATCAGGGTGCTCTTGCCCGCCCCGTTTTCCCCCAGGATGCCCTGAATTGTTCCCTCAGGGATACTCAGTACGATGTCGTTGTTGGCGTGGACACGGCCAAAGTGCTTGTGAATGTGGCGCAGTTCAACGTTCACGGGCGTTTTCCATGGGGTGCCTTAATTTAGAAGAGGCGGGGGAAGGAATTCCTTCCCCCGCCCGACAGTCGCCTACTGCGAGACGCTTTGGCCTTCCATACCTTCCAGAAGCTGCGGCAGATACCAGATCTGCGTATTGGTCGCATCCACTCCGTCCGCCAGGTACGACGTGCCGTCCTGGAGGTTGAGCGGACCCTTCCACAGATTCAGACCGCCAGCGAGCTCAGAGATGAAGCCATCGAGCTGCGCGGAGGCGTCCGCGCTCAGGCCACCACCTTTGTTGAAACCGACGGCGCTGGTGTCCGGATTATTGATATTGCTCCAGTCCGGAGGGACCCAATTCCACGCCTCTTGCCAGGTGCCGTCCATGGCCTGCTTAATCGCATCGACGTAAGACGGACCCCAGTTGAAATAGCGCACCCCCAAACAGACGTCCGGTGCTACGCTGCAGTTGTCCTTGTAGTCATAGGAGACCGCCCATGCCTGCTTGCCGGCGGCGGTCTGCTTCTTCGCCTCGACCAGTGCTTCGGTCGTGTCAATGCCGGATATCACCACATCGTAGCCGCTGTTGAAGAAGTCATCCGCCACCTGCGTTGGATCGGATGTGACGCCCGGAATGTTGAACCAGAAACCGATCCATGTGACCTTTACAGACAGCTGCGCAGGATCTTTCTTCAGGATATTCGTCCAGCAGTACTTGGCGCCCAGGTAGTTCGAGGCCGCGAAACGGCGGGTCTCGTCATTGATCAGTGGGCCGAGCACGCCGATCTTGCCGGTCTGGGTTGTGAGCGCCGCCGCGCAGCCGCCGATCATCTCCCCGTATTCCATCTGGGGCATGATGTCGATCTGATTAGGCGAGTCCTGGTAGTTCTTGCCATCCTTCCAGGTCCAATCATCCGATGAGCCGATGACATAGACGTCGGGGTGTGCGTTGGCAAACTTCAGCGCCTCATCCTTCATGTCGTCCGAGTTAAAGATGACAAGCTTGGCGCCCTGCGACACCAACTGCTCCGCCAATTGCGAGGCAGTCTGCCCTGGGTATGATGGAGATCCGGAATACACATTCTCCAGATAGACCATCTTCGTATTGGGAACCTTCTGCTCAACATACAGGCCTGCATCGTAGTGCGCCTGGCTCCAGCCTTGATCATTGTGGGCGCCGACCAGGAGCATGCCGAACACAAACGGCTGGGCTTCTGTGGGTGCCTCCGTGGGGGCTGGTGCCTGGGTGGGTGCCGCCGCAGGTGCCTCAGTCGGGGCGGGCGGCGGCGGCGCCGCTGTTGGTGCGGGACCGCATGCCGACAGCGCCACCGCAAAGACCATCACGAAAACCGCGACCTTCAAGAACGAGTTGCGCATTGCCTTCTACTCCTTTTTTTGTTTCAAACAGGGCGTGCAATCGCTGATTACCCAGTGTGTAGCCGACCGCCTCCTTTCAGGCTTGTCTCCGGCAAGATTCTAACATTATAGTGCGGCTCGTCACATTCTAGGGTAATACTGTGCCGGAAGGCAAGTACTTTATTCACCTGTGCACGCGAACATGCTCTTGACTTCGGCCGCCGCGCTGGCCTTTTGGACAGATTCCGGAGTGTCTCGCTGGATTCGACCCCACAGGGCGCACAGCATCGGCCCCACGTAGGGCTTTGAGACCTTGTACGCTGCGGCGGACTGTTCAAGCGCCAGGGGCCACTGCCCCGACGTGCGCGTATCCCTCGATGAAAACGAAGCGTTCGGTGGGGTCGTTTGGGTAGTCGTCCAGGCGGAAGGCGCTATCCCCAAGCCGCACGACGCTATCCCAGTCGCCCAGCTGGGCAGCCAGACCTGCCCGCTCGAAGTAGTAGCACCACTGATGCCGAGGTTCAGGGCCGTATATCGCGGGCATTTGCGCCGTCTGCTGAGGCTCGATCCACTTGCTGGCGGAGAGTCGCGCGGCGTCACGCATTAGGCTGGCCTCCGCTATGAAATGATTCTGAGCGTCGAAGAGTGGGTCGAGCAGGCGGAGGCAGCCCGGCGGCTGATAGTAGAAAGCCAGGGTTTGCGATGTGTTGCCGGTAAAGACCTCAGATATGAAGTCATACGAGATTGCCTGCCCGGGCTCGAGCGTCTGCAACGTGCCGCCGACGCGCGAGGTGGGATAGAAGAGCGCATAATCCATTGAGCCGGATCGGTTTTCGGGATCGTAGATCCAGTTCAGCGGCGCGGTCAACGAGTTATCCGCATAGTACGGTAGCGCCCCCTCGTTGAGCAGCACAGTCGTATGAGGCGCGATGGATGGCGCCCGCCACGACATCTGCCAGAAGAGCGCTTTTTGCGTGGACCAATCGTGTTGAAATGAATCGGCCCACAGCGCCTGCCGGCCGGCGGCCAGACTGACTATCCCGACGACCATCCAGAGACGAGCCCTCGGAGGGATCAATTGCAGGGCCGCCGCCACGAGAAGGCTTACCCCGAGCATGAATGGCAGGGTGAATCTGTTCGCCGGGTACGCCGTCGTTACTTCAAGCCCCGTCAGCCAAAACGGACCGCCGGCGGCAATCATTGCCGTCAGCCCCAAGCCGAGCATCCGCCAAGCTCCCTTTGGCTTGTCTGCCCCTTCCCGCTTTGCGATCAGGAAAAATAGAACCACCAACAGCGCCGTCGCCAGTACAACCAGGATGTAGAACGCGGTTGTGCGCGGGCCATCCACGGATGGCTTCGGCAAGGTGAAGATCTGCGCCCAAGCGGCGGCGCTTACGACGTACAGCTGCGCTGCAATGGTGCCGAAAAGCCCTATTACGGTCCGCAACGGATCGGCGCGCAGCGCCGGAATCAGCGTGGGCTGATAGATCTGATTGTTAAAGACGAACAGGCGCCATGCGACGTTGCCCAGGAACACGGCCAGGTACGGGCTCCAGAGCACGAGGACATGGCGCAGGCGCCTCCACCACGGATCCGGCGCCTCCGTCTCGGCCGCTATTCCGAAGATTAGGAACGGGCGCCATAGCTCCAGGACGAAGAAGTACTCCATCATCCAGAGGTTGAGGGCCGATAGCGTCAAACCGGCAGCCGTAAGCAGCCAGTACCAGCGCTTGTGCTTGAGCGACCAGATCGTGCAAAGAAACGAAAGCAGCAAGAAACACAGGACGATCAGGAAGTGACTATATAGATAAGACGTCCACTGCTGATTGAACCCGGGATACACCAGGAAGCACAGCGCAGCCGTCGCCGCAAATCCGTCCTGACCGCGCCACAGGTTGCGCGCGATGGCCCATACCAAAACCGCGGCCAGCCAGCGCCACAGCAGACCGAACACCTCCCAATAGATTGGCACTTGTGGCAGAAAATGCGTCGTGACCTGGTACAGCATCCCCCACACAGGCCGGTTCGTCGAGAAGTATCGCGTCATGGCCTCGGGACCGAGCTCGTATCGTATCCACGACATGGGCAGCTCGTCCCAATAGAACCCCATCTTCGGCAGCAGCAGGCCATACGCCAAGACGGCCGTAAGCAGAAGCAGAGCGGCCGGGTGGAATAGCCTCGCGACTCGCTCGCGCAAAGTCAAGACCTCTTCGCTTGCGGGCTGGTGTCTGGGCTCGTCTGCGCCCAGACACCACAGCAGATGCTCACGAGACCGTCGGCCTGTAACCTACGCGGTGACCAACGTGCCTGTTTCGCCCTTCAATGCCCGGCCGATGTTCACGGGGTTGGTAATGATGGCGCGCTTGCCTCCCGCCTCAAGGAAGCGGATGATGGCCTGGATCTTCGGTGCCATCGAACCCTTGGCAAAGTGGCCGCCTTCTGCCAGATACGACTTGGCCTCCGCCAGCGTCATCTTGTCGATCCACTTCTGTTCTGGCTTGCCAAAGTTCAGCGCCACCTTCTCCACCGCCGTGGAGATGACGAAGAGCTCGGCGCCCACGTTGTTCGCCAGCAAGCTCGATCCAAAATCCTTGTCGATCACAGCCGCCACGCCCTCCAGGTCGCCGGCGTCGTTCCGCACCACGGGAATACCTCCGCCGCCGGTTGAGATGACGATAATGCCGGCTGCGATCAGCGCGCGGATGGCGCCAATCTCGACAATCTCTTTGGGAAGCGGCGAGGCCACCACACGGCGCCACCCGCGGCCCGCATCCTCGACGACGTTCCAGCCCATATCCTTTTCCCGCCGCTTGGCTTCGGCCGGTTCCATAAAGCCGCCGATTGGCTTGCTTGGCGCCCTGAATGCCGGATCCGCCGCGTCCACCAGAACTTGGGTGACCACGGTCGCCACGCTGCGCGCTTTGCCCCGCCGCCTCAGCTCATTCTGCAGGTTCTGCTGCAACGCATAGCCGATCGCTCCCTGGGTATCGGCGCCGCAGACATCCAGCGGCACTTCGTGCATCCCCTCCGCTTTGGCAGCAATTTCCGAGCGGCGTAGGATAAAACCCACCTGGGGCCCGTTTCCATGACCGATGATCACGTCGTACCCGGCGTCGATCATGTCCGCGATGTGTATACATGTCTCTTTGGCAGCTAGATACTGGTCTTCCACCGACTGGTGCGCTGCATCTCGTATGAGCGAGTTGCCGCCGATGGCAATGACCGCGACTTTGTTAGGCATGGCCTGTTTTCTCCATCAGTTCTATGACATCGTCAAGGCCATGACGGCCTTCTGCGCGTGCAGGCGATTTTCGGCCTGGTCAAATACCACCGACTGGGGCCCGTCCATTACTTCGCTCGTGACTTCCACGTCGCGGTCAGCCGGCAACGGATGCATGTAGATGGCGTCCTCTTTGGCGGCGCGCATCTTTTTGGCATCGGTGATCCAATTCTTGTACTTGGCGGTGATCTTCGCGCCTTCCGCCGCATCCTCGGTTGTCTGCATGGCGCCCCACGACTTGGCATAGATCACGTCCGCTTGGGAGAAGGCCTTCTCCATTCCGTCGGCGTCGGATATCACTTCAAAGCCCGTATGGAACTTCTTGGCCTGCTCCTGCGCCGCATCCATGATGTCCGGCATCAGCTTGAATTCCGGAGGATGTACCAGCGTTACGTCAAGCCCGAAGCGGGGCATCTGCAGGATGAGCGATTGCGGTACGGAGATCGGCTTCTGATACGAGGCAGCATATGCCCAGGAAACGACCATCTTCCGCCTGCGAAGATCCCGGCCCTTCTTCTCAATGATCGTCATGAGGTCTGCCAGGCACTGAAACGGATGGTAGATCTCGCACTGCATGTTAAGCACCGGAACCCGCGAATACTTGGCCACATCGTTGAGATATTTGTTGCCGATCTTCCAATCGACGTGTCGGATGGCTATCCCGTCGAAATAGCGCCCGAAGATCTCCCCGATTTCCTTGGGCGTATCGCCGTGCGCAATCTGGGTCGTCTTGCTTTCGATGAAGGCCCCGTGGCCCCCTAGTTGCGCGATCCCGGCTTCAAAGGAACCGCGCGTGCGTGTGCTGCTGAAAAAGAAAAGCATCGCCAGGACCTTGTCGCGCAAGTAGGCATGCGGCTCTCCGAGCGCCCGCTTGCGCTTCAGGTCGAAGGCGACGTCCATGACGGTCTCAACTTCTTCCCTGCTGAAATCCAGATCGCCTATTAGGTCCCTGCCGTGAAGATTGGTTTGCATGGCTGAACTCCTATTCCATTTTGCCCAGAACGAGGGCCAGCAGTGCCATCCGCATCACCACGCCGTTGAAGGCCTCTTGCCAGTACCGGGACCAGCGTGTGATGTCGACATCGGGCGGGATCTCATCCATGCGGGGCAGGGAGTGCAGCAGGATGGCATCCGATTTTGCCTTGTTTTCAAGCAGTTCGCGCGTGATCCGGTAGTTTGCCGGCGTCATGCCCACGTCCTTGCCTGACCTTTCATCACGCGATTTTGTGTAGTCGGGTTGCACCACCGGCTCGACCAGGATCACGTCGGCATCGGCAATGGCCTTCTCCACGTGGTCGACTTCCTTGTAGTCAAGGCTGTACCCCTTCAGCTCCGTCTTGAACTCATCGGTCAGGGACATGTCGGGCGGCGAGACAAATGTGATCGGACAATCGAACTGGGTCAGTGCGTAGGCGAGGGAGTGCATGGTCCTCATCCGCATGTCGCCGACCGCCAGCCATTTGAGGCCGTCGATGCGGCCCTTCTCGCGCAGTACGGTGTAAAGGTCCGTCAGGATCTGCGTGGGGTGCTCGCCCCATCCGTCACCGCCATTGATGATCGGAATGCTCGCCCACCGGGCGGCTTCATGTGGCGCCCCCTGCTGGAAATGACGCATGACGATCACGTCACCGTAATACTCGAGCATTTTGACCGTGTCCTTGATCGACTCTTGGTAGAAATCGCCGGCCCTGGTCATCTTGGCATCCGAGAAGCCGGTAACGTGTCCGCCCAGCCGGTGCATCGCCGCCTCGTGAGCAAGCCGCGTGCGCGTGGAAGGCTGGTAGAAAGCGGTCACGAGAGTCTTTTCTCTCAGCATGTCCACGTTTTTGCGTTCGCGCGCAATGGGTTCGAGTTTCCGGGCCACCTCCAGCACTTGAAAGAACTCGTTTCGTTCGAAATCCTTCAGCGACAAAATATCACGACCTGCAAAACTGCGCATTTTGAGCCTCCTGACTCATATTTTGACTTGTCTGTCTTTCCGAATGATCCGTCATATTTCACGAACCGTGGGCTCACGCTTGTACGCGTCGCACCACGTGAAAGTGGAAATAGCCTGGTATGAAGTAGCTCGATGAATGGTCAAGTATGCTCCCGTCGGCATGATACAGCTTGGAGACGAATGCCAGCAGCACGTCACCCCGCTGGATTTGCAGGGCTTTGGCCACGGGCGCCGGCGCGGCGATCGCTGAAATCGCGGCCTTTGAGACCCTCAGAGGATCGCCACGCCTCAGCAGGAAGTCAAGAACCGAGCCTCGAAAATCGGATGCCAGCTCATCGGCCTCCAGTGTTTCGGCGCGCAGCGTGTCCACCAGATAGGCGACCGGTCTGCTCTCTTCTCGCATCACCCGACGGACGCGGGTTAACGGAGTCCCTGGTTCCACCTCCAGCGCCGAGGCGGTCTCGTTGTCCGCGCCCAGTCTTTCTATCTGCAAATCGCCTACCGTCACCTCCAATCCAAGTCGCTCGGCCATGGTCTCCAGGCTCTCGAGCACTTCGAGCCCGGCTTCAATGACAGGCACTTTTCCAACCACGAATGTGCCCGAACCCTGCCGCCTCCGGATGAGCCCTTGCACCTCGAATGTGCGCATTGCCTCCCTCAGCGTGGCCCGGGAGACCCCCAGTCTTCGCGCAAGATCGGGCTCCGACGGCAGGCGCGCGCCCGCATCCGTTCTCGATATCAACTGCGCCAGGTCGGATTGCAGGCGCTGAAACGGAAAGTTCGCCATCTTCACGCCCTTTCGAAAACAGGGATAAATTCGAATTTCGTGACGTCCACCAGGCCCCTGTCGGTTATCCTCAACTCCGGGATGACTGCCAGGGCCAGCAGCGAAAGCTGCATGTTCGGGTTGTTCAGCCGGCAGCCGCAGGAGCGGAATCCAGCCAGCACGGTTTCCGCCTTCCGGGCCACCACGCTGACCCTCTCGTTTGACATCAGCCCCGCAATGGGCAGCTCGACCAGTCCGATGATGCGCCCGTCTTTGACAACGACCTGGCCTCCGCCGCTGCGCCTGAGCGCGTTGGCGGCTCTTGCCATGTCATGATCGTCGGTTCCCACGACGATCAGATGATGGCAGTCGTGGGCAACGGTCGAGGCCACCGCGCACCTGCCTTTGAACCCAAAACCGCTCACCAGGCCGAGGGCGATGCCGCTCATGCCCGCGTGTCTTCGTATCACGGCCACTTTTGCGAGATCCTTGCGAACATCCGCTCTCACGATGCCATCTTCTGCCTGGACTGCTATCCGCAAGTGCCGCGTCGGCGCCTGATTCTCTATCACGCCGATGACGTTTGCCTTCAGGCGCGTGTTCAATCGCCCCGATTTGAGGGCAAAGTCCTGGGGCTTCAGCGGGCGCTTCAAATGCACCGACTGCTGCGCCCACCTCGGGTACTTGAATACAGGTGTCGATACTAGCGCACGCCCACCCTTTGCCACCACTTTGCCCTTGGCAATAACCAGATCGGCTGAAAATTCCTTCAGGTCCCGGACCAGCACCAGATCTGCCGACCTCCCGGGAGCGATCATGCCAAGGTCGCGTCCGAGACCAAAGTGCTCCGCCGTATTGATGGTCGCCATCTGAATCGCCGTCATCGGGGGGATGCCCTCGGAGATCGCATGTCTTACGACGCGGTCCATGTGACCGTCCTGGGCGAGTGTCTGGGCATGAGAGTCATCCGTGCAGAGAATGAAGTGCCGTGAATCCAGATGCCGCTGCGTGATGGCACCCACTTGTGCGGCAACGTCATGCCACGCCGAGCCGTAGCGCAGCATGGGCTTCATCCCCTGCCGCGCCCGGGCGATCGCGTCTTGCAGGCGCGTTCCCTCGTGATCGTCTTCGGCGCCGCCTGCCACATACCCGTGAAAATTCAGGCCGAGGTCTGGTGAAGCATAGTGCCCGCCGACAGTCTTGGAAGCCGCGTGAGTCTCCGAGATTTCTTTGATGGGCTTCACATCGCCTCGGCAGACGCCTGGAAAATCCATCATCTCTCCGAGCCCAATGATGCCCGGCCACGTCATGGCTTCGGCCACCTCTCCGGGCCCAATGGAGGACCCCGGCGTCTCGAGCCCTGGCGCAGACGGTACGCAAGCTGGCATTTCAACCCACACGTGGATGGGCTGCTTCTGCGCCTCCTCCACCATCGAGCCTCACGCCCCTCAGACCGAACACGTTTGCGATCTCATGGGGATCGATGAACATTCCGGTCGTGCCGTGTGGCATGACGGCGGCCACAAATTCCGTGACCGTGACCATGCTGGACTCCACGTGCATATGCGCATCCAGCAAGCCGGGCACAAGATAGCGACCCCTGGCGTTCACTACCTGCGTGGCCGTCGTGATGCAGTGTCGGGCGTCCGGCCCCACGTAGGCAAAGTGGCCATCCTTGATGGCCACATCCGTATGCGGGATCACTTCGCCTGACTGTACGCATACCCACCGGCCGTTACGCACAACCAGGTCCGCGGCCTTGCGGCCCATGGCCACGTCTACCAGCGACCGCCTCAGTTGCAGCAATGATGTCATCCGATCTCCATAAAGTTCCGTGGGCCGTCGCCCCACCTCAATTTTGGCGCTGGGCGTGGGCGAGCGCCGAAGGACCCTCTACAGGTCCAACAGCGTCCGGGCGGCCGCATTGTGCCTCTCGATCATGCGCTGCTCATCGATTGTCACCAAAGATCGCTCGCGGATGACAAACCTGCCGCCGACCGCGCAGTAATCCACGGCTCTTGGCTGGCAGAACACCACGGCGGCGACAGGATCAGAGCCGGCGCCCGCGTAGTCCAGGTGCGAAAGATCAAAGGAAATAAAATCGGCGCACTTGCCGGGCTCCAGGCTGCCGATGTCTGGCCGACCCAGCACTTCCGCCCCACCCCGGGTTCCAAGCCAGAGAGCCTCGCGAGCCGTCATCAAACGGCGATCGGGATCCTGCGATAGCGAGAAGCCGGTGATCCCATCATGCACTCGAGCCAGGAGCATCGCCTGCCGCACCTCCCCAAGCAGATGCGAGCCATCATTGGAGGCCGAGCCGTCGACTCCCAGGCCAACTTTGATGCCGGCTTGGCGAAACGCAACGATGGGTGCAATTCCGGAGGCGAGCCGCATGTTCGATGTGGGGCAATGAGCCACACCGCATTTGTGCTGGGCAAACACCTGGACCTCGTCTGTGTTGACCCACACGGCGTGCGCAAACCAGACGTCCGGCCCTACCCAGCCAAGCTCCTGCATGTAGCCCACGGGGCGATGACCGAAGCGCTCCATGCAGAACTGCTGCTCGTCCTCGGTTTCTGCCAGATGTGTGTGGAGCTGCACCCCGTATTCGCGGGCGAGTTCGGCCGACTGCCTCATAAGCTCGCCCGTCACGCTGAAGGGAGAGCACGGGGCAAGCACAATCCGGACGCGTGCGCCCGGTTTCGAATCGTGATAGCGCTGGATGAGTCGCTCGGAATCCTTAAGGATCGATTCTTCGCTGTCGACCACAGAATCTGGTGGCAGTCCGCCCTTCGATTCTCCCAGGCTCATGGAACCACGCGATGCGTGCAGACGTAGCCCGACCTCTGCGGCGGCGTCGATTTCATCGTCCAGGCGCGAACCGTTGGGAAAGAGGTAGAGGTGATCCGACGCTGTCGTGCATCCGGAATGTGCCAGTTCGGCCAGAGCTGTCTGTGTGGAGGCAAATATGTGTTCGGGCGTGATTCGAGCCCAGATTGGATAGAGAGTCTTCAGCCAGCCGAAGAGATTTGCGTTTTGGGCGGCAGGGACAACCCGCGTCAGCGTTTGATAGAAGTGATGATGCGTGTTGACCAGCCCGGGCAGAACCACGTGACCGCGCAGGTCAAGCACTTCGTCCGCCGTGGCAGGCAATCCCGCGGTCGGCCCGACCTGCTCGATGAAACCGTCCCGCGCAAACAGTCCGCCATCCGGGAATTCCCGTCGCAGGTCATCCATCGTTGCCACGTACGCGTTCTTTATTAGGAGAGTAGACATCCGAAATGACTAGTTGTCTGACAACTTGTCGGTAGTGTAGCAGGTGCCGGCCCGATTGTCAAACGGGCTTGCGGCTGCCCGCTGCCCCCCCAGTACCATAGTCGTTTGGGAAGAAAAGCGTAATACTTCTTTACGTCCGTCCAGGTTTTGACTGGGGCGCGGACACACGGAGGGCCTCCCTTTTGGTTCGCCGAACCAACGGCAGATAGGAGGTAAACGTGAGTACAGATACGCTGCATGATGTGCGCCCGGACACGGGGCGTTCCCGCTCCGTGAGGTCATCCGACGAGCGGGTGCCGGTCAGTGTCTTCACCGCAGACCAGGATGCGTTGCGGCGCATCAGCTGGTTGATTGAGTTGGGGGCTTGGATTGTGAACGGCTTGATCGGGCTGCGCTTTCTGCTGAAACTGATGGCCGCCAATCCAGCCAATCCCTTCGCCCAGCTTGTCTACTTCCTTACGGCGCCGTTCCTGGCCATCTTCGTGGGCCTCACGCAGACGCCGTCATTCGAAGGTTTCGAGATCGAGTTCTACGACCTCATCGCCATCATGGTGTATTTCGTGCTGGCGTGGGCGCTCATCCGCCTTCTCTGGATTCTCTTCGCCCGACTGAGGTCGCCGTAACTCGTGAAGCAGAAAGTAACAAAAGGCCCCGCTAGAACGTTGGGCGGCGCCAAAACGATACAAGAGCCTGGGCTGTCGTTGAGACAAGAAAAACTGGCGGTTATTGGACCGCAGTTTTGCATTTATGGGCGATGCAGAGCAGGCCATTCTGTTATCACCTTTTGTGTGCCTCTGAGGGTGAATAGGCGGAAGCCCCAGTCTTGTTTGAGGCGGCCGAAGACGGTCTCCACCTCACGGCGCGGCGGGCACGCAGTCTTCTGCCTTGCTCGGAGAGCAATCTCTGGCGGACCTGGTCGTGATAGCGGTTCAGGATTGGGCTGGTCCAAATGTGGCGATTCCGGCTCGCGCGTACACTGAGACTGAAAGGGCAGTCGGCACAGGAACGGCACTGGTATTCACGCCGGTAGGTGCGATAGCTATTTTCGGTCGTAGTGCGTGGCTGCCAGGTAGGTTAGCCTTTGCTGCCCGGGGCAGATGTATTATAGCGCTGCGGATGATAGTCCAGTTTTCGGACCGGAAGCGCTGCTTGCGCCAACTACGTTTCTGCTCCTGGTGGAACAGGGAGTACTTCACATACCCTTCTGTCCCGGTTCGCTCCAGATAGGCATAGTTCTCTTCACTGCCGTAGCCTGCGTCGGCGATCACGTGCTGAGGGAGACGGCCAAGATGTGCTTTCACCTGGTTCAGGTGCGGAATGAGGCAGTTGATGTCATTGGTTTTCTGGTGAATACTGAAGCCCAGGACGAATTGGTTTTCGGTCCAATCTGCACGTTATAGCCGGGCTTCAACTGCCGTTGTGCATCGCATCTTCCTTCATACGCATGAATGTCGCATCCGTATCGGTCTTGGCATAGCTGCGCCGCCCGGCCAGCGGCCTCTCTTGCTCCTCGTACTTCTCCTGTCGCGGCAGATACTGCTCCTGCAAGGTGCGCATGGCTTTGGCTACCCGCTTGTCTTTCGCCTTGCCCGCCAGCCGCTCATTCAGTCGCTGGATCGTTTCTGCAACTCTTCACTATCGATCCCCCGCCTCCCAGCTCCTCGAGGTCCCGGTCTCCATAGGCTGTCTGCTCCGCCTCGTTTTCCTGCTCAATCTGCTTCAATAGCCCCTGGATCTTCTCCTGCAAACGAGCCTTGTATTTCGCCGTGCTCTTGGCCCATACCCATTTGTATTTGTTCGCATTCGCTTCCACTTTGGTCCCATCAGAAAATAGTTCTCCAGCTTCACATACCCCGCTTCGATTAGATACTCCAATACTTCACTGAATACTGCCTCGATCCCCTTTTCAGCACGCTTCCCCGAAACCGGTTGATCGTCCGAAAATCCGGCCGGTTGTTGCCACTGATCCACATGAAGTTCACGTTCTCCCGCAACCCCTTGGCGATCCGCGCGATGAATTCACCCTCTGGGTATAGGCATACACCAACACCTTGAGTAGCAGCGGGGTGATAGCTGCTCGTCCCGCCCCCCTTATATTGTCTGAGCAGCCGATCCAGGTCCAGCCCATCGATCACACGGTTCACCACGCGCACCAGGTGATCTTCCGGTATCAGTTCCTCCAGATCCGGCGGCAGGAGCGCGGGCTGCTCCATCGTGTACGGCTTGAACGTCACTCGATTGTGTCCTTTTTTCATACCCCCATTGAATTACGGCTCCCTAAAAAAGAAAAGGGGCTGCCCCATCATCCTTTTGAGCGGGGCCTTTTGTTTGCTGAAATCTAACTCGTCGAAGTAGATCCCGCCCTCGAGCCTCCGCAGCCCGATAACGACTCGGCGTGGTGTAAGATTATCGTTGTTCGCGGCAGACGGAATGCTTCCGTCGTGTTGCGAGATAGGTCTGGGCGTAATCCATTCATCTGCGGCTGCGTTGGGCAAGGGTATGAAGGCGCACGTATGCGCCTCGGCCGCCTGCAGACCGCCAGCCAGTCTGGTTCTCGCAGCATGGCTCCTGACCTCCTGCGCCGTTTCCAGGCCTCCTACCCCGGTGGCGATTGACACACGGAGAACCACTGACCGGCCCCTGACAACCACCGCGCCTCCTGCCGGAACATCTGTCGGCACGGCAACCGACGAGCCCATAGCCGCGACGCTTGCCACGGTCGAAAGCATGCAGGCGTCTGTTGTCGCAGACCTCTTGAGTTGTCGCTACGGTCCGGGCGCCGAAGTACCTCTATCTTTACGCCTTGCGGAAGGGCGCAAACGTCCTGGTGATCGGCCGAACGGACAATGACCAGTGGCACTGGGTATATGTTGAAGGCACCAACAAGTGCTGGGTCAATGTGAGTTTTCTGCACGTCGACGGAAACTGGAAAAGCCTCCCTATCGTTTATCCCGGAGTGGCCTCCCTGCCCGTGACACCGTTCTATCCGCCGACCGCCGTCACGCGTGTGACCAGGCAGGGCGCAGCGGTAGAAGTCCGTTGGCTCGAGATTCCCCTGCGTCCTGGAGATGAGGAAGATGCTGGCATGCAGCACTACATTGTGGAGCTATGGCGCTGCGAGGGCGGAACCATACTGTTCGAGCCAATCGCCACCAACAATGCGAGCGTCGTGGTCCACGACGAATCTGGGTTGCGCCGAACCGTCCCACGGCCGGATCTTTGTGCAGGAGAAGCACGGATTTTCGGGGCCAACCGACATTCCTTGGCCCGTTTTCGTTACATCAACCTCAACAGTAGGAGCGCCGTAATGCCCATCACCGCACCGTATGGATCTTGGAAGTCCCCAATAACCACCGACCTGATCGCCAGGAAGGTCATATCTCTCATGGAAGTTGAAACTCGACGGTGAGGACGTCTATTGGCTGGAGAGCCATCCACTGGAAGGCGGCCGCTACACCGTCATGCACATGGCCAAAGACGGCAAGATAGTTGAATGCACGCCTCCGGAATATTACGTCCGGACTACTGTCCATGAATACGGGGGCGGTGCCTACACCGTCGCTGATGGGACAATCTACTTCGCGAACTTCGGGGACCAGCATCTCTATCGTCAAGGTCCTGACGCCCGACCACAAGTACTTACCCCCGGCCCGGGCTACCGGTATGCCGATCTCATTCCGGACCGCGGTCGGAAGCGGCTCGTCTGCATCCGCGAAGACCACACCGGCCACGGGGAGGCAGTCAACACAATTGTTGGGGTCTCCATGGACGGCGGCGACAACGGTACGGTTCTCGTGGGCGGCAACGACTTCTATTCTTCGCCTCGATTGAGCCCGGACGGCAGTCAACTGGCATATCTCACATGGAATCATCCGAACATGCCATGGGATGGCTGCGAGTTGTGGCTCGCGGAACTGGGTTCGGACGGCAACCCGGGATCTGCTCGCCTGATAGCAGGCAGCCAGACCGAATCCATTTTCCAACCTGAATGGTCGCCCGATGGCACTTTGTACTTCGTGGCCGAGCATACGGGCTGGTGGAATCTGTATCGCTGGCAGGATGGACGCGTGCAAGCTCTATGTCCCATGGAAGCTGAATTCGGGACGCCGCAGTGGCAATTCGGGATGTCCACTTTCGCATTCGCCTCGGACTCCAGGATGCTCTGCTGTTATTCCGAGGACGGTCTTGACCACTTGGCGTGGCTGGACACCCGCGGGGGCGCACTTTCTCCCGTTGCATCTCGTTACACCGACGTTGGCTCTGTGAGAGGCGGCGGAGGGCGGGCATTCTTCATCGCTGGTTCCCCTACGGATCCACCTGCGCTGTTTCAGCTCGAGGCTGGGCAAGAAGATCCACATGTGATCCAGAGGGCATTTGATCCCGACGTTGACCCAGGATACTTGTCCGTAGCCGAGCCCATCACCTTCCGTACCACGAACGAACAAGATGCCCACGCTATATATTACCCGCCCCGCAACAAGGACTTTGCCGCGGCTCCCGGCGAACGGCCCCCCTTGTTGGTAATGTGCCACGGCGGGCCTACGTCAGCGGCCGGCACGGCTTTACGCTACGCGATCCAATTTTGGACATCGCGGGGCTTCGCTGCGGTTGACGTGAATTATGGAGGCTCCACCGGGTACGGCCGTGCATACCGGCGCCGCCTGAATGGTCAATGGGGCATCGTGGACGTTGACGACTGC
Organism: uncultured Chloroflexia bacterium; assembly: GCA_963775435.1. Taxonomy (GTDB): domain Bacteria; phylum Chloroflexota; class Anaerolineae; order Anaerolineales; family Villigracilaceae; genus Fen-1038. Next base: position 637,748 of record CAVZIZ010000011.1, read on the forward strand.
TGCAATGCGGCGCGCCACTTGGTTCAGGCCGGCCTCGCCGACGGCGAACGTCTCGCTATCCGAGGCGGAAGTGCCGGAGGCTACACGACCCTGGCATGCCTTGTCTTTCGCAACGACGTCTTCGCTGCCGGCGCCAGCTACTATGGCCTGGCGGAGCTTGAGCGCTTCGCCGTGGACACACACAAGTTCGAGTTCGCGGTACTTGAACTCACTCGTTGGGCCGTATCCCGAGAGAAAGGATCTGTATTTCGAGCGGTCTCCGATCCACTTCACGGATCGACTGTCGGCGCCGTTGATCTTGTTTCAGGGGAGTGAGGACAAGGTCGTGCCTCCGAGCCAGTCCGAGATGATGCTTGAAGCCTTGCGCCTCAAGGGCCTGCCCGTCGCCTACCTGCTGTTCGAGGGCGAGCAGCATGGCTTCCGAAGGGCCGAAAACATGAAGCGCTCCCTTGAAGCGGAGTTGTACTTCTATTCAAGAAGTCTTCAAATTCGAAACCGCCGATGAGCTGGAGCCGGTGGCCATCGAAAACCTCTAGGAGCCCGCTCCGTGGATTGTGCCGCAGCGGGCGCGACGAGGACGGCCTAAGGCAGGTCGCGAATTTGAGGGACCCTGCGCAGGACGGCGATCGCCAGCAACAGGCTTATGAGGGCGAACAGCCCTATGGCGGCGCTGAGCCCGATCCAATTGGACAGCGCGCCAATGGCAAGATTTCCGAACGGTGCGAAGCCGAAGAAGGTGAGCGTGTACAGCGCCATCACCCGGCCGCGCAGTGCATCTTCGACGCGGGTCTGCAAGAGCGTATTGATAATCGTGAACTCGGTCATGAAACCAAAACCCAGACCGAAGGCCAGGGCCAGGCTGGCCGGCAGGTAGCCCGTGAAGCCGAAGACGCCCAGCACAAGCGGATAACCGATGCTGGCTGCCACCAGCCACCGACCGCGCCACCTCAGGCCACGCTGGTTCGCGATCAGGAACGCCCCGGCGACGGCGCCGACGCCTGTGGCCGCGGTCACCCAGCCGTACGCGGCGGCGCCTCGCAGCAGCACCCGTTCGACAAACGCCGGCAGGATCGTCGCGTACGAGACCGAGAAGATACTGAAGCACAGCGATAGCAGCAACAATCCGCCCAGATCAGCCTCGCGGGCCACATAGCGCACTCCGTTGACAAGCTGCCTCCACGTGGACTCGGCGAGTCGGATGGATCGGTGTGGCTCGAGCGTCATGGCCGCCAGACTGATGATCACGGCCAGGAACGAGCAGCCATTGATGGTGAAGCACCAAGCCGGGCCAACGGCTGCCAGAAGCAGGCCTCCAACGGCGGGGCCCACGACCCGCGCGCTGTTGAACATCAGAGAGTTCAGGGCGATGCCGTTGGGAAGGTCGGAGCGGCCGACCATCTCCACCACAAAGGCTTGTCGGGCCGGCGCATCGAAGGCATTCACAAAGCCCAGGCCCGCGGCAAGAATGACGATGTGCCATTCCTGGACCAGACCCGTAAAAGTTAACGCAGCAAGAATGAAGGCCAGAAGCATGGCCCCAGTCTGCGTGAGGATGAGCAGCGCCCGTTTCGGCACGCGATCCACGACGACGCCACCCCACGGGGTCACCAGCAGGGAAGGCACCGCCGCTGCGAAGCCGACGATTCCAAGGCTCAGATCGGAGTGGGTGAGCTGGTAGACCAGCCAGCCTTGAGCGATGACCTGCATCCAGGTCCCGGCATTGGATACAAGCTGACCACCAAAGTAGAGCTGGAAGTTGCGATGACGCAGTGCCGCGAACGGGCTGCCGGCCGCGGGCGGCACCTCGGTTCCGGACAATGGCTGCGAATCTGTGATGCGCGCTGTCATGAAGAATGCCGCGAGCTGCCCCATGCGCGGAAGCCGATCGAGCCGCGTTCGGGAGTCAGAGAATGCCTTTGAGGAGCTGCGATCTCAAACGGTTCTGGACGAGCCATTATACTTGCCGTTCAGACGAAGCCCGACAATCACGCGTTACAGGGAGGCCATCCGCGCAAAGTGCGGCGCCTCGTAAGGCCACGTTGGGCATAGCTGACATAAGAAAGCCCCGCTCCGAACTGGCAGCGGGGCGGGGCTTGTGATTTCACTGCCGCCAAACCTACGGATCCTGAATCTCCGCGGCGCGGAGCGTATTGCGCATCAGCATCGCAATGGTCATCGGACCCACACCGCCGGGAACCGGCGTGATGAAGCCAGCCACGTCCTTGGCCTCGTCGAAGTTGACGTCGCCAACCAGGCGATGACCGCTCTTCTTGGTGGCATCCGGCTTGGAGTTGATACCCACGTCGATGACCGCCGCACCCGGCTTGATCCAGTCCCCGCGCACGAATTCCATCTTGCCGATGGCCGCAATCAGAATGTCGGCCTGCCGGACCACGGCGGGGATATCCCGCGTGCGGGAATGGCACACGGTCACCGTGGCATTCTTGCCGATCAGCAGCAGGGCCGCAGGCATGCCCACGATATTGGAACGACCCAGTACAACGGCGTTGGCTCCTTCGATCTTGACACCAGCCTGCTCCAGGAGATAGATGCAGCCGTACGGCGTGCACGGCACGAACAGCGGCTCGCGGCCCTTCTGGGCCAGCCGGCCAATATTGATGGGCGAGAAGCCATCGACATCTTTTTCGATACTGATCAATTGCAGGACGCGTTCCTCATTCAGATGAGAGGGTAGCGGCAACTGCACGAGTATGCCGTTGACGGACTTATCCGCGTTGAGTTTGGTGATGAGCTTCTCCAGCTCTTCCTGACTGGTCTCGGCGGGCAACTGATGGCCGATCGAGCCCATGCCCAATTCTTCGCAGGCCTTGCCTTTGGATCTCACGTAGGCTTGGGAATCGACGCGATCACCGACGAGGACGGTTGCCAGAGTCGGCTTGGCTTTCCCCGCCTGCGTCCGTTTGGCTACCTGGGCCGCCACATCGTCGCGCACCTTCTGGGCAATCTGTTTGCCATCGATCAGTTGCGCGGTCATTGTCTTTTCCGGTTGGACTGTCATATTGGCTCCTTCATTGGTCTGTGAACTAGGACACAATCATTATACAGTCCGGGAACCGCTGCCAGAAGTGACACTCTTCCCTATTTGACAATGATGCCCTGAAGGAATTCTCCGGTCAAGCCGGTGAGCTTGACGGGATTGATCTCATTCCAGCGAGGCCGCCGCGCGGACACTTTGACTCGCGCGTAATCCTCGGTTAGTCCGGTCAGTTCCCATCCGCTGCCACCCTGCGGCGTCGCCGATTCCCAAAGGACGCGCCGCGTTTGGCCAATCAACGGTTGGCGGTGGCGCTGCGCGGCCTCCGCGAACAAGCTCAAGTAGCGCGCCGTGCGCGCCCGACGCGTACCCCAGGGAACTTGATCCGCGAAGCCCGCAGCGGCTGTGCCAGGGCGCGGCGAGTAAGTAAAAGCGTGGCCGCCGGAAAAGTTCATCTCCGCCACAAAGGCCAACGATTGCTGGAACTCCGCTTCGGTCTCGCCGGGGAAACCGGCGATGATGTCCGTGGTGATGGCCACGTTGGGGATAAGCTCGCGGGCCGCCTCCACGAGTTGCCTAAATGAGGCAGGCGTTGTGCGGCGGGCCATGCGTCGCAACGTCGCAGCGCAGCCGCTCTGCAGAGGCAGATGCAAATGAGGGCAAAGACGCGAGTCCTCCCAGAGAGTGAAGAACTCGCGGTCGAGGTCCCACGGCTCCAGAGAGGACAGTCGCAGTCGCGGCACGGCGGTCTGTCGCAGGATCGACCGGACAAGCTGCTTGAGGTCGGATCCCAGATCCTGGCCCCAGGAGCCGAGATGCACGCCGGTCAGGACGACCTCTTGCGTGCCCCCTGCCAACCCCAATTCGATATCGCGACAAACGTCGTCTATGGGGCGGCTGCGCGCACGTCCGCGGGCCACCGTGGTAATGCAGAACGTGCACCGGTTGTTGCAGCCGTCCTGGACTTTGACGAAGAGACGCGTGCGCCTCCGAGGGCCCGGAAGCGGCGTCCGGGCAAGCGGCTCGGCATCGAAAACCGGGGATTGCCCGTTCAGCAGATCGGAAACGAGATGATCTTTGCGTGGATTGGTAATCACACGCGCCACGCCCGGCAGTCCTGCCGCCTGCTCCGGTTGGAGCGAGGCCCAGCAACCCGTCACCACGATGTGATCGGCGCCCGTCCGCGCCATGCGACGGATCTTGCTGCGGGAGTCGGAGGCGGCCGAGGCTGTCACGGCACACGTATTCACGACGGCCAGGTCGGCGTCTTCGGCGCCCGCCACGATCTCGTGGCCGGCGGCCCGAAATTGCCCCGCCATGGTTTCGATTTCAGCCTGGTTGAGGCGGCAGCCAACGGTATCGAGAAAGACCTTCATCGTGCGACCTGAACATCCAGGATGGCGCAACTCATGTGCCAGGACGAAGACTCCGGCGGCTCCGTCCTGACGTCGGCATTTTATCATGTGGGTTCTTTGCCAGTAATCGATTTGACTTTTCGCAAGCGGCACCCCCACATGTGGCTGAGGCGTAGGAATGGCGGCCACAACGAGCCATATGTGGCCCTCCGGACGCCACAAAAGTGCGCGCCGCGTGCAACGGAAAAACAAAGAGGATCAATCCCAGGGTTTCCAATTTTGGATTTTAGACTGTCGATTCCGAATTTGCGATTTGAGATCGGCGAGCGCGGACGCTGAACCGTGGCTGGCAGAGGACTTCCAACTCACAAACGCCCGAGGCGCCATTCGACACGTGCCCGCGAGTTTGGCGGTTGACCCGCTCCAGATAACTGAACACAGCAGGGAAGGAGGCGATCACGAATCCTACGAAACGGAGGGTGTGCTGTACGCAGACGAGGTCATGGAAATACCTGGAGGCACCCAGGGCAGCCTATCCTGAGATTTGATTATATAGAACATATGTTCTGTTGTCAAGGGGGACTTTGGAAGTGCGGCGGCGTGCAGAGGTGCTGTTCGGCCGTGCTCCGGAACATCGTGCGCGGTGGTGCACGTGTGGGCCCACAGGGACAGGCGCGGCGGTCGTCTATTGAGAATTCGGAAAGTACTGGTCGAGGAGTCGCTGCGCCGACTTGGCCGCCGGTCCGGACGGGTCTGCTTGCAAGGCGAGCTTCAACTGGGCGAGCGCCTCAGGATTCTGCCCCAGCCGGAGGTCGATCAGCGCGAGGTGCAGATGCGGCTCCGCAAGCGCGGCGGAGGCGTCGATGGCACGTTGCAGGGTCTTGCGGCCCTGGTCGTAGTACCCTGCCTGCGCGTACGACCAACCCAGCGCATCCAGCACGGCGGCATCCTTGGGTGCAAGCAAGGCGGCCTTTTGCGCGGCCGGCAAGCCGATGTCGGCGACCTGAACCGAATTGTCGGCGCAGAAGAGCGCGAGCAAGCGCCAGTAGGTCGCATTGGCCGGCGAGAGCGTGGTGGCATTCTGATAGGCTTTCAGCGCGGCGACCAGATCGCCCGTCGATGCATAGGAATCCCCGAGCGCACTCTGAAACGCGGGGTTGGTCGGCTCCAACTGCACGGCGACTCTGTATTCGTTCAGCGCTTGCGCACTCTCACCCTGGCGGCGGAAGTAGATGGCCCGCAGAGCGCGCACCATGCCATCCCGGGGACCCAGCAGCAGGGCTCGATCCAAATCCGGCCGGCCATCCTGACCAACATGCTGCCGTGCTTCTCCCAGCCAGGCCAAGGCCTCGGGATTGCGAGGATCCAACTCGACCGCGCCTCCGAACTCTCGCAAAGCCAGCGGCCACTCCTGTACCAGGCCGAGGGCGCGGCCCAGGACCACGAAGCTACGAGAGGCGTCCTGCTGCTCCGAAGCGGTCTTCAACGCGGCGAGTAGCGTGTCCGCTGCGGGACGGTAAGCGGCATCCAGTCTGGCGGCGGCCTGAATGTGCGGCGAGGCCGCGGAGGGATCCGAAAGCATAAGGATCAGACCAAGGCGATAGTGCGCAGCGGCATCGTCCCCGAGCTGCAAGCGCCTCTGAAGAGCCGTCTGCTCGGAGGCGTAATCCGATTGCTGATCGTACGCGGCAGCCAGGCTATCCAGCAGCCGGGCGTCGGCGGGATGTGCGCGCGACCCGGCCCTCCAACTGGCAATCGCCGAAGCGCGGTCGCCGATCGTCCAGTAAGCGGACCCCAAGTCCTCCCAACCCTGAGATGAAAGGCCACCCTCGACAGCCGCCGCGTTCAAAAGACCAATCGCCGCCGGGAAATCGCCCGCGGCATAGGCGGCAATTCCCGCCGGCTCCCGCAAGTCGTGGCGCCAGGGGAGCAGGCGGGATGCCAAGACATATAAACGAGCGGCGCTCGAATACCGCGCTGCCGCCGCATCAGCCTCCGCCAACTGGATGTCATGGTAGCCGGTCAGCACCGGAGGAACGAGAATCGCCATAAGAAGCATCGCCGCGATCGGTATCACTCGGGAGGGGCGTGTGGTGACCACGGACTCATTATATTTCGACGAAGCGGAACTTGATGAGTGACATCCCGCAGCAAAAGGGCACCGCAGACGCCGCCTTCGAAACGGTATAATCGTGCCCATGGGCATGCTCATCGCAGCGGACATCGGGGGGACGCACTTGCGGGCGGCCCTCTATGAAGCGGACAATCCGAAGCCAATCGCACACCAACGGGTCGACACGCGGGCCGACGAGCCCGGCGCGTACGACAGGCTGCGCCTCGCCATCCAATCGGTCTGGCCCAAGCAGGGCAAAGTGCAGGCGATCGGGATGTCGTCGCCCGGTCCGCTTGACCCGCACACCGGCCGCGTGCTCGTTACCCCCAACATTCCCGAATGGCACGATTTTCCGTTGGCGCCCAAGCTGGCCGAGGATTTTCATGTGCCGGCGTTCCTGGACAACGATGCGAATTTGGGGGCGCTTGGCGAGTGGAAGTTCGGGGCGGCCCGCGGCCACGCGGACGTACTTTTCCTGACCATCAGCACCGGGGTTGGCGGCGGTGTCATCGCGGATAATCACCTGCTGCAGGGCTTTCACGGCTTGGCGGCCGAACTGGGTCACACCATTCTGGACCCCAACGGCCCGCTGTGCTCATGCGGCTTCGCGGGCCATTTGGAGGCCTTCTCGTCCGGGCCGGCCATTGTCAAGTACGTCATGCAGGAGCTGAGAGACGGTACCAAATCCAGCATGAAGGCAGACTCCGCGTTGACAGCCCGCCTCGTGGCCGAAGCCGCGCAGGCCGGCGACGCTCTGGCGATCGCGGCGTATCGGCGGGCGGGCGAATATCTCGGCATCGGCGTGGCTAATTTCCTGCACGCGTTCGACCCATCGATCGTGATCTTTGGCGGAGGCGTCTCCACGGTGGGGCCTCTGCTGTTCGAGCCGTTCGAGGCAAGCCTGAAGAAACGGGTATTCCACCCGCGTTACCTGGAAAACCTCAAGATCGCGACAGCCGATCTGGGCGACGATGCCGGCCTGCTGGGAGCGTTGGCGCTGGCGCAAGTCTCAATGAAGATCTGAACGAGGAGTCCGAATGGAACCACTTGAATTGCCGGGGCCGAAGGCCCGGGCCCTGATAAAGCGCAACTCGTCCGTCGTTTCGCCTTCGTATCCGCGCGGCTACCCTTTCGTGATGGACCATGGCAAGGGCTCTGAAGTGTGGGACGTGGACGGCAACCGATTCCTGGACTTCATGGCTGGCATTGCCGTGACGTCCACGGGCCACGCGCATCCCAAGGTCGTAAAAGCCATCCAGGAGCAGGCCGCGCAGTTCATCCACATCTCGTCGGACTTCTACCACTCGACGATGATCGAGCTGGCCGAAAAACTCAACGAGGTGGCCCCGTTCCACGAAGCGGGCGTTTCATTCATGACGAATTCGGGCACCGAGGCGGTCGAGACGGCCATCAAGCTGGCACGCTACCACACCGGTCGCGCCAGCTTCATCGGTTTCACGGGCGCGTTCCACGGCCGGACGATGGGAGCGGTTACGTTCACTGCCAGCAAGCCGGCCTATCACTCCGGCTTCGGCCCTCTGATGCCGGGTGTGGTGCACGCCCCCTACCCCAACCCATACCGGCCCATCCTCGTACGGAAACCCGGCGAAGATTACGGCGAAACGGTGGTGCGCTACATCGAGGAGCAGATCCTCGGACCAATCCTGCCCCCGGATGAGGTCGCCGGCATCCTGGTGGAAACGATTCAGGGCGAAGGCGGCTACATCGTCCCGCCGGCAGGGTTCTATCCTGCGCTGCGGAAGCTGTGCGACCGGCACGGCATTCTGCTGATCGTCGATGAGGTGCAGTGCGGGATGGGACGCACCGGCAAGTGGTGGGCCATCGAACACTATGGCGTGGAGCCCGACGTGGTGACGATCGCCAAGGGCATCGCATCCGGCATGCCGCTGGGAGCCTGCGTGGCGCGCCAATCCATCATGGATTGGGAGCACGGTGCTCATGGCAACACGTTTGGCGGCAATCCGGTGGCGTGCGCGGCCGCCCTGGCGACGATGGACCTGATCGAGCACGGGTACCTGGACAACGCCGCCAAGGTCGGTGAGTACACGCTGGATGCCCTCGAGGAGATCCAGATGCGGCATCCCAGCATCGGCGACGTTCGCGGCAAGGGACTGATGATCGGCGTCGAATTCGTCAAGGACCGGGAGACCAAGGAGCCCGCTAAGGAGATCAGCGATCGGGTGATGGAGCTGGCCTTCGAGCGCGGGCTGCTCACGTTGGGCTGCGGCCAAAGCAGCCTGCGCATCTCGCCGGCGCTGAGCATCAACACATCCGAAATCGACGAGGGGCTGCAAATCCTCGAGCAGGCGATCACGCTGGCAGAAAAAGAGAGTTCTCGCCTAGGCCGCTTCGATCCCGGCCACAGAGCCGGACCCGCTTTAAACAAAACACGGCGCCTCTTTCGAGGCGCCGTGTGCTTTGACTTGAAGCCCGATTACCGCCCGTAGGCTCCGACCGGGTTGACCTGCACCAACTTCGTTTGAACCACGAAGCGCCCGTCGTAGGTCTGCGTGACCGCATTCCACTTCGAGCAGGTGATCAAGGTCAGCACCGGCTTGTCCGAGTGCTTCAGCACCGAGATGTCGTCCGGCGCCACGTTGCCCATCTTCGTCACCTGGTAGATGTACAGGCGCCCGAAGGCCGTGATGAAGATGTTGTCGCCCACGCTCAAGGCGTTCAGCCTCGCAAACGGTCCCGGCGAGCCGTAGTGCGTCTCCACATGGCTCATGATCACGCTGTTGCCATCCAGACCCGGGAAGGCCGTGCCTTCCAGCCAGCCACCCACGCCCGTCAGCCAGTCGGCCTGCCACACGTCGTTCGCATACGGCACACCGTCAATGGCCATGTCCAGGTTGAGCTTCGGTATGCGCAGGTTGACCCCCAGGCTGTCGTTGTAGGCCACCGCAGGCTTCGGGCCCAGTTCCGTGTAGACGCCCGGTGCAAAGCCCGTCCCAGGCAGCTGGAAGTTGCGTCCCTTCTGATCCTGGTCTTCCTTGCCGCCCGGTGAAACGAAGGCCGTATCCGAGCTGGCGATGTAGTTGTTGGCGCCCGCCGGATCGTTCGGATCGTAGAACCGCTCGGTCGAGTAGTCGCCGCAGTTCTGCTTGCCCGTATCCGCAGGGCAGTCGGCGCCCGCATCCGGAACACCCGGCAGGCTGGTCCACTTCACGTAGGCCACATTGGTGACGTTCTCACCCACGGACCAGGTGTCGTTGGCTTGCAGTTGGAACGTACACACTCCCACGTCCCCGAGATCGAATTCGCTCCAGCCCGCCGTGATCACGTCCGCCAGGTCGATCGGCAAGGGAGCATCCGGATCATTCGTGCTGCCGCTGCAATCGATCGGCGAGACCAGGTCGAACTGCGATGGGATCGGATCCGTCAGCACCACGTCGAAGGCCGGCGTGTGGCTGTTGGGCGTGTGCTGGATCGTCACCGTGAAGTTCACGATCGTGCCATTCAGACCGCCGCTCACAAACTCCGTGTCGGCCTCCTTGGTGATCTGCAACTGCGGCTCCACCACCTCCACCGAGACCGAGGCAGGGCCGATCTCGAGCGGAGCCAACGGCCCGCTCTCCGGCGCGGCCACGCCCACGATTACCGGATAATACTGGAAGACCGCGGAGTTGGCGAGTTTCGTAGGATATGGAACCGGCGGGACACCCACATTCTCCGGGTTATCCAGCACCACGGCGCGGTATGTAAACGTGATGGTCCCGCCGCCCGGACCTACCTCCAAAATCCCTACGGTAGGGGTCGGTGCTGGAGTGGCGCCTACGGGCGCTGATTTCAGGGCGCCCGCCACGTCGAATTCCACGATGCGCTTGTAGTCCACGCTGTCCGGCAAGGGCGGCGTCGGCTGCGGCTGGAAGACAGGATTTGCGCAGGCAGCGCTGAAATCGCTGGGAGTCGTGTTCACGCCCGTGATCGATGTGCAGTCCACGAACGCCAGGCCCTTGTCCATCGTATCCACCAGCATGGCAGGCCCGTAATTCCCGTATGGCAAGTCGACCGTGACCTGGTAGGTGACGATCTCGCCGATGGCGACATCCTGCAGGTCACTGAAAGGAGAAATCGTGATGCCGGGCTCCGTCGTGAAGTCCTGGTTGCTGGCCGTGATTATCTTGTCGGTCGCACTGCTGCCCGCCAGGGCGTTGGTGAAGGTGCAGATCCAGGTCTCCCCGGCAGCCACCGTCACATCGACGGTCGCCGAGGGGGCAACCGGAACGGACGGTCTGGCCGGCCTTTCAGGGTTCTGCTGTTCGCAGCTGGCTGAGGCCAGCACGTATCCGGGACCGGGATCGGTCTCGGTGAAGTGATAGGTGTCGGCGTGCAGGCCGTCGAACTGCTTTTCGCCGCCGTCTTTCAAATTGAACGGCGTGGTGTCTATGTTGCCGCCCGAGGGCGTGAATTCGAATTCCGTCGTCGTGTCGGGCGACGGATCCGTCACCTTCTTGACAATGATCGTGGCGACGTCCTCGATGGCAATCGGCTCCTCTTCGCATCCGCTGGAAACCGGCCCACATTGTTGTTGTCGCCGCTGTACGTCGCCACCCAGTACTGGGTGGCCGGAACCGGATAGCTGAACGTCACCGTGTCGGAATCCGGCAGAGTGTAGCCCGGCGCACCGTTTAGCACCTTGGGGCTCCCCGTCGAGTTGGCGTTGCTCTGGCTCTCGCACTCTGCCAGCGAGTTGTAAGTCACGTACGTGACAGTTCCCGTCGGGTTGAACGCGCCGCTGAGCGTCGCGCTGTCGTGCGCCGTCTCACCCACATAAACGTGGTCTGTGGAGAGCGTGGTCGAGATGGTCGGCTCTGCGGCGTTCACCGTAAACGGTTCGTCGTCGCAGGCACTGGAGATCCCCGTGTTGACGTTGTTCCCACTGTACGTCGCTACGAAGTAGTACGTTCCCGCGTAGCTGAACGTGAATGGACCGAAATCCGGCAGCGTGCCGTCGCCGTTCAGCGGCTTCACCTGATCGTAGATCAGGCCCGTGCAATTGTCAAAGCTGTACTCGAACCAATGCACTGTCCCTGTGGGAGTGCCTGCCGCCCCGATAAGCTCGGCGGTGTCGTACGCGGTTTCGCCCAACGCGATCGAATCGGCAGATAGGTTCGTCGAGATCGTCGGTGTGGCCTGGTTTGACAACACCAGCAGCGGTTCATCCGCGCAACCGCTGCTCGCGGAGGCGTAGTTCGCGTCGCCACTGTACACCGCGACCCAGTAGGCCGTGCTCGCAGAGTTATATTGGTAGCTGGGGGCGTCAGGCACCGATCCATCCCCCGCCACGTTGACCTGCGGGTTAACATAATAGCCATTGCAGATCGCGTTCGGATAATAATAGTACGTCACGGTACCGGTGGGAGTTGGCCCGGCCCCCCACTGCAGCTCGGCGGTGTCGTGCGCGGAATCCCCACCAGGATCGCGGACGCAGAGAGCAGTGTGGTGATCGTGGGCTTCACGATCAGGGTCACGGTGTTTGACCGTCCCCCGTTCTTCTCATTCGAAAGGAGTGCTGTGGTGCCGTTAAGGAAGCTTCCCGCCCTGTCGGTGGTCACGTCTATCGTTACGGTGCAACTTGACGACAACGAAATCGTGAGCCCAGTGAAGACAAGGGTGCCCGTCTGCCCCGCTGTGAAGTTGTTGCTGCTGGCACCCGTGCACGAGCCGCCTGCCGGCCCGGTCGACTTCACGCTCATGCCTGTGGGCAGCGGATCATTGAATTTTGCGCCCGTGAGGTTACTGGTATTCGTGTTGCCCAGCGTGAACGTGATGGTCGACGTCTCGCCCAACGAAATGGGCGAGGGACTGAACGCCTTCGAAATAGTCGGGGCCACAAGCAGGACTTGCGCCGTCGCAAGCTGAGCCGGCATCGCCGAGAACAAACTTAGCGCCAGACCAATGGCTGCCACCACGCGGACGACGCCCCACATCGAACGATTTGAGAAGAAAGTGAGCTTCATGAATTCCTCCGAGCCAGGATGCTGATTGCGGCGTACCTACTGGACACTCGAGCAATAAATCCTGTTTGCACCAAACCACCCTTCGCGGCGCCGCGGCAACATAAATGCCCGCTGCGGCGCTCTAATACGGGATTAAGCATCTATTGTAGCGGCTCCCGCAAGGATGTCAAGGGTCAGGATGGGCCGGCCCGGGCAGCCGCCGCACATGAGTCACTCCATCTAACACAAAACACGGCGGCCCGCCTCGCGCCTCAACACAACTGCCTATTGAACTCTGCCCCCATCCGCCCTATACTGAGAAGGTGCCCGGTTCCATGGGGGACGTGATGCCCTTGCGCTTCCGGCGTTTGCCCGACATTCTGTACGGCACGAAGCTGAACCTAACCGAGGGCGGCGCAGGCTCGCCTCCGGGGGGCTCGGGTTCAGTCAACATACCCAAATCATGGCTGGTCTTGGGCGGCGTCCTCGTGGGGCTGTGCGGGCTGTTTCTGTGCGCGGCGCTGACGATCAACGCACTGTCGAGGCCGCCGCGGCCGACCGCCGATCAAGGCGCAATCTCGACCGCCGTGTTCGCGACAGCGCTTCAAGCGGGCATTCGCACAGCACAGGCGCAATCCCCCACGACTTTGCCATCGGCCACGCTCTTCCCCACGCTCGCGGAGCCCCCACTCGAAAGCCCCGCGCCTCCAACGCGCTGCACCCATCAACGCAGCCATACCGGGCGCGTCTTGCATTCCGAACAATCCCCCGCAGACTGCCAGGGTTGTGGAAATTGTCGACGGCGACACCATCAAGGTCCTGCTGGACGCAGATGGCAAGACGTATTCGCTGCGTTACATCGGCATGGACACGCCGGAGATGAATCCGCCCGGCCTGTACATGGCCGCCGAGGCCAAGGCCAGAAACGATGTTCTCGCCTATGGCAAGACGGCTACGTTGATCAAGGACGTCTCGGAGGTGGATCACTACGGGCGCTTACTGCGCTACGTGATTGTGGATGACGTCTTTGTCAACTATGAGCTGGTGGCTGAGGGGTACGCCCGTTCCGATCCTTATCCACCCGATACCGCCTGCATTCCCACATTCCAATCCGTCGAAAAACAGGCCGCCGCGGCTGGCATTGGGCTTTGGGCAGCGCCCTCCGCCTCCTGTTATCGCCGCTGCCCACGGCCTCGCGCTCCGGTGGAGGCGTCAGCACATGCAACTGCACTGGCGCCGACCTGGATTGCAGTGATTTCGGTACCCACGCCAGCGCCCAGGCCTGCTACCAGTCCTGCCTGTCAGAGGGCTACGGCGACGTCTTCAGGCTCGACAGCGACGGCGATGGCAGTGCCTGCGAGACCTTGCCGTGACCCACCCCTCGTTTGTGTGCACTTGGCTGCGACGCTCGCCATGAGGCGCTGCAATCAATACTTCAAATCCCTTTCAACTTTCTGAGTCCCCATTAGCCACCACCGATGCCCCCTGCCCCGGCGCCCGCCCGCATAGCCCCGGTCTCGTCAGACTGGCTCAGGGCCTGACCAAGGATGACGGCAAAAAAGGGCCCATTGCGCGCCCCGGTTGTCACGCCTCAGGCAGACCGAACTTCCTACGATAGAAGTTCACCTGGGCGACCTCCTTTGCCGTCAACTTTCCGCGCTGGTGTTCCCACAACTGGGGACGCTTTTCGGGCGCATGCAGTACCTGGCTGCTGTCCGCAACGAAGTCAAGAAGCCTCTCTATGTCTGTCTTGGTATCGCTGCCTGCCGGGCGGTGCAACCGCGGCGAATATACAATCGGCAGCAGTAGGGTTTCGACGTTGAACGTTAGAGCCCCCATCAACGAGTTCAGCTTGTCACACAGAACCTTCAACTGTCTGAAATTCAGGTGCGCACCCTCAGCTACACCGAGAACCACGTCCTCCGACACGTGGCGCGACGCTCGTCGCGAATCGCCTTGGCACTTGCAAGCATCGACCTGGTCTCTTCGTCGAATTCCTGCGTCCGCAGCCTTTCATAAAGGCGGCGCTGTACTGCGGCTTCACGTTCTTCCGCAGCCACTTCATGAACCGCGGCAACGTGTAGTTTCTGCTACCCCGATCCGTGGCCAGCCTAGTGACTGCCAGAAGGCCAGCATCCAGAAAATTGCGAACCGTGACAGGGAAGAACCAGTCCGCGCCGGGCACACGGAATAGTTCGAATGGAAAAGTTAGGATCTGATCAAGGAAGTAAATGGTCATATTCAACTGCCAGAGTTCACGGCGAAAATACGCAATGCCTGCCGCATAATCGGGCAAGGCATCCTCCCGTAATATCTCCTCCGGCTCTACACCCGTGAGCTCAACCACAGCTCTTCATCCCGATCACCCGTCCTGCGGTGGCCCCAGGAGCGGTCCCTACAGCCTCCGCAGAGGTGAACGATCCGCCGTCGCACCATCCGCACACCTCGTGAGCTTGGGCCCATTCCTCCAGTCAGATCAGGAGATCCTGCGCGCTCTTGGGCGGATAAAAGACCCCCACTATGATGAAAGGGTCGGGGGCAACGTTGTGATATCGCTTCGTCGTACCTACAAAGAAATAGAGGTCCCTTTCCTTGGTGAACTGATGCTCGTACTTTTGCCGCACCAAGCGATTGGCCGCATCTTCGTCGCCGCCACTCTGCCGCAGGCAGTTCCAGTAGAGAGCTCCGATCTCCCAATCCTCAATCTTTAGCGTCCGTGGCTTGACGTCTCCTCCGTGAGAAACTGGTACGAGTAGTCGTAAGGCACCTTGCTCACAAGCTTGCGGGGCCCATGAGGATCCGAATGCTCGTGGTCTAAGAAGCTCTTCTGAAGCGCCTGATCTTGCCACTCCTGCTTCCATTCTCGAGCGCTACGCTCAATCTTGAAGCCAACGATCTTCTTGGGCTTGACCGTAGCAAGTGATTTCTTTGTGTTGCCTTTGGCTAAGCGGATCAAGTCAGACATGGAGGTGAAAACCTCCCGCAACACGAGGGACTTCCGCGCAGCCCACTGATTCCGCGTACCCAACACGCTTTCAACGCGGAACTCCTCGTCCAAGCCGGCAGTAGGCCGGTAGCTTTCCGGGCGAAAGTCCCGGGCGTTCCGAGTCAAATTAACGCGAATCCAACTGTACTTTGGGTACGTCTCATCGTCTTCAAGGAACCGATATGGAACCGGATAGATCCGGACCCACTTGCCTTCAGGCAATACGCCGGCCGTACAAACAAGTTCCTCGTATTTTCCGGAAGGCTTCGGATATGCTTTGACAGTGACAAGCACCCTCGCAGCGGGAAGCTCCGAGGGCAGGTAAGGCGGCGGCTCCGGCATTTGGCACGATGCCTACAACTTCGCGAACTCGACAACCGTAACGTATTGCCCGGGAGACCTCCCGATTATTTCGCAAAACTCGTCGACCGTGTCGCAGAAGCCACCTTCCACGATGAGATCACCCTTGCGCATGTCCCTCAATCGCTGCTTGTAGGGCTTGGCAGTGAGCTGAATCTGCCCGATCTTCTTGCCGCCAGCCCTTGGTACGTTGTCCCAGGCGTCGTGGACAAGGCGCTTCTGCTCCCACATTCGCACCCACATCTCGTACTGGTGTTTCGACCAAACTCGCCGGGTGACTGTCTTCCTCCCGCTTAGGAATTCCCTCTTTGTGATTGAGAAGCTGAGTATCGCCATGCAACTTCCTCCGTTAAGAGTGCCGTGCGCGAGGCGTCATGTTCCCAGAGTACCGGCCGCGTCGCGTGTTCCGTCACAGGTCAAGGCGATTGCCCTTCAGGGCAAGATCGGCACATTGCCAAGTATATGACGTTTCCGCCAGTGGCAGAAGACCGAACTGCCGTAGATCCGGATCCAAGACAGCGAGCCTGCCTTTGCCTCCCCGGCAGTCTCGCACGCCGCTTGCAAAGGCCTGCCATGCGCCTCTTGCTCAAGAACTCTATGGACCATAAACCAGTGGAATCCCCTCACCTTGACAATAGAACGTATGTTCTGTATAATCTTGCCATCCCTCGGCCCATCCTCAACCGGCCCGGGAACAACCTCATGCAACATGCGCTGCTTGATAGCCGCCAGGTCGCCCGCACCCACCGTGTCAATCGTACCTACGCGCTTCTGCTCATGCGCCGCGGCTTCTTCCCCAAACCGTTGCAGGACCCATTCGTTCCTCTTCGTTTCGCGGAACGAATCGGCGCAAGCACCACCTCCCGTCCGTCGTTGTCGCAGATCCTGTGTTCTTCCGGGCGAGCAGGGCGCCGAAGGCCCTGCAGGTGACTCCCTGCAAGGGAAGCCCGACCAGTCGCACATCTCGTGTACCCCGCGGGGCCATCTCGTCGCGTCTGAGAGGGATTGCTACGCAGAAGAACCCTGCTCGCAAAAACAGAGGACTTGCAGACCCCTTCGTGGCCTTCGTGCCCGTAGTGTTAGAAGGCCTTCGGCCCCCATTGTCTCAACCGGCACAGTGGCAATCTCAAATCTGCAACCCCAAATCTTCAATTCAGGGAATTGAACCTCATTTGAACCGCGCGCGTGACGGAGGTATGCCCGCTGAGGCGCCAGCGGCGGAAATCGTTCGAGCACGGGTGATAAAATCGAGTCAGCTCTTCCCGTTCGGCCCTAAGAAGCCCATCATGCTCCCCGATTTCCGAGTCCGACAACGCGATTACCTGCTCGAGATAGCCCGCTTGCTTACGCAGGAGCTGGATCTCGAGAAACTGCTTCAGCGCATCCTGCGCGTCGCCATCGAGATGCTCGCCGGTCAGGCCGGCCTCATTGCCCTAAAGGAGCCCGATGGCTGGCGCGTCGCCGCGGCGCACAAGATTCAGCCGGCTTTCCTGAGTTACCTTGAGCCTCTGCTCGCCGAGGGCAAGGTCCGCGAACTGGATGTGCAGGAGCTCAACCGCATGCTCCAGGACCTGACCTATACGGCCAGCATGGGCCTGCTCAACGGCACCGGCTTGCCGCTCTCCGCGCACGAGCAGGTCATCGGAGTGATCTTCATCTTCCGCAACTATCCCGGGGTATTTACGGCCAACGACCGCGGGCTGCTTCAGTCATTTGCCGATCAAGCCGCCGTGGCGGTCTTCAACGCGCAACTCTATGGCCAGGTCAACTATGAGAAGCAACGCCTGGACGCCTTGCTCGATTCGGCCGCGGACGGCATCCTGATCCTCAAGCCTGACCACTCCGTTGAGCGCTCCAACACCGCCTTCGAGAAGCTTATCGGGAAGCCGCGTGACGAGATCGTTGGTAAGGCCCACGATGAGGTGGTGCGCTGGGCGCATCAGCCGCAGGGCGCGACCCTGGAGGAAGCCGAGGAGAACGGGCGCAGGCTCGCGCCGGACGAGCCTCTGTACGTGGAAGGCGACCTGGAACGCGCGCTGCCCCCGCCCGTGCCCGTGGGCATCACGTATGCGCCGCTGCTCTCGGACGACGGCAAAGTCCGCAATATCGTGGTGACCGTCCGCGACATCACGCACTTCCGCACAGCCGAGGAGATCAAGTCCACCTTCATTTCGATCGTCAGCCACGAGCTGCGCACGCCGGTCACGCTGATCAAGGGCTACGCCTCGACTCTACGGCGGGACGATGCCAAGTGGGACCGCAAGGTCGTCAAGGAAAGCCTCACCGTTATCGAGGACGAGGCCGACCGCCTCTCGAAGATGATCGACGACCTGCTGGATGCCTCGCGGCTGCAGGCGGGCGGGCTGAGCCTGACCCGCGCGGACGTGTCCCTTCCGACGATGGCAAAGAATGTTGCGGAACGGTTGGGTGCGCAGACACAAGAAGCACAAGATCGTCACGGACTTCCCGCCAAAGTTCCCGTTGATCATGGGAGACGAGACCCGCCTGGAGCAGGTTCTGTTCAACCTGGTGTCGAACGCCCTGAAGTACGCCCCGCGCGGCGAAGTTCGCATCAGCGGCTCCACTTCGCCGCGGCACGTCACGGTCTGCGTCAGTGATGAAGGACCGGGCATCGACGCGCGCGATATGCCGCACATCTTCGAGCGCTTCTACCGGGCCACAAATGCGCTGAAACAGACCAAGGGCGCCGGCCTGGGGCTCTACCTGGCGCGCGCCATCGTGGAAGCGCACGGCGGGCGCATTTGGGCGGACCCCAAACCGGCGAAGGGCGCTCGCATCTGTTTCACGCTGCCGCGCTAGGCCGCGATGCGGGTGGTAAAATCTAGGGCTTCAAGGCGCAAACATCGATCGAGCGGAGTGATGCGATCGCCCTGGGGCGCAGGGCCGGGTATCGAAACTGATTCCCCCCAACCAGACGGACAGGAGAATACATAGGCAGCCATGGCAGTCTATCCGCCGCGCAACAAAGTCGGGAAGAAACGCACCTGGAACGCCGAAAGCGTTTTCGCCAACCACGCCGCCTGGGAGGCGGAACTCAAGGCCATCCTTAACGATATCGATTCCATCAAGAAGTTCCAGGGCAGGCTGGGCGAGGGCGCCGCGACGGTGGTCGAGGGCCTGCATGCCGTGGAGCAACTGGTCTTGCGCGCCCAGCGCGTCTACATGTACGCCACCTTCGCGCAGGCAGTGGACACCACGGATCAGGGAGCCGCGGCCATGCAAGGCTCGGCGGCCGGGATGTACGGCCAGGTGGCCGCCGCGGCCGCCTTTGTCGCGCCGGAGTTGCTGGCGATCGGCCACGCACGCCTGCGCGAGTGGATGCAGCAGGATCCGAAGCTGGCGATCTACGGCCACAGCTTTGACGATCTCTTCCGGAAACAGGCGCACGTGCGCTCCGGCGAGGTCGAGGAACTCATGGGCATGCTGGCGGATCCGTTCAGCGGACCTTCGAATACCGCCAGCATGCTGACCAACGCGGACTTCAAGTTCGCTCCGGCCGAGACCGGTTCGGGACGCAAGCTGGCTGTGACGCAGAGCTCGGTCCACCAGATCCTGATGACGGCGGACCGCTCCGCCCGCAAGACCGCCTGGAATCACTACATGGATCGCCATGTGGAGTACAAGAACACGCTGGCCAGCAACCTGATCACGTCAATGAAGGCCAATGTGTTCCAGACCCGGGCGCGCAAGCACGAGTCGTCGTTGGCCGCCTCCCTGTTCCAGAATAATGTTCCCGTCGAGGTGTTCCACAACCTGATCAGCACTTTCAAGCGGCATCTGCCGATCTGGCACCGCTACTTCGAGATCCGCCGCAAGGCCCTCGGCCAGCGCGACCTCGCGTACTACGACATGTGGGCTCCGCTGACAAAACGGCAGCCGAAGCTGTCCTTCGAGCAGTCCGTTGCCATGATCACCGAGGGACTCGCGCCGCTGGGCCGTGAGTACACAGACACCATTCGCAGGGGCTGCCTGCAGGAGCGCTGGGTCGATTCCGCTCCGAACAAGGGCAAGATGAACGGCGCCTTCTCCTACGGCGTCCCGGGCACGCATCCCTTCATTATGATGAGCTTCACCGACGAGGTGACCAGCCTGAGCACGCTGGCGCACGAGCTGGGCCACTCGATGCATTCGTACCTCACCTGGGAGAACCAGCCGCTGGTCTACGCCGACTACTCACTCTTCGTCGCCGAGGTGGCCTCCAATTTCCACCAGGCCATGGTGCGGGACCATCTGCTGGCAACCAGCAAGGATCGAGCCCTGCAGGCCGCGCTGATCGAAGAGGCCATGAGCAACTTCTTCCGCTATTTCTTCCAAATGCCGACGCTGGCCCGCTTCGAGTTGGAGACGCACGAGCGGATCGAAAAGGGCGAGGCCTTGACGGCCGACACGATGATCGACCTGATGGCCGATCTGTTCGGCGAGGCCTTCGGACCCCAGGTCAAGATCGACCGGCCGCGCGTCGGGATGGTGTGGTCCACATTCAGCCACCTGTTCTCCGACTACTACGTCTTCCAGTATGCGACCGGAATTTCAGGGGCGCACGCGCTGTCTGCGCGCATTCTGCGCGGCGAGCCGCACGCCGCCGAGGACTACCTCGGGTTCCTCAAGTCGGGCGGCTCGGCCTACCCGCTGGATGTGTTGAAGCGCGCCGGCGTCGATCTCGCCAGTCCCAAGCCCGTGGAAGAGACGTTCGCCATCATGGAAGGGTACGTAGACCGCCTCGAGCAACTGCTGGGCTGAGGCCGCATTGCATCGGCCCAATCGGAGCATAGCCCGCCAAATCAAACCAAGGATCGGGGATCGTTAGCATGCCTCAAACCCAAATCGCCTGCCCGCGCTGCAAACAGCCAATTACCGCCAATGTGGAACAGCTCTTTGACGTGACCGCCGACCCGGCCGCCAAACAACGCCTGTTGGGAGGCGCATCCAACATGGCGCGCTGCCCTCACTGCGGCTTCGAAGGTCGCCTGGCAACACCCATCGTCTACCATGACGCCGACAAGGAGCTGCTGCTGACCTACTTCCCCTCCGAGCTGGGCATGCCCCTGCCCGAGCAGGAGAAGCTGGTCGGTCCGATGATCACGCAGGTGACGAACCGGCTGCCGGCGGAGAAGCGCAAGGCCTACCTGTTCAATCCCGTCGCGAACCTGACGTATGAGTCGATGATCGAGACGATCCTGGGCAAGG
Source organism: uncultured Chloroflexia bacterium (assembly GCA_963775435.1). Classification (GTDB taxonomy): domain Bacteria; phylum Chloroflexota; class Anaerolineae; order Anaerolineales; family Villigracilaceae; genus Fen-1038. Next base: position 658,728 of record CAVZIZ010000011.1, read on the forward strand.
ACGGGATCACGCCGGAGATGATCAAGGCGCAGCAAGAGCGCCTGAATCTGATCGACAAGCTGCTGGCAGCCAGCGCACCCGACGTGCGCAGCCAGCTCATCAAGGACAACACAGCCCTGGTCGATGAGCAGTTCTTCGTACTGTTCAGCCGGCTGCTGCAAGCGGGCCTGGGGGGCGGGCAGGAAGCGCTGGCCAAACAACTCTCGGATGTGCAGACGCAACTGCTGGCCGAGACCGAGGTCGGCCGCCGGCTGCAGGAATCGGTGAGCGAGCTCGAGGCCGCCTCGAAGGCTTTGCAGGATGCCGGGCCAAGCTTGACGCGCGAGAAGCTCCTGGATCTCGTGATGCAGGCGCCGAACGACGGGCGTGTGAAAGCTTATGTCTCGCTCGCCCGCAACGGCATGGACTACGTCTTCTTCCAGAACCTGACCGAGAAGATCGACAAGGCGACCGGCGATAGCAAGAAGAAACTCGAGCAACTGCGCGAGAAGACGCTGGAGTACGTGAACGAGGTGGACAAGCAGGTCGAGGCCCGCGGCAAGAGAGCGCAGGACCTGCTGGACAAGATTCTGGCAGAAGCCGGACGTAGCCCAGGCCACCCGTGACAACCTGGAGGCCTTCACGCAGGAAGCAGTCGACCTCGTGCAGAAGTCGCACCGCGAAGCCTCGGAGAAGAACCAGTACGAGCGGCTTGGACGCCTGCAAAGGATCAGCGAGGTGTTGCAGGCGGCTTCGGCTCCGCCGCCGGAGGTCGCGCTGATCGAGAGACTGCTCGACGCCACCGACGCGGCGGAGATCGAAAAGATGCTGGCTGCCAATGAAAGCATGGTGAACGATGCCTTCATGGAGGCCCTCAATGGTTTGATGGCACAGGTTGATGCGCAGGCCCAGCAAGGCGGCGCCGAAGCCAAGAACGTTGCCAGCAAACTCCAGATGGTCTACAAGGCAGCGCTCAAGTTCTCGATGAAGAAGAAGATGGCCTGAGATCGGATTCAGGAAGCTGACCGAATAAGACTGGCTTTCACCACATGTCGTCAAAGCCCGTCTAGTTGTCTACGGACGGGGACGCAGCCGTCCTCGAACGCTACGCGATTTCGCCGACGTCCTCTCCAACAAAGGGATTGGATCGCTTCTCGAGCCCGACGGTCGTCTCGCCGCCATGGCCGGACAGCAAACGCGTGGCATCCGGCAGCGTGAATATCTGCGTGCGGATGCTGTGCACAAGTTGATCCCAGTCGCCGCCGGGCAGATCCGTGCGTCCGACCCCGCCGCGGAAGATGAGATCTCCGCAGAAGCAGACACCGGAAGCGGCGACGTAGAAGACGCAGTGCCCCAACGTATGGCCCGGGGTCTCGCGGACCTCCAGATCAACACCTCCGAGGCGCAGTTGCTGCCCCTGGTGCAGATCGATCGTGGGTTCAGGCCCCGGATCGATCCTGAAGCCGAAGGCGGAGGCGCCGCCCTCCATGCGCCAGAGCACGTGGTCCGCCGGGTGCAGCGCGACGAGCGGCAACGGGTTGAGGCCGTCGGCAATGGCGGCCGCGCCGCCAATGTGATCAAAGTGCGCGTGCGTGTACCACAGGTGAGCGATGCGCCAGCCCCGTTGTCGCGCCTCCCCAAGAATCACTTGACCATCCCAAGCAGGATCGATGACCGCGGCCTCGCCGGTGGCAGGATCGGCTATGAGATAGGCATTGGTCTGGACCGGACCCAGGACAAACGGAACGATTTCCAGCATCTACTCTCCTGCAGATCGTGATCAGCGTAGGCCGACGGCAGGGACCGCTTTCTCGGCGAGGTCAGTGATCTGGCGCAAACTCGATGTGCTCCGGCGGGAGCACGCCGCTGCGAGGGACGAATCCCAGGGTGATGAGCACACCCAGGCCGATCAATGCAAGGCCAACCGGATACATGAGGACCGGATCGCGTGAGTACAGGAATCCGGCCAGTGGCGGCGCGAGCAAGGCGCTGACAGATCCCAGCGTTTCAGCGGCACCGTAGGCCAGCCCCATCTGCGATTCATGCGACGAAGGCGCGCACCTGCGCCACCCCAAGGCCTCGCAACGCTCGAAAGCCGCCCAACAAGAAATAGGCGACGGCGAACCATCCAAACCCAAAGCCGCGCCACAAGATCGCCGCGAAGGCAGCCACGCCAAGCTGACCCAGGATAAATCCCAGGCGGGCCTCCAGCTGCCCAAGGAGCAGATTCAAAATCGTGTTGCCGAGGTAGGCAATGGCGATCAAGTCTCCGATGACACTCAGCGAAAAACCCTGCTGGTTCTGGAGGTAGTTGGGAGAGAGCGGCTGAGGAACGTAGGCGGCAAAGGCCACAAAGAAGAAGACTGCCAGGAAGCCGAGATAGCGGGTATTCGCGCATCAAAGCCCCGGGCGGATTCGCAGGATCATGATGGTCACGTGGCTGCCGGGAGATGAATTGGATTGCCACCGTCGAGAGAGCGAAGAGGATTGCCGCGACGAAGTATACAGAACGGAAGCCGTAGTGGTCCGCTAGCCGCCCGCCGACGAGGGGCCCGATGACCGCGCCGGCGTTGAAGGTCATGGAGACGAACGTGATGGCACGCGCAACAGACCACTTGCCACGGGCGGCCGTGGTGTAGCTGTCCAGCGGCGATGCTACGAATGCCGTAAAGCCATATAGCAGCAGGCCCACGACGAAAATCGTTATATTGAATGAGAAAGCCATCACCAGGGTGGCAATCAGTCCGACCGACCAGGCCGCAAGCAACATGGGACGCCGCCCGAGGCGGTCCGACAAGTGGCCGGCGGGGATGTAAGTCAAGGTCATGGCAGCGCCGAAGCCGCCGAGAATCACGCCGATCTCAATCGGGCTGGCGCCCAACTGCTGAAGGTAGATCGGCTGGAAGAGGAGAAACATGCTCTCCCCCACACCCCAGAGAAACAGCGCGGCGCCCAGCCAGCGCAAGGAACGATTCATGTATTGCCGTACCCCCGTACCAAGGATATGTCCTGCGAAGGTCAAATATACTATGCTCGCGTACGTTCGCGTGCAACAGCGACCTCGGCACGGCAACTCAGGACGGAGCCGGACACGGGCACCGGAAGGCATGCAGGATCTCTTAGGATAGAATGCACCTCGCCGGGCCCGCAGCGGTGTCCGTCTCAGCACATGAGCAACGAAAGACGCCTCTTCAAGGGAATGAGCGCAACGAACTGGATGAACCTTGCCATCGCCGCGCTGCTTGTCTTCTACATGGCCCAAATCGCCGCCGATATCGCCTGGGGCAACCTCTTTGGGCACTTCGGGTCTGACTTTGCCTCGTTCTGGAGCGCGGGGTTCATCGCAAATCACGAGGGCTATGCGGCAGTCTACAACCTGGACCTGATGGCCGGCGTCCAGCATCCGCTGTTGCCAACAGTTCAGTCCAGTGCGTATGTCTTCCACCCGATTCCCACTCCATACCTGCCGCTATTTATCGTCCCCTTCCAATTGCTGGCGTTGGTGCCGCCCGCGCCCGCGGCCTACACGTGGGAAATTCTGAACGGCTTGGGAACCTTCGCCTACCTGTGGTTTTTTTCCACGAAGTTGCGGCCGCACGCTGGCAGGGGGCGTGTCGTCCTGCTGAGTATGGTTTCAGCACCGGTATTCCTCAATCTGTTCACCGGTCAGACTAATCTTCTGCTGCTGATCTGCGTCGGAGAATTCACCCGGGCGGCGATCGCGGGGCAAGCGCTTAAGTCGGGATTGTGGCTGGGCGGGCTGATGTTGAAACCGCAGTGCCTGATTCTTATCGCGCCGGCGCTGCTGATGCAGCGTTCTTTCAGATCTCTGATCGGCCTGGGCATGTCCAGCGCGGCCATCGCCGGCGTGTCATTGGCACTCGGCGGGGCCGAGTCCATCCGGAAGTTAGTGCAATTGTGGTTGGGCTATGCGTCGGGACTCCCCACGAATGACGTAGGTCTCATGATGAACTGGCGGATGCTTGGCTTCCATCTTGCGGGGGTAGTCGGACCGCACCCTGCGTGGATTATCGCGTTTTCAGGCCTCATCGCAACCGCGGTGGCAGGGCTGGCATTGTGGATCCACCCGATCAAGACGAACTCTGTGGGCTTCACCGTCAGCTTGACGGGCATACTTGCCGCCACCGGTGCAATCGCGTGGCATTCACACGTGACGATGGCTATGATGCTCCTGCCGCCGTTGCTAATCCTCTACCTTACGCAGCGGGCCGCGCTGGACGAAGTCATGGAGTGGTGGGTCTTTCTGCCGGCCAGTCTGTATTTCCTGAGGCTAGTTTTGGCCTCCCTGATCCATGCCGGCACGCTACCGGGCCAAATGAGCGGCTTCCTGGATTTTCTCGGCGGAATTGGATTGTTCGGCTTGAATCTCTATCTGCTCGCGTGGGCTTTGCGGACATCACGAAAAATTCTTGCTGCAGGAACCATTCCGGAGCGGGCATAGGGTGGCGCACCGTTCCGAGCCAGCAGCCATCATTCCAATACGCGTAGTTCGCGCGGCATGTCGCTCAAGACTTCCACGCCGGTCTTGGTAACGACGACATCGTCCTCGATGCGCACGCCGCCCCGGCCCGGCAGATAGATTCCAGGCTCGACCGTGTAGGCCATGCCGGGATACAGCATGTGCATGTTGTCGCCGCGCATGTAGGGCTCTTCATGATCCTCCATGCCGATGCCATGGCCCGTGCGGTGCGTGAAGAATTCGCCGTAGCCGGCGCTGTCGATGACTGTACGCGCCGCCTTGTCGACATTGGCGCAAGGGACGCCGGGCCTCCCGGCTTCGCGGCCGGCCTGATTGGCAGCGAGCACCGTGGCAGCGATCTTCTTCAACTCGGCGTCAACCTCCCCGACCGCAAACGTGCGCGTAAGGTCGGACATGTAGCCATCGGAGGCCGCGCCCCAATCGACGATCAGCAGGTCGCCGCCCTGGATCTTGCGGTCGGATGGCGTCCCATGCGGATTGGCCGAGTTGGGCCCCGAAGCAATAATCGGAGGAAACGGCAACTCCGAATCAGAACCGTGACGGAGCAACTCAACGGTCAAGGCGGCGGCGAACTCGCGCTCGGTAACGCCGATCTTGAAGTCCAGAAGCGCGGCCTTGAGTGCATCTTGTGCAATGGCGACAGCGCGTCGCATGGCTCGGATCTCGTTGTCATCCTTGCGCAGTCGAAGCGAGGCCAAGGGTTCGGACGCATCTGGAAACTCCGCTTCAGGAGCACCGACGCGCACGTGCCGGAATTCAAGCAGACGCATCTGGCGAGGCTCGACCCCGATCTTGCGCCCGTCGAGATTCAGCGACGTGACGGCCTTACGAAAGACCGTGTCCCACCCCGCGGGATTCTCGTCGTAGGCAAAAGAGGCGACCTCGTAGGGAAAGTGGCTGGTCTTCCCGGCCTCGAACTCCGGCAAGACCAAAACGGGCACGCCTGTCCGCGGAACCAGAAGGACCACCGGCCGCTCCATCAGGTGGAAGTGGACGCCTGTCAGGTAGGTGAATGTCGGACCGGGATTGAGGGCTACGGCATCGAGGCCGGCTTGCGCGATCAGCGTCTGAAGTTGCGCCAAACGGGCTGAAGTCATCGGGGTTTTCTCCTCCGAGATGCTGGGACCCGCGTCCCCCGACCCCACACAAGCGCTAGTCCTGCTCGGGGGAAGGCTCAGGCTGCTGCTCCGCGGGCTCATCGCTGCGTTTGCGCGGCCGCGGCGGTTCAATCAGGGCGTCGGGGGCCAGCGCCGCCTCGAGCACCTGATCCATGTGCGTTACGGGAACGATCTTCAATTCGGAGCGAACCGTCCTGGGGATGTCCCGCAAATCCTTCAGATTCTTTTCGGGCATCAAGACTGTCTTGAGACCCGCCCGGTGCGCCGCCAGGACCTTCTCGCGAACTCCGCCGATCGGAAGGACGCGGCCTCGGAGCGTAATCTCGCCGGTCATCCCGATCTGGCGGTAAACGGGTCTGCCCGTAAGAGCGGAAATCATGGCCGTCGTGATTGTGATGCCCGCCGATGGGCCGTCCTTGGGGATGGCACCCTCCGGGATATGAAGGTGGATATCCATCCGCTCGAACACGTCCGTATCAATGCCCAAGGAGCTCGCCCGAGACTTGACATAGGTCAGCCCGGCCTGCGCCGATTCCTGCATGACCTCACCAAGCTGGCCGGTCATCTGCAGAGAACCCTTTCCGTCAAGGACTGCGACTTCCACGGCCATGATTTCACCGCCGTTTTCGGTCCAGGCAAGGGATTGCGCGACACCGACCTCATCAGCTTTCTCCATTTCGGCCGGTATGTACTGCGGGGGATCGAGGAATTTCTCGATGAGCGCCGCTGAAATCGCCGACGGATACTTCTTTCCCTCTGCCTTGAGGCGGGCGACCTTCCTGATGATGCGACCGATCTCGCGCTCCAGATTTCGAACGCCAGCCTCGAAGGTGTACTCGCGAATGATACGCTGGAGCGCAGGCGTTTCGAACGGCAGGGAGATGTCCGAGACCCCGTTCTCGTCAACCTGCCGGGGTATCAAGAAGCGGCTGGCGATCTCGAGTTTCTCCTCTTCGATGTAGCCGGGAAATTCGATGACCTCCATGCGGTCCAGAAGCGCCGGCGGGATGGGTCCAAGGTAATTGGCGGTGGTAATGAACATGACCTTCGAAAGGTCGAAGGGAATTTCGAGATAATGATCGCTGAAGGCGTTGTTCTGCTCGGGATCAAGTACCTCGAGCATGGCCGAGGCCGGATCGCCGCGAAAGTCCGAATACAGCTTGTCGATCTCGTCCAGCATGAATAGCGGATTCACCGTCCCGGCGCGCTTCATGGTCTGCAATACGCGACCAGGAAGGGCACCGATGTAGGTGCGGCGGTGGCCGCGGATCTCGGCCTCGTCGCGAATCCCGCCGAGAGACACACGCACGAATTTGCGGCCCAGCGCCTGAGCGATCGAGCGACCAAGCGAGGTCTTGCCGGTGCCCGGAGGCCCAACAAAACAGAGAATGGGCTGCCGCTCCTTTTTGGGCTTGAGCGATCGAACGGCAATGTATTCCAGAATGCGTTCCTTGGCCTTCTTGAGGCCGTAGTGGTCGCGTTCGAGGACCCGGGCAGCGTGCTTGACCTCCAGGTTGTCCGGGGTGACGGCGGTCCAAGGCAAGTCCAGAATCCACTCGATGTACGTCCGGATGGTTCCGACTTCGGGGGCCATGGGCGGCATCTGATTGAGCCGTTCCAATTCCTTGAGGGCAACGGTGCGAGGTTCGTCCGGCAGGTTGGCGGCCTGGATGCGCCGTTTCAGTTCAGCGGCGTCCCGTGTGAAGACGTCCCCCTCGCCCAACTCGTTCTGAATCTGCCGCATCTGCTCGCGCAGGTAGAACTCACGCTGGCTCTTGTCGACCTCGTTCCGGACGCGCGAGTGAATCTCGTCCTGCAATTCCAGAACGTCCAACTCCTGCGCAAGAATCTTGTTGATGGCCTGGAGGCGGCCGCGTGGCTCGAGCAGCGTCAACAGTCGCTGGCGCGCTTCGAGGTTCAGAGAGAGCGAGGTCGCGATCATGTCCGCCAGCCAGCCAGGTTCAGAGATATTCATGGCAAACATGTGCGCTTCTTCGGGGATCGACCGATCCAACTGAACACAACGGTCGAAGAGATCGAGCGCCGACCGCATCAGCGCCTGCGTTTGCCGATCGGCACTGGGCGAACTCGAGCACCGGACGGCCGCGCACGCTTAGAAGCCCGGGGCTCTCCACGAATTCCACAATCTCGAGGCGGCGGCGCCCCTGCACGAGGGCGCTGGAAGAGCTATCCGGCATCGCCAGAAGCCTGCCTACCGCCATTTCAATGCCGACGTCGAGAAAGTCAGCCGGCTGCGGGTCCTCCAATTCGGCATCTTTCTGGACCATGCCGATCACAGGATGATTGGCCGCCTGCGCTTCCTGAATGGCGAGCAACGATGCCTCGCGGCCCACGAATATCGGCGCGAGCATGCGGGGAAACACCACAAGGTCGCGAAGCGGGAGGACAACCGCCGTAACCAGCCCGTCTGGATCGGCCTCCAGGTTTGGGACGCGATAAAGCTCCTCGGTTCGCTGCGAGAGCGTCGGGGCGAATTTGTCTTCCTGATCGTTCCACTCAACGGCGTGGTTCATTTAATCAATGCAGGCTAACAGACACAGAACCGAGGAGTTTATCACAGCCCTCCCTCGGGAACTTTTCAGGCGTTTGTCTTCCGCCAAAGAATCATGGCTTCAGCGGTAACAAAGATGGAGCCAGCGGACACGACAATGCTACCATCTTTCTCCGCAAGACCCAGGGCGGTGGAAAAGGCGGCGTCGACGAGGGGGATCACCTGATACGGTATCCCGGCGCGCTCCGCCAATTCAGCGATACGCTCCGGCGGCAAGGCCCGTGGATGGTCGGCCCTGGTCAGAAAGGCCGTGCGGATCCTGGGCTTGATCTCGTCAAACATTCCGGGGATATTCTTGTCCTCGGAAGCGCCGAACACCAGATAGACAGGCCGATTCGGAAAATAGTCGTCCAAGGCCTGGCGGAGGCGTGAGAACGAGTCCTGATTGTGAGCCGAATCCAAGATTACCGGCGGCTCACGGCGAACCACCTGGAAACGGGCCGGCCATACCACCCGGCCGAGTCCGGACACGATCGCGGAGTCCGGAATGCGCAGGCCATTATCCCGCAGAGCCCACAGGGCGGCAACGGCGATGGCGGCGTTTTGAACCTGATGGGCTCCAAGAAGCGGAATGCTGATCGTAACTCCCTGGCCTGCATGCTGGACGTTGAGGGTTTGCCCGTCCAAGGAGTGTTCAAGAGAACTGAACGTGATGTCACGTCCCAATAAGGTGAGGGGCGCACCGCGCTCATGGGCGATGCGTACCAGGACGTCAAGCGCCTCGTCCTTCTGTGGAGCCGAGATCACGGGAATGTGATCCTTGATAATGCCAGCTTTTTCAGCGGCGATCTTCGCCAGCGTATCCCCCAAGACGGCCATATGGTCATAGGAGAGCGAAGTGATAACGGAAATCCTTGGCATCACTACATTGGTGGCGTCCAGACGTCCACCCAGGCCAACTTCTATGACTGCCACATCCACTTGCTGATTCGCGAAGTGCAGCAGTCCGAGAGCGGTTGTGATTTCAAAGGTGGTCAACTTTGGGATGCGGGCCACGGCGGGCTTGACCGTCTCCACCAGACTCACGAGTTGCGCGTGCGAGACCGGCCGGCCGTCAATTTGGATCCGTTCGCAGTAGTCCAACAGGTGAGGAGAGGTATACAACCCCACCCGGTAGCGCGCCGCCTGCAGGCCGCTGGCAGCCAATGCGCATACCGAGCCTTTTCCCTTGGTGCCCGCAACATGGAGGATGGGATAGCGAAGCTGCGGACTGCCAAGCGCGGCCATGAGCAGGCGCATGCGGTCCAGATTGAAGTCCGCCCGAGCGAGTTCGGACGAATGCTTCAGACTATAATCCACGAAAGAGTAGAGATAGTCGAGGGCCAGGTTATAGGCAACTTCGGCGTCCGGCATAGGCAGGCATTGTATAGCGGAAGCCGGGATTAGTAAATCGGGCGTCCCGGGCTGGTCAGGCGAGGCCCACGGGACGGGCCGCGAGGTGGTAACGACCATGGTGGGCTTGCTTACGATCCACCTGCACCTGCCGGCATGCTCCTCATTAAAAGAGAAACGCCACAGGCTAAGGCCCCTGGTGGCCCGCCTGCATAGGGAGTTCAACGTCTCTGCCGCCGAGATGGGGCTCAACGACAGCTGGCAGGAGGCGATCATAAGCTGCGCGATGGTTGGAAATGAGAATGCCTATCTGCAGTCCGCCTTGAGCACAGTGGCGAAGTGGGTTAGCGGCAATTGGCCCGACGGCATGGTTGTCGAGCAACACATCGAGATCATCTAGCGGGCCGCGATCAGATCCCCGAAGAAGAGATGAGGCCAACCACGCCCGTAAGAATCGGAACGCCATGAGAATCGCAGTGTTAGGAACCGGAGGCGTCGGGGGCTACTACGGCGCTTTGCTGGCGCACAGACAGCATGATGTCACGTTCATTGCGCGCGGCGCGCACCTGCAGGCCATGCAGGATCGAGGTCTGGAGGTGAAGAGCACGTCTGGTGATTTCCGGGTGCGGCCCGTGCGGGCCACGGATCGGCCGGCTGAGGTTGGACCTGTGGAAATCATTCTTTTCTGCACAAAAACATATGACACGGAGGCAGCAGCAGAACAGGCGCTTCCGATGATAGACAAAGACACCACGGTCCTGAGCCTGCAAAACGGCGTGGACGCCGCGGAGAGGATCGGCAAGATAGCGGGCATGGAGCACATGATCGCCGGCGCGACATGGATCTCGTCGGCCGTGGAGGCTGCCGGGGTGATCCGCCACATCTCCGAGTTCCGCCGCGTGGCCGTCGGGGAGCTCTCCGGCGAGATCACGGCCCGCGTACGCTCTGTGCAGGAGGCCTTCAAGGAAACCGGCGTGACGATCGATGTGTCTGAGAACATCCTTGGCTTGCTGTGGACAAAATTCATATTCATTGCTGCAGCAAGCGGCTTCGGGTCGGTTACCAGGCTGCCCATCGGCGACTTCAGGTCGATACCAGAGACCCGGCAGCAGATCAGGCGGCTGATGCAAGAAGCCGAGGCCGTGGCGCTGGCCCTGAAAGTCCGATTGCCGCGCGACGCGGTCGAAATCTTCGCTGGCGTTCATGGATAATGCCGGGCCGCACATCAAAGCATCCATGCAACTGGACGTCGAGGCGGGCAGGCGCACCGAGCTCGAATCGATCATCGGCGTGATCTGCCGCAAGGGTCGGGAACTCGGGCTGCCGACCCCGGTCGCTGACATGATCTACGCTACGCTGCTGCCGGTCGATATCCGCGCGCAAGCCTTGTGAACCCAACAGGTGGCGGCGCCGGTGGTCGAAACGCGGCGTGCTCCCAAAAGATCCGAAGGGCCAAACCGTCCTCTAACATCAGCCAGAGGACGGTTTGCCTACGATACAATTCCATCACCGGAGCTGTAACCAAAGTCGGAGGTAACGGTGGATCTAGGACTGAAAAACAAACGGGCGCTGCTGGCAGGCTCGTCAAGTGGGCTGGGCTACGCCCTGGGCCTTGTGCTGTCCACGGAGGGCTGCCAAGTGGCGCTCAATGGGCGCGACGAAGCCAGGGCAGCCGCCGCCGCGAAGAAGATGTCGGAGGAGACCGGTCAGAAAGTGGTGGGTTTCCCCGGAGACGTGAGCAAGGCCTCGATCCCAGAAAGACTTGTCGAGCAGGCAGTGGAGGCCATGGGCGGACTTGATCTGTTGGTGACCAATTCAGGGGGCATGCCTCCGGGACCCTTCGAGTCGTTTGACGATGCGAGCTGGCAGAAAGCCGTGGACATGTACTTCATGAGTCACGTGCGTCTGATCCGGGCCGCATTGCCCCACCTCCGCAACTCGGAGGCGCCAAGCGTGCTCACGATGACATCGTACGTGGTCAAGGAACCGATGGCCAACCTCGTACAGTCGAACAGCATCCGGCTCGCCACCGTCGGATTGACCAAGAGTCTTGCCCTGGAACTGGGCTCCGACGGCATCCGCTGCAATTCGATACTGCCCGCCAATACCGACACCGAGCGCATCCGGCAGCTGGCAGCCGACCGCGCGCAGCGCAACGGAACGTCGCTTGAGGATGAGATGACCATAACCGGGCAGAAGAGCGTTTTCGGACGCGTTGGTCGCCCCGAGGAGTTCGCCAAGGCAGCCGCCTTCCTGCTCTCTCCGGCCGCGTCGTACATCACTGGCATGATGCTCGTCGTGGACGGGGGACAATACAAGGGCATGTTGTAGCGCATGCGGCGCCTTTCTTTCCTCACGCGCACGTCGCTGCTGCTGAGCTTCTTCTTTGCGGCAGACAAAGTACTTGCGTTCGGAAAGACCCTGCTCTTCAACAAGATCGTCGGGTTGGAAGGCATGGGGATCTTCGGTGCGGCAAACAATCTCCCCGACTATCTGTCGGCACTGCTTTCGGGAGGCGCCCTCGGCGTGGCGCTGGTTCCCATCCTCAGGGAGGCAATCGATCGCGAGGGAGGCAGCGCAGCCTGGGACCTGTTCTCGCGGGTGATCAACCTGGCGTTCATCGTCACCGGGGCAGCTTCCCTTGTAATCATCGCGTTGGCCCAACCGTTTGTCAGCCACGTGATTGCGCCGGGATTCTCTGCGGAAAATCAGGTTTTGACCGCTTCCCTGATGCGTCTGGACCTGGCTGCGATCCTGATCTTCTCGATCAGCGGTCTGGTGATGGCCGGACTGCATGCCAACCAACATTTCTTGCTGCCGGCGCTGGCGCCCCTCTTGTACAACCTGGGGCAGATCTTCGGCGTGACGATCCTGAGCCCGAGCGCAAGCATCCACCTGGGGCCGGTGGCGCTGCCGGCCTTCGGGATGGGACTTTATGGAATGGTGTACGGAGTTATCCTGGGCGCTTGCCTGCACCTGCTGATCCAGGTACCCGGCCTGATCCGATACCAGTTCCATTGGCGACCGGCAATCGACGTCAGAAGCGCAGATATTCAGAGGGTGCTGATCCTGCTTGGGCCGCGCGTACTAACCATGGGCTGCATTCAGGCATATTTCGTGGCACGGGACAACTTCGCTTCGCGATTCGACACGGTCGGCGTGGGAGCCCTCAACCTGGGCTGGACGATACAGCAGGTTCCGGAGACCATCATCGGTTCTGCCATCGCCGTGGCTATCCTGCCTTCGCTGGCGACCTTTATCGATCAAGGCCGCACAAGAGACTTCGTGCAAACCGTAAATCGTGCCTTGAAGATCATGCTGGCGCTAAGCCTACCTGCCGCCATACTATTAGCAATGGGTGTGCGCCCATTGGCACAGAGCTTCTTCGGGTACGATGCGCACCGGCTCGACCTGTTGACCGTATGTACATGGGCATTCCTGGCAGGCCTGGTCGGCGATACATGGCTCGAGGTAGCCGTACGCTCGTACTACGCCAACCTGGATACGCGGACACCTTTGATTGCGGCTGCGCTGCAAGTCTCCGCATTCATTGCTCTGTCGTTGGTGCTTTCCGGATGGATCGGCTTGGCGGGAATTCCGCTGGCCGCAGCACTTACCTTCACAACCCAGGCGCTTGTCCTTTTGACGCTCCAAAATCGCCGCTTCCCGGGACTTCTGCAAGTGCGGGGCACACTGATCAGGGCGATTGCAGGCGCCTCAGCCGCGGGCATCGTTGGGGGCGCAACGACGTGGGCTCTCGGAGGCGCCGGCGTCGTTGCGACGCTGGCCGGCTTGGTGACGGGTGGAGCGGCCTCGGTTCCTTTCATCTGGCGAGAACTGCGGCTGCTCATGAATCTTTAGGCGTAGCTCCCAGCGGACGTTTGCCCCGCGACAAACTGACAAAATCCAGACCGCACGTTCAGCGGCACTGGGCGGCAGGGCGAGGGCGCACCGGTGCCCAGAGAAGCCCATCGCACCGGGGCGGTATAATTGCGCCCATGTCTGATCCAATCAATAACCTGGAGTCCCCTGCGCCGTTCAAGCCTGACCAGACGCAGCCTCTGAAAGCCGTAAAGAAACGGCGGCGTTGGCGCTCCATCCTGCTGGGTGTCTTGGGCGTGCTGGTGCTGCTTGCGCTGGGCGGTCTGGGCGGCTACACGAGCGGCATCTCGCAGCGGAAGAGCGCGCAGTCTGCGATCATCTCCCAGCAGCTCATGGAACAATTCCAGTACACGCTGGTCGACGAGCAATTCGGCCGTTACGAAGCGGCCAAGGAACGGCTTCAGTTCATCATCCAGAACAATCCCGATTTCCCGGGCGCTCAAACAGAACTGGCGAAGGTGCTGGTGCAGCTCACGATTCCGACGCCGACGCCCACGAGTCCGCCGACACCCACACCGGATATGCGGGGAGTGCAAAGCCTGTTCGCCACTGCCCAGCAACTGATCGCGACAGGCGATTGGGGTAATGCGCTAACGGCGCTGGATCAGCTTCGCAAGGACGCTCCCGACTTCAACACCTCGCAGATTGACGGCATGTACTATTTCGCGCTCCGCAACTACGGTGTGACGCTAATTCAGAAGCAGGGCGATCTCGAGGGTGGTATCTACGAGTTAACCCTGGCCGAGCGGTTTGCCCCCCTGGACAGCACGGCCAGTGGCTTGCGCGAGGGAGCGCGAGCATATATCCAAGCTGCGAGCTACTTCGGGGTGAACTGGAGCCAGACGGTGACCCTGTTCAGGAATGTGGCGAGCGGATGGCCCGCCATGTGGGACGGCAGCATGAACGCCAACCAGCGCTTGCAGTTGGCCCTAATGCGGTACGGCGACCAGTTGTGGGCACAGGGCCAGGCTTGTCCGGCGTCCGATGCGTACAGCGAGGCCGAGGGCCTCGGCAACCTGGACGCGACGTCGGCCAAGAACTCCAACCAGGCGTATCAGACATGCCACCCGCCGACGGAAGAGCCGCCCACGCAGGCGCCCCCTCCTGAACAGCCGACCGACACCCCCGTTCCCGGTCCTACTCCATAGAATATGCCTGTTCCTTCCTGGGCCTTGGCGCTAACGTTCTGGATCCACCTGCTGGCGACTGTCACATGGATCGGCAGCCTGGTGTCGATCACCGTGATGGTGATGCCGGCTGCATCCCGCGCTCTGGACGCGGGCGAACATTTGATGCTGCTGGACCGTATTCAGAAACGGTTCGAGCCGATCACCTGGTTCAGCGTAAGCGTGCTGATCGTCACGGGGCTTTTCCAGATGAGCGTGAACCCCCACTACAACGGCTTCCTTTCCACGAGCGGCCAGTGGTCCCTGGCGATCCTCTCGAAGCACGCACTGGTGGCGACCTTGATCGCGCTGAGTGCCGTGCACACCTGGGACGTTCTTCCAACCATGCGCCGGGTGCTGCTGCGAAAAGACAAGACTGCTGCGGTGGATCTGGAGAAGCTTCAGCGACGGGAGGCCAATCTGCTGCGCGCAAGTCTGGTGCTGGCGGCGCTTATCCTCTTGGCCACCGGATTTGCAAGGGCATCATAAGGGCGTCTCTGGTGCGCCTCCGCCGCGGGTAATTCAGAACCAAAATCAAAAGGCGGAACAATATAGGGCCGGCGCCTCTCGTTATGCGCCGGCTTTGTTTGTCTTATGCGAGGCCTCGAGGTGGGATTCTCCCTCGCCAGCTCAGGCCGTCGCGGACGGCCGAGTGCTGATGACGGTATCCAATTTCAAGAGTTGTTTCTTAGTCCCTGATTCGGCTGGGTCGGCCGTAACAGCGGACAGGTCATACGGCATGGCGCCGGTTATGCGCGTGGGCACGAGGGCGCCGACCGGCGCATCGCCCTCCACGAATACAAGACCATCGATCTCGGGCGCGTCGCGATACGAGCGACCGATCGAGACGTTCTGGTCACGACCTTCGATCAAGACGTCCAAGCGACGCCCCACACAGGACTGATTGATCTGCAGCGAAATGGCCTGCTGCAATTCCATCAGCCGATCAAAGCGCTCCTGTTTGACCTCGGCGGGAACCGGATCACCGAGTGCTTCAGAGGTCGTGCCGGGTTCGAATGAGAACTGGAAGGCGCCCACCCGGTCGAAGCGGATCTCCATGCAGAAATCAAGCAGAGCCTGAAACTCCTGCTCGGTCTCGCCCGGGTAGCCAACGATAAACGTGGTCCGCAGCGCCACGGCCGGCATGGCTGACCGGACCTTCGCAAGCGTCCGGTGCACCCAGTCGACATTGGCAGGGCGCCGCATGCGCCGAAGGGTCATGGGATGGGCATGCTGAAGCGGCATATCGAGATAAGGCACGATCTGGCGATGCGCGGCCATCACTTCGATCAAGCGATCCGTCACATACCCAGGAAAAGCATACATGACGCGGATCCAATCCATTTCAGGCACGGCGGCTGTCAGGCTCTCGAGCAGGACAGCCAGGCCATCGCGCATCCCGAGATCGTGGCCGTAGTCGGTCGTGTCCTGGGCGATCAGGATCAGCTCGCGGACGCCTGCACCCCGCAAAGCGCGGGCCTCCTCAAGTATGCGGTCGAGGGGTCGGCTTACGGCCGTGCCCTTGATAAGCGGAATCGCACAGAAGGCGCATGGACGCCGGCAGCCATCTGCAATCTTCAGATACGCCGACGAGCCCGCCGTGCTGGCCCGAAGCACGCCGGCCTCGTCCGTGCCAACGGTCAGCACATCGCCCGGAAGATGGTAGCGAGGCCCGGGCCCCCGCCCCTGACGCAGCTCGCGAACCAGTGAGACGATATCCATCCAACGGCGAGTTCCGAGGATGCCGTCTATTCCAGGCACTTGTTGCGCCACCTCTGCGCCATAGCGCTGAGTGAGGCACCCGGCCGCGATCAGCAATTGATCTGACCTCTTGCCTGCCGCCAAGTCGCGCAGGGTTTCCAGTGATTCCGCCTTCGCGGGGCCAATGAAACCGCAGGTATTCACGATCAGAATGTCCGCGCCTGCCGGATCCGCAACAGAGCGGTAGCCGTCGCGCGTGAGCAGCTGCGCCATGGAGTCGGAGTCGACATCATTCTTGGCGCAACCGAGCGAGACCAGGTGGAATGTGCTTTCAGGCAATGCTATCCTCCGGCGGTCTGCGTGGCGGTCGCCGACGGCGTCGTTGTGGGAGTGACAGAGGGCGTGGCGGTCACATTCGGGCTGGGAGTCGGCGTAGGCGGTAGCGTAGCGGTCGGCGTGAATACGCCCTGGACCGTGTAGATGCGGTCGACCACCTGCCCAAAGCTCCCCATCAGGCCGGCATCGCGCCCGTTGTAGGTGACCCGCAAAGCGGAGGCATTGCCAACCAACACCTCGATCTGCCGCGCACCCTGGTAGGTATAGTCCTTCCCAGGCTCTGCACGTCCTTCGAAAGCCACGTCGCCATCGACCGTGATTCGCATGTAAGTCTGCTCCGACGTGGTCAAGGTGATTTGCACGGCCACGTTAGGATCCAATGTCGCCACATCGAGGCCAGCAGCGGTGTCGACCGTGGGCGCCAACGGAGTATCCTGGGCAGCGATGAGCGTAACCTCTTGCGCCACGGTGGCGACCGATGTGCCGGCAAGTATATCGGAGATAGATGGAGACGTTGCGCGCGCCTGAGTCGGATGTCCGTAGGGTCATCACCCGGCTAATGCCCCAGACCGCAAAGAGCAGGAGCACGACTGCAACGCCCACGCCAAAGACCAAATCGCTGGCAATGAAGCTACGTACCGGCGGCAGGCTGGTGTGGACCGCGATCGGGGGCCTTGTCCGTGAAGGCTGCCACTGAGGCCTGTGCTCGCGATGGCGCGCCTGAAGACCATCGGCAAAGCGCAACAAGACGGAATCCACATCCAGATCGAGGAAGCCGGCGTAGTTGGCCAGGATTCCGCGCGTGTGCACGAGTGAGGGCAGTTCATCCAAGGCGCCCAGCTCGAGTCCTTGAAGAAATTCGGCCTTCACGTGCGTGTGGCGCTCGATTTCTTCGTAAGTCAAGCTGAGCATCTCACGCCGTTCCCTGAGTTGTCGGCCGATTTCGGCGAAGATCTCCTCAGAGGGCTGTGCCGCGCCTTCAGCGTCTTGCACGAGTGGCTCGTCTGCATCTTCTGGGGTCGCTGGTGGCAAGCCAACGTCCGAACTCGTCGGCAGACAGGGAAGAGGGCGTGTCATCGACCGGAACGGACGCTGTCGAACTCGTGGCAGGCCTCGGGAGCAGTCTGGAGAAGAACGAGGCGACGGAACGCAACCGGGGCGAGTTACCTGCGCCAGCAACACGTAGGTCGTTGCTTGAGGATGAGGCGGCCTCAGGGGGAGGCATGGGAGCCTGAGGCGGGGGCGCGGGCTGCTCAGGATCGTTGCTGGCGGCCCGCAATGTGCCCCTCTGGGACGGTCAAGGACTCTGCAGGGACATTGGACTCGGGAGGGCAGAGGAGGCAGCGGACCAGGCTCGCCGGGTCCGGAGGCCAACCCATCATCACCGGCATGAAAGTCGGCATCCTCTTCCGAGGAACCTGAGCCAGGGGTGTCTTCTGGCGACGCGGGGGGATTTGGTCGTCGGGACAGTCGTTCCCGGAGGCGCGCTAGCTGACCGCCCAAAGCAGAAGAGGCGCTGCGAGCTGGTTCAGCCGCCGCGGCCTCGGGCTCCGCTGGCGGTACGGTCAACTCCGGAGGTTCCAACGCGGGAACAAGCTTCGCGATATCCAGGCCAAGGAACTCGGCGTAAATTCGGAGAAAGCCACGAGCCTGCGCCACAGAGGGGATCGCCGAGAGATCATCGTCCTCAAGCGCCTGCAGGAAGTGTGGGCGAACCCGGGTAATCTCGGAGACTTGCGAAATCGTAAGACGGCGCTGCTCACGGCCACGCCGGAGGCATTGCGCCGATGGAATCTTCCATGGGCCTTCGCTAACCTGGTGAGCGCGGCGCAGCAGGCGCCCGTTTCTCAGGCTTCTTCGGAGGAAGCTTCGCTTTCCGGCACGCCTTCAGGCGCGCTTTCCGGCTCCATCTTGTCGGTCTCGTCGCGATTTGGCGTCGGCGCGGCTCCGGCTGGCGCAGCGTCCGTGCCGCCTTCCTCGACAGCCTGACCCTCGCGGTGAACAATGATCTTAACCTCGGGAACGAGGTCGACCGTCAGGCGCACGTGGGCCTTGAACTCACCCAGCTCACGGATGGGTTGCATGTCAATCTGATGCCGCTTAACTTCGTAGCGGGTCTGCTCCTGGATGGCGGTGGCCACATCCTGCGTCGTAATCGAACCGTAGAGCTTGCCCGTTTCGCCAGCTTTCGCCGCGAATGTCAGGGTGATGCCGTTGACACTATCTGAGAGACCCTTGAGCTCGCTGTTGAGCGCGGTCCGTCTGATCTCGGCCTGCGAGCGAATCTTATCGGCCGTCTTCAGCGTCCCGGCGGTAGCCAACACAGCCAGACCTTTCGTGAGCAGGAAGTTGCGGCCGTAACCGTCGGCCACCTTTTTGACATCCCCCGCGTGGCCGAGTTTGTAGACGTCCTTGATTAGAAGTACTTTCACGATGATCAAGCCCTTTCTTTGGAATGTACCGCACGTGAAGGGTACAACAGCATGCGGTCGAATTGAGCGCGGTATTGTACCAGAGCCGCCACTTCTTGCCAACCATCTGAACAACGGGTAAGATACCGACATGAATCGCTGGCCCATTAACGCGCGGCGCGCGGCTGCCTTCGCAGGGATCCTTCTGTTGGTGCTGATCGTCATGGATTTCAACGCACGCCTGGAGGAGCTCAATCTGCTCAAGAAGCAGGCCGGGATCGTAAGCGCGCAGGCGACACAAGCAATGCAGACGCAGCTCGTGCTGCAAACGCAGGTTGCCTTCGCCGGATCGGACCAGATCGTGGATGATTGGGCGCGGAGTGAGGCGCACTACGTGCAAGAGGGGGACCAAGCCGTAGTGCCTGTCGGCGTTCCGGGGGCAACACCGGAACAACTCGAGGCGGCAACTCCCGTCCCGACCACGATGCCCAACTGGAAGGTATGGTGGGGGCTGTTTTTTGGCAACTAGTCGCCGCGGCCCGCCCTGCGCGGCAGAAATCCAGGCAACTCCCGCTGCACACTCATGCAAAAACCAAACCGCCTGGCCCTGTTTCCCGATACCGTAACAATCGAGAACAACGCGCTAAGCATCGGCGGACAGGAACTGGCGGCACTCGCCCGCAAGTTCGGAACCCCGCTCTATGTATACGACCGCGAGACGATGGATGGAACTCGTGTCGCGATACAAAGCGGCACTGAAGGCCTATTATCCGGGTCAGGCAATCCTCACCTACGCCGGCAAGGCATTCCTGTGTGCCACCATTGCGGATTGGGCAAACAAGCAGGGGCTGTGGGTGGACTGCAGCGGTGAAGCCGAAATATCGACGGCCATTATGGGCGGGGTGCCGGCGGCCAGTCTACTCGTTCACGGGGTCAATAAGTCCAGCGCAGATCTAAGCTTTGCCGCTCATCACGCCGGCACAATCGTAGTGGACAATCACGCGGAACTGGATCGCCTGAGCTCTGTACTCAAGGCGGCCGGTCGGCGCTCGCGAAGCGCCTCGACGGTCGAGAGTGTGTGGCTGCGCCTTCGGCCCGGGATCGCGGTGCGCACACACCATGCATACACCGAAACCGGGGGGGCCGAGAGCAAGTTCGGCTTGACGCCCGCCGAGATGATCGGGGCAGCCCGGGCGGCCAGGAGCGCCGGTCTGCCGCTCGACGGCCTGCATTTTCACCAGGGCAGCAACTTTCGAGACGCCTCACCTGTGGTGCAGGCCATCCATGACGCGCTTGCGCTATGCAAGAAACTCGAACTCCCGGATGCATGGCACTTCTCTCCTGGTGGAGGATGGGGAGTCGCGTACCGGGAAGACGAGCTGCCAAATCCTGATGTGGAAGGGTACGTCCGAAACGTGGCCGAAGCGGTGACCAGGGGTTGCCGCGCCAATGGAATCTCCTTGCCAACTCTTCACCTGGAGCCGGGCCGCAGCATTATGGCGAGGGCGGCCGTGGCCATCTACCGCGTTGGAACCATTAAGAGGCAAGGGCACCACACGTGGCTGCTGATCGACGGCGGCATCGCAGACAATCCGCGCCCCGCGCTGTATGGATCGAGATATTCGTGTTTGCCTGCAACAGGGCTCGCACGAGAACTGGCGGAGGAAGTATCCATCGGCGGGCCGTACTGTGAGTCCGGCGACGTCCTGATCGACGAGTTGTTGATGCCGCGACTGGAGGAGGGCGAGTTGATCGTTATCCCGGTCAGCGGCGCCTATCACCTGAGCATGGCCAGCAACTACAACGGCGCGTGCCGCCCGGCGGTGTTGTGGATCGAGAGGGGCCGAGGGCGGCTCATCGTTCGCAGAGAAACTGCGTCAGACATTCGCCAGCGCGACGTGTTCGCACAGTAGACACATCCGGCCCGCGCGCCGAACTTTAGGACTGACGATGGAAGAATCCCCCGAGAACTCACTTTCGATTTGGATCGCCGCGCGAACAAGGCTCGGCGCGTACTGGAAATTGATCAAGTCCCTGCAAACGGGACTCTTACTTGTTACCGGGTTGGCCGGCTATTTCAGTGCGCACGCGGCGGTGCGTTGGGGCTCGCTCTGGCAGCTGAGCGCGAGCTTGTTCATGGCCATCAGCGGATCCACAATCCTGAATATGTGGTGGGACCGAGACATCGATGCCAAGATGAAGCGCACGCACGCTCGGCCGGCAGCGACCGGCAGCATTCCACCATCAGAAGTGCTTCTACTCGGACTGGCCATATCCGCGATCGGCCTGACCTGGGCGATATCGCTGACCTTGCACTATGGCCTGGCCGTTCTGGCCGGCTGGTTGTTCGACGTGGTCGTCTACAGCGTGTTGCTGAAGCGACGGACGTGCTGGGCAATCGTCTGGGGCGGGATCGCCGGGGCCATGCCAATTCTGGCCGGGCGAGTTCTCGCCACGGACCGGGTGGACGCAATCGGCATCCTATTGGCCCTGTCGGTATTGTTCTGGATACCGACGCACACGCTGACGTTCAGTCTGAAATTTGCCGACGACTACAAAGCCGCCGGTGTGCCGACGTTTCCGGCAACTTATGGAGTCCGTTTTACGCGCCTATTGAGCGCAAGCTCAAGTATCCTGGCGGGCCTGACGATGACCGTGGCGGCCGTCTGGATTGGCGCGGCCGAGGGGATTCTGGCCCTGATCATTGTGTTGAGTGCCGTACTGCTTTTTCTGGCGGGCACCGCTGTCGTCCGGCCGTCGGATCGAATGAATCTGAGGCTGTATAAGTACGCTTCCATCTACATGCTGCTCAACATGCTCTTGCTGATGCCCCCGAAGCTTTGAGGCCGGCTCCAAGCGTCTGCCGAGAAAAAAAGCCCGCCGGTCCGACGGGATTTAGTGCCGAGGGCGAGATTTGAACTCGCGACCAAGGGCTTATGAGTTCCCTGCTCTACCACTGAGCTACCTCGGCGGAGGAATACCGGCGCGGATGGTACTATGGGACAGATTGTTTGTCAACGGAATGCCCCGATAGGCATCCAGAGGGCAGAGGTGCATCGGAATTCCCGACTGGAGAATCAATGAATCCTTCGAACAGGGTTGATGATGGGCAAGTAGTCTCGATGGACTACTCGTTGCGTGTTGACGGCCAGACGGTCGACGCGTCGAAGCCGGACGCGCCGTTACAATTCATCCAAGGTATGGGCCAGATCCTGCCGGCCCTTGAGCAGCAGCTCTACGACATGAGGGTAGGGGACACAAAGTCCATTACCCTCAGCGCCAGGGACGGCTACGGGGAGGAGAATCCCGAGGCCTTCATGGAAGTCCCGCGTGAGGCTTTCCCCCCCGACGTGCCCATTGAAATCGGAACGCACATCGAGTTGATGGATCGTTCAGGGCAGCCGGCGGTAGGCGCGATTGCGTCGGTGACCGAGCAAGCCATCCGCTTGAACATGAATCATCCTTTGGCCGGAAAGCAATTGCTCTTCGAGGTGACCATTTCAGCAGTACGCCCGGCCAGCGAAGAAGAAGTATCACACGGGCACGTGCACGAAGAAAGTCCCCTAAACCATTGAGGCCTGCACGGCATGGATTGAGCCTGTGGACCGCAGGCTAGGCTGCCAGTTGAAGCACTGCCAGAATGAGCATGCCAGCAAGAATTGTCGCAAGGACGCTTCGCGTGCGCCAGGCCACGAGCATGGCCACGGCCCCTGCGAGCATACGTTCATTTGATGGGCTAATCTCGAGCATGCCGCTGGGAGCAACGAGCGCAGGCAGGATGATGGCACTCAGGACCGCCGGCGGGACAAACCGCAGGGCACGCCGCAATGTCTCCGGCAACGTAAGACGTCCAAACAGGTAGATGAATGACAGGCGCATGGCAAAGGTTGCCAGGCCGCCGGCGGCCATAACCAGCCAGATATTCATTCTCCGCGCTCCACGATCATGCCGGCCCCGATCCCAACGAGGGCTGCCAGCATCAAACCAAACTCGTAGGGCAGGCCGCGGCCCAATACTGCAAGCAGACCGGCCGAAACCGCCGCCAGAGCGGCGGCCCGATCCGTAAGCGTCGGAATCACCAAGGCGATAAAAGTCAACGGGATAGCGAATTCCAGTGGCCAGGTCGCCGGAATCGTGGTCCCCAACAATATCCCCAAGGCCGTGCTCAACTGCCATGTGGCCCAGAGCGAGGCTCCGGCTCCCAGAAAAAACCAATGACCGGCAGGTGTAACAGCGCTGGTCTCGTAGTGCACAATCGTGGCGGCGTACGCCTCGTCCGTGAGGAGGTATGCAAGTAGGCCTCGCCACTTCATCGGCAGATGCTGAACGTAGGGCGCCACGGAAGCACTGTATAGGACATGTCGCAGATTCACGACCACGATCGTGAGAACGATGACCGCCGCAGGCACTCCCCCGGCCCAAAGTTGCACAGTGATGAACTGGGCCGACCCGGCGAAGACGACGGATGACATCATTTGGGAGGCAGCAGGCGACAGCCCAGCCCCAAGGGCAGAAGCGCCGTAGATCAACCCAAAGGGAAAGACGCCAATGAGGAGCGGGAGTTCAGCGCGAACGCCCGCTCGGAAGGAATTGACCCAGTCCTTCACGAATACGCTCTGTAGGGCGGCGTACCGAAGAGGTATTCGGGTCCGCCCGCCCTGAAAACGGACGTCGCGGTCTTGCCGCACCCGCCGACATGTGGCTTGCTATTCGGATTACTGATGGAAGAGGGTTCCCGCGCGGCCGGCAACCGCACTCGGCTGCGCCAAACAAGACCGGTTAGCCGCACGCGTCTATCCCGCCGCAACGGTCTGAAGGACGCTGGCGCCAGCAGAAGGGGCACATAGGTATATCTCCGCCCTGCGGTGGCTCTGAGCTTCGTACGCCTGGCCCAGGCGCTGGGAAAAATCGGCAGCCCGGCGGCCCTCAACGAGATTCACAGTGCAGCCGCCAAAGCCCGCGCCTGTTAGCCGGGCACCATAGCAAGCTTCGAGCGACTGGGCGATACTCACGAGCGTATCCAACTCTGGACACGAGACCTCATAGAGGTCCCGCAGGCTGACATGGCAGGCATTCATGAGTTGGCCAAAGGCGGGTACGTCACCGACCTCAAGCAAAGGCACGGCGCGTCCGGTGCGATCAATTTCCTCCACAACGTGGCGCGCTCTCATCTCCACCTCGTGCGGCAGCTTGTGAGCCAGGCGGTCGAACGTATGCAGATCCACATCGCGCAGCGCCACGATCTGAGGCAGGTCTTCTCTGAGCAGGCGCACGGCTTCCTCGCACGCGGCGCGCCGGTCGTTGTAGGCGCTGGATGTCAGTGCATGACGCACGCCGCTGTCGGCCACGACCACCACGACGCCGGCCGGCAACGGAAGCGTCCGGTATTCCAAGGATCGGCAATCCAAGAGCAGCAAGCGTCCCTGCTGACCGCACGCAGACGCAGCCTGGTCCATAATGCCGCAATTTACCCCCACGTACCTGTTCTCGGCCCGCTGGCAGAGCAGAGCCAACTGCATCGGCGACAGCGACCAATCCGCCTCCCACTGCCAGGCGGCTGCAAAGGCGAGTTCCACCGACGCGGAGGAGCTCAGGCCCGCGCCCCGTGGGACTTCCGATGCAAACACGGCGTCGATAGCACCGATTGCATGCCCATCGCCCAGCAGAGACCAGGCGACCCCGGCTGGATAGCGGGCCCACGAGGGTAGGTCGGTACCATCCACCTCGGATTTGGTCTGCAAACTCTGTCGATCGAATGTAGTGTGCGCATCGAAGTCCAATGCCCACAATGTGCTCTGATCGCTGAGGGCCGGGGCAAACGCAACATAAGTGGACTGCTCAATGGCGGCTGGCAGGACGAAGCCATCGTTATAGTCTACGTGTTCGCCCAGAAGGTTAACCCTGCCCGGCGCTCTGGCAATGGCCGCACACGGGTGCCCGAATTTTTCGCGAAACGCCAGAGAAACCCTTGCCCTAATCTCCAGGTTTGCGCCCATCAAGTAATTGCCTGGCGTGAAGGTCGTACTTCCCCCGATGGTGTTGCTGGGCGATCATCCCTGTCCCCGCGTGTCCATTCGGAGCAGCCGTATTTCTCGGCCTCGAGGTCGCGCGCGCGCCGTCGCTCAGAATCGGAGAGGGAACCGCGCTCAAACCGGATATCCAGCGCTTTCTCAAAGCCCCGTACGACCGCGGCGGCTGCCTCATCCCAACTCACAGCACGGTGAAGGATCGATTCCAGAGACGCAGCGCGTGCCAGGAGACGTTTCGCGGCATCGCCCCGCGCCGGCTCATCGGGATACACGAGGACGTCCGTAATGCGCTCAAGGCGCCCTCCGAGCGGCAGCGATCCATGCTGCAAGACTCCCTCGCGGCGCCTCGCTTGAGCGGATCCAATTAGTTTCCTGCCGCCGATGGTTATTTCATACGCCGACGGTGCTTCGAAACAAACCGGGTTCGGAGTCCTGTGTCCGGCCACAGCGCTGGGGTTCATTTCCGCGGGCACACCCATGGAATGAACGGCGTGCAGCAGCGCCAGCGCCAGGCGACTGTAGCTTTCCAGCAAAGTCCCGGCGACTCGCTGTTCAGAGGCCGCGGCGGCAACCGAGTAGGTCAGCTCATCTCCGTGCAAGATCGCGCGCCCACCCGTAAGCCGGCGCACAAGACCCCAGCCGTGCTCGCGCAACCTGGTGATATCCACGTCCTCATAAGGCTGCGCATATCCCAGCGATAGACAGGCAGGATTCCAAGCATAGAGCCGGAGGGTCGGCAGCGATTTGCCCTTGCCGACGTGCTCAAGCAAGGCCTCATCGACAGCCATGTTCCAAGCCCCGGACCATGCAGAATCAAGAAGGAGGCGCCAGTGCGGGGACATGCCGACATTATACCGGCCGCGTCGTGCCGGCAGTCCAGGCGCGATCGCAGCGCCCGCTTGGGAAAGCGTCGAAACGGTCGGCGATCACAACCAGAAGTCAGTCTTGCACGATCTAGTGGTGTAGGACTGGATTACACGCGGAATGCACCCACGAGCTGATCCGCCGTTTCCTTAGGAAGATCCTGCAATGGAGGGCGGACCGGCCAATGCGGGAGATCATGGAGCCGATGCAAGAGCATCTTCAGGCTCGGTGGAAAAGGCGGATATCCTTCAAGTATGCGCCGATCCCCGGCAACTCGAACCTGAACGGCCGCCGCCTGCTCGCCCACTCCGCCAAGATCATAGATCTCGCGCAAATCGGGCGAGATGAGATTGGCCGGAGCCGTGATGCAGCCTGCGGCGTGATTCTGGAGAGCCCAGCAGAACAGTGAATCCGTGCCGGTAAAGACGGCCAACTGGCCGGCAAACCGCTCGCCGAGGCCTCGGGCGAACTCCTTGTCATGGGAAGAGTTTTTGATTCCTGCAAACCGGCCCGGAAACGCATCGGAAATGCGTGCAAGGAGGTCCATGGAGAAACCGATGCCTGCCACGGCTGGAAAGTGGTACCCCAGCACAATGCCGTCGTGTGGCACGGCGGTGGTCATGAGGCGCCGAAACCACTCAAATAGACCGGCGTCGGTGGCATTTCGGAAGTAGAAGGGCGGCAGCGTAACCACGCCGTCGAAGCCCAACTCGAACGCCAGGCGGGTCAAGTCAATGCTCTCGCTAAGGCTCGGCGTACCGGTGCCGGCGAGCAGGCGAAAGTCAGGATGCTGTTCGCGTACGCGCAGCGCCGAACGCCACAAGCCTTCCCTCTCGGACGGCGAAAACGAGGGGCCCTCACCGGTGGTGCCCAGAATCAATGCGCCATGGCACCCACGCGCTGCCAAGAAGGCCAGGAGATCCGGGAAGGCATCCAAATCCGGGTTGCCATCGACTTTGAGGGGCGTGACGGCCGCCGCGAACACTCCGCCTAGTGCCAAGTGACTCACAGTCGGGTCCTCCGGCCCGGAAGACTTCCGCCGGCATCATTCATCGCGCGGTCTCAATGAACTCCCGGGCAGCCTTCTGCGGCTCGTCAAGCGCCTGGGCGCCTGCCTCGGCTAGATGTTGCTGATTATCCAAGACCCAGAGATAAAGATCAGCCTCTGTCCTGCCGGGGAACTCCGACAATACCTGGCTCTCTCTGATAACAGCAACGATGGGCATGTACACCGCATCGTACCAGTCGGTGACGGCTTCTTCGTCGGAGATATCGCGCTTCTGGTCAAGGCCCATGAAATAGCGGTGGACTGCGATGTGCTTGGTGATGCGATCGAAGCCTCCCGGGATCGTCAGACGGACGCGGGAATCCGGCCGCAGGTGGTCAAGATGGGTGCGCTCGAGGAACTGGACCTTCTCGCCAAGAATCACCAAGTCCTCAGGTTTCAGGTCAGGAGTGATGTTCACCTTGGTAGCACACTCACGCACCTCGGCCTCAATAAACTCCTGTCCCTGCTCCCGGGCAACGGAGACCCGATGGTGCCCGTCGACAACGAAGTACACCTGCCCGACTTTGTACAGCAGCACGGGAGGGAGACCGACGTCCTTGTAAAACGCCAAATCGATGCTCTCCCAACGGGGGGCGATGTGATTTTCCGTGGGCAAGAAGGCGCGGTCAAACTGCTGGTAGCGATTCAGGCTACCAACAATTTGTGAGATCCTGACAGTCTGAATTCCGCGGTAGACGGGACCGGCGAGGCGCAGGCTGGCCTTGACATCGTCATACGATAGGAGCTGGGTTGGCCGGCCCGAAATCACCGATCGCACCCGGTTCAAGAAAGACTTGAGGCGGGCACGCGTGAAATCCGATTCGGCGCGATGGGCAAAATCCACGGACATGCTAGAACTCAATCACCCGATACGGGAAAACATTGACAATCGACGTGGGACCCAGATGCTGCATGTCAGGTCCCAAATTGCGGCGCAGGTCGTGCATGTGGCCGTGCAAGTGGAAACGCGGCCGCGCCCACTGCAGGAGCCAGTTAATCGCCTTGAGGCCTCGATGCGCAACCGACTCATCGTCATTTATGCCATAGGGTGGAGAATGGGTGATCAGTATGTCCAGACGCTTTCCATAGCGCAGGCGATTTAGAAGCAGTGCGGGCACCAGCATGGCTACGCGCAAGAAGGCGTGCACCTGAGAGTATTGGTTCGGCGCATCCGGTCGATAGCGGACACTGCCGCCAAATCCCGCCACGGAAAGCCCTCTAAATCGGACGGCTTTCAAGTCGAGATTCGTACCCCCTTGCACCCGTGCCCCGCTCAATCGCGAATCATACGCAGGGTCGTGGTTGCCGGGCACATAGAAGAGGTCAACGTTCATAGTAGAGATCATGTGCTCCAGGTAGTCATAGGGAAGATCGCCACACCCAACAATCAGACTGACATCACGAAAGTGCCCCTGCGGAATGAGTTCATACAGGCGCTCGACAACCTGGTCGCTGACGGCAAGGATCTTCACCCACAGCCATTGTGCCGCAGAAAGCATTTCTTCGCAAGCGATGTACCCGTGACCGCTGACCGCGTACCAGAAACCGGTCGTGTTGCCAATCCCGCGAACGCACACTATAATCCACGGGCAACAGAGGTCAACTGAGCGAAGAGAATACCACCCAACCGCTGAGCGGAGGATCTGTCGATTTACGGCGTCAATTAGGGCCTGGAATTGCGCTCGCCGACCGCTACTACATTCAGGAAACGATTGGTGTGGGCGGAATGGGGTCGGTGTACCGCGCCCGCGATCTACATTTTCCGAACGTGACCAAACTGGTCGCCGTCAAGGAGATGATCAACTCGGCGGCGGACGCCCTCGTACGACCGACCATCGTGCAGAACTTCGAACGCGAAGCCAATCTCCTGGCAACGCTCAACCATCCAAGCATTCCCCGGATCTATGACTATTTCACAAACGATGACCGCTCATACCTGGTGCTCGAATTCATTCACGGCAAAGACCTGGAAGCCATCATCAATGACACGAGCGGATATCTCCAGGAGGATCAAGTCCTGACGTGGGCGATTCAGCTGTGCGACGTGCTGTCATTCCTGCATCAGCACAAGCCTGATCCGATCATCTTCCGCGACATGAAGCCCTCCAACATCATGATTGACACCGACGGCAACGTGAAACTGGTCGACTTCGGCATCGCGCGCACATTCCTAGTGGGACAGCGCGGCACCATGATCGGAACCGAGGGCTACTCACCGCCGGAACAATACCGCGGGGATGCAACGCCATCGGCAGATTTGTACGCGTTGGGCGCCACGCTCCACCACGCAGTCACCCGGCGGGATCCGCGCCTGGAGCCTCCTTTCTCGTTTGGGGAGCGTCCCGTCCGCCGCATCAATTCCCGAATTTCTTCGGAGCTGGAGGCGGTAATCACCACTGCGCTTTCCTACAACCCGGAGGACCGGTTTCCTGACGCCGAAAGCATGAAGGAAGCGCTGTTGGCGGTGGCACGCAAGACAGGGGCACTATCAAAGATCCGCACGCCGGCGGTGGCATCCGCAGGTGCGGTTAAGCCAATCTGGTCCTTTAAGTGCGAAGACGAAGTGCGAGGCACGCCTGCGGTGAGCCAGGGAACCGTGTACGTGGGCTGCTATGACAACAATCTCTACGCCATCAACGCGGCCGATGGGAAGTTTCGCTGGAAGTATGCGGCCGATGGGGGCATCGTGTCACGGCCCGCGGTGTACGAAGACAACGTTTTCTTCGGCTCCCAGGACCGCATGCTGCACGTCGTCAGCATGCGGTCGGGGAAGGTGGTCTGGACGTACCCCACCGGGGGTCCGATACATTCATCGCCGCGGATCGCGGAGGGCCACGTCTTCATCGGCTCTGACGATCATGGGCTCCACGCGGTCAATGTCAATACCAGCCGCAGCGTCTGGATGTTCGACACAGGGGAGAAAGTGCGCTCGACACCGCTGGTCGCCCATGAACTGGTATTCGTGGGGACGGAGAGCGGCGAATTCTTTGCCGTGGATTATCGAGGCGTACTGCGATGGCGGTTCATGGCGAAGCGCGCCATCACGTCCTCGCCGGCCGCGTCAGAGCAAGCCCTGTTCTTCACGTCCCTCGACGGTACGCTGTACTGTCTGGAGGCCCGTGAAGGCTGGGTTATCTGGCGATTCCGGCTTGGAAAGGGGTCCGTCTCATCGCCCGCCATCATCGACAACTACTGCATCGTGGGCGCAGCCGATGGGTTCCTGTATTGTGTGGAACTCCAGTCGGGGAAGGCAGCCTGGCGATTCAAAACGGATCATCAGATCAGCAGCTCACCCACGGTCTACCGAGATTCCGTTTACTTTGGTTCTGTGGATGGCAAAGTGTATTGCCTGGAATATCACACGGGACGCCTCCGATGGAAGTTCGAAACGCGTGCACCGATCACCGGGTCTGCCGTGGTCTTCGACGACGTCGTGTACGTCGGCTCGACCGACCACCAGATCTACGCTTTGCTTGCCTGAGTGAGGAGACCAGATGCTTGATCATATCCGGCGGTTGTTCGGAAAGACTGCAGGAGGCAACGGGCAACGACAGACGACGGCCCCGCTGTCCTCACGAGAGATCGAGACCGCCCTCGGTCCACAAGAGATTCCGTACGAAATGGAGCAGCTGATTGCCGCCACCGGGCAGTCGATCGGGAAGCAAAGGGATCATAACGAGGATAGCGTGCTGGCAATTACCACCACGCTGGCCGGAAAGTCATTGAATGTCCCGTTCGGCCTGTATGTCGTCGCAGACGGCATGGGCGGCCATGAGTTTGGTGAGGTCGCAAGCAACGCGGCCATGCGGGTGGCCGCCGGCCAGATTATCCGCAAATTTCATTCTTATCTCTTTGCCATCCCCACACAGCCGCCGGAGGAATCGCTTCAGGAAATAATGACAGAGGCCGTCGAAAACGCGCACCGAGCCGTGCAGCAAGCGGCGCCGGGAAGCGGGACGACAATGACGGCGGCGCTGGTGCTTGGCCAACAAATCACCGTGGGCCACGTGGGCGACAGCCGCGCGTATCTGGTTCATGCGGACGGCAAATTGGAGCAACTCACAGAGGATCACTCCCTGGTCAGGCGGCTCGAGGAACTCGGCCATCTCAATAAGGAGGAGGCGGCAAGTTTTCCGCATCGCAACGTGCTGATCCGGGCGCTGGGGCAAGGGGACAACATGGAAGTCGACGTGTTTACCCTTCCGTTCCCCGGACGCAGCACGCTCATGCTATGCACGGACGGATTGTGGGGCGTGCTTCCAGAGTCGACGATACGGGAGACCCTGTCCGGGGCCTCGAGCCTACAAGGGGCCTGCCAGGACCTGGTCGAGGCAGCCAATGCGGCGGGCGGACCCGACAACATATCTGTGGTGCTGGTTCAAATGGTCGGATAGCCATGTCGGCAGGGCCAGGGGACTACTACGCGATCCTGGGGGTGAAGCGTGACGCTTCGGAATCCACCATCAAGCGCGCGTATTACGCGGCGGCGAGGCGGTTCCATCCAGACAAGAATCTGAAACCCGGCGAAACCGAGCTCTTCCTGGAGGTCCAGCGCGCCTACGAAGTCCTATCTAATCCGGAACGGCGGTCGCAGTACGACGCGACCTTGCAGCAAGAACAAACGAGCCCCGCGCCCCTCACCTGCGCGGTAACCTACAGCCGCCAAGATCTATGTCGCCTTGACGAAGCGCAGTTAATCTACGCGATGGTTGAGGTGGCGCCGACAGACCCAAGCTTCCAGGAATCAGACCCGCCGCTCAATCTGTGCCTTGTGCTGGACCGGTCCACGTCCATGACCGGTGAGAAGATGGATCTCGCCAAGGCAGCAGCCATCCGAATCGTCGAGATGCTTCGTCCGGAAGACCTGTTCAGCCTGGTGGTGTTCAGCGATCGCGCCGAGGTGCTGATATCCGCGGGATACCGCCGCGACCCAAAACAAACCCAGAGTCGTATTCAAGCGATCCAGCCGGCAGGCGCCACGGAAATACTGCGCGGGCTTGAGGCAGGGATCGACTCATTGCGCCGCGGCTACGACCCTAATCACGGTAACCACCTGATCCTGCTGACGGATGGCCATACGTACGGCGACGAACTTGCCTGTCTGAAGCTAGCAACGAGCGCTGCCCGGATGGGCATCACCCTCAGCGGCTTCGGAATCGGAAGTGATTGGAACGACGCCTTTGTGGACGAACTCGTGGGCAGGACGGGTGGCAACAGCACGTACATTTTGCGCCCGCAGGAGATCGAGGACTTGCTGGCTAGGAAATTCGAGGCGCTTACGAAGACCCTCATCGACGATGTCGTATTGAAGCCGCAGGCCAGCGAGGGCGTGGAACTCACATATGGCTTCCGAATCCAGCCAGAAGGCGGGCCGCTCAGACTTGAGGAGGACGTTCACCTGGGCCCGATCGAAAAGGGTGTGCCTTTGCGAGTCCTCTTCGAATTCACGATTCAGCCGCCGGCCACGAGGACGGACGAGGCAATCATTCTGGATAGCATGCTGGAGGCAGTCACCAGGAAACGCGCCATGCCGCTGGCAGCAACCCAACTGCGCATGTCCGCGCCAGTCTCTGAGGACTCGACCGGTGGGCTGCCGCCCAACTCCATGATGGCCGCCCTTTCAACGCTGGCGTTGTACCGGCTCCAGGAGCGGGCCCGACAGGAGGCCCAAGCCGGCGAATTTCAGGCTGCAACGCGACATCTCACAAATCTGGCAGGCCAATTGGAGGCCCAGGGGAAACATCGGCTGGCGAAAACCGCCCTGCTCGAGGCCCAGAACTTGGAGCGGACTCAGTCCCTCAGCGATGCGGGTGGCAAGGAAATCAAGTACGGCACACGAGCTCTGCTGCTACCGTCACCGGAGCCCCCCGCATGATACGGTGCTCCAAATGCTCCGGCTCGAACCTCCTCGGTGCGGCGTTCTGCAGGGAGTGTGGTTCCCTGTTGGATCCGGCAGCCGGGCCTGGACTGCAGGGAATCAAGTCCACGTCGCCGACGGCGTCGCGTCACGCAGGTCGCCCAACGGACAGGCCGGGGACGGCACGGTACGCCTGGGCAACGCTGCATTTCCCGGAGAGCGGTGAGGCGATTCCTCTGGCGGGCCGCGACGAATTCATTATGGGCAGGACCACAGAAAACCAGCCGAGTGCTCCCGACATCGACCTGTCACCGTATCAAGGGTATGGCAGTGGCGTCTCGCGACTTCATGCGACGATCCGCCGCCGCGGGAACCAAGTCGTTCTGATCGACCTCGATTCCGCAAACGGCACATACTTGAATGGAAAGCGCCTTGGCGTCCACCGGGAAGAGGCGCTGGCCAATGGCGATGTGATTGTCCTGGGCAAGCTCAGGATACAGATCCGACTACAGGCCAACTAAGGGCAGCACGAAAGGAAGTACACAAGATGGCATACACAATTGTTCTTCACCCGAGTGGCGGCGTCCCGGTTCTTGGCGAAATCGACGAGTTGCCAAAACCGAGCGACACCGTTCTGACCGTAAGCAATCCCCGTCAGCGCGGACGGGAAAGACCTTCAATACCTTGAGCACAACTGTGTCAAGGTGATTTGGCCCATTGAGAAGATGAATTTGATCGAGATCATTGAGAGTGCCGAGGAAGAGAAGATCATCGGCTTTGTGAGGGAGTGAGATGGCTGAGGACTTGACGCGCCGGCGGATCCTGGTAGTCGACGACGAAGAGCGGATGGTCCGTTTCATCCGCATGAACCTTGAGCAGGATGGCTATCAGGTGGTGGAGGCCCACAACGGGAAGGAAGCAATCGACAAGCTGCGCGACACGCCGGATCTGGTGCTGTTGGACGTGATGATGCCGGACATCGACGGCTTCGAGGTGCTGGAAATGATCCGCCAGGTGAGCAGCGTGCCGGTCATTATGCTGACCGCCAAGGGCGAAGAAGACGACCGCGTCCGCGGGCTGGAGTTGGGGGCCGACGACTACATTACCAAGCCGTTCAGCCCGCGCGAACTTGTCAGCCGCGCCAAGGCGGTTTTGCGGCGTACGGAAGGCGCGACGGGATCCATGCATGGCTTGATCGAGGTGGACGACCGCCTGCGAATAGACTTCGATCGCCGTGAGATCTGGCTGGAGGGCAAGCTGGTCAAGCTGCGCCCCACGGAGTACCGCCTGCTCTACCATCTGGTCCAGAACGCCGGCTGGGTGGTGTCTCACGACCAACTGCTGCAGAAGGTCTGGGGATACGAGTACCGCGATGAGCCCCACTATGTCCGGCTCTATATCAACTACCTGCGGCAGAAGCTGGAGAAGGACCCATCGGATCCCAAGTACATCCTGACGGAGCGGGGCGTCGGGTACCGTTTTGTAGATTTTCGCAGAGATCAAGGGGAGGCCGCGCAAGCGGGCAGTCGAGGCCCGAAGTAGCCGCAACGGTTCTTACAAAAGGTGAATGCGGCGCCTACGTTTTTCTGACGTAGGCGCCGTATCTTAAGCGGCAGAAAGCGAAACCAGTAGCCACAAGAAGGAGGTCGAAATGTCCAATCTTATTCGCTGGCAGCCCGTGCGTGAGATGATGACCCTGCGCGATGCCATGGATCGGCTCTTCGACGAGGCAGTGACTCGTCCATTTGGCCAGACCGATGGCTGGCACGGCGCCGGGGCTCCGCTTGTCGACATGTTCGAGACGGAGAACGACGTCGTCATCAAAGCGGCCTTGCCGGGCCTGAAGGCCGACGACGTGCAGATCAATATCACGGGCGAAACGCTGACCATCAAGGGCGAGACCAAGGAGCAGACCGAAACCAAAGAGAAGGCCTATCACATCCGGGAGCAGCGCTACGGCCTCTTCGAGCGCACCGTCTCCCTGCCTACGATGGTTATGTCTGACAAGGCCAAGGCGGACTTCGAGGACGGTGTGCTGACGGTCACTCTGCCCAAAGCGGAGGAAGTCAAGCCCAAGACGATTACCGTGAAGGCCAAGTAGGCCACATCACCGAAAGACGACCCCAAACAGGTCGTCTTTCCATTTAAGGAGCGCCCTTGTCAGGCGCTGGTGCCTCGACTATACTCTTTGCGGATAAGTTTGAGGAAAATTCCCCCCATGGCGAAGCAGAGAATCCTGTTGGTCGATGATCACGAGGTAGTCCGTCTCGGCCTGAAATCGTTGCTGGAGCGGCATCCTCAGTTCGAGGTCGTCGGCGAGGCGGGTTCGGCCCGGGAGGCGATGGAACAAGTCGCAGCGCTCAAGCCGGAAGTCGTGCTGATGGATATTCGACTGCCGGGCACGTCCGGAATCGAAGCCTGTGAGGAGATTGTCAACAAGTATCCCGGCACCCGGGTGATCATGCTGACCTCGTACGCCGAGGATGAGATGCTGTTCTCTGCCATCCGGGCAGGCGCCTCCGGATACATCCTGAAACAAATCGGCAGCAGCGATCTTATAAAGGCCCTTGAGGCGGTAAGCCGGGGGGAGGCGCTCCTCGATCCCGCCGTCACACAACGTGTATTTCAGGAGGTGCGGCGGGCCGTCAAGGAAGAAGAGGCTTCGGCTTTCGCGCACCTTAGCCAGCAGGAGAAGCACGTGCTGCTGCTTGTCTCCGAAGGCAAGACGAACCGCGAGATCGCCAAATCGCTGTTCCTGGGCGAAGGAACGGTGCGCAACTACGTTTCGAGCATTCTCTCAAAATTGGGTGTGAACAATCGGGCAGAGGCGGCCGCTTATGCGGTTGAACATAGCCTGCGGGAGTACATAACCACCTAGACCGTGGCTTTCACAGAGCTCGCTCGGCGGCGTCGTTGACCAGTGTTATCGTGTTGGTCGGCGAGGCCGTTTTTTTTGCCTCAATCTTTGGTGCGCGCCATAGGCCGCGCATCAAGCCACGCCGCGGAGACAGGATACAATTCCGCCGCGGGCTCGGACCTAGAATCCACTCCAGCGCCAATGACCCAAACGAAGTTTTCGATCCTGTTTCTAGGAAAAGCGGACGATGCTGATTGCAGCCGAGCGCTTGACTACTGCCGGGAGGCGTTTTCCCCCGTAGCTTCCTGCCTTGGCCACTGGGGAGAGCCGCTGCCCAAGGACGTGCGCTCCTGGGAAGGAGACTTCATCATCTCCTACCTGTCTCGCTGGGTTGTGCCATCCGAGTTGCTCGGCCGGGCCACCCGGGCGGCCGTCAATTTTCATCCGGCATCGCCGGCGTATCCGGGCATCGGTTGCAACAACTTCGCGCTCTATGAAGATGCGAGCGAATACGGCGTCACCTGTCATCACATGGCGCCCAAGGTCGATACGGGGCCGATCATCGCGGTCAAACGCTTCCCGATTCACCCGGGAGACGATGTGGCCTCCCTACTGAAGCGGACGTACGAACATCAAATTGCGTTGTTCTTCGAGATCGCGGCGCTCATGGCGGCTGGCAAGGACTTGCCGACGTCGGGGGAAACGTGGCAACGCCGGCCTTTCACCCGTACGGAATTTAATGAGCTGTTCAAGATCACGCCGGGTATGACGAAGGCTGAGATCGCCCGTCGCGTGCGGGCAGTCAGCTACGGCGACTTCCAGCCATACGTAGAGATCGAAGGTTTTCGCTTCATATACGCCCCCCCGAAGAACTGAAGATGTTTTACGAGCACGGCTTCGGCCAGCCGAGCTTATCCGGTCGCTTTGCCGGCATTGGATACCGGGCGCTTCGCCTACTCCCCGGGCAAGTCCTCATCGCCTTTTAAGATCATGACACGAAACGCCTCAGCGAAGCGCATGGGCTTGCCATGGGCCTCTTCGGCCGCCCAGTCCCGCAGCATTTGCTCGGCGCCATCTGTGTCGCTCTGGCTTGCATGCTTCATCAGGGCGGCGATCTTGGTTTCCAAGCTATCACCGATATCCACCCAAGTGTCCGGCTTGTCGTTTCCATGAATGTACAGCCGCTTGACGTCGTGAGGCTGGAGTCCTTCATCCAACAATTCGGCGAACATCAGGCGGCTGCCCGCGGACGGAAAGGCTGCGTACATGGCGGCCTCCGCAGCAGCCCGGTGATCAGGATGGTTGACATATTCATTCCCGTAGAACATGGCCGATGGATCGCCGATGACGACAACCTCCGGCCGGTACTGACGGATGAGACGCGTCAACTCCCGGCGCAGGTCAATCGATGCCACCAACTCGCCGTCGGGTTGCCGTAGAAACGCCGTGTGCTGGACTCCGAGGACTTTGTTGGCCGCTTCTTGCTCCGCCTCGCGGAGCCGCGCCAATTCCGCCTTGTAGGATGCCCCTTTGGACGGGTCATTGGATCCCGAGTCCCCGCTGGTGACGATCACCGAGACTATCGCGCATCCGGCGTTGGCCCATTTTGCCAGGGTGCCTGAAACCGTGAAATCCTGATCGTCAGGATGGGCATGGATGCTCATTGCAGATTTGGGAATGAATTCGTCAGTCATGGGCACGGATTTTACTCCAAGTAACCAGGTACGTCTCCTAGGTCCGCCGGATATATGTTGCGATATCACGCTAGCCCGGGCGGGAGTACACTTGGTAACGACGTTTGCAGGTGCGACAGATTTCCGCAGCACCGACCTCCCGTTCTTCAAGGCATGCAGCGCTTACGAAACCACGAACGTTCCACAAGGGAGATTCCATCCATGACCATCGTGCTTGACGGATCTTCGTTGACGATCGACAAGTTGGTGGCGATCGCGCGGGGAGGCGAAAACGTTGCCCTGGCGCCGGAGGCCCTTGAGCGGATCAAGGTCTGTCGCGCAATGCTGGAGTCAAAACTGGCTGCCCGGGAAACCATGTACGGCACGAACACCGGCATCGGCGAATTCTCGGAAAAGATTCTGACCGACGAGCAGGTGCCCTTGTTTCAGCGGTATCTGATCTACAACCACGCCGCAGGCATCGGGGACCCGATGCCGCCTGAATACGTCCGGGGCGCCCTGGCGGGCAGGGCAAACGTACACGCTCATGGGAACTCAGGATGCAGGCCCGAAATCACACTGGCACTGATCGAGATGCTGAACCGCGGCGTTACGCCGGTCGTGAGCCAGAAGGGCTCCGTGGGGGCCAGTGGAGACCTTGCGCCCATGGCACAGGCCGCCCTGCTGCTTCTGGGCGAAGGAGAGGCCTTCTACGAAGGGGAGCGCCTGGCAGGGCATGAGGCGCTGCGCCGGGCCGGCATTGAGC
Organism: uncultured Chloroflexia bacterium; assembly: GCA_963775435.1. Taxonomy (GTDB): domain Bacteria; phylum Chloroflexota; class Anaerolineae; order Anaerolineales; family Villigracilaceae; genus Fen-1038. The sequence goes on from CAVZIZ010000011.1 coordinate 696,820, forward strand.
CCCCGGGCCTTCAGGCCCGCGATGGTCTGGCCGCTATCAACGGCTCCAACGTTCTCACCGCGATGTCGGCGCTGCACATTCACGACATGCAGCGCTGGATCAAGCAGGCCGAAATTGCGGCCGCCATGAGCATCGAGGCCCTGCTCGGCAACCTCAAGCCGTACAGCCGCAAACTTCACGAACTGCGGGGGTTCCAGGGAGCGATCACCTCGGCGGAAAACATCGTGCAAATCATCGAAGGTTCAGACCTGAGCACCGGCAAGATGAAGACGAAGGTCCAGGACGCGTACTCAATGCGTTCCACGCCGCAGGTGATCGGCGCGGCCCGGGACGCAATCGCTTATGCACGATCCCAGGTCGAGATCGAGCTCAACGGAGTGGGAGATAACCCGATCTTCGTCCCGGAGATGAACGCCACACTTACGGGCGCCAACTTCCAGGGCTCACCGGTATCGCTCCCCATGGATATGGCCGGGGCGGCCATTACGATGGTCTCGGTGCTTTCAGAGCGCCGGCTAAACCGGCTGACGAATCCGGCTCTCTCCCAGGGACTGCCGGATTTTCTGGCGCACGAGCCCGGTTTCTACTCTGGATTGATGCTAAGCCAGTACACCGCAGACCATCTGATCGTGGAGCAACGGATTCTTTCGGCTCCGGCCTCGGTGCAGTCGATCCCCGCTGCAGCTGACCAAGAGGACTTTGTCTCGATGGGGATGAATACGGCCATCAAGAATGCACAGATCCTGGATAACGCCTACGGCGTCCTTGGCATCGAATTCATGGCAGCCGCGCAGGCCCTGGACTTTCGCGAATTCACGCCTGGCAAGGGCACGCAGTCGGCACGCCAAGTCGTGCGCCGTCACGTGAAACATCTGAACGTCGACAGGCCGCTCTATCCCGACCACAACGCGATGAAGGATCTCGTCCAATCAGGGGAAATCCTGGATGAAGTAGAGCGCGCCATCGGCAGTCTGGCCTGAGGCTGGCGCCAGCACCGCTATTGATGGATCCACTAATAACCGTGCAACGCTCTGATCGCCGCCAAGCGTGGGCCGACGTCGGGCTCCGGATGCGGCGACGCATCCTCGACGGCGTCCACGGTCCGCCCCTCCAGCGCAGCAAATATGGCGGCTGCACCATGAGCGACACTAATGGGATCATAGCCGCCTTCCAGGACAAATACGAGCCTGCCGCCGCAGAGCTGGTCGGCAAGGCGCACAAGAGTAGTCGACAAAGCATGGAATCCTGCAGTCGAAACTCCCAGTGCGGTCAAGGGATCGCGCCAATGCGCATCAAATCCAGCTGAAACGAGAATCAATTCTGGGCAACTCTTTTGCAGGAAGGGTTCGATGATCGTACGCGCGATCTGCTCATAGGCGTGATCACCGCTGCCGGCCGGTAGCGGTACATTGACAATTCTGCCGCGTGCTTGCGGCGCCTCCTCATACCAACCGGTGCCCGGATAGATGCCCCACTGATGGGTGGACAGGTACGCCACACGTTCATCCTCCAGAAACGCGGCTTGCGTGCCGTTGCCGTGGTGTGCGTCGTAGTCAACAATGGCAACCCGCGACACACCCTCAGCAAGCGCGACGCGAGCAGCTATGGCCACATTGTTGAAGATGCAGAAGCCCATGCAACGATCCGGCTCGGCGTGGTGCCCCGGCGGTCGCACGATCGAGAATGCATTTTGGACCTCGCCGCGGATCACGGCGCGCAGACACGCCAGCGTGGCCCCGGCGGCCTGAAGTGCATCTTCGAAGGAGGTCCGTGTGACGAAGGTGGGTGCCTGATCAATGATCGCCCCCCCGCGCAGGCACACACTTTCGATGGCCCGAATGAGGGCGACATCGTGCACGAGACCAATCTCCGCGCGGCTGGCGGGCTCAACCGGTAAGACTTCTGCCGCAAGAGACGAGAGTCTGGTCTGCAGAACTGCGAGTCTTGCAGGGCTCTCGGGATGCTCAGGGTAAGCATGATCTGCGGCCAATTCGAACGCGTAGCCGGTTGTCATGATCCGATTGTACCTGCGCGGGAGTTGCCGATTGCCAGTTGGCGGGTGAAGGTCTTAAACGGTTGCTGGGCGCATCAATGATGCGCCCAGCAACCTTGAGGGGGGAGGGACACCACCGTCAGTCGACATGGGGGGGGCATGCGGACTGTGATTACGGTGGTTGACACCTTGGATACCAGTAAAAGGGAGGGCAGGTGTCTCACGCAGAATATACATCTGATTTGTCTAAATTTCATTAGACTTGAATTAGTGAAGTCAAACACAAGGCTATCGGCGCTACGGTCGACGGCCGAACTCGTCCAGCCAGTGCTGGATTTCGTCGTCTGTGGGCCGCTCGTCTGACTTCAAGTTGTCCCGCGAGCCCTGACGGGTACCGGCATGGGCGGCCTCGTTCAGCAGTCGCGCGAACTCCTGGGCCGACAAGATCTTCGCACGGGCGTGCCTGGCTGAAGCCTGGACTGCGCCGTCCGAACTCACAACGGTCCAATTCTTCGCGTCCCCACCGAGCCGATGCAACCGAGCCGCAAGGGCAGAATCTGCAGTCGTGCCCACTTCGACAAAATGCGCAACAACGATGCCCACTCGCCTCGTGCCCGCTTGCCCAACGGGTGCGCCGTCAAAGTAAACTTCAACCGCGGCTCGGGACCTACGGCTGAATTCCTGCAGGAGCCTCACGAGGTCCATTTCATCGTCCAAGGCATCGAGGCGCAAGCCAGCCTTGGGAATCAAGTTATGACCATCGACCAGATACGGCATGCCGCAATTCTAACGGCGTAAGGCATGTCCGGGGGGATCCACGGCGCGGCGCAGGCCTGCAGTCTTCGGCACACTTTGTGCGGCAGCAATGATTGCCGCCTGGAGTGATTTCGAAGTGCGCCGCACCGGACATTTTTTGACGGTATGGAGGCGGGGCGCGCATACCGTGGCATCGCGGAAGTTCTCCGGAGGAACCGCCGGGAGCCGAGTGCTCAGATCCGGTCCATTCCGGGAGGCGGGAGATCATGAGATGCCCCAGTGAATCAGGATGTGTTTACGTGTTGCGCGATGCAAAGCCAAAAAAGCCCGGCGAGTATAATGGAACCAGTGCATCGTGACAGGAATATGACATGACTGACAAGAAGGACCTAATGGTCCCGCCGCAGGGCGGCCTTCTCAGGGACCTTATCCTCCGCGTGAGACTTATCCTGCGGCTCATCCGGGACCGGCGTGTAAGTCCGTGGCTGAAGATCATCCCGATCGTCGGACTGCTGTATCTGATATCACCCTTCGACTTGATACCGGATATTGCGCTGCCCATTTTGGGCGAGTTGGACGATGCCGCGGTCCTGTGGTTGACCAACTACCTCTTTATCGAACTGTGCCCTCCGGAGATTGTGCAGGAGCATGTTCGTGCGTTGAGCTCAAAGCCGAATAATTCTGAAGATGATGAAGTGATCGACGCTGAGTCCGTGGAGATCCAAGACAAGAAATCGTGAACCCGCGCCCACTGCGCGCTGCAGCTGCTCCGTCATCGCCTTGGGACGGTCCGCCCCGCAAGGTAGGTTAAGGATGAATTGGCATCAGGGCTTGGCTGCCACCATGGCTCTGGCGCTGATCTCTGTCGGTTGCATGCCCGCACCGAGCGACGCCACCGCCAGTCCCATCTCAGGTTCCCCCGACCCCACTACGACCGCTCTCGACTCTGCGGCAGCGCCGATCCCCTCGGAGACGACTGTCACGGCTTCTGCGAAGGCGCCCGCCAAGACCGCGTCTTTCCCGGATCCAAGCCGGTTCGTCTGGGCACAGGTGGCAACGGGACTGGACGCCCCCACGGACATTCAATTCCCGAATGACGGCACCGGTCGCATGTTCATCGTTGAGCAACCCGGGCGCATCCGAATAATCCAGAATGGGCAACTGCTGTCAACAGCCTTCCTGGACGTCACGGATCGCGTCGACAGCCAGGGAAGTGAGCAGGGCCTCCTGGGTCTGGCATTCCATCCGCTTTACTCGGAGAACGGGTTGTTCTTCGTGAGCTACACGGACAAGCAGAAGCACGATGTGATTGCGCGTTTTCACGTGTCTGACGCACCTGAGCGCGCCGACCCCTCATCCGAAGTAGTCCTGACGAGCGTCGATGATCCGTTCCCGAATCACAACGGCGGCGTACTCGCCTTCGGTCCGGACGGTTACCTCTACGCCGGCCTCGGAGACGGCGGCTCAGCCAACGACCCGTTCGGTAATGGCCAGAATACGAACACCCTGCTTGGCAAGATACTGCGTCTCGATGTGAATCACGGTGACCCGTACGCAATCCCCGCCGACAATCCTTTTCTGCACGGTGAGGGGCGCCCGGAGATTTGGGCCTACGGTCTGCGGAACCCCTGGCGCCTATCCTTTGATAAAGGCTCGGGCGATCTGTACATTGCCGATGTCGGACAAGACACCTGGGAAGAGGTGGACTTCCTGCCCGCCGGCGGTGCTGGCGGCACCAACTTCGGCTGGAACTATCGAGAGGCCAGCCATCCCTTTCGGGGAAATCCGCCGGCATCTGCGCACCTTACGTACCCCGTGGCAGAGTATAGCCATGCCGACGGCAGCTGCGCCGTAATTGGCGGCTACGTCTACCGCGGCCAAATGCTGGAATGGCAAGGTGTGTACTTCTACGGCGACTATTGCTCAGGGAAGATCTGGGGGCTACTGAACCCGGCAGATTCGTCGAACAGCCCAGGATGGACTTCCGGACTGTTGTTTGAAACCGGCAAGAGTATTACCGCCTTCGGGCAGGATCCTGGTGGGGAGCTTTATTTTGCGGATCGAAACGGACCCCTGTATCGCCTCGAGAGCGCACCCTAGATACCGGACAACCAAGGCGGTCTCTTTTGTCGTAACACAGGGTGTTTTGTCACGCCCAATTGTGACGCGTGTCACTGGCAAGCGCACGAAACATCTCGTAGACTGGTAGTGCAATCCGGAGGTTCGGTGGCCTTTCGCAACTGGGAAGTCAGCAAGTTGGAGTACTGCGAACACGTTGGACACGAGATCGCCTTGGAAGCGGAACTCGTATATCCGGCGGAATTTTTGCCGGAGCAGCCCGCAAGGGTGGTCGCCCGACGGTGCTCCAATGCGCTCGCTTGCAACGGAATTGACAAACCTGGTTGCGTTTGGTGCGGCACAAATCCTGACCACCGGCCAGTCTAGGTGACTAAGCGGGCTTCTACGAAGCCCTGCTTGTCAGACTCTCTCTCCTCCCTCTGAGTTGGTCTTGGCTACCCCGCGAGCGATCGCGGGGCAAGCCGTTAATAGAATTCAGCGCGGCATGCTGCGCAGGAAGGCGTCCACCTGTTCATCCGCCGGGCGGGCCTTGATGCTGCTGGCCGCGCCGATCTGGCGCAGCCTGGCCCTCGAGAATTACGCCTATTCGATCGCTCAACCGTGCGGCTTCCTGCAAGTCATGCGTGACCAAGATGGCGGTCATACGCTCACCGCGAAGAAGCGCCCCCAAGTCGTTAAGTAGCCGAAGGCGGGTTGGAGGATCCAGGGCCGGAAACGGCTCGTCCAAGAGCAAGAGGTCTGGTTGGAGCACAAACGCCCTGGCGAGGCTGACCCTTTGCGCCTCCCCGCCCGAGAGTTCGGCCACGCGCCGATTGGCGAGGGCATCGATGCCGAGACGCGCCAGCCACGTATGCACGCGGCGCCTGATGACATCCCGCGGAACGCGTCGGAATCTCAGGCCGAGGGCGACGTTGGCGGCAACGCTCATGTCGAGCAGCAACGGGACCTGAAAAACCAGCGACATCCTACGACGATACTCCAAAAGATTCCACTCCCCCAGTGGTCTGCCTAGAAAGACAATGGCGCCTTGCTGCCGCCCGAGGAGGCCGGCGAGGGCCAGGAGTAGCGTAGTCTTTCCGCCGCCGTTCGGGCCGACCAGCGCCAACACCTCGCCGCGGCGCAAGTCCAGCGAATCAAGTTGCAGAACGGTCTGCGTGCCGCGGCGCACACAGAGATCACGAACCTGGAGCAGCATACTCACCGCTTCGCGCCCCGCTGCTGTAGCCACGTGAGAGCCAGGTTGACGAGAAACGTTATGAGAAGCAGCAGCACGCCGAGGCTGATGGCTGCCGCAAACTCACCTTTGCTCGTCTCGAGCACGATGGCCGTGGTCAACACACGTGTTTGAAATCGTATGTTGCCGCCGACCATCATCGACGCGCCCACCTCTGAGATCACCGATCCAAAGGCCGCCATGAGAGCGGCGAGCAGGGGCAGGCGGGCCTCGCGCCACAGCAACCAGATCAGCTGCAAGCGCGAGGCACCCAAGCCCAGAATCTGCAGCCGCAGTCTGGGATCCAACGCCTGCAAGGCGGCAGCGGTCAGGCCGGTAGCGACCGGAAAAGCAATGATCACTTGCGCCATGACAATGGCCCCAGGCGTATAGATCAGATGGAAGTCGCCCAGAGGTCCAGAACGCCAGAGAGACATGGCAACAGCAAGACCAACCACAACAGGCGGCAGCCCCATACCCGTATTCATCAGACTGAGCAGGAACGCCCGACCTGGAAACCTTCCCAGCCCGAGAAGAGTGCCCAGCGGGAGTCCAAGCAACAAACTGATGCCGGTTGCCAGCGCCGAGATCTTCAGTGAAAGACTGGTGATCTGCACGACTTCAGGATCCAGGAACATGAATTCAGATTCCCCAAGAAGCGACCGATGAGGCGACTCGGTCCGGTGGCGCCATCGGGTCGATGCGACTCCTAGAGGCCCAGGTCCGCATCCGTCTTACCAGCATCGGGAATGAACAGCGGCTGCCCGAACTTCTCCACACCAAAACTGCCGATGACCTGCTGAGTTGAGGACTCGGTCAGCCACTTGGCGAAGGCAATTGCACCGTCGTAGTTGATCTTGGGCCACTTTTCGGGGTTAACCGTGATTACATGATATACGTTCAGCAGGCTGTTGTCCTTTTCCACCAGGAGGTCGAGCTGCAGATTCGCCTTGTTGGCCAGGTAGGTGGCGCGGTCTGTGAGCGTATACGCGTTCTTCTCAGAGGCGATGGTCAGGGTGGCGCCCATGCCCTGCCCGGATTCCGTGTACCCGGCCGGTTTCTGGCTCACGTCAATGCCCGCACTCTTCCACAACGCCAGTTCCTTTGTATTGGTGCCCGAATTGTCGCCACGCGAGATGAAAGCCGCTTGGGCGTCGGCGATCTTCTTCAACGCATCCGCCGCGCTCGCATCTCCCTTGATTCCGGCCGGATCCGAGGCGGGACCAACGACGATGAAGTCATTATGCATGATAAGGAAGCGGTCTTTGCCGAAATCCGCCATCCATGTAGGTCTTCTCGGAACTCGGTGCGTGCACAAGCAGGACGTCGGCGTTACCCTCCTGCCCCATTTGCAGGGCAGCGCCGGTACCGACCGCTACCACTTTCAATTTGTAGCCGGTTTCCTGCTCGAACAGGGGAACCAGGACGTCCAGAAGTCCCGAGTCTTGGGTTGACGTGGTGGTAGCCAAGATTAGATCCGGATTGGCAGGCGCGGGCGCGCTGGTGGGAGCCGTGGCGGGTGCAACTGTGGCGGCCTCGGGCCGTACAACCGTTGCCGGCTCCGTGGGCGCCACGACCGTGTGCCGCGGTCGCTGAGGGTCCGCAGGACCACGCCAGGCATGCACCAAGCAGGGTAACAATCAGGACGGGGAGAAGACGTTGTTTCATGATCCAGGCTCCTTGCTAGATTGGAATTTGATCACCGCTGTGGGCGGTGTCATAGCCCGCCATGGAATGCAGGCTTATGCGGAACTCCGCCGTCTGGATGTAGTCCAAGAGCGGAGAGAGTTCCCTCAAATTGGCACGCGGAGCCGCCAAGTCATAGCGCTCGTCAAACAGCGGCACGAAATCGAGGCCAGCGAGGGTTGCGGCGCCCTGAAGCCCTATGGCAGCGTCCGCTTTTCCCAAACGAACCATTGCCGCCGCCTGCGTGTGAGTGGCGATTTCCTCGCCGGTGGTATGCACAAGATCGGAAGCAATGCCCTGCTTTGCCAGCTCACGATCGAGCCATAACCTCGTGCCCGATCCAGCGTTTCTCAGAACGAGACGTATTCCTGGCCGCGCCAACGAGAACAGGCCCTTGATTGACTTGGGATTGCCAGGCGCGACAATAAGGCCCTGAGTGCGGTGAGCCAGAGTGAATACCGTGATCCCTCCCTCCGGAAACAAGTGATGCACGTAGGAGATGTTGTAGCGACCGGCATCGTCCAGAAGATGACATCCGGAGACGTGGCAGAGTCCCTGCCGAAGATACACCAGGCCTGTCAGCGAGCCAACGTAAATGGGCAGCAACGAATGCCCCCTGGCAAGGTGATCGGCTGCCGCCTGCAGCGCCAGGTCGTGGCTCCCTGAGAAGACGATGGCGTGCAGGGGTGTCTTCGGCAGGATCAGTTCCTCCAGCAGCAAGGCCCCCGCCTTTGCCTTGTAGTACTTCTCCCTCACCCGGCCTGTCGTCCGAATCTCAACGAGCGAAACCAAACCTGCCCGCTCCAGGGTCTTCACATGATGACGGATCCAAGCAGGCGATTGACCGATCTGCTCGGCGAGCTGAGTAAGCGTCAGTGACGTGCCCATCAGCAGGCGCAGGATCTGCAGCCGTCGGGAATCGGCGAGCAACTTTATTTTGTCAAAGGAAGTGAGCGGTTGGACGGTCATCGTTACGGCTAAGTATTTCCTAAATCGTATGGCAGTATAACACCTGTCCGCACTTTCGATTGACACCCCCCTACCCTTGTGTTACACTCGGCCCTCAATTCGATAGCTGGACTCATCCAGAGAGGCTGAGGGACCGACCCTGTGAAGCCTCGGCAACCGCTCCATGAGCAGGTGCCAATTTCGGCAGACATTGGTCTGGGAGATGAGAGATGACGAAGTCAGTTGGTCGCCTCTCGTATCGGAGAGGCGATTTGCTTTTGCGCTTAGGGCCGGGGGCGTCCGTGGTGGCGGCGCATGGTAGCATCGTGCCCAAGGCGAGCCTGACGATGGAAATCGGCGAAACCCTTCTTGCTCAGACACGACTGGAATTTCGGAACTGGCTGCGGAAGAATCACGCCAAAAGCAAAGAGATCTGGCTGATTCAGTACAAGAAGGCAACGGGCAAAGCCTCTCTCGACTACGTTGAGGCGCTTGAGGAAGCAATCTGCTACGGTTGGATTGACGGCCTAGTGAAAACAATGGATGCGGAGCGTTATGTGACGCGCTTCACACCACGCCGCCCAAGGTCCCACTGGACCGAATCCAACAAGGAGCGGGCACGAAAGCTGATTGCGGCCGGCCGAATGGCAAGGGCGGGCCGGCAGACGTTGCCGAAGGATCTGTGAGCACGGCATCGCGGTGGTGAGCTTTTGACAGCCATTTACAGTAAGGACATACATGCATAGGAAATACACAAATCGTCGCTACCTGGATGCCATGGAACAGAAAGTCCTGGTCTACGATGGCGCCATGGGCACAAGCCTCCAGGTCCTGAACCTCACGGCCGAAGATTTTGGCGGTGAGAAGTACAACGGCTGCAACGATTATCTGGCAATCTCGGACCCAAAAGTCGTGGAGAGCGTCCACCGCTCGTTCCTGGAGGTGGGCGTCGACGTGATCGAGACCGACACATTTCGTGCCAATCGAATCACATTGAAAGAGTACGGCTTGCAGGATCAAGTCCTTGAGATCAACCGAGCAGCCGCTGGCCTGGCGCGCGGACTGGCGGACGAGTACTCGGAGAGGCCGATTTCGAATGGCCCGTCGGCGGGATCACGGCGCGAGCGGTTCGTGGCAGGCTCGATTGGCCCCTCAGGCAAGTTGCCGAGCGCCAACGATCCTGAACTCTCCAACGTGACATTCGATCAATTGGCAGAAGTCTTTCGCGAGCAAGCGCTCGGACTGATCCAAGGGGGCGTGGATCTTCTGCTCATAGAGACTTCTCAGGACGTGCTCGAGGTCAAAGCGGCCATCACAGGCTGCCAGCTGGCGTTCTCAGAGAGCGGGACCTACCTGCCGATCCAGGCACAAGTCACGCTCGATACAACCGGCCGGATGCTCCTGGGCACTGACATCAATGCGGCGCTGGCCATCCTCGAGGGACTGGGCATCGACGTGATTGGTCTGAACTGCTCCACCGGTCCAGAACACATGCGCGAGCCGATCCGAATCCTGGGGGAGACTGCCACGCTGCCGGTATCCTGCATTCCGAATGCGGGTCTGCCGCTCAATGTGGATGGTCAGGCAGTCTATCCCCTGGAGCCGGAGCCTTTCGCCGCGGCGCTCACGGAGTTCGTGGAAAAGAATCACGTCTCCGTCGTCGGCGGGTGCTGCGGAACCACGCCCGCGCATTTGAAGCTGCTTGTGGAGCAATTGGCGGAGCATCCGCATCCCGCGAGACCTCAACGGTCCGAAGCGAAGCTGGCCTCGGCGATGTCGGCCATTTCCATGCGCCAGGACCCTCCCCCCACCTTGCTGGGCGAACGCTGCAATGCCCAAGGCTCCCGAAAGTTCAAGAGAATGCTGCTGGCAGAGGATTACGATGGAATACTGGAGCTGGCTCGCGACCAAGTTGCAGGCGGCGCGCATGCGCTGGACATCTCATGCGCGGTGACGGAGCGTCCTGACGAAATCGACCTCATGCGCAATGTCGTCAAGAAGCTGGAGCTGGGCGTGGATGTGCCACTGGTGATCGACACCACGGAGCTGAACGTCCTGGAAGCCGCGCTCAAGACCGCGCCCGGTCGCTGCCTGATCAACTCGACGCATCTTGAGTCAGGCCGGGAAAAAGCTGATCAGGTCTTCAAGCTCGCCAAGGAACACAACGCGGCCGTCATCGTCCTGACCATCGACGAGGGCGGCATGGCCAAGACCAGAGACAAAAAGGTCGAGGTAGCGAAACGGGTCTATGCGATCGCGAACGAGCACGGGTTGCGCGCCGAAGACCTCGTCTTTGACGCCTTGACCTTTACTCTTGCCACCGGAGATCCCGAATTCGCGAACTCCGCAATTGAAACCGTCGAGGGGATTCGCTCGATAAAGCAGGCGCTACCGGGCGTGCTGGCCTCTCTGGGCGTGAGCAATCTATCGTTCGGGTTGGCGCCTCAGGCGAGGCCGGTCCTGAATTCGGTGATGCTCTATCACTGCATCCAGGCTGGTCTGGACATGGCGATCGTCAACCCGGCACAAGTGAAACCGTATGCGGAAATCGAGACCGATGAGCGGCAGTTGGCGGAGGACCTGATCTTCAATCGACGCCAGGATGCGCTGCAGCGGTATATCGAACACTTCGATACCGTCTCACCCGAAGAGGAGGCCGGTGCTGCAAATCCAGCGGAGGACATGACGCCGGAAGAGCGCCTGCACTGGTGCATCCTGCATCGCCACAAAGAAGGCATAGAAGCCGACATCGATACGATCGTCAACAGAAATGAACTGCCAAGCAGGCACGAAGCCGCCGTCAAAACGCTCAACGCCGTCTTGTTGCCCGCCATGAAGGAGGTGGGGGACAAATTCGGCGCGGGTGAGCTGATCCTGCCATTCGTGCTGCAGTCCGCTGAGGTAATGAAGAAGGCCGTGGGGCATTTGGAGCGCTACCTCGAGAAGAAAGAAGGGCTCAGCAAGGGCATGGTCGTGATTGCCACGGTTTACGGCGACGTCCATGATATCGGCAAGAATCTGGTGAAGACCATCCTTTCCAACAACGGCTACGACGTGGTTGACCTTGGCAAACAGGTGCCAGCCGAGACCATCATCACGCGGGCAGTCGAAGAACACGCTACCGCCATCGGCCTGTCTGCGCTGCTCGTGTCAACGTCGAAGCAGATGCCCCTGATCGTCAATGAATTGCACAGACGAAAGCTGGAGATCCCCGTTCTCATCGGGGGCGCGGCCATCAACCGGCGATTCGGCCGCCGCATATTGTTCACTGAGGACGGTTCGCCGCATGAGCCCGGCGTGTTCTATTGCAAGGACGCTTTTGAAGGACTAGAGACGATGGATCAGCTGATCGTTGAGGAAAAGCGCACGGACCTTCTGGCCCGCGTGCGAGCAGAAGCCGATTCTGAAATGGGCCGGGCCGCCGCTGCGCCGGCCCGTCGCAACGAAGGTGTCCAAGTCTCAGGCATCCAGCCGGAGCCCATTGCACACCCACTGCGCTGGGGCCAGCGTGTGATCGAGGACATGCCGCTCGAGTTGGTGCTGAAACACCTGAGCGTGAATGAGCTCTATCGCCTGTCGTGGGGCGCGAAGAACGCCCATGGGCAGGAGTGGGAGACGCTGCGCCATGACTTTGACGCGCGAACTCGAGGAAATGACTCGCGCAGCCCTCCGCGATAAGTGGCTGCGACCTCGGGCAGCATACGGCTTTTTCCCATGCCAGTCTGATGGAGATGATCTTGTGCTCTTTGATCCGGCCACGGTGAACTCGGCCTCGCCGGACGAATTGACGCGCTTCACCTGCCCGCGGCAGCCGTATGCAGATCATTTATGCCTTGCCGACTACTTCGCCACGACCGGCTCAGGCCGGCTGGATGTCGTCGCGCTTCAGGTGGTCACGGTCGGGGCGGCGGCGACCGAGCGCATTGAAACGCTTCAAGCGCGTGGCGAGTACTCCGAGGCGTATTTTGCGCATGGTCTGGCTGTCCAGGCCGCCGAGGCGACCGCCGACTACGTCCACGGGCACATCCGACGCGAGCTGGGCGTCGGTCCGACCCAGGGCAAACGTTACTCGTGGGGTTACCCTGCGATACCCAATCTGGAAGATCATGCCAAGGTGTTCCGGTTGCTGCCTGCCGCTACCCAGGAGCTCGGCATGAGCCTGTCGTCCGCCTATCAGCTCATCCCCGAGCAATCCACCGCAGCGATCATCGTGCATCACAAGCAGGCCAAGTACTACAGCATCGGTGAATTGAGAGTTGAACAACTGATGCAGTGAGATCGCCGTGGCGCTCCGATTCATCCTGAGCCTCTAGTTCACTGCCGCCTCCGACCTCAAGGAACCTGTCCCACATTGCCCGATAACTCTCGAGCTGCCTGCACGAAGCTCAATCTGGTGCTCGTTTTGGCCGCCGTCGTCCTCGGCATTGCGGTTACGCGCCAGTACGGCGAGTTGTGGGACGAGCAGCAATTCTTCAAGTACGCGGATCGGGCTCTTCAGGCGTACTCCTCATGGTGGAAGACGGGCACCGTTCCCCTCACCGGCAACACCTACGACAACTATGGGCCAGCCTACGTGATGCTGGTCTCCGTCGTGGCGCGCGTCCTGGGCCTGGTCCTGCCCTGGATCACCTCGGATATTCGGCACCTGGCTTATTTCCTGACGTTCGTGGCCGGGCTTTGGGCATTCCACCGACTAAGCCGACGCTGGCTCAGCCGGGGCGCCGCGCTCGGCGCAACGCTGCTTTTCGCGACTCAGCCGCTCATCTGGGGCCATGCTTTCATAAGCCCGAAGGATCTGCCTTTTCTTACGTTCTTCATGCTGTGCCTGGTGGCCGGCTTTGATCTCGTAGACTCCGCCAGTACGCCTTCGCTGGGTGACTGGGTGCGAATAGCCAGAAGGCGATTGCCCATCTTGAGCATCATCTGGGCGCTCATGGTCGTAGGCATCCTGGCGACCACCCCGGTTGTGTATTCGTCCATTCAGCATCTCGTGGCAGCCGCGGCCGAAGGGCAGTCCAATATTCTGGCCTGGGCTGCGAAGGATATCCGGACGGCAGACCCGAGCCTCTACGTACAGCGGTTTTTTGTCCTCTACCTTCGTGGCCGGGCAGTCTTCGTCGCCGGCTCGGCCGTGGGCTTGGTTCTGCTGTGGCGCCAGGTACACGGTGTCTTAGGTTTCGTGATGCGTTTGGCAGTGCCGGCTCTCCTGCTCGGCTTGACGACTTCGATACGATTCTCGGCCCGCTGGCTGGTTTAGTGGTCTGCGCATATGCCTTTTACAGGCTCGGGCGCAAGGCATGGCCCATGCTAATCATTTACGCCTTCATTGCCATGGCGGCCATGTACGCCACGTGGCCCTATCTGTGGCCAGACCCACTGGGGCATCTCGTCGAGAGCGCGCAGGTGATGGCCCAGTATCCGTGGAAAGGCCAGGTGCTCTTTGACGGAAAGACGTACCTCAGCACCGCGTTGCCTTGGAATTACCTGCCCGTGCTGCTTGGTATCCAGTTGACGGAACCGATCTGGCCACTTTTTGGCGCCGGGCTGGTTCTGGGAATCATCCACGCTGCCCGGGGAAGCCGGGAGGCGCAAGGCCTTTCAGCTCTTACACTCGTGTGGTTCATCCTGCCTGTCCTGGTAGCCATCGCAGCGCGCTTCGCCATGTATGATAATTTCCGACAGGCCATGTTCATCCTGCCGCCCGTATTCATTGTGGCAGGCTTTGTGCATCGACCAAGTCCGACCTCCTCAACTGAAGGTGGCCCTGATCGCTCTGGTTGTGGTTCCCGGGCTGGTTGCCGGCGCTCGATTGCATCCGTATGAGTACATCTATTACAACAGCTTCGCGGGCGGCGAGCAAGGCGCGGCCCAGGGATTCGAGTTGGACTACTGGGGGACGTCCTTCCGCGAGGCGGCTGGCTATCTGAACCAGACGGCATCGGCCAACGCCGCGGTTTGGGTCGACGGGCCGACCCATCTGCTGCAAGTGTACGTGCGACCTGATCTCAAGATCTACTCAACATATGAAGCAGCCCGTGCGGAGCACTACGACTTCGTGGTTGCGCTCAATCGCTTCAACCTGGAGGCCCAGTCGTATCCCAACGCACCCGTGATACATTCGATCTCACGGGAAGGTGCGATTTTGGCGGTCATCAAGCAGCCATAGTGGTGAAGAGATGAACGAATTGCTGAAACGACTATCTGAGGGCGTCCTGCTGGCGGACGGCGCCATGGGTACGATGCTGCACAGCCACGGCGTGGGCTTCGACACCTGCTTTGATGAACTCAATCTTTCCCAGCCGGACGCTGTTGGGCAGATCCACCGCGAATATGTGGATGCGGGTGCAAATCTGTTGCTCAGCAACACCTTCGGCGCCAACCGCTTCAAGCTGTCAAAGCACGGACTCGAACGCCGCGTGGCCGACATAAATCGGGCGGGCGTGGAGGTTGCCAGGCGGGCAGCCGGACCGTCCTCCCGGGAAGTACTCGTAGCCGGAGATGTTGGTCCGTTAGGCGTACGGATCGCGCCCTTTGGCCGCGTCCAGGCGGAACAGGCCCGCGTGGCATTTGCTGAACAGATCGAAGCTTTGTGCGAGGCGGGCGCGGACCTGATCGTCCTTGAAACCATCAGTGACCTGTACGAAATGCAAGAGGCCATCAAGGCCGCCAGACAGGTCTGCGCGCTCCCTTTGGTCAGCTCCATGACCTTCACGCGCGACGACCGGACCGTACTCGGCGATGAGCCGACGGCGGTCGCGCGCGCGCTTCAGGCGGCAGGCGCCGATGTGATCGGGGTCAACTGCTCAGGGGGCCCCGCGCAGCTGCTGCGCATCCTGAGACTGATGCGCCAGGCGGTGCCCGCTGGAGAGTTCTGGGTGAAGCCAAATGCAGGATGGCCTGAACAGGTTGGGGGCCGGATAATGTACCCGGCGGATCCGGACTATTTTGCAGAATATGCGGTCTCGTTCCGCGACGCGGGTGCCGGAATTGTCGGAGGCTGCTGTGGCACCACGCCCCAGCACATTGCCGCCATGCGACGCGCCCTCGATTCCCATCATCCCGCGGAAGTGCCGGCATTGCCGGCTTCGACCGACGAGGAAACGCTGGAAGCTCCGGCCGAAGGTCCGACCGAGTTCGCCCGTAAGATTGCTCGCGGCCACTTTGCGATCGCCGTGGAAATGGATCCGCCGCGCGGCCTTTCCACACACAAACTACTGGCAGGCGCCTCTCTGCTTGCGGAGGCGGGAGCGGACGTGATCAACGTGGCAGATAGTCCCATGGCGCGCATGCGCATGTCGGCTTGGGCAGTCTGCGACATCGTGCAGCGCCGAGTGAACGTGGAGACCACGCTCCACTTCCCGACGCGGGGCCGAAACCTGCTGCGCGTGCAGGGGGATCTTCTAGCGGCCCACGCTCTTGGAATCCGAAACGTGCTCGTCGTCATGGGCGATCCGACAGCAATCGGAGACTACCCCGAGGCCATGGACAATTATGATCTGGTCCCGTCCGGGCTCATTCGACTGATCAAGCAGGGATTCAACACGGGAGTCGATCATTCGGGGGCGAGCATTGGGCAGCCGACAAACTTCTTTGTCGGCGCAGCGCTGAATCTGAGTGCACCGGAGCCGGAGCGAGAGGCAAGGAATCTTGAGAGGAAGCTTCAGGCGGGCGCGGATTTCTTCTTGACGCAGCCCATCTATGACGCCCAGGAGGGCGCCGACGTACTAGCCAGATATGAGGAGAGCTACGGCAGCCTGAACAAGCCCATACTCGTGGGAGTCTTGCCGCTGGTGAGCTTGCGACACGCCAAATTCCTTAATCACGAGGTCCCGGGTATTTCAATTCCAGAAGGTACCTTGAGACGGCTCGAAGCAGTCTGGCGAGGACGCCGCTGCGGAGGGCGTGCGCATCGCGGTAGAATTGATCGAACAGATCCGGCCGTGGGCAAAGGGAGTGTACATCATGCCGCAGTTCAGCCGCTTCGATCTGGTCGCCGAACTTATCGATAAGGTGAAAGTTGCAGAAAGCCCGGCATGAAAACCGTCTGGCTGGGACGAGTCTTGCTCGCCGTCATCGTTTTGGCAAGCATCGTCGCCAGCATCGGGAACCTTGCTGCCACCCGTGATCTGGGCAGCGTCACAGATGATCCAGTCGCAGATTGGGAACGGCGCTTTCAGCCCCTGAAGGCGTTGCTCCCTTTCCAACGCGGCTTCGTGGGCTACATCTCTGATTCGGCCATCCCGGGAATCGCGTACGATGCAGCCAACGACGAGGGCGAATACATACTTTCACAATACGCCATGGCGCCAATTATCCTGATCAAGGGCACGGACCAGGAGTGGAATATTGGCAACCTAAGTCGCGGCGCGTTTGAGGAGTGGAGCGCCCACCATTCCGGGGCATTCGACGTGACACCCCTTAAGGGCAGCCTGTACTTGCTGCACCGGGTGGGCTCATGAGCATCCTGGCGCCGGCTGTGTTCGTCCTTCCCATCCTCAGTGGTTTCCTGCTCGCACATGCACTGTGGCCGGAACGCACACTGCAGGCTTTGCTGCTCAAGAGTTTCCTTGGCATCGGGATCGGCCTTGGGTTGCGCGGGCTCCTGTATTTTGGCTACCTGCTGCTCTTTGCGGGCCAGGATTGGTTCATTTGGGTTGAACTGACAACCCTTGTGCTTCTCGCGTTGGTGACACTGCGGCGCGTGCAGTGGTTGGGACCGCCGATGCCGCGTTCCGGTCTACGGGTCCGTGTCGCGGGCCCGAGTCGCGTGCTGATCCCGATCGCCGGAGTCGTGCTGCTAATCTCGCTCTTGAGCACTGCAAACTACCTGCTGCGCAGGCGACAGGGCGACTGGGACGCGTGGATGATGTACAACCGGGCCGCGAGGTTTGTCTACCTTGACCAGGCACATTGGCTCGATTCTTTCTCGCCTCGGATGGATCCGCTTTTCCATGCGGACTACCCCCTCTTGCTCGCCATGAACGTCGCGTCCGGCTGGCAGGAAATTGGGCGGGACAGCGCCGGTGTGCCCATGGTTCAAAGTGCTCTGTTTGCGGTGGCTTGTGCCGGACTGCTCGTCGCCGCCGTGGCAGTTGTCAGGGGCCGCGCACAGGCTGCCCTCGCTCTGATCCTGCTTTGGGGCATCCCGGTGTTCGTCAACGAAGGGGCTCGGCAGATGGCGGACGTACCATTGGCATTCTTCGTACTTGCCACCGGAAGCCTGCTGTATCTTGCCGGGCGCCGCGAGAGCCGGGGCCTGCTGGCCCTTGCCGGACTTACCGCCGGCCTGGCCGCCTGGACAAAGAACGAAGGCGCCGTCCTGGTGGTCGGTGCCAGCTGGCACTGTTCATCGCCATCCGACGCCGCTCCGCGGTGAGAGCCTTGGTCTCGTACTGTGCGGGCCTTGCCGTTCCTTTGGCCGCCGTGCTCTATTTCAAGATCCACATAGCCCCCCCGGGCGACATGCTTTCCGGCGGGGCCGCCCGACTTGCACAGAATGGCTGGACGTCTCGCGTCACCTGGCTATCCTCGAGTACTTTGGGCGCGAAATTCTACACTTTGGAAGCTGGGGCGCCGGTGCGTTATCCGTTGGCATTATCCCGATCCTGCTGCTGTATTACGTCGTGCTTCACACCACGATACCGGCGGCGGAGCGAGCTGGCTTGCTGGCGTGCGGCGCGATCCTGCTGGTACAGTTGATTGGCTACTACGCCGCCTTTTTGATCACGCCGTATGATCTGGCCTGGCATCTCTCCTACTCCACCGACCGCCTCTTACTCCAAGTTTTTCCTCTGTTTCTGTTCGTCATCCTTTGCGCTACTTTGCGGCCCGAAGCTCTGTTTGCCTCCGGCGCAGAGCAATCCAGCGGAGTCCCCAATGTTACTCACGATTGATGTCGGCAATACCAACCTGACGCTCGGTCTCTACGAGGCGGATAAGCTCGGCCCTCACTGGCGGTTGGCAACCGATCATGCCCGCATGCCCGACGAATACGGCCTGCAGTTCCTTGGCCTTCTGGAGCATGCGCACCTCGCCGTGGCCGCCCTCGATGGCGTGTGCCTGGCATCCGTGGTGCCGCACCTGACGCAGCGGGTGGTGCAGGCGTGTCGCGAGTACCTGGGTCGGGACCCGCTGCTCGTAGACACGGGAGTCAAGACCGGCATCCGCATTCGGTATGAGGACCCAAGAGCCGTCGGGGCCGACCGGGTGGCAGACGCCGTCGCCACTTTGCGTCTGTACGGCGGTCCGGCGTGCATCGTGGACTTCGGAACCGCGACCACCTTCAATGCACTTACAAAAGAGGGTGAGTATCTGGGCGGCGCCATCACGGCAGGCATCGGCCTGGCTGCCGACGCTTTGTTCACGCATGCCGCAAAGTTGCAGCAGATCGACTTGCAGCGCCCGCCTTCCGTGATCGGTCGCAACACGGTGCATGCGATGCAGTCAGGTCTGCTCTTCGGATACGTAAGTATGGCCGAGGGCATGGTGAAACGCTTCAGGGCGGAGCTGGGTGATGAGATGAAAGTCGTCGCCACAGGCGGACAAGCAGAGATTGTCGCACGCGAAACCACGGTCATCGACATCCTGGCTCCATCGCTGACGCTGGACGGTTTGAGGATCATCTGGGAGCTCAATCGCTAGCACATCAGGCGGCGGCAAGTACACACCGGACTTCAACTTTTCCGGAAACGCGCCAATCCGAGTACAATCGGACCTTCGTCATTTTCAGGTAGTACACCACCAAATGAAACTGCGCCACATACTCCTGCTTATCCCCGCTCTCGCGTGGGGCTGCATAAACGCGCCTGCTGACTCCCAGCATTCCCACTGGAGACGGAGACATCTCCACCGATCACCCCCAGTTTCACGTCCGCCCCAAGCCAAACACCTTCGATCACGCCTACTCCCGCGCCATCAGCTACTCCGACGGCGACCTGGGTGGCTCAGGGCCCCGGAAACGTCCAAGTGCCAATCCTGATGTATCACCACATCGCCATTTCGCCGATAGGCAGCCGCTACTACGTGACCCCGGACACCTTCGATTCTGAGCTCCGGCTGCTGCGCGGTTGGGACTACACAACCATTACGACTACCCAGCTCGTACAGGCGATTACCGAGGGCGCCTCGCTGCCGCCGCACCCGCTGATCCTGACGTTCGATGATGCCAATGAGGACAACTACACGAACGCGTTCCCGCTGATGCAGAAGTATGGTTTCACGGGGGTCTTGTATGTGCCGTATGACTACATTGGAACGCCCGGCTATCTGACGGTGGAGAACATCAAAGAGATGGCCGCGGCAGGTTGGGAGGTAGGCAGCCACAGCCTAACCCATCCGGTGAATTTCCTGGCGTTGGATTCAGGCAGCCCTGCGCTCAGAAATCGTGGGATCGCGCCAGCGGCTTACTGCCCTGCTAGGCTTGCCGATTCTCACTTTCGCCTACCCGTTTGGGGACAACAGCGACGCTGCCGTAGACTACGTCCACTTCGCGGGCTACATCGCCGGCATGGGTGCAACTGGCTTCACAGCTGATCAGGGGAAAGGGAATCTCTTCGTTTTGCAGCGCTGCGAAATCAAGGGCTCCGAAAACGCCAAAACCATAACGCGGTTCCTGCCGTGGCACGGCGATCCGGCGTTTCTCCCAACCGACACTCCTACGCCAACCCTGCCCCCCACCCGCACGCCCATCCCGACCTACACACAGTACCCAACCAAGACAACGCTCGCCACGGCTACGCCATAGGCCGCGTCGGCTTGCTGTGCGCACTGCATTGGCGATGGCATGCTGAGCCGCCGATCGCTGGTCGGCGCGTTGCCGCGACGGGTGCCCTCACGTCTTTTACTGGGGTTGCAACTGAGCGTAGAAGTCCGGCGACAAGGTCGCGAGAGAATATATGCGCACGTACTCGATGCCATTCAGCCAAATGCTCTTTTGGGGCGGAATATCGCGAAGAGCCCGCATCACATTGGGCGGAGAATCGCGACCCTTCTCGAGAGCGTAGTAGATGACCAGATAGTCCGATTTCTTCAAGATCTGCACCAATTGCGGAACGTTTTCTGCATCCGCGTAGACTGTCTTGAGCGGCTCGGTCGTGCCAGGATAGAAATACGAGAATGGGCCGCGCCCATAGAAGGCCATCACCGTTGAATCCGCAGCGGCAGGCATCTGCCTGAGATAAGCTGCCGCCAGGTCGAGCCCCTCGCCGTACCCGAAGTTCGGGTCCTGGACTCCGGGCTGCTGCGCCTCCATGATCGGACTGTAATACGTGTAGTAGTAAGGATAAAACGCTGCGGCGCTGGCGGCCTGAACCGCGACGGCAGCGCCCAAGATGATCACGGACAGCACCCGGCTGCCTCTCTTCCAGTGCGGAACCACGAGCAGCTCAGAGACTGATACCAGCCCGGCGGCGGCCAGAATATCCAGGGCCACATAGGCGGTCAGCACATAGTGCGCGGAATTGCGGCCGCTGGCCAGTCCGAATAAGACAATGAAGAGTCCGCCGAGAAGAGTCACGCTTAGTAAAACCACCCTACCTGTGTGCCTGCCACGGATCAAAGCTACAATCGCCAGCACGGCGCCCAGCCAAACGACCGGGGTCGTCCGCCAAAGGATCGATTGGACATACAGGGCAACATCACCCAGTCGAGGATGAAACGCGATCGGCGGACTGCCAGGAGCAGCCGACAGACGAGAGCCTTCCGTGGCATAGCTGAACGCGTTGCCAAAGACCTCGTACAACATCTTGCCGGGGGCCACCCACATTCCAGGCCACAGCATCACATAAACGATGGCAACGGTCGCCAGCCAGGCAACGAATTGTGCGATGCCTTCCCGAAGTCGCCGCGACGTGTCGTGGTGGCGATGCGTCCACCAGTCCTGCATAAAAAGGAGGCCGATCACGGGCAACAAGACGATGGCCGAAGATTTCGTCAACTGCGCGCAGCCCGCCGCAGCCCCCGAGAGAATCAGGTATATCCACCTGCGATCCACGAGGAGATACGCCAGGACACTCAGAACAGAGACGGTGACGAGTAGGGCCATGAGCCCCTCGTGGTTGAGCAGCCGCGAGTGGCCCAGAAAGAAGGGGTCAAACGAGATCAGCAGCGTTCCGAGGACGGCAACCGCGACGCCAAGCAGCCGCCTGAGAAGCCAGAAGAGCTGCGAGCAGCAGCAGAACAATCAGGAGCGTTTGGATGATACGGGCAACGACCATCAGGCCCAACGGCGTGCGGCCGTGGGAGAGCAAGAAAATCTCCAAGCTGTCCTTGTAGACGTCGAAATAACCCTGGCCCAGACCCCTGTATTGCGGAAAGTAGAGCAGCATGGCTGCCGCCACGATCCACATGGTGGTAACAGCCGGATGGTAATCGTAGACCGTGTTGGCGAAATCGCGCTGGCCCAACGCGTAGTAGAAATCAGAACCCGCGGTCAGCCAGTATGGCTCATCGACAGTGGCAAATAGATTGATGCCCGCGAGCCGGGGTATCAGCAGCAGCGAGATCAGGGCGATGAACATCACCAGCGAGCCGGCGCGGGATTTCACGCGCGGGATTATACCTGTCGGTTGGCGGCGCAAGGTAGCGGGACTTGACAGTGGCTCACTTTGGAAGATAATAGTCCTACTGCAAGAACCAAAGGCCTCGACGGAGAAAAGTACGCTGCTGGAAACCGACAGGGAAGCCGGAACCACGATTGAGATTCCGGCACGGTGAATGGCAGCGGAAGTTCACTTCTGAGCCGTCCGGACGAACGGAGAGGCCAAGCCTTTCCCAGTAATCCAGACCGCGACCTCCGCGTTACAGGAGGAGCTGATGTGCGTCAGCGAAAAGTGAGCCGCCTCCGGCGGCTAACATGGGTGGTACCGCGGGAACTCCCTCCCGTCCCATTTATCGGACGGGAGGTGTTTTATTGTCCACGTCTGAGCAAGCTCGGCGCGGCGGGGAGTGGGAGAAGATGGCCACGCTCGCCCCATGGGCTCCCTCGCAACGACGGACGCTGACCGGCGCGAATGCCGGCGGAGGTGAACGATGCTGGATGCACTGGGTGAAGTCGAACGGAAGGCACTGGAAAGCCTGTCCGCTGCCGCGGACGAAGCGGCGTTGGAAGCCTGGCGCGTAAGCAACCTGGGGCGCAATTCGGAACTTATGAGGGTGTTCGCAGGCCTGGGGCAGCTCTCGAAGGACGAGCGGCCGGCGGTGGGACAGGCCGCGAATCGCGTCAAGGCCGCCCTTGAAGCAGCGATGGCCAGCCGGCTCCGCGAGGTGCAGCAGGAGTCCGTGAAACATTCCCTAGCCGAGACCGGCGTGGACGTGACCCTGCCCGGCCGACCCCGGCGACGAGGACGGTTGCACCCCTCGACGCAGCAATTACGTCGCGTGCTGGCTATTCTGGCGGATATGGGCTTTCAAGTCTACACATCCCGCGAGGTGGAAACGGATGAACTGAACTTTCAGTTGCTGAACTTCCCACCACACCACCCGGCGCGGGAGATGCAGGACTCGCTATATGTAGAGACCACGGGTCGGGGCGACAATCCGATACTGTTGCGCACACACACCTCGCCGGGCCAGATTCGGGCCATGCGCGAGTTCTCGGCGCTGAATCCAAAGAACCCACCGCCGATAAGGATCGCACTTCCCGGCATGTGCTTTCGGCATGAGCAAATCACGGCGCGCTCAGAGGTCCAGTTTAATCAAGTGGAAGGGCTGGCGGTCGGCGAGCACATCACCTTCAGCGATCTGAAGGGCACGCTGACCAACTTTGCCCGCCGGATGTTCGGGCAGGCCGCGCGCGTGCGTTTTCGCGCCTCCTACTTCCCATTTACGGAGCCTTCGGCGGAGATGGACGTGGAGTGCTTCGTGTGCGGCGGAACAGGATGTGCCGTATGCAAGCGTTCCGGATGGCTGGAGATCCTGGGCTCAGGGATGGTTCACCCCACGGTGCTGCAGAATGGCGGCTACGACCCCCGACGCTTCACGGGCTTCGCTTTTGGCATGGGGCCGGAGAGGCAATTGATGCTGCGCCATCGCATCGAGGACATTCGATACTTCTGGGGAAACGACATCCGTTTCCTGGAACAATTCTAAGAGGCTGGCATGAAGATTCCCTTGTCATGGCTGCGCGACTTTGTCGAACTTGAGGGTCTGGCGGTTGAAGAAATCGCCCGCCGGCTTACACTGGCCGGATTGGAAGTGAGTGAAATCACTTACTGCGGCCTGCCCATGCCGGAACGCATTGAGGGCGCGCCACAGGAATTCAAGACCAGCGGTATCTCATGGGATAGGGAGAAGATCGTGGTCGCCGAGGTGCGCGAAGTGCGGCCTCACCCCAACGCGGATCGGCTGACGTTGTTGGATCTCTTCGACGGCGAGCGGGCGCATACGGTTTTGACCGGAGCGCCCAACATCTTTGGCCTCAAGGGGCAGGGCAGACTACCGGAGCCCCTGAAGGTTGCCTACGCCAAGGAAGGGGCTCTGATCTACGACGGTCATGCTGAGACCTTGCAGCTCACGACCCTCAAGCGGGCCAAAATTCGCGGCGTCGAGTCTTACTCCATGGTTTGCTCGGAAAAAGAACTCGGCATTTCGCAAGACCACGAGGGCATCATTCTGCTCGAACCGAGCGCGCCGGTCGGCGTGCCCCTGGTCGACTATATGGGCGACGCCGTATTGGAGATCGACGTATTGCCAAATATGGCGCGGGACGCAAGCGTCCTCGGGGTGGCTCGAGAGCTGGCAGCATTGACGGGCCGCAAACTGCGTCAACCCAGTCCGAAGTACGCGACCCGTGGGCTCTCAATCAAGAGCCTGGCAAGCGTGGAGATCCAAGATGCACAGCTCAATCCCAGGTTCGTGCTGGGCCTGATCCGCGGCGTTCGAATCCAGCCAAGCCCGTATGAGACCCAACGCCGACTGAAACTCGCGGGGATGCGACCGATCAATGGCATCGTCGATGCCACCAACTATGCCATGCTCGAAATGGGCCAGCCCCTGCACGCCTTCGACTACGATGTGCTCAAGAGGCGGGCAGGTGCATCGAAAATCAAGATTCTGACCAGAAGGGCAAAGAGCGGGGAGGCATTGACCACACTTGACGGGGTCGAGCGCAAGCTCTCGTCCCTCAACGTGTTGGTTTGCGACGAGGCCGGACCGCTCAGCATCGCCGGCGTGATGGGCGGAGCGGAATCCGAGGTCACGGAGGACACTCGTGCCGTCTTGCTGGAAGGCGCGGCGTGGGACTACATAAACATCCGCCGCACCGCCAAGGAACACAATCTGCCGTCGGAGGCCTCCTTTCGATTCTCACGGGGCGTGCACCCGGCCTTGGCAGAGACCGGGGTGCGGCGCGGACTTCAGCTGATGGCGAAGTGGGCGGGCGGCGATATCGCCCCGGGGCTGGTCGACAAATACGCAGCCAAGCCCAAGGTTTCGACGGTGTCGTTCACGACCGGCGACGTCCAACGTCTCCTTGGAATTGATCTGCCCGCTCGGGAAATCGTTCGTCTTCTAACGGCGCTGGAATTCAAGTGCAAAGTCATAGAGCCCCGAGGCCAAGAAAGCTGGCAATGCCAAGAAGCCAAAGAGAGGTGCGCCAGCGGCCGCTGCGGAATCGAGAATTGTGGTGACCGGCCCACCCCACCGTCTGGACATCGGAGACGGAATCATCGGTCTGGCTGATGTCATGGAGGAAATCGCCCGTTTGGTGGGTTACGATCACATTCCGTCGACCAACATGGCAGACCCCCTCCCGCCACAGGTGGGCAACCGAGTTCACGAGTGGGAAGAAGGCCTACGAGACTTGCTGGTCGCCCTCGGATTCGATGAAGTGGTCAGCTACCGCCTGACGTCGAGCGACCGCGAGGAGCGCCTGGGCATCGCGGGACAACACGTGCGGATTGCCAATCCGGTGGCTCCCGACAAGAGTGTCCTGAGGCGCAGCGTCCTGGCGTCTGTGCTGGACGACGTGGAGCGCAATATCCGAGCCAGGGACAGCCTTGCATTCTTCGAAATCGGACCGGTCTTCGAGCCGCAAGGCGACGACCTCCCGAAGGAAGCACGTCGGCTCGCTCTGGCGATGACCGGCGCAAGGTTCGCGCGCGCCTGGGATCTTGACGACGTTCCGGAGTTTGATTTCTTCGATCTCAAAGGTGTAATCGAGCACCTGATAAGCGGGCTGCACGTCGGGGAAGTATCCTTCGTGCCGATCAGCTCGGCCGTGTACCTCCATCCAGGCAAGGCGGCCGAAATCAGACTCCAAGACGAGGTCGTGGGAACTTTCGGCGAGCTGCATCCGGCGGTCCAGCAGAGATACGACTTTGGGAGCGCCCCGGTTCTCGTCGCGGAAATTGATGTTGATCTACTGCGCGAACGCGCCGTCCACCAGGAAGTCAACGCTGTGCCAGAGTACCCACCAGTCCTGGAGGACATCGCTATCATCGTTGATGCGGGCGTCCCGGCCGCGCGTGTGGAGGCGCTCATCCGTGAGGCCGGGGGGGCTCAACTGGAAAACGTGCGACTATTCGACCTATATCGGGGAGAGCAGATTGATGTGGGTAGGAAATCGTTGGCGTACAGCCTCACGTACCAGGCGGCTGACCACACAATGACAGACGAGGAGGCGGCAGCAATTCGCAAGAGGATCGTGTCCCGCCTGGCGGAGGAGCTTGGGGCCGTGCTTCGCGGTTAGCCGGTCAAGTTGCTACCAGTCCCAACAGCAATCGCGGAACATGGGCGCGGGCACCAAAAAGCAGAGGCGGTCACGGACGACCACCTCTCTCTTTGTTTGGTCTGGATGCGACGCTCCGAATCAGGGCACGTAGATTGTCAAACTTACACGGCAAAATCGATTGTCTCCTCGTCGGAGGGCCCAGGTCGTTGTGTAGCCGCCCGGACCGCTTTGGGGCAGCCATGCTGGCGCTCAACGCCACGGTGTTGCCTGGGTCTACGCTCTCCGGCAACGCGTACAGATCTTCGCGGTCCATTCTGCTGCCGCTAAAGTACGCGAAGTAGACACTGCCTGCATCCCAAGTGAGCGCTCCGCTATTCCTCACCTTCCAGCCAATGCTGAAGCGCTCCGTTGGCGCAAAGTGCGCACCATTGCGCACCGACTGCGAGAGCAGCTTGCAATCCAAATCTCCAGCGGCGGCGCCCAAGAAGGGTGTCAGCGTGACCGTCGGGTGATGCGCTCACGGCCGCTAGTGGGCTGGCGGCGTCAGGCTGGGTGCGCGGCGTGCCTGTCGCGGGAATTGCGGTCTGCGTCGCGAGGCCGCCATCGGTCGGCATTGCAGGCAGAGCTGTCAAGTAGGGCACGGTAGTGATGGGTGGGAAACGAGGACGCCAACAGATCACAGCTTGTCATGACGATGACGCCGGCGCTGAGCAGCAGCGGCAGGATCTTCTTCATGGTCATGCGCGCCGCACGCCGCTAGGACAAGAAGCTGCGCGCCACGGGCCCATTCATGGCACCCGTATCGTCAGATCCACATGACAAAAAGTATCGGTACTGGGGTTTGGGTAGGCAACCTGCCCTCGCCGAAGCGACCAGACCGTCCGATAGGTGCCTGAGTTTCTCGGCGCGGTCATGGGCACCTTCAAGGTTACGTATTCCCAACGCGGAATATCGACCGGCAGCGAATACACTTGCTTCGTGTACATCCTTGTGCCGCTGTAGTATGCGAAATCAACGGTGTTTTTCCGCCAAACTGCAGATCCCGTGTTCTCCACCTTCCAGGCAACAGTGAAGCTTGCCCTGGCGGCGAAGTGGGTGCCGTCCGCCGGGGTCTGCGAAAGGAGGATGCAGCCATCCAACCTGTCCGATGGAGAAGGGGTGTTCGTCCAGGTGATGACGCCGCCGCCTGGAGTGGCCGAATTCACCGGCGTGTGCCCACCACCAATGATGAATATGAACGTTGGAGTTGGGGATGGAGTAAGACTTGGCGTGTGAGTAGGGAGCGGAGTCCAGGTTGGCGTAAGCGAGGGCCCCAAGAGCTCCGCCGTTTGAGTCTGAGCAGCGGCCGCCGTTGCGGCAATGATGGTATTGATGTTCCCTGAGAAGGCGCCCGGCAGTCCGGGCGAGGAGGGGATCCTAATGGATATCACGCAGCCGCTCGCTACCAGCGAGGCCAAGCCCAGCAAGAGAGCGAGTCGATACTGTGATCTCATGTCCACCTCCCTGAAGGACGGGGTGTCCGGCGTCGCTTTACGCCGGGCTTACCTTCCGCAACAGTACTCCTCTCAAGGATAACACAGCCGCCTGCCGCTTTGCAGGCGCTTTGTGGAAGGGCCTTGCCGCGGGCCCCTGGGACCCGGGATTACGCGGCGCATACTGCCGATACCTGTTCGATACAACCTGAGGCCGGCGCCCGATTTGCTGAGGGGCGTTGACGATCCCACTACCCTCACAGCGGTCCCCAGATAGATAGTCCATTTATTCCCCCTCGCGGCAGCCGGTGGAGCTAAGAATGTGCCGATGCGCCTGGCCCTCCTGAGGGTGCCCATTCCACGGGCGGGTCCCGAACGCGCTGCCCTAGTTCACGGCACGCGTATCGTCAGATTCACGTGGCAGAAGTACGACTCGCCCCGGCGGAGCGACCACGTCGTGTAGTACGTACCATCGGCCTTCGGAGCCGTCATCGCAACGTTCAACGTGACGTATTCGCCTGACGGAATATCGGTTGGAAGATCGTAAAGCTGTTTCTTGTGCAGCTTGGTGCCGCTCACATAAGTGAAGTCCACGCTATCCGAATACCAGGTAGAGGAACCTGTATTCTTGACCTTCCAGGCAGTGGTGAAGTTGGCCTTGGAAGCAAAATGGCTGCCGTCGTCCGGAGTTTGAGAGAGCAGGACGCAACCATCCAGGGAGTTGGAGGGTGATGGAGTATCGGTTGCGCTGGCCGCCGACACCGGAGACGGCGTACGCGTCGGCGTTTTCGTCTTGCCGATGATGAAGATGAAAGTCGGACTTGGTGTCGGCGTCAGGCTCGGCGTGTGAGTCGGAAGTGGGGTCCAAGTTGCAGTATTTGTGGGTGGGATCAACTCTGCGGTCCGAGTGGCGGCAGCACCGGCCGTGGCAACGACAATCGTCTCCACCATACCGGGGACCGAGGTGGACCCGCCCGCGGAGGATGGCAGCAGGACGGATGTACCACAGCCGCTCATGAGAATGCCGAGCATGCCTATCAGCACGACTCGTCGTGTGTGCATCCTCGTGTGCGCCTCCCCGAAGGACAGCGGCTGAACCATCCCCGTTGCCGCCGCCTTACTTGCCGGAGTAGATCGCCACGTACGGATAGCAGAACCCACCCTCCACTTTCCAGGTCATCACATAGAAACCCTTCTCGGCGGGGGCATTGGCATCGGCCGTCAAAGTGTAGGTATCGCCAGATTTCATCTCAGGGAGCTGAACGCCCCCGCGTGTCGTCAGGTGCGGGCCACTGAAGTAGTCCAGGTCCTTGCCGGCCGCCCACGTAGCCGTACCGGTGTTCGTGATCACCCACTTGATATCGAATGGGTCGCCAGGTTTGTAAGCCGTGTTGTCGAAGGGTCTCGTTTGAACATCGCAGGCATACGTCGCCTTGCTGCTTGAGCCCCCTCCGCCCCCTCCGCCGCTGCCGGTAGACGGGAGAGCGGCGAATACCGTAGCCGTGGGAACCACGGGCGTGAGCGTGGGTATGCTCAGCGGAATTTCAGTCGGCACGGGGGTGGGTGTAACGGTGGGCGCCATCGCCGTGACGGTCAGCGCTACCGCAGTTGCCATGCCATTTTGCGCTTCCACGGTCTGGGCCACCCCGGTCGCGACCTGCATTTGAACTTGCTCGGGCGAAGCGCCCGGTGCACAGGCCGCAAGCAGGGCCGCGGCCAGCAACAAAGCCAAGGTCGCGTGATGGTAGGTTTGCAATGCCGCAGGTCGGTTTCGCATCATCCTCTCCTTACTCAGACGGCTGCCCTCTCGGAACCAAGTCGATCCGCTACTTTGGATTCGGCTCCCCCGAACCGATGCCCAAGGGCAGCCACTTCTTCTCGTCTTTCAGCCGATGTTGAATGCCATGCCGGTCATGGATATCGTCGAAGCCAAGAGGCTTGATGAACATGTCCTGGCCGTCGAGCAGACCGGTGAGACCCTCTTGTCCAGGCTCCGGGCGCTTATTCTGGCAGAACTTGCAGGTCTTGGGATCGTGAGGGGCGTACTCGGTTGGCTCCTCATACGTCGTCACGTACCCTTCGTAGTTGCGCACGATGACCTTGTGGTCCGATTCGGACAGCAGATAGTTCGGCATCAGAGGGATCTTGCCGCCGCCGCCCGGAGCATCCACAATGAACTGCGGCACGGCGTAGCCGGACGTATGCCCGCGCAGGCCCTCGATGATCTCAATCCCTTTGGCGACCGGCGTGCGAAAGTGACCGGCGCCCTCGACCAGATCGCACTGATAGAGGTAATAGGGGCGCACACGGATGCGGGTCAGTTTCTGGACAAGCTCGCGCTGAATATGAACGCAATCGTTCACGCCGGCAAGCAGGACGGATTGATTTCCAAGGGGAATGCCGGCACGCGACATGCGATCGCAGGCGTCGGCAAGTTCTTGCGTAATCTCGTTGGGGTGGTTCACATGAATGTTGAGCCAAAGCGGATGGAACCGGGCAAGCATCTCGCACAATTCGGTGGTGATACGCATCGGCATGAAAACAGGCACTCGCGAGCCGATGCGAACGATTTCGATATGCGGAATCTCCCGCAGGCGCGTAAGGATCTCCTCCAAAATCTTGGGGGCGAGGACCAGGGGATCACCGCCGGAGAGCAGCACGTCGCGCACCTGAGGAGTGCGCCTCAGATAATCCAGCTGCATCTCGAACTCTTTGCGGCTGAACGTTTGTCCCGGATCTCCAACGATGCGGGACCGGGTGCAGTAGCGGCAGTAGGAGGCGCACTGCGTCGTCACCAGCATAAGGACACGATCCGGGTAGCGGTGCACGAGCCCGGGCACCGGGGAGTGACGGTCCTCGGCGAGCGAGTCTTCCATCATGCCGGTGAACGGGGAGATTTCCGCATCGGTCGGGATGATCTGCTTACGAACCGGGTCAGACGGATCTGTCGGGTCGATAAGGGAGATGAAATAGGGCGTGATATCGACGCGGAACAGGCCGCTGGTTAGCAGGGCCTTACGCTCAGATGGTGTCAGCGGGACAATCTGGTCGATTTCGTCAACGGAGTTAAGGCGGTGGCTGAGCTGCCAGCGCCAATCATTCCACTTCTCATCCGGGATGTCTGCGTAGGCAGGAGCTCGCCTGGAAACGATAGGGGTAGGCATTGGTAAATCCTCCGATCCAAGGGTAGACCGTTATCTAAGGCCAATCAGGCGCGCGGCGGCGACTGAACGGAGGATCGTGATCGGGACGGAAGAAACCGGCAAACTGCGCGGCCAAGTTCATGGGCTGCAGTATTGTAAGAGCAAAAGAAGGGCTGGTCAACAGGACTTACGGGTTGAGGGGTTGACCGCCAACCATGGTGGCAGAATGCCCGTCACGAGATGACAGGGGCGCGGCATCTTGCCTCGTGGCCAGAAACCGGCGCCTGCGAGGCGAAGCCGGACAGTTCGCCCAAAAATGCGGTCGCCTGTCCCGAGAGGCATACTTCGATTGGCGTCTTTCTGTACGGATACACGAAAGAACGAGCCAACCCACAAGGCCGCGGCAACATCACTCGTTTCGCGAAACGAAAGAGGAACGAAACCGGCTAGCCGGCATCGCGACGTGAGGGCCTACGATGCCGAGGATCGGTGGCATCCAGGGCCAAAAGTCGTGAACGATCAGCAGCGAAGGCGGCACCCCTGCAGTATATAGAACATATGTCCAATTGTCAACATCCGCCGGGGGGATGAGGCAGCGATGGGTCGGGCTCACGGGTCGGGCGCTAGAAAGACGAATTGCATCCGCCTCCATCGGCACGGACGGGCGGCACGCCTGTGGCTCTACTGAACCCCGCCCCGTCGGGAGGCTGCATCGGGACGATCATCCCCGCGGGCGAAGGACAGGACAGCAGCCAAGAGAGCCACGCCGGAGACAAACAAGAAGCCGGCCCTGATGGCCGGAACCAGAACGCTGGGTGCGCCGGGGTCGCCACGGCCGAGGAATGTCGTGAAGATGGCTCCGCTCAGACCAATCCCCAATACCATGCCCACATTGCGAGCCAAGGCCAATACACCGGCTGCGATGCCTTGACGGTTCCGCGGCGCAGCACCCATTAGCGCGCTGTTGTTCGGAGCGACGAAGAGCCCGATGCCCACGCCGCTCACGGCCAGACCCAGGACCGCATGGCCCAAGGGCGATGACTGGGTCATGAGGGTAAGGATGTAGAGGCCCGCCGCAAGTATGAGCATGCCCAACGTGGTCGGTATTTGCGAACCCATCCGGTCGGACAGTGTGCCCGCGACGGGAGCCATGAGCGCCATGACCAACGGTTCGGCCGTCAGAATCAGTCCAGCCTGCGCAGCGCCCAATCCGCGCGCCTGAATGAGATAGAAGGGCATGAGAAAGAGGGCACTATACACGCAAATGTAGTTGAGCACAGGGGTGATGGCGGCCAGGTTGAAGACGCGACTGCGGAAGAGGCTCAGATCCAGCATCGGAGATTGTGCGCGGCGCTCGATGCATACAAACAGTCCGAGGAACAGAATTGATCCGGCAAGGAGACCTAACGTCGGCGCAGACAACCATCCCCAGCTCTCTCCCTGGTTCAAAGCAAACAAGAGAGCGACGAGACCCAATGTGAAAGCGGAGGCGCCGATCAGATCAAAGCGTTCCTCGTGTGCAGCGTGGTTGTCCGTCGGAATGACCTTCCAACTCAGCCATGTGGCCAGCAGCCCGATAGGAACGTTGATGAAGAATGCAGCGTGCCAGCTGAAGGTGTCGGCCAGCCAGCCGCCAAGGAAAGGGCCCGTACTGAGTCCAAGGTATGTCATGGTGCCCTGCAATCCGAGGGCCTGACCGCGCTGCGCGGCCGGGAATGCTTTGGTCAGAATCGCGGGTGAATTCGCGAACAGCATCGTAGCTCCGAGGGCCTGGAACGCCCGAGAGCCAATCAGATAACTTGCAGTGGGCGCCAGGCCCGAAAGCGCCGAGCCCAGGACAAAGATCAAGAATCCCCAGAGGTACACGACCTTGTTGCCTCTCAGATCACCAAGGCGGCCGAAACTCAGCAACAGCCCGCTCACAACAAGAAGATAGACCGTGACCACCCATTCGACGGTCGCCACGTCGCTGTGGAAGTACCCCTGGATGACAGGTAATAGCGTGTTGACGACGCTCCCGTCGAGGGCCGACATGAAGGTACCGACGCCGACAGCGACAAGGACAAGCCACTTCGTGCGCGACGCTACTGGATCGGAGGTGGGAGATGTGATTCTGGGGTGTTCGAAGCATGTGATCTCCATCGGACGGAGCATCCGCCGCAAGAGCTGGCTGGCACGGCGCAAGCTCTGCAAGGTGATGTCAAAGTATAGCCTGAAGGCACGGCGGCTGACTCGAAGCTGTCGGCGACTTGGCGTAGCGGCCCCTGGAGGGCGCCGATACAGCAGTCTTTGTTGCGCCGGGACGGGTCGCCCCGAGGGCCGGAAGCGTCGACGGAGTAATTAAGACGTCTGTCACCAGATTG
Source organism: uncultured Chloroflexia bacterium (assembly GCA_963775435.1). Lineage (GTDB taxonomy): Bacteria > Chloroflexota > Anaerolineae > Anaerolineales > Villigracilaceae > Fen-1038. The sequence continues at coordinate 730,141 of CAVZIZ010000011.1, forward strand.
GTTGACAAAGGGCAGTGACCTGCCTAGAGACTTTGAGCGACAATGTCATGGAGGATTGGTCCGGCTGTGCCTCACGCTTTCGATCACTGGCGAGGGCGCCAGCCCGGGCTTGGCATCTCCAGTAGTCCCTTGGGCCTGGGGCATGCGCCGGTCAACGGATGGCGACACGACGTATCGGCAAAAAGGGCCTGAGGTTGGCGTCCACCGGCGAAGCAGAGAAACAGCAGTCCATCATGCAACCGAAGCTCAATTGAAAGAAGCGTAACAGTAGGATGCACGAATTGCCCGTCACGCAAGCCATCCTGGAAATCGCCCTGCGACGCGCGCAGGAAGCAGGCGCACAGCGGATCACAGATATCCACCTGGTTATGGGAGAACTTTCCACGAACGTAGATGAATCCGTGCAGTTCTACTGGGACATCCTGGCAAAGGGAACCCCTGCGGAGGGAGCCCAGCTTCATTTCCGCCGCGTACCCGCGGAGCTGCTGTGCCTGTCGTGCCTCGCAAAGTATCATCCCACGGAAGACGAGCTGGCTTGCCCTGAGTGCGGAAGCGCGGGAGCCAGGATCGTGGCGGGTGAGGAGTTTTCACTGGAAGCCATCGACGTAGACGAGCGGGTTGCCGAATGACCAAGAGGATTCCGGTCGTCGAAAACATCCTGAACGCAAACGACCACCTGGCCGAGGAAAACAGGCGGCGCATTGACGCGGCGGGCGTGTTTTCGGTCAATTTGATGGCATCGCCTGGTGCAGGCAAAACGTCCCTGATCGAACAGACGCTCCCGCGTTTGCAGGGGAGACTGCGCGTGGCCGTCGTGGACGGCGATATCGCTACATCCCTGGATGCCGATCGAGCCGCGGCCGCCGGGGCACAGGCTTCGGTGCAGATCAACACCGGTGGTGAATGCCACCTGGACGCGGTTATGCTGCGCGGGGCGCTGGATCAGCTGGAACTGACTGACTTGGATTTGCTGATTGTCGAGAACGTCGGCAATCTGGTGTGCCCTGCGGAGTTTCGCCTGGGGACACACAAATCGGTCCTGATTGCTTCGATCCCGGAAGGCGACGACAAACCCTACAAGTATCCGGGCATGTACCGCGGGGTGGATGCACTCATCATAAACAAAGTAGATCTCCTGCCGTACGTGGAATTTGATATGGAGTATTTCCGGCGCGGGGTCGAGAGCCTGAACCCAGGCCTGCAGGTGTTCCCCGTTTCGTGCCGAACCCAAGAAGGTCTGGATGACTGGATCAGGTGGGTGTCGGACCAGGCCGTGCGCGAGGCGGCGGCATGAAAGAAGGATCCGAGAAGCGGACCGAACTCAAATCAAAGAGGCAGCCAACCGCGCTGCCCCCTGAGAGGTTGATATGTGCTTAGGCGTTCCTGGCAAGATTGTGGAGATCTACGAGAAGGCCGGCCTCAGGATGGCGAAGGTAGACTTTGGCGGAATTTTCCGCGAGGCATGCCTTGACTATGTTCCCGAAGCCAAGGCCGGGGATTATTGCATCATCCATGTGGGTTTTGCGCTCAGCCTACTGAGTGAGCCGGAGGCGCAGGAGACGCTGGACTTACTGAAGCAGATCACGGATCTGGAAAGTGAAATCGGGGCGGGGTAACGATTGTAGACGTGAAAGACCGAGTGCATGCCCTGTCGCCGGTGTCGGCGATATGCACGGTAACAGCCGAGCAAAAGGGCTGAATCAAGCGCCAGACCAATCGGGGTCCCGGTCTGGAAGAACCAAAGAAGGGCGCGTCCCAAGTGTGGAGGTGCCCACGTGGGATAGGCTTAGGGCGGTTCCGGAACGAACCGCCCTCTTTGCTAAGTGTCAGCCCTGCGCCCGGCGGATGAGAGCGCTGAGCTGACCGACGGTGGTCAAACATCCGGACAGTGCTCTTCAAGACGCGCAGGTCTGCCGGCGTGGATGCACGCCGACCATAGAGATCGAGTGCGGCGCAGCACCGCACGGCTCTAGATCAGCTTGCTCAGGTACTCGAAACTCCGTTCGGCATCCGGGACGGTGCCACACTCCACGCTGAACACGATGTCGATCGGGCAAGTCTTGACGATGTCAATGACACGCTTCCAATCCACGACGCCGTCGCCGCAAGCGCAGCCTACCGGAGTCCCGGTCACCTTGCCGCGCTCTTCACCACTCTGAGAAAAACTGATGTCTTTCGCATGCAGGTGGATCAGGCGGTCCTTGACGTGCGTGAGCCAGTCATAGGTATCCGTCGTGCCGGCGAGAAAGCTGTTGCCGGTGTCGTAGTTGATGCCGATGGCTGGCGACTTGACCAGGTCATAGATGCTGTCGAGTCCTTCCTGAGACTTACTATATTGTTGATGTGGTTCCAGGCCGATCTTGATGCCGTATCGCTCGGCGACCACTGAGGCTTCCGTCAGCGTGTACGTCATAAGCTGATAATCCAGCTCCCTGGTCGTCCAGTCAGGCTTGGGACCTTCGTCAGTGTTGACCACGGGCGCCCCCGCATCTGAGGCCCAACGAATTGCCTGCTTCAGGTACTCGACGCTAATCTCCGGCTTGCAGAGGGGCGTGTGGCTGGAGAGCCCCGACATCTTGATATTGTATTTCTCACATAAGTCCCTGGCCCAACGCGGATCGTCGTACATGGAGACGCTGTGGAAATAGCGCGCTTCGCTTAGGAGTTCGCGACCCCAGTGGACCATCGGTTCAATGTACTCGTAGCCGATTTCTGCGGCCTTGGCTACACCCCATTCGAACGGCTTGTCATGGTGCCGAACGAATTCCATGTTCACGCCAAGCATTACTTTCGCCATTCTATTCCCTCCGTTCCTGTGCAGAGGCTCGAATCCGTCCTGCTATTTGGCCAGCATGCGCTTGTTGGCGGCGTCCACCAGGGGGCGCACGAAAGCGAGGCTCTTTTCAATCATCGGACCGCCCTGCCCCTCACACTCCAGACTAACAACGCCGTCGTAATTGAGATCGACGAGGATATCGAAGCATCTCTCAATGTTGTCTTTATTGACGCCCTCGCCAATGGCGCACTGGCTCACAGCAATTCCCGTCAATTCGCCTCGCAGAGACGCAGCCAGCGACTGGCTTACGTCCTTGACATGGACATGGCTGACTTTATCACCGAACTTCCGCAGGAAGGCAACCGGATCCTGACCGGCGATGAACGTGTTGCCGGTGTCCATGTTCATGCGGAGATACGGGCTGTCAACAAAGGCCAGCATCTTTTCCATGAACTGGGGCTTGGTCGTGTAGTACCCGTGCGGCTCGATATCGATGATCGTCTTGTAGCGTTCCGCCACCTCCATAATCTGGCCGTACGATCTCTTCATGGTCTCGAGCGCCTGATCGTCGGTGACGCCTTTGGGGGCAAAGCGATCGTCGGTGGTATCGATATGATCACAACCGGCAAGATATGCCCAGCGAATGGTGCGGTTGGCGTACTCCACGCCGAGGGTGGCACCTTCCGGCAGGGACAGGGGAAAGGCCGCGTCGATCTGAGAGAAGCGGACGCCGTACTTGGCCGCCTTTTCGCGCCACATGATGGGATCTTCCCAACTGGCGACGTGTGGCTGATAACCCAGACCGTGGATCCAGCTCACGCCATCAACCATGCCGCATTCTATCCAATGGACGTCATTCTTCTGGGCCCACTGGAGACATTGCTCAAAATTCCAATAGCTACTATTGAAGGCATCCGTATGGAAGCCGATTTCGATCATGGGTTTCCTGTTCCTTTCATGGAAATCCGCCGGATGAAACCGGGCCCGCCCGAAACTCGAGCGGGCCCGATTATCAAGCCGTCTACGACTTAGTCCCTAGGGAACATCCTTGTACTTGTTGATGTCCACGTTCTCCCAGGCGGCCGGGTAGTTGGTCATGTCCTCGCATCCGCAAAGAGCATAGTGCAGAGGAGGCATGGCCGAATTGATGTACTTGTCGAGATTGGCGCTGGTGATTTCGGGCTGGGGCATGGTCCAGTGGTGCTGGACGTCCTTGCCCTGCAGGAACATAACAGAGGCCAGAACGGCGGTGCGCCATTGGTACGTGGGGAATGAAGGCGCAATGGCGTTCAGGTTGTTGGCCTTCCAGTATTGCAGGTAGTCTTCCTGATCCTCACCAACCATGGCCTTGGGATAGGGGGCGCCAGCATCCTTGAAGGCTTCGAGAATCGTGACGGCCGTGCCGCCCGCATCCATCCAGACCGCGTCGATGTGGCCGAATTTCGCCAGGTAGTCGCTGACGACGGTATTGGCCTTGAAGCTGTCATAGCCGACAAATTCCACGCCGATGACATTGAACTTGGGGTTCGCCTCAAAGATCTTGCGGGCGGCTCCCCAACGCTGCTCGAGCACGTCTACGCCGGGCAGGATGCGGAAGGCAAGAACATTGCCACCCTCGGGCAGGCTGTCGACAATGAACTGAGCGCCAGTAATGCCGAATGCATAGCCACCGATCGTTCGCTCGGAAACCACCGGGCAGTCGGTCTGCGCAAAGCGGTCAAACTGCACAACCGGCATCACCGCGCAAGCCTTCTCAACGATGGGGGTGAGGGCGTCGCTGGTGTTCGAAGCCACGATCAAGATGTCGCACTTTCCAGGGGTGTTGATGATGTCCTGGATGTCGGCAATCTGCTTGGCATCGTTGCCCTGGGCATCGAGATGATAGAAGTTCTTCACCAAACCCTGGGCGCGGAGTTCCTCCACCTGCTCTCGCATGTCGACGTAACCAACGACCCGCCACGGGTTGTTGACGCCAGCGTTGGAGAAGCAAATGTTGTACGGCGGCTGCTTCGCGGCGAACGAGGCATACTGCGAGAACTTCGAGATATTGGTCGGGTTCGCCTCAAGATACTGCAGGTAGATCGGATCGTTCGGGTTTAAGGGCGCCTGCTTCATGAAGTCCAGCGACTTCTGGTAGTCGGCGTCCGTGAAGAACTGTGCCGCCACTTTTGCGCTGTCCATCTGAAGGCCGGGGCTGCCGGCTTCGGCCGGTGCTGCCGCGGGCGCGCCAGCAGCAGGAGCCGCAGGCGCTGCGGGGGCGCAGGCCGTGAGAAGCATCGTCAGCGCTACGAGCGCGATCAAGATTTTGTTCATTTCTTTCAACTCTCCTTTACAAGTGTGCTTGCGTGATGGTGCGATTGTCTTCGGCTTTCTCTGCCTTGTTTCTGATGCGGATACATCACCTCCTTGTCCTCATCATCCGACGAATTTCCCATCAGTCTCACAAGCGCCCTCCGTTCGAACCTAGCGCTTCCTGCGCGTGTGCAGGGCGCTGTATGCCACGGCGGCGATGATGATTATTCCCTGAACAGCATCCTTGTACGGTTTGGGCAGACCCAACAGATTGAGCAGGTCCACGATCGCCTGCATTGTGAAGGCGCCAAAGATGGCGTCGGGCACGGAACCCTTGCCGCCGAGAAGTATGACTCCCCCAACCACGCAGGCGGCGATCGTCTGCAACTCCAAGCCTTCCCCGATGGTGACGTTGACGCCACCGTATCCACCGATCATCACGCCGCCGATAACCGCAAACATGGAGCACAGCGTGAAGGTAATGATGCGGATCAAGCGCACCCGCACTCCGGAAAGCTGGCTGGCCCGGACGTTGTCCCCGATCGCAAGGATCTGCTTGCCAAAATTGCTGCGATGGAACAAGAAATACGAGATTGCGGCAATCACCAGCAGGACCAAGAGCGCGATCGGAAACCTGCCAACCAAGGGAACGTTCTCGAAGTAGTTCCGACCGAAGGCGCGCCAGTTGTCCGTCAGGTAGCCTCGGGGCGCTCCGCCGACCCAATAGAGAGCGCCTCCCCGAACCAGCAACATCATGCCCAGCGTCACGATGAAGGATGGCACGCGCCAGTAGCTAACGACAAGGCCATTGGTCAGTCCAATGAGCGCCCCGAGCCCCAGCATGATTGCGATGGTGGAGTACGCCTTGGCGGGATCATTGTTGAGCAGGAGCGAGCTGACCAGGACCACCATGGTAACAATCGAGCCGATTGAGAGATCAAAGCCTCCCAGAGCCAGGACCATCATCTCCCCGATGGCAAGCACGCCGAGCGGAGAGGAGCGGCGCAGGAAGGTCATGATTCCATTCGTGGTCTGGTAGCCAGTGTGATTGAGCAGCCCCAGAGAGATGAAGACAGCAAGGAAAATATAGTAAACGGGCGGTATGCGCCTGGCCAAAGCCCACAGGGAATGAAGGCCTCGGTTCAGTCCTCCCGGAACGCTCACAGCTGTTGATGTCATAGGATTGCCTTTTTAGGCCGCGTCCTTGTTCGAGCGGAAGGTGTAGCTCGCCACGGCCAGTACCACAATCGCACCCTGCAATACGATCTTCAGATAAGGATTCACCCCAAGCTGGTTGAAGGTGGTATCCAGCACACCAAAGATGAGAACGCCGGCAAGGGTGCCCCAAACGCCGCCCTTGCCGCCAGCGAGGGCGGTTCCGCCGACGACCGTCGTCGCAATAGAGTTCAAGTCGTAGACGCCATTCGGGCCGACCCAAGGAGCGCCGGACTGCATCTGGCTGACGAGAAAGACGCCGGTCAACACTGCCGTAAGGCTGCACAGAACGTGCGCGCCGATCAAGACGCGATCGGTACGCAAACCGGAAAGCCTGGCGACTTCGGCGTTGCCGCCGACGGCATAAAGGTGCGAGCCGAACCTGGTACGTGTCAGCAGAAGCCAGCCCGCGATGACAATCAGCATCAGCACCAGGATGGAGACCGGCACAGGACCGATCGTCCCGTATCCAAAATACTGAAACTCGGGCGGGACACTACCTGTGTAGTTGGAAAAAGTGGCATTGATGACGCCGGCAATGATCAAACTTGTGCCGAGGGTGGCGATGAAGGGATTAACCTGCAACTTGGTGACAATCAGGCCGTTCACGAGGCCAATCACCGCACCAATCCCGAAGACCGCCGCAATTGCCACGGGCACGTTGGCGGGGTTGCCCTGCATGATGTACGAAGACATCACCGCGGTAATGCTGATCGTGTAGGCCACGGACAGATCGAGCGACGCGCCAATGATGACCAGGGTTTGACCGACCGATACGATGCCCAGCGCGACCGACCGGACCACAATGTTCAGCATGATGGCGGGGTTGGTAAAGATCTGGCCGTCGGAGAGCGTCTGATCGAGGATCCCTCCAAACAGGAAGACGACGATGAGGAATACGTAGACCGGGGGGATGCGGATGGATCGGAGAACCCGAGAGAGCCGACTTGCAGATACTGAGGTGGTCATCAGGCTTGTTGTCCTTCGGCTGTCGTGGCGTGGGTGGAGCCTTCGCCGCTCCCATGCCCGGCGGCCATGAGCATGATCTCCTGCTCGCGGGATTTTGCAGGCAGTTCGCCAACGAGGCGCCTGTCGCACATGACCAGAATGCGATCGCTCATTCCGACAATCTCGGGCAATTCTGACGAAATCATGAGAACAGCCACTCCTTGCCTCGTCAGGTCGCGGATCATGTCGTGGATACTGGCCTTGGATTCCACGTCGATGCCGCGGGTGGGCTCATCGAATATGAACACGTTCGCATCCGAGGCCAGCCATTTTGCGAGAACAACCTTCTGCTGATTACCGCCGCTAAGATCCTGAGCCTGGCGATCGAATGAATCCGTACGTATGTCGACCCTCTTCCCCAGCGTGGGCACCAGTTGGCGGGATGTGCCAATGCCGTCCTTGAAAATCATTCCAAACACCGATTGGATCGAACGGACCGTAAGGAGCATGTTGTCGCGGATCGGCTGCCGTGGTGCAATCCCTTCGCTCTTGCGGTCTTCGGTCACGAAACCCATTCTGTTCTTGATGGCCCGGTTTGGACTCCTGACGGCGTTGGCCTTGCCATGCAGTTCCATCAGTCCCGACTTGAATGGCACCACGCCGAAGAGCGCCTGAGCGAGCTCGGTGCGCCCCGATCCTTGCAGTCCGGCGACGCCGAGCACTTCTCCGCTCCGCAGCTCGAAGCTAATATCCCGGAGAAAATCGTTGGAGGCGTCTTTGACCCGTAGCACCACCTCGCCGAAATCCTCCCGCTTTCCGAGCGGCGGGAAATAGTGGTCGAGAGTCCGCCCGACCATCAGAAAGATCACGTCCGCGGGCTTGACCTCATCCTTCTTGACCGTCGTTACGAATTTTCCATCCTTGAGTACCGTGATCCTTTCAGCAATGTCGAAGACTTCGATCAAACGGTGCGAGATGAAAATGATCGCCATGCCGCGTCTCTTCAGACGGTGGATCAGGTCATCCAGCAGCTTCACTTCGGTGTAAGTCAGCGCCGCCGTTGGCTCATCCATGATGAGAACCTTGGCATTGAACGAAATGGCTTTGGCAATCTCTACGAGCTGTTGCTCGGCGACGGAAAGGCTGCTAACCACGGCCGTTGGCGAGATCATCTTTTTCAAGCCGATCTCGCCCAGAACGGCAGCGGCTTGCTCGTTCAATTTGGCGACGTCGATGACGCCGAATCTGGAGGGCTCGCGGCCCAGAAAGATATTGTGTGCAACGGTGCGCTCCGGGAGCAGGTTGAATTCCTGATAGATGATGCTGATGCCGGCGGACTGCGCCTCTACTGGGTGGGCAAACGCCACCTTCTTGCCCTCGAGGTAGATCGCACCTGCATCCGGGACGTAGGCGCCCGCCATGATCTTCATCAAAGTGGACTTGCCTGCTCCGTTCTCACCTACGACCGCGTGAACCTCTCCAGGCAGGAACCCGAGGCTGACGTCGTCCAGTGCGACCACTCCCGGAAAGCGCTTCGTGATGTGCTTGACCTCGAGCAGAGGCATCCGCCCCGACGCCTCTCCCGTGGCACCACGCTCCTGCTGCAGACTCATAGCCGCATCATCCTTTCCGTCCTGCGTTATCCCAGGAGAGCCTTCAAGAAGTCCAGTCCCTGCGAGGCGATGGCGTCCTGACTGGGGGCGATTTCGCGCCAGATGCAGACCGCCTTGGCAATCTCCTTCACCTGAGCGGTGAAGGACTCGATCACGACAGGCCCCGCATAGTGCACTTCCCTGAGGGCCGCTCCGACTTCCTGCCAGTGCACCTGTCCCGTGCCCGGCACGCCCCTATCGTTCTCACAGGCGTGTACATGGAAGATCCTGTCTGCCGCAGCCCGGATGGCATCCGGGCTGTTCTTCTCTTCGAGATGCATGTGGAACGTATCCAGATGCAAGCCCACGTTCGGCATTCCAACCTGGCCAACAAAGTCCAGTCCCTGGGAAACGACGTTGATCATGTCGTTCTCAAATCGGTTCAGGGGCTCCAGAGCCAGGCGCACGCCAGCAGGCATGGCATAGGCGGCCATCTCTCTCACGCCTTCGACAGCGCGACTCCATTCCAGTTTTCTGGCATCTTCTTGTTCAAGATGCGCCTTCCCCACACCGGAGTACATGGGCCCACAAACAGTGTGCGATCCAAGAGCGGCGGCCGCGTCGATGAGCCAGCGGATGTAGGTCTTGGACGCAGCGGCAATGTCGGGACTCGCACTGGAAATATTCCGGTCGGGCCCCCACGCGCCGCAAACAATTGCGTCGAGGCCCACATCTGTCAATACCTGCTTGACTGCCCCGACGTCAATCAACGCGGGGTTCTCGACGGATAGCTCGAGGAATGTCAAAACCCATGCGCCGCACCTTCGGCGCCAAGTCCTGGACGGCCGCCGTGGTAAGCGGAGAAACCCACACAAAAGTATTGACGCCAAACTTCACGACAGCTCCACCACTTTCCGGCCCCCAAGCACATCAGCTCGCGTGGCCGACTCCACGTTGAATAGATAGTTCAAGGCGAGGATGATCCCGCCGAACATGCCCGATTCCTCGCCGATGCCGGAAAAGACTATCTGCAAATTACGAGTGGCCAGGGGCAAAGAACGACTGAAGATGGCCTGGCGAATGGAGGACAGGAGCAGATCTCCCAGATTGCTTACCCTACCCCCAATTACAATCATGTCGGGGTTGAAGAAATTCACGAGTTCCTGCCAGCACGTCGCCGATAAGCTGCCCGCTCTCGCGAATCACGCTCAAGGCCACGGCATCACCCTGCCGGGCAGCGAGTCCAACGTCTTCTGCGCGCAGGACGTCTCCGTTCTGGTGAAAAGCATCCAAAAGAGTCCTGCTATTTCCCGCCAGGGCGGCGGAAAGCGCCCGTTCGGCAATGGCCGGCCCGGCGGCGATTCTCTCCAAGCAACCCCGGTTTCCACAGTGGCAGACCGGCCCGTCTTTGTCGACACAGATATGGCCGATATCCCCGGCGCAACCATTCGAGCCTCGGTAAATCCTGCCCTGGCAAATGATCCCGGCACCAATCCCGGTGCCGATCTTGACGAAGATGAGATTCTCAATACCCTTGGCGGCCCCGAGGCTGAGCTCGCCGAGCGCCATCACGTTAACATCATTGTCCACCACGACATTGGCGGATGGGAACCACTGTTGCACGGTATCTATGATCGGATAGCCGTCCCAGCCTGGCATGATGGGTGGTGAGACCACCGTCCCAGCCGAGAAATCCACAGGGCCGGGAACTCCCAGCCCGATGCCGTCTATCACGCCGTCGCCCAGACTGCCTTCCTTGAGCAACCTGTCGAGGAGCGAGCAAGCCTTGCCCAGCGATCTGATTGGTCCATCCCGGACGGAAGCCGGCTCCTCGTAGCGCGCCAAGACCCGGCCGGCATAGTCGGCGATGCCTAGATCAATGCTGGTGGCTCCAATCTGCACACCCGCCACCAAGCCCAGCTTCTCGTTGAGCCGGAACGACTTCGCGCGCCGACCGCCCGAGTATTCGGTCGAGTTATTCACCGCGATGATGCGCTTGGTCAGGAGCGAATTGATGCAACCCGAAATCTTGGTACGAGAGAAATCGGTGAAGGCCACGAGATCGGACTTCGTCAGTTCGCCGTCTCTCCGGACCAAGTCGATCAGCCTGCGCTCCGCTTGCGTGATCGACAGGCGCTGCGGTTGGGACTCCACGCGGCGCAACCACGCCGGCCTGGCATCAGGATTGCCAGCTTTTTCTCGTCCTTGAAGTACACCGCGCGCACTGCTCGTCAAAGGTTCTGGTCCTCTGTCCTGCGGCTGCGCTGCAGCCGCTGCCCTCAAGAGACCGTTTTCCGGAACCAGTAATGTACGTTCGCGCCGTTCGTCTTGCGAGATGATGGGAATGGTGGAGATTCAGGCCCGCGTAACAAGTAAGAGGTCGCCTGGCGGGCGCAGGTAATTACATCATGACATCATTATAGTCAGAAATCTCTGGATGTCAATATGTTATGTGTCACAATGTCGTAATTATGTCTGCTGGCGTCATAAGTGTGTATTGTTTACACGAAATCAGCTGAGCCAGCTTTCTAACAGAGAATCTCGGATCTAGCCAGTGACGCACTCCAAATCAAATACCTTGGAGATTGCAGCAAGGTCGTCGGCATTGTGGCCAGTGGTGAGGATGTAATGGTGGGAAACCAGATCTGCCACCAGGCGCTTGCCGTTCGGGACCCGAATTACGGCCCCGTTCAGGCAGTCGGAGTCCTTGAATTGAGCGTACTTGGGCAAATCCCCTTCCACAATTGACCAGCGATCGAAAGGCGGCATGAGCTTCACGAGCGTAATGGGTCCCTCTGCCAGGCGACCATCGATGGCTGTGGCGTTCTCATCCACAATCGCCAAGACCTTTGCTTTGAGCTTCCACTGCGTCGAAAAGGATTGCGGGACGACTCCCAGATAGCCGCAGTGGGCTGCGAGGATGTAGTTCTCCGGAGGTCCGTCCACGGCGGGAAAGTGCGGAATGTGCTCATGCTTGAGGGCGGCATCGCCCATTTCGAAAGGATAGAGGTTCGTCATCATGAACGGGACCTGGAGCGTCTTGCCGATCAGGACCTTGGTGAGCATGGACACCAAATCGGCCTCGCAGCCCCAGACCATGCGTTGATCTTCATAGAGGAAGTTCCAGGCAAGACAGGGGGTTGTATCCGAGAACATGGATTCATTCAGGCAATTTATCCCCACCGCCAGCACGCTGGGATCTTGATCCAATTCCGCTTTGACTGCCATGTAGAGCTTGACGGCGCTCAACAATGCGCGCTCCGTCATACGGCCCACCGGCGTCCCGGCCTTTCGGAGACTCCACTCGTGTCGAGCCGCCTCGTCCGGGATAGCGTGCGCCTGCTCTCCCAGCTTCTTGAAGCTCTTCTTCACGACCTTGACGCCATAGGTCTTCTCGAGCGCCTCCGTGCACTGCGGTTCCCACCAGTAGAAACGTTTGAAGATTGCATCCTGTTTCCCGCCGCCGCTGGCCGGTTGATCCTGGAACACCAGCATCCGCGAGCTTTTCAGCTGGCGCCTCAAACCCAGAGCCCTGCAAACCTGCCTCGTTTTCTCCACGCTGGTCGGTCCGATGACCTTAATCCCCCTGGCACTGAGGAAGCTGTTGATTTCCCAATCCCACATGGAGACGGTGCCAAACTCAGAGGTGACGACAAGTATCGGCTGCGGCAGCCTCTTAAATTTCTCCAGCTGTCCAAAGGCTTCCCCCAGCATCTGTGGAAAGATGACAGCATCCGTATCGGGCAGCCGGGCCCCCAGCCTGCACGGGTGGCAGTATCTCTGCCTCCTCCACAAGCAGGGTCTGGAGCCTGCGAACTTGGGCCGCGAATTCCGGATCTTCCGCGGTCTTGAAATAGACCGGAACGAGTTTTGCTTTCATGGCGGAACAAGTCCTTTCCTGCGCCCTGCGGGGGCGCAAAGAGTTGCACGGGGCCGACGTGCTCCCCGTGCGACATCACAACGTCGCCAAGCACCTCACCAGGCCAAGATGCGCCGTTCACTGGATTTCCGAAACGGAGACCTTTTGTCCCGTTGCCGAAGACATTACGGCCGCCTCAAGGATCTGCATTCCCTTCATGCCATCTCCGAGATTAGGTTCGATCTTGGTTCCCTTTTCCATAGCGCTCAGGAAATCCGACAACGGCATGGGTGAACTCGTGTTCGTACCCGATGATATGGCCCGGCGGCCACCAGGCAGCGACATACGGATGCGTGGAATTAGTCACCAGGATGGTCCTGAAACCCTGTTCGTCGGCCGGGTCCGACAGATCGAGGTATTCGAGCTCGTTCATGCGCTCGAGATTGAACGTGAGGCTCCCCTTGCTGCCGTAGATCTCGAAGTAGTTGTAGTTCTTCCGGCCACTGGCAAAGCGACTGGCCTCGAAGGAACCAAGCGCCCCGTTCTCGAAATCGGCCAGCATGAAAGCTGCGTCGTCAACGGTGACGGCTCCCTTGCCGCCGGCGGTGGAGCCGGACTTAAATGTGCCGGCATCCGCTCCAGGCAGCGGCCGTTCAGTGACGAAAGTCCTCAGCATAGCAGTTACCGCCTTGATATCTCCGACCAGGTAGCGCGCCAGATCGACACTATGCGAGTTCAGGTCAAAGTGGGGACCCGCGCCCGCAAATTTCTTCTGCAGATGCCACGTCAAGGGAAAATTCGGGTCGGTGATCCAGTCCTGGAGATACGCGCCGCGCCAGTGAAAGATCTGCCCAAGCTTGCCCTCTTGGATGAGCTGCTTGGCGAACGTGATGGCGGGGGTGCGACGGTAATTGTGATTCAGGTAGTGCAGCACGCCTGCCTTCTCTGCAGCATCATACATTTCCCTGGCTTCAGCGTAACTCAGGGCGATCGGCTTCTCGCAGAAGATCTGCTTCCCATTTCTGGCGGCGCCTATGACGATGTCCTTATGGAGAAAGGTGGGTGTGCAGACATCGATGATGTCGATATCCTTGCGCTGCACGACTTCCTGCCAGTTGTCACAAGCTTCTTCCCAGCCCCATCTTTCTGCAAACTCGCCTCTCTCCGGCCGCGAATCACAGGCGACTTTCAATACGGGAGATAGGCCAACATCAAAGAATTTCGAAACCGATGTCCAGGCATTGCTGTGGGCTTTGCCCATGAACCCCGTGCCGATTATGGCAACGTTGACCTTCTTCAAAGCATCCTCGCTTTCTTGGTGGTCCAGGACGTCCATGGACTTCCTGGATTTGCGTGGGTTCCGTCGCCGCCTTAGTTCAGTGAGGCGGTAATCGTCCGCAGACCTTTGATGCTGAGCTCGACCATTTCGTCTTCCCGTCCGGCCCAGTCGGAGTGCGGGTGGTCGATTTCAACAGCCAGGAAGCCCTGGAAGTTGGCCTTGTGGAGCAGCTTTGCCAATGTTTCATTGTCGATCAGGCCATCTCCAACTGGCACGCCAGCGAAAAAATACCAGTCCGTCGGCCGCGCAGTCTTGTCGGGCATCAAATCCTTGACGTGGGTCGCCATGACATAGGGGGCCAGCTTCTCCATGGACTGGATCGGGTCATCCAGCAGGCGCAAGAAGTTTCCGGTATCAAAATTCAATCCGAAGTTGGGAGAGTTAACCTCCGTAAGCAGTTGCAGGATCTCATCGCCCGTGAAATCAATATGATTCTCCACGGCCATCTTCACCCCGGCGTCTTCGGCGACTTTTACCGCCTTCTTGAACATCTCAGCCAAGGCCTTGATCTGTGGACCATGCGGTTCATGTCGGAACATCAGGCTGCTCCCGACCACACGCATCACATCCGCGCCGATCGCCTTGGCGTTCGGGATACTGGCCACCATCTCCTCGTACGCCGTCCAATTCTGGCCGCGCTCGAGTTCATCGGGGTGGCCCCACGCATATACCCGATCCAAGCCATAGTCATCCAACTGGGCTTTGAGCCCCCGAAACCATGCCTCGTCGGCTTTGGATGGCAGGAAGCAGGACTCAAGCGAGACCCCATCGACCTTCAGGTCTTTTGCCCGTTTGAGAAAGTCCTCAACGCTCCAGTCTTTGGCGGGCTTCTGTTGGTCTGGGTACACTTCACCGAAGAAGCGATGGTAGCAGTAGCTGTCTATTCCGACCTTCATCTTGACCTCCCGAATATGGTGTTGTGGTGAGCTGATTTCCGGAAGCACATTCATCGATTGCTCGAGGCGACGGTGGAGAGGCCGCGAATCATGGCCCGGCCCATCCGCGAATTCGCCTGTCATTACAGGATAACATTATTATACGGCTTACTTGTGGAATTTCAAGGGTCGGGAGCTGGATCGGGGCGACGTTGGATTTGCCAGATGCCCTCCGAATAATAGATGTAGTGCTCATGGGGAACGCTAGGGTCGTCGACGCCGACGACGCCGTCTTCTTAGGCGAAGACTTCTATTGACATACACATACGAGGCGTATATAATCAATTGTAATAACAGGATTACAGGCGGCCCGACTTACCGCCAGGGAGTGAATGCCGTGGACGCACAAATAGACTTCAATAGTCATCTGCCGTACTACATTCAGCTGATCGACATTCTAAGAGAGAAGGTTCAAGTCGGCTCCTGGACCCCGGGCGATCAAATCCCTGGTGAGCAAGAGCTATGCGAGCAGTATCGCGTGAGCCGCACCGTGGTCAGGCAGGCCCTCAGGGAATTGGAGCTCGGCGGCGTCGTAAACCGTCGCAAAGGGAAGGGAACATTCATCTCTCCGCCCAAGATCAGCGAAGGTTTGGTCCAGAAGCTGACCGGCTTTTACGACGACATGCTGGAGCGCGGGCTGAGGCCGACGACGAAGGTCCTGCATCAGAGCCTCGTGCCTGCCAACGAGAAGGTTGCGCAGTTTCTGGAGATACCGCCGGGCGAGGAGGTGGTTGACCTGCTGCGCCTTCGATCCGTAAACGACGAGCCAATCCAATTGGTGACCAGCTATGTGCCGCGGAAGCTCTGCCCTGCCCTGGCCACCGTGGACCTGAGCAACCGGTCGCTTTATGAGTTCATGCAGTCGGAATGCGGCGTATTTATTGCAAGAGGCCGCCGATTTGTCGAGGCGGTTCTGGCGAACGATTCCGAGGCAGCACTCCTCGGAATCGAACGCGGCGCGCCACTGCTCATGCTCGACAGCATCAGCTTCTCTGACTCAGGGCAGACGGTCGAGTACTACCACGCACTGCATCGTGGCGACCGATCCCGATTCGAGGTCGAGTTGCTTCGAACCAGGGAAGCCGACGGAAGACTTGCGCCCGCGGAGTAAGCGACCTTCTTCGCATCGGTGCTCGATGCAGACATGCCGTGCGGGGAGCGGGTATCCGGGCCGCAACCGACGACCGCGCACTTGGAGTAATGAATGCCAAAAAGGTACCTGATCGGCGTGGATCTTGGAACAAGCGGAACCAAGGCAGCACTCTATCAGATTGACGGGACATTGATTGCCCAAGCAGCGGTCGACGTTCCACTTCTGCGCCCGGAGCCGGGCGTGGTGGAGCAGGACTGCGAGGATTTCTACACGTCGGCTGCGCAGACAGTGCGCCAAGTTGTGCAATCCAGCGGAATCGGGCCCGAGGCTATTGCGGGCATTGCCTTCGATTCCCAGATGGCTGGCGTGGGATTGATTGATGAAGAGTACAAACCGGTCGCCAGATTCGATTCGTGGCTCGACATGCGCTGCCAACGGTACATCGAGTCAATGGATAGGGCGGCCGGAGATCGAATCACTGAACTCACCGGCTGCCCTCCGACCTGTGATCACGGTCCCAAGATGCTGTGGTGGATGAACGAACAACCCGATCAATTCCGCCGTACGGCGAAGTTCGTGATGCCCGGGGCGTTCGTCGCGGGAAAGCTCGCGGGCATGAGGGCCGATGAGGCTTTCATCGATCACACCTACATTCACTTCTCGGGTTTCTCTGACGCCAGAAGCGGAACGTGGTCTCCAGAGCTTTGCGGGCAATTCGGTATGGACAAGACGAAGCTGCCCAGAATCGTCGAACCATGCGAACTCGTTGGAGAGGCACGCGAGCAGGCCGCGGCGGATTTTGGCCTTGCGCCTGGGACCCCGATTGCGGCCGGCGCGGGCGACACCGCCGCCAACGCCCTAGGGGCGGGGGTCGTGCAAGCCGGGATGCTTTTCGACGTGGCCGGCACCGCGTCCGTCTTGGCTGGGTGCACGGGAAGTTATGTTGCGGACACCAGGAACCGCGCCCTATTGACCATGCGATCGGTCGTCCCAGGGCTTTGGAATCCCCTCGCCTATATTGGTGGTGGTGGGCTCGCCGTTCGATGGTTTCGGGACGAATTCTTCAATTCATCGCAGGGCAAGACGCTGCCGGCAGGCGAGGACACGTACGCCCGGATGATCTCATTGGCCGCGGGGGTACGCCCGGGTTCCGACGGACTGTTGTTCTCGCCGCATCTTGGCGGACGGATCTGCCCGGCGAGCCCAGATATGAGGGGAGCGTGGGTCGGCATTTCGTGGTCCCATACGCAGGCGCACTTCGCGCGGGCGATCCTGGAATCCATTGCGTATGAGTACGCGTATTATCTGATGATTCTTCGGGAGCTACTGCCCGAAGTGAAATTCACCGAGGCCCGTGCTGTCGGCGGAGGAGCCCGGAGCATAGCGTGGAACCAGATCAAGGCAGACGTCCTCAATATACCGTACCAGAGGCTGTCTGGAACCGAGTTCGGTACCTGGGGGGCTGCGATGATCGCCGGCAAAGCGACAGGACTGATCGCCGACCTGCCGACCCACGCCCAGGAATGCGCGATCCGGGACGGCAAAGCCGTGCAGCCCTCCCGGGAAAACCACGAGCTGTATGCCCCGATCATCGCGCGATATGTCGCCCTTGAAGGCATGCTGGATAAGTACTTTGCTCCGGAGCACGCAATGGATAGGTTTACATCAACGAATGACTGAGGAGTTGTAATGCAGCAACCAGTTCGAATATGCATGATCGGTGGCGGTCGGGTTGGTAAGAACCACTCGCGGGCGATTGTCCGGCATGTCGCCGCCGCCAGAGTCGTCGCGGTCGTTGACCAGGTCGAACAGGTCAGGGCAGAGACGGCCGCAGAATTTGGTATCGATAAGACTTTCCCAGAGCTTGAGGCAGCGCTGGACAGAGTTGAGTTTGAGGCCGTGGTTATTACCACCCCCACCCCAACGCACCTGCCGTTGACGGCCATGGCCGCGGCGCACAAGAAGCACGTGTTCCTGGAAAAGCCGATGGCCCTCAACCTCATCGAGTGCGACGCCATTATCGAGGCAGTGCGGAAAGAAGGCGT
Source organism: uncultured Chloroflexia bacterium (assembly GCA_963775435.1). Taxonomy (GTDB): domain Bacteria; phylum Chloroflexota; class Anaerolineae; order Anaerolineales; family Villigracilaceae; genus Fen-1038. Next base: position 748,235 of record CAVZIZ010000011.1, read on the forward strand.
GCTGCTGCAGCTCGGCTTCATGCGCAGGTTTGATCCGGAATTCATGGCAGCAGCACAACGGATAGAGGCCGGCGAGATCGGCCAACCGATGATGATCAAGTCGAACACACATGGACCGGGCCTGCCGCCGGCCTGGGCCCGCGACCTGCGCACGTCGAACGGCATGTTGGCAGAGGTCAATAGTCATGATTGGGACGCAACCCGTTGGCTGATGGGCTCGAATTATGACCGCGTCTACACCGAAGTCGCGAATTTCAAGGGGGCAGCCAACGGGGTCGACACGGAGAACTTCTACGACAATGCCCTCGTGAATCTCCACTTTGAAAGCGGGGGCTTGGGACTAATCTCGGGTGTTTGTCCCTGCGGATACGGGTACGACGCGCGGGTTGAAATCATCGGAGAGAAAGGGATCATGCAGATTGGTTCGCTCGAGGGCCAGGCCATCGTGGTCTGCACAGACCGCGACCAGGGCTTGATCACGCCGATCTCCAGGACGTGGCCCCAGCGATTCGAGTGGGGATACATCAACGAATTGCAGCACTTCGTCGACTGCATCCAGGACGGGAAAACCCCACGCGTCGGCGGCGATGAGGGGCGCTGGGCCGTTGCCGGTGTCCTGGCAGGAACAAAATCCTTCCTGGAAGAACGCCCCGTTTATCTCAAGGAAGTGTTGGGCGCAAAGTAGTACGCCCACCGAGGAGCGATGCTAGCAGCTGTTTACCATGGTCCGAACGATCTTCGCCTGGAAGATGTGCCGATTCCCGAGATTGAGCGAACCGATATTCTCATCAAGGTCGTGAGTGCCAGCATCTGCGGCACCGACTTGAGGATCTTTCATGGGAATCATCGGATGTATCCGCCAGGCACCATCCGCATTCCGGGACACGAGATAGTCGGGACGATCGCGCAGGTAGGCTCGGATGCGGGGGACTATGCGGTGGGCCAGCGAGTTCTTCTGCGCACCAAACGCAGGCTGCGGCCACTGCCTGGAGTGCATAAGCGGCAGGAACAACCTGTGCGTAAACTACGAGGCGCTGGGCGTCACGACGGACGGCGGTTTTGCAGAATACGTGCGCATTCCTGGCCGGTCCGTTCGACAAGGAAATGTGATTCCGGTCGACGGATCCGTTGACCCGGCAGTCGCCGCACTCATGGAACCGTTCGCCTGCGTCGTCAGGGGCCAGAATGCGCTGCAGATCAAACCGGGAGAAACGGTTCTCGTCATGGGGGCGGGGCCCATCGGCGTGATGCACACGAAGCTGGCCCGGGCGCGGGGTGCCGGTCGCATTATCGTCAGCGAACCAATCGCAAGCAGAGCAGCACAGGCTCTGAAAATGGGCGCAGACAGGGCAGTGGATCCTGCGACAGAGGACCTGGGCGCGGTGTTGAGCGACATGACCAATGGCCGCGGCGCGGACGTGATCGTGGTCGCGGCGCCGGCGCATGCGGCACAGGAAGCGGCGCTAGGCCTTGCGGCGATCGGCGGCAGAATTAGCTTCTTTGGAGGTCTTCCGAAGGACCGCCCCACCGTGAGCATTGATTCCAATCTCATTCACTACAAGGAGCTCGTAGTTACCGGAACGACGGCCTGCAGCACCGCCGACTGCTGGCAGGCCTCCAAGATTGTCAACGACGGCGTGGTCGATCTTTCGGATCTGGTAAGCCAGCGTTTCCCGCTGCGGCAGGCGGTCGAGGCCTTTGCCGCGGCCGAGGACCGTGCCGCGCTAAAGGTTGTGTTGCAGCCATGACTTCATTGCCGACTTCTGCGCCAACCAAGGGGGCGGCTCGTGAGGTGATCTCGGTCAAGGGCACGGTCTCCCACGAGGAACTCGGCATTACCGACGCGCACAATCACGTCTGGATAAGTCCAGTGCCTGGTGCAGCGCCGGACGCGCCAGTTCTAGACCAGTATGACCTCATCCTGCGGGAGCTGAGGGACTACCGCCGCGCCGGCGGCTGCACGCTACTGGACTGCCAGCCCCCCGGGTGCGGGCGCGACGGGAGCCAACTGCGCCGGCTTTCTCAAGAGTCTGGGGTCACGTTGATCGCATGCACCGGCTTCCACCGCCGGAGATACTACGCGCCCAGTTACTGGCTGTGGAGCGCCGCCCCCGAGAAGATTTCCGAGTTCCTACTTTCTGAATTGCAGGAGGGGCTTGTAGAAACACTGGAAACAGCGACGCCAATTCAGGCAGGCTTCATGAAAATCGCCCTCGAGGCCATGTGGGCGGACTGTCCTGAGGCGGCTCTGGAAGGAGCAAGCTTGGCGGCCTTGAAATCGGAGGCCCTCGTCGAAATCCACACCGAGAAAGGTGCACTGGCCGAAAAGATCTGCATCTATCTGACGGATCGGGGTCTCCTACCGAGGCAGCTGGTGCTGTGCCACATGGACAAGCGTCCAGATTCGGGCCTTCACAAGGCACTCGCCCGCCTGGGCGTCCTCCTTGAGTATGACACGTTCTATCGATCCAAGTACGAGCCGGCCGAGAAGTTGTGGCCTCTAATCGAAGACATGGTAGGCGGGGGATTCTCTGACCGTCTGGCGCTTGCAACGGACATGGCCGACACTGGGCTGTATCGTTCGACGGGCTCCGGCCCCGGACTGGCTGGCCTGCCGCGTGAAATACGCGCGCAAATGCAGGTCAAAGGGTTCAGCGATGAAGCCCAAGAGCAAATGCTGGGCGGCAACATCGGGCGCCGCCTGGCCGGGATCAACTAAGAAGAATTGGAGTAAACAGAATCATGGAGTTGCCTTTCACATTCACGCTTCCGTCTCCAGAGGTTGTGCCGACGAAATCCGACAATCACATTGAAAGGCGGCTGTCCGCCCTGCGTGGGCAATTCGTGGACGAGACCGCTTACGATGCGATGCTTCGCGCCGCGGACCGCCTGATCTACGAGGTTTACGAGGTCAGGCGACCCGAAGTCGAGGGCGAGCTGATGATGGGCGTGTCCATCGTGCACCCCGGCAAAGTCGGCCGTGAGTTCTTCATGACCAAGGGTCACTTTCACACAATCCTCGAAACCTCTGAGATCTATTACTGCCTGCACGGCGAAGGCTTCATGGTGATGGAAACGCCGGAGGGCGATGCCTGCGTCGAGCCTCTGTCACCAGGGAAAGTACTTTACGTACTGCCCCGGTGGGCGCATCGATCGGTCTGCTCGGGAAGCCAGGAGGACTTGGTGACCTTCTTCGCCTACCCGGCTAACGCGGGCCATGACTACGGCACCATCGAGCAACAAGGGTTCCGCAAATTGGTCCTCGATGGTCCGGATGGCCCGGAGATCGTCGATAACCCCCGCTGGAAGAGGCCGGAGTGACCATGGACCTCAAGAGTTGTCGGCTGCTGGTTACTCCGACGTCCTACGGCAAGAATGATAGGCGCCTGAAATCCGATCTCGAGACCCAGACCGGCGAGGTAATCTACAACCCGACCGGGAAACCGCTTGCCGCGGCCGAAGTTGCGCGACTGCTCCCAGGCGTCGACGGCTACATTGCCGGCCTAGATGAGATCAACGCCTCTGCCTTGGCCGCTGCCGACCGGCTGAGGGTTATCGCCCGGTACGGCGTTGGAGTCGACAACGTGGACCTGGAGGCAGCGAAAGCCAAAGGCATCGTGGTCACAAACACTCCCGGCGCGAACGCGGTCTCCGTGGCAGAACTCACCATTGGATTGATGCTGGCTCTGGCCAGACAGATCCCTGAGGCCGTTGAGGCGGTGCGCAGCGGCAAATGGCCCCGCTACGCCGGCTTGAGCCTGGAAGGCAAGAAATTCGGCATTCTGGGGCTTGGGGCGATCGGCATGCAGGTCGCACGCCGGTTGAAAGCCTTTGACTGCTCGGTCATCGCCTACGATCCACTCATCGATCCTGCCACGCTCGGTGACGTGGGCGTCGAACTCACCAAGTTGGAGGTGGTACGAGCCGAGGCCGACTTTCTAAGTTTGCATCTGCCTCTCCTGCCTGAGACCCGCGGCATGATCAACGATGCATTCCTCCGGGAAATGAAGGCGGGCGCCTTCCTCATAAATACGGCGCGCGGCGAACTAATCGATGAAGGCGCCTTGCTGAGGGCCTTGACCACGGGTCATCTGCGAGGAGCAGGCCTGGATGCTTTTGCAGCCGAGCCTCCCGACACCACAAACCCGCTGCTAGCCATGCCCCAAGTCATCGCCACGCCGCACCTCGGGGCGCAAACCGACGGAGCCACCAGCAACATGGGCTGGCTGGCACTGAGGGATTGCCTCGCCGTTCTGAAAGGCGAAGAGCCGGATCACAGGATCGCATAGAAGACATTGAGCATCGAAGCGCACATGGAGGCCACTTGAACAAGACGGACGTACTGGAGCAAGTGAAAACACTGGGGCTGCTGGCCGTGATACGCGGCCCGTCGGCAGAAGTGACCGTGAAGATGGTGGAGGCACTGATTGCCGGCGGGGTCACGGGCATCGAGATCACGTACTCGACGCCGAAAGCGGAAGAAGTGGTGAGGGCGCTGGCCGGCCAGTTCGGCGACCGCATTTTGATCGGGATGGGGACATTAACAAAACCGGAGCAGGCGATCTCGGCACAACAAGCCGGCGCGAATTTCCTTGTCAGCCCCGTCTGCGATCCGACCCTGGTGACGAGCATGATCGCGACCGGATTGCTGACGATGGCGGGCGCCCTTACGCCCACCGAGGTTCTGCAGGCCTACAACCTGGGCGTTGATGTCGTCAAGGTTTTCCCGGGTTCTTTGGGCGGACCAGCATACGTGAAGGCTCTGAAGGGTCCGTTTCCGTACATTCCCATGATGCCAACCGGCGGGGTGAGCGCCGCAAACGCCGCAGATTGGTTCAAGGCCGGCGTGGTTGCGGTCGGCGCAGGTAGTGAGCTGTGCCCGCCGCAATTGGCCAAAGACGGTAAGTTCGCAGAAATCACCAAACGCGCCGCCGATTTTGTGCAAGTTATCAAAGCAGCCAGGCCGGATGCACACTGAGCGAGGAACAGGGATGGACACAACGATTAACACCACCGCAGAGCAGTACGAAGTCGTAGCCAAAGCAGTACCGACCTTCTATTTCATTGGCGTGACCACGGGCAAGTCCTCCATCAACAAGGTCTTCCCGCTGTGGATGAAGGTGCTGGGACGCCCGGAGGTGATTTTGGAGGGCATGGACTGCAAGATCCATGATGAGCCGGAGGTGTACCGGCAGAGGGTCGCCCAAATCAAGTACGATCCGTTTTCCCTCGGCGCCCTCGTCACCACTCACAAGATCGACCTGTTGAACGCCGCGCGAGAAATGTTCGACTACCTGGATCCCTACGCCAAAATCACGGGGGAAGTCTCAAGCATCTCGAAGCGTGACGGAAAGTTGGAGGGGCATGCCAAGGACCCCATCACTTCCGGGGCGAGCCTGGACGCGATCCTCGAGAAAGGCTATTTTGGGAGGACTGGAGGCGACGTGCTGAGCTTCGGCGCGGGCGGGTCTGCGATTGCCACCTTGTTGCACCTGATCAACAAGACGGACAAGACCGATCGGCCAGCAAGATTCACGTTTGTCAACCGATCGCAGGGCCGCCTCGATCACGCCCAGGAAATGGTCCGGGGGCTAAAGACCGACATCGAAATCGAGTACATACAGAACAGTGATGCGTCGGCCAACGACAAGATCATGGAGAAGTTCCCGCCCTATAGCGTGATCATCAACGCAACAGGCATGGGAAAGGATACACCGGGATCGCCGATTACCTGGGACGGCAAGTTCCCAATGAACAGTATCGCCTGGGAATTCAATTACCGTGGGGAGCTGGACTTCTTGCATCAGGCCCTCGCCCAGGTGGAAAGCCGGCAGATCAAAGTTGAGGATGGCTGGATCTACTTCGTCCATGGGTGGACACAGGTTGTCTCGCAGGTGCTGCATTTCGATCTCACGCCCGCGGTATTCGACCGATTGAATGAAGCGGCGTCGAGCGTGAGAGCCAAGTAATCGCGGGGCTGGATGTGACTTCATGAGCGCAAAGACCGAACTGGCTGGCAAGTACCACGAACGCGGTTACGGTTGCGCCCAAGCTGTCCTGGCCTCCTTCTCGGAGGATTTCGGCCTTCCCGAGGAGGCCGCCTTGCGAATTGCGACCGGATTCGGATCCGGCATGGGCAGGCTTTGCGAGGTGTGCGGGGCCCTTACGGGCGCCTTCATGGTGATCGGCCTGAAGTACGGCAAGGTGATCACAGACGGCACGAAATACGGATCAAACACCGAGACCACTTATCGACTGGTCGCCGAGATGGCCGACAAGTTCCAGAAAAGAAATCGATCGATCTACTGCAGAGACCTGATTGAACACGATCTGAGTATTCCGGAGGAGCGGGCCAAGGTTCGGGCCCTCGGCCTGTTCACCTCCACGTGTGGAAAGTGCATCCGCGATTCGGTTGAGCTGCTTGAAGAAGTCCTCTAGGTGGGTGCCTCGCTCACGGGCGGCGGGCGGCTGCCCGCAATCGCGCGCCCCACAGGCGGATGCACTGCCTGGTCCTCAGGCTTTCAGATTTCTCAAGGATAAGGCTGGACCGGCATGGTTTTGACACCGAGTGACATCGCAAGCATGATTGATTTGTCCTGCGTGCGAACTGAGTCGAACAGGTCCGATATTGAGCGCATGGTCGAGGCGGCCGACAAGTACGGGTTCGGCCACGTGTCTGTGCTGCAGTGCTTTGTTCCGTACACCCGGGAGCTCCTAAGATCTCGAAGCGGCGTTGGCTTGGTGGGAAACGTCAGCTTCCCCTCCGGGTCCGATTCCACCTCGGTCAAGGTCTGCCAAGCCAGAGAACTGGTAGCCGCCGGGTGCGCCGAAATTGACATGGTTATGAACGTTGGCCTCTTGCGTTCCGGCGAGTATGGGGGCGTCGAGGAAGACGTCCGGGCAGTCGCGGCCGCCGTGTATCCCATTCCGCTGAAGGTAATCATTGAGATCATGCTTCTGACGGCCGATGAAGCCAGAACTGCTTGCGGAATGTGCGCAGATGCCGGCGCGGCGTATGTCAAGACCGGCACCGGTTGGGCCAGTCGAGGCACGACGGTCGAGGATGTCCGCCAGATCAAGTCCTGGGTTGGAGACCGCATCCAGATCAAGGCCTCTGGCGGGATTCGCAACCTGAGTACGCTTGCTGACATGTATCGCGCTGGCGCCCGGCGCTTTGGCGTAAACCTGAGGAGCGGCGTTGCGATCCTCGAAGAGGCCTCCGTCCCAGGATCAGTAGTCGGAGTATAGGCGACCCGCATGAGTGGTGCGCTGTTCCGCCATGGATAAGAAGATCATTTCTTTTGACCTTGGCACCGGGGGCAATAAGGCATCTCTATATGACTTCCAAGGCCAATGTCTCGCGAGCGCCTTCGTGCCCTACCCCACCGAATATCCCCAGGTGGGTTGGCACGAGCAACGTCCCGCGGACTGGTGGACCGCGATCGTTGAGAGTTCGCGCCAGTTGATGAAAACGAGCGGCGTGAACAAGGGTGAGGTGATCTCGCTCGCTATCTCCGGCCACAGTCTGGGCGCCGTTCCAGTCGACAAGGGCGGCGAGCTGCTTCGAGAATCTACGCCGATATGGTCAGACACGCGGGCTCAGGCCGAGGCGGAGGCTTTTTTCCGAAGCGTGGATCAGTCGGATTGGTATACGGTCACAGGCAACGGATTTCCGGCGGCGTTGTATACCATCTTCAAGGTCATGTGGTACCGAAACCATGAGCCCGCAATGTACAGGAACGTGCACAAGATCCTGGGGACAAAAGACTACATCAACTTCCGGCTGACCGGACGGATCGCAACAGACTTTTCGTATGCCTCAGGCACCGGCATCTACGATCTCAGGAAGTGGCAATACCATGCCGGGTTTGTGGAGGCCAGCGCCATCCCACGGGGATTGTGGCCCGACATCGTCGCCTCGACCGATGTCCTAGGGGAAATCCTCCCAGATGTGGCCGATGACATGGGGCTGGGACCGGGAGTCAAAGTGGTCTGCGGGGGGGTGGACAACTCCTGCATGGCATTGGGGGCCGGTAATACCCGCGACGGTCGTGCGTATACATCCCTGGGCTCGGCTGCCTGGATCGCGGTTTCGTCCGCGGAGCCAGTTCTCGACAGGAAGTACAGACCATTCGTCTTCGCGCATGTTATCCCCAAGATGTTTACATCGGCGGTGAGCATATTCTCGGCGGGGACGTCACTTGCCTGGGTGAAGGACAATCTCTGCAGCGACTTGGTCTTGCAGGCCGAGGCAGAGGGGAAAGACGTTTATGCCCTCATGGACGACGAGGCTGCCAAGGCCCCGGTCGGCTCGAACAAATTGTTCTTCAATCCCAGTCTTGCGGGGGGCACGTCCCAGGACCCCAATGTGCATATCCGAGGCGCCTACATCGGCCTGGATCTGAAGCACGACAGACGGGATCTGATCCGGGCTGCCATGGAGGGGATCGCCATGAATTTGCGTCTCAGGCTGGACCTGCTGCGCAAATACACGCGGCTGGAGGATGAGATTCTGTTCGTCGGCGGAGGAGCCAAGAGCCACCTATATCTGGCTATTTTTGCCGACGTATTCAACACCCGAATCAAGAAGTCGAATATCGATCAAGACGCTGGCGCGCTTGGGGCAGCTGCGATCGCAGCCGTGGGGTGTGGACTGTGGGAGAACTTCGACCAGGTGGACCGCGTGCACAAAACCGTGGAAACCTTCGAGCCGGACAAGGAAAACCAGACCAAGTACGAGAAGCTGTTGCCCGTTTTCGAAACCGCCGCCGAAGATCTGGCACAGATCGGTGAGATGCTGCAGCACACCGCCCTATAGTCCGGGCGTGGGCAGAAAGAGCATTCGGGCATCGGGCGGCACCGGCGAGAGAGAACCCGTCATTGACACCACGTACAATCAGGCATATAATGACATGTAATTACAGGATTACAGCCGCATATCGTTTGTACCGAACTTTGGCGGACATGCGGATCAAGAGCTCGATCGGTTGCTGCGCAAACGTGCCAGCATCTGGTCGAATGTGATTACTGGTTCCTAGAGCCCCACCCTTTACTGTTGCATCTGCACTGCTGATACGAATAATCATCCTCGGATCACGGCGCTCTATGCCGTCGGAAGGAGGCACGCTCGTCAGAACCGTATGCGCGCGCGACCCGGATAACCGTTTCCGAAAGGGATAATCAAAATGAAGATCGGTCTGTTCACGGCTACTTTCCTGGAAATGCAAATTGAAGAGGTCTTCAAGCTGGCGTCCAAACTGGGCTACGAGGCAGTGGAAATGCCTGCCTTTTCAGGGAACCAGCACCTGGACATTGAGGCAATCGTGAAAGGCGGCAACGCCGCTGCCTTAAAGAAGCTGGTCAACTCCTATGGCTTGATCATTTCCGCGCTGGCAAATCACCCGGAAGGCCAGATCGTCCTTGGTCCCTACGGAAAAGACACGGATGCAATCTGTCCGGGGACAAAAGAGGAAAAGATCAAGTTTGGCACCGAACGCATGATCAAGACCGCCCAAGCCGCAAATGCGCTCGAGGTACCGGTTGTCACGGGTTTCATAGGGTGTGAGAATTTCGGTCGGTTTTTCCCGTGGCCGTACTCGAAGGGGTGGTCCGAGATGGAAGGCGAATTCGTTGAACGATGGGGCAAGATCCTGGACAAATTCGCCGAATACGGCGTTAAGTTCGCCCATGAGCCGCACCCCAATGAGCTCGTGTACAACGTCGAGACGGCGTTGCGGGCGGTCGAATTGCTCGGAGGGCGCAAAGAGTTCGGCTTCAACTTTGATCCCGCCAACTTGATCTACCTCGGCATCGACGTCGAAAACTTCATTGATGCCTTGGGCCCGCGGATCTTCCACGTCCACGCAAAGGACGGCGAGATTGTGGCTCACAATGTGCGCCGTTCGGGACTGATCCCGCAGGGAGACTGGCAACGACTGGATCGCGGTTTCCGGTTCCGAATCCCCGGCTGGGGCTCCGTGCCGTGGAAGAAGGTCATTACGGAGCTTTCCCTGATCGGCTATGACTACGTCATGTCCTATGAGCACGAGGACGTGACCATGAGCCGCAATGACGGAATCACGAAGACGATCGCATTCTTGAAGCCGTTGTTGATCGAAAAACCCTATGAGGGCCGACACGACGTCTTGTTTAATTGATCAGGCACATCAGCCCCAGGAGCAGATACGATGGCAGATATGATGAAAGCGGCGGTATTTGAGAAGATCGGCACCATCAAAGTGAAGGACGTGCCCGTGCCGCAGATTGCCGGCGACGAAGCACTAATCAAGGTGAAGAACACCGGGATCTGCGGGACGGATTGGAGTATTTACAACGGCTGGTACTCCGCCGACAAGCTGCCAATGATCCCGGGACACGAATTCTCCGGTGTGATCGCGAAGATCGGCCTGAATTCAAGAGGTCTCAAAGAAGGTGATCGCGTCACGGCCGACATCAACATGAGCTGCGGCACCTGCTTCTACTGCATCCGCGGCCAGCAGTTGCTGTGCGAACTCATTCACTCAACTCGGTATTCACACCGATGGCTCCTTCGCCGAGTACGTGAAGGCGCCTGTCGCGAACCTGCACAAGCTACCCGACAACTTGAGCTTCGAGGAAGGCGCATTCATCGAGCCGGTTTCGTGCGTCATCCATGCGGCGAAAGCCATGGACCCGCGCCTCGGCAGCAGTGTGGCGATCATTGGCTGCGGACTGGGCGTACTGCATGCCCGGCTCGCTAAACTCAAGGCCTGCGCGCCCGTAATCGTATTTGGCGACAATCGCAAGCGCCTGCAAATTGCCAAGGACATGGGTGCGGACTACGCCATCCACATCGAGGATGTGGCCGACCCCGTGGAGGAGGTCATGAAGCTCACGGATGGCCGCGGCGCCGACTATGTCCTGGAGGCCGTCGGAACCGTGAAAACCTATGAGCAGGCGTTCGCGATGCTGCGCCGGGGCGGCACCATGTCGTCCTTCGGGATCGCTGGGGAACAGGACACAATGAAAATCCGCCCCTTTGAGTTCGTGTTGGGTGAGAAGAAGATCACGGGCTCGTGCGCCGGCGTGGGCGGGGATTGGCCCGACGCCATCACCCTGCTGTCCAGCGGCCGCATTGATCCCAGGCCGCTATTTTCCATGAAAGTTCCCTTGGAAGATCTGGATTGGGCGCTGCATGAACTCCGCAAAGACCCCAACCTCTTCAAGATCTTCGTCTCTCCGGAGATCACCAAACGGGAAGTGCTCTGAAGCCGACTGCGGGCAGCCTTTGGTATGTGAGGCTGCCTGCCCACTTATCTGAGGCCGCGCGTTGAAACTCAGCACGATTGACCATGTCTCGATCAATGTAATCGATGCGCAGAAATCGTATGATTTCTACGGGCAGATTTTGGCCCTCAGGCGCCTGCAAACGATCGACTGCGGCGACTTCGATATCACGTACTTCGCCCTACCAAGCGGCTCACGTCTGGAACTATTCGACTACCGTGTCAAGACTGATGGCAAGCCGCGCGCGGAAGACGAAATTGGGCTCAGGCATATTGCATTTCAAGTGGAAGACGTGGCAGCACACGAGAAGATGCTCAGAGATGCCGGCGTCGAAATTACTCTTTCCACGTGCGATCTCGAGAACCTTGGCGTGAGGGTGCTGTTGTGCCTCGATCCGAACGGCGTGACTCTTGAGCTATGCGAACCTCTTGAGTCAGTCGGCGCCCGGACCGGAATTCGTTGACACATCACAGGAGGCAGCAAAAGATGGACCCGAGGGAAGTTCTGCTCGCACCAATAGAGATCGGCACCCGGACGTGCGCGAACCGCTTCTTCAGCCAGCCGATGGAGTGCACGGATGGGGATGCCGAAGGCAATCCCAGTGACCTTACCTACCAGCGCTATGAGAACCTTTTCAAGGGCGAAGCCGGCATGGTCAGCCTTGAAGCGATCACAATCACCGACAAGAATCGCTCGCGGGTAAATCAACTCTTCATCATGCCTCAGAACCTGCCGGCACTGACCAAGTTCGTCAAGCGCCTTCGCGAAATCAACCCGAAAACGCTGTTCATCTATCAACTGACGCACTCCGGCGAGCTTAGTAACCCCAGCTTTTCCAGGCGGCTGTCTGTAAGGCCGCTGCCCGGCTTTGAGGCGGATGTCTTCACCGAGGACGAATTCGAAAAGATCATGGCCGATTTCGTCCTGGCCGCGAAGATCACATACGATTCGGGCGCCGACGGAATCGATATGAAATTCTGTCACGGCTATCTGGGTTCACAGATCCTAAGGCCTTACAACACGCGCAAGTGGAAGTACGGCGGCAAATGGGAAAACCGCAGGCAATTCGCGTTCGACCTGTATGAGCGGATCCAGAAGGCCGTGCCTGACAAGAACTTCTTGATCGGTTCCAAGATCTCGATGTGGGAGGGCTTCCCCGGTGGGTTTGGCACGGCTGGCCCCGACACACCCGTTCTCGACCTTACCGAACCTCTTGATCTGGTCAAGGGCCTGGAGGAGCGCGGCGCGCAGTACTTCATTCAGTCGGCAGGCAGTCCGTCGATCACAATCAGCCTCACGCAGGCCGACAAGGAGCATCCGTATTTCGCGTACTTGCACCAATATTTCGCCAAGGTGCTCAAAGAGAACGTCAACAAGCAGACGGTGATCATTGGTTCGAACTATGCCGTCTTCAACAAAGGCGCCAACAAACTCCAGGCCGTTACGCCAGAGGACAGCGCGTTCTTGACGTACGGCGCACAGAATATCACCAAAGGCTACACAGACATGATCGGCTTGGGCAGGCAGTCCCTTGCTGACCCTCTGCTCCCCCTAAAGCTACGCGAAGGACGCCAGAAGGAAATCAATTTCTGCACGGCGGACGATCACTGCCTCGAACTTCTGATTCGACAGAAACCGACCGGCTGCTGCACATATAACAAGTTCTACACGCAAGTGTTGCTGGATACCCGCAAGGAAATGGGCACACTCAAAGAGAAGCGCACGTAGAGCCAAGCATGACAGCCCGGTGCGACTGACCAGACCTGGACCAATGTGAGATGAGGAGGCGCGAGTGAAACTCGGTTTCTTGACGGCGGCGTTTCCCGGAAGCAATCTGGAACAGCTAGCCGCATGGGGCGCCGAAAACGGATTTCGGGCTATTGAGGTCGCCTGCTGGCCGGTAGAGAAGGCCGCACGACGCTATGCCGGCGTAACCCACATCGATACCAGTGCCTTGGATCGCTCCAAGGCAAAAGAGATCCGTCAGATGCTAAACGGTCATGATCTGGAACTCTCTGCCCTGGCCTATTATCCCAATCCCCTTCATCCCGATCCTGAGCACCGCCGCACAGTAATCGAGCACCTTCAGAAAGTCATCGAGGCGGCGGCCCTTCTGGAGGTCCCCGTCGTTGGGACCTTCGTCGGGAAGGACAAGAACAAGACGGTGCCCGAAAACCTGCTGGAGTACGCGACGGTGTGGCCGCCTATCGTACGATTCGCAAAAGAGCACGGTGTGAAGATCGCCATCGAGAATTGTCCCATGCTCTTCTCTTACGACGAGTGGCCCGGGGGCGACAACCTTGCCAGCACACCGGCCATCTGGCGCAAGATGTGGGAAATCATACCGGACGACAACTTCGGTCTGAATCTGGACCCCTCACACTTGATCCTGCAGATGATCGACTATGAGCGCGTTGTCGGTGAGTTTGCGAGCAAGATCTTCCACGTGCATGCAAAGGATCTGCACATTGACCGCGAGGGTCTGTACAATCACGGCGCGCTTTCTCAGGGGATGGGTTGGCAAGTACCGCGGCTGCCTGGCTTAGGTGACGTCAACTGGGCGAAATTCATCGCAGCGTTGACAGCCGCCGGGTACGACTATGTGATCAGCATTGAACATGAGGATCGCGTGTTTGAAGGCAGTGAAGATCTCGTTAAGCGGGGCTTCTACTTGTCCCGGGACGTATTAAAGCCGTACATCCACTAAGTACTCGCGTTTCGAAATGCCAGCGGCCTGCCCCTCCATCGCCCGGAGGGGCAAGTGCTTGTTATGCAGACGTCGTGAGCATCAGTGCAGCCAGAAACTTTTCGTCAGCACGCACGGTCAGATGAAACGCGGGCGGAGTATGCTTCCTTCAAGTTGCCAACGCCTTCTTGCGGCCGTAGTGCAATACCTCCTGGCATGCGCCGGGTCGAGGCGACTTCGAGCCCCAAAGCAGTAAGGCGACGCGACCAGTCTGGACACGGTGAGCCAGCACTCAGATGGGCCGAGGCCGGAAGCCACATCCTAGATGCGTCCCCTGGGCGCGCCACGGCGCCGGATCCGCCTCGACTTCGGCGCTCTGGCGGCGTCGGCAGAGTGCTGCGTCGCGCCTACTGCCCATATTCGTGCAGATACCGCTGATGGGCTCGGGCGACCTCTTCTTCCGGAATCTCTTCTGGCGTGCCCAGCTGATAGGCATAGTAGGCAGTCCTGGCGACGTCTTCCACCATGACCGCCGCCTTAACTGCCTGCTCGGGATTGCCACCGATGGCAAACACACCGTGGTTCTTCATTAGTATTGCAGAGCTCTCTCCAATCGAGCGGACGACCTCCCGCCCGATCTCGTCGCCCCCAATCTTGGCGTACACGCCCAGAGGGATCGGGCCGCCGAATTCGTCGCAGATAGCGGTCAGAATAGGCGGAATCACTCTGCCCGCCGCAGCCCAAGCTGTCGCAAAACAAGAGTGCGTGTGCACAACCCCATTAACCTCTGGGCGATGTCGGTAAATGTAGACATGAGCCAATGTGTCGGAGGATGGCTTCAGCTTCCCGTCTACGACCTTGCCATCGACGTCCACGACCACCATCTGTTCCGCCGTCAGCGCCTCGTACCGGATGCCGGATGGTTTGATCACGATCAATCCAGACTCCGGGTCGCGTCCGGAAACATTGCCACTGGTCCAAGCAACCAAATCGTAGCGAGCAAGATCCTGGTTCAGTTCCTTGACTTGGGTTCGAAGAGTTTCAAGCATGATCCAGCCGACCTTTCTCTGCTCGCCGTCCCCTCACGTTCACGATGCGACACCTGTGGAGTTCCTCTGCATCTGTCGCGCCCGCAGCTGCTTCAATCTCTTCATGACGTCGTTCGCGCCGCGACCAAAGTAGTCATGCAAGCTCCGGTACTCGGAAAAAAGCTGATCATATATGGCTGTGCTCTGTGCATCGGGATAGTAGACCCCGTCTTTGAGGCGCGCCATTTGCTTTGCGGCCGCAAAGATGTCGTCGTAGCCGCCGGAAGCCTTGCCAGCAGCGACCGCACCAAACATGGCGGAGCCTAGCGCGGGGGTCTGTTTCGAGGCACTAACCTTAAAGGGCCTCCCCGTCACGTCAGAGTAGATCTGCATGAGGAGTGGACTCTTCTCCGGGAGGCCGCCACAGGCAACCAGCTCACGGATCGGCACCCCGTTCGCTTCAAAGGTCTCGACGATAACACGGGTTCCGAAAGCTGTCGCCTCTATGAGCGCCCGGTAGATTTCCTCTGGCCGCGTGGCAAGCGTGGCCCCGATGAGGAGTCCGGTGAGGTCCACATCCACAAGCACGCTGCGGTTCCCATTCCACCAATCCAGCGCCAGCAAGCCCGATTCCCCTGGAGTCAACGTCGATGCCTTCTCCTCCAGCAATTGGTAGAGATCCTTGCCCTGGTCGCGAGCCTCTTGCTGGTAGGCTGCGGGAACGCAATTATCCACAAACCAGGCAAAGTGATCGCCAACACAGGATTGCCCGGCTTCATATCCGAAGTAACCGGGGATGATGCCGTCCTCGACATAACCGCACATGCCGGGCACGGCTTGCTCTTCCGACCCGAGCACCATGTGACAGATGGAAGTACCCATGATCATCACCATGCTGCCCGCGCCGGTTACGGTCGCCGCCGGCACGGCCACATGGGCATCTACGTTCGCAATCGCCACCGCGGTCCCTGGTGCCAGGCCTGTCCAGGCCGCGGCCTGCGCCGTAAGTCCGCCTGCACGCCCACCGACAGGCAAGATTTCGCGGCTCATCTTGCTATCCACTACGTGTTCAAAGCGGGGATCGAGTGCGGCAAAGAATTCGTCATGAGGGAAACCGTCGCGCTTGGACCATATCGCCTTGTAGCCGGCAGTACATGAATTGCGTGTCTCCCTGCCGGTGAGCTGCCACACAACCCAGTCTGCTGCCTCGATCAGGCGGTCGGCGGCCTTGTACACAGCGGGCGCTTCATCCAGGATTTGGAGAGCCTTCGCAAAGAACCACTCTGACGAAATCTTGCCGCCGTAGCGATCCAGCCAGTCCTCGCCCATCCGCCGCGCTGTGTCATTGATCCGCTCCGCATCGGGCTGGGCCGCATGGTGCTTCCAGAGTTTGACCCAGGCGTGGGGCTCCGCTCTGAATTTCGGCAACATGCAAAGCGGCGTACCGTCCTTCGTCGTGGGAAGCATCGTGCAGGCCGTAAAATCAATACCGACACCGATTACGTCGGCAGGATCGATCCTGGACTGCCTGAGAACCTCCGGGATCGTGTGTTGGAAGGTTCTGACGTAGTCTTCGGGATCCTGCAAAGCCCAGTCGGGAGGCAGCGGTACTTCCTCATCTGGTATCGGAAGCGTCTCGTCGATCACACCATTTTGGTATGGATAGACCGAGGTTGCGACCTCGCGGCCATCCGACACGTCCACCAGCACAGCCCGTCCCGATTCGGTGCCAAAGTCCACGCCCACCGAGTACTTGCTGACTGCCATGGTTGCCTCCTAGCCAGGTTCGATAATCACTTTGAGCCCCTCGCGACGTTGCGCGACCGCCATAGCCTCGGCCGCCCGCTCTAGAGGAAAGCGGTGGGTAACCAGCGAGCGGACGTCGATCACGCCGCCGCTCGCCAATTCGATCGAACGCGGATATGTGTTCTTCATCCGGCGCACCAGTTTTATGGTCAGCCCTTTGCGTCGGGCGACGGACGCGGTGAAGGATGTCTGGTCATCGGCAGGGATGCCTACCAAGATCACGCGGCCGCCCGGCGCAACAGCGGCGAAAGCTGTTGCGACCGCCTGCTGATCGCCCGCGACCTCAAAGGCAACGTCAACGCCGCGGCCACCCGACGATAAGAGAATGCTCTCAACCTCGTCCTGCCCGCCGGCCAGGAACGCATACTCAGCCCCCATGGTCCGGGCGGCCTCGACCCGATGTGCTAGCCTGTCCGTAGCGACAACGGACGCCGCACCGGATGAACGCGCCAACTGCACAATCAGAAGCCCGATCGCTCCACAGCCAAAAACACCCACTGTGCTGCCGATGCGTATCCCACCCAGGTCGACTGCGTGCAAAGCCACGCCGAGCGGTTCCAACATGGCACCGTCGGCGAAGTCCATGCCATCGGGCAGACGGTGCAAGTTGCGGATCGGCCAAGCCACATACTCGCGTAGCGCGCCGTCTTGAGAGCCGTGACCTGCAAAGACGACATTGAGACACAGGTTCGGATGCCCACGCCGGCACATCTCGCACCGACCACAGGAAATCGCCGGATCCACTGCAACTCGTTCTCCGGCCTCAGTGCGTGCCGGCGAACTCGTGCCCGAGGACCAGGGGCCGGTTGAGTTGGGCGTCGCCTATGCCACCTTCCGCAAGCCAATGGAGGTCCGATCCGCAGACGCCAACAGCCCGTACGTGCACAAGGACCTCACCCGGTGCGGCCTCCGGCTTGGGCTCATCCTCAAGTCGAACGTCGCCGATTCCATGCAGGCGAACGACCTTCACGCAACCTCCAGGATTGCCGGGCGCTCCCAGTTGCGACCGTTCAGCTGGATCCCGATGGACGGCCAATCGGCAATCGATGTCAAGAGCTCATTTGTTTCGTCGCCGACCAGAATGGTGTCCTCCGACTTCGTGCCAGTGATCGATGGGTTCCAGGCATATGCCTGTCCGACAAGCACCTGAGACCTGACATGCGGCGTGGCCACGATCTCACGAGGGGCGTAGCCGGCAAGCCCGCCCTGATGGTGCAGCTTCCACTCACCTGCGAAGCCTGACGCCCGGTATGCTTCCTGGCCCTCTGCAAATATCATCTCCAACTCTGCCCCCGGGCGGGTCGCCGCAATGAAGTGTGCGTCCACGAGTGCCACGGCTTCGGTCTTGCGGCGCAAATCGTCAGGAACGGCTCCGAAATGCACTATGCGGGTGATAGAGCATACAAGGCCATGCTGCCGGCCGCACAAGATGAGCATGGCATAACGATTCAATTGTCTCGATGTTGGCAAAGGGTGTCGAAACGAAGATATGCGCTCGTCGACCGCCACCAAATCGACGATGGGGTCAACGCCGCGTACCAGCGCCTCTTCGGAAAGCGCCGCGGCAATCCGCAGTTCAGTTTGCCCGGGACGCACTCTCAGAATCGCGGCTTGCATGCTGTGCGCACATGCTCGGCCCAGTCGTCGAAATCGTTCTCCCTCTTCCGGGGTCAGCGCCGCTCGCAGCGGCACAAGGTCATCAGAGAGGCCTGCCGCGCCCGGGTAGCCAAAGTCCGCACCAAGCCGCGACCCCCGAGTGAGTTCCTGGATGTCTCCAGGTTGCTCATACCATGGAGCCACCCGAAATTCCCAGCCCTGGTCTGCCAGGTGCTCCTCGTACTGGAGCCGTGGGGCTTCGATATTGTCGCTGATCACGTAGCGGCCCTTTGCGGTGATCAGGAGTGCGGCGGCACCCAGGCTGTCCGCCACATTCACGTGGGATGCGGCTCCGCAGGTCAGCCAGGCGAAATTGGCGGAGCGCTTGAGCAGCAGAGCCTCCAGCGAGCACCGCTTGAGCAACTCCTGAACCCTGCCAAGCTTGACCTGAAGTTCGGTCATCAATTCCTCTTCCGGCGGCCGACGCGAAGGGCCTCCCTGTCCTACCGGGCGCCGTGGCAGCGCGCGACGTTAGCGGCCGCCGGCGCCCGTGAGGAAATAGTAGACCTCATTCCAGCGTAACTCCTTCTGGAAAGATCTCAGGCTGGTCTCCTCATCGATGCGCACTATCTCGATATCCGCGATCCGCGCGAAGTCCTCCAGGTGCTCCGGGGTTACCGCCTGGCTGAATCCGGTGTGATGGGCTCCGCCCGCCAGAATCCACGCGCCGGCTGCTGTCCTCAAATCCGGCCTGGGAATCCAGACTGCGCGGGCCACAGGCAATCGGGCCAGAGGCTCATCCGGCTCGACGACCTCGACCGGATTGACAACCAAGCGAAACCGATTCCCCATGTCCAGCACGCAGGCGTTCACGGCCGGTCCCGGCTTCACGTCGAATACGAGACGAGGAGGATCTGCCTTACCTCCGATGGAGAGAGGGTGGATCTCCAAGGCCGGCTTCACCGCCGCAATGGTCTCGCAGACTTCCAGCATGTGCGCACCAAGTACGCGCGCGGGAGTGGCGCTCAGGTCGTAGGTGTAGTCTTCCATGAAGGAGGTGCCGCCCTCGAGGCCGGCACCCATCACCTTCATTGCCCTGACCAGGGCGGCAGTTTTCCAGTCCCCTTCCGCCCCGAACCCGTAGCCGCGGCCCATTAATCGCTGCACCGCGACTCCTGGCAGCTGGGCCAAACCGTGCAAGTCTTCGAATGTGGTCGTGAAAGCCTTGAACGCGCCGGCCTCAAGAAAACTTGTCATGCCCAGCTCAATGCGGGCCGCCTCGCGAAGCGAGGAGTGTTGAGCCCCTTTCGGGCGCAGGCATTCGGAAACGTCGTATAGCTCGGCATACTCAGCCACGAGATGATCAATGGCAAACTCCGAGACGTCCCGAACGGCGCCAACCAGATCCCCGACTCCATACCCGTACACCGAGTAGCCGAAGCGAAGCTGCGCGGCAACTTTGTCACCCTCTGTTACCGCCACGTCGCGCATGTTGTCGCCGAAACGGGCGATTCGTGCACCTTGCAGGTCTTGCCATGCGCCGGCGGCACGCATCCAGACGCCCAATTGGGACAGGACATCCGGATCCTTCCAGAAGCCCACGATGATCTTGCGATTCAGATGCATACGACTTGCCATGAATCCGAATTCGCGATCGCCGTGTGCGGATTGGTTAAGATTCATGAAATCCATGTCGATGGTCGACCATGGCAGTTCGGCGCTGAACTGCGTGTGCAAGTGAACCAGGGGCTTCTGCAGCGCCTTGAGGCCGGCAATCCACATCTTGGCGGGAGAGAAAGTGTGCATCCAGACAATCAGACCCACGCACGCAGGTTGGCTGTTGGCCTCGACACAAAGGCCATAGATTGCCTCCGGTGTCGTTACGACCGGTTTGACGACGACGCGGATCGGCAGGCGCCCGTGCTCCGACAAGCCCCGGACTATCGCCAGAGAATTCTCCGCAACCTTGCGCAACGCATCTGCCCCGTACAGGTGCTGGCTGCCGGTCACAAACCAGACTTCGTATTCTTTGAAATCAATCACGGTCGCCTCTCCCAGAAGAGCGTTCTTGGGACTGTGCCGGCACGAGCCCGCTGGCAACTTCCAGCGATCCACCGAACCCATCCCGAATACTTAGCCGAGATCCTCCGGCGCGAATCGTCAAGAGCATCCGACGAGCTCTTGTGCCACAAGCACGTCGACGAGGTTCCATCTTCATGATTCACCGCCCGCGGCGGCCTTAGTGGCGGAGCCCCTGACCCGCCACGCAGCGACAAAGACATCCATTCGTACCTAGATCAAACGAGGTTGCCCTGCCATCCCCAATGGCTATCGCCTCTCAGGGCT
This sequence comes from uncultured Chloroflexia bacterium, assembly GCA_963775435.1. Classification (GTDB taxonomy): domain Bacteria; phylum Chloroflexota; class Anaerolineae; order Anaerolineales; family Villigracilaceae; genus Fen-1038. Next base: position 768,962 of record CAVZIZ010000011.1, read on the forward strand.
TCACCACTGTCGCTTGCGCCTTCGGGAGGCCGCTTCGTGGTTCGTGCAAGTCATGCTGCCTCCCGATCATCCTCGAGGTCGTCAGCCGCTCAGGAGCGCTTCGCGCTCGCGCTGAACAGGCTTTGACTTCCGATGGCGATCAACGTCAACACACCAACGCCTATCCTGGTCCACCATGAGCTGAGTGTGCCGTTGAATTGCAGAACGGACACAATCGTCCCGTGGATCATGACCCCAAACAAGGTCCCGATGACATTGCCGATGCCACCGCTTAATGAAGTTCCTCCTATTACCACCGCGGCAATGGAGTCCAGCTCCATCCCGGTCGCAAACTGCCCATAGCCGGCGAGCAATGATGCACTGAAAACTATTCCCGCCAGTGCCGAGCAAAGGCCACTGAACGCATATACCACGATCTTCGTGCGGGGGACCGAAAGACCCATCAGAAGCGCTGATTGTTCGTTGTTGCCCATGGCATAGATCGTGCGACCAAAGCGCGTGAAAAAGCTCAGGTAAATCGCGACCAGCAACATGATCGGAGCGACCAGCGTCGTAGGATAGATGTAGGCTTTGGATATGAACGGAAGGTAGATCGGCGTCAAAGCGATCTTCTTGTATAAGGGATCTGTAATGGTTATCGAGGTTAGACTGATAATGTAGGCTACGCCACGCGTGAAGAACAGGCCCATCAACGTCGCAATGAAGGGCTGCACCTTCAGGGTCTGAATAATCCAGCCCATGAGGCTGCCAAATGCAATACCCAGGGCAATCATCAGAGGCATGACGAAGTACGGGCTGGCTCCAGCCCGAAGCAATGCCGCGGAGGCTGTACTCACCAGAGCGATCATGCCTCCCACCGAGAGATCGATCCCCCCGCCGCCACTGAGGATGACCATCGTCATCCCGATGGAAACCAGCAGCAGGCTGCTATCATTTATGAAGAGATTCCAGAACACCTGAGGCTTCTGCATGGCCGGATACAACCGGCTGCCGACCACGAACACCAGTACGAAGACTGCAAATGTGAGCAGCAACGAACCATATCGCAGAAGCAGGATCCTAGCTCGCTGTGCCATGCTGAGAACCTCTCCGCTCAAATAGCCTGTTCATGACTTGTTGGGCGTAGTCGGAATAGAGCAGGATGACGCCCATAACCAGGACTGCTTTCGCGGCCAACAAGGCATTGGCCGGCACACCCAGGCTGTACACCGTCACCGTAAAAGTCCAGATCACGACAGCACCAATCGCACTGGCAAGCAGGGAAAACCGTCCGCCGGTCATCAAGGTCCCGCCCATCACGACCGCCAGAATGGCGTCCAGCTCATAGTTCAAGCCATTGTTGTTGCCGTCCGCGCTGTGAACGTACGAGCTGAGAATCAGGCCGGCAATTGCGCCACAGAAACCGCAGAAGGTATATGCCAGAAGCTTGACGTTCTGCTCGTTGATGCCGCTGTAGTAGCTAGCTTTGGCGTTTATCCCGACCGACTCAATGAAGAGTCCAATAGCAGTCTTGCGGACCAGCACCCAGGCTGTCGCCAGGACGAGTGCGACGATGTAGATCGATACCGGCAGCCCAAGGATGAATCCATTCCCAAACCAGAAGTACGGGGTGTAGTAGATCGTCATGATTTGCCCGTTCGTGATCAGTTGGGCAATGCCTCGGCCGGCGACCATGAGGATCAGCGTGGCAACCATGGGCTGAATTCTGGCCTTCGCAACTAGCACTCCGTTCCACAGACCGCACAGAGTCCCGGCGGCCAGGTCAGCCAAGATGATAAGCAGCAGGGGCGTGTTGGTGGCGTTTCGGGTCAGAATCTGGTTCGAGATCAGCTCATTTCCCAAAGCTGGATTGATCAACACGGCACCCATGGCGGCGGAGATGGCGATCACGGCCCCAACGGAGAGATCGACGCCGCCGGTGGCAATTACCATCGTCATTCCAATGGCTACCAGAATGAGCGGCGCGCCATTGTTGAAGATGTCAATGAGGTTGCCGTACAAGTGCTTGCCGTACACTGGATCGTCGAGAATGCCGAGTTGAAAGAAGCGCGGCTCCACGATGGCATCGAACACCAGAATCATGACCCAGGCCACGACCGGCCAGAATAGCTGACTACTGCGGAATCGCCGCCAAAAGGTCTGCTTCATAAGTCGCCTGCCATTGTCTGAATCAGGGTGTGATCGTCCACACTTCCGGAATACTCCGCGACCTTCCTTCGGTCGCGCAGGACGGCAATGCGATGGCTGATCCGGAGGACTTCCTCCATCTCGGAGGAGATGAACACGCAGGACTTGCCTTCCCCCGCCAGCATCATGACGAGCTTCTGGATCTCAGCTTTTGCTCCGACGTCTATCCCGCGCGTGGGCTCATCCAGGATCAGTACCTTTGGATTTGTCGCAAGCCAGCGCGCGAGGATGACCTTCTGTTGATTCCCGCCGCTCAAGTTTCTCACCAGTTGATCCGGAGAGGGCGTCGTGATCCCCAGCAGCTTGATGTACTCCTCACAGATCCGGTATTGCTCCTGGGTGCCCAGGAACTTGAACCAGCCGTAGCGCGCTTGCAACGCCAGAACGATGTTCTCGCGTACCGTCAGGTCTCCGACCACGCCCTGCCTCTTGCGGTCTTCCGGACAAAGGGCGATGCCGCGTTTGAGTGATTCGAGCGGGGAGAAGCGATTCACCGCCTTGCCTCCGACTTCCAGCGAACCACTGTCCGGAGCATCAATTCCGAAGATCAGGTCCGCCATTTCCGTGCGCCCCGAACCCAACAATCCTACGATCCCAAGTATGTCGCTGTCGTACAACTGCAGGTCCATAGGCTCCAACGAACCTTTCAATCCCAACTTCCTTGCCTCCACCAGGCATTCCCTTGTCTTTTCCTCCTCCTGGGACCTCTCCCTTGAGATCGCCTCCAACTCCGTCAGGCTGCGACCCAGCATCTTGGCAACCAGCTCAACGCGTGGCAGCGAGGCAGCTTCGAACGTTCCAACCAGCCTGCCGTTGCGGAGAACGGTGATACGGTCCGCAACCTGGTAGACCTGATCAATAAAATGCGTTATAAAGATAATGCCAATGCCCTCGCTCTTGAGCTTGCGCATCACATCGAAGAGCATGTTCGTTTCGTTCATGTCCAGGCTGGATGTGGGTTCATCCAGGATCAACACCCTCGAGGACAGTACGTCGAGCGCGCGGGTGATGGCAACCATCTGCTGGATTGCAACGGAATAGTGACCGAGAGGCTGGCTGACATCGACTTCGATGCTCAGTCGATCGATCGCCTGTCGGGCCTGCTCATTCATCTTGCGCCAGTCAATACTTCCGAAGCGATGAGGCTCGTGCCCCAGCATAATATTCTCGGCAACCGAGATATTCGTGCAGAGGTTGACCTCCTGGTACACAGTGCTGATGCCAAGTTCCTGGGAGTGATGAGTCGACCGCACCACAATCGGATTCCCGTCCAATTCAATGGTGCCCTGGTCAGGTTGTTCAACTCCCGTCAGGACCTTGATCAGTGTGGACTTGCCAGCCCCGTTTTCCCCCATCAGGGCGTGAATCTCGCCCTTGTTCAATGAGAAATCGACGTTCTCGAGGGCGGTCACCCCGGGAAAGGACTTTGTGATTCCCCGCAGCCGCACGATGGTCGGCGTGTCTGTCATGAGAGCAACCTACCCTCCGGCGCCTTCCTCACTGCGCCCCCTGACCGAGAAGCGGCAGCTACCAAACGCCGCTTCTCGGTCAGCCATTTCAGTCCGCGCAGTTGTGCGCAGACCGCATGCGTCGGCCGTGTCTAGTATTGGCGAGTTGGCAGCAATTCGGCCGCGTTATCCGGATAGTAGACGGTCTCGTTGGTGAGAACATTCGCGTCTACCGCCTGGCCATTCATGATCTTCAGAGACATGTCGGCGACTTGCGGACCCAGCAATGGGTTGCATTCCACATCAGCCTGGAACCAGCCATCGACCATGGCCTGGAAGCCACCTCGCGTGCCGTCCACGGACACGATCTTGAGATCACCAGGCTTCACGCCGGCAGCCTTCAAGGCTTCGATGCCACCCAGACCCATATCGTCGTTGTGGAACAGGATACCCTGGAAGTCCGTGCCGGCCTTGTACTTCTGCAGGAAGGCCTGCACCACCGGGAGTGCTTCCGCTCGGGTGAAGTTACCGGTTTGGGAATCCAGAATCTTGATGTTGGGGTTCAGGTCCTCGCGGAAACCCTTGGCGCGACCAACCGCTGCGCCAGAGCCCGTGGTTCCGGACACCTCGAGGATTGCACCACCGTCGGGCAGGAGTTTGTTGAACTCTGCAGCGGCGCGCTTGCCTTCCAATTCCATGTCGGAGCCAATGTGGGAAACATACAGCGACTTGTCGGCGCTGACGCTCCGGTCCACAATGATGACGGGGATACCGGCATTGTGGGCTTCGGTCAACGCAGCATCCCAACCATCCTCAACGACTGGGGGCAGCGCAATTACGCTTACACCCTGCTGAATGCAGGCGCGTACGGCTGAGATCTGGTTTTCCTGCTTCTGCTGGGCGTCGGAGAAAACCAGCTGGAAGCCGTCCTTCTCTGCTTCCGACTTGAACGAGGCGGTATCCGCCGTGCGCCAGTCGCTTTCCGCTCCAAGCTGAGGGAAGCACATGACCATGTCTTTATACGTGCAATTGGGCGCGCAAGCGGCCTCGCCAAAGGCCTTCCCGGCAGCCGGGGCGGCCGCCTGAGGGGCAGCGGGAGCGCCGCATGCTGAGAGCACGATCCCCGTGAGCATGAGCACGCCAACGAGTTTGTAAAGCATTCTCTTCGACATTTCGTTCTCCTTGTTTTGGGGAAACTGGGTCTTGGATTTGTTCAATCTGGCGAGCGCAGTCTCGCTACGAGGTAGGCAGCGAATTCTGTCTCACCGGGAAGCGCCGGTCGCGCAGGCCCGTGCTTGTCGCGGCGCATTCCGTTCTCCGTTCCTTTACTTATGCTTTCTGCTTCACCTCCTTCGTTGTCGTGCACCTGTAGTAATGAACTCTGCCTGACGACCAATGTCGGAGACAACATGATGGACTTGGGCTCAATCGGTGCCAGTCCCTGCCAGGCCGATTCGATAATCCCTGTAATCTCTTCGACGGCCACCCTGCCGACATTGTATTGATCCTGCTGTATCGTGGTTAGCGGTGGAAGAAAGAATGCAGACTCCGGGATATTGTCAAATCCGACCACCCCCAAGTCTTCGGGAACACGCCGCCCGTGCAGTGAGGCGGCATGCAATACGCTCAGCGCCATCTGGTCGTTTGCAACAAAGATCGCGTCCATCTTCGGGTATTGCTTGAAGAGTTTCTGCATGGCCTCATCTCCGCTGGCTGATGACCATGTGCCTTCCGACCAATATTCGTCCGTGGCCTCCAGCCCGGATTCCAGAAGCGCGTCCTTCCAAGCCGCCATGCGCTGACGGGCCTCCCACCAGTCAAGCGGACCCGCGAGGTGTGCAATGTTGCGAAAGCCCTGCGCCAGCAAATGGCCCATGGCGAGCCGGGCACCGAGATAGTTGTTGATCGACACCATGGAGACATTCTGGCGGGGCTCCATGGCCAGATAGACAATTGGCAGATCGAATTGCGCCGGCAGCCGATTGATCCAACGGCGATTGTCGCCGACCTCGGGAACGGCCCAAATGACGCCATCGACGTGCCGGGACCGAAGCGATTGGAACATGGGCACAATCTCGTCCGTGTCGTAGCGCGGCAGTTCCTCGAGAAGGAGTGCATACCCGGCATCGGCAGCGGTGGCGGTGATGCCGCCCAGAGTCCTGGATGGGCCGATATGACGCAGGCCGGCAGTGACCACCCCTAATGTGTAGCTGCGCTGCTGAATTAGGCTGCGCGCCAAAGCGCTGGGTTGGTATCCAAGGTCATCAATGATCCTCTGCACCCTGCGTCGAGTCTCATGCGAGACATCGGGTCGTGCGTTGATGACGCGGGACACCGTTTGCGTGGAAACGCCGGCAGCAGCAGCAACTTGGCGGATGGTTGGACGTCCCGTCTGTGTATTCAATGTTATCGTTCCCGTTATCGATAACACAATATACCACATCTTTGGCGGCAACAAGTGACAAATGTCATGCGCCCAACAGGGCATTGTTGACTATTGGTCTGGACAAGCCAACCACGGAGAACTGGATAGCATGCGCTGGGATCCCACTAATAGGATAAATATCATGGGGTCTGGAGGTCTGGTCCGAATTAGTCGGCCGAGGAACCTCGAAATCTGCCTTGCCTCTTCGGGTGCGCCCCACGCGATGCGCCAGGCGTCGTGGGGTCCCGGGCGCTCACGCGGCCCGAAGCCCGAGATTGTGATGGAAATCACGTCAGTTGTTATACGGAATGGCGATAATCAGAACAAGGCGGATGCCGCGGCACGGGCTG
>CAVZIZ010000012.1:0-12731 GCA_963775435.1 uncultured Chloroflexia bacterium
TGCAATATACAAGAGGGAAACTGCTGCACAACGACGATCTGCCTGCCGCGGGGCTGTGATTCGCTGCCGGGAACGGAGGAGATTGCCGCTCTTGACCAAGCCGCTCTGCCCGTGAAACAAGAGCCCGGAGGTCATCGCGACCTCCGGGCTCATTTCAACCCGGACACGTACGTCAGGAACCAGTGACTCAGACGCGCCTCGCGATCTGCTTGATCAAGTCCCTGACCACCTGCACGGCCTTGACGACGATCACCACTGAGATGCCCGTTCGAACGGCCTGCTCGAGCACCGTGTTCAGCGTGGCGCCGTTGCCGACCGCGCCCAGACCGGTCGCTTGCATGGCCGCCGGCGAGATGCTGACGATGGAAGGGCCACTCAGCAGCGCGTAACCGATCGCGATGCTGCCGAGATCGAGGGCGATCGAGAACCACTTCGTGGACGGCTCCAGGCGTCCGCGGCGCAGCAGCAGCAGGTGGAAGGCGATCTGCAGCGCCCACAAGACGTTCATATATGGCAGCCAGCGGAAGAACGCAGCCGTCAAGACGGGGATGGAGTTCCACTGCCCGTTCTCGAAGAACCACAGGCCGATGAGCCGGGGATAGCCGTTGATCACGATCATGGCGATGGCCGTGAAAACGATCGACGCGATCGGCTCCCAGAGTTTGACCTCAGCAGGCCTGGCTTCCTTGAGCAGCAGGGCAGGATCCCACTCCTTCTTGTCGTCGTCGAACTTGACGCCGATGCCGGCATAACCCTTTCCAGGATGGCGAAGACCAGCACGATGTTGCCGAAGGCCTGCAGCGCGGCATTGAGGATGCCCAACAGGCCGTCGCCGATGGCCTTGGCCAGTTCCATGCCTGCCAGCGGCTGCGTCGCGATCTGGATTCCCAGCATGACCAGCAGTACGACTGTAAGCACGCTGAACACGATCCGGAGCACCCGCAGGAAGAAGGGATACAGCCGCGGGCCGATCAGGTACGGGGTTGAGTGGTACGTGGCGGCGACCTTTTCCGGCGAGCCGTACTCCTTGAGCAGTTCCGTCGCCAGCGCTTCGTCCGCCGGGCGGCCGGTCTTCTGGCCGCGGTCCTCGAGCATGTCTTCCAATGTCGAACGCAGCTCGGCTTCGATATCTGCCACGCCCGCGCAGCGGCAGTCGCCTGCCGACCTCAGCCACATACAGATCGATGAGTTTCATTTTGGCACCTCCTATTTCAGCAGCCGGCTCATGGCGGCCAGCGTGTTGTCCCACTCGGTCTTCAACTTCGGCAGCAGCTTCTTGCCCTCGCTGCTGATGACGTAGTAGCGGCGCGGCCGGCCGCCTTCGACGTTCCAGGCGGACTGCAGCAGCCCCTGCGATTCCAGCCGGCGCAGCAGGGGATAGAGCGTGCCCTGATCGACGGGCAGTCCGTTCTCGGCAAGCAGCTTGAGCAGCGCATAGCCGTACTGCTGCTTGCCCAACTGGCTGAGCACCGCCAGCATCACCAGGCCGCGCCGCATCTCCTGCAGCATGTTATCCAGGTTTTCGTTGGCTCCCATGGTTCACCTCGACGCAACTATACTGTGTATTACATGATGTGTCAAGTGCGTTAATATGACACGTGAGTGAATACAAGGCCGCACACTCTAATCCCGCTTGAGGATGCGAATTCCGTCCCTGATATAATCCAGCGAATTCATCACGGCGTTCCTAATCCTATTGAATTTGTTCGTATTTCAGACGTGTTACGACGCCTCGTGCACTTGCAATCCATTCCCTCCTGGAGGTCCGCACATGAAGCAACGATCTGAAACCTCGGCCGCGCCGCGCCTCGGCATGGCTGCATACTTCGAGCTCCATCCTGTGAGGACTGCGATCAGCATCTTTCTCGTGTATGTTGCGGTTGCAGCGGCTTTTGGGCTGGCAGCCCGCGCCCTGGTGCCCGACGTACAAACGGATTTCGCGGCCCTGGTTGCTCTGGCTCTTGTGCTGGCGGTCGTCCTGGCCGTCTTCGGATGGTGGAGGCAGGCCGGCTTCAACAGCGTTCGGCTCTGGCGCGGCTGGCGTCTGATGTGGATTCCATTCGCGATTGTGCTGGTCCCACCATTCCTCCGCGGCATCCACAGATCCGACTGGGGCACCTTCATCTATCTCGTGGTCGGCTACGCGCTGACCGGCTTCATGGAAGAGGGCCTCATGCGTGGAATCGTCATGCGGGTGCTGCGACCACTGGGCGTTACACGCGCCATCATGATTTCGGCAACCTTGTTTGGGCTGATGCATGTTGGAAACCTGCTTTATCGCAGTCCCGGCATCGTGGTCGCGCAGATGGTTGGGGCGTTCGTGCATGGCATTGGCCTGGGGGCCATCCGCCTGCGCACCAATACGATCTGGTTCGTGGTGGCTCTGCACGGTCTGCATGACCTGGCCCTCAAGTACACGAATTTCCCTCCCATTCCGCTGGATGTCGTCCAGGTCACGCTGCTGATGCTCTTCGGGCTGTGGCTGATGCGCGACAAGCCGGCGCTGGAATTGGCGGACTAGCGGCCGTGCCTGGCAGGCAGACCTCTCGGGCGGGCGTGCGCAGTGAGGGCAGCCGGGGGGCCGGCGACAGTGCCGGTCTGGAACGTTTGATCACGTTCAGCGACGGTGTCTTCGCGATCGCAATCACGTTACTGGTGCTGGATATTCGTCTCCCGGCGGCGGCCAGTAGCTACAACAATGAGCAACTGCTTTCCGGACTGCTCGGGATCTGGCACAAGTACCTGGCGTACGTAATCAGTTTTCTGGTCATCGGTTCGTTCTGGATATCGCACCACCGCAAGTTCCGGCTCATCAAGCGCTACGACGGGCGTCTGCTGCTTCTCAATGTAGTGCTGTTGATGGCGATTGCCTTCGTGCCCTTTCCCACGGCGGTCATAAGCGAGAACGCCAGCCGCACCGCCACGATCTTCTATGCCCTGGTGATCGCCCTGGCGGGCGCGCTGATGTCGCTGTTGTGGTGGCACGCGGCGCACAATCATCATCTGCTCGATCCGGAGGTCAGCACCAGACGGGTCTGGCGCGAGGTCGTTGCGCCGCTCCTGACGACAGCGATCTTTCTACTGTCCATTGGCGTGGCGTTCATCGATGCCGACTGGGCGAAGTTCACCTGGCTGATTTTCTTGCCCGCCTCGCTGCTCGCGAATGGCAGTCAAGGAGAAACGCGATGAAGATCCTGGCCCTGGAACACGACCGGGCGGGCGCATCGGACGCCGATTTGGCGTCCCTGCTGAAGGCCGAAGCGCAGGCAGTCTGGGACCTGATGCAAACCGGCACCATCCGCGAGATCTACTTCCGCGAGGGCGCGCGGCGTGCCGTGCTGATTCTGGAAGCCGAGAGTGTGCGCGCTGCGCAGGAGATGCTTGCCCGGCTGCCCCTCGTAAAGACCGGCCTGACCGAATTCGAGTGCATCGGCCTGCAGGCGTATCCCGGTTTCGCACGCCTGTTCGCCGGGTGAACGGCCTGCGCCCAACACCACATACTTCAAAACGCTGATCGACCTCGGGGCCAGCCCGACTTAACGCGCCAGGCCATGTCTTCGCGGGGCGTGGCCGTTCGGTATGGTGGCCGCGGAGCGAAAAATGGGACATTCGTGCGGGAATCGCGAGGTAAAAATGGCGCGTCCCCGAGGACGAAAGTCACTTGCTCCCGCTGGGCCACGCCCCACAATGATTCTATAAGTGCGGGCCGGCTGCCCGCACGATCGTCTTGTCCGCCGATGGCAGCGCACGGGCCGCGGGAGTTACTTGCTCCGCAGCCAAGCCAGCCATCGCAGCACTGGCTGCATATCGCACCATCCGACCAACGAGAGGAGAGGAGACCAGCATGCGCAAACGATTCTTCACGCCGGGGGGTGTGCTCATCTTGACTCTGGCGGCGGCCTGCGGGCCATCGCCGGAGGCGATTGCCACCATGACCGCCTCGGCCTGGACGGCCACACCACCGCCGACGGCCACACCTCCGCCCACGGCAACCGCCACCCTTGTGCCGTATGACCTGACCGTCTCAGTGGTGGACGCGGATTCGAATCCGATCGCGGGGGCGCAGATACTAATATCTGTCTCCGGCAACAGCGATGCTGCGGTCGCAGACGAGGCCGGCAGCTACTCGTGGACGGGACTGGACGCAGCGCAGGCCGCCTTGAAAGTGCAAGCCCAGGGTTACGCCGGCGCGGAGCAGTCGCTAAGCCTGGACCGTGGCCCCAACGAGGTCTCGGTAGCGCTCCAGCGCGATCCCCTGCAGTTGCTGCCATCCGAAGTCTGCCAGCTGGGGCAGGAAGTGCTGTACATCGAGGATTTCGAGGACGGTGAGGCGCAGGGCTGGCCCATTACCCGGCCTGACTGGGCATTCGAGCAAGCCGAGGGTCACGGGACGGTGCTCACGCGCGCGGCCGGAGCGGGCGGCTTCACGCGCAGTGACGTCCCGAATCCCGGCAACACGGTTTGGCTGTCGGAGTTCCGGCACAGCGCGGACATCATCTGGTTCTACCAACGCTACGCTGGCGAGGGTCCCTCGGGCAGTCTCGCCAATCTGATCGCGTTGATTGGTCCGCGTATCGCGGTGTCTGGCGGCACGGGGGATGGCGCCGCCATGCATGAGCTCGGCAGTCATTCTGTTCCCGCGGCCGGGGAGAGCGGCTGGCGCAAGCTGGCAATCGCCTACTTCAACGGCGATATCGATATTTGGATGGACGGCACGCTGGTGCTGGGCGTCACGGATCGGCTTCCACAGCAGGATGGCACTTTGGCGCTGGAGAGCACCGCGACGCAGGGAATCACGTCGTACGACAACATGGCGATCTGCTCGCTCAACGAGCCGTACTCCCCGCCGTCGCCTTGATCCGGGCGCAGAAAGCCTGATACGTCGCGCGGCCCCACCCTTTTTTCAGGTGAGGCCGCGCTGCATTCTTGTGTAACTGATTCTGGATTGCGGGGGGGAATCTGTGGTCAGCCGCGCGGAACGGGGCGCAGGTATTGGGGAAGAGGCTTGCGCTCGTCCAGCAGGTGCCGGACGGCAAGGATAGGGTGCGAAAGCAGCATCCGCGGGCCCGAGTAGATCATCACCTGCCGCATCGCTTCACGCATGTCCCGCTTGTAGCAGTGCACCGGGCAGACCTTGCAGGTCGGCTTGTCCGCCTTGAAGACACAGCGGTCGAGACGCTCCATCGCATAGGATTGCAGATCGGCGCAATCCGCACACAGCCCGCCGTCGTGTCGATGGTTGGCGCGGCAGTAGATCGCGACCATGAAGCGGACGGTTCGCCTTTCGCGCCGCACACGAGGGTTGTCGGGGAGTGTGTTCATTGCCGTGCTCCGCAATGATAACGCACGTGCGTCGCGCACGGGTCCGTGTCTCAGAATCCTCTCAGTTGGAGTGCCGTGCAGGGGACGGCGCGCCTCTTATCGGGTCTCCGCATGCACGCAGCGCGAAATCGCGGGGTGTAAAATCGAACGATGGACCTCGTTGCTCGCGATCTCCGGCAGGTGCTCGTCTTTGAGCACGCTACCGACGAAGACCTGGCGGAGATTCTCGAGAATAGTATTCAGCGGTCGATCGAAGAAGGCGGCTACTTCTTCCTGCAGGGTGACGCGGCCGATCATCTGTACGTCCTGACCAGCGGCCAAGTCAAGCTGCTGCAAACCAACCCGGGGGGCGACCAGGTAAATCTTCGGACGATCTACCCATGGCAAATGTTCGGCGCCCTGGGTGCCATACGCGACGAAGCCAGGTATCCGGCCACAGCGCAGGCCCTGGAGGACAGCAGTGCATTAGCCGTTCGGGCGATTTTCCTACGGGAGATGATGGCGACCCGACCGTATCTCTCGATGGACTTGATGAAGCTGATGACGTTGTATATCGGTGAGATGCAGGCGCGCTACCGCGAACTTGCCACGGAGCGCGTTGAGCAGCGCATCGCGCGGGCCTTGCTCCGCCTGACCGCGCAAACGGGCAAGCGGTCGGGAGAGGGAATCGTTCTGGCTTTCTCCCGGCAGGACCTGGCAGAGATGACCGGTACCACCTTATACACCGTGAGCCGCGTACTGGCCGGGTGGGAACGCCTGCAGCTTGTGCGGACCGGCCGAGAAAAGGTGCGCATTCTCCAGCCGCACGAGATGGTCCGCATCGCCGAAGGGCTCGAGCACTAGGGAACAACTCCGCCAAATCCGTTGGCGCTTGTTTGCGCCCGCGCAAAGACAAATCAGGTGCAAGAGGATACCCTTCGGGCAGTATGGTTGCCCCAAGGTATTTGCCCGATCTCACTGTCGCACAGGCTCTGGAACAATCCGGCCGGGACTCGTTGCATGCCTTTGGCGCACGCGGCGCGGCGTGCGTCGGATGCTATCTGGCAGCACTTTGTACCCTGGGGGACGTTTCCAAAGTCTATGGGTTTCCCCTTGATGAATTACTCGCTGAGTTGGATAGGGCAGCCGGCCGCGACAATCGGCCGGTCGCAGGAGCGAACAATGGTTAGATATCTACGGTCCTTCTCCGTCATAGTCCTGGCTGCCTGTTGATGGCTGCCTGCGCGCAGGCCGAGCGCCCGGGTACCGTGGCGTTCACGCTGAAGGCTGACGCACGCGATGGCGCCATGGTGTTCGTGGGCGTCGGCGATGGCATCGATGGTGTTGTCAATCCGACCCTGGTGGCCCCGGTTGGCAGCGTCATCCAGCTCAAGCTGATCAGCGGCGACGGCGCGCAATACAACATCGATTTCCCCGATTTCAATACCGTCTCGCCCAACGTCTCTGGCGATGGGAAAAGCGTCCAGGTGGTCTTCGGAGCAGACCGGGCCGGGGACTTCCCATATTTCTCTGATATTCCAGGGCGCCGGGAGGCCGGCATGCAGGGTCACATCGAAGTGATGGGCGGTGTCGGCTCGGCCCCGACCGGTCCCGCCGCCTCAGCGGGCTCCGCGACTTCTGCCAGTGCCGCTTCGATGCCGGGCATGGACATCAGCGCCTCTGCCGCCCCGGCGGACGCTTATGCTGCCGCGCCTGCTGCCAGCGCGGGGTCGAGCGCCCCGGCCGCTCCCGTTGCGGTTGCCACGGGGGCACCGGCCACCGGTGCGGACATCGTTCATGACCCAACCGACTTGCCCGGCCCGATCGGCGATCGCGGGCCAACCACCGTCCGCATCGACTTGGAGACCAAGGAGGTTGTTGGTCAGTTGGCCGAGGGGACCACGTTCACCTACTGGACTTTCAACGGCAAAGTTCCCGGTCCGTTCTTCCGGGTGCGGGTCGGTGATACCGTCGAGGTGCACTTGAAGAACTCGTCCAACAGCATTCTGCCGCACTCGGTGGACTTCCACGCGGTGACCGGCCCCGGCGGAGGTGCGGTGTACAGCAGCACCAAGCCCGGCGAGGAGACCACGTTTACTTTCAAGGCGTTACACCCGGGTCTGTTCGTTTATCACTGCGCCACACCTCCGGTCGCCATGCACATCGCCAACGGCATGTACGGAATGATCCTGGTGGAACCCGAAGGCGGGCTGCCGAAGGTGGACCATGAATTCTACGTGATGCAGGGGGAGATCTACACCACCGGCAGCTTCGGCGATACCGGAGCGCAGGCCCCCGACCCGACAAAACTGGCGAACGAAACGCCGGACTACTACGTATTCAACGGCGCGGTGGGCGCGCTGACCACGGAGCATCCACTGCAGGCCAAGGTTGGCGAGACGGTGCGCTTTTTCTTCGGCGTGGGGGGGCCTAACAAGATCTCTTCCTTCCACATCATTGGCGAAATCATGGATCGCGTCTACGACCTGGCCTCGTTGACCACGCCGGCTATGACGGACGTGCAGACGACGTTGGTCCCGCCCGGGGGCGCAACGGTGGTCGAGCTGAAGTTGGATGTGCCGGGCAGATACATATTCCTGGACCATGCCATATCCCGCCTGCAGCGAGGGCTGGCGGGTTACTTGATGGTAGACGGTCCGGCTGCGCTGGATATCTTCAACGGCACGCCCGCGCCTTGAGCCCCCAAGTCAGCGGGGGCGACGTGGCGATTTTGCCGCCAGTGAGGACAAGAAACGGCTGCCCATGGCGGCCGTTTTGCGAGTGAACTCCTCCTCGTCGGGCTTGGCGTAGAGCGCGGTATGCGCCCTTGGTTGCCCCCGCGTGCGTGCAAGGGTAGAATACTTTGGGTTTCGCACCAGGGGCTCCACGTTGGCGCACACATCACATAAGCTCAGAAGCTCGTTCGAGGGCGCGTTGGCAGGGGGCGGCGATCCCGCCACCTCACCCCTGTATGTATTCGGCCCATTTCTAAAGCTGATCGTCGCTGCAGGCGTGGCGCAGGTCACGTTCGGCGCCTCCGTCTGGTTGGTCGTAGTCACCATTGCGGTGGTCTCGACCATGTACCGGCTCGTCATGCTGTGGGTGACCGACGGCAGCGGCGGCAGCGGCCTGAGCGAGGAAGAATTCGGGGGCTGGGCCGTCAAGGTCAATGCGGCCATCACCTTCATCGAATACACGCTGACCTTCCTGGTCAGCATGGCGGCGATGGTCACGTTCATCGCCGACCGCATCACCGTGCTCAATCAACCCCTCTTCGGCCAGCCCTGGATCACTTCCCGGACCCTGGTCGCCATCGGCCTGAGCATCCTGACGGGTTGGCTTGTCAATCGAGGGCCGTCGATGGCCGCCCGCACATTTGGTCCTGCCACGGCCGCAGTACTCCTGCTGCTGTGGGCGATGGTCATCGCCACGGTCATCAAGCACGGACTGCATCTGCCCAGCTTTAACCTTCAGGCCTTCCAGCCCCAATACCTGAATTTCACGATCGGAGGGTACGTCCGCATCCTGGCGGTGATGACCGGCGTGGAGGTCTTCGCCAACCTGGTTGCGGCCTACGAAGGCACACCGGCGCAAAAGAGCAACAGGGCGTTCTACAGCCTGTTGATGGTCATGGGCACGACGGCCATCACCATGCTGGTGGTCGGTCCCATCATCTATGCGGTGTCCGACCCGACAAATCCGGGCGTGTCGGTGATCACGCAGACGATGGACCACCTGCTGCCGAGCCCTCTTCCGTACGTCGGTACTCTGGTGGGCGTTGCGGTGCTGATGTCGGCTTCGGCCGCCAGCGCGCAGGGTTTGCAGAATCTGGCGCTGGGTCTCAAGGAACGGCGCTACGTGCCGCCGCGCATGGGAGCGCCAAACAAGTACGCGGTCGCCGATCTCCCCGTGTGGATCGAGGTCGGCATCGTGTGCTTCTGCTTCCTGTTCCTGGGCACGCACGAGGAAACCTACCTGGCGGTCTATGCCGCGGGCGTGTTCATCCTGCTCAGCATGACGGGTTGGGCCGTCACCAAACGGCTGTTCCGCCAGACGCGGGGTTTGTCGCTGAGGGACAAGCTTCCGATCCCGGCCACCGTCGTGGCGGCGCTCCTGACGACGGGCGCCACGCTCGCCATCTTCGGCGAACGCTTCACGGACGGCGCCTGGTCATATTTCCTCTTCATTCCCGCGTTGTACGCCGCCTTCACATATTTCCGCGACCGGTACGGCGAACCTCCGCCTGAGATGGAGTACCTGGGGCAACTGGACGCGGCGCAACTGGCCGGATTTGGCTTCGGGCAGGCCGCACGGGTGCCCACCCTGCTCGGCCGGCCGGCGCTGCCCACCCACGGAGAGCTGACCTGGCATCCTGATAATCACGACCAGAAGACCTGGGTCCGGCAGAAGGTGGATATCCCCCGCGTCATCGTGCTTTTGGATGGCTCCCCTAACGCGGCGAGGGCCATTCCGGTCGCCCGCATGATCGCGCGCCAAGTTGGGTCCCGCATCACGCTGTTGTCCGCCATCAAGGCCAGAGCCCGGTCATCCGAAGAGCAACTGCAGGCAGCCGCGGCCGAGCGTATGAGTTATCTGAACTTGCGGGTGACGGAGCTGGCTGCCGACGAGGTGGCAGCCGACGCCCGCGTCGAGATCGGTTCGATCTTCGAAGTAACCGAAAAGCTCATCCGGGAGAACGGCTTTGGCTTGGTGATCACTTCGACGCGCGGCGGGTCCGGCGAGCCCAACTGGACCAAAGGCGGCTTATCCCACAAGCTTGTCGAACGGATCGACAAACCTGTGCTGCTTGTCCAGGTGAGCGACGAGAAACGCAAGAGCCGCCGCGCATCGGCCGGATACTGGTGGCGCTCGATGGTTCGACCTATTCGGAGCGCGCTTTGCCCTATGCCGCGCTTGCTGGCAAAGGCGTTTGGCAGCGAGCTGATACTCCTGTGCGTGCCGGCCGTGCCGGAATCGGAGGCCTACCGGGCGCCTGCGGACGTGCAGCTGAAAATCCGGCAGAAGGCCGAAGCCAACATGTACAAGTTCCTGGCTTCCATGGCGCGGCTTCTCCGCACGAGACGGTTTGAAGGTGGACGTGCGGGTCAGCGGCTCGATCCCACCGCGGGCCATCCTCGCAGTCGCCGAAAAGGAAAAGGCCGACATGGTCATGCTGACTTCGCAGGGCCGCGGCGGCTTCAACGCCGTGCTGCTCGGCAGCGTGGCCGAAAGCGTTGTGCGGGACAGCAATTGCCCGGTGTTCATGGTGCCCATCCAGGGGGACTCCTGACGGGTCGCCCGCCCCGGCACTCATTGGCACACCCCCAAAATGGGCGTACATTAGCGCGACAAGCAACTGCCACTTGGCGTCGATTCTTGGTGAGGCAGGCAGGGGGTGGACCGCCGTGCTGCTGGGCAGCCTGGCCAAAAACGTGGTGTGCACCGCTACCTGCCCTGCGTTCAAGTAGCATGTGCGCTCGGCCGCCACGTGGCCCTACAGTCGATGGCGAAAAAATCTTTCCAGAGATCCTACGGCCGGCCAGTGACGGAATTGATGGGTGCATCCAGACCGGATGATAGAATTTATCGCAGAGTGGACGCATTCTTGCCATCCAGTATGCACGTGATCCGCCGGCCCTTTGTTTATGCCGCGCTGATGAGCACGGGCGCGGCCGCGTTGGCGGCCTGCAGCGGGCTGGCTATAGCCGCCGGCCCGCCGGATACTGCCGCCGCCCCGACGATTATGGAGAACGCGGTCGCACCAGCCGCGACGTCTGCCCCCGACGACACGACCGCAACTGCTCCCGCCCTCACATCGACCGCGGTAGCCGACGCCGCCTGCGTGCAACTTCTCGCGCCGCGAGACGGGGCCAAGTTTTATCCGATCGGAAAGGTCTCTTTCTCATGGTCGCCTTTGCCCGGCGCCGCAAGCTACCGGCTGGAGTTGACGCCCTCCGGCGGGCAGCCCGTTTCATTTAACACGGCCGGCCTCGGCCGTGACCAGTATCTGGAGACCTTCAAGACGACCGGGAAATTTGAGTGGCGTGTGGCCGCGATTGACGCGAGCGGCGGTGTGATGTGTGAGAGCGCCACACGCACCTTCGTCAAGATGGACGCCGGATCGACCGACGGGTCGCCCGATCCGAACCCCAGCTATCCCGATTCCGGCGGTGGGTAAGTACTCCGGGAGGGCGATCGATGAACTTGGTAACGCTGGTGGCCGTATCGCTTGCGGGCATGCTCCTGCTCCTGGGTGTGTTTACCGCCATCCAGATAGGCACCCTGAGGGCGATTCGAAGAAAACACCCTGGTTACCCCAAAGGGTATTGGATGACGCAGGGCATTGGTATCGGACTCGCCTTGGGCGTGGGGGTCGGGCTGGCTCTGGGGCACATTGAGCTGGGTCTCCCTGTGGGAGTTGCCCTCGGGGTAGCCATTGGAGCCAGCCTTGAGAAGCAGCACGAGGCGGAAATTCGCCCGATCGTGGCGAAGAGCGCACGCTGCAGAAGCAATCCATCCTGGTTGCGGTCGGCAGCTTGATCGTGGGAATGGTTGTGGTTGCGATCCTGTACTTTGGGGTGCGCTGAACTTCGCCCGCTATTTGATCCTCACGATTGGCCCATTCACAAAAGGCGAGCAGATCTCCAGCCCCAGGTGTCGCGCTGCGACAATCCCGCCGCCGCCGTTGTTGCCGGGTCCGCATAAGACCACGATCCGATAGCCTGCTACCTTCCCCGCCATTGAAGTGCGCGCCATCCCGGCAAGTGCGCGGCCCACGTTTTCCATCATTTGTTCAAGGGAGATGCCGTAGACCTCGACCATCAGCCGGTCGACTTCAATCATCTGGTCCGTGGACAAGCTGGGGACCTGCATGCGGAAGCTCTGCTAGTTCAAGAGGGGTTCGACTTCCCGGGATTGGGCTCGACCATCACTTTGCCGTCCGGGAAGACCAGCGTCGGAACCGAAAGGTAGCCGCGGGCCAGCGGTTTGAGCTCGTCGCGGAAACGTGGATCGCCATCGGCGATATCCCGCCATTCGTAGTCGACGCCCCTCTCATCGAGGAAGCGGCGCATGCGGACGGCGTCCGCACAATAGCTGTGCCCGTAAACAATCAATTTTGCGTTCACAATGCCTTCTGCCGTGCCTGGAGTCAGCAGCCGGTGACCCCAGAGCCTGCGTCCGCAGCCGGCGTCCTTCGGGCCCCGGCCGGGCCGGAGCTCGCCGAACGCCATCATACCGCCGTTGGGCAGCCTGCGTGAGCCAGGAATGACGCTCGTTTCCGGACCGTCCTGCGCCAAAACCCAGCTGCAGCGCCCACGCCTTTTCAATTCTGACAGCATAAATAACGGAAACGCAAAGCGAGATGTGGGGAAACGTCACTATACTCTTTAGCAGCAAAAAACCTATCCAAGAGCTGACAGAGGAGAGCG
>CAVZIZ010000013.1:0-16370 GCA_963775435.1 uncultured Chloroflexia bacterium
GGGCAATATGCAAGAGGGGCCGTAGGTCACAGCTGCCGATGGCGTTCCGATCGAGGCGCAGCATTTGCCCGCTGGCTCCCGGGCGTCTCCTGGTGCGCAGTTGGCCCTGTACTTGAAACGCCTCGGCCCGCGCCGTACAATGAACACATATATGGAAGGAGGTACCCGTGATGAGGCACCAGGAACTGCAGCGCTACAGATGCTTCGCTGGCCTGCCGGAGTCCGCCCTGGAACAGCTTGCCTGGATCAGTTCGCTCCGTCCTTT
Organism: uncultured Chloroflexia bacterium; assembly: GCA_963775435.1. Classification (GTDB taxonomy): domain Bacteria; phylum Chloroflexota; class Anaerolineae; order Anaerolineales; family Villigracilaceae; genus Fen-1038. Next base: position 266 of record CAVZIZ010000013.1, read on the forward strand.
CAAGGCCGGGGAAAGGCTGCTCGAGGAGGGAGCGCACGCGAGCCACTTGCTGATTGTGAAGTCGGGGCAGGTCGACGTCGTCTATCGGCTGGGTGACGGCCGTGAGGTCACGGCCGAGTCGGCGATTGCCGGGGAAGTGCTGGGTTGGTCTTCCCTGCTCGAGCCCTACCTCCTGACTGCCAGCTTGGTGGGAAGCAAGGAAGGCGAACTGATCGCCCTCGACGGCGCCAAGCTTCGCGAGCTGTGCGAGATGGACACGTGGCTCGGATATCAGCTGATGATCGAGATCGCCAGAGCCCTGCGCGATCGATTGACCGGACTGCGTGTGCAACTGGCAGCCACCCGGTAAGACAGCCAGGCTGCCCGACGCCGGGCGTGTCTTGGCGTCTTGTTCCTGAAACGGCCTCGCGCAACTTTTCCGTCTTTCGGCGTCGTCAAGCTATATGAAGCAGACTTCGGAAGCCGCCGCGCTTCCGAAGTCTGCATCGACCTGCCTGGGTCGAAGCTGTTTTGCCGCTCAGACGCGCCTCGCGATCTGCTTGATCAAGTCCCTGACCACCTGCACGACCTTGACGACGATTACCACTGCGATGCCCGTTCGAACTGCCTGCTCGAGGACAGTGTTGAGCGTGGCGCCTGTGCCGACCGCGCCCAGACCGGTCGCTTGCAGGGCCGCCGGCGAGATGCTGACGATGGAAGGCCCAGTCAGCAGCGCGTAACCGATCGCGATACTGCCGAGGTCGAGGGCAATCGAGAACCACTTCGTGGATGCCTCGAGGCGTCCGCGGCGCAGTATCAGCAGATGGAATGCGATTTGCAGCGCCCACAAGACGTTGATGTATGGCAGCCAGCGGAAGAACGCAGCCGTCAAGACGGGGACGGAATTCCACTGCCCGTTCTCGAAGAACCACAGGCCGATGAGCCGAGGATAGCCATTGATGACGATCATGGCGATGGCCGTGAAAACGATCGACGCAATCGGCTCCCAGAGCTTGACCTCAGGCGGCCTGGCTTCCTTGAGCAGCGAGGCCGCATCCCACTCTTTCTTCTCGTCGTCGAACTTGAACCTCTCGGCAGGCATCACCCTTTCCAGGATGGCGAAGACCAGGACGATGTTTCCGAAGGCCTGGAGGGCGGCGTTGAGGATGCCCAGCAGGCCGTCTCCGATGGCTTTCGCCAGTTCCACTCCCTGCAGCGGCTGCGTGGCGATCTGGATCCCCAGCATGACCAGCAGCACCACCGTCAGCACGCTGAACACGATCCGCAGCACCATTAGGAAGAAGGGATACAGCCGCGGCCCGATCAGGTACTGGGTCGGGTTGTAGGTTGCCGCCACCTTGTCGGGCGGACCATACTCTTTGAGTAGATCGATTGCCAGCGCCTCGTCCGCGGGGCGCCCGGTCTTCTGGCTGCGGTCCTCGAGCATGTCTTCCAGCGTCGAACGCAGCTCCGCCTCGATATCCGCGCGGCCGCGCAACGGCAGACGCTTCCCGACCTCGGCCACATACAGGTCAATGAGTTTCATTTTGACACCTCCTGCTATTTCAGCAGCCGGCCCATGGCAGCCAGCGTGTTGTCCCACTCACTCTTCAGCTTCGGCAGCAGCTTCTTCCCCTCACTGCTGATGACGTAGTAGCGACGCGGCCGTCCCCCTTCGACGTTCCAAGCCGATTGCAGCAGCCCCTGGGCTTCCAGCCGGCGCAGCAGGGGATAGAGGGTTCCCTGGTCGACGGGAAGTCCGTTCTCCGCAAGCAGCTTGAGCAGCGCATAGCCGTACTGCTGCTTCCCCAGCTGGCTGAGGACCGCCAGCATCACGAGGCCGCGCCGCATCTCCTGCAGCATGTTATCCAGGTTTTCGTTGACTCCCATAATTCACCTCGTCGCAACTATACTGTATAGTACATGATATATCAAGTGCGTTAATATCACTCAGGCGCTAATACAAGGCCACACACCGCAAGCCCGCTGGAGGATGCGAATTCCGTCCCTGATATAATCCAGCGAATTCATCACGCCGTTCCCAATCCCATCGAATTTGTTAGTATTTCAGACGTGTTACGAAGCCTGGCGCACTGGCAATCCATTCCCTCCTGGAGGTCCACCCATGAATCAACGATCTGAACCCTCGGCCGCGCCGCGCCGCGGCATGGCCGAATACTTCGAGCTCCATCCTGTAAGGACTGCGATCAGCATCTTTCTCGTGTACGTCGTGGTTGCAGCGGCCTTTGGGCTGGCAGCCCGCGCCCTGGTCCCCGACGTGCAAACGGATTTCGCGGCACTGGTTGCTCTGGCTCTTGTGCTTGCAGTCGTCCTGGCCGTCTTCAGATGGTGGAGGCGGGCCGGCTTCAACAGCGTTCGGCTCTGGCGTGGCTGGCGTCTGATGTGGATTCCATTCGCGATTGTGCTGGTTCCACCGTTCCTGCGCGGCATCCACACATCCGACTGGGGCACCTTCATCTATCTCGTGGTCGGCTACGCCCTGACCGGCTTCATGGAAGAGGGCCTCATGCGTGGAATCGTCATGCGAGTGCTGCGACCGCTGGGCGTTACACGTGCCATCATGATTTCGGCAACCTTGTTTGGGCTGATGCACGTTGGAAACCTGCTTTATCGCAGTCCCGGCATCGTGCTCGCGCAGATGGTTGGGGCGTTCGTGCATGGCATTGGCCTGGGGGCCATCCGCCTGCGCACCAATACGATCTGGTTCGTGGTCGCTCTGCATGGTCTGCATGACCTGGCCCTCAAGTACACCAATTTCCCTCCCATTCCGCTGGATGTCGTCCAGGTCACGCTGCTGATGCTCTTCGGGCTGTGGCTGATGCGCGACAAGCCGGCGCTGGAATTGGCGGAGTAGCCGCCGTGCCTGGCAGGCAGACCTCTCGGGCGGGCGTGCGCAGTGAGGGCAGCCGGGGGGCCGGCGACCGTGCCGGTCTGGAACGTTTGATCACGTTCAGCGACGGTGTCTTCGCCATCGCAATCACGTTACTGGTGCTGGATATTCGTCTCCCGGCGGCGGCCAATAGCTACAACAATGAGCAACTGCTTTCCGGACTGCTCGGGATCTGGCACAAGTACCTGGCGTACGTCATCAGTTTTCTGGTCATCGGTTCGTTCTGGATATCGCACCACCGCAAGTTCCGGCTCATCAAGCGCTACGACGGGCGCCTGCTGCTTCTCAATGTCGTGCTGTTGATGGCGATTGCCTTCGTGCCCTTTCCCACGTCGATCATCAGCGAGAGCGCCAGCCGCACCGCCACGATCTTCTATGCCCTGGTGATCGCCCTGGCGGGCGCGCTGATGTCGTTGCTGTGGTGGCATGCGGCGCACAATCATCGTCTGCTCGATCCGGAGGTCGGCGCGAGACGGATTTGGCGCGAGGTGGCTGCGCCGCTGCTGACCAGCGCGATCTTCCTGCTCTCCATCGGCATCGCTTTCATCAACCCGGACTGGGCAAAATTCAGCTGGTTGATTCTCCTGCCTGCTTCGCGAACGGCAGTCGGGGAGGTGGAACATGAAAATCCTGGCCCTGGAACATGACCGACCCGGTGCGTCGGCCGTCGATTCGGCATCACTGCTGCAGGCGGAAGCGCGCGCCGTCTGGGGCCTGATGCAAGCCGGTATCGTTCGTGAGATCTACTTTCGCGAGGGCGCGCGACGTGCCGTACTGATCCTCGAAGCTGGCAGTGTAACTGCCGCACAAGAAACGCTTGCACATTTGCCGCTGGTGAAGGCCGGCCGGACCGAGTTCGAGTGTATCGGCCTACAGGCGTATCCGGGGTTCTCACGGCTGTTCGCGAACTGAGCGCGAACCATCTCAGAGCGACACCTTCTCGTATTGGATAGACGCTGAACGGCCGCGTATCGAGATCATCACTGTGCCCGCGCCGGGGAGCACGTGGCGCTATGAGGTCGCACGCGTTGATCATCGCCACTAGTACTTAAGGGGCAGGCCAAGCTGTCCGAAATCGACCGCATGCCACCGTCCGTGGCCCCTTTTTGCTGCCCGTGACGCTCGTCACTAATCCCCGTTTCATGCAATGACCTCTCAACAGGCCTAGACTTGCAGCAAGCCAAAGGAGGTCCCACAATGAAAATGAGACGCTTTACCCCGGCAGTTTCCGTGGCCCTTTCGATCGTGATGGCGGCGGTGTTGGTGGCCGAGGCGGCGGCCGCGCCCGATCCGCTCAAAGGCAAGTGGTATTCCGTGGATACCGACGGCAGTAACCAGACGATGCACGTTGGCGGCGGCCCCGGAAGCTCCTACAACGTCCGCTACTACGACGATGGCGCGTCGGTCTGCGGATGGACTCTGGCGGACGGGGGGCCGGCGGCCTCCGCCCAAGGCAGGCTCTCCGCTTCCGGCAACGTGCTCTCGGGCGACATGCCGGTCTATTGTCTGACACATCCGCGCTCTCTGTGGGGCACCGGTGCGTTTGAGTTCACTTACGATTTGGGGACGGACACGCTCCTGATTCTCACGGCGTGACTTGGCATCACTAGCGCAGCGCGTCGGCGGCTCGCTCGGCCGCGCCGGAATAAGAGAGAGCCGCCAAAGCCCCGAAGGCTTTGGCGGCTTCGCGTCAAGGGCGATCCGCGACGCATGTCGTGCTGTGTTTTTGTCGTCGGCCGGACGGCCGGAGCCTACGCTCGTCTGGAAGTCGGATCAGCCGCGTGCGCTTGTGCGTAAGTATTCCGGGAGCGGCTTGCGCTCGTCCAGCAAGTGCCGGACGGCCAGGATAGGGTGCGAAAGCAGCATACGCGGTCCCGAGTAGAGCATCACCTGCCGCATTGCTTCACGCATGTCCCGCCTATAGCAGTGCACCGGGCAGACCTTGCAGGTGGGCTTGTCGGCCTTGAAGACGCAGCGGTCGAGCCGCTCCATCGCGTAGGATTGCAGGTCGGCGCACTCCGCACACAGGCAGCCGTTGTGCCGGTGGTTGGCGCGGCAGTAGAGTTCCACCATGAAGCGGACCGTTCGGCGCTCGCGTGCACGCGGGGATTATCGGGGATGGAATTCATCAAGCTACGAAACCCAATCTTAGCGCATCGGTTGGTCCCGGAAAGGCTCGCCCGGGCGCGAGACTCACAATCTTCTTAAATTCCTGCCGCGCATGATCGCGGACGCTCATCTCGTCTTGGGTCGGCGCTCGGGGGGAAGGCAAAATCACGGGGTGTAGAATCGAGTCGATGGACATGTCGGCACGGGATCTCAGGCAGGTGCTGGTATTTGAGCACGCCAGCGACGAAGACCTGGCGGAGATACTGCAAAACAGCCTCCAACGCTCGATCGAAGAAGGCGGGTACTTCTTCTTCCAGGGGGACGCTGCCGATCATCTGTATGTCCTGACCAGCGGACAAGTCAAGCTGCTGCAAACGAACCCGGGGGGCGACCAGGTGAATCTTCGGACGATTTACCCCTGGCAAATGTTCGGCGCTCTGGGTGCCATACGCGACGAAGCCAGGTATCCGGCCACGGCGCAGGCCCTCGAGGACAGCAGTGCGTTGGCCGTGCGGGCGATTTTCCTGCGGGAGATGATGGCGACCCGGCCGTATCTCTCGATGGACTTGATGAAACTGATGACGCTGTATATCGGTGAGATGCAGGCGCGCTGACCGCGAACTGGCTACAGAGCGCGTCGAGCAGCGCATCGCGCGGGCCTTGCTCCGCTTGACTGCTCAATCGGGCAAGAGGTCGGGAGAGGGAATCGTGCTGGCGTTCTCCCGGCAGGACCTGGCAGAGATGACCGGCACAACCCTGTACACCGTGAGCCGCGTGCTGGCAGGCTGGGAACGCCGGAAGCTCGTACGGACCGGCCGAGAAAAGGTGCGCATGCTCCAGCCGCACGAGATGGTCCGCATCGCAGAAGGCCTCGAGCACTAGAGAACAACTCCGCAAAATCCGTTGGCGCTTGTTTGCGCCCGCGCAAAGACAAATCCGGCGCACAAGGATACCCTTTGGGCAGTATGGTTGCCCCAAGGTATTCCGCCGATCTCACCGTCTCACAAGCACTGGAACAATCGCGGCCGGGACCTGTCCGCGTGTTTTCGGCGGCGGGGCGCGGCGTGTGTTGGCTGTTACCTGGAAGCACTTTGTACCCTGGGGGACGTTTCCAAATTCTATGGGTTTCCCCTGGATGAATTCCTCGCTGAGTTGGATAGGGCAGCCGGCCGCGACAATCAGCCGGTTGCAGGAGTGAATAATGGCTAAGCATGCAAAGACTTTCTCCCTCTTGATCCTCGCTGCGCTGCTGATGGCTGGCTGTGCGCAGGCCAAGCGCCCCGATACCGTAGCATTCACGCTGAAGGCCGATGCACGCGACGGCGCCATGGTCTTCCTTGGAGTGGGTGATGGCATCGATGGAGTGGTCAACCCGACCCTCGTGGCGCCGGTTGGCAGCGTGGTCCAGCTAAAGCTGATCAGCGGCGACGGCGCGCAGTACAACATCAATTTCCCCGATTTCAATACCGTCTCTCCCAACGTCTCCGGCGTTGGGAGGAGCGTCCAGGTGGTCTTCGGAGCAGACCGGGCCGGGGATTTCCCCTACTTCTCTGATATTCCCGGACGCCGGGAGGCCGGCATGCAGGGTCACATCGAGGTGATGGGCGGCGCGGGCTCGGCTCCGGCCGCTCCCGCCGCCTCAGCGGGTTCCGCGACTTCTGCAAGTGCCGCTTCCATGCCGGGCATGGACATGAGCGCCTCCGCCGCCTCGGCGGACGCTTACGTCGCGGCGCCGGCCGCTGCCTCCGGCACGAGTGCCTCCGCCCCGCCGGCTCCCGTCGCCACCGGGGAGCCCGCGACCGGCGAGGACATCGTCCGCGACCCGACCGACCTGCCCGGACCCATCGGCGAACGGGGGCCAACCACGGTGCGCGTGGATCTGGAAAGCGAGGAGGTTGTCGGGCAGCTCGCGGAGGGGACCACGTTCACCTACTGGACGTTCAATGGCAAGGTGCCCGGCCCGATGTTCCGTGTGCGGGTCGGTGATACCGTCGAGGTCCACTTGAAGAACTCGTCCAACAGCATTCTCCCGCACTCGGTGGACTTCCACACGGTGACCGGCCCGGGGGGAGGTGCGGTGTATAGCAGCACCAAACCCGGCGAGGAGACCACGTTTACTTTCAAGGCGCTGCACCCCGGTCTGTTCGTTTATCACTGCGCCACGCCTCCTGTCGCCATGCACATCGCCAACGGCATGTACGGAATGATCCTGGTGGAACCGGAAGGCGGGCTGCCGAAGGTGGACCACGAATTCTACGTCATGCAGGGAGAGATCTACACCACCGGAAACTTCGGCGACACCGGCACGCAAGCCCCCGACCCCGCAAAACTGGCGAACGAGACGCCGGACTACTACGTATTCAACGGCGCGGTGGGCGCGCTGACTGCAGAGCATCCCCTGCAAGCCAAGGTTGGCGAGACGGTGCGCTTCTTCTTCGGCGTTGGCGGGCCTAACAAGATCTCTTCCTTCCACATCATCGGCGAGATCATGGACCGCGTCTACAACCTGGCCTCGCTGACCACGCCGGCAATGACCGACGTGCAGACGACCTTGGTCCCGCCTGGGGGCGCCACGGTGGTCGAGCTCAAGCTGGATGTGCCGGGCAGATACATATTCCTCGACCATGCCATCTCCCGCCTGCAGCGTGGGCTGGCGGGTTACCTGATGGTGGACGGGCCGGCTGCACCAGATATCTTCAACGGCACGCCGGCGCCTTGAATCGGGCACCCGGCGCTTGTCACAAACCCATTTCTGCGTGACTGAGAACAAGAGACGGCTGCGACCCGCAGCCGTCTCTTGTTATTGTAGTGATCTCGTTGTGGTCCGGCGGGGAGGGAAGGTGTTCGCCCCTGATTCAGGCGAGCATTATCGGGCAAGGAGGTCGCTGCTGCGCCGCCCCAAATCTTTCCGGACCAGTGCCCTTTCTGCCGAGCCGGGCCGCCAGGCAAGCTATTTCCTGAGGAGCTTCACCATCTCCCGCGTAAAGACAGGCAGGTCGGCGGGCCAACGGGAGGTCACCAAGTTTCCGTCGACAACGACCGCTTCATCTTCGTAGATCCCGCCAGCGGCCTTGATTTCTTGCGGGACGCCGTCTTCCCAGAAGCCCGTCATGTGTCGGCCGCGCACCACGTCGGCGGAGACCAGCAACCAGGGACCATGACAGATTGCGGCCACGGGCTTGTTCTTGGCGAAGAACGACCTTGCGATTTCCTGTGCCTTCTTCAGCTTGCGGGCCGTGGCGGGTGCCCCCTCTGGAAAACCACCGGGGACCAGGAGAATGTCGAATTGGTCCGGATCCACCTCGGCGATGGTCTTGGTGATCTTCATGCTGTAGCCGTGCTCGCCGTGGATCACCCCCAGCTGTGGAGCCGCGATCTCAACGTCGAGACCCTCCTCGAGCAGGCGGAAATATGGGAAGAAGAGCTCCATGTCCTCAAACTCATCGGCGGTAAGGATGAGCGCCCGGGAATTCCGCGTCGCGTTCATTGTGTTTCTTTTCCTTGTTCAGGTAGAAAGAAAGAGCGCGAAGCCCGGCAAGCTGCACAAGCTTCGCGCCGGCTATTTCTTGACTTCGATCACAAAGCTATCGTGATCCGTCGTCCCAGCGTTCTGTGCCTCGTGTGAGCCGCCGTCCAACCACAGGACCTGGCCAGCCTGCAGGTCTGTCACCGCCTCCTTGCCATCGGGGAAGGTCAGTTTCAGGCGGGCGTCCTTATTGACGACCACCACGTGGTCGTTTGGATGATTGTGCATCGGCGCCTTCTCCCCAGGCTTAAGCCGGATGCGCATAACCCTCACATGCTCATTCTCGAACTCCAGGCTGTAGGCATTGCCAGCCGTTACCAGTACATCGGGAACGCTCGACATGTTCTCTCCTTGGGAGGTCGTAGATCAAGACCGCCCGTGTCAGACTTCGCGGGAACTCTTTGAAGGCAGGGTTGGATCCCGGGCCAATCCCGTTGGAAACCTGTCAAGTGACTTCCTCCGGTCTGCGCTATGAAACAGGCTACGCGATCTGGTGCATGGTTTTTCCCGCCTGGGATCGAACTCTAACACATTGCAAGCCCTTTTACTATCCCTTTTATCCTATTTGCGACCAGCTGGGCCGTGCCGTGCCGGGGCTCGTAGGGAGTCGGGCAGTCTGCGGTGGCCTCCGTCCGCCTTTGGTTGCCCCCGTGCCTGTGCGAGGGTAGAATGCTTTGGGTTGGCCACGAGGGACGGCGCGTTGTCGCACACATCGCAAAAACTCAGGAGTGCTTTTGAGGGCGCGCTGGCAGGGGGCGGCGATCCGGCCACCTCACCCCTGTATGTATTCGGTCCATTCCTAAAACTGATCGTCGCCGCAGGCGTGGCGCAGGTCACGTTTGGCGCCTCCGTCTGGTTGGTCGTAGTCACCATTGCGGTGGTCTCGACCATGTACCGGCTCGTCATGCTGTGGGTGACAGACGGCAGCGGTGGCAGCGGCCTGAGCGAGGAAGAATTCGGGGGCTGGGCGGTCAAGGTCAATGCGGCCATCACCTTTATCGAATACACGCTGACCTTCCTGGTCAGCATGGCGGCGATGGTCACGTTCATCGCCGACCGCATCCCCGCGCTCAATCAACCGCTCTTCGGCCAGCCCTGGATCACTTCCCGGACCCTGGTCGCCATCGGCCTGAGCGTCCTGACAGGTTGGCTCGTCAATCGAGGGCCCTCGATGGCTGCCCGGACATTTGGTCCTGCCACGGCCGCAGTACTCCTGCTGCTGTGGGCAATGGTCGTCGCGACCATCTTCAAGCACGGACTGCATCTGCCCAGCTTCAACCTGCAGGCCTTCCAGCCCCAATACCTGAACTTCACCATCGGAGGGTACGTCCGCATCCTGGCGGTGATGACCGGCGTGGAGGTCTTCGCCAACCTGGTTGCGGCCTACGAAGGTACACCGGCGCAGAAGAGCAACAAGGCGTTCTACAGCCTGTTGATGGTCATGGGCACGACGGCGATCACCATGCTGGTCGTGGGTCCCATCATCTATGCGGTGTCCGACCCGACAAATCCGAGCGTGTCGGTGATCACGCAGACCATGGATCACCTGCTGCCGAGTCCGCTCCCTTACGTGGGCACGCTGGTGGGCGTTGCGGTGCTCATGTCGGCTTCGGCCGCCAGCGCGCAGGGTTTGCAGAATCTGGCGCTGGGTCTCAAGGAACGTCGCTACGTGCCGCCGCGCGTGGGAGCGCCAAACAAGTACGCGGTCGCCGATCTCCCTGTGTGGATCGAGGTCGGCATCGTGTGCCTGTGTTTCCTGTTCCTGGGCACGCACGAGGAGACCTACCTGGCGGTATATGCCGCGGGCGTTTTCATCCTGCTCAGTATGACGGGCTGGGCCGTCACCAAACGGCTGTTCCGCCAGACGCGGGGTTTGTCGCTGAAGGATAAGCTTCCGATCCCGGCCACTGTCGTGGCGGCGCTCTTGACGACCGGCGCCACGCTCGCCATCTTCGGCGAACGCTTCACGGACGGCGCCTGGTCATACTTCCTCTTCATTCCCGCGTTGTATGCCGCCTTCACATATTTCCGCGACCGGTACGGCGAACCTCCGCCTGAGATGGAGTACCTGGGGCAACTGGACGCCGCGCAACTGGCCGGATTTGGCTTCGGGCAGGCCGCACGGGTGCCTACCCTGCTCGGTCGGCCGGCACTACCCATCCACGGAGAGCTGACCTGGCATCCTGATAATCACGACCAGAAGACCTGGGTCCGGCAGAAGGTGGATATCCCCCGCATCATCGTGCTTCTGGATGGCTCCCCGAACGCGGCGCGGGCCATTCCGGTTGCCCGCATGATCGCACGCCAGGTTGCATCCCGGATCACGCTGCTGTCCGCCATCAAGGCCAGGGCTCGGTGGTCCGAAGAGCAACTGCAGGCAGCCGCGGCCGAGCGCATGAGTTATCTGAACTTGCGCGTGACGGAACTGGCGGCCGCCGAGGTCGCCGCAGAAGCCCGCGTCGAGATCGGCTCGATCTTCGAAGTGACCGAAAAGCTCGTCCGGGAGAACGGCTTTGGCCTGGTGATCACATCGACGCGCGGCGGGTCCGGCGAGCCCAACTGGACCAAAGGCGGCTTGTCCCACAAGCTTGTCGAACGGATCGACAAGCCTGTGCTGCTTGTCCAGGTCAGCGATCAAGAGGCGGAAGCGCGGCCTGGCATCGGCCGCATCCTGGTTGCTCTCGATGGTTCGACCTATTCCGAGCGCGCTCTGCCGTATGCGCGCTTGCTGGCTAAGGCGTTTGGCAGCGAGCTGATTCTGCTGTGCGTGCCGGCCGTGCCGGAATCAGAGGCCTACCGCGCCCCTGCGGACGTGCAGCTGAAGATTCGGCACAAGGCCGAGACCAATATGTACAAGTTCCTGGCCTCCATGGCGCGGTTGCTGCGACGGGACGGATTGAAGGTGGACGTGCGGGTCAGCGGCTCGATCCCACCGCGGGCCATCCTCGCAGTCGCCGAAAAGGAAAAGGTTGACATGGTCATGCTGACCTCGCAGGGGCGCGGTGGCTACAACGCCGTGCTGCTCGGCAGTGTGGCCGAGAACGTCGTGCGCAACACCACCTGCCCGGTGTTCATGGTGCCCATCCAGGGGGACTCCTGACGGGTCGCCCGCTCCGGCACTCGGTGGCACGCCCCCAAAATGGGCGTACATTAGCGCGACAAGCAACTGCCACTTGGCGTCGATTCTTGGTGAGGCAGGCAGGGGGTGGACCGCCGTGCTGCTGGGCAGCCTGGCCGAAAACGTGGTGTGCACCGCTACCTGCCCTGCGTTCAAGTAGCATGTGCGCTCGGCCGCCACGTGGCCCTACAGTCGATGGCGAAAAAATCTTTCCAGAGATCCTACGGCCGGCCAGTGACAGAATTGATGGGCGCATCCAGACCGGATGATAGAATTTATCGCAGAGTGGACGCATTCTTGCCCTCCAGTATGCACGTGATCCGCCGGCCCTTTGTTTATGCCGCGTCTGATGAGCGCGGGCGCGGCCGCGTTGGCGGCCTGCAGCGGGCTGGCTATAGCCGCCGGCCCGCCGGATACTGCCGCCGCCCCGACGATTATGGAGAACGCGGTCGCACCGGCCGCGACGTCTGCCCCCGACGACACGACCGCAACTGCTCCCGCCCTCTCATCGACCTTAGCAGTCGAGGCCGACTGCGTGCAACTTCTCACGCCCCGGGACGCCGCCAAGTACTATCCGATCGGAATGGCCTCGTTCTCGTGGTCGGGGTTGCCGGGTGCCGCGAGCTACCGGCTGGAGTTGACGCCCTCCGGCCGGCAGCCCGTTTCATTTAACACGGCCGGCCTCGGCCGTGACCAGTATCTGGAGGCCTTCAAGACGACCGGGAAATTTGAGTGGCGTGTGGCCGCGATTGACGCGAGCGGCGGTGTGATGTGTGAGAGCGCCACGCGCACCTTCGTCAAGATGGACACCGGATCGAGCGACCCGTCGCCCGGTCCGAACCCCAGCTATCCCGATTCAGGCGGTGGGTAAGCACTCCAGGGAGGGCGATCGATGAATGTAGTAACGCTGGTTGCTGTATCGCTGGCCGGGATGCTATTGCTCCTGGGAGTGTTTGCGGCGGTCCAGGTTGGCACCTTGAGGGCCATTCGAAGGAAGCACCCGGGTTATCCAAAGGGGTATTGGATGACGCAGGGCATCGGCATCGGACTCGCCCTGGGAGTGGGTCTTGGACTGGCTCTGGGGCACATCGAGCTGGGTCTCCCCCTGGGCGTTGCCCTCGGGGTCGCTATTGGAGCCAGCCTGGAGAAACAGCACGAGGCGGAAATTCGCCCGATCGTGGCAGAGGAGCGCGCGCTGCAAAAGCAATCCGTCCTGGTCGCGGTTGGCAGCTTGATCGTGGCAGTGGTGGTGGTTGCGATCCTGCACTTTGGGGTGCGCTGAACTTCCGCCCGCTATTTGATCATCACGATGGGCCCATCCACAAACGGCGAGCTGATCTCCAGGCCCAGGTGTCGGTACAGTTCCGGCGGCACGCTGATGTCGGCGAGAAAGAGCTGGCCTACGAACGGGGCTGCTCCGCGAACTAGCAGACCCGTCTTTGGTAGCGCCAGTGTGAGTGTGGTCGCGGCTCGGATGCAGGGCACGCCGGGCTCCCCGGTCGAGGTGTTCAACCCCGAAGGCGCATCCAGCGACAGGATTGGCCTGTGCGCCGCGTTCATGCGCTCGATCCAGTCGGAGATCGGAGGCCGCGGATTCCCCTGCGCCCCATAGCCCAGCAGGGCGTCCACGATCAGATCCGCCTCATCCAACTTGGGAGCGCCGCGCTGCACTTCCATTCTCTCAAGGATGGCCCACTGGCGCCGGGGTAGGTCTTTCAGATCGCTGGTGTCGGCGGCGAGAGCGACCTCCACCATGGCTCCCCAGTCATGCAGATGCCGGGCGGCGACCATCCCGCCGCCGCCGTTGTTACCGGGTCCGCACAGGACCGCGATCCGATGGTCTGCGACCTTCCCTTCCAGCAACGTGCGCCCCATCTCGGCGAGTGCGCGGCCCGCGTTTTCCATCATTTGTTCAAGGGAGATGCCGTAGACCTCGATCATCAGCCGGTCGACTTCAATCATCTGGTCCGTGGACAAGCTGGGGACCTGCATGCGGAAGCTCTGCTAGTTCAAGAGGGGTTCGACTTCCCTGGGATTGGGCTCGACCATCACTTTGCCGTCCGGGAAGACCAGCGTCGGAACCGAAAGGTAGCCGCGGGCCAGCGGTTTGAGCTCGTCGCGGAAACGTGGATCGCCATCGGCGATGTCCCGCCATTCATAGTCGACGCCCCTCTCATCGAGGAAGCGGCGCATGCGGACGGCGTCCGCGCAATAGCTGTGCCCGTAGACAATCAATTTGGTTTCCATGGTGTGACTGAAGTCCGCTCCGATTTCAAAGATGCTCAATTTGATTCAGTTTGATGACGCCCGCCTCGACTTGCAGTTGAAAGTGAGCGCCCGGAGGGAAGTCTGCCGCGTCCACGATCCGGCGGGCATGCTCCAGCGCCACTCGCACCGCTTGGTCCTCCGTGGCCGTGCCGGCCTTGTGAGCGCGAAACTGAAGCGCCCGGGCCTCCGCCTCGATCTGCATGTCGAACAGCTCCGCTCCGCTGTCGCGGTCCTGCGCGGTCAGTTGGTACAGCGAGCGCGATACGCCCGTGCCGATCAGGTAGACGAAGAATTCCGCCTGCTTGTAGTCTGCCAGCTCTGCGGGGCAATACAGGCCGCAGAGGTCCCTCACGCGTTTCGTGGTCACTGACACTTCCGTTCGAGGCTCCCGCATTTCAGGTTGCACATGCTAGGGGCGGGAGGAGCCGGCGGGAACAAGCCCGCTCCTCCCGGCAGACGCCTAGAAGGCTGCATATACCAGGGCGACCACGATGCCGTAGACGACGTGGCCCATCAGGCCGCCCATGAAGGCCATCATACCGCCGTTGTTCATCATCCACATGCCCGGAGCCATCACCTTTCCGCTGCGGATGCCGCGGTGCATCAGCGGGATCATGCCCATGACCATGCCCACCACGAGCCAGTGCGCTGCTCCGAAAACCGCGCCGCCAATCCAGGTTGGTGAGAGGATGCCCTTTGACCAGAGCAAACCGTAGATCAAGGCAAACATGATTCCCATCATGGCGTGCATCGTCCAGCCGAGCAGCCGGTTCTCTTTTCCGAACATGGTACTTAGCATGCCGACGATGTCCATCTTCGGCATTCCCATTCGAGGCGCCAACGCAAGGACCATGCTGAAGACGGCCGTTCCGACCAGGCCTGCCACAATCGCTCCCAAGATGTTCATGCTTCACTCCTGTTTGATATCGATTTCCCGGACCAACTGCACGACTGTAGCGTTCCGCTGCCGATATCTTACGGACTTGTTGGATATAATCCCCTCGATGCCAGACCGCGACAATGCCGCTTGGAGAGATGATCTGCGCCGTCCCGGCCCGGCGCGGGAGGCGGCGCTTGCAGACTTGCGTGCGCTGCTGATGCGGGGACTACCGCAGGGGTTGGCGGGCTGGCTCTCGCGCGATCATCCCGATTTTGACTCCCTGTTGGAAGACACGATCCAGGAAGCGCTAATGCGCGTCCTCGACGGTTTGGACGGCTTCGAGGGCCGCAGCCAATTCACCACCTGGGCCTACAAGATCGCGATCCGTGTGGCGCTCACGGAGCTGCGCCGGCGAAAATGGCGCGATGTCTCTCTGGAGGGGCTGACGGAACGGGAGCCGGGCGAAGGCGTCGCCCGCCAGTTCGCGACGACGGATCCGGGGCCGGAGGCCACCGTTGAACGCGCCGACGTGATGACGCGTGTGCAGCGCATCCTTGCCGAGGAACTGACCGATCGTCAGCGGGCTGCCATGATGGCCGTCAGCGTGGAGGGCGTCCCCCTCGAAGAGGTGGCCCGGCGCATGGGAACAAACCGGAATGCGCTCTACAAGCTAATGCACGATGGCCGCGTGCGGCTCAAGAAGCGCCTGGAGCAGGAAGGCCTGCCGCCCGGCGAGCTGCTGGCGATGTTTGACCAGGGGTAAGGAATCACGGCAATGGCCGTACAATCAAGACGACGAGGACAGGCATGTTGAGTTGGTTCAAGCGGAACTCCCGGAAGGCCTCCAAACCGGATCCCACGATGGCAAAATTGCTGCGATCGTTGGCGATGACCGAGGCGCGCGAGCTATCCTGTGATGATGTCTACGGCGTCCTGGATCAGTTTGTCGAGGCGGCCCGGCGCGGCGAAGACGTGCGTGCTCTCATGCCCCTGGTCCAGCATCACCTGGATATGTGCCCGGATTGCCGTGAAGAATACGAAGCCCTGTTCCGCATCCTGCAGCCGACCGGCACCTAAGTCTTCGCTGGTAAGGAAACGTTGGGCACGGCACTTCCCTTGATCTCGACCCAATAGCCCCGTTTTCTCCAAGAATCCACATTTGTACGGTGCCGGCCACCTCCGACGAGTGGTCTGTCCGCGCGCCTATCAATTCTGCGAGGTGGAAATAACGGAAGCGTAATGTGATACCTGGGGGAACGGCACTACACTCTTTTGCACCAAAAGACCTAGTCCAAGATCTGACTGAGGAGACCG
>CAVZIZ010000014.1:0-89834 GCA_963775435.1 uncultured Chloroflexia bacterium
ACCCTCCGCGCGCCTGTTAACTCCAAAATGGATTCTGTCGATGAGCAAGAATACCAGGCTGCGTTGTCTGCGGCGCAGAAGTCGCTCGGAGAGGAAGACTTCTCCGCAGCCTGGAGCGAAGGCGAGCAAATGTCGCTTGACGCTGTCCTCCAGTTTGCCGTCCAGGAACCCGAATCAACCCCCGCGGATTCCGCCGGCGCCGAGAAGGAGAAGTTTGGCGGCCTCACTCCCCGGGAACGCGAGGTGGCAGCATGGATTTCGCGAGGGAAGTCCAATCGCGAGATCGCCGAAGCAATGACGGTCGGGGTCCGCACCGTCGAAACCTACGTTACGCGAATGCTCGGCAAGCTGGGCTTCGATTTACGCGTGCAGATCGCCACCTGGGCAATTGAGCAGGGGCTGGGCACGGCGGCTCAACCCGGCGACCAGCCAGACTGACACCGATCTACCACTCCTGCGAACCGAGCTTGACGTCCGGCACTTCACTTTGAACGAGAAGGGGCCCCGGAAGCTTCCGGGGCCCCTCGTTGGGCTCATTCGATCACGTTCACCTCGGCTTCAGCGGGGAATACCACTGCCGACGATCCGAGGCTCCAAGGAATTGTCGTGCAACATGCTTGACCTCTCCGGCGACCACCCCAAATCGAGGCTTCCAGGAATCAGTGCCCCGCTGTAGAAGGACGGGGAGGCCCTTTGGAGATCTGCAGGTCCAGGCTCCCCGGGATCAGTGCCCCACCAGAGAAGGCCTTCCAGGATGGGGCCGAAACAGCCAAGTCAACGCTTCCGGGCACCAATGCGCCGTTGTAGGATGGCTGCGGGTAGCTGTTAGAGATGCCCAGATCCACGCTCCCCGATATGAGAGCTCCGTTGTCGGCCGCAATCGCCTCGCTGTCGGCAGCCTTTGCTTCTGCCACCATACCGGGGGCAAAGACAGTCTGGGCCGTTGCACAGCCCGCCGTGACACTTATCACCGTGGCTGTGACCAGCAGCTTGAGAAGGCTCCAAAACTTCGTGTTCATGTTGTCTCCTTTCTCCTACGTTTAGATTCCGCGCCAGCGCCGGGCCGGGGGTCGAGGCCTTGCTGCCCGGGTGGGCAGGCACTGGTTTTCTTTTGCTCTAATACCGTTGCCTCAGATGCAGGCCTACTGTAGCCGAGCAGGCGCCGGCTGTCGTCGAGGAAAACTCTACAACCGACCACTACAGTTTTGGCAGGGGGCGGGGGATCCTGACAAACCATGTGTAGTGGAGCCAACCTCGGAAATGTAGTGAGGTCACGAGCGGCAATGTCGTGATTTCCTCGATGACACGCGGCATGGCGAGGCGTACTATCGGAACAGGATTTGGCCGACGCTCAATTAGAAAGGAGACTTAGAAATGTCCACCATTCGCACCGCCCTTTTGTCCGCCGCGGTTACGCTCGTCCTGGTGATCGCCGCGTATTTCGCCTTTGCCGTTGTGCCGGCCCAGGCCGCTTCCGCCGGTTCCGGCTCGGCCGCGGCGCATGTGTACACGAACCAGGTCTTGCAGCAGTACGCCCAGAAGAACGGCTTCGGTCCGCAGTGGCCGCGCCAGATCGGCATGCCGCGTTAGTGCATGGTTGACGGCATCGCAGCTAAGGCAGCCTTCACCCTCAGTTACCGATTACCACACCAACAGTAGGACGGAGGAAACGATGAATCAGAATCCCTGGTTTATTGAGCAGACAGCTAGATATGAAATGAGTCGGATACACGACGACGTGGACCGGATCCGCCAGGAACAGGCCGCGCGCAACTCAGGTCACGTGATGAGCCAACCAACAACGCAGCGCGCCTCGCATGCGCCCCTGTTCAAACGGGTCACGTTGACCCTCGTCAAAGTCGTCCTGGCGATGATTGGATAGCGGCATCCATCCTGTATCGGATCACTCAAGGCCGCACATCCAGGACGCGTGTGCCCAAGGCAGATCTTCACGGGTTCTCGGCCTCAGGCACCGGTCAGCCCGCATCAGAAATCAACTGGTGCGGGCTCATTTTTGCGCAGGCGCGTCAGTAGGACCCGCGCCCAAGTGGCACAAGACTCTGTTCGCAAGACATGCAGCGGAAAGCGGGTCTTACTGCTTCATGGCGACTTCCATACGCTCCAAGGCGCGGGAAATATTCGCCATCGAATTGGCAAAGACAATTCGCAGGTAGCCCTCGCCGTACTTTCCAAAGGCGGAGCCCGGAAGGACCGCCACCCCGTGATCCAGCAGCAAGTTGGCGAGCTCCCCCGAGGTCATGCCTGTGCCGCGAATGTTCGGGAAGACATAGAAGGCCCCTTGCGGCTTCTGGCAGTGCACACCCGGCAGCCGATTGAGCCCGTCGACCAGGAGATCGCGGCGCAGCTGGTATTGCTCGACCATCATGGCCACATAGTCCTGCGGGCCTGTCAGCGCTTCGATCCCGGCGAGCTGCGTGAAGTGGGCGTTGCAGCCAATGGAGTGCGTCAGCAGCAGACCGACGCGATCGGCCAGCTCCTCGGGCATGATGCCAAAGCCCAGGCGCCAACCGGTCATGGCATAGGTCTTGGAGAATCCGTCCAGAATGATCGTGCGCTCCGCCATGCCGGGCAGCGCGGCAATGCTGGGCGCCGAGACACCATCGAATACGAGGTGGGTGTAGATCTCATCTGCCAAGACCCAGCAATCATTCTTGATGGCGGCCGCGGCGATGTGCTCGAGGTCCGCCTGAGGCATGACGCCTCCGGTGGGATTGGAGGGCGAGTTCAGGATAATCAACCGGGTCTTCGGACTGATCAATTGATCAAAGGCTTTGAGATCAAACGAGAACTGGTTCTCTTCCTTGAGCGGCACGGGCCGGGGAATGCCGCCGGCGACACCGATCATGGCCTCATAGGTGGGAAAGCCGGGATCCGGATAGATGACTTCATCGCCGGGATTGACCAATGCCAGGGTCGGGAAGAACAAGATGGGCTTGGCACCCGGCCCAATGACCACCTGCCTCGGCTTCACCTGAATGCCCCGCTGCTTGCCCGCGTACTCGGCGACGGCCTCGCGCAATTTTGGCAGGCCCGAAGGCGGGTTGTAGCGGGTCTTCCCGGTGGCGATCGCCCGGATGCCCGCCATGCTGACGTGCGGCGGCGTATTGAAGTCCGGCTCGCCGATCTCGAGATGGATCATGTCCTTGCCGCCAGCCTCCAGCTCCTGGGCGCGCGCCAGCACCTGGTAGGCGCCCTCCGCGCGCAGCTGTTCAGTTCGTTGTGCGAGGGTCATGCCGTGCCTCCTTGCTTGGAACCGTCAGGGCAGAATCGCGAAAACACGTGCCGGGAAGCCTGACCCATTCTTCGGCTTCGGGAAGGTTGCGACCACCAGCGCGCCGAACTCGGGGACCTGGTCCAAGTTGGCAAGCAATTCGATCTGATAGTGATTGGTTCCCAATATGTATGTCTCCATCGAATAGTCGCCCTTGGAGCAGTCCATGCCCGGATTCGTATCGGTCGTTTCGTGGCCCGATGCCGTGATCTTGCAAGTATCGAACAGGTAGCGCAAGACCTCGTGGCTCCAGCCGGGGAAGTGCTTGATGCCCTGGCTGTCCTCGTTCTGCATGGCGGTGTCATCAGGCCAGCGCTTGGACCAGTCCGTGCGCAGGGCTACAAAGGTGCCCGCCGCGATGCGCCCGTGTTTGGCCTCCCAGGCTTTGACGTCGTCCATGGCGACGGTGTAATCAGGATTTTCTGAGCCTGCGCGTGGATATCCAGGACCACCAACGGCAGGATCATCTCCGTGACCTCGATCTGATCCAACGTCCGCGTCCCACGGACAAAGTGCGCCGGCGGATCGGCATGCGTACCCCATTGACCGACGTGCGAGTACATATGCACGTAGATGCCGGCGCCGCGCGTGCCCACACCTTCGTCATAGTGGTAGAGCGCTTCGCGCTGCTCGTTGGGGAAGCCCGGCCAATGGGGGATGCCTGGTGCAAAGGCATGCGTGAGGTCCACCCATTTCTTGGTTTTCAAGAATTCGTAGGCTTCGGCAAGTGTAAGGTCCTTGGCGGCCATGTACCGTCCTCCTTCTGCTGTTCTGAAGCTCTTTCCAAACCGCTCGCTCCATTACGTATTATCCTGCCACGCCTTGAATGCAACCCACAGGGGTATGGCAATCATGCCTCCATCCCCCCGCCGGACGACTGACGAGGGGATGGGGATGTCTCTTACATGGAAAGCGCGGCTCCTACGGCGCCGGAACTTTCTGAGGTGTTACCTCTGCGGCCAGCGTGTATTCGCCGTTCTTGATGGCTATGATGGTCACGCTCTTCTGGGGAACGCGAATTCCAGGCTGGTAGGTGATTGTTCCGGTTACGCCCACGAAACCGCTGGTGGCGGCCAGGGCATCCCGGATGGCCTTCGGATCGGTGGAGTTGGCGCGCTTGATGGCATCGACCATCAGGTAGACGGCATCATAGCCCAGCGCCGCGAAGGCACTTTCCGGATCCACGCCGTATTCCTTGTTGTAGGCCGCGATGAAGGCTTTCATCTTGTCGGTGCCCTTGTCGGCGCTGACGAGGGCGTGCGTTGTGAAGTACACGTTCTCGGCGCCTGATCCGCCTACACCGACCAGTTCAGGACCGTCGTAGCCGTCGCCGCCAACCATCGGCAGTGTGATGCCGGCGTCGCGCAGTTGCTTGGCAATCGCGCCTGCATCGGAGGCCTGCAAGGCCGCCACGTACATGCAATCAGGCTGCGGGCTGAGCGCTTTCAGGCGTGTGATCTGGGCAGAGAAGTCCGTGTCACCCTGTGTATAGGTGTCGTCCAGGACAACCTGGCCGCCGAGCTCCTCGAAGCGCTCCTGCCAGTACTTGGCCAGCAGGGTCGTGTATTCCGCGCCCTTGTCCCAGAAGCGCCAGGCCGTCTTGCAGTTGAGGGTGTTGTACATGAACTCCGCGCCGGCGGCCGCCTGCACATTGTCACCAAAGGGCTCGAGGAACATGAAGTCGCCGACCTGATCGGGCAGCTTCGGTGAGGTTGCACCGGCTGTCAGGTACGGAATGCCGGCTTTCTGCGCGATGGGGCCGATGGCCAGGGCGGAATCCGAATTGGTGTTGCCCACGATGGCCACGACATGATCGCTATTGATCAGCTGTGTGGCGATGTTGCCGTTCGTGGCGGAGTTCGTCTTGCCATCTAGCAGAATGTAGTTGATCTGCTTGCCGAGGACGCCCCCGGCCGCATTGATCTCCTTGACAGCCAGCAGCGATCCGTGCGAGGCCGGCACATCGAGCGAGGCCATGGCCCCCGTCAGGTTGTAGGTACCGCCGATGTTGATGGTGTTCGCCGAGGCGGCCGGTCCACCGCATGAGGCCAACAGCGCGGCCAGCAGCAGTACGCCGAATAGTTTGATTCTCATCTTGATCCTCCTTGCATACATTCAGAACTTGCTTCAAACGGCAATCGTTCCAGGAGAAACACTGCCGGTCAGGCGTAAGGTGACCCCGTCACCTCCTTTCGAAAGATGCGGCCATTCCATCGGGCACTGCGCTTGAACATGAGCGCCCTCCGGTCCGCCACGACTATGCAGTTTGTCAGGTTGGGCTTTCCAAACGCAACAACCTGGCCCAGTTGATTTCCCGATCACCCATAAGCCCCTGGCGGCGCAAGGCAACAATCAGCACGAAGACCACCGCCAGGATGATCTGGCTGATTCCGTAGAGCGGAGGCAGCCTGAGGGAGCCGAAATGAATGCCGTTTTCCGCGTTCCGCAGAACCTCGGAGAGTACGGTCACAAGTACCGTTCCCAGTACCGAGCCGCTGATGCTACCCATGCCTCCGACGACCAGCATGATGATGTAGTTGAAGGTGGCCGTGAAGTAGAAGGTGGCCGGTGAGAACGAGGTCAGAAAGTGCGCCATCAGACCGCCGCCGACCGCCGTCAGGAATGCGCTGACCACAAAAGCCAGCAGACGTGCATTCAGTATGTTGATACCGACCACCCGGGCGGCGATGCCGTCTTCGCGGACGGCCAACAGCATGCGTCCGTAGGGCGAGTGCATCACCCTCCAAACCACATAAATCGTGACCAGGACCCACACGTACACCCACCAGAGCGTGGTGTATTGCAGCACGCCGGAAAATGTGCGGGCGCCGCGCGTGAACTGGGTCCAGTTGATGAGCACGATGTGTACGATCACCAGAAAGCCCAGCGTGGCCACCGAGACATAATGGCCACTCAGGCGCATCAGCGGGATGCCGATCAACCAGGCGACAATAGCCGCCAGAAGGCCGGCGGTCAGCAAGGCTGGCAGAAAACCGAACTGGACGTGAGCCATCCAGGACGGCAAGTCCGGAAGATTTTCAGACTTGGTCTCGAGAGTGAGCGTGAGGATGGAAGAGACGTAAGCCCCGATGGCCATGAAACCCACGTGCCCAAGCGAGAACACGCCGGTGAAGCCATTGGAGAGATTCAGCGCAACCACCAGGATGATGTTGATACCCAGGACGATGATCACGCGCATCACGTAGGAACTCTGATCCAGAAACGCGTTGGCCAGCGCGCAGAGGAGGAGCGACGCTCCCAGGACGATCAACAAGGGCAGCCGCTGCCGGCTCAACAGGGATTGCTTGGGGGCAGTCCTCATACTTTCTCCTTCTCCGTCGAGCCCAGTATGCCGTTCGGCCGTACCAACAGCACGATGATCAGCAATATGAAGACGAACGCATCGCGGTAGCTGGAAAGAGAAGGGGGCAAAAAACCGACCAGGAAGATTTCCGCAAAACCCAGCAGATAGGCGCCCAGGACAGCCCCCGCGAGACTGCCAAAGCCGCCGATAACCGCCGCGACAAAAGCCTTGAGCAACGGGATGAAGCCCATGAGCGGATCGATTTGGCCGATGCGGGTGGCCCACAGCATCCCTGCGATCCCCGCCATGGCCGAACCGATCGCAAAGGCCGCCATGATGACGCCGTTGATGTTGATGCCGACCAGCTGTGCTGCCATCAAATCCTCGGATGTCGCGCGCATCTGAATTCCGAGGCGCGTGCGGGTGACAAACAGCAGCAACAGCACGAAGAGTACCGCCGTGATTCCGATGGTGACGAGGTTGATGTTGGAAACGCTGACAGCGCCCCAGTGGTTGACGATATCCAGGAAGGCTGGCGAGACCCCGCGGAAACTGCGCGGCACGGGCGAAAGGAACATCACGAAGACGTTCTCAATGAAAATGGAGACCGCCAGGGAGGTCAGCAGCATGATCACATCCGGGGCTCCGCGCACCGGACGGTATGCCACGCGTTCCATCAGGATCCCCAGCAACAACGTCACGACAATGGTGATAACCACCGTGGGGATGAAGCCGATGCCGGTTGTGATGAGGAAGAAGGCCGAGTAGCAGGCCACCATCATGAGGTCGCCGTGGGCAAAGTTGATCAGGCGCAGAATACCGAACACCATGGCCAGTCCGATGGCCACCAGGGCGTAGATGCTGCCCAGGCTGAATGCGTTCATCGTTTGTTGGACCAGGTAGTCCAGTGCACCCATCGAGGCTAGCCTCCCAGATACGCCTTCTCGACTTCGGCATTCGTCCGCAAGTCGCGGGCGGAACCCTCGAGAATGATCGAGCCGGTCTCCAGCACGTAACCGCGGTCAGCGATCTCCAGAGCCTGCCGGGCATTCTGTTCCACCAGCAGCACCGTGCCGCCCTCTTGGCGGACTTCCTGGATGACTGCGAAAATCGTCTGTACCATGATCGGAGCGAGCCCCAACGAGGGCTCATCCAGCAGCAGCAACCTGGGCCTGCTCATCAGCGCCCGCCCGATGGCCAGCATTTGCTGCTCCCCGCCGCTCAACGTGCCCGCCATCTGACGGCCGCGCTCCTCCAGGACCGGGAACAGAGAGTGAACATAGCGCAGGTCTTCCGCGATCGCGTGACGGTTTTTTCGCTGGCTGGCACCCATCAGCAGGTTCTCACTGACGCTCAGCCCGGAGAAGATGTGCCGGCCCTCGGGCGCCTGCGAGATGCCGCGCTGCACGATCTCGTAGGGCGACAGGCGCGTGATGTCCTCGCCGCCGTAGCTGATCGTCCCATGCCGCGGATTGAGCAGTCTGGAAATGGCGTGGAGACAGGTGGATTTGCCTGCTCCGTTTGATCCCAGAAGCGTCACCAGTTCGCCATCGTCGACGTGCAGCGTGATGCCCCTGAGAGCGTGGATGTTTCCATAGTACACGTGCACGTTCTCGAGTTTAAGCACGCTGGCTGCTCCCCAGATAGGCCTCGATGACCTGCGGCATCGAGCGCACCGCTTCCGGTTCGCCCACGGCTATCGTCTCGCCTTGATTGAGCACCTGAATGCGTTGCGACAGGCCCATGACCAGACGCATGTCGTGCGCCACCAGTATGATCGTGAGCTGATACTGCTCATGCAGCTGGAGGATCAGCTCCAGGAGATCCTGGCTTTCGCTCGGATTCATCCCGACAGTCGGCTCGTCGAGCAGCAGGAGCTTGGGCGCCATGGCCAATGCCCGGGCAATCTCCAGCCTGCGCTGGCTGCCGTAAGGCAAGCTGCCGGCCGGCAGGTCGCGGAAACGGCCCAGTGAAAACGACTCAAGCAGGGCCATGGCCTTGCCCTTGAGGTCCCGCTCCTGCTGCAGGAAACCAGGGGCACTTAAGAGGACTGACAGCGGATTCGAAACCGTGTGCAACTGCTGTGCCACACACACATTGTCCAGGACGGACATGGCTCCAAACAGGCGGATGTTCTGGAAGGTGCGACCGACACCCAGGCGCGTCACCACCTCGGGCTCGGCGCGCGTGATATCGCGGTCCATGAACACAATTCGTCCACGGGTTGGCTGGATCAGGCCAGTGATGAGGTTGAGCAGAGTGGTCTTACCGGCCCCGTTGGGACCGATGACCCCAAGGATCTCGTGAGGCGCAAGGCTCAGATCGACATTCGCAAGAGCGTGGAGCCCCCGAAAATCCTTGGTTAACGAATCAATTCTTAGTAACGGAGCAGAAGGTCGTATTCCAGGTTGCGCAGCCATTTTGCGTGATGCTTCAGGATGACGTTTTCCGCATTGCTTGAAAACAGGTCTCTGCCATGATCGGTGAGGCCGCCGGAGACAACTAGACTAGGAACCTCCCGGGGGGCGAGCCGCATCGGGCACAGACGCCCTCTGGCATCCAAGCCCGCACCGAATCGCAGCCTTGTGAGCCAATTGCACCCCATATCCTTTGACGGCCATTTTTCATATACCAGAATTGTAGGCCGATCCTCAGGATTCGGCTTGGTGCAGCTTAGAATTTTCTAACGCAGCAGCTTCTGCAGCTCGTCGTACTCGTCATCCTTCATCCCGAACCAGTTTTCCGGCTGCGGGAATTTCTTGCCGATCACTTCGTCGTGGTAGGCCTTCAGCCCGTTGAGAATAACCTCACCCGCGTTGCCAAAGACCTTGGCCATCTTCGGCTTGAACCGTGGGTACAGGCCAAACATGTCATGGTAGATCAGCAACTGCCCGTGGGCGTGCGGCCCGGAGCCGAGCGACATAATGATGCAGTTCTCGGCGCGCTCCGTGATGATCTTGCAGAGGCGATCGGGAATCATCTCGAACGAGAATGGCAAATGCGCCAGCTTGCTCCAACGCCTTGGCGTCGTCGATGATCTTTTTCGCCAGCGCGGCAGATTTGCCCTGGACGCGGAAGCCGCCCAGCGCCGAGACCGATTGCGGCGTGAGACCCAAATGGCCTATGGCGGGTATGCCGGCATCGACGATGCCGCGAATGCGGTCGGCCATGGAAGGCCCGCCCTCAAGCTTGATGGCGTCGCAGCTGGCTTCCGCCATGAAGCGCCCGGCGCTGCGTATGGCCGTCTCCACGGACGGCTGGTACGACATGTAGGGCATGTCGCCCACCAGAAAGGCGGTCGGCGCGCCGCGGCGGACGGCCTGGCTGTGGCGAATCATGTCGTCCATCGTCACCGGCAGCGTGGACTCGTACCCGAGCATCGTCATCCCGAGGCTGTCGCCCACCAGGATCATTTCGATGCCGGCTTGCTCCTGAAGATAGGCGGTGGGGTAGTCATAGCAGGTCAGCCAGGTGATCGGTTCACCTTTGGCCACCTTTTCGAACAGATAGGGGAGAGTGATTTTCTTGCGAGGTTCAGTCATGGTGTCACCCATTGTGGATTTGAGAGAGCCAAACCGACGCGGCCAGCGAATGAGGATCGTCCGGCACGGCATTGAGTATAGGACGGAGATACGGCGCCTGCAAGTGCCAAAAATCACACACAGGCCTCCGGCTCTCCGCAGTTAGATCCTGCCTCTTTGTGGAGGGCCCTGCTGCCCCACCCGGCACAGCTGCTCGACCCGAAGAGTCCCGCCTCCCTAAGGCGGTGGCACCATCTCGGGCGTTACCGTGGCAGCCAGCGTGTAGTGCCCATCAGCGATGGCGATGATGGTGACCGTTTTCTGGGGCACTCGGATGCCTGGCTGGTACGTGACAGTTCCGGTGACACCCACAAAACCACTCGTCGCGGCCAGGGCGTCGCGAATTGCCTTCGGCTCGGCGGAGCCAGCACGCGAGATGGCATCGGCGATCAGGTACATGGCGTCGTAGCCCAGCGCGGCGAACGCGCTCTCCGGATCCGTGCCGTACTCCTTCTTGTAAGCGGCGATGAAGGCATTCATCTTTTCACTACCTTCATCCGCGCTCACGAAGGCGTGCGTGGTGAAGTAGACATTGTCCGCCGCGGCGCCGGCCACCTCGACGAGAGCTGGATCATCGTAGCCGTCGCCACCGACCATGGGGAGCATGACACCGGCGGCGCGGAGTTGTTTGGCGATCGTGCCGGCGTCGCCCGCCCCGGCAGCCACATACATGCAATCGGGCAGGGGGTCCAATGCCTTGAGGCGCGCGATCGGCGCGCTGAAGTCCGTATCACCCTGATGCGGATATGTATCATTCAACACCACCCGGCCGCCCAACTGCTCGAAGCGCTCCTGCCAATACTTCGCGAGGAAAGTCGTATAGTCCTGATCCTTGTCCCAGAGAAGCCAACTGGTGGCGCAGCCAAGCTGGTTGTACATGAACTCGGCCCCGGCGGCCGCCTGCACATTGTCGCCGAACGGCTCGAGGAACATGAAGTCGCCGACCTGGTCGGGCAGCTTCGGGGAGGTCGCGCCGGCGGTGAGGTACGGAACGCCGGCTTTCTGCGCGATTGGCCCGACGACGAGGGCTGAATTCGTGTCCGTGTCGCCCACGATGGCGACGACTTTGTCCATAGTGGTCAATTGCGTGGCGATCCCGGCATTGGCAGCAGAGTCGGTCTTGCCGTCGAGCAATATGAAGTTGATCTGCTTACCGAGCAATCCGCCTGCGGCGTTGATCTCTTTGACAGCCAGTTGCGAGCCATGAGAAGCCGGCACATCGAGCGCCGCCAGGTCTCCCGTGAGATTGTAGGTTCCGCCGATGTTGATCGTGTCGCTGGAAGCGGCCGGTCCCGTGCATGCAGTCAACAGCACGGCCATAATCGGAAACACCAGCATCTTGGTCTTGGTCTTCATCTGCGTCCTCCATTCCAGATACCGATAACGTCCTTCAACCGAACCGGGAGTGCGCCAGCGAGTTGGCCACAGTCGCCCGGCTGCGCCAAGGTCTTCAGGTGAGCATGCTGTGGCGGAAACAGCTCAGCTCGTGGTCATTGACCATGCCGACTGCCTGCATAAAGGCATAGCATATGGTGGAGCCGACAAACTTGAAGCCGCGCTTCTTCAAGTCCTTGCTCATCAGGTCAGATCGAGGCGTGGTCGCCTGAATGTCATGCATTGACTTGACCTTGTTGTCGATCGGTTTCCCGCCAACGAACTGCCAGATGTAGCTGTCAAATGTCCCGAATTGCTTCTGAACTTCCAGATACATCCGGGCATTCAGGATGGTGGCGGCGATCTTCAGGCGGTTGCGGACAATCCCCGGGTCCGAAAGAAGTCGTTTGACGTCCTTGGCTCCATAGCGGGCGATTTTACTGGCATCGAAGCGGCTGAACGCTGTGCGATAGTGCTCCCGTCTATCCAGAATTGTGCGCCAGCTCAAGCCCGCTTGAGCACCCTCCAGAATCAGGAACTCAAACAGAAGGCGGTCATCGTGGACAGGCACGCCCCATTCCTCGTCATGGTAACGGACCATAGGCTGATAGTCGCCGGCCCACTGACAGCGTTGCAGGGTGTCGTTTTGGTTGTCCATTTACCTCTCGGATCCATCCCAGGCGGATACGGCCGCCGTTGGTCCAGGAGTCGCCTCCGATGCTGCCCCGGTTTGCTGCCATGTGACTGCTACGCGATGGCTCACATCATCGCAGGCCGGGCTCGCCCACGCCAATTGCGTTGGATCACGGTTCGGTTTCAGGGGGCTTTGCCGCCGGGGTTGGTACGGAATCGGATTGAGGATTCTCAGGCCTGGGAGCTTGAAGTTCAGCGATTTTCTGCCTGTGTTCGTCCAATTCCTTCTCGAGGGCCGCAATCCGTTTGCGATGGCCCGAAACGGCCATGCTCTTTGAGATCGCCGACGGAGCAAGCACCAGCAGGCCGCTCAAGGTGCCGATGACGAGCGTGGCCAGCAGCACAAGAGACAGAGAACCTGTGACTTTCCAGGCAAGGAACGAAATAGTGACCGTCATGGCGTTTTGCAGAGCAAAGATCACGCCCACCGCTGCGATCAAGAGGGCGACGATCAAGTAGATTGTAGCCATCATGGCCTCCGTGAGGTTGCAGATAGACGCGCTGGTGCGATGATTTTACTCTGCCCCCGGCTCACCGACTTTTGTACCCGGTCCTCATCCAAGACGGATGCAAACTATCGCGGCGCCTCATCAACCGCGGAAGCGCCTGCCATTCTCGAGACGACGCCGGGGACCACTCGGCACGGTCGAGAGACCCGCGGCGAGACGGCGCCCACCTCGAAGGCACAAGGCACTTTACCGACGGACCTGCATCTCTTTCCAGTTCAAGGTTGTCCCAACCGCGTAGGCGATCCCCGCTGCCAGAAACACCAGGTTTGAAATTTCGCCCTGAATCAGGAGCTGTCCGTCCAGAGACTCCCAGGACGATCAACAGGCTCAACACGATGAACAGGCCGCGTAGGAGGTATAGCGAACTGATTCCGATCAACCCCAGCCGGAGCAGAGGCAAACGCCTTATCATCCCGGCTCCTGATAACGCGTACAAGCCGAAGACGACCAGTATGAGCGCCGCCCCCTCTCCCACCAAAAAGAGGCGCCAGCGGTCCTCCAAAAGGGGCGGAGGGGCCTGAAAATAGGCCGCGGCCGTAGGTGACAGCGAAATGACTGTTTGACAGAGTGCCATGAAGAAACTCCACCCTGCCGCGATCTTGAGCCACAACTTCTTGTCCATGGCATATCCCCTTCCATTTCGTCGTGTTTCACACAGCAGTTCCTGGCGCTAGGCTACGCTCGCTCAGGCTCGAAGACACTGAGCTCGTCAAGTTGTGGTGAGGCTTGAGCCCCTGAAAAATCACAGCCGCCTCATTTGCACCGACCTGGACCATGTTGAGACCAAGTTCGCCAAAGTGGTACGGAACGCCGACAGGCGGGAACCGCAATGCCCTCAGGACTTCTTGATCGCAACGTAGAGATCAATCTCCGGATCGCGTTTGCGGAGGCTGCGCTGGTCGTGGTATTCGAAATCGTCGATGGGCCCGGCTGGCTCATAATCGGCGCCGGACATCCAGACGGTGTATGCATAGCGCTTGGCGTCGGGAATGGCCAACCCCCAGGCGAATTGGAACCTGGGCCGTACGGGAAAGACCGCGTAGGTGATGGCAGGGATCGCGAATGCATGCACGGTTGCCATGCCAGGGTCAGGATCCGCCTCCGTAACGACGTCGCCCATGACATAGGTCAGAGCACCGGTGCTCTGGTCGTAATCCTTGCTGACCGCGGCGAAGGCCCAGGGCACCTTGAGGTGCGGAATCGCGTGCTGCCGTCTATATTCATGGTAGCGTCTGCCCAGCGCGGGCAGGTCGCGGTAGATATTGCGCAGCGTGGTATCCGTCGACATGCCCACGATGAGCATCGGCTGCTCCAAGTCGACGATGCGCGGCTCGGTGCCCTCGATGGGATGAACGAATAATCCCAACAGCAGCTTGTTCATGGAGCGGCTACCCCTCCCCTGCCTGCGACCGGCAGCCCCGTGAATTCACGGCGATCGCGAGAACCTCTAAGGCCCCGTCAGCGTGCTCCCAAGCAGTATACCGTCCGCCCAGTAGCGACCCGTACCGCCCGCGGGCAAGAGGTCGTACGTGGAACCCTTTCCGTACGCCACGCGCTCAGCCAGCGTGACGCGAGCACCGTCCAGCATGTCGCCGATCCGCAAGTCGCCCACGTGACGACCGTCCGCGGTCGGATGGCCCGGCGAGGCCCACAGCTCGCGGCCATCGCTCAACTCCAAGTGGACCATCAGATGCGTGGCCGGCACCGGCACCGAACCTACGCGCAACACTGGCTCCGCAACGCGTTGGCCGGCCGCATTCATCGTCCACACGACATCCCCAAGTCTCAGGTCGGTCACCCTGACCGCACCGTGCGGCGTGTCGATCATCGTCCACGAAGCCAGGCAAATGGGACACATGGCCTGCGTCGGCGTCTTCTCCTGCACCGTGATGTTGCCGGCAGCATCGATCAGGCCCTTGATCGCAAACCCCTGCTGTCCATCAGACGTCCGCAATTGGAATTGGTATTTGTCCCCGACAGCCTCAAAGCCGATGGCAGCCAGCTTCTTATGATCACGATAGATCTGCAGCTTCTGCTCATCGGTGAAGCTGGTCGCCCCCTGCATGCCGTTGTGGGCCAGGATCGCCTGGAACTCTTCGGTATTGGCCTGCAGGTCGGCGAAGCGCTGCAGCGCCAATTGAGTTTCGTCGGCGCGGGCGACGGGATAGAAATCGGGATCGCAGAAGAAGAAGTCCGGGTACTGATCCAGGAGCCGGTACTTGAGCGCCGTCGGGGAGAGGCCGGAGGCGGGAGCGGGATTCGGCTGCGTCGGTAAAGGCGCGGGTGCCCGCGTGGAACTCGGCGGCGGCTGCGACGTTTCCGCGGGCACGGCCGTGAGGCGGCTCGTATCGACGGACCCGCCGCCCGGTCCGCAGGAGGCCAGGAGTAAGCTGGACACCAGCAAGATCATGATCAGACTTTGCTTCATACTTCCTCGGCAGTTCTGCGCGGCCCCTTTGTCTCACCAGTAGACGCACCGAGGCCGGCAGATGTTCCACCTTACTCTGCGTGACGCGTTTCTACCACACGCCGGGGAACAGGCGGAACCTCGTTCGTTGCGTGTATTCGGCGTAACCGCTCAGCTCGCGGGTCAACACCTGCTCCTCGTTGCGGATCCTCCCAAAAAGCACCGGTACGATCAGCAGGTCGGGAATCAGCGCCCAGTAGGACGCCAATGCCAGGGGCGTGAACGCGTACATCACGACCACGGCCAGATACATTGGATGGCGCACGAGCGCGTAAGGGCCGGTGCTGATGACCTTCTGTCCCTGCTCCACCTCGACCACGCGCGAGGCGTAGGTGTTCTCCTTCATGACCCGGATGAAGAGGTAGTAGCCCAGAAACACCAACACGTCCGCGGCGATGACCAGCGCGTGAGGAACGTGCGACCAGCCGAAACGAAAGTCGAAGCCCGGCACGAGGAAAGTGAGCAGGAACCACAGGTAAGAGAACTTCATCAGCAGGCTCTGTTCCCTTTCCTTCTCGCGGGTCCGCATTCTCCGCTCGAGCAGCGCCGGATCGTTGCGCAGCAGATACACCAGCACTCCCAACATCGGGACCATGAGGACCCCCATCCATACCCATGCCTGCCAGTAGCGCAGGGTCCCGGCTGGCAGGAAGAGTATGGCGCACAGCACCAGGAATCCCGCCCCAAACCGGTAGACGACCATGCGGACCAACTCCCCGCGAACTCGACGGACGATTGTTCATAGCGCATCCCTCCCCGGACCCCGCCATCGCGCCGGGATCCTCTACGCCTCTATCTACGCAGCCCGCTGGTCCGCGTTTCAGGCTGGCACGGCACCGTCGTCGCGAGCAGGGCTTTCCTGCACGGTCAGCATCCTATCCACAGGCGGAGATGGCTTCATGGCACCCCGGAAACCTGCTTTTCACGGGCCCGCGGCTGCAGGATGCTTCGCGAACGCCGCGCCCTCCAAGATGCCGTTCGCTGCACTCGGGACGGGCGGCGCCTAGGGCTTCGCCTTTGCCATGACCTGCGCCGACTTCTTTATCAGCTCTTTCAGCGCCGGCATGTTCAGGTCTTCCAGTGAATTGACGTACAGGCAAGACTTGCCCGTCTTGTGCTTGCCGAGGCGTTTCAACAGCCCGACGTAGCGGTCGAAACCGGGCATGATGTACAGCGTCATGTTTTGCTTGCGGGGCGAGAAGCCTGTCAGGAACCACTCCCCCTCGCGCCCGCTCTTGCCCTTGTAGTGGTAGCGTCCAAATCCGACGATGCTGTCGCCCCACATCTCGGGCTTCAGTCCGGTGGCGTCCTGCATGATGCGAAGTAGCGTGAACCCATCGCCACGTCTGTGCTCATCCTTAATCTGGCGCAGAAACGAAGTTACGCTGCGCTTGGTAGGTTGCGTCTTATTCTCAGCCATGCTCCTCCTCAGTCACGCGGTCAATAGCCCAACGCTTCATCGTCACGGCCTTGGCGACTGACGTGACCGTACGCTCCGGCCTTCGTTGGTACAATCCTCGCGCAAGGTCTGTATCACCCCGATCAACCATGAACAACGCCAAGTCCAGTGCCCGACAGTGGCCTCCCCGTCCCGCCCTCGGCAGCATCCTGAGCTGGACGCTGCCGCTGGTCTTGTTCTGGATCGTTATCGCGGTTCGCATTCCTTCTTCCATCAGCCGGGAGCTTTCCACCTACTCGGCGGGTCTCTTCCTGATAATTCTAGCCTGCTACTGCCTTGCTTTCCGCGCCAGCGGCACACGTGGGGCACTGTCTGCGCTGAGTCTCACGATGCTCCTGTTTGCACTGACGCTTTCGTTCGAGTGGACCTCGGGCTACACGGACACGGGCATGATCGGCGGCCTGCTGCCGTACAAGGATGCCAAGAACTACTACTTCGGTGCGATCCAGATACTGAACGGTCTACCGCTGCGGGCCGGGATCCAGGCCGTGCGCCGGCCGCTGTTCCCGGGTTTGCTGGCGTCGCTGCTCTGGTTCGCGGGCGGCAACCTCAAGGTCGCCATAGCGCTGCTCACTCAACTGGCTGCGATCGGCTTGTATATCTCAAGCCGGGTCGTCCGCCGAAGCATGGGACCCTGGGCGGCCGGCCTGTTCGCCACATTGACGTACTTCTACATCCAGCCGCGCATGGGATACAGCGTCAGCGAGGTCGGGGGATTCATTCTGGGCTGCTGGGGGTTCTCGATTTTTTGGGTCTGC
This sequence comes from uncultured Chloroflexia bacterium, assembly GCA_963775435.1. Taxonomy (GTDB): domain Bacteria; phylum Chloroflexota; class Anaerolineae; order Anaerolineales; family Villigracilaceae; genus Fen-1038. Next base: position 17,438 of record CAVZIZ010000014.1, read on the forward strand.
GCCGCCCGCCGGAACTGGCCGGGGCTCACATTGGGTCTCGCGATGCTCATGGCGGCCATCAGTGCGCGGCGCAGGAGCGTTCCTGGTCTTCCCGTTCGTCGTCTTGTGGGGCGGCTGGGCCTTCCGCCGTGCCGGGCGATTCTCACTCAAGGCAGCGGGCTTGTTGGCTGGCATCATCGCCGCCCTGTACGCACTGGAGAACCAGGTCTTCTCGTCCCTCCTGGACGTCAACCTGACCGACCAATGGGGCAGCTTCGCCTATGCAATGTACGGACAGGTTCACGGCGGTACCGGCTGGCACAGCGCCATCGATGCGCTCCACACCACACAGACCTCGGTGGTCGCGGCGGCGACACTGCGCTTCTTTCTTGCGCATCCCTTCTCGTTCGTGATCGCGGCCGGCAAGTCGTACCTGGATTTCTTCCTGCCCGGGCCTTTCACCGTTTTTTCATACGGAGTCGCCGGGGAGCCGCTCTGGCTGACCTATGTCCTGTGGGCTGCAACGATGGGGCTGCTGATCGTCGGGCTCGTGCGGGCTGCCAGGAGCTTTGCATCGGGGCTGCCCTCATTGATGCTGGCATGCTTCGTCGGCATCTGCCTGTCGATCCCGTTTCTCCCGCCGGTTGACTCGGGCGCCCGCTTCCACGCCGGCTCGATCGCTTTCCTTTTCCTGATTCCGGCTGCGGCGCTGAGCACATCCGGCGATTGGACGGAGGGCGTCGCCGACCTAACGCCGTGGTCGCAGGCCGAATTTCGATTGCTTGCCGCCAGCGCAGCCGTCTTGCTGGGCCTGACGCTGATCGTCCCGATCGCGGTCTATCGATTGACGCCCAGTCCATCGCCCGCCGCACCGGTGTGCGCCCCGGGGACCCATCCGTTCGTCTTACGCGCCGCCCCGCAGACCTACGTCGACGTGCTGCCGACGTCAAATCACAGCTGCGGTCTGGTGCCCGAGGTCTGTCTTGCGGACCTCGACGCCCACGCCACGGACAAGAGCAACGACGATTTCGTTCAGGCTCTGCTGAAGCTTGCCAAGGATTCCCCCAGTGGGATCAGGATCATCCCAACAATGGATCTACTCGACCCGAGCTTTCACTATTTCGTGAGTCCACTGGACAACGGACTGCCGGTTCCCGCCGGTCAGTCGGTCGTCCGGCTGCGCCACCGAGATCTTCACGTTAAATGGAAGCCTCTACGAGGTGCAGAGCTTGACGCCGTAGATTTAGACGGCTCGGGGGATACGATCCTGTATGCCGTCAGCCAAGTTGCCCATCACAGCCGAAGCGACCGGAGGGCGAAGAAGACCATCAGCGCAACATAGAGCAGCGTGAGCAAGGAACTGCGCCAGAGTCGCGAAGGCGACTTCTTCTCGTCTGTAAAATACCTGTACCCATGCAGGCAGCCGGCCTGGAACAAGTAAAGCGCGTAACCCAGGAGCACAAGAACCTGGGCGCGGGCGCCCCAGCCGGGAAGGACAGCAACAAATCCCATTACGCCGAATGCCAGGTTGGCAAAACCGACTTCGAACATCCAGTCGGGCCTATCGGTCTCCCAACCCAGTCGCTTTGCATCTGATTTGTGGAAGACGAAGTGACGCACGAACGCCAGGACGCCGGCGATACCCACCGTGCTGAGCGTCACGATTGCCAACGATGCTTGCAGATTGCCCGAGAAATAGTAGAAGAAACCGAAGAATATGCCAACCGTTCCCACAAGGATGCTTGCGATACCCAGGATTCCCGCCATGCCTGCCTCCTACCCGACGATTGCCCCGTTCAGCATTATACGGACTTCTGGAAATGAGGCGCTTTCATTGCTGCAAGCTTGAGCCCCACGTGAGTTGCGGCCGGCAGGAGGGATCGTCAGCGGACAAAGCAGCGGATCACGGCGGGGAACCCGACCTGCTGATTAAACCGCTTTCACGTCTGGCAGTTCGGCCAGCAGGATGTCCATGCCCAAATCCAGCGGCATGCGGCCGGTCTTGGCAGCCTCGTCCACCTCAAGCAGCTTGTGATAGATGGCCTCCAACTGCCGCGTCTTGAAGCTGCGCGCCTGCCGCAGGGCTTTACGCGCCACGAACAGCTTGGAATCCAATGCCTGCATGGCCTCGCGCTCGCCGCCGCCGCTATCCAGCACCTCGCGTGCCAGCAGCAGCAGGCGGAATTGGCGCACGAGCATGCCCCAGGTGCTGAAAGCGTCCTGCGTTTCCAGCAGACGCCGGAGCAACCTCTGCGCTCTGCCGATCTTTCCGGCGGCGACGGCATCCACCATGGCAAAGATGTCCGGCTCCGCGGTGAGCGGACTCAGCGCATCCACGTCGGCCGCGGTGACCGGTCGACTCCAGTTGACATATGTCAGCAACTTGTCTATTTCCTGACCGGCCTGGCGCGTATCCGTCCCGACCAGATCAGCCAGCCGGGAGGCCGCCGCGCCTGCCATCTCGCCATCGTGCGCCCTGGCATACTGGACGATCCAACCAGACATTTGCGCAGCCAAGGGTAACGCATGGCGCTCAACGCCAAGGCCCTGTTTTGTCATCCACTTGACGAGCCAGTGCTTCTCGTCCTGCGCTTGTTGTTTGGCCTTGGTGCCCCAGGACTGAACCTCAATCAGTTCCCACATTACGAGGCGCGTGGTTTCCGGTATCTTCGAGATGGACTCGAGGAATTTCTGCCTGCCCTGGGCGCGGGTCCTGGAGCTCCCTTTATCATCAGATGCTTCCTCCGATTTGGCCTCAGCGAAGCGCCTGGACGGATTGGCGAGCAGTACGAGCCGCTGCGAGGCGAGGAACGGCAGCGCGTTCACCGCGTTGCTCCATTGGTCCTCCGTCATGGTGGCCGCGTCCAGCTGAGCGGTGTTCATCTCGGCCTCGGACGAGTTCGCAAACGTCGCGGCCAGCTCCGAAAGGCGTCGCGCGATGGCGTATTCGTCGTTACCGTAGAGGAAGAGGATCCGAGGGGTGTCGGGCATGGCTACGCGCGGCGCGATTGGGATGTTCATCGTCGTCATCCCAGCGGCGCGGATTAGATTCTATGTAGAGCCGCGTACGGTTCCAGTCATCGTCGTCGCGGATGACGTGCTCAAAGTAGTTACGCTGCCAGAGGCGGCCGCGGCCACCAAACTGGCGCCTGACTTGCCGCGTGACCGACGCCTTGTATTGCTGTACGACCGTCCCCAGCGATGCCGCCTGTGGCCTCCCGAATTCGCGGATATTGCAAGGTAGGGGCACGACATGTCGTGCCCCTACGGGCGGCGATTGCATCGCCGCCCGATCATGAAAGACAAGAATTCCATGCACATGGTTCGGCATAATGATGAAGGCGCCCAATTCAACGTACCGGAAATGCTGAGGGATCAACCTCCAGCAGGCGTCGGCGATGCGGCCACCGGCCGAAAGACGCATCTCGTGAGAAACAATCTCGCCGAACAGTGGCAGGCGGGATTGGGTGACCATGGTGACGAAATACGCGCCCGGCTGACTGTAATCGTATGCGGGCCAACGGATCGACCGACGATTCCGGACGGCCCGGGATGCGTCACCCTGCTCCGCGCGACCCAACAATCCCTGGTCTGCGCTTTCAGCGTCCAGTGATCACCCGGTGTGCGGGGACGCGGCCGCGCATACTCTCACGCACCTCCAGCACGCGCATCGTACCGACGTCGGCATCCGTCGTGACCTTTTGCTGCAGCAACGGCCCCAACGGCCGGCTGATGGCCACACCCAAGAGGGCAAAGGCGACCGCCAACGGCAGCCGCATCAGCCTGCTCGACGTGGAGCGCGCCCCCCGCATCGCGAACGAGCTGAAGGTCCCGGCCAGGAGCATCGTCGTCGCCAGGTTGGTTCCGCAGCCCGGGTGGATCGCCAGCCCGGACTCGCCTGCACGCAGCCGGCCCAGCGCCTCGGCCGCAGCATCGGCGACGTCCTGCATGGAGACGTTGCCGAGAATGAAGAAACCGGTCGGATTGGAATGGCCGGCCATCGGTTTGCCCGGGTATTTTGTCGCCAGCACGTGCAGCGTCGCATGTTCCAGCGCATGATTGCGCCGGGTTGCTCCCACAAAAGGCAGATCCAGGATCGAATTGAGCATGGCTCTTTTCCACCTCGCGGTTATCAAGTCATCGGATTATACTTCCGCGAGGAATACAAACTTCTCGCCGGCGGCAAGGAGGGCAAGCATGCTTGACTTCACGACCGACTTTGGAAAGCGCCTCAAGCAGCGCCTCGAGCAGAGCGAACTGATCTGGTTCACCTCCGTGAGCCCAAAGGGGATGCCGTTCCCAAATCCCGTCTGGTTCTACTGGGACGGTGAAATCATCCTGGTCTACAGCCAGCCCAGGTCATTTCGCGTCCGCAACATCCGGCAGAATCCGCAGGTGGCGCTGCATTTCGATGGCGCCGACACGCTGGGTAATGAAGTGATCGTCATCCAGGGGCAGGCCGCGCTGAAACCCGGCAATCAAACCATCCCGGCGGGCTACTGGGCCAAGTACGAGAAGTTGCTGCCGGATATCAGCCTGACCGTCGAAGGCATGATCGCGGATTACTCCGTCGAGATCCGGGTCACGCCGACACGCGCACGCGGGGAGTGAGCGGCGGTCCTCGTCAGCTGCAGCGCCACTCCCATTCAGTTCACATCTAGAGTTCCCGACCGTGTTTGTGCGCCTGTCCCCCGTTCCGGAATTAGCAATTCAGAATCGCTTCACTTTCCGCCGGCTCGCTCCAGTTCTTCGAAGGTTTCGAGAAGGTTCAGCAAGACCATGTCGGTAAAGCCGTTGACCCGGTGCAGCACATCACCCCAGGCCCGGCCGGACGGAACATTCGCGGTTTGGTAGACCTCGATGACAGACTGGAGCAGCGCATCGCGGAAGAACAGGAAGGCGCGCGTGGCCTCCGGGCTTCTCATGCCGAAGCGCCGCGCCCGCGAGGCGTACTCGTATCCGATGGAGCGCGCCTCCGAGACGCCGTCCTCGCCGGCGGACGAGAGGTAGCCAACCAGGCCGTGGAAAAGCGATTGCGCCGATTCCCGGTAGTGGCGTCGGGCTTCTTCGTCCAACTTCTGGTACCACGGTTCGGCTGCCAGGCGCCCCTCAGATATCTTCAAGCGGATGTTGCGGACCGCGGCTTGCACGACGCTGGCCGGATCGATCGTCTCCTTGCCGCGCGAGGTGCTGGCCCACAGTTCGACCTCGTCGCGCTTGAAGCGGCGATGCCCGCCCTGGGTCCGGTATACCGGAAGCAACCCCTTGTCGGACCAACTGCGGACGGTGCCGGGGTGCACACCCAGCAGCTTGGCAGCATCGCGCAGGGATAGCCAGTCTGCGTCCGTCTTCATCGTCGGTCGTGTCCTTTCCCGTGGGTTGAGTCACGCTCCGCGGTCCGGCAAATTCTCGGAGAAACAGCGCAACCGTGTCATTCTACCCCCGGGATCCTGCCCGCATGCAACCCCACACTGCGACAAATGCATCTGCGTTATGATCCAGCCTGCCAGGCGTTGGGAGACCTTTGCTGACATGATCAGACCCTACAAAATGCTGCTTCTGCCATTGGGCGTGGTGCTGCTGGCGGCCTGCGGCCGCGCATTTCCTCCGCCGATTCCGACCCGGGGACCGCTGCCCAACGTCGACTGGCTGACCTACCACGACGCGACGGGCGGATTCTCCATTCAACACCCGCCCACCTGGCAGCGAAGCGACAACGGCGGCTACCCAGTCGTGTTCGCGCTGCAGGCGGCTCCAGGCACCAGCCTGATCGAGAAGACCCTGGAGATCAATGTCAGGACGACTGCCGGGGAATGCAAACAGTCGACGTACGGAGGCGCCGTGGGCGCTTCGTCACCGGTAACGGTGAACGGCGTTGAGTTCCTCAAGGAGCAAGGCAGCGGGATCGCCGCGGGCAATATCTACGACTGGACCAGCTACTCAACTGTGAAGGATGGGGATTGCATCACGCTGACCTTCGTGCTGCACTCCTCCAGCTCCGGCGTCTATCCCACCGAGCCGGCCCCGTTCGATAAAACCGGCGAGTCAGCGGTTTTCGACCAGATACTGCATACATTCCAGTTCGATCCGTAGGCCTCCCGCGCGGGGCCTCGCTGGCGTACAATGCACACCGGTGCATCCGGAGTACGGGCGCCAGAAGGAGGGATTCCGGAAATGGCTAAACACTTCGTCAGAGATTCATTCGGTTGGGGCTTTGTCCTGTGGCTCATAGGGTTTGCACTCGGAATCCTGCTCTTCCCGTTCGTGCCCGCGGCGTCCATCGGCTGGGTCATCGCGCCGATCGGGATCGTCATCACCCTGTGGGTTCTATGGAAGAAAGTGCAGGGCGATTCTCTTCGGTACTACGCCCTGCTGGCCGTCGTATGGGTCCTGATCGCCGTGGTTTGCGACTACTTCTTCCTCGTGAAGGTGTTCAAACCCGCCGATGGCTACTACAAACCGGATGTGTACCTGTATTACGCGCTGAACATTCGTCCTGCCGCTGATCGTAGGCTGGCGCAAGCTGGGCATGCAGAAACGGTACGCGGAATGAAGTATGTCTGGTTCGAGAAGTGGGGCTGGATCCATCGGCCCGCGAGCGCCGTGGGCTGGCTGTTGTCGAGCCTCGCCCTGGCATCGATTCTGTGCTTGTTCGTCGTCGTCGACAGCCACTCACACTCGGTCAGCGATACGCTGATCGGTGTCTTTCCCTGGGCCTGGATTGCGCTGGCTACGTTGAATTGGATCGCGTCCAAGACAAGCGGGGCGTGAGGCCCAAGCAGCCAGCGGAGTGATCCCCTGGTCGCGCTGGTCGACGCGATCCGAGCCGAGCTCAGGACGCTGCTCAGCCGACAGCCTTCAGCACGCGCAGCGCCCGGATCGTCACCCACTTGTTGGGTCGCCTCTTCTCGCCAAAATCCACCCAGGTCTTGCCCGCGTAGTCGTAGTCCAATGACCAGCGCCCGTCGGGGTCCTGCTTGTCACGGATAATCTCAACGGCATGCGATAGCCGGCGGTCGTCCGCGTACCCGAGGGTCGACATCGCTTCGACCAGCTGCAGCAGATCGGTCACATAGAACACCGGGAAGCCGAACTTCCACCAGTTGCGGCTGGGCTTGTCTCCGAGCCGGGTCGGATACGCGGCGGTGGCGGGATCCACGCCAAAGATGAAGTCGACCCCCTTTCTGATGGCCCGCTTTATCCGCGGCGTGCGGCGCTGCTCGGGCAGTTTCCCAAAAGCCAGCATCACTTTGACTGCACCCCAGGCGCAAGGCAAACCCGCGTTCACGCCGCAAGCGAAATTCAGACCGCACTTATAGGCATAGTAGCGTCGTACCGCATCGTGCTCCGCTGCGGGTGCGATACCCTCGCCCGTTTGGGAGCGAGCCATCCAGTCAAAGGCGATGTCGAGACGCGGATCGTCGCAGCCGAGTTCCAGCAGCGCCCAACACATGTTTCCCTGCAGGCAGTCGACCGTTCCGGACGGTGCACCTGTTCTCGTGGTCGTAAATTGGCCGCCTGCGGCAAGCCCATGATCCAGAAGATAGGTGCACGCCTTGCCGATTCGGGGGTCATCATCCACCGACGCCCCCAACTGCGCCAGCGCCAGCAGCGACCAGACCGCGGAACGATACTTCGGGTTGTAGCCGGCGCCGGTCGAAATCCAGTAGCCATCTTGGCTCATGCTTCGCAGAATTGCAGCGATCGGGCCTTTTTCGTGGGCCGCCTTGCGCGCCGCCCGGAGTTCGGCAGGCCTTGGAGCATCAACCAGGTCGCGCACGGCCAGATAGCGCGCACCCGGCGAGCTGGGGTCCAGGAGCCAATCGAGAGAACCATCTTTTAAGACCTTTTGACCGCACATAGACCATTGCTCCTTCCACCAGGACGCGGGTCGGAAGATTCCGGGGCGGCATGAGGCGCTTCGAGAGGCGAGGCTAGTCGACCGGCGCTCGATGTCGCGCTGGCAGAGTTTCCTCAGCGCGCTAGCGCACGCCGTGTGCCCCGGAGGGCGATTGCGAAGCCTGCGGAATCCGGTGATGGAGTCGACTAACCTTCAGTTAAGCCCGTCCTAAGTTGCCCGCCGTAGAATGATTCTGTGGATGAGGATGAACGCGGATCACCGTACGGCTGACGGCCTGCGCCTCTCACCATGCACTTCCGTCCAGCGTCATATGGAATTCGTACCGCGAGTCGGGGCAAAGGTCAAGATCGGGAGGTCGGGCTCAGGCGCCTGCCGCGGCACGTCCCGAGGCCCGGGCCTGTTCTGCAGCGCGTGAACGGCCCCAAGGTGGATCCGTGTTCTCTTCTGGGAGCAAGTAGATCGAACGGAAGGCAGTCCTATGGTCACGATTGACAGGAGCACGCAGCGCAAGAATGGCAAGGTGATGGTGACCTTCTCGATGCAGGCGAGTGAGACCACCGAGGCCCTGTACCTGGTCGGCTGGTTCGATGAGTGGGACGAAAGCGTTTATCGCATGGAACGTTTGCCTGACGGCAAGTGGGCCGTAACGCTCGAACTGGAACCAGGCTGCGAGTATGTTTACCGCTTTCGCACGGCCAGCGGCGATCTGTTGAAGGATCCCTCCATGCCCGCGGCGCCCGCCCGCTTCGGGCCCAACACCTTCTTCTGCATAAACAGCCCGCTTGTACATTGATGGGGCGTCCCTGAATCAAGTGGGGATCCGGCCCCGCGCACGATCATCGCGCGCTTGGAGCGTCATGGCGAGGATGGGGAGTTTGTCCCTCCTACCCTCTTAGGCGCGACCCGCACTGCCCACTGAGCGATCGGGCGCCGTTCGTGCACGCTACTTTGAATCAGACGGCAAGGACTCCCTTAAAAAAGCCAGCGTCCGTTCCCACGCGAGGCTGCTGGCCGCCTCGTTGCATGCGTCGGTCCGGTCGGACTCGAAGAACCAATGTCCGGTTCCGGGGTAGCGATGGATTGTGACCGGATTGGCGGCGCCGCGCAATGACTGCTCCGGGCCAGGAGGAGCCCGATGCTACTGCTGGGCCACGTCCAGTGGACCCAAGACTGCGAAGGCGGCCGCATGGCTGATGCAAATGACGTACAACGGCTCGCCATGGTACACGCCGTTAGCAGTAAGGTCCAGAGTTGCAGTCGTGGTCTTTGGAACCAGACTTGCGAAGTCGATCTGGTGCAGCCATGGAATGTCCGGGGCGGACTTGACGCTCAAGAGAACGTCCTTCACGCCGATGAACTGCTTGAAGTCCGCCGCGGTCTTGCCATCGGTGAACGTGACCAGGGCGAAGCCATATTCCATTGAGGGCGTGGTGTCCTGCACATCCCAAGTGATCTTCAAATGGGCCGGCGACAACTGCCTGGGGCCGGCGTATGTGCAGGTATTGCCGCGGGCAGTCACAGTGGCATTGGCTGGCGCGCCGCATGCCGTGACGGTGAGCATGAAGACCACTGATGCCGAGACCAGTCGAACTGAGATTGAGTGGTTGTCCATTTCGGAACTCCTTCTACCTGTAAGAACAGATCCGTTCTGGGAAACGAATGTGGGACGATCTGCCGACATCATCTTCCCGGGCGGTCCCCTGCCTGCTTGGGTCCTGCATGGGCAGAACATCTCAGCGACGTTCGCCCTTGCAACCGCAGCTGCGCCGGATGATCAGCCGCGCCTCCGGGAGCATGCGTCGCGGTAGCGGGCCGGCATGCTCCATGGCCGCCTGCAGCATGGTCATACTCTCACGACCGAGCTCAAACGTCGGAAACGACACGGTGGTCAGGGGCGGATCAATCAGCCCTGCAAATTCAATGTTGTCTTTGCTCGCAACCGCAATATCCTCCGGGACACTTTTGCCGGCCGCTCGAACCGCTTCGATGACCCCCAGGGCAAGGACATCGCCCGAGGCAAATATGGCGGTGGGAGGCCGCTTGAGCGCAAGCAGGCGCATGCCCGCCTGATAGCCAAACTCCCGAAGGTAGGCGGGCACTTCCAGGATCAAAGCCTCGTCCAGGCGCCGCCCGGTTTCACGCAGCGCACGCCGGTATCCGCGCATGGCCTCAGCATTGTTAGGCGAGCTAAGCGAGGCCGTGACGAGAGCTATGCGACGGTGACCATGTCCGGCAAGATGGCTTGTGGCTTCGTGCCCCGCACCTTCGAGATTGAGCAGGACGGCGTTCTTGCGGACGCGGGGCGCGTCCACCGACACCGTGGGAAGACCCGGCGGCCCACCTGAATCCCCAAGAGGTGCGACCGTGATCAAGCCATCCACCCGTTGAGATGCAAGCTGCTGCGTCAAGCGCCGGGATTCCTCGGCGCTGTCATGTGTGAAGCACGTGATCAGGAGGTAGCCGCGACTCTTGGCGGCCTCCTCCAGACCCAGAAGGAACGGCGCATAGAAAGGTGTCAGATTGGGCAACAACACGCCGACGGTGTGGGATGGCAGCGCCGCCGCCGCTGCAATGAGCTTCTCCAGATCGACCGGCAGCACGTGCGTGCCGCGACCGGGCCTCGTTTCCAACAGTCCATCCGCTTCTAGGGCGTGATACGCCTGGCGGACGGTGTGCAGGTTAATCTTGTGATGCCGCGCCAACTCCCGGATGCTCGGAAGCCGCGCGCCGGCCTTCAAGGTCCCGCTGGCGATCAGCCAAGCCAGCTGCTGACGGATCTGGGCGTAGATCGGCAGGCTCGCCTGCGGATCCAGCTTGAGGCTCGGTCCGCTTCGGTCAACCTCGATCAGGGCCCTTGGTTTTTGGTTCACACTGTCAACCTTCGTCGATTGTTATAGTATACTATAACAATCGACGAAGGTCAAGCGCGCGCGGTTAGCCTGCTGGGCAAGGATCCTTCCTGGGTGAGAGCCCCAGTGAGAAGCCAGGCGTATCTGCATAACAAAGAGCCCGACCGAGGAATGGTGGGCTCATTTTGTGGACCACGCATAGAGGGTCGCCTTCAATTGGGCCAGATCGGCCCAAGGGCCGGTGATCGCGCCCTATTTGGAATCGGCTTTGAAGGACTCCTTCAAGAACGCCAGCGTCCGTTCCCACGCCAGGCTGGCGGCCGCCTGATTGTATGCATCCGTCCGGTCGGACTCGAAAAACCAATGTCCCGTTCCGGGATAGCGATAGAACGTAACCGGCCGACCCGCGGCACGCAAAGACTGCTCCAGGCTGTCGACATTCGATTGGGACTCGAACTGATCCTTCTCGGCAAAGTGTCCGAGATAGGTGGCTCTTGAGTTGCTGTGGTCCATCCCGCCAGTCCCATAGAAAAGGACAACGGATTGGATATGCTCCGGATCGGTGCTGGCCGCGTTCAGAGCATAGTACGCGCCCAGCGAGAAGCCGACCACGGCAAGCCTCCGGTCGGAGACGGCCTCATGCCCACTGAGAAAGGCTGCGGCCTCGGCGATTTCGGCCTCCGCTTGATCGTGTGTGGCATCGAGAGCGCTGCCAAGCGCTTCCGCGGCCTTCGATCGTGTCTGCGACCTTGCCGTGATAGAGGTCCGGGGCGAACGCGACGAAACCGGCCGCAGACAAACGCGTGCAGAAAGCCTTCATGGTGGCATTCAGCCCCCACCAGGCATGCAGCACCAATATGCCGCGGCCGTTGCCCGCCGTCGGAGTGGCCAGAAAACCGTCGGGTTGAGAATCAGTCATTTGAGCTCCTTAAGGCGTCCCGCCTGTTGGGACCTGAGGATTGCCGAATGCGGGTTTCGTCAGAACGGATGGCGGCATAGATGGAGCGAGGTTCAAGAGTTCAGGATTCTAGCATAGCGACGATGCGGTGGACCGCTGGTCGGGCCGGGAGCAACGGACGCGCCGGCTTCCTGCCTGAAGCAAGACACCCCTGCGCCTTCGGCGCAGGGGTGTCGACACAAAAGGGGAGTAGGAGGAGAATTCGAAGTTAGTTGGTCGGCTGGGTGCCGAGGGTCACATTGACCTGGACGGCCTGTCCGCCGCGCAGGACGTCGAGGGTCACCGATTGGCCCGGCTGCGTGTTACCGTACAGGTACGAGACGAGGTCTTCGAACTGGCCGATGGGCGATCCATTGATGGCGGTGATGATGTCACCAGCTGCAGTGGGACTGCCCGTGGAATCAACCGTGGCGGGCTTCAGGCCGGCCTTTTCCGCCGGTCCGCCCGCGACCACCGATACAACCAGGACGCCCTGCTGCCCGGCTTTCAGGTTGAGGGCGCTGACGACATCAGGGTTCACCGTGGTGCCGGAGATGCCAAGGTACGAGTGAGCTGCCACGCCCTTCGAGATCAACTGCGGCGCGACGTTCTTAACAATCGCCGAGGGAATGGCAAACCCGACGCCGGAGTTGGTCCCGCCCTGTGAACTCGATCTGCGAAGGCACGCCAATGAGGGCGCCGTTCATGTCGACCAGCACGCCGCCCGAGTTTCCAGGATTGATGGCTGCATCGGTCTGAATGACGTCAGGGATCGAGAAGGTCGGCGCATTGTTTGCGCCGTTCTGGCTGTTGCCCGCGCCGGCCTGGATCGAGCGGGCGATCCCGCTGACGATTCCGGTCGTCATGGTGTTGGACAGGCCGAACGGGTTGCCGATGGCTACGACCATCTCCCCAACCTTGACCTGGGTCGAGTCGCCCACGGTAATGGGCTTAAGCAGCGAGGCCGGCGCCCCGGTCACCTGGATCACGGCCAGATCCGTATTCGGATCGGTGCCCACGACCTTGGCGCCGTACGACGAACCGTCTGCAAAGGTCACGGTGATCTTGTCCGCGCCAGTGACCACATGGTTGTTGGTCACGATGTGGCCAGCGCTATCCCAGACAAAACCGGAGCCTTCAGCTACCGGAACAATCTGATTCGGGTTGCTCTGGCCATTGCCGGGACGGCCAAAAAAGCCAGGCCCGTTGGTAGGTGAGATGCGGCTGCCAATCTCGATGGTCACCACGGATGGATTCACCGATTGATAAATCGTCTCGAAGGCGGACTGCAGCGAGCTGACGTCGGCGGCTGCCTGTGAGCTCGACGGGGCGGGCTGGTTGGCGGGCGGCGCAACCGGTGCATTGGATTGCGTCGTCAGTCCGGAAGGCGCGGCCGCCGCAGGAGCTGCCAGGGACATGCCAAGTCCACTGCATGCGGCGAGCATCGTGCTGACAACAATTACGATCACGGGAAGAAGTTTGGTGCTTTTCATTCTCTTTCTCCAAAGTCCGGCATTCAATGCCGTCAATAGGAACCTGTTCTTATCGTCGGTGAGTGTACTTAAGCAAGATGACAGAAAGATGAATGTCCAAATCCCCTGTTAATGTTGGGAGTCGTCCCATGCGGTTCCTAAAGGACTTTCGGCGAGCGCCGCCCGAATGTTAATGAAACTCTGACACATCCCCTTTTGGAACGAGGCAGTTCCGGCGACCTCCGATGGTCCCGTCGAATGCCTGGGCAGCGCAACGAAAAGGTCCTGGCAAGCCAGCCAGGACCGAAGACCGCACGGTGTCGAAGTTGTTGCTAGGGTTGCGGCTGCCCGGTCGCCGCGTACTCCAGCGGGGGGCCGCAGTGGGCGGGGCCAGTTCGGCCTGGGCCAGGCCGGGTCGCCGCGCCGCCGTCGGCTGCGGGTCCGCGCTCCGCGATCACAAACAGCCGGCCCCAACTTGGATCGCCGTCCTTATCCAAGCAGGTCTGGAAAGTCACGTGATCCGGACCCGTGTACACCTTGCGGAACAATTCCGCCGCGTTCATGGTGGCCATCGTATCCAGATCCGTGAAACCGCTGTAAACGCTGCGCGGATTCATCGCCTGATAGCTGTGACGCTGGGTTACCCAGTACGTCTTCACCGCGCCGTCGCCGTAAACCAGTCGGATCTTCTGTCCAGGCTCCAGGCGGAGAAAATTCTGACCGCCCAGGAAATCGTGCGCGAGCAAGTCCCACGACGCCTTGCGCGGCGGCCTGGGCCGAATTGTGTGGCGGTCCGCGGCGCGGCGGAAACGTAGGATGCAGAAGGCTGCTGAACAACCGCCATCGCAAAGAGGCCGTCGGCATACACGCCGCGCAGCACTGTGGGCTTGCCGTCAATGACCGAGGCGACGAATGCGGTGAGATCCGGGAGGGCCGAGTCTTTGGACGACGCCGCCGCCCGGACCCCTTGAGGCACGAAGGCCGCGCTGCCGATCAGCAGTAGAGCGAAACTTAAGAAAAGACGTCGTGCCTTGAAGTTGGGTGCCATGGCATCTGGTGGTGGATAAGGGCACCCGGTTGACAGCGCTGGGCTGCCGGCGCGGCGTCGAAACAGTGCGTGAATGGTGCTATTACGATGCACTTCGTCTTCGGCGGCCAGGCGATCATGGTCACTTGCGTGACGGTAGACCCGTTGGCTTTGCGCCTCCGGCTTTCGCCGGGTTTGCCCTTATCGGACGAGAACTGGTCTCTTGTCGGTCTCCTCAGTCAGATCTTGGACTAGGTCTTTTGGTGCAAAAGAGTGTAGTGCCGTTCCCCCAGGTATCACATTGCGTTTCCGTTATTTCCACCTCGCAGAATTGATAGGCGCGGGCGCTGCAGCTGGGTTTTGGCGCAGGACGGTCCGGAAACGAGCGTCATTCCTGGCTCACGCAGGCTGCCCAACGGCGGTATGATGGCGTTCGGCGAGCTCCGGCCCGGCCGGGGCCCGAAGGACGCCGGCTGCGGACGCAGGCTCTGGGCGCACCGGCTGCTCAACTCCAGGCACGGCAGAAGGCATTGTGAACGCAAAATTGATTGTTTACGGGCACAGCTATTGTGCGGACGCCGTCCGCATGCGCCGCTTCCTCGATGAGAGGGGCGTCGACTACGAATGGCGGGATATCGCCGATGGCGATCCACGTTTCCGCGACGAGCTCAAACCGCTGGCCCGCGGCTACCTTTCGGTTCCGACGCTGGTCTTCCCGGACGGCAAAGTGATGGTCGAGCCCAATCCCAGGGAAGTCGAACCCCTCTTGAACTAGCAGAGCTTCCGCATGCAGGTCCCCAGCTTGTCCACGGACCAGATGATTGAAGTCGACCGGCTGATGGTCGAGGTCTACGGCATCTCCCTTGAACAAATGATGGAAAACGCGGGCCGCGCACTTGCCGAGATGGCGCGCACCTTGCTGGCGGGGAAGGTGGCAGGCCATCGGATCGCGGTCCTGTGCGGACCCGGTAACAACGGCGGCGGCGGGATTGTCGCAGCGCGACACCTGGGCCTGGAGATCAGCTCGCCGTTTGTGGATGGGCCCATCGTGATGATCAAATAGCGGGCGGAAGTTCAGCGCACCCCAAAGTGCAGGATCGCAACCACCACCCCTGCCACGATCAAGCTGCCAACCGCGACCAGGACGGATTGCTTTTGCAGCGTGCGCTCCTCTGCCACGATCGGGCGAATTTCCGCCTCGTGCTGTTTCTCCAGGCTGGCTCCAATGGCTACCCCGAGGGCAACTCCCACAGGGAGACCCAGCTCGATGTGCCCCAGAGCCAGTCCAAGACCCACTCCCAGGGCGAGTCCGATGCCGATGCCCTGCGTCATCCAATACCCCTTTGGATAACCCGGGTGCTTCCTTCGAATGGCCCTCAAGGTGCCAACCTGGACCGCCGCAAACACTCCCAGGAGCAATAGCATCCCGGCCAGCGATACAGCAACCAGCGTTACTACATTCATCGATCGCCCTCCCTGGAGTGCTTACCCACCGCCTAAATCGGGATAGCTGGGGTTCGGACCGGGCGACGGGTCGCTCGATCCGGTGTCCATCTTGACGAAGGTGCGCGTGGCGCTCTCACACATCACACCGCCGCTCGCGTCAAGTCGCGGCCACACGCCACTCAAATTTCCCGGTCGTCTTGAAGGCCTCCAGATACTGGTCACGGCCGAGGCCGGCCGTGTTAAATGAAACGGGCTGCCCGCCGGAGGGCGTCAACTCCAGCCGGTAGCTTGCGGCGCCGGGCAAAGGCGACCATGAGAAAGAGACCTTTCCGATCGGATAAAACTTGGCCCCGTCTCGCGGCGCGAGAAGTTGCACGCAGGCGGCGTCGGCTACCGCGGTCGATGTGAGGGCGGGAGCAGTTGCGGTCGTGTCGTCGGGGGCAGACGTCGCGGCTGGTGCGACCGCGTTCTCCATAATCGTCGGGGCGGCGGCAGTATCCGGCGGGCCGGCGGCTATAGCCAGCCCGCTGCAGGCCGCCAACGCGGCCGCGCCCGTGCTCATCAGCGCGGCATAAACAAAGGGCCGGCGGATCACGTGCATACTGGATGGCAAGAATGCGTCCACTCTGCGATAAATTCTATCATCCGGTCTGGATGCGCCCATCAATTCCGTCACTGGCCGGCCGTAGGATCTCTGGAAAGATTTTTTCGCCATCGACTGTAGGGCCACGTGGCGGCCGAGCGCACATGCTACTTGAACGCAGGGCAGGTAGCGGTGCACACCACGTTTTCGGCCAGGCTGCCCAGCAGCACGGTGGTCCACCCCCTGTTTGCCTCACCAAGAATCGACGCCAAGTGGCAGTTGCTTGTCGCGCTAATGTACGTCCATTTTGGGGGCGTGCCACCGAGTGCCGGGGCGGGCGACCCGTCAGGAGTCCCCCTGGATGGGCACCATGAACACCGGGCAGGTGGTGTTGCGCACGACGTTCTCGGCCACACTGCCGAGCAGCACGGCGTTGTAGCCACCGCGCCCCTGCGAGGTCAGCATGACCATGTCAACCTTTTCCTTTTCGGCGACTGCGAGGATGGCCCGCGGTGGGATCGAGCCGCTGACCCGCACGTCCACCTTCAATCCGTCCCGTCGCAGCAACCGCGCCATGGAGGCCAGGAACTTGTACATATTGGTCTCGGCCTTGTGCCGGATCTTCAGCTGCACGTCCGCAGGGGCGCGGTAGGCCTCCGATTCCGGCACGGCCGGCACGCACAGCAGGATCAGCTCGCTGCCAAACGCCTTAGCCAGCAAGCGCGCATATGGCAGAGCGCGCTCGGAATAGGTCGAACCATCGAGAGCAACCAGGATGCGGCCGATGCGAGGCCGCGCTTCCGCCTCTTGATCGCTGACCTGGACAAGCAGCACAGGCTTGTCGATCCGTTCGACAAGCTTGTGGGATAAGCCGCCTTTGGTCCAGTTGGGCTCGCCGGACCCGCCGCGCGTCGAAGTGATCACCAAGCCAAAGCCGTTCTCCCGGATGAGCTTTTCGGTTACTTCGAAGATCGAACCGATCTCGACGCGGGCGTCGGCTGCCACCTCGTCGGCAGCCAGCTCCGTCACCCGCAAGTTCAGATAACTCATACGCTCGGCCGCGGCTGCCTGCAGTTGCTCTTCGGATGACCGGGCTCTGGCCTTGATGGCGGACAACAGCGTGATGCGGGACCCAACTTGGCGCGCGATCATGCGGGCGACCGGAATGGCCCTCGCCGCGTTCGGGGAGCCATCCAAAAGCACGATGACGCGGGGGATATCCACCTTCTGCCGGACCCAGGTCTTCTGGTCGTGATTATCAGGATGCCAGGTCAGCTCTCCGTGGATGGGCAGCGCCGGCCGACCGAGCAGGGTGGGCACCCGTGCGGCCTGCCCGAAGCCAAATCCGGCCAGTTGCGCGGCGTCCAGTTGCCCCAGGTACTCCATCTCAGGCGGAGGTTCGCCGTACCGGTCGCGGAAATATGTGAAGGCGGCATACAACGCGGGAATGAAGAGGAAGTATGACCAGGCGCCGTCCGTGAAGCGTTCGCCGAAGATGGCGAGCGTGGCGCCGGTCGTCAAGAGCGCCGCCACGACAGTGGCCGGGATCGGAAGCTTATCCTTCAGCGACAAACCCCGCGTCTGGCGGAACAGCCGTTTGGTGACGGCCCAACCCGTCATGCTGAGCAGGATGAACACGCCCGCGGCATAGACCGCCAGGTAGGTTTCCTCGTGCGTGCCCAGGAACAGGAAGCAGAAGCACACGATGCCGACCTCGATCCACACGGGGAGATCGGCGACCGCGTACTTGTTTGGCGCTCCCATGCGCGGCGGCACGTAGCGCCGTTCCTTGAGACCCAGCGCCAGATTCTGCAAACCCTGCGCGCTGGCGGCCGAAGCCGACATCAGCACCGCAACGCCCACCAGAGTACCGACGTACGGAAGAGGGCTCGGCAGCAGGTGGTCCATCGTCTGCGTGATCACCGACACGCCCGGATTTGTCGGGTCGGACACCGCATAGATGATGGGACCGACCACCAGCATGGTGATGGCCGTCGTGCCCATGACCATCAACAGGCTGTAGAACGCCCTGTTGCTCTTTTGCGCCGGTGTGCCTTCGTAGGCCGCAACCAGGTTGGCGAAGACCTCCACGCCGGTCATCACCGCCAGGATGCGGACGTACCCTCCGATCGTGAAATTCAGGTATTGGGGCTGGAAGGCCTGAAGGTTAAAGCTGGGCAGATGCAGTCCGTGCTTGATGACCGTGGCGATGACCATCGCCCACAGCAGCAGGAGTACTGCGGCCGTGGCAGGACCAAATGTGCGGGCGGCCATCGACGGCCCTCGATTGACAAGCCAACCCGTCAGGATGCTCAGGCCGATGGCGACCAGGGTCCGGGAAGTGATCCAGGGCTGGCCGAAGAGGGGTTGATTGAGCACGGTGATGCGGTCGGCGATGAACGTGACCATCGCCGCCATGCTGACCAGGAAGGTCAGCGTGTATTCGATGAAGGTGATGGCCGCATTGACCTTGACGGCCCAGCCCCCGAATTCTTCCTCGCTCAGGCCGCTGCCGCCGCTGCCGTCGGTCACCCACAGCATGACGAGCCGGTACATGGTCGAGACCACCGCAATGGTGACTACGACCAACCAGACGGAGGCGCCGAACGTGACCTGCGCCACGCCTGCGGCGACGATCAGCTTTAGAAATGGGCCGAATACATACAGGGGTGAGGTGGCGGGATCGCCGCCCCCTGCCAACGCGCCCTCGAACGAGCTTCTGAGCTTATGTGATGTGTGCGCCAACGTGGAGCCCCTGGTGCGAAACCCAAAGTATTCTACCCTTGCACGCACGCGGGGGCAACCAAGGGCGCATACCGCGCTCTACGCCAAGCCCGACGAGGAGGAGTTCACTCGCAAAACGGCCGCCATGGGCAGCCGTTTCTTGTCCTCACTGGCGGCAAAATCGCCACGTCGCCCCCGCTGACTTGGGGGCTCAAGGCGCGGGCGTGCCGTTGAAGATATCCGGCGCAGCCGGACCGTCTACCATCAAGTAACCCGCCAGCCCTCGCTGCAGGCGGGATATGGCATGGTCCAGGAATATGTATCTGCCCGGCACATCCAACTTCAGCTCGACCACCGTTGCGCCCCCGGGCGGGACCAACGTCGTCTGCACGTCCGTCATAGCCGGCGTGGTCAACGAGGCCAGGTCGTAGACGCGATCCATGATCTCGCCGATGATGTGGAAGGAAGAGATCTTGTTAGGCCCCCCCACGCCGAAGAAAAAGCGCACCGTCTCGCCAACCTTGGCCTGCAGTGGATGCTCCGTGGTCAGCGCACCCACCGCGCCGTTGAATACGTAGTAGTCCGGCGTTTCGTTCGCCAGTTTTGTCGGGTCGGGGGCCTGCGCTCCGGTATCGCCGAAGCTGCCGGTGGTGTAGATCTCCCCCTGCATCACGTAGAATTCATGGTCCACCTTCGGCAGCCCGCCTTCGGGTTCCACCAGGATCATTCCGTACATGCCGTTGGCGATGTGCATGGCGACCGGAGGTGTGGCGCAGTGATAAACGAACAGACCCGGGTGTAACGCCTTGAAAGTAAACGTGGTCTCCTCGCCGGGCTTGGTGCTGCTGTACACCGCACCTCCGCCGGGGCCGGTCACCGCGTGGAAGTCCACCGAGTGCGGCAGAATGCTGTTGGACGAGTTCTTCAAGTGCACCTCGACGGTATCACCGACCCGCACCCGGAAGAACGGACCGGGAACTTTGCCGTTGAAAGTCCAGTAGGTGAACGTGGTCCCCTCGGCCAACTGACCAACAACCTCCTCGGTCTCCAAGTCGATGCGGACGGTGGTTGGCCCGCGATCGCCGATCGGGCCGGGCAGGTCGGTTGGGTCATGAACGATGTCCGCACCGGTGGCCGGTGCCCCCGTGACAACCGCAACGGGAGCGGCCGGGGCGCTCGACCCCGCGCTGGCGGCGGGCGCGGCAGCATAAGCGTCCGCCGGGGCGGCAGAGGCGCTCATGTCCATGCCCGGCATCGAAGCGGCACTGGCAGAAGTCGCGGAGCCCGCTGAGGCGGCGGGACCGGTCGGGGCCGAGCCGACACCGCCCATCACTTCGATGTGACCCTGCATGCCGGCCTCCCGGCGCCCTGGAATATCAGAGAAATATGGGAAGTCCCCGGCCCGGTCTGCTCCGAAGACCACCTGGACGCTTTTCCCAACGCCGGAGACGTTGGGAGAGACAGTATTGAAATCGGGGAAATTGATGTTGTATTGCGCGCCGTCGCCGCTGATCAGCTTGAGCTGGACGACGCTGCCAACCGGGGCTACGAGGGTCGGGTTGACCACACCATCGATGCCATCGCCGACGCCCACGAACACCATGGCGCCATCGCGTGCGTCCGCCTTCAGCGTGAACGCCACGGTACCCGGGCGCCCGGCATGCGCGCAGCCAGCCATCAACAGCGCAGCCAGGACTACGACGGAGAAGGACCGTAGATATTTAACCATTGTTTGCTCCTGCGACCGGCTGATTGTCGCGGCCGGCTGCCCTATCCAACTCAGCGAGGAATTCATCCAGCGGAAACCCATAGACTTTGGAAACGTCCCCCAGGGTACAAAGTGCTGCCAGGTAGCAGCCGACGCACGCCGCGCCGCGCGCGCCAAAGGCATGCAACGAGTCGCGGCCGGATTGTTCCAGAGCCTGTGCGACAGTGAGATCGGGCAAATACCTTGGGGCAACCATACTGCCCAAAGGGTATCCTCTTGCACCTGATTTGTCTTTGCGCGGGCGCAAACAAGCGCCAACGGATTTGGCGGAGTCGTTCCCTAGTGCTCGAGCCCTTCGGCGATGCGGACCATCTCGTGCGGCTGGAGAATGCGCACCTTTTCTCGGCCGGTCCGCACAAGCTGCAGGCGTTCCCACCCGGCCAGTACGCGGCTCACGGTGTATAAGGTGGTACCGGTCATCTCTGCCAGGTCCTGCCGGGAGAAAGCCAGAACGATTCCCTCTCCCGACCGCTTGCCCGTTTGCGCGGTCAGGCGGAGCAAGGCCCGCGCGATGCGCTGCTCAACGCGCTCCGTGGCAAGTTCGCGGTAGCGCGCCTGCATCTCACCGATATACAACGTCATCAGCTTCATCAAGTCCATCGAGAGATACGGTCGGGTCGCCATCATCTCCCGTAGGAAAATCGCCCGAACGGCTAATGCACTGCTGTCCTCCAGGGCCTGCGCTGTGGCCGGATACCTGGCTTCGTCGCGTATGGCACCCAGGGCGCCGAACATTTGCCATGGGTAGATCGTCCGAAGATTCACCTGGTCGCCCCCCGGGTTGGTTTGCAGCAGCTTGACTTGGCCGCTGGTCAGGACGTACAGATGATCGGCCGCGTCACCCTGCAGGAAGAAGTAGCCGCCTTCTTCGATCGACCGCTGAATACTATTCTCGAGAATCTCCGCCAGGTCTTCGTCGGTAGCGTGCTCAAAGACGAGCACCTGCCGGAGATCGCGAGCAACGAGGTCCATCGTTCGATTCTACACCCCGCGATTTCGCGCTGCGTGCATGCGGAGACCCGATAAGAGGCGCGCCGTCCCCTGCACGGCACTCCAACTGAGAGGATTCTGAGACACGGACCCGTGCGCGACGCACGTGCGTTATCATTGCGGAGCACGGCAATGAACACACTCCCCGACAACCCTCGCGTGCGGCGCGAAAGGCGAACCGTCCGCTTCATGGTCGCGATCTACTGCCGCGCCAACCATCGACACGACGGCGGGTTGTGTGCGGATTGCGCCGATCTGCAATCCTATGCGATGGAGCGTCTCGACCGCTGTGTCTTCAAGGCGGACAAGCCGACCTGCAAGGTCTGCCCGGTGCACTGCTACAAGCGGGACATGCGTGAGGCGATGCGGCAGGTGATGATCTACTCGGGCCCGCGCATGCTGCTTTCGCACCCTATCCTTGCCGTCCAGCACCTGCTGGACGAGCGCAAGCCTCTTCCCCAATACCTGCGCCCCGTTCCGCGCGGCTGACCACAGAATTCCCCCCCGCAATCCAGAATTAGTTACACAAGAATGCAGCGCGGCCTCACCTGAAAAAAGGGTGGGGCCGCGCGACGTATCAGGCTTTCTGCGCCCGGATCAAGGCGACGGCGGGGAGTACGGCTCGTTGAGCGAGCAGATCGCCATGTTGTCGTACGACGTGATTCCCTGCGTCGCGGTGCTCTCCAGCGCCAAAGTGCCATCCTGCTGTGGAAGCCGATCCGTGACGCCCAGCACCAGCGTGCCGTCCATCCAAATATCGATATCGCCGTTGAAGTAGGCGATTGCCAGCTTGCGCCAGCCGCTCTCCCCGGCCGCGGGAACAGAATGACTGCCGAGCTCATGCATGGCGGCGCCATCCCCCGTGCCGCCAGACACCGCGATACGCGGACCAATCAACGCGATCAGATTGGCGAGACTGCCCGAGGGACCCTCGCCAGCGTAGCGTTGGTAGAACCAGATGATGTCCGCGCTGTGCCGGAACTCCGACAGCCAAACCGTGTTGCCGGGATTTGGGACGTCACTGCGCGTGAAGCCGCCCGCTCCGGCCGCGCGGTGAGCACCGTCCCGTGACCCTCGGCTTGCTCGAATGCCCAGTCAGGCCGGGTAATGGGCCAGCCCTGCGCCTCACCGTCCTCGAAATCCTCGATGTACAGCACTTCCTGCCCCAGCTGGCAGACTTCGGATGGCAGCAACTGCAGGGGATCGTGCTGGAGCGCTACCGAGACCTCGTTGGGGCCACGGTCCAGGCTTAGCGACTGCTCCGCGCCGGCGTAACCCTGGGCTTGCACTTTCAAGGCGGCCTGCGCTGCGTCCAGTCCCGTCCACGAGTAGCTGCCGGCCTCGTCTGCGACCGCAGCATCGCTGTTGCCGGAGACAGATATTAGTATCTGCGCCCCCGCGATCGGATTCGAATCCGTGTCCACCACTGAGACGGTCAGGTCATACGGCACAAGGGTGGCGGTTGCCGTGGGCGGAGGTGTGGCCGTCGGCGGTGGTGTGGCCGTCCAGGCCGAGGCGGTCATGGTGGCAATCGCCTCCGGCGATGGCCCGCAGGCCGCCGCCAGAGTCAAGATGAGCACACCCCCCGGCGTGAAGAATTGTTTGCGCATGCTGGTCTCCTCTTCTCTCGTTGGTCGGATGGTGCGATATGCAGCCAGTGCTGCGATGGCTGGCCTGGCTGCGGAGCAAGTAACTCCCGTGGCCCGTGCGCTGCCATCGGCGGACAAGACGATCGTGCGGGCAGCCGGCCCGCACTTATAGAATCATTGTGGGGCGTGGCCCAGCGGGAGCAAGTGACTTTCGTCCTCGGGGACGCGCCATTTTTACCTCGCGATTCCCGCACGAATGTCCCATTTTTCGCTCCGCGGCCACCATACCGAACGGCCACGCCCCGCGAAGACATGGCCTGGCGCGTTAAGTCGGGCTGGCCCCGAGGTCGATCAGCGTTTTGAAGTCTGTGGTGTTGGGCGCAGGCCGTTCACCCGGCGAACAGGCGTGCGAAACCGGGATACGCCTGCAGGCCGATGCACTCGAATTCGGTCAGGCCGGTCTTCACGAGGGCAGCCGGGCAAGCATCTCCTGCGCAGCGCGCACACTCTCGGCTTCCAGAATCAGCACGGCACGCCGCGCGCCCTCGCGGAAGTAGATCTCGCGGATGGTGCCGGTTTGCATCAGGTCCCAGACTGCCTGCGCTTCGGCCTTCAGCAGGGACGCCAAATCGGCGTCCGATGCGCCCGCCCGGTCGTGTTCCAGGGCCAGGATCTTCATCGTGTTTCCTCCTTGACTGCCATTCGCGAGCAGCGAGGCGGGCAAGAGAATCAGCCAGGTGAACTTCGCCCAGTCGGCATCGATGAACGCCACGCCAATGGACAGTAGAAAGATCGCTGTCGTCAGGAGCGGCGCAGCCACCTCGCGCCAGACCCGTCTGGTGCTGACCTCCGGATCGAGCAGATGATGATTGTGCGCCGCGTGCCACCACAACAGCGACATCAGCGCGCCCGCCAGGGCGATCACCAGGGCATAGAAGATCGTGGCGGTGCGGCTGGCGTTCTCGCTTATGACCGCCGTGGGAAAGGGCACGAAGGCAATCGCCATCAACAGCACTACATTGAGAAGCAGCAGACGCCCGTCGTAGCGCTTGATGAGCCGGAACTTGCGGTGGTGCGATATCCAGAACGAACCGATGACCAGAAAACTGATTACGTACGCCAGGTACTTGTGCCAGATCCCGAGCAGTCCGGAAAGCAGTTGCTCATTGTTGTAGCTACTGGCCGCCGCCGGGAGACGAATATCCAGCACCAGTAACGTGATTGCGATCGCGAAGACACCGTCGCTGAACGTGATCAAACGTTCCAGACCGGCACTGTCGCCGGCCCCCCGGCTGCCCTCACTGCGCACGCCCGCCCGAGAGGTCTGCCTGCCAGGCACGGCCGCTAGTCCGCCGATTCCAGCGCCGGCTTGTCGCGCATCAGCCACAGCCCGAAGAGCATCAGCAGCGTGACCTGGACGACATCCAGCGGAATGGGAGGGAAATTCGTGTACTTGAGGGCCAGGTCATGCAGACCGTGCAGAGCCACCACGAACCAGATCGTATTGGTGCGCAGGCGGATGGCCCCCAGGCCAATGCCATGCACGAACGCCCCAACCATCTGCGCGACCACGATGCCGGGACTGCGATAAAGCAGGTTTCCAACATGCATCAGCCCAAACAAGGTTGCCGAAATCATGATGGCGCGTGTAACGCCCAGTGGTCGCAGCACCCGCATGACGATTCCACGCATGAGGCCCTCTTCCATGAAGCCGGTCAGCGCGTAGCCGACCACGAGATAGATGAAGGTGCCCCAGTCGGATGTGTGGATGCCGCGCAGGAATGGTGGGACCAGCACAATCGCGAATGGAATCCACATCAGACGCCAGCCGCGCCAGAGCCGAACGCTGTTGAAGCCGGCCTGCCTCCACCATCCGAAGACGGCCAGGACGACCGCCAGCACAAGAGCCAGAGCAACCAGGGCCGCGAAATCCGTTTGTACGTCGGGCACCAGGGCGCGGGCTGCCAGCCCAAAAGCCGCTGCAACCGCAACATACACGAGAAAGATGCTGATCGCAGTCCTCACAGGATGGAGCTCGAAGTATGCAGCCATGCCGAGGCGCGGCGCGGCCGAGGGTTCAGATCGTTGCTTCATGTGCGGACCTCCAGGAGGGAATGGATTGCAAGTGCACGAGGCGT
The DNA here is from genome assembly GCA_963775435.1 of uncultured Chloroflexia bacterium. Taxonomy (GTDB): domain Bacteria; phylum Chloroflexota; class Anaerolineae; order Anaerolineales; family Villigracilaceae; genus Fen-1038. The sequence goes on from CAVZIZ010000014.1 coordinate 42,801, forward strand.
CGTAACACGTCTGAAATACGAACAAATTCAATAGGATTAGGAACGCCGTGATGAATTCGCTGGATTATATCAGGGACGGAATTCGCATCCTCAAGCGGGATTAGAGTGTGCGGCCTTGTATTCACTCACGTGTCATATTAACGCACTTGACATATCATGTAATATACAGTATAGTTGCGCCGAGGTGAACCATGGGAGCCAACGAAAACCTGGATAACATGCTGCAGGAGATGCGGCGCGGCCTGGTGATGCTGGCGGTGCTCAGCCAGTTGGGCAAGCAGCAGTACGGCTATGCGCTGCTCAAGCTGCTTGCCGAGAACGGACTGCCCGTCGATCAGGGCACGCTCTATCCCCTGCTGCGCCGGCTGGAATCGCAGGGGCTGCTGCAGTCCGCCTGGAACGTCGAAGGCGGCCGGCCGCGCCGCTACTACGTCATCAGCAGCGAGGGCAAGAAGCTGCTGCCGAAGTTGAAGACCGAGTGGGACAACACGCTGGCCGCCATGAGCCGGCTGCTGAAATAGGAGGTGCCAAAATGAAACTCATCGATCTGTATGTGGCCGAGGTCGGCAGGCGACTGCCGCTGCGCGGGCGCGCGAGATATCGAAGCCGAGCTGCGTTCGACATTGGAAGACATGCTCGAGGACCGCGGCCAGAAGACCGGCCGCCCGGCGGACGAAGCGCTGGCGACGGAACTGCTCAAGGAGTACGGCTCGCCGGAAAAGGTCGCCGCCACGTACCACTCAACCCCGTACCTGATCGGCCCGCGGCTGTATCCCTTCTTCCTGCGGGTGCTCCGGATCGTGTTCAGCGTGCTTACAGTCGTACTGCTGGTCATGCTGGGAATCCAGATCGCGACGCAGCCGCTGGCAGGCATGGAACTGGCCAAGGCCATCGGCGACGGCCTGTTGGGCATCCTCAATGCCGCGCTGCAGGCCTTCGGCAACATCGTGCTGGTCTTCGCCATCCTGGAAAGGGTTATGCCGGCATCGAGGTTCAAGTTCGACGACGACAAGAAGGAGTGGGATCCTGCCCTGCTGCTCAAGGAAGCCAGGCCTGCTGAGGTCAAACTCTGGGAGCCGATCGCGTCGATCGTTTTCACGGCCATCGCCATGATCGTGATCAACGGCTATCCCCGGCTCATCGGCCTGTGGTTCTTCGAGAACGGGCAGTGGAACTCCATCCCCGTCTTGACGGCTGCGTTCTTCCGCTGGCTGCCATATATGAACGTCTTGTGGGCGCTGCAGATCGCCTTCCACCTGCTGCTGCTGCGCCGCGGACGCCTGGAGCCGTCCACGAAGTGGTTCTCGATCGCCCTCGATCTCGGCAGCATCGCGATCGGTTACGCGCTGCTGAGTGGCCCTTCCATCGTCAGCATCTCGCCGGCGGCCATGCAAGCGACCGGTCTGGGCGCGGTCGGCAACGGCGCCACGCTGAACACGGTGCTCGAGCAGGCCGTTCGAACGGGCATCTCAGTGGTGATCGTCGTCAAGGCCGTGCAGGTGGTCAGGGACTTGATCAAGCAGATCGTCAGGCGCGTCTGAGTCACTCGGTTCCTGACGTACGTGTCCGGGTTGAAATGAGCCCGGAGGTCGTGATGACCTCCGGGCTCTTGTTTCACGGGCAGAGCGGCTTGGTCAAGAGCGGCAATCTCCTCCGTTCCCGGCAGCGAATTCACAGCCCCGCGGCAGGCAGATCGTCGTTGTGCAGCAGTTTCCCTCTTGTATATTGCACTCAAACCATCCATAATGGTCTGAATTCAGAGGAGGAGAAACCCATGCAGCGAACCAAGGTCGTTCCCGCCCTGCCGGTCGCCGCGATTGCCCTGCTGATCATTCTGGCATGCAACCTGCCCAGCGCGTCTGCCCCGCCCAGCCCCGGACAGGCCGTTGTCCCGCAGACGCCCGCCACAAACGTCGTAGTCACGGCTCCGCCCTCGGTGGCGCCTCCTGCCACCGACACGGCGACCGCGGCCGTCACGCATGCCCTAACGCCGTCAACTTCGGTCAGCTCCGGGAAGCCGATCTACGACGTGGTGTCCGAGGACACCGCGCCGGAAAAGCGCGCTCCCTACGGCGACTCGTACGACATCAATCGCCTCGAGCGCCCGTTCCTGCAAGACATGACCTACGCGCCGAACCTGGATATCGCGAGTTTCGCGGTATCCAGCGATGATACCTGGTGGTATGTCTCGATCGCCCTGGTCGGCAACGATCCAAACGATGCGCTTGGGATCGACTATGGAGTCGAACTGGACACGGATCACGATGGCTTCGGCAACTATCTCATTTGGGCTCATCCGCCCTATACCGGCGACTGGGACACGGCGTCCGTCCAGATCTTCCAGGACAACAACCATGACACCGGTGGCAGGTCCGCTGAGAAATCCGATGCGCCGATCACGACCGATGGATATGAGACTTTGATCTTCCACGGCGGTCCCGGCGACGCCGATCCGGATATGGCCTGGGTCCGCATCATCGCCGGCAGCCCGGCATCGGTTCAGTTTGCCTTCAAGAAATCCTGGTCGGGCACCGTGTTCATGCTCGGCGTCATGGCCGACGCCGGTTTGAAAGATCCAAAGCAGTTGGATTACGTGGATCGCTTCACGATTGCCGAGGCAGGCTCCCCGATCCGGGCCAACAGCAATTACCCCCTCAAAGCGTTGTATGCCGTGGACAATGTCTGCCGTGCGCCGTTCGGTTTCAAGTCCACCGGATACGAGCCGCAGTTATGTCCCAGCACCGAGCCGCCGGCGACGAAGAAGCCCAAGCCTACCGGGGAACCGGCGACCGAGGAGCCGCCCCCAGGCATCCTGCCCCCGCCTCCAATTCCCTAAAGCACGATCTGCATCGCAGACCGCCGGCGTCCGGCAGCTTTGCAGGCTACTGCTCCAGGCGCGGCGTGACCGAGCTCTTCAGGCAGATCGCAACGCGCATCTGAGTGGCCGGACAACGACACCGTCGTACGCGGTCCTAGAGGACCTCGGATGTCTTCGCGCAGCGCGCCCTGAGGGCGCAGGCTGCCGGACCTTTTTTCCAAGAGCATTGTGAATCAAGCCCCAACGGCCGGGATCTTGGCGCGCCCGTCAGCCAGGGTATGGGTCGCCCCGGAAGTACCACCTTGCCTATTGACTTGTGACAAATGGCACATGACAGCCGAGGCGAAGATGGGTAAGGTTTGAAGGATCGGGATAGGGGCAACGTAAGCCGTGCGGACCTAGTGGCTTCGCGGTCAGCCGGACGCGTGCCCGGCAGCCGGATCCAAAAAGGAGTGACGCATGGTGACAACGGCGGCAACACAGGAAGTGCTGGGGCGCGATTTTTCATCGGTCGACCGAAAAGCCCGCATGGCGCTCGAATCACGCGGGCTCCCGCTACGGCCCGCGGCCGAACGCACTCTGGACTTCGACGAGGTCGTCATGCGCCTCGACGAAGACTGGGCGATGTACGAGGCCGAGCGCTGCATCCATTGTCCAGACCCGGCCCCCTGTCAAAAGGCCTGCCCCGCGGGCAACGACATTTCGTACGGCGTCTGGCTGATCGAGCACGGACAGTTCATGCAGGCCGCCGAGGTCTATCGCCAGACCAGCTCGCTGCCGGAAGTCTGCGGACGGATCTGCCCGCAAGAACGACTCTGCGAGGGCGCCTGCGTGCGCGGCAAGAAGGGACATCTCACCGTCCCGACCGGGGCCCTGGAGGCCTTCGCCACGCACTATGAGCGCCGCATGCAGGGCGTAAAGATTCCCGTCGGAAAGTTCACCGGCAAGAAGGTGGCCGTCATCGGTGGCGGGCCGGCGGGACTGGCGTGCGCCGAACAACTCGTCCGCCGCGGTCACTGGGTGACCATCTTTGACGCCCGGCCCGCGCCAGGCGGTCTGCTCATCTACGGCATCCCGAATTTCAAGCTCCCCAAGAAAGTCGTATTCGATATCTGGGACGATCTGCTGCGCGCGGGCGTGACGTTCGTCGGCAACACCTACATCGGACCGCGCATCACCGTGGAGAAGCTGTTTGCCGGCGGTTATGACGCGGTCTTCCTGGGTCTCGGCACGACCGTGGATATGTCGCTGGGCGTGCCCGGCGAAAATCTTCCGGGAATCTACAAGGCGACGGATTTCCTGGTGCGCGCCAACGTCGACTTCGAACTCCTTCCGCACGAGATGTGCGCCCGACCCGAGATCGGCAAACGCGTGGCCGTCATCGGAGGAGGCGACACAGCCTCCGATTGTCTGCGCACCGCCTTGCGGATGGGAGCGGAAGAGGTCTTCTGTCTGTACCGCCGCACCGAAGCGGAAATGCCGGGAGGCCACAAGGACCGGGCCATGGCGGTCGACGAAGGCGCCAAGTATCATTTCCTGACGCAGCCGGTGCGTTTCATCGCCGGGGCAGATGGCAGGCTGGCACAGATTGAATGTGTCCGCACCGTGCTTGGCGAGCCGGACGCCTCCGGTCGACGCGCTTTTTCCGTCGTCGAAGGCTCCAACTTCATCCTCAACGCCGACACCGCCATCATGGCCATCGGCTACAAACCGGACCCGATGATCAGCTCCACGACGCCCGGCATCCAGACCAGTTCGGGCGGCCTGTTGTTGGCCGACGAGAATACCGGCGCGACGCATCGAAAGGGTGTGTTTACAGGCGGCGACGTGGTCACCGGGCCGCACCTGGTTGTCACGGCAATGGTGGCGGGACGGAAGGCCGCGGTCGCAATCGACCGCTATCTCGGCTGGTGATCCTGCACGTATAACGAGGGGTTACCCAGGAACCTCGGGCGGCCTAATAGCAGTCCTTGGGCGCGCGGGGACTCGTCGAGCGGACAGCGCCGTGCTTTACGCGACGATCTCCATCGGCAGGCCGAACGCATCCACCGGCGGAGCAGGCGGGATCGTCAGGCAGGCATTCTTGTAGATCCGCTCGGCGGTCCATAGAGCCGCGAAGGCATCCAGAACATCGTCCGCCGTGGTTTGCATGTAGTAGCTCGCCCCGACGGCAGTCGACACAATCTGACCAAACTCCGCCGCAAGCAGTTCCTCGCGCTCGGCCCGACCGGCTTCGGTCTTCTTGCCATGCCGCATCGGCCGTCCCCCGTTGATGAAGAACAAACTCACTTCCGGATGGACCTCGCGGACCTTCTCGCGCAGCTCCGGACCCTGGCGCAGTGTCTCATCCACCTGCCGGGCCCGCGCGACCACTCGATACCCCGGCCGCGCCATGTGCTTGGCCTCGACGTTGTAGCGGATCTCGCTGGCTTCATCCGCCGTGCTGGCGGACAGCATGGGCCTTATGGGCGCGGCGAAGACGCTGCTGCCCTGCGCCGCTCCCAGGAGTTGTCGCGCTTTGAGATCGCACAGCCGCGGCCCGCGCTCCGGCAGCCCGATCGGGATGTCGATCGCTATGACTTCGGCAGCCGCCTTCTTGGCGAAGAGGCTCTGTGTCTCGGGATGCAGGCTCCAGGAAATATTGCCTGAAGACAGGTCCTTGGAAACGGCGATCCAGCCCAGGCTGCACCCGTCAACTCCGCATACGGTCGTCATAAGGGCGGCATTCTACACCCTCCACGCCGCGTCGAAATTACAGAAAAGTTACGTCGGTATCCCCCAAAGAGCCTATGTCCACGGTGTTCAGGCGGGCCGGCTGCCCCATTCCGAAGGCCAGGACCTTTTCGCTGCCAGTATCCGGCTGACTTTCTGACGAGGCAACGAGGACATGGCAAAGAAGAAGGCCGGTTTCACACCAGCCTCCGCTTACTTCTTCCATCGACATAGACCTCGGCGATGATGACTTCGCCGCGCCTCTCGCAACGGACCGGCTGCCGAAGTGGCCCCGATCCTAGGACGTGAGCGACGCCTCGTACAAAGGTTTACGCTCGGCAACCTGCCCCGAAGAAAGCAAGCCTTTGTCGAACGGCACGGTCTGTGTGAGCACCGTGAACTGCGCAGGCAAATCCGTATCGTCCGTCAGCGTGGCCTCCGGAGCAACCAGCTCGAGCGCAGGGTCAGGCACGAACAGGCCGTCCTCGAGCAGGCTGGTGATGTAGTCGATACGGGCCTCTTCTAGATTTCTGATCGCGTCTTCTAGCGATGATCCTTGTGCCATGCAACCGTAGAGTTCTGGATTCTTTGCCAGGAACATTACCTCTCCAGCTGCCGCGTCCTCGCGGTACACCGATAACGAGTAGTTGCGCGCAGCAAGTACCTTGGCTTTTTCCATCAACGCACTATTCATGCTTTTGTTCCTCCCGGACCCGCTCCAATCAACTCAGGAGCCGCCCGATCATCTCCACAGCGTGCCGAACATAGTCCGGGTGCAGCTCGCCGCTACTTCTGGTGAGTGTCGCTCTTAAGTCTGGATGGCTGGGGTGTTTAACTATATCATGCTTGCTTTGGGCCTCAATCACGAAACCGTAACTCTCGTACAACTTATCCAATTGGGCGCGCCTCCACCCACGGGAGGACGCCTTTGCCTTCTCCAGTAGCCTTTGACGCGATTTTGCCCCCACTTCTTACTCCGGCGAAGCCGGTCTCTGCGCTTGGCCGCCTTGGTCCACGATCTGCACGACATCGACGGCAAGGGTGCCTTTGACGTCCTTATCCACTTGCACCGAGAACTGATAGCGGCCCGGTTCCGGGAATCGAATTCCATTGATCGCGAAGATTGCGTTTACCTCCGGTCTCTGGCCGCCCTTGCCCTCCGGGATTCGCATCTGATTGCTCAATCTCATCATTTCCTTACCGTCTGCATTAAGCAGCTTGACAGTGAGCGTCCTTTCATCGCCGTACTCACCGAGCTCGGCGCCAAGCTTGACGATTAGAACCATGGATGGATGTACCACAGGAAATTGTCTGGCATAGATATTCCTGAATATCCCCATCACGTTGAGTTTTCCGCCTTGCGCAATGTTCGCGTAATCGGCCGCAAGTATGGTAAGGAGTTCCACTTTCCGCCTCCAATCCTAGCCTGTACGAGGCATTATAGCCTCCCGAAGCCTCGAGCACTTGGATGCTTGGAAGGGATGGTACGGAGCTGCGAGCATTTCTCGCAACCGGCCTGGCCTGCCCTCCGCCTACTGGCACTCCGAGGCCTGCGACCTGCTGGTCGCCTCGATCTGCGGGCTCCCGTGATAGAGCGTCACCAGCCCGCTGACGATGAGGCACTTCCCGTCCAGGTCGGTCCAGTCGCTGCCGTAGACCACCAGCGTGAAGCCATTCGCAGGATTGGCGGCGTCATTGCAGAACGTGGGACTGCCCTCCACGGTGGCTGCATAGCTGCAGGCTGCCTGCTGGATCCGGCAGTAGATCGATTCGCCGATCAGGCGGTTGGCATCGGCGCACGCCATGGTATCCGCGCCGGCAGGCATCCGCGTGCTGGTTGGACCGGGCTAGCGTTGTGGGCTGCGAGGGCGCACCGGTGGGAGCCAGATCGGCGAGCGGCAGTTGCGCCCCTTCGCCCCCGGCGGCCAGGTACTCCAGAGCTATCCAGCCGGGCACGTGTTCACCCGTGATGTGGCCCCAAGCTCCGTCCGGGCTCGTCTCCCAGACAGTCACGCACTGTCCCTTTACGAGACCGCCGATGACTGCGCCCTCTTTGCTCGGCTCGCTGCGAACGCGCAGGCTCCGCGCCGTCACGCAACCCACCACGGGCGTCGGCGCCTGCGTTGGCAAGGACCGGACAGTGGCTGTCGGCGGAGGCTCAAGCTCCGGCGGAACCGTGGGAACCGCCGTTGACGGCGTCGTCAACGCACATGCGCTTAGCAGCAGACTTGCAACCAACGGTATCGGAATGAGTTTGGCCCGCATTTCCCCTCCTGGTCGTAGCCATCAGGGCTGTTCTTCTTCAGGCCCTTGCGGCGGCCCCGCAAACGTCACCTCGTATTGTCGCGCACTCCTGCGCCCGCGGCCATTGCCAATCCATTGCCTCTCGTTGAGGCACGCCTTGACCGCGCCCGGCCACGTGAGTTGGACTTCACCGGCAGGTCACGCGCCGCGTTGTTACCTGGGATGGACTAATCGACATTTATGCCGCGGCGGCGCAGTTCTGCGGCCGCTTGTTTCGCGTCCTTGAACAGGATCCCCTCGATGCCGACCGAGCGTGCGACACGCAGGTTGGACTCCAGATCGTCCAGGAACAGACATTCGTCGGCGTCCTTGTGCAGCCTCTCGAGAGCCATGGTGAATGCCATGGTGTCTTTCTTGGTGTGGCCAAGATCGAAGGAGAAGAACTGATGGGCAAAGACGTCGAAGAATGCATGCCTGGGTCGGATGTAATCCATCCACTCGCGGGCATGGTCAGACAATATCGCCAGCTCATATTTCCCGGCCAGCTGCCTTGCCAGGGCCTCCGTGCCCTCGACGCGCCGATCGAAGTTGAGGCGCACGATCGCCGCCAACTCCGCGGCCGTGACGCCCATCCACGCGTTGCTCCGGATCAGCTGTTCGAGCCAGTGCTGCTCCGATACCTTGCCCACGAAAAAGTCGTAGGTCGGGGGAGCAAACATCGCATCGAAGATCTCTTTCTCCGGCCGCTTGAGCCGCGGCGCCAGCGTGACCTCGACGCCCGTCAGACCGCTGATGAAGACTTCGGACAAATCGAAAATGAGTGTCGAATACATTGCGATCCTTCCCCGGGAATTGTAACGGAGTGCCGAGGGGGTTGTGCTTCGGATCACGCACACCCTTGATCGCCACAGGCCCCTAAGGGATAGGTATAGCTGTGCAGCAGAATCACAAACACCAGGTTGCCCTGGCGTTGCGAACGGAATAGAACGCCTCGCGGTACGGCTACATCACGGAAGGCGCAAGCCAGCCACATCAACCCGCGCAGAGGGGGCGCAAATCCGCCCTGTCGGGAACGATCGACCCGCAAGCGTTCCGCCGGTTTTCGATGCCCCCATTGCAAAAATTGCACTTCGCAAGTACTGCTATGATTGTGGTGCAGCGTCCCTTCTGACCCCGATTCGCCCGTCTGAGATATGCAGTGGATACCAAACACGCTCGAAAGGATGGCAATCCCATAAGAGGCCATTGGAAGATGATCGTGGCAATCAGTCTCGCCTCGGCAGCCTTTCTGGCCGGCTGCGTCCCGGCCGGCTTCCCGTCAGGGGCATTTCATCGCAACGGGGACCAGGCCCCGCTGCGACTGGAGCTCTCACCAGCCGGCACGCTCTCCGTAGTTGACGGCACCGGCACCGAGGTCGATTCGGCCTCCTACCAGGTATCTGAGGACCAGATCGCGATCGAGAGCGATTCCACATGCCCAAACACAGCCGGCGTCTACACCTGGGCGTTTGACGGCGCGACACTGAAACTCACGCTCGTCAGTGACGAGTGCCTTCAACGGAAGGACGAGTTCACCACGTCCGACTGGGTCAAGGAGTAGGGGGCGAAGGCTGGCGCGCGCGGGCTCTTGCATGAGAGCCCGCTGCTCGGCGGCAGGAGGCGAGAATGAAGGCGCCTGGGCGACTCATAATCGCTGGATTGCCGCAGGCCCTGGCAGGGTAGGTTCCCTTTAGCCATACAACAGGAGCGACGAGATGAACGAGGTATTGATCGAAGCGTTTCAGCAAAAGCTCTGGGCGATGAAGTTGCTCATTGCTGCTTGTGAGGATCGTTCGGTTGAAGAGTTGACGCGACCGGCGCCCGGGTTCGGCAGCATCCTGGCCACGTTAAATCATCTGGTGATGGCTGATGCGGGCTACGTCGCAAGTCTCGGCACTGGCCGGGCCGTCTGGGCAGTCCCTGAGAGCGAGACGACCGACTTGCGCGAGCTTGCCGCCCGTGCGGAGGAGAGTGCTGCCAGGTGGCAGCGGTTTCTGCGCGAGCCAATTGACGGCGAGCGTCTCGCTTTTCTGGATGATGGCGCTTACGAGACGCACGCCGCGGTGGTTGTGATGCAAGCGCTGCATCATGTGAGTATCCATGGCGAGCAAGTGTGTGCGTGTCTGACGGCCTTGGGGGTTGAGGCGCCTGATTTGCAGCCGTGGGCTTATGCGGATGAGACGGGGCGCAGCCGTTGGCTGCGGCCTGAGGGTTGATGCGGGGCGTTCAGTCGGGGGAAAACGCAGCCTGAGGGAAACACAGACTCAGCGTCTCACGGGCGGAGGCCGCGCCAGAACTCCTGCAAAGCCACCCTTTGTATTTTGCAGCTCGCGGCGAATTTCCTGTTGCAATTGAAGGCCGTCGGTGCGAGAATGCATGCTGTTGGACAACTCATGTTCGCTTCTCATGAGGTCCCCATGCACTCCGCGGGGTAGTACGGGGCGGATCCCAGAGTGCGGCAGTTTTCGCCCAACTATTCGATCCGAAAGGAAACAATCCAGTGAGAAGTCTGGCTCGGCTGGTTCTTCCCACCCTGTTCGTTCTCGTCGCTTTGGTGCTTGGGGGATGCGGGGCTTCCGCCTCCGATGCGGTGCCGGCAGCGGCAGCAACTGTGCCCGCGACGCAGCCGGCGGTCCCCTACGGCATCACGAACCATCTCGACAAGGTCTCCACGGACGCCGGGGGGCTCGTATTCTACGGGACGATTGAATGGACCGACCCCGTCATCCCCCCATTCGGGGCAAGCGCGCTGCTGGCGGGGGTCAAGGACGCCAACGGGACCGAAATCCCGTTTGAGGACGCCGATGCAGGCAAGAACCCCGCCCAGGGTGAACTTCTCCAGTACTGGGCTTACAGACTCACCGGGCCGGATCCGGCCCCGCCCTTCAGCCTATCGATGCAGGTAAAGGCGACCATTCCCGCTGACGGAGGCTCCTTCACGTTTGACCCCGGATCAAATCCCCAGGTGGGACAGGAATGGGAAGTTCGCAAAGACGTGTTGGTCAACGGCGAAACCATTCACGTGCTCTCTGCCAAAGAGGTCGGCACCGACGGCTTCTTCGTCTTCACCATGCAGTCGGACTCCGACATCGTGGGAGCGACCGTAACGGACCTGGCGCACCCGCCGCTGGGAGGCGGTGGCGGCAGCGGCGGCCCCTCGGTCGCAGGCGCTCCCTTTCCCAGCGCCTTTGGATATCAGCTTCCCCTGCCACAAGGTCCGTTCACGCTGACGTTCAGCGATGTGCAGGTCCTCGTCCCAGGAGACTGGGATTTGACGTGGAAGCCATAGCCCCGTTTGACTCTGCGAGCCACGACGCACCGCAGCGTGTGTGCGAAAGAGCCGGCCGGCGGGACCCGTGCCCAGTTCGGGACCGCGAACTCGTCGGGGCGGCAGTGCTTTGCATTACTTTCGACCGTCCGTTTGGAGCAAACATGAAACCAATAGTGCATCTGCTTCCGATACTGCTTGGCGTCCTCGCCTGCGGCATACAAGCTCCCCATGCCGCGCCCACCACGCAGCCACCCACGCAGGCGGCGCCGACGGCCACGCCGAGTCCCGTCATAGCGGCGACCGCTCCCAGCCCCGCCCTCGGGAACCGTCACAGGCAGGCTCTCGTATCCGTCATCGTTTATCCCGCCAATGCGCGTCGTCTTCTTCAACCTGGGCGACGCAAGCGCAAGTCATGTCGACACAGGCATGAACCAGGGCACCTACTCCATTGATCTGCCGGCGGGCACTTATCACGTGATTGCGTACCCGTTCAGCGCCGATACATATGCGCCGCCGGCGCCCGGCTCGTCCGTCCTGGCAGGCGGGTATACACAGGCTGTTCCGTGCGGTCTGACCGTGGATTGCACCGATCACTCGCTGATCGTCATTACGGTCGTGTCCGGTCAGACCACAACCGCCGACCCGGGAGATTGGTACGCCCCTGAAGGCGCCTTCCCACCGATGCCAGCTCCGTAGATCGTCCGGGGCATCAGGTCTGCGCCCTCCGCAGCGAGATTGCGGCCACTCCAAAATCTGACCTACAATTGAGTGCTATGAAGCCCTCCACGCTCGCGCAGCTCACCAATCGCAAGCTGCTGCTGGTCTTGGCCTACGCTCCGGCGGGGCTGGGCCATCTGCGGGTGACGGACGCTCTTTATCACGGCTTGCCGGAGACGGTCAACCCGGTGGTATTGGGCAGCCAGGACACGTCCATTCAATCCATCCACCGGCTGACGAGCGTCAATCCCGTTGGCAAGGCCGTCTTCGATTGGCTGCAAGGGGGGCCGTATTCCGAGCAATCCAACAGGCTGTATCGAGACACACTGCGCGCCAACCATCGTGACATCTACGAGCAGATGACCCGGCTGCTCAGCGAGCGCCTGGAACGGCCCGACAAAATTCTCGTGGCCTGCACGCACTTCGGCCTGGCGCACAAACTCGCGGCGATCAAGGATGAGCTGCAGCGGCGCGAACACGTCCGCATGGTGCTGGCTGTCTGCGTGACCGACGACACCTTCCAGCAAATCTGGTACGTGGACGGGGCGGACCTGCTGGTCGTGCCCAGCCAGTACACGAAGCGGAAATACGTCGAGTACGGTCAACGCATGGGGGACATGCCCCGCATCGAGGTGGTGCCGTACCCGCTGCATCCACGCCTGTCAGAGAAACTCGACGAGGCGCAGCTGGCTTCCAAGACCCGCCAGCTTGACCCGAATTCGGCCGAGCCGATCCACGTTTCGATCCCCATATCCGGCGCGGCCGTGGGCTTGGACTACTTCTCCTCGCTGACGGCCGCCTTGAGGCGGCAATCGGAGCGCTTCCTCATTCACGTCGTCTGCAAGGATGCACCGTTTACGCACGACTTCCTGTCCGAACTGGCGGGCAAAGCGTGGATCGATGTGCGCAGCGGCAAAGAGGACCGCCAGGTGGTGGATTCCTACGACGTGCTCATGGAGACGCAGACCGTTGCCCTCGAGGTGACCAAACCGAGCGAGCAGACCTTCAAGTGTCTGGTCGCGACCGGCTCGCGCGGCGGCGTCATCCTGCTCTTCACGCAGCCCGTGGGCACGCAGGAGGTCGACAACATGGACTTCCTTCGGCGGCATGCGCTGGTGCCATCCAGCGAGACCAACGCCCGGCTCTGGGCGATGGCCGCGGATGGCGCACCCATCGACGCGGCGCTTCTCGCAGAATCGCGCCTGTGGCGGGGCGTGCGCATTCCCGGCGATCCGCAGCAGGCCGCGAGCTTCATCTGGTGGCTGCAAACCTCCGGCTTCTTCTCGCGAATGCTTGAAGGCAACCTCGATCGCAAGGTGCAGGACGAAGAATCCCGCGTGCTCGGGCCGGACGGCGTGGCTGAGTTCTGGGACCTGGCGACGTCGGTATAACCCGCGGCGACCGTAATCCCATACCATCGTCTCGCCCCAAAACCTTCCCGAAAGATTCTGTCTGTGTCAGGACTTCGGTCGCCGGTGATTATCGTTGTATGATTTAGGGCGGGCACATAGCTTTCACCAGGGAACCGCATGGCACTTGAGTGGATCTATTCAGCGGACAACGTGGACTGGGATGAACTCTACCGGCTGTATCAAGCCGCCGGTTTGGGCGACGAATCCGCCCCCGATTTGGAGGCAGGCTTCTCGAAGAGCATGTTCAAGTGTTTCGCCTATGATTCAGGCAGATTGATCGCCGTTGGGCGGGCGCTGGCAGATGGGAAAGACCGCTCATATATATGTGGCGTCGCGGTTCACCCGGACCATCAAGGCCTTGGCATCGGCACGGAAGTCATGAGCCGACTTATCGAGCTCTCAAGCGGGTATGCGAAGGTCTATCTGCACGCTGCCCCTGGGAAAGAGCCATTCTATCGAAGGCTCGGCTTCGTAGACACGGGAACGACCATGACCTTAGAGACCTCCGAGGTCTAGTAGACCTCGGAGGTCTGCTGCTACGGAAACGCACACAGCCACATGTACATCAAGGCCTCGGTGCCGGACGCTTGCCGGGCGAGACCGGCCATGCCCTTCAGCAGCGACACAAGCTTGCCGGTTGTAACGCCTGCCTCGGCCCAATTCCTCCTCGAGGCCCAACACCGCCGCCCACTCCTCGATCTGGGCCTCGTCGGCGCTCGCGAGGCCGTCGCAGATGGCGGTCGGCACGCGCAGGATGCAGGGATTGTCGTTCGGCTGACCGGCACAGATCGGCGGCGCATCGGGCCGGAACAGCGGCTCCCTCGAAGACGGCGCTGCAATGAGCAAGTACAGATCGAACACCTCGTAGAAGCCCACGCCCCTGCCAAGCACCGTCGGATACGCCAGGACCGGGCTCTTCGTGATGTCGAGAGTCGCCGCCTGCTCGTACGTCGCAATGAAGCAATCGCTCAGCAAGTACATTCGGCTCCTTCGCGCAAGGCGCGTCCGGCGACCATGCGCACTCCGACCCCGAGGGTCTCGAGTCTGAGACCTCGGAGGTCTGGCTCTAGGCGTGGAAATGACTCATCTCCTCCAAAGGATCCTTCGGCGGGATGATGAAGGTCGGCGTGTGGACGTGCCACTCCAACAGGTCGGCTTCGGCCAGCAGCGCGTCGGCCATGACGATGTCGTCGTGGATCAGCTCGCCGTTCGCGTCACGCGTGCCCTCGGGGACGCCCCAGCGCATCGTCTTCTGCGGCCCGAGCAGCACTTCCGAAACACAGGCGGTGTATTGCTTGTCGACCATCGAGGGAGTCACGTTGGAAGAACGCAGGGGCACGACATGTCGTGGCCCTGCGTTTTCCGATGCAGTTCCTGCATCGGAAAACGTGCAATCCCTCAACCTCCCCGTCTCGATCATCGCCAAGAAGCGATAGCCAATCTCGCTCTTCTTCTGCGCGCTGAACTTCACCGGGAGGATGCGCGTCGGGTAGCGCTTGTCGAGCATCGCCCACAGCCCCTCGCCCACGCCGGTGGCGTCGATCACGATGTACTGCGGCCCCCATTGGTCGGCCAGGGCGATCAACTTGCCGAAGACCGCCAGGTGATTGAGCCCGGTCCATTGTTCCCGCTGGACGATGCGGAAGATCGGCGCCTGCAGCGTGCCCATCTCGGATAGGTCCACCGCCGCGATGGTCAGCGAGACCGCGTCGCGGCCGGGATTGCGCAGCACCTGCTCCTCGGGATTGTGGAACGTCGCCTCGTCCTGCCCGGCCACGTCGAGTGTGAAGACGATGGGCCCCTGGTCATGTCGTTGCGAGGACCGCAGGGACGAAGCAATCCCCTGCTCGGCGGGGAGGAGATTGCCACGCCCCTCTGGGGCTCGCAACGACATCACGCTCCCCCCACACCTCATCAGCGCCCTCCGTGCGGGCGTGAACATGCTGGCCTGCGCATCGATCTCCTCGTTGAAGTACTGCGTCTTGATCAGCGGGTGCCCGCGGCCCAGGCGCGCGATCTCGCTGTCGACGTAGACGCCGTACTCCGGCAGGACGCGGCGCACATCGTCCGCATCGTACGTGAAGACGCGGCGGACCCCGTCGGCCTGCTCGGCCCGGCGCGCGGCCGCAGCTCGCGCGCCAGCAGCGTGTGACTGGTCCAGGCGGTCCCCATAAAGAGCCGCGTGGCGTTGGTCGAGGCGGCCATCGGCGCGAAGTTGCGATCGTAGACCGCCGGCTCGATGTCCTGCGCCTCGTTGACGATCAGCAGCAGCGACGCCACGGAGCCCACCACGTTGGCCTTGGCATCACCCGAAAGGAACGTGACCTTGGCGCGGCCCACCATGCGCATGAAGTCCGAGCGCTTGCGCCACAGGCCGCGCGTCAGCGGGTTTCCTCTGAGCCGTTCCTCCAGCCGCTGGATAGCGTTGATGGTCTGCGGCTTGTAGGTCGGGTTGACCTCCACGATGCCGGCCTCCTGCGTGTGCCGCCGTGCCAGCAGGTACGCCTTGAGGTTGGCGGAAAGCTCGTCCTTGCCGGATTGACGCGAGAACATGACCACGATCGAGCGCCCGGCGCGTTCCCGGATCGAATCGATCACAGCTTGCGCAGCCTCGAGCTGATACGGGCGCAGCGCCATGTGCTGGAAGCCCCGGGTGAAATCGTCCAGGCTGCGCGAGCGGGTTTGCAGGGCCCGGCGGCCTTGTTGCGGATTGATATCCATGCGGCCTCCTACAAGTCGTCCGGGTCCATATCGGCCAGCGCCTCCAGCAGCGGATTGGCGGTCGCATCGACCTTGCGCGCGGTGATGCCGGTGCGTTCGAGGGCGTCCAGGACGGCCACCACGCGGATCAGCTTGACCAGCGTCTCCAGTTCCTTGGCGTCGATCCTTTTCAGCGGCGTCAGCTTCGAGAGCCGCAGGATCTTGACGCGCAGCAGCTGCTTCTCCTCCTCGATGCCCGCCGGCCTTGCATCCAGTCGGCGCCTCTCTTCCGCGCTGAACGTGGCTGTGTAGAAGCCATTGTTGTTTGTGTCGACGGCCTTGCGGCTGCGCTTGCGTGACGTTTGTTTTGTGGCAACTCCAGTGGTCTCGTTCATGTCATCTCCCTATCGTGTCTGAATATCAATCACGTCTTCCCCAGGTCGTTGCGGGCCGCCCTTCGAACGTCGTTGCGAGGACCGCAGGGACGAAGCAATCTCCACCACGATTGGCGAGGGGATTGCTTCGTCGCTGCCGGCAAAGCGCCGGCCAATCGCTCCTCGCAACGACGCGCGCGTGGGGGGTGCCTCACGATCTACCGCGCCCCATAAACCGGCTCATCTTTTCGCGCGCCACCTGAGCGAGGTGTCATTGCGAGCCCCGCAGGGGCGTGGCAATCTGCGGGCTGTACCCGTCGTTGCCAGGACCGCAGGGACACCCGCCCTCGTGTTCGGGCCAGGGAAGCAATCTCCACCACGATCCGCGAGGCGATTGCTTCGTCGCTGCCGGCAAAGCGCCGGCCAACCGCTCCTCGCAACGACGCACGCGTGGAATGGCGCCTCACGCTCCGCCCACCTCCATGAACCTGCGCATCTTCTCGCGTGCCTCTGGCCCGCCGCGCCTCATCTTGCGCGCCTCCACGGCGGCGGTCTCCTCTTCGGTCTCGACGACCACGCGCCAGCCGAGCCGCATGCGGTAGATCGCTGCGCCGACGCCGCGGCCCTCCGAACGGGCACGCTCGATATGGCCGCGCACGTAGTCGGCATCAACATGTGGCATGCGCGCCAGGCGCGTCGCCCAGGGCTCGTGAACTCCGGCTTGAAGCAGAAAAGTGTGCGTTGCCGCGAAATCCGCGTGCCCTAGTTCTGGTTCTGGTGGCTGGTTTTTATCCACTGGATTCCCAGCCACCAACCAGGATCCAGAACCAGCTGGGGACGCGGAAAACCCGCGCTGAGTTCGCGGGATTCTCGCGAGTTGTCGCGGGAATTTCGGGCGCACTCGCGGGATTTTCGCGGGAAGCCGGGACGGCGTCAAATCCGGGAACTGCGCGTCCGGGGACAAGCCACCAGGGGCCGACGCCGGTCCGGGCAGTGAGCCAGCCCATCTGCATCAGTTCATGGACTGCGCGTGCGATCGTGTCGCCGTGGTAGCCCGTCCAGAGCTGCAGCTCGCGGTTCGACATCGGGCGTCCGTTGTATGCGAGCACCGAAAGCACGCTCTGGGGTGCGCCCTTCATCGTGCGGAAGAAGTTCATCGCATTGTCAGTGCTGGTCATGGGGTATCTGTACGTTTCCAGATCCGGTAGGACATTGGGTGCGGGCCTGCGGCATTGGTGGCCCGGAGTGCCGGCGGAGGTATTCCTGCACATCGTCGCGGTGAATGCGTCGCAGCCGGCCAATCTTTGCGCTGGGCAGGTCCCCGCGGCGGACAAGGTAATACACCATGCTTCTGCTGATTTGCAGGATGCGCGCGACCTGGGCCGCCGTCAGCAGGCCTTCTGTCGGGGTCAAAGGTCTGGCGACGTTTGCCTCGGAGACTGGCTGCTTGAGCGGTGGATGGTTGCTGGAGGTCATTGGCATCGCCTGGACATCTTGTGCATGGGTCACGTTGTCGTGTCGCTCGCGGGGACTCCGCCCGCGAATCATTATATAGAACGGGTGTTCTAGAGTCAAGAAATAGTTTGTGCAGGCGTTACAAGAACGGAGTGATGTCATTTGTCACCCCCCACAAATAGAGCGCCCCCCGCAAGATCTTGCGGGGGGCTGTTTCGGAGGAGCAAGCAGCCTTGCGCTTGTGTCCGGCTGCCTACCTACTTGAGTGCGGCCGCGCTACTGGCCGATGAGCTCCGGGTGTCGAAGGAAGTAGTCGCTCGTGTCTGTCGTCATCAACTCGGGGTGCCGCAGGAAGTAGTCGCTCGTGTCCTTCACGACCAGCTCGGCATGCCTCAGGAAGTAGTCGGAGGTGTCGGGGCGGCTCGCACTGATCTGCCAATCCGGATGGCGCAGGGCGAAGTCGGACGTATCGATCGGGTTGGAAGCCAGGCTCAGTTCCGGATGCCGCTGGGCATAGTCAGCCCCGACATAGTAGGCAGCCGAACTCGGCGCCAGACAGGCCCTCAGGATGCCGGATGGCGAAGTCATCCGACGGTAGCGAGGCTTTCGACGTGGTCAGGCTGAGGGTGGCGGCGGCGACGACGATGGCGGCGATCACAATCACGACGGTGGAAACACGTTTTGTGGACATGCTATTCTCCTCGACCGGGTGAGTTGGTGGTTGTGTTCCCGATCTATGCCCACAGTTTACGGACCGCCCGTTCCCGAGCGTATTTGCCAGCGTGTTTTCAGCGTGTGTTTGCGCCGTGTCCTGGAAAGTCGTTTTCCCCCTGGGATTCGGCCGGTTTTGCCCAGCGATCTCGAGCGCCAGGCCAAGTGCTGTCAGTGGGGCTGGCCGCCGGCCTCGAGGGCAAGCTCGATCGCCTGCATCAGGGTCATCTTCTGGGCCCTACGGCGGCTGGCTTTTGCCGATGCGTCGTCCGAATCCGACCCCAATTTGTCCTGCGCGCGGTCGTACTCGACGGTATCCGTGTAGAAGAATGGTCCGCCGTACTGGCTGAGCAGATTCTCCACACACGCAAAGAGCACCGCCGCGCGCTCCAACCCTCCCTGCTCCACGCTCAGGGCTCCAAAGCCCGCGATGCAGGCGATCATCCCCTGAATATGATGTACTTGCTCGTTCAGGTGCAGGCTTTCTCCGAACAAGTGGGCGGCCTCGTCGTACTTCCGTTCGCGCAATGCCACATATCCCAGCCGTCGCAGGGGGTAGGTTAGGATATTCATGTAGTGCATATCTCCCACGACACGAATTCCCTCTTCGTAAAGCCGCCGTGCTTCCACCAAGTCGCCTTGCCAGTAGGGAATGTCGCCCGTGAAGGACTTCGCGTGGGCCACGGCCGGCTTGCCTGCTTCGCCGACTGATTCACCGAGAGCCACCGCCCTCTCCAGGGCTCCACTGGACGCGTCGTACTCCCGCAGCGAGCCAAATGTCCAGCCGAGGTAGGCCAGGGACCAGGCCTGCGTGAGGGCATCGCCGAGTTGCTCACCGAGAGCCAGTGCCGCCAGCAGAATCGCCGCGCGCCTCGTCCAGATTGCCGAGCGACCAGTGAATAAATCCTCCGGTATTCATGGCTCTGGCCCGGCCGACCGATGAGGCCTCTGAGCTCCCCTCCCGCAGCAGCCTGTTCAGGATATCGATCGTCTCCCGACGATAGCGTCGCTCCCAGAACATGGGCAGAGAACCGACGATCACGAGCTTTTCTTCGTTCGCGGACCGCCCGCTCGTTCCAGATGCCGGCAGCGAGGCTGGTGGCCACTCCATGGCGGCGCGCAGGTTGTCGACGTCCGCCTCGAGACGCTCAAACCAATCCACTTCCGCACTGCTGTAAAAGCCGCCGCTGGCCCGCTCGGCAAAGGCTGCGAAAAATTCAAGGTGCCGCCGCTGCAGGTCGGCCGACTCGCCGGCTTCCTCCAGTTTGGCCCGCCCGTACTCGCGAACGGTTTCGAGCATTCGGTAGCGCGTGCCCGTACGCGACCCGCTGGATTGCGCCTGGACCGACACCAGCGACTTGTTGATCAGTTGGCCCAGCAGCGAAACGACTTCGGGCCCGCTGATCGCTCCCCCTGCGGCAACGGATTCGGCGGCTTCCAGAGTAAAGCCACCGGCGAACACAGACAGCCTCCGGAAGAGAATACGTTCCGATTCCGAAAGTAGATCGTGACTCCAATCAATCGTCGCGCGCAGAGTCTGATGCCGCGGCAGGGCGGTGCGACTCCCGCCTGTGAGCAAGTCAAAGGACTCGTTCAGGCGCTTGGCGATCTCCTCGATCGACATCATTCTCGACCGGGCGGCGGCGAGCTCGATGGCCAGCGGTATGCCGCTCAGACGCTGGCAGATTTGTGCGACAGCCGCGGCATTCTCGTCACGCAGCTTGAAACCGGCCTGGGCTGACGCCACGCGCTCCACGAAGAGCCGGACGCTCTCCGCCTTGGCGAGCGTCGCGGTCGAATTCGGCGCCCTCCGCGTCCGGAAGCGAAAGCGAAGGAACCATCCAGGTCGTTTCGCCCAGGATGTCCAGAGCTTCACGGCTAGTGGTGAGTATCCTCAAACGCTTGCAGCCTGCCAGCAGCTCCTCAGCCAACTGTGCGCACGCGGAAATCAGGTGCTCGCAGTTGTCGAGCACAATCAGCGCCCGACGCGATCCGATCTGCTGAGCGAGACTCACGAGCAGCGGCTCGCCGGCCACCTCGTGCACACCGGCAACTTGCGCCAGGGCCTGCGGCACGAGCGCGGGATCATGAATGCCCACGAGATCCACCCACCATACACCCTCGGGGTAGCGGCCAATCAAGCTGCGTGCCGTCTCCATCGCCAGGCGTGTCTTGCCGACGCCGCCGGGCCCCATCAGGGTGATGAGCCGGCCATGGCCCAACAAGCTTACGACTTGTCGCACTTCCTGCTCTCTGCCAATGAAACTGGTAAGGGGGACAGGAACGTTTGAAATCCCTGTCGCCTTTGGGTTGGATCGCTGTACTGGGATTGCGGATACTGGGACCTGTTTCCCGGTCTTGAGATCCGCATACAGAGATTTGGTCTGCTCGGATGGCTTCACGCCGAATTCGCTGAGCGTCTTCGCGCAGCGCTCGTAACTCGCTGCCACCTTCGACATGTCCCCGTTGGCCGCGTGTGCCAGCATCAATCCCCGATAGGCCGGCTCCGGCTTCTGCCCAAACGCGATCCACTTTTCCGCCCACTCCAGGACCTGCGGCCATTTCCCCGCTTGCTCCAGCATCCCCAGCAGCCGATCCATCTCCTGCTCGTAGATCGCCTTCAGGTGCTCGCGTTCGAGGACGACCCACTCGTCGTAGAAGCCAGGCAGCAGCTCCCCCTGATAGGCCGAGAGCGCCTGCATCAGCGCGTCCGCCGATTTGGATTCTGCGGCGCGGCTCACTGTGGCGCTATCTACAAGGCAGTCCTCGGTGGGCACAAAGGTCACGCTCAGATCGTCTGCCTTGAGCAGCCCCGCCGCCGAAATATCCGTCAACACCTTGCGGATGCGCCACAGAGCATGCCGCAGGTAATCGCGCGCGGCTTCTTCTCTCGAGTCCGGCCACAATTGGCCGGCTAGTTTTTCACGACGATGAGGGATCCCGGCGTTCAGGACCAGATAGGCAAACAGAGACTGCGCCGGGCGGGACGTGAGCGCGACGCTCTTCTTTCCGGACCTAATGCTGAATCCGCCCAGCAGTCGGACTTCGAGCATCCAGCGCCCCTTCATCCTGAACTAGACAAATTATATCAGGATTGGCGCACTGGGCGGGCTGCTTATATATGAAGAGCGGAGATATTGAGAGCGTGCAGGAGTTGTCTAGGTCAGCCCGGGGCACCGATCGCCTAGCCCTTGACCGCCCCTGCGGTCATGCCGCTGACGATGTAGCGTTGGAAGAGCAGGGCGACGAGGACGGGCGGGACGGCCGCCAGGATGCCCCCTGCCATCATGCCGTTGACGTTCACCACGTAGCGGCCGACGAACTCGGCGATCGCCACGGGAATCGTCTTGGCTTGCAGCGTGCTGGTAAAGATCAGGGCGTAGAAGAATTCGTCCCACGCCAGCAGGAACACGAACATGGCGGTGGACACCAATCCCGGCACGGAGATCGGCATCACAATGCGGAACAGGATACCCAGCCGCGAGCAGCCGTCCAGCCGGGCAGCCTCTTCCAGCTCGACGGGAACCGTCTGAAAGAACGCGGCCATCAACCAGATTGCATACGGCAAGGCAAAGCTCATGTACGTCAGGATCAGCACGATGGGCTTGTTGATCAGCTGCAGGCTGGAGGCGATGATAAACAGCGGGATGATCAGCGAAACCTCGGGGATCATGCGCGTGGCAATGATGCCCAACTGAATGTGCCGGTTCAGCCCAAACGGGATGCGCACGAGCGCATAGGCCGCCAGACTCCCGATCAGCAGGCAGATGACCGTCACAGCCGAGGCGATCTTGAATGAGTTCAGCAGGGCGATCGCGAACGTGCGGGGCACTGAGGCGGCCGCCTGGCCCGGGAAGACGATGTCCAGGTAGTTCTGAAATGTCGGATGCAGCGGGATCCAATGCGGTGGAACCGTGAATAGCTCGACCTGCGTCGATAGACTGGCGCTGAACAGCCAGAGGATGGGGAAGAAGATAAAGAAGAAAACCGGCAGCGTGACCAGGAACAGCAGAAGGTTCCGCCTGAACTTGTGGGGATGCACTACTGGGTCTCCTCAGGCCGGTACAGGATCCGCAGGTAGACAAGTGCCAGGCTGATTGTGACGATCGAGATCAGGAACGACAATGCCGCGCCAACGCCCTGCTTGCCAAATGAAAAGGTGTTCAGATAAGTCAGGTAGGTGATGGTCAGCGTTTGATAGGCCGGGCCGCCAGCTGTAATGATGTAGACGATGTCAAAGACCCGGAAGGCATCGACTGTGCGCGCGATCAGCGCCACCAGGATGGCCGGCCGCAGCAAGGGGACGCGGATTCGCCAGAAGCGCTGCCAGGCATTCGCTCCGTCCACGGCAGCCGCTTCTTCGAGGTCTGCCGGCAAGGTCGCCAGGGCAGCCTGCAACACGAGGGCGACGAACGGCATCGTATGCCAGACGTCTGCGACGATGACGAGATTCATCGCCATCCTGGCCTGCGAAAGCCACGGCACGTAGTGCTTTATCAATCCCAGCGCCATCAGCAGACCATTCAGGGCCCCGAAGTCGCCGTTGTAGATCCAGCGCCACATGGCGCCGTTGACGATCGTGGGAACCGCCCAGGGGATGATCAGGCTGAGGCGCAGGAACTGCCAGCCCCACGGTTTCGAATGAATCAGCTGCGCAATCCCCAGGCCGAGGGCCAGCTCCAGCCCAACGGAGACGCCGGTGAAGTACACGGTGCGCCATATGGTCTGCCAGAAGGTCGGGTCTCGCAGCATCTCCAGGTAATTGCCGAAACCGATAAACGTGCGCGCCTGATGGATGCCCGTGGGTGCATTGTAGAAGCTGAGGATGAAAGTGGAAATCACGGGCCACAGCGTGATGCCCAAGATCACCGCCAAACTGGGCAGGATCAAGAGCCATGCCGTGAAGGCATCTCGCTGCTTCAAGGACAGGCGGGACTTCGGAAGGAGTGTCGAGGCCGTGGCCATCGCCGGAATAGGCGGGTGGACTTGCGGGATGCCCGCAAGTCCACCCGTGCTACCCAATTCTAAGACTTACTTGGCAAGATCGACCCACTTGGCAGCAGCCGCGTCCAGCGCAGCCTTGGGATCCATGACTCCGGTCAGCGCCTGCTGAATGGCGAGTTGCAGGGCCGCCGAGGCCTCATTGTAGTATGGAACCGTCGGGCGCTCGTTGGCATACGGGAACTGCGCGAGGAAGGCCGGGACAGTCACGGGGTTGGTTGGGTTGGCGGCTTCCAGCGCGGTCAAAGCGGCGCCCTCGAAATCCGTCTGCCATACCGGCAGCATCTCGGCCGAGTACTTGGTCTGGACCTCGTTGCTGGCGATATAGGTCAGGAACTTCCAGGTTTGATCGGGATAGGGGCTGGTCGCCATGATGGCGAATGAGCTGGATCCATCCACGCTCGAGCCCTTGATGCCGGCATCGGCGCCCGCCTGGAAGACGGGCATGGGTGCGAAAGCGGCCTGTCCGACGATTTGCGATTTCGACGCATCGTTGGAGTCGCTGTACTGGAACAGCCAGTTGACCGCGAAGGCGCTCTTGCCCGCCAGGAAGTCGGCTTCGACAGCATTTTCGTCTGAAGACACCGAGCTGGGATTGGACAAGCCGTCGTCAAGCGTCTTTTTCATCCAGGCCAGGACCTGCACGCCCGGATCCTGGTTGAAAGCAGGTGCCCCGCTGGCATCCACGAACGAGCCACCGTTGCCGAAGAGCAGCACGGCATAGTCGCACGTGACGCCTTCCTTCTGATTCCATGACCAGATGATCGGATACTCGGCGATGCCCTTGTCCTTGATGATTTGAGCATCGGCCGTCAGTTCCTCCCAGGTCTTGGGCGGGTCCGCGATGCCGGCCTTGGCCAGCATATCCTTGTTGTACATGAAGTACTTGACGTCCATCAACCATGGCATGCCGTAGATCTTGCCGTTGCGCGTCACGCCATTCCATGACGCCGGGAACATGCCGGACTTCATCTCAGGCGTGACGCGATCCGTCACGTCCAGCAGATACCCGTTCTTGATGAACTCGTCGGGCCAGATGACATCGATCATGGCCGCGTCGTAACCTGGCGGATTGGCAGCCATGCCGGTGACGATTTTGTCATGGACGTAATCGTAGCCTACGTATTCCATGACGACCTTGATGTCCGGGTTCTGGGCCTCGAAGTCCGCGACGATCTGATCGATCTCCGCCGGCTTCAGACCGGCCTGGTCCATCGTCAAGATGTGGATTGTTACCGGGGCCGCGGCCGCAGGTGCCTCCGTGGCAGCCGGCGCAGCCGGTGCCGCCGGGGCCTGCGTTGGAGCAGCCACGGGAGCCGCGGTGGGAGCCGCCGCCGGGGCGCACCCGGCCAGGGCGATACTCATCGCAACCAGCAAAGTCAGAAACACATAAGTCTTGCGCATTCTATACTTCTCCTTCTCAATGGTTAGAAGCCGGATATGCCACTTTCGGTGCTCGAGATGATCTTCCCGAATTCACCTCCTTCTTAGGACAGCTTGTGCACAACATAGAAGTTGGACGTGTTGTGGAGCACGGTGACGATGGCCCCCATCACCGTGGCTTGCAAACCAAGATTCGAAGCCTCGAGGCCGGGGCGGCGACGGGATCGTTCCCTGCAAAGACTTCAAGATCAATTCGGCCAGCATGCCCGCATAGGGCGTGACCGCGCCTCCGAGCACGATCAGTTCCGGGTCGAACGAGACCGAAAGGTTCGCAATGGCTATGCTCAGGTATTCCACGGTTTCCCGCACGATCCGGCGCGCCCACGGCTCCCCGCTGCGCGCCGCCTCGAAGATGTCCTCCATCGCCAGGCGCCGGGTCCGATTTCCGGCCTGTCGCGCTCGCTGCAGCATGCCGGTCGCGGAAGCGTGGCTTTCCAGCGCGCCAAAGTCTTCGTAAGACTTTCCGAGAAACTCGCGTCCGGGCACCATGTGGCCGATCTCCCCCGAAGCCTCGTGGGAGCCCCGGTAAAGAACGCCGTCGATCACAATGCCCGCGCCGATGCCCGCGCCGATCGTGATCAGGATCATGTTCTCCGTGTTCTGTGCGGCGCCAAACCACAATTCCCCGAGGGCAGCCAGATTAACGTCGTTGTCCACCGTGATCGGGAGTTTGTACTTCTTCTGCAGCCGGGCCTTGAGCGGAAAGTCACGCCAGTTCAGGGCATAGGCCCACTTGACCACGCCTTCCTGATGCAGGGTGATGCCGGGCGCCCCAACCCCGATGCCGCGCACCTTTCGGCCGTGCAGCCCATCATGAGCCAGCATTTCATCGATCAGGTTGGTCAAGAGGGCGTAACATTCCTCACCCGAAGCGCCATCACGCTCCCGAACGGCCTCTCCCAGGATGCGGCCGCCGATGTCGGAGATGGCCCCGTACAGCTTGGTCCCGCCCATGTCGACGCCCAGCACAATGTTGCCTTCGGCGTTGAATTCCAGCAGGGGCCGGCGGCGCCCGCCGCTCCACTCGGTCTTGCCTTGGGGACGCACAAACCCTTCGTCCGACAGAGCCTTGACGATCCGCATCGCGGTCGGCAGGCTGATCTCGAGTCGTCGGGCGATCGTGGCGCGGGCGATGGGACTCTCCCGGCGGATGAGTTCCAGCACGGCAGAGCGGTTGATCCCGCGCATTTCGGCCGCTGTGATGGTCCGCTGCTGCATCATGCTAGTCGTAAAGATAAGGCTGAATAGTTACATAGTGTAATACTTACTTACACTATGTTAATTAGATTGTACACCTTCCCACAAAAGAGTCAAGTGCCAATTTGGGGCGATCGCCTGGTGGGTGCCGTACTGCGATGCGTTGGGGTCCGAATGCATGGAACGCGCAAGCCGCCCCATGCGGTCGGGGCGGCATCTGTGGCATCTTGCGGTGGCTTCTGCCCGCCTAGCGGGTTGCGGTTACCTTATGCAGGGTGCGCGGGTTGTCCGGGTCGAACCCCCGGGCCAAAGCCAGGTAGGACGAGAATAGCTGCGCGGGCACGATGGCAATGATCGGCGACAGCCACTCCGGCAGCCCTGCCGGTAGCGGGATCCCGGTTTGGGCCAGCGCCAGCGCCGAGCGCGCATTGGAGATCACCACCAACTCCGCCTTGTAGTCGTCCTTCAGGCGCCGCAGCAGGTTGTGCATGGGACGGAACACCTTGCCATCGGGAATGACCGCCATGACAGGGAAGCCTTTTTCGACGATGGCGATGGGCCCGTGCTGAAAGTCCGCCGATGAGTATGGCTCGGCTTCGATGTAAGCCAGCTCCTTGAGCTTCAGCGACCACTCGAAGGCTGTGGCATAGTTGAAGCCGCGGCCCAGGATCACGCAGTGCCGCACGTAGCGATAGCGTTGCGAGACCTCGGCCAGTCGCCCGTCCTCCTTCAGGACCTTCTTGATCCAGGCCGGCACTCTGCCGAGCTCGCGCCACAGGCTAGCATCGTCGTTCAGCGCAGCAGATAGCATGGCGATGGCCATGAGTTCCCCGGTGTACGTCTTGGTCGCCGCGACCGAACGCTCGCGACCGGCCCGAATGTTGAGGCAGAAATCTGCCGTGCGGGCCATCGGCGAATCGATCGAATTCGTGATCGCCAGGGTCATGCACCCCTGGCGCTTGCCCTCTTCCAGCACGCCGACGACGTCGGGCGACTGGCCGGATTGCGATATCCCGACCACGAGGGCATTTCTCAATTTCGGCGGCCGGTGGTAATAGGTGAACAGCGAAGGCGCGGCCAGTGCCATCGGAAGCCGGTTCAGCGCGCCCCAGAGATAATTGGCGTAGCGGCCGGCGTTGTCCGAGGTACCGCGCGCAGCCAGAAAGACATAATCAACATGCGCTGCGCGCACGGCTTTGGCAATCGCCTTGACCGTTTTGCGCTCAGACGTCAGCAGGCTTCCCAGCCGCTCGGGCTGTTCGGCGATGTCCGTATTGAGGTTCATGGAAGAGATCCTGCCTTATGTGGCCCGCGCATGCTTCCACGCGAGATTCTGGAGCAGCCCACGGTTATGCGTGCCGCGGCGCGGGACTTCGATCAGCGCGTCGGGCCGGACCACTCCCCCAGGTTGTTCAGCGTCCAATACGCTTCCTTGAGGATCATGAAGTGCTTATGTTCCTCCTCGGCCAGGCGGACGAACAAGTCGTGCCCCTGCTTGTCCGTGGTCATCGCCGCCAGCTTGTTGTAGCCGCTCTCGGCGCGCGTTTCGAGGTCTACCGCCTCGTTGATGATCTTCATCAGGCTCAGCTGGTCGGGCAGCTCGGGCAGCTTGATCATCATCTCAGGCGACAGGACAAACTCCGTGCCCTCATAGCCGACGAAAGCCCCCGAATCGCGAAGTGAGTTCTCGAGCTCGGTCAGCTTGTCGTAGTGGATCTTCTCGAATTCCGTCAACTGGTCGAACAGCTTGCGTGCCCTGGAATTGCCGGCGGTCGTGGCCGCCCGGGCGTAGAACTCGGAGGCGGCCTTCTCGTTCTCCTTGGCAATACGAATCCCGTCCATCAGGGTGGGCGAGGCAGGGTTTTTCCCAGGCGTGTCGGCGGTCATCAGGATTCTCCTGTTTCCAGATTCAGTTCGGATAATGGCGTTGCGGTGATAAGGGTGATTGTGACACATCTCACCGATTCCCGCAAGCGGACGACCTCGCCGCAGGCACAGCGGCTGGGCGGCCCCGCTCCTTGCCCGCGGAGCGTCACAGACGCACCTTACGTTTATCACTTGTGAATTCGCGAACGAATTCCGTATAATGACCTCGGGAAAGGAGACAATCCGCCATGAAGGGAAACGACAAGATCATTTCCGTTCTGAACGCGTTCCTGGCCGACGAACTGACGGCCATCAGCCAGTACATGGTCCACTCCGAGATGTGCGCCAACTGGCAGTATGCCAAGCTGCACGAGGCCGTTGAGAAACGCGCCATCGATGAGATGAAACATGCCGAGAAGCTGATCGGCCGCATCATCTTCCTCGAGGGCATGCCCATCGTCAGCCAACTGAACAAGATCACCATCGGCGCCGACGTCGAGCAGCAGCTCAAGAACGACCGGGCCGCGGAGGACGGCGCCATCAAGGCCTACAACGAAGGCATCCGCCTGTGCCTGGAGGTCGGTGACAACGGCACGCGCGAGCTGATCGACGGCAATCTCGTCGACGAAGAGGCCCACATCGACTGGCTGGAAGCGCAGCTGGACCAGATCGCCCAGATGGGGCTGCAGAACTATCTGCTCGCCCAGACGGACGACTGAGTACCGCGCACGTCGTCGCGCCTATACGGCTGGCGGCTGTCCGCCGCCAGCCTGCTTATTGGCGGGTTGCGGCCCATCACCTCTCAAAGGAGAACGTATGGCAACCACATTGGAAAACCTGAAAGATGCCTTCGCCGGCGAGAGCCAGGCGAACCAGAAGTACCGCGCCTTCGCCAAGAAGGCCGAGACGGAAGGCTTGCCTAACATCGCGCGCCTGTTCCGCACCGCGGCCGAGGCCGAGCGCATCCACGCCGAGGGTCACCTCAAGTCCATGGACGGCGTCGGCACCAGCGTCGAGAACCTGCAGGAGGCCATCGGCGGCGAGACCTATGAGTTCAGCTCCATGTATCCGCCCATGATCGCGCAGGCGGAGGCCGAGGGCCACAAGGGCAAGCGGATGTTCGAATACGCCCTCAAGGCCGAAGCAAGTCCACGCGCAGTTGTACAAGCTGGCTCTGGAGGCCGCGCAGCAGGGCAAGGACCTCTCCGAAAGCGAGATCTATCTGTGCCCCGTGTGCGGCCGCATTGAGTTCGGCAAACCAACAGCGAATTGCCCCGTGTGCGGCACGAAGGCGGAGAAGTTCTTTTTGGTGCAGTAGCGGCAGTTGCCCGCTTGAAATCAATGCGCGGCTGCATCAGAGAGGGATCTGCCTCCATGCCCGGGATGCTTGTTAGTCGGTCTGCCGTTTGCGTCCTTCTGTTGGTCTTGCTGGTGGCTTGCATGCCGTTCTCCGTTTTGTCAACGGCGACCTCCAGCCCTTCCCCCAGCCCTTCGGCCACGCCGACTGCGACGCCCACCCTTCCACCCGCCACACCTGCAGCCGCCCCTGTTGCGGCCGCGACTCCCACGCCGAAACCGTCAGTCCCCAACTTCGACCATGTAGTGATTGTCATGTTCGAGAACAAGGAATTCGAAACGGTCATCGGCAACCCACGCATGCCAGGTTACAACAAGCTGGCGCATGAGTACACGCTGCTGACACAGTACTATGCGATCAGGCATCCGAGCCTGCCAAACTATATTGCCTTGATCGGCGGTGATACCTTCGGAATTGACAGCAATTGCACGGATTGTTTTGTAAATGCCGTCAGTCTGCCCGACATGATCGAAGCCAGCGGCCGCACGTGGAAGACCTATCAGGAGGATATGCCGAGGCCGTGCTTTCTGGGCGATACGCTGATCTACGCCCAGAAGCACAATCCGTTCATTTACTTCGATCCGATTCGGTCGGATGAAGAGCGCTGTAGTCGATCCATCGTGCCCATGACTGCGCTCCAAGCGGATATTGAAAGCGCTTCGCTGCCGAACTTCATCTTCATTACGCCGAACCTGTGCAACGATGCACACGATTGCCCGCTGGATGTTGCAGATGCGTGGCTTACAGAACTGCTGGGGCGTCTGGTGCCCGCCCTGGACGCGGCCAGCCAGTCATACCTGCTTGTCCTGCTGTTCGAAGAGGGGCAGGGGAATCATTCGTGTTGCGGCCTGGCGCCTGAAGCGGGCGGGCGCGTGCCTGTCATCCTCTATTCGCCGTTGGCCAGGAATGGATTCGAGGACGCCACTCCCTATACTCACTATTCCCTGCTCAAGACGATCTCGACGGGGTGGGGATTGCCGTGGCTGCGTCACGCGGCGGACGACTCTCAGAAGCTTATTACCGACCCCTGGAAGTAAGCATGGCGTTCGGCCCTGCGACGAGAGTGATCGGCACGTCTGCGGACGCATCGAGTTCACCAACCCACACAAAACTGCCCCGTGAGCGGCACCAAGGCGGAGAAGTTCGTTATGGTCTCATGATTACGGGCTGTTCGAGCCCAATGTTGCACACGCCTTGGCGCCGCCTGAAATCTGGAGGGCCGATCACATGATTGAAACACCGCAGCCACACACAGCCTGGGGATCGATTGCCCTGCATCTGATCCCGGGGGCACTTCATCACGGCAGTCTATTTCGCCATCGCGCCCGCCGTGACGGCCGCCGGCTATCCAACCCTCATGGCGCTGCTGCTGTGCATCCTCTTCATCCTGATCCCCATCGAACTCGGCATCCTCTACTATCAGGGCCGCAAGCGTAACGGGCGCCTCTCGCTGGAAGGCGTGGTGCTCAATCGCGAGCGACTCCCGGTCTGGACGTTCCTGTGGATGGTGCCTGCGCTGCTGACGCGCTAATCCCTGCTGCCCGATAGATGCCGCCAGACTCCTCCATCGAGGCCTTTCCCTCGAAGAACGCAGCTCCCCCCGTCAATCCCATGAAGCGCGTCATGACCTTGCGCGATTTCCGCCTCCTGTTCGCGGGCGCAACCACGTCGCTGCTCGGCGATCAATTCGCCCTCATCGCCACGCCCTGGCTCGTCCTGCAGCTTACCGGCGACCCGCTGGCGCTCGGGATCGTGCTGGCGCTGGAGGGCATCCCGCGGGCGGTGTTCATGCTGATCGGGGGAGCCATCACCGATCGATTCTCGCCGCGCATCATCATGCTGGTCTCCGACCTCGTCCGGCTGGTGCTCACCTGCCTGATGGCCGTTGTGGTCTTCACCGGGGTCGTCCAGATGTGGATGATGTACGCCTTCGCCCTCGGCTTTGGACTGGTGGCGGGTTTCGCCGTGCCTGCCGAGAACAGCATTGTCCCGATGATCGTCGAGCCTCAGGACCTTCAGGCCGGCAACTCTGTCATCATGGGCGTTACCCAGCTCGCCGGCTTCATCGGCCCGACGATTGCGGGCATCCTGATCGGGGCCTACTCCCGGTCGGACCTCGGCATTGGCCTGGCTTTCGCGATTGATGCCGCCACCTTTGCCGTCTCGGCCGCGTGCCTGTGGCTCATCCGCACCGGCGCCCGCCGCGACGCGGACCCCGCCGGTAAAGAGACGGTCTGGGCGGCCATTCTGGCGGGCATCACACACCTGTGGTCGGACAAATCGCTGCGCTTCATGTTCCTGGTCATCGCGGCCCTCAACTTCCTGATGGTCGGTCCGCTGCTGGTCGGCATCCCCGTGCTCGCCGATCAACGCCTGCCTGAGGGAGCCGTTGCCTTCGGCCTGCTTATGTCGGCCTATGCAGGCGGAAATCTGGTGGGCTATCTGTTGGCCGGATCCCTGCGCTCTCCCGCCGGAGTCATCCTGCAGGTCATCCTCATCTCGCTGCTGGCCGCCTTCGGCCTTGTTATTGGCGCCATCGGCTTTCTCTCCTCGACCTGGGTCGATTTTGCCTTGCTGTTGGTGCTGGGCGTGGGTAACGGATATGTCGGCATTTTGCTGTTTACCTGGATCCAGACGCATACGCCGCAGGTGATGCTTGGGCGCATGATGAGCATCCTGATGTTCGCCAGCATCGGGCTGGTTCCGATCTCGGAAGCGGTATCGGGCGCGGTCAGCAAATGGGATATCACCCTGCTCTTCGCAGGCGCGGGGACGCTGGTGCTGCTCGTCACCCTATGGAGCGCGTTCCAGCCCGGCCTGAAGACCTTCAGCGCAAGCCTGAGCGCCTCACGAGCGGACCGCGTGATGTGAGCAAGAATCCGCCGCGGTGATTCCGGCAAACCTAGATCGTCGCGAAAGCTCCAGCGCCACAATTCCTCAACGTCGCCCAATCCACAACATGCTGACGGATGCCGCCATCTTACCGAGCTATCACACGACCTATCCGTGAACGCAGCCCGCTTGTCGCACGCTTGACCTTGGGTCGCCCAGCACAGGCGTAGGCGGCCGACCACCCCTCCCCCGTGCAGATGGACCGGAACGCCGCAGATGCGCGCGGTCCCCACGCGACAATATTCACAAAATGTCAATCGGATGATGCGGATACACTTGCGAATATTTGTCATGTGAAGTAGAATGCCGAAAAGGTGGTTTCGTCGTATGGTGCTGGGTTTCCCATACGACGGAATGCTACTGAGTGGGGCGGGCAGATCCACGACTTTCCAGATCGCGTGTTGAAGAACGGGGGCTGTGACAGTGGGGCACTCGTGTTCATTGATGGGAGGCGCCGTCGTGAAAACAAGAAGCTTGATCGTTAGCATGCTTGCCCTGACCGCCCTGCATCTCCCCCGCCTGCAATCTGGGCGTTTCCCAACCGCCTGATTTCGAGTTGACCGCCGCGGTGCAGGCACTGAACATCGAGCAGACGCAAGCTGCGCTGGCGTTGACTCAGGCAAGCAGCCAGAACCAGCCCCCTGGGGCGGTCGTGGTAACCGCGACACCCGAGGCGGCGACGGCCGCACCTGAAAACACCGTCGAGCCTTCTGCGACGCCGCAACCCCAAATCGTAAATTCAACCTTGTGCTGGGTCGGTCCGGGCAACAAATATGAAGTGGTCAGTTCAGTCAGCCAGGGGCAGTTTGTCCAAGTCCTCGGACGCGGCAGCAACGGCGGCTGGATCATCATAAAGAACCCGATCTACACCGATCCCTGTTGGGTGCAGGCCACCGATATCAAGCTGGACCCCGGCATGGACGTCAACTCCCTGCAGGTTTTCTATCCGCCGCCCCTGCCGACGAACACACCCACGGCGACACCTGAGCCTTCCGTTACGCCAAATGGCACTCCGTAATCGATCCGTGCGTTCGCAAACCAACAGGATCGGCTCCGTGAGAAACCACATCAAGGCGGTTTGCGCCATCATGGCGCTGGGCCTTGCGCTCCAGGCGTGCGACGTCAACATCAACACGTCAAACTCGTCGTCCCTGCCTCCCATCGCCCTGACGATTACCGCGCAGGCTGCCATCCTTCAGCAAGGCAACCAACCACCCGCGAATGGCAACGCGCCCGCCGCTAGCGCCAACCTTGCCGCCGAGGCAAGTCCCAATTCACCGGCTGCGACGGCCACGAACACCGCGGGGGCCCCGAATACACCTGCCAGTAATGCCCCTGCTCAAGGCGGTCCGGTCACGGTCAAGGTCAGCGTGGAAACCAATTGCCGCAGTGGTCCGGGCTTGATCTACAACAGCATGTATTCCATGCCGGTGAGCGCTGTGGCCGAGGTCATCGGAAAGAACACCATCACCAACTACTGGATCATCAAGATCCCCAATGGCGGCGGCGCAACCTGCTGGCTCTGGGGCCAGTACGCCACCCTCACCGGCGACCCCGCCTCGCTTGTGGAGTATGCAACTCCTACCCCCAAGGCGACCGCCACGGCCACGGCAACCCCGACCGCCACGCCGCCCGCGACACCCCTGGCGCCTTCGAAATCTGCAGGTCACAATGTCGTGTGCAGACCAGGGCGATGGCACAACCACGTTTACCGGAACCATGACGTGGACGGATAATTCAAACAACGAGAGTCTGTTCATACTTGGATATGAAAACGTCGTACTCGTGACAGTACCGGCCAATCAAACGAGCTATCTGTATTCCATCAACTTATCCAATGCAGCATTCCCCCCGGGATCGAAGATACATTTCGGCGTTCAGGCGCTGATACCTCCTTACGGGTCCGATGGTGCGACAAAGAACGTCACCATCCCCTCCGGCTGTTGATTCCGCGGCTCCAACACCATGAAGACAAAGATGCCCGGCACAATGGCCGGGCATCTTTGTTAATAGCAGCTTCGAGCACCGCTCCACGGTTACGGCTGCTTGCTGCGTCCGCTCCCACCTTGCCCCTGGCCGCCGGAGCCCTGGTTGTTGGGATGGCCCGTGCAGTAGGCGCAGTCACCTGTTCCGGCCCACGGTCTCCACACGACAATATTCACAAAGTTCAATCGGATGATGCGGATACACTTGCGAATATTTGTTGTGTGAAGTAGAATGCCGAAAAGGTGGCTTCGTCGTATGGGGCTGGGTTTCCCATACGTCGGAATCCTACTGAGTGGGGCGGGCAGATCCACGACTTTCCAGACCGCGTGTTGAAGAACGGGGGCTGTGACAGTGGGACACTCGTGTTCATTGATGGGAGGCGCCGTCGTGAAAACAAGAAGCTTGATCGTTAGCATGCTTGGCCTGACCGCCCTCATCTCCCCCGCCTGCAATCTGGGCGTTTCCCAACCGCCTGATTTCGAGTTGACCGCCGCGGTCCAGGCACTGAACATCGAGCAGACGCAAGCCGCGCTGGCGTTGACTCAGGCAAGCAGCCAGAACCAGCCCCCTGGTGCGGTCGCGGTAACCGCGACACCCGAGGCGGCGACGGCCGCACCTGAAAACACCGTCGAGCCTTCTGCGACGCCGCAACCCCAAATCGTAAATTCAACCTTGTGCTGGGTCGGTCCGGGCAACAAATATGAAGTGGTCAGTTCAGTCAGCCAGGGGCAGTTTGTCCAAGTCCTCGGACGCGGCAGCAACGGCGGCTGGATCATCATAAAGAACCCGATCTACACCGATCCCTGTTGGGTGCAGGCCACCGATATCAAACTGGACCCCGGCATGGACGTCAACTCCCTGCAGGTTTTCTATCCGCCGCCCCTGCCGACGAACACACCCACGGCGACACCTGAGCCTTCCGTTACGCCAAACGGCACTCCGTAATCGATCGGTGCGTTCTCAAATGAACAGGATCGGCTCCGTGAGAAACCACATCAAGGCAGTTTGCGCCATCATGGCCCTGGGCCTTGTGCTCCAGGCGTGCGACGTCAACATCAACACGTCAAACTCGTCGTCCCTGCCTCCCATCGCCCTGACGATTACCGCGCAGGCTGCCATCCTTCAGCAAGGCAACCAACCACCCGCGAATGGCAACGCGCCCGCCGCTAGCGCCAACCTTGCCGCCGAGGCGAGTCCCAATTCACCGGCTGCGACGGCCACGAACACCGCGGGGGCCCCGAATACACCTGCCGCCAATGCGCCCGCTCAAAGCGGTCCGGTCACGGTCAAGGTCAGCGTGGAAACCAATTGCCGCAGTGGTCCCGGCTTGATCTACAACAGCATCTATTCCATGTCGGTGAGCGACGTGGCCGAGGTCATCGGAAAGAATACCATCACCAAGTACTGGATTATCAAGATCCCCAACGGCGGAGGGGCGACCTGCTGGCTCTGGGGCCAGTACGCCACCCTCACCGGCGACCCCGCCTCGCTTGTGGAGTATGCAACTCCTACCCCCAAGGCGACCGCCACGGCCACGGCAACCCCGACCGCCACGCCGCCCGCGACACCCCTGGCGCCTTCGAATTTGCAGGTCACAATGTCGTGTGCAGACCAGGGCGATGGCACAACCACGTTTACCGGAACCATGACGTGGACGGATAATTCCAACAACGAGAGTTTGTTCATACTTGGATATGAAAACGTCGTACTCGTGACAGTACCGGCCAATCAAACGAGCTATCTGTATTCCATCAACTTATCCAATGCAGCATTCCCCCCGGGATCGAAGATACATTTCGGCGTTCAGGCGCTGATACCTCCTTACGGGTCCGATGGTGCGACAAAGAACGTCACCATCCCCTCCGGCTGTTGATTGCGCGGCTCCAACACCATGAAGACAAAGATGCCCGGCACAATGGCCGGGCATCTTCCGTATCAGCAGCTGCGAGCGCGCCTGTGCGCGATTGGGTGTGCGCGCCGCCGGGCCACGGTCCTGCCGCGTCGAAACTGCAACGGCGCCCGCCCCCAAAGAGTAGTATCTTGGATGCGGGCAGGGACCGTTCCGTGTGAAGGGCTCGGGGTTTGACATCTAAAGCCGCTCAATCTACTATTCCAGAGGGCGCCAGCATTGCTTAGTCAGCTTGCCGCCAATGCCGTCGGTGGGCTGAAGAGGCGCGGCCAGACGTTCCTGCTGGTGCTCGGCCTGGCGATGATCGCCGCCGTGGGCGTCGTCGACCTCTTCACGGGCTACGAGCTATCCGTGTCGCTGTTCTACTTGCTGCCTATCGCGCTGCTTGCCTGGGTTGGAGGACGGCGCCTGGGGGTTCTGGCCAGCGCCCTCAGCGCCATCGTCTGGCTGGCAGTCGACGTCCTGTCCGGCCATCAATACTCCTACCCGGGGTTGGTCCTTTGGAATGCGGCCATCCGCTTCGGCTTCTTTGTCACCATCGCGTGGCTGCTTTCCGAAGTCAACCTTCTGCTCGAACACGAACGCATCCTGTCACGGGCGGACTTCGTCACCGGCGTGGCGAGCCCGGGCCACTTCTACCTGCTGCTCCAGTCAGAGATCGATCGCGCCAGTAGATATGCGCGCCCCTTTACTTTGGCCTTCCTCGATATCGATGACTTCAAGTCGATCAACGACACCTTGGGGCACAGCACGGGGGATCAGGCTTTGCGCAGCGTCGCCAGGCATTTCAAGAGTTGTCTGCGCCGTAACGACATCCTGGGACGGCTGGGGGGCGATGAGTTTGGGATCATTCTTCCCGAAACCGATGAGAGCACGGCAGAGGGGGTCATGTCGCGGATGGGCCAGGAAATTCCAGTGCGGTTCGGTGGGCGCGACCTGCGGGTGACCCTGTCCATCGGCGCCGCAACCTTCCGAACCGCCCCGGCAGGGCCCAACGAGGCCGTCGCCCTCGCCGACGCCCTGATGTATGAGGTGAAGCGTGCGGGAAAGAACGGCGTCAGGTTCTCGGTGTACCACGGCCAGTCCGAAGTCGCGGTGGCTGAGTTAGACGTGCCGGCGCCGCAGCCCGCGCCCGTCCACTAACCGCAGCGCCTACGGGCTTGCAACCGCCTCGGCCGGCGATGCTCCATACAGCCTACGCTGCAGCCAGAACGCCACGTTTACCAGCCCGATCATGACGGGGACTTCGACCAGCGGGCCGATCACCGCGGCAAACGCCTGCCCCGACGAGATTCCAAACACGGCCACCGCCACGGCGATGGCCAGCTCAAAATTGTTGGAGGCGGCTGTGAAAGAGAGCGTGGCGGTCTTGGAATAGTCCGCGCCGACCGCCTTTCCCATCAGAAAGCTCACGAAGAACATCCCCGCGAAGTAGATCAGCAGCGGGAGCGCGATCCGCAGCACATCCAACGGCAGCTCGACGATGTATTCGCCCTTCAAGCTGAACATCACGATGATGGTGAACAGCAGGGCAATCAAAGTCAGCGGGCTGATCCTGGGAACGAAGCGCCGATGGTACCACTCCTTGTTCTTTAGGCGGATCAGGAGGAACCTCGTCAGGAACCCGGCCAGGAACGGGATCCCCAGATAGATAAACACGCTTCGGGCGATCTCGCCGATGGTTATGTCCACGATGGCGCCCTGCATGCCGAACCACGTCGGCAGCACGGTGATGAACACGTAGGCGTACACGCTGTAGAACAGTACCTGGAAGATGCTGTTGAATGCCACCAGCCCGGCGGCGTACTCCGAGTCGCCGTGTGCCAGCTCGTTCCAGACGATGACCATGGCGATGCAGCGGGCCAGACCGATCAGGATCAGGCCGGCCATGTATTCGGGATAGCCGCGCAGGAACACGATCGCCAGGACGAACATGAAGATCGGCCCGACCACCCAGTTTTGCAGCAGGGAGAGGCCCAGCACTTTCCAATTCCTGAACACATCCCCCAGCTCTTCATAGCGCACCTTGGCCAGCGGCGGGTACATCATCAGGATCAGGCCGACGGCAATCGGGATGTTGGTCGTGCCCACCGAGAAGGCCGCATTGAAAGACCGCACCCCGTTGGGAAAGGCGAATCCCAACGCGACGCCCGCACCCATCGCCAGGAAGATCCACAGGGTGAGATAGCGGTCCAGGAACGACAACCGCTGACGGGCTCGCTGCTGTCCCGGTGTAATTGCGACGCCCATTGTTTTCATGCGCCACCTGTCGCTTCCGCCACCCATTCCCCAACCGTATGCTCGATCGCATCGCGCACCTGGCGGAATTTCGCCAGTTTCTGTTCGTCGGTCCCTTCGAAAGCGGACGGATCTTCGAATGCCCAGTGCAGGCGTGCGTTGACCCCCGGCCACACCGTCGGACAGTTCTTGTCGGCATCGTCGCACAGCGTGATCAGCGTGTCCATCGACGGCCTGCCCAGGTATTCGTCCACGCCCTTGGAACGCTGCCCGCTCAGATCGTAGCCCTTCTCGTTCATGACCTGGATCGTCAGCGGATGGATGGCCTTGGGCTCGAGGCCGGCACTATATGCCTCGAAACGGTCGCCGCCGCGTTTGCGTAGGATGGCTTCCGCCATTTGGCTGCGCGCCGAGTTGCCCGTGCATAAGAACAGAACGCGCCTCATCCTCATTGCCTCGACATGCCCTCCCGGGGATGCGTGACGGCGTTCCTTGAGATTGCCCCGCCTCACTTAACGCGGAAGGATCCCGATGTCCTGCGCTGAAATTCTCTGGCCTTCGCCCTGGCATTTTGGGCACGAACATTCCGCCGCCGCATGCCGGTGCGCGATCGTCACGCGTTTGCCGGTCGCCGCGTACATCGCATCCAACACGCCGAATATCTCCGGCTTGACCACGTGATAGTACACGTTCCAGCCCTCCTGCCGCACCGCCAGGATCCCGGCCTCTCTTAGCACAATGAGATGCTGTGAGATGTACGACTGGCGGCGTCCGAGGGTGGCCTCCATGTGGCAGACGCACTGCTCGCCGTCCCGCAGGATTTCCAGGATGGACAGCCTCACCGGGTGGGACAGCGTCTTGAACAGTGCAGCCTGGGACTTGCCTGTGTCCTTCATATTCAATATCCTGAATGCGATTATATGTCAGTCGGTCCACGCTGGCAAGTCCACCTCAGTCGGCAGGGCTGCCGAGGACCGCTAATGCCTCGGCTGCGTTCCTTGCAGCAATTCGGTCAGCATGCGGATCTGCTCCTGCTGCATTTCCACCAGCTCGCCCCATTGTTGTTCGCGCAGGCTGTCCAGTTTCTGATGCAGGGCGGCGATCTCCAGTTCCGCTTTCAAGTTCACTTCATAGTCGTGAGCCGCGTCCAGCCTGTCCTTCACCGCCATGCGCTGCTGCGACATCATGATGACCGGGGCCTGGATCGCCGCGATCATCGACAGGAACAGGTTCAGCAGGATATAGGGAAAAGGGTCAAACGTCCGGTTGAGCCTGGCAAGGACCACGGAATTCAGGACCACCCACGCGACCAGGAACGACCCAAAGATGATAATGAAGGGCCATGACCCGCCAAAAGCCGCCACCCTGTCCGCCACGCGCTGCCCGAACGTGAGTTGCTCGTCGAAAACCTTGTTGGTATCGCGCGCAACGTGCTTGCGCTCCAGCATACGGCGGAGCAAATCCACTTCCTGGCGACTGAAGGTGTCAAGTCGCTCCAGGAGCAGGGTCCTGACTTGTTCTCGTGGATGAGCGTTCATGGTTGCGCCTCTCTTCTGTTTCCGTGGTTCCATGGATTCAAAGTACGACTCCCCGGCGTAAGCGCTTTGCCGGAGCGCCCTACGGTGTATCGAAGATGTAGGTCATCGTCGAATCGAACGGATGGCCATCGACTCTTCCAGCCTCGTGCACCGTGACCTGCCCCGGATGCGAAGCAACCAGTACGACGTTCCAGACACGAATGGGCGTGAGGCTTGTGCCGGCCAGGTCAGACGTACCGAAGGCCGCCAGATCCACAGCGCGGTCATCGAGCGTAAAGGTGGATGTATGCTGGGCCCACAGGCTGTCGAGGGACTTCGCGCCCCCGGGATAGATCACGCCCGCAGAGACGTTCACTCGCTGGCCCACCGGCGCCTTGCAGATAAGATCGCCCGAGGCACCCTGCGGCGAGCAGGATACGTTCCATGAGAACGTGACGCCCTGCGCGTCACCCTTCGTGATCAGCGTATCACCGATGCTGTCGCCGGGAAGGATAGGTGCGACGGACCGCGTTGGCGGCAGGCCGCTGCACGCCGCGAGCAGCAGCGTGAATAACGCGGAACAAATCGGGAACCTTGATGCCTCTACGTGCAGCCGGCCTCCAAATGGGAGCTTGTCACGCCGATATGAGCCTAAGGGCCTGTGCCGGCCGTGCGTCGTTTGCCTGTTTACTGGCGGTGCGGCCGATGGACCGGGATCGTCGGCAGGGCCTCCACTTCTTTCTTCGACAGCTTGAGGTGGATGGCACCCGGTTCGATCCGCTCGATCTTGTCGACGGGAATCGAGATGTCCTTCCTGCCCCACAAGTGCCCCTCCACCAGGATCAGGTGCGTAATGCCGCCGGATGCCTGGTCGACCATCAGCTCATCCACCTTGCCGATGCGCCCGTCGGTCGCGTGGACGTCGGTGCCGCGGCGCACCTTCACTTCCCCCGGCGGGAGCTTCTCGTGCCGGATCGTGAGCATGTCGAGGCCTGGCGCCACATAGGGCCAAAGCATCGTATCGGACATCGGGCCGCCTGCCGGTATGAACTCCTGCTCCACGAAGATTTCCATGGCGCCCAGCTCTTCCGGCGAGCAGGTCAGCTCGATCCGTTCCGGCGTGGTGGCCCCGACAAACTTCAGCGGCACAAGCCGTTGGGACATCGACAAGTCGTTCTCCTCGATCACCAGGTGGGTGACCTTGTCCGCCACGGGATCCAGGATCATCAGGCGCGAGCGGCCGTAGGGCCCTTTGCTGGACCGCACCTCGACGTTCATGGGGATTTCGATTTCAGGCATTTCGTTTTTCCTCTCGATCGCGGGGGAAGGCGACGCCCCGGGAACCCCTACTGATCAAATTCAAACGTGTTCAGGATCTCGTCAAAGACCTGGGACTCGGCCACCGGGTCGTAATCGGGCGGCGGCGTGGAATACATCCCCGGGTTCGACGAATGCAGGATGAAGGTGATGGTGACGCAGGTAGTACCCTTGAGTGTGCTGTAGCTGGTCGTGGCATATCTCTGACCCGCTCCGGCGTCGGCGCCGCTCTCCTTAATGAAGTGGATGCCGCCGGCGGCCGTGACGTTCTCCGGCGGGACCGTTTCGACCGACCCGCCGGCGTTGGGATTGCTGCAGTCGGCAACCCCCTTTACCACATTGATCCACATCGCCTTTTCGCCGAGGGTGGTTCCTGGCGGGACCTGCGTTCGGAAGACGGCTGGATAACCGCCGGTATCCGAATGCTCCCACGTGGGCGGATACATGATCGTGAAGCCGCCGAGGTCGTCGTGATAGCTCACCCAGTCGGCGTGCGCTGCCTGCGTGGATGTGCCGGCTGGCAGTTCGGTAGGCTGGCTTGTCGGCGTGGGCGTCGGCGGAGCGATGGTGGGAAGCGCCGTGGGCACGGCGAGCGTCGCGGCGGCCACGGTTGGCGGCGCAAACGTGGCCACCGACGTGGGCGTTGACAGGATGAGCGGCATGCGCGGTTGGCAGGCCGTCAACGACATGCTCAACACGATCAGCCATGGACAAATTCTACGAAACACCGCGCCTCCTTCCGCCTGCACCGCTGCAGATCCTGGTAGGGACTCCATTCTACATCGCGCGGCCGCTGGAATCCATGCACACCGGGGATGCTATCGCGCCCGCCGTGGGTGGTTGGGAGCCACGCCCGATACGCTTATTCCTGGGAGGCTCGGTCAGCCGCTGCTGGCTCGCTGTGGAGAACTAGGGTTCGGTAATGATCGGCGGCGCGCCCGCACCGCCCAACTGCACGCGCGTCGCGTCGACCCAGGCGGTTTGCCCGGGCCAGCCGGGTATCTCGATCATCACCCAGCCGCCGTCGTTGGTTTGACCCAACGCCAGCGCTACCTGCCCCGCGGACAACGCCCCGACGCTTTGGGAGGACTGCGAAGGCCGTATGAACACTCTTACGGTGTCCGGACCCGGATTGGTGATCACCAGCACCGACGGGGTCGGGGTTTCGCTGTTGACCTGATCTGAATTGGGCATCGTCCTGGGAAGCGAGGCCGCCGGCTGACCCAGCAGGCGGGCCATTTCGATCATGTATTGGTCGTGCAGTTGGCCAGCCACAGAGATGCCCTGGTTCACCTGGGCGCTGTCCGCGCCGTTGCGAAAGGCCAGCAGCGTCTGGATGAACGTATTCATGTACACCAGTTGGACGTCTTTCAGCGCACTCAGGCAGGCAGGCGCCTGTGCATCCTCGGCCGCCCTGCGAACGCCTTGCAAATTGGCAATATCCGAATCCAGCTGGGCCTGCGCGGAACTGCGCGCGATCGCAGCGGCGTCGTCAAACTGGCGCATGACCCGGTTGATCGAAGCGACCTGAGACGGCAAGTTATCGGGGGAGCATGGGTCCGGCGTGGCCGTGGGCACGACGACGGGAGTATCGGCCGGCCTCGTGGGGGCGGGAGCTGTTGGCGGGACAATTCCGACGTATCCGCAACCGACCAGCAACATACTGCCCCAAAGGACGGACAGGCCAAGCGCAACCGCGCGGATTTTCATTGCATGCATGCTCCTGCGATCAATGCACGATGTGCGGCAGAGCCCTGCACGCCCATCGCAATCGCCAATTTCATGTTGCCGACGCGCCCGTGCCGGTGCTGAACTCCGCCGTCGGCGCGCCTTCAATCGGCGCTAGGGAACCGGCGTCACGACCGGGAGGCTCGCCGGATCGCCGCCGTTGACTTGCAGCAGCGGGGCATACGCCCACGCCCCGTGCCCGGGGTCGGTCGGCGCCTCGATCAGGAACCAATCCCCACCCGGCGACTTTGCAAAGACGTTCGCCGTCTGTCCCACGTCCAGAGTGCCGACCGCGGCCGCATCCGCCGATGCGCCCGCGCGCAGATTGACCGCCGCAGGCCCGGGGTTGGTCACAGTAATCGCTGCCGCCACCGTCGCCGCGGCGGTGGCCGGGGGCTCCGGAGACGGCAAGGGCCCCGCCGTCGCGCTCGGTGGCACCACGACGGTGACCCCCAGGACTCGTCCCAACTCGACGGTGTATTGATCGTGGTACTTTCGGGCCTCTTCGATGCCCGCGTTCACGGCCTCCGCGTTGGTGCGGTTGGCCTGGAATGCCGTCAGGGTGTCCAGTACCACCTGCATGTGCAGCAGTTGGAGCTGCTTCAGGTCATTCAGGCACGCAGGGACGCTCTGGTCTTCGGCCGCGCGACGCACATCCTGCATCTGCGGAATGATTTGCAGCAATTGAGACTGGGGCGTTCCGAAGGCCAGCGAAGAATAGTCGTCAAACTGGCGCATGAGAGCATTGACTTTGCCGGCCTCGCCGGGAATATTGACCAGGTTGCACGGGTCCAGCGTTGCCGAAGCCGCCGGGGGGGCGGCGGGGACAAAAGAACGATGCTGCAAGCCGCCGGCTGCGAGCGCCAAACAGCACCCCAGGGTCGTGATGCGTACCGTCTTGTTCATGGGACCGCGTCCATTCTCTCAACAAGCTGCGGGACGGTGAGAGTCGCCTCGTCGATGATGGCGCCGCTGCTCGCAGCGCCGGTTAGTTGGTTTGCGCCTCGTGACGGCCGAATCGGATTATAGCAGTACTGCCCGGCGGGACCGCCAAGCACCCGGCGGGGCATCGCAATCCCATGTCCATTAGAGCAGCCTCCGGGAAGCGCAGGTTGGCGCTTCCCGGAGGCCATGGGTTCTCGGGACCAGCGGTGTTTACCCGCCCGTTATGGACTTGGTTTTCCCGGGCCCTTCGTAGACCCTTACCGGCCTCGCCTTATGGGCAAATGAACTCACTGCCTCCCAGGACATAGTAACTGCCGAAATTCGCATGGCAGATCAGGATGTTGGAGCCGCCGGGGAACTGGTTCGAGCCGCCCGCGCCGACCACCAGGTCGGGTCCAAACAGCCATCCGTTGCCCAGGTACGTTCCGCCCTTGACGCGCACCTGTCCGTTCAGGCTCAGCGCCACCGCGCCGGGTCCGCCGTTCAGCAGCGCATTCACGTGCTTCAGCGTCACATCGTCGGTGCCGATGGCGACAATACCGGCTCCGCCATTGGCGATGAAGTTGCTG
Source organism: uncultured Chloroflexia bacterium (assembly GCA_963775435.1). GTDB lineage: Bacteria > Chloroflexota > Anaerolineae > Anaerolineales > Villigracilaceae > Fen-1038. The sequence goes on from CAVZIZ010000014.1 coordinate 87,219, forward strand.
TTGCTGACCGTGATCGGGCCGCCTGCCAGCACCACCGCGCCGCTCTTAAGGTTCAGGAAGGCGTTCACATCCCGCAGGCTCACCTTGCCGTCGAAATTCACGGCATCCACATTGAGGCCGCGGCCCAGGTTCAGGAAGGTATTGACGTCCTCGATGCGCACGTCTCCGTCAAAGTTGGCGGCCTGCACGTTCACGCCGTCCTCGACATTCAGGAAGGCATTCACATCGTCCAGCTTGATGTCGCCGCGGAAATCGGCCGCCTGCACGTTCACGCCGTTCCCGCCGTTCAGGAACGCATTGACATCCTTCAGCCGGATATCGCCGCGGAAGCCGGCGGCCTGCACATTGACGCCATCCTCCACATTCAGGAAGGCGTTCACATCGTCCAGCTTGATGCCGCCGCGGAAGTCAGCCGCCTGCACGTTGACACCGTTCCCGCCGTTGAGGAAGGCATTCACGTCGTCCAGGCGTATGTTGCCGTGGAAACCGGCCGCCTGCACGCTGACGCCGTCCCCTGCATTCAGGAAGGCATCCACGTCCTTCAATCGGATGTCGCCGTGGAAATCGGTGGCGATCACGCTCACGCCGGTATCGATTCCGGCGCTCAACGAAGCTTCCACGTCCGTCAGCGTGATGTCGCCGTGGAAGCCGGCAGCGGCAACGCTCACACCGGTCCCGCCGCTCAGGGTGGCCTCCACATCCTTCAAAGTGATGTCGCCGTGGAAGTCGGCGGCTTCAACACATACGCCGTCGCCACGTTCAGGGCGGCATCCACGTCATGCAACTTGATGTCGCCGCGGAAATCTGCGGCTTCGACCCACACGCCGTTCCCGCCGCTCAGCGAGGCATCCACATCCTGCAATTTGATATCGCCGCGGAAATCTGCGGCTTCGACCCACACGCCGTTCCCGCCGCTCAGGGAGGCATCCACTTCCTGCAATTTGATATCGCCGCGGAAGTCGGCGGCTTCGACCCACACGCCGTTCCCGGCGCTCAGGGAGGCGCTCCACATCCTTCAAAGTGATGTCCCCGCGGAAGTCGGCGGCTTCGACCCACACGCCGTTCCCGGCGCTCAGGGAGGCGTCCACGTCCTGCAGCTTGATGTCCCCGCGGAAATCTGCGGCTTCGACCCACACGCCGTTCCCGCCGCTCAAGGAGGCGTCCACGTCCTGCAGCCGGATGTCCCCGCGGAAGTTGGCGGCTTCGACCCACACGCCGTTCCCGGCGTTCAAGGAGGCGTCCACGTCCTGCAGCCGGATGTCCCCGCGGAAGTTGGCGGCTTCGACCCATACGCCGTTCCCGCCGCTCAAGGAGGCGTTCACGTCCTGCAACTTGATGTCGCCGCGGAATTCAGCAGCTTCGACCCACACGCCGTTCCCGGCGTTCAGGGAGGCGTCCACGTCCTGCAGCCGGATGTCCCCGCGGAAATCTGTGAGCAGCGATGTTGACGCCGTTCCCGCCATTCAACGTGGCAGCCACATCGTACAGGCGGATATCGCCGTGGAAATCGTGGGCGGCGATGTTTACGCCGTCCCCACCGTTGAGCGTCGCGTCCACATTGACCAGATGGATGTCGCCGTGAAAATTATCGGCCGCGATCGTCAGCCCGTTCCCCGCGTTCCCCGTAAAGGTTGCATTCTGCACCAAGATATGGTCTGATGGCGGATCGACGTACACTCCGTCCCCGTGATTCAGATCGGCCGTGACGCCGTCTAGCAGGATGTCACCTCGCGACGATACGAGACTGACACCGCCAGCACCATTTCCTCGTGCGGTCACGTCGTTCAGGGTGATGTCGCCTTTGGTGGTCTCCACACTCAGGCCATATCCGGCATTGCTGCAGGCCGCACGCCGAGACGCGCAGTTCCAGCCGCAGCGGCCAGCTCCAGCCCGCTATTCCCATAGCCGAACAGCGTGCCGTTGATCGTCACGTCGCGTCCGGCGTTGATCGTCAGGCCATTCGAGTTCTCGCTGCCGGAGAACCAACCGCCGTTGACGGTCACGCGGCCGGTGGTTTCGATATTCGCGCCGTTCTTGTTGGCATTCGACGAGCCAACAGACCGGTCTTCTTTGACCGTAACGTTGTTGAGCGTGACATTCGCTGTGGTGTCGCCGCCAACCACCAGGCCGCCCATCTTCTTACCATTGGCGTTGGTGAGGACGATGTCATTGATCGTAAGCGACCCGCTGGCCCAGTTCTGGAACGAAAGCTCGGCCGCGCCCGCGGTGTCGTCCAACTTGATCGTGCTGGTGTCGCCCGACGCCACGCAGTCGACCCCGGCCGTGCACGCCACGCCGGACCACCCACCCTGCAGGGTCAGATCGGTCAGGCCGCTCAGGCCCGGCTGGGTCTGGTCGAAGATGATGCCGCCCTTGTCGTCGGCGCCGGCGCTATAGGTCTTTTCAATGTAGATCGTTCCCGCGCCCGTGCATGTTAAGCAGGCAGCCAATTGCTCGAACAGTCCACCGGTGCCGTTGAACTTCGTGGCGCTGACGCATCCGGAATCGCCGGGAGAAGAGCCGGACGGGCACCACGTTGGGTCGCCGGTCGCAAGGACGTCGGCAGCCTCCTGTGTCGCCAGGGCCAATGGATCGCCGTTCTCATCCAGTGCCACT